>NZ_JBGEHM010000002.1:819145-1083738 GCF_041403465.1 Jannaschia sp. 2305UL9-9
CCTGCGCGCCGAAGGCGCGCGCGGCAATGCGGAAGAACCGCGGCGTATCGGTTCCGCCGCGATAGGTGCGCGACCCGATCCAGTCGATCTGCACCGTGCCCCCCGACCGGGTGGCGATCCGGTCGCCGGGAACCAGATCCTCGATCGCGACCGGTCCACGTGGTCCGCGAAGCATGGCCCCCCGCGCAAGGCAGGAAACCGCACCTTCGATCTGGGGCGTGTCGGGCAGGCGACGTCGATCCCATGTCGCGACGCCGCGGCTGTCGATCCAGGCAAGGTCATAGGGCGCCATGGCGCGCGTGTCGGGTGCCGTGGTGCGGGCACCATCCCGGTCTAGATCGGGGTCGAGGGCGGATCGGAAGGACGCGGAGGGCAGCCGCTGATATGCAGTCATGACGAGGTCGTCCTGGCAGTTACGGCCCCCACCGCGGCCTCCGTTGTCGCAGCAGACGAATGATTCGATCAATGGATATGGGTGAAACAATCGGTTTCGGGCGCGTGTATTGGATCGCGCGGACGGGGCGCGCGCGGCCCCTACATCCCGGTCCTTCCGCGTGATACGCCGTCACCATGACCGCTGATCAGACCGCCCTTGCCGATGCCCGCCGTGCCCTTGATTCCGACCGGGCGGAGGCGGCCCACGCCCTGTTGGCACCACTTCTGTCCAGACGGCCCGATTGGCCCGAGGCCCGGTTTCACATGGCGCGCGCGCAGGCCGCACTTGGACAGGTCGATCTTGCGCGCGAAAGCTATGACGCGGCGCTGGCCGCCGCCCCGAAGGAGCCGTCGATCTGGATGGAACTGGCCCTGTTCGCCCATGCCACCGGCACGGCGCGGGACCTTGTGAAACGGGCGCGTCGTGCCGATCTGCCGGGCCCCCTCGTGACGATGATCACCGCCGCCTCGACCGGGCAGGGAGCCCGTGCCATCGGGACGGGGGCGGCCAAACCGCGTGATCTGGCAAGGATGTCCGCCTGTCTGAAAGCGGGCGATCTGCGCGGGTTGGAGGCCGCGGCCGCCCCGCTGCTTCGGGCGCGGTCCGCGGCGGTTCCATTGGCCATGGTCGGGCAGGGACGTCTCGCGGCTGGTCGCCTTGCCCCGGCGGCCGAGGCGTTTCGCACCGGTCTGCGGTTGGAGCCCTATGCCGTCGACCTGCGCCTTGGCCTGACGCAGGCATTGGCGCGTGCCGGCCAGGTGGCGCCCGCCCTGTCCGAGGCGCGGCGTGCCGCACTTCAGGCACCCGCATGGGCCGATGCGCAGATCACCTTTGCAAGGCTTGCCCTGTCAGGCGGCCTGCTGGACCACGCGGCCCGCGCCTGTGATGCCGCACTCGCGGCGGCGCCCCGATCCGACACGGCGCTGGCCCTCGCTGCCGAAGTCGCCCTGGCGCAGGGGCGGGCGGTCGAGGCCATGTCCCTCGCCGGCCGGCGCAAACCCTCGGCCCGGGGACGTGCGCATCTTCTGGCGCGTGCGGCCTCTGCCGCGCGCCGAACGGAGGATGCGCTGACGGCCTATGCCGAAGGTCTGGCGCTTGCACCCGAAGATACCGACCTGCTGGTCGGGCGGGGGCAGCTGTTGCAATCGCTTGGGCAAAGCGAAGCGGCCGAGGCCGATCTGCGCGCGGCCCTCGCCTTGCAACCGGGTCACGGACTGGCCGCGCGCGCGCTGGCCTACGGCACGAGGCTGGACCCGGCGGCGCCTGTCGTGACCGGCATGGCGCACGCGGTCGCGGATGCAGGGACCGGCCCCAATGACCGGCGCCTGCTGCACTATGCGCTCGCCCGGACGCTGGAAAGGACGGACCCCGAAGCCGCGTTCGACCACCTTGCCAAGGCGAACGACGCGCTGGCCGCGGCCTATCCCTTCGATCCGCAGGCGGACATCGACGATCTGGCGCGGATCACCGGCGCCGACTGGACGCGCCTTGCCGAAAGCGGGGCGGTATCTGCCTGCGCGGCTGCGCCCATCTTCGTCACCGGCATGCCCCGATCCGGAACGACGCTGGTCGAAACGATCCTGGCGGCGCACAGCGGCGTGCGTGCGGGTGGCGAACTGGCCGTGCTGAACCCCATCCTGCGCGACATGACGCGCGGCTTTGCCGCCGGGGCCTCGGTGGATGCCGCGACGCTGACCGAGGCGGGCAAGGCCTATGTTCAGGCGGCCGAAGCCGCGGCCGGTGGCACAGACCAACATGTCCCCCCGCGCCGCCTGACCGACAAGTCGATCCACACCTTCGTCCAGATCGGCGCGGTCACGCGGATCCTGCCCAAGGCGCGGATCGTCGTGGTGCATCGCGACCCGCGCGACACCGGACTGTCGATCTGGCGCAACCATTTCCCGGACGGTACCCACCGCTATGCCGCAAGCCAGACGGGCATCGCCGATCATATGGCCCTGTTCCGCGATGCGGTGGCGTTCTGGCGCGAAACACTGCCGGGGGCGTTTCACGACATCCACTACGAGGCGCTGCTCGACGATCCGGAAGGCGAGGCGCGCCGCCTCCTGACCGCATGCGACCTGCCGTGGGAGGACGGGGTTCTGGCCTTTCACCAACAGGCCGAGCGCGTAGATACCCTGAGCTTCGCGCAGGTGCGGCAGCCGCTCTACCGATCCTCCCACGGGGCATGGCGCAAGCATGTGGACCACATCGGGCCGATGATCGCGGCTTTGCGGGCGCATGGCCTTTTGCCTGACGCCGACGCCTGACGGGCGCCGGGGCGCTTTAGTCGGTCAGCGTCTCATAGACGTCCAACAGGCCGAGGCCCGGCACGAATGCGCCCGTCCGCAGGAACGACAGAACCTGTCCGATCACCAGCGGATTGTTCATCAGGAACGTATGGGTCACGGGCATCGTCAGATGTGCAGTCATCCCCTCGACCCGGGTAGAGGCAACGGACACCTTGCCGTCATCCTCGCCGGGCAGGATCATGGAATACACGGGGTTGAGGCTGCGATTGCCGGCAATGATGCCGACCCCCGGCCAGACCGGCCCCAACCGTGTCGGCAGGCCCGTCGTCGACAATTGTGCCCCCGCAGGCCCGTTGAGCCAATCGAACGGCGGCAGGCCCTGCATCTCGTCGACCAGTTCGGACCCCTGGTTGGGCGGGGCCAGCATCACGGTGCGGCCCAGCCGGGGCAAGTCGTTGTCGGCCATCCATTGACGTAGCAGAATGCCGCCCATGGAATGCGTGACGAAATGGATCTGCCGGGCATCGCCGGGACAGGCCGCGATGGCGGGGGGCAGGGTGCCTGCGGCCAGGGTCTCGATCGTGCCCGAGGTGGAGGCATAGTCCACGTTGACCGTCGCGAAGCCCTCGGCGGTCAGTGCTTCGTCCATCACGAGAAAGGACGTATCGCCGCGCGCCAATCCATGCAGCAGGACAACGCAGTCGGCCGCGTTGTCCGCCACGGCGGCCGCAGGGATGAGGATTGCCGACAGGATGGCGAAGACGGTCGTCATGTGCGGCAAGATGGGGCGATGGCGTCGCGTTGCCACCGGGACAGGGTTGGGGCGCCTCGACGACGTCATGCGCGCGACGGACGCCGCAACGTCGCCAGTGCGATCCCCGCCAGCACGAGCGCACCTGCCGCCATCGCCCGTGGCGTCGGCGGTTCGGCCAGCAGGACGGCCCCGGCGATCATGGCAAGGACCGGCACGGACAATTGCGCGACACCTGCCGTGGCACTGCTCATCGCGGGCAGCACACGGAACAGCATCGCGTAGCCGAGGCCCGATGCGATGCCGCCGGACAGAACCGCCATCAGGACCCCGAATGGCGTGATCGGCGTGCCCAGCCAAAGCGGCGCGGCCAGTGCGAAACCGCCCGCCGCCAACAGGAAGTTGCCCGCCGACCCCGCAAGGGGGCGTGGTTCGAACCGCCCGGCGAGGGAATAGAATGCCCAAGCGAGGCCAGCCGTCGCCATCAACGCCGCATCCATCGGATCGATCCGGACGCTGTCCGAAGGCCACAGCAGCCAGCCAAGGCCGATCAACGCCAGCGCCATGCCGCCCAGCTGTTGCGGGCCGGTGCCCTCGCCGCGCACAAGGCCCATGCCGAAAAGCCCGATCTGGACCACGGCAAACAGGATCAGCGCACCGAGCCCTGCATCCAGCGTGCGATAGGCAAGGCTGAACCCCAGAAGGTATACGGCCAGCGCGAGGGCCGCGCCCCACCTGCGTCCGCCCCCGAGGGTGATGCCCCGCCGCGCGGCCAGAAGGCTCAGGACGATGGCCCCCGATCCCACGCGGATCGCGGCAAAGGCAAGCGGATCCGTGCCATCCAGCACCCCCGCCCGCGTCAGCAGTGAATTGGCGGACAGAAAGCACATGGCGGCGACGGTGAGGAGGGCAAGGCGCATGGGCGTCTTGGTGACGCCTGTCGTGGCAAGTGTCGAGATGGCGCGTGGCGTCGCCGGCAAACGATTCCGTGTCCGGTCGGGCTGACGGCGTTTGCGCGCGGCCCCTGCTACTGTTCCACCGGATGCTGCGCGGTCGCGTCCCGCCCCGCTTGCGACAGCTCATAGACCCCGACCGAGACCTTGACGAACCAGCCATAGTGATTGTCGCGCATGATCTGTGTGGCGCGCGGCACCTTGCAGGCGTCCCGCGCGACACTGCCTTTGCAGGGGCCCGCGGCGGCGAGATGCCGGGCAAGGGCCAGCGCATCCTGTCGATAGGCCGTCACGAGGCCGTCGCGCGTGGCGCCGCCCTTGTTGGGGTCCCCCCGGCGCCGGGCGAATTCCCGCAACAGCCGTTGACGGGGTTTCGCCTGCAGGCGCGGTTGAAACGGACCGGGGTCGCAATGCACCGTGATCAGACCATCCGAAAGGCGCACCGTCACGACACCAAGCCCCAGCCTGCGCGCCAGTTTCAGATTGGCCTTGAGGGCGGACCACCCCCGTCGCCCCGCGACATCCGGAACGGCAAGATAGACATGGGGCGTCATGGCCTGCCGGGCGATTCCCTGATGCACGAGGGCAAGGCTGAAACCGGTCTTCAGCTCCACGATGACCGGAGGCTCGTCGGAGCGCAGGCCGACCACGTCGGCGGCGCCGACCTCTGCCTTTACGGTATACCCCTGACCTTCGAGGAACGCCTTGATCGGGGGGTAGAGGTCGGTTTCCTTCATGCGCGCATCCTAGGCCGCGGGCCCCTTGCCCTGCAACGCGATGGGGACAATCCCGTGACAAGCGATGCCTCGCGGGTTAAGGCCCCGGCATCTGATCGTCAGCACGGACCTTATCAATGACCACGCTCGTATTCGGCCACAAATCCCCCGACACCGACTCCACCGGCAGCCCGATCGCCTGGGCCTGGTACCTGTCCGAAGTGGCGGGCACGCCTGCCAAGGCCGTCCTTCTGGGCGAGCCGAACACCGAGGCGGCATTCATGCTGACCCGCTGGAACCTCGAAAAGCCGGAGATCATCCTGGACGTCGACGCCGATCAGCCCTGCGTCGTGGTCGACACCAACAACCCCGCCGAGCTGCCGGCGAATATCGCCAACGCCGACCTGCGCCAGATCATCGACCATCACAAGCTGACCGGTGGCCTTGAAACCAAGGCCCCGATCGACATCACCATCCGTCCGTTGGCCTGTACGGCGACGATCATGGCGGACATGATGGGGCAATCGCTGACGACCGCGCCCGAGGGTATCAAGGGCGCGATGCTGACCTGCATCCTGTCGGACACGCTGGAATTCCGTTCGCCCACGACCACCGACCACGACCGTGCCGTGGCCGAGCGGCTGGCCGATGATCTGGGCGTGTCGATCCCGGACCTTGCCGCCGACATGTTCGCCGCCAAGTCCGACGTCTCCGCCTTTTCGGAGGCGGAGCTTCTGCGGATGGATTCCAAGGAATACGAGGTCGACGGCACGTCCTTCCGGGTCTCCGTGCTGGAGACGACCTCGCCGGGTCAGATCCTGGATCGCAAGGCGGCCCTCATGGAGGCGATGCCCACCGTCGCGGCCGAGGATGGCGTGGCACAGGTCCTGCTGTTCGTCGTGGACATCCTCAACGAGGAAGCCACGATGCTGATCCCCAACGACCTGACGAAGACCGTCGCGGAGAAGAGCTTCGGCGCCACCGTTACGGGCGATACGGTCGTCCTGCCCGGCGTGATGAGCCGCAAGAAACAGATCATTCCCGCGCTCAAGGTCTGACCTTCGGTCCGATCCGATCAATCGAAAGGCCCCGACACGTCATGTGCGGGGCCTTGTTCGTCGGGGCGTCCGGGCGCAACGGCACATTGCGCGCCGCCGCGGTTCGATGCCGCGCGCCACGCGGGGGCACGCGGCGTGTCAGGGCCGGCGGGCGACCATGTCGATTTCGACCAATGCCCCGACGGCCAGCCCCGTGACGCCGATACAGGTGCGCGCAGGCAGTTTCCCTTTCGCGAAATAGCCGCTGTAGGTGGCGTTCATCTCCGCGTAGTCGCGGTCGAAATCGGTCAGGTAGACACGCGCCTGCGCGACGTTCTCAAGGCCGAGGTCCATGCCGTTCAGGACAAGGATCAGGTTGTCCATCACGCGGCGTGTCTGCGCCGCGATCCCCTCGGGCAGGGGGCGGGCCGGATCGTCGGGCCATGTCGGCATCTGGCCGGTCAGGAAAACCCAGCCGTCGACCTCCGTACAGTGGGAAAAGGTGGCGACAGGCTGTGGCGCGGCGTCGATCATGTGAAAACTTGGCAGGGACATCGTCCATCCTTTCGGGGGGCATATACGCGTCCTGGGGCCTTCGTGTCCCGGCAGCGGCGGGTTTGGCCTAGGCCTCCTGCGCGAGGCGTGCCTCCAGCACATCGAAGGGCACGCCGGGGGTGTCCTTGGCGCCGCGGATCACCAGCGATGTCTTGACCGAGGCGACATTTTCCGCCGCCGTCAACTCGCTGGTCAGGAAAGACTGGAACGTCGACAGATCCGGGGCGACGCATTTCAGGATGAAATCGATCTCACCGTTCAGCATGTGACATTCCCGCACGAGCGGCCAGTCGCGGCAGCGGTCCTCGAACGCCGACAGGTCGACCTCGGCCTGACGGTTGAGCGACACCATCGCGAAGACCTGAACCTCGAACCCGAGGGACCGGGCATCGACATCGGCATGATAGCCCTGGATGAAGCCGGCATCTTCGAGGGCGCGCACGCGGCGCAGGCATGGGGGCGCGCTGATGCCGACCCGGCGTGCCAGTTCCACGTTCGTCATCCGCCCGTCTGCCTGAAGTTCCGCAAGGATCTGGCGGTCGATTGGGTCAAGGCGAGAGCTGGGCATTCTGGGTCCGGTCTGGGCAAATATATCCAAGATCGTTTCCCACGACGCGGGTCCGGGCGCAAGATTATTTCGTCAAATGACCCTCTTTGCCGACCGGCGGGGGGCGGATGGGGCGGCCGCCGGGTCCGTCCGTTCGCGGCCCCCTTCACGACACCGAGACCGGGGCTTTTACTTGTCACGATTCGCGCCCTATATCGCCAGCCCAAAGCCAGGAGGCCGCGCTCATGTCCCAGACCCGTCATTCAAAGGTGCTCATCATCGGTTCCGGCCCCGCGGGATATACCGCCGCCGTCTACGCCAGCCGTGCCATGCTGGAACCCGTGTTGATCCAGGGCATTCAGCCGGGTGGGCAATTGACCATCACGACCGAGGTCGAGAACTGGCCGGGCGATACCGAGGTTCAGGGGCCCGACCTCATGGTCCGGATGGAGGAGCACGCCCGCGCCGTGGGCACCGACATCGTCTCGGATCACATCGCCTCGCTGGATCTGTCGAAGCGGCCGTTTACGGCGACGTCGGATGGCGGCACCGTCTATACCTGCGATGCGCTGATTCTGGCGACGGGCGCACAGGCCAAGTGGCTGGGCCTGCCGTCCGAGGAACATTTCAAGGGGTTCGGCGTATCGGCCTGCGCCACCTGTGACGGCTTCTTCTATCGCGGCAAGGAGGTCGCGGTCGTGGGTGGTGGCAATACCGCCGTCGAAGAAGCGCTGTTTCTGACGAATTTCGCGAGCAAGGTCACCCTGATCCACCGGCGCGATACGCTGCGGGCGGAAAAGATCCTGCAGGACCGATTGTTCAAGCACCCCAAGGTCGAGATCATCTGGGACCACGAGGTCGACGAGGTGCTGGGCAGCGACCAGCCCCGTGGTGTCGAGGGGCTGCGCCTCAAGCACCGCGAAACCGGTGAGCCGCGCGAGATTTCCGTACACGGGTTCTTCGTGGCGATCGGTCACGCGCCTGCGTCCTCGCTCGTGACGGATTGGCTCGACCTGCACAACGGCGGCTACGTCGTCACGAAACCCGACAGCACGGCGACCTCCATTCCGGGCGTTTTCGCGGCTGGTGACCTGACCGACCATATCTATCGTCAGGCCGTCACCAGCGCCGGCATGGGCTGCATGGCCGCGCTGGAGGTGGAGCGGTTCCTTGCCGAACACGGTCAGGACAGCGAGATCGAGCAGGATCAGACCGAACCACTGGGATACGGTGCCCCTGTCGACGCCGCCGGCTGAAGGCGTTTTCCGGACGCCCGCGCGCGCCGTTGCTTGAGGCTGCGGCGCGGACCGGGCAGGGTGGTGGGCAAAGGCCCCAAACCGAAAGTCGCCGCAATGCGCATAACGTTTCGCACCATCCTTCCCGTGACCCTCGTTTTGTCCCTTGCGGCCTGTGGTGGGTCGTCGGGGCCGGCAAACGACCGGGCTCCGCGCGGTGTGTCGGCGGCCGGTGGCGTCTGTCCGGATGCCGATCCGGTGCGCGACGGTCCATTCGTCGATGCGATCCGGACTGATGACGCAAGGACGGTTCAGGCGATGCTTGCGCGCAACCCGGGTGATGCCCGCGCGCAGGCCGCCCTTGTCATCATCAACGGACGCGGCGCGCCCGATCCGGATCAGGCGGCCTGTTTCGCCCCCTATTTCTGAACCGGGGCTGTCGGGCAGACGGGCGACACCGGCAGAAATACGCCGTTCGGCAAAGTATGTTCTGGCGTGAACGCATATCGTTTCATATGTGTTCAGCCGTGAACAACCCGAGTCGTGCGCAATGTTACCCGCCCCCGAACCCACGCCAGATGCAGAGGAGGACGAATTGTTTCGTCTGCTGCGTCAGGTCGATCTGGCGCCGGAGGCCACGCAGCGGACCATTGCAGCGGCCTTGGGGGTTTCGCTTGGCCGGGTGAACACCCGGCTGCGGGCAGCGGCAGAGGCCGGTCTTCTGAAGATCGGTGATCGCAAGGGGCCGGATCGGCGCCAGCGCTTTGCCTATGTTCTCACCCCGCGTGGTGCAGCCGAAAAGAACCGGCTCACCGATACGTTCCTCGCACGCAAGTTGCGCGAGTACGACGCTCTGCATGCAGAGCTGACCGGCACGGCCTCCGGCCTGTCCCCCCTCAAGATCAGGACCAGATTGATGCAGACAAACCTTTCCCCCATTCCCGAACTTTTCGTCAGTCATGACAGCGCCCAGAAGCTGAAGCTGGACGCCGGCGATCTTCCGAGCTGGGACCTTACGCCGCGCCAGGTCTGTGACCTCGAATTGTTGATGAATGGGGGCTTCAATCCTCTGAAGGGGTTCCTCGATCAGGCCGACTACGAGAATGTCGTCGAGAACATGCGTCTGGCCGACGGCACCCTGTGGCCGATGCCGATCACCCTCGACGTGCACGAGAAATTCGCGGCCACCGTCGAGGAGGGGCAGGACATCGCCCTGCGCGATCCGGAGGGTGTCATCCTCGCGATCCTGTCCGTGTCGTCCAAGTACACGCCCAACAAGTCGCGCGAAGCCGAAATGGTGTTCGGCGCCGATGACGTTGCGCATCCGGCGGTCAACTACCTGCACAACACGGCCGGGGACATTTACCTGGGCGGTGCCATCACCGGCATTCAGCAGCCGATCCACTATGATTTCCGGGCCCGTCGCGACACGCCGAACGAATTGCGCGCCTATTTCCGCAAGATGGGCTGGCGCCGGGTCGTCGCCTTCCAGACGCGCAACCCCTTGCACCGTGCCCACCAGGAACTGACGTTCCGCGCCGCACGTGAGGCGCAGGCCAACCTGCTGATCCATCCGATCGTCGGCATGACCAAGCCGGGCGATGTCGATCACTTCACCCGTGTCCGCTGTTACGAGGCGGTGCTGGACAAGTATCAGCCGTCGACCACGACCATGTCGCTGCTCAATCTGGCCATGCGCATGGCCGGGCCGCGGGAAGCCGTCTGGCATGGTCTGATCCGCGCCAACCATGGCTGCACGCATTTCATCGTGGGTCGCGATCACGCGGGCCCCGGCAAGAATTCGGCGGGCGAGGACTTCTATGGCCCGTACGATGCGCAGGACCTGTATCGTGCGCACCAGTCAGAGATCGGCTGCGAAATGGTCGACTTCAAGCACATGGTCTACGTGCAGGAACGCGCCCAGTATGAGCCGAACGACGAGATCGAGGACCGCGACAACGTCACGGTTCTGAACATCTCCGGCACGGAGCTGCGGCGTCGTCTGCGCGAGGGGCTGGAAATTCCCGAGTGGTTCTCCTTCCCCGAAGTCGTCGAGGAGTTGCGTCGCACCTCGCCTCCGCGTTCCAAGCAGGGTTTCACCGTGTTCTTCACCGGCCTGTCCGGATCCGGGAAATCGACCATCGCCAATGCCATCATGGTCAAGCTGATGGAAATGGGCGGCCGTCCGGTCACGCTTCTGGACGGGGATGTCGTGCGCAAGCACCTGTCATCGGAGCTGACGTTCTCCAAGGAGCATCGCGACATCAACATCCGGCGCATCGGCTATGTCGCGTCCGAGATCACCAAGAACGGCGGTATCGCGATCTGTGCACCCATCGCGCCCTACACCGCGACGCGCCGTGCTGCACGTGAGATGATCGAGGCATTCGGTGCGTTCGTCGAGGTTCACGTCGCCACCTCTCTGGAGGAATGCGAACGTCGGGACCGCAAGGGCCTGTACAAGCTGGCGCGTGAGGGCAAGATCCCCGAGTTCACGGGCATTTCGGATCCCTACGAGACCCCGACCAACGCCGAATTGGTGGTCGATACCGAAGGGTTCGAAGTCGACGATTGCGCGCAACGCGTCCTGTTGCTGCTCGAATCGATGGGCCTGATCGCCGGGTAACGACAGGGCCCCCTGCCGACCGGCCCGGTCCGCGGTTCCGCGGGCAGACGGTTTTGGCGGGGGGCCGCTTCGGCTATGATTGCCATCGTCGGCGATTCGTGGCTGATTTCGCTAGGTCGGCCTTGCGGCTTGGCAAGTGACGAAACGTCAAAAGACTCGAAGATTTTCATACATGGTCTATAAGTGCATGATTGTACACATTGGTTTCATTCTCTCGTGAAGGAACCAAAAGGCGTGGCGTGGGTTTAGATCGTGAAACTAGCGAAAGGGTGGCTCGCTCGCGCTGTGGTTGTATGAAGTTTGAAGCCTGATCCGCGCCTGCACACCATGGTTCGGTATACTGGACCGGAAAGTATCTTATGTTGGACGACCTCAATATCCTCATCGTGGAAGACGAAGCGATCATTGCGCTCGATCTTTCCATGATCCTCGAAGAACGTGGCGCGACCGTCATGGGGCCTTGCGGGACCGTTGAAGAGGCGGTCGCCGCTGTTGATCCTTCGCTGCACGTGGCAATTCTCGATGTCGATCTGCGCGGACAGACGGTTTTCCCCGTTGCGGACCGTCTGCGCCAGATCGGAAAGCCCTTCGTCTTTCATACCGGTCGTTACGATACGAACGCCCTGCGCGCCCGCTATGGTGAGGATACGCCGGTTCTGGTCAAACCTGCGGGTGACACGGCCATCGTCAAGGCGCTTGCTCAGGCGCGGGCGCAGGCTGCGGACGATCCCCGGTAACGTCCTTCTCATGCACGCGAAAAAAAAGGGCCCGATGCGACATGCATGGGCCCTCTTTCGTTGTCGTGCTGTCGGCGGTCAGTGAACGCTGACCGGCCTCAGATCGTTCTGTCGCGCAAGGTCGAACGCCATGGACCGGTCACCGACCAGTGCGACCTGTTCGCCATCGGCGCGGTGCACGGCATAGATCTCGTTCAATCCACCGTCCTCGGCTTCCTGACGCACGGCCTTCGGCAGGGCGTCGAGCGCAATCTTGCGGACGTAGACCAGGCTCCCTTCGACGGCATCTAGTGTTTCGCGGTTCGTCATGGCGTCACTCCTTACTGCTCTGTTGGTCGCCTTGAGATGTTATGCGTATCGTCTGGATAACGTTTTCCGGTGCGGATCGGTTCAGATCGACGTGCAAAAGCCCGTTTTCCATGGATGCACCGGCGACGTCGACGCCATCGGCCAGAACGAAGGCGCGCTGAAACTGCCGCGAAGCGATGCCGCGATGCAGGTAGACGCGTTCCGCCTCGTCCCGCGATTTTCCGCGGATGACCAGTTGGCGATCCTCGAGGGTGATCGACAGGTCGTCTTCGGCGAATCCGGCCACCGCAAGCGTGATGCGGAACCCGGCCTCGCCGGTCTGTTCTATGTTGTAGGGGGGATACCCCTCGTTGCCCGTGCGGGCCGTCCGTTCCACCAGCCGTTCCAGCTCATCGAAGCCGAGAAGGTAGGGATGCGTGCCGAAGCCAAGTTTGCTCATGGGTCGGGTCCTCAAGTCCAAGCGATCCGAATGCAGTCCGGCCCTGACAAGGCACCGTTCCGCCCCATCAATCTGGGGATGCGGGGCGGTGACTGCAAGTCCTTCGCGCCCCCTTTGAAAACGTGGCCCGGCGGTGTAGGACAACCTGCACCACGTTTGATTGCGCAAGAACGTTCCCAAAAGGTCCGCCACATGACCCGACCGCCGCTCGAAATGACGCACGAGGATGTGCTGCGTGTCCGCCTCGAGGTGTTGCGCCAGGATCACCGGGATCTCGATGCGGCGATCCGCGCCTACGAGGACAGCCGCAATCCCGACATGCTGGCCGTGAAACGGCTGAAACGACAAAAGCTCGGCCTCAAGGACCGGATCGCCCGGATCGAGGATGAGCTGACACCGGATATCATCGCCTGAGAGTGCCGAAATGACACAAACACCTCCCGTCGGCATCATCATGGGGTCCACGTCGGATTGGCCCACGATGAAAGAGGCGGCGGACATGCTCGACGCCCTGTCCGTTCCCTACGAGACGGCGATCGTCTCGGCCCACCGCACGCCGGACCGTCTCTGGTCCTATGGCAAGACCGCGGCCGACCGGGGCCTTCGGGTCATCATCGCGGGCGCGGGCGGCGCGGCGCATCTGCCCGGCATGATGGCCTCCAAGACCCGCATCCCGGTCATCGGCGTGCCGGTGCAGACCAAGGCCCTTTCCGGCGTCGACAGCCTGTATTCCATCGTCCAGATGCCGCGCGGGTTTCCGGTGGCGACCATGGCGATCGGCGCCGCGGGCGCGGCGAACGCGGGCCTCATGGCCGCCGCGATCCTTGCGGTATCGGACCCCGATCTGGCCCGGCGCCTCGATCAGTGGCGGGCGGATCTTTCGGCCTCCATCCCGGAAACCCCGGTATGAATTCCGATCTGGCCGGGGCGGGGAACAAGGCCCCATCCGGCATCGGCCAAAGGCCCCTTCTCTCAATCTCGCCGAAACCCACGTTCGCGCCGCGCAGGAAAGTCCGCCCATGACCGCATCCCCCTCCACAGCCACTGATCCCCTGCCGCAGGGGGCGACCATCGGCATACTTGGCGGTGGGCAGTTGGGGCGCATGCTGGCGATGGCGGCCGCGCGGCTGGGGTATGACACCCATGTCTTCGAACCCGCGGCGGCGCCCGCGGCACAGGTCGCGACGACGTGGACGCAGGCGGCCTATTCCGACGGCAAGGCCCTCGCGGCCTTTGCGGGATCCGTGGATGTCGTGACCTACGAGTTCGAGAACATCCCGGCCACCGCGCTGGACCTTCTGGAATCCACGCGCCCGATCCGCCCGGGGCGCGAGGCGCTGCGCGTCAGTCAGGACAGGCTGGTCGAGAAGGCGTTCCTCGAATCCATCGGCCTGAGCGTCGCGCCCTATCGCGACGTGCCCGATGTCGGGGCCCTCGTGGCCGCCCTGATGGACCTCGGCACCCCCGCGATCCTCAAGACGCGGCGCTTGGGGTATGACGGCAAGGGGCAGGTCCGGCTCAATGATCCCGCCGAAGCGGGGGCCGCATTCGATGCCATGCAGGGGGCCGATGCCATCCTCGAAGGTGTCGTCGATTTCAGTCGAGAGGTTTCGGTCATCGTCGCGCGGGGCCCCTCGGGCGAGACGGTCTGCTACGACCCCGGCGAAAACGTGCACCGCGACGGCATTCTGCGCACCACCACGGTTCCCGCAGCGCTGTCGGCCGCGCAACGGATGGACGCGGCCCTTCTGGCCGGGCGTATCGCAAGTTCGCTGGACTATGTCGGCGTGATGGGCGTCGAATTGTTCGTCACCCCGGCGGGTCTTGTCGTCAACGAGATCGCCCCACGGGTCCACAACTCGGGGCACTGGACGCAGGCCGGTTGCATGGTCGATCAGTTCGAGCAGCATATCCGCGCGGTCGCGGGGCTGCCGCTCGGGGATGGGCAACGGGTGTCGGATGTCGTGATGGAAAACCTGATCGGCGATGACATGGACCGCGTTCCCGACCTGTTGGCCTCGGCCGATACGCAGGTCCACCTGTATGGCAAGGGCGAGGTGCGCGCAGGGCGCAAGATGGGGCATGTCAACCGCATCCAGCGATAGCGCGCGTCCCGCCATTGCAGCGGGTCGGGAAACATGAAACCGACCCGCCACCATATCGCACCCAACCGTTCCCACCGGAGCCAGAGCGCAGCATGACAGATCGTCCCCACCGCAACTTCTATGGCCGTCGCAAGGGCAAGCACCTCAAAGCCTCGCATGAGGCCTATCTGGAGCAGGATCTGGCAGACCTGTCACCCGGCCCCGTGGAGTGGGAGGAAAACCCGAACCGCGACCCCCTCGACCTCGGCGGGCTGTTCGGCGGCAAGGATGTCTGGCTGGAGATCGGTTTCGGCGGAGGGGAGCATATGGTTCACCAGGCGACGCTGAACCCCGGTGTCGGGATCATCGGCGCCGAGCCGTACATCAACGGGATCGCGATGCTGCTGGGCAAGTTGCGCCGGGCCGATCTGACCAATGTGCGCATCCATCCCGGTGACGTGCGTGACCTGTTCGACGTTCTGCCGGACGCGTCGATTTCCAAGGCCTTCCTGCTGTATCCGGACCCCTGGCCCAAGGCACGGCACAACCGCCGTCGTTTCGTGACCCCGGAACATCTGGAACCCTTGGCCCGCGTCCTCAAGCCGGGGGCGGAATTCCGTGTCGCGACCGACATTCCCGACTACGTTCGGCAGACTCTGGAAGAGGTGCCGGGCGCGGGATTTGCCTTGCAGAGCGACGATTTCTCGACGCCGTGGGCCGACTGGACACGCACCCGCTACGAGGCAAAGGCCATCCGCGAAGACCGGACGCCGCATTACCTGACGTTCCACCGGGCCTGATCCGCGTCAGGTCGGCACGTCCCACCGTGCGCCGGGCGCAATCGCGCGGAACATGTCCTGTTGCAGCCCCCTGTCCGTCAACGCCTTGCGCAATCGGGCCGGCGGCTCTTCGCGCGCTTCGTTGGTCAATTGGAAGGTGCCCCAATGGTGGGCCAGACCATGGCGTGCGCCACAGGCGATCAGGCCGGCGACCGCCTCTTCCGGGTTCTGATGTTGATCGGCCATGAACCAGCGCGGCGCATAGGCCCCGATCGGCAGGATGGCCAGACGATAGGGCCCATGCGGGGCCGCCGCCGCATAGGGGCGGCCGTCGTCATATCCGGTATCGCCGATATGCAGGATCCTGCCGGCCGAGGTTTCCAGTACGAAGGACGCCCAGAGCGCCATGGACCGATCCCGCGTGCCCCGCGCCGACCAATGGTGGCAGGGCAGCAGCCGCAAACTCAGTCCGGGCACCTGCAACACCTCGCCCCAGTCGGCCGCGCGCGCGTCGATCCCCGGAATCTCGTCGCGCAGGATCGTATCATTCCCCAGCGGCGTCAGGACCGGCATCGCGAACCGGTCGTGCAGGCGGCGCAGGGTCGCGACATCCAGATGGTCGTAGTGATTGTGGCTCAGCAGCACGGCATCGATCGGCGGCAGATCGGCAAAGGCGACACCGGGGGCCGTCACACGGGCCGGTCCGGCAAACGTGAACGGGCTGGCCCGCGCGGACCAGACCGGATCGGTCAGGATGTTCAGGCCGGCGATCTGGATCAGGACCGTGGCATGACCGACCATCGTCACCCGCAGGTCGCCGACGCGCTCGGCGGGCCGGTCCTGCGTGATGCCAACGCCGTCGGGCCAATCCGCCTTGTCGCCCCCCAACTGCCATTTCAGCAGGTCGCCGAACCCCTTCGGATCCTGCCCGCCGGGATTGTAGAAGCGTGTCCCGTCGAAATGGTCCGAGACGGGCCCGTCGTAGTAGGGATTGGTCGGCCCCGTACGCTGCACCGCGCAGGCGGCGGCACCCAGAAGGCCGGTCAACCCGGCGGCGGAAAGGAAGCGTCTGCGTTTCATCATCGTCCAGATAGCGGCGCCAGCGCCGTTTCACAGGGGCGATGACGCGCCGAATGGCAAAGAAGGGGAATGGACGCGCACAGGGTCGGCCGCTATCCCGACCCCGACTGAAGGAGATCGCCATGAGCCACGGACCCGCAAGCCCCCTGACCGCCCGCCCAGCCGGACCGTTGACAGGCGAGGCGCATGTTCCGGGCGACAAGTCGATCAGCCACCGGTCCCTGATCCTTGGGGCGATGGCCGTCGGCGAGACGCGCGTCACCGGCCTGTTGGAGGGGCAGGACGTCCTCGACACCGGCAAGGCGATGCAGGCCTTCGGCGCGCAGGTCGAGAAGCAGGGCGACACCTGGATCGTGCAGGGCGTCGGTGTCGGCGGCCTGTTGGAACCCAAAGACGTGATCGATTGCGGCAATTCCGGCACCGGGGTGCGCCTGTTGATGGGGGCCGCCGCCACGCATGGGTTTTCGGTGACATACACCGGCGATGCGTCGTTGCGAAAACGCCCGATGGCGCGGGTAACGGACCCGCTGGCCCTGTTCGGGGCGCGGGCCTACGGGCGCTCGGGCGGGCGTCTGCCCATGACGATCGTCGGCGCCGCCTCTCCGGTGCCGGCCCGCTATGCGACGCCGGTGGCCAGCGCACAGATCAAGTCCGCTGTCCTGCTGGCCGGTCTCAACGCCCCGGGTGAGACGGTGGTGATCGAACGCGAAGCCACGCGCGACCACAGTGAGCGGATGTTGCGCGGCTTCGGCGCCGAGGTCGATGTGCAACAGACGAACGAGGGGCATGTCATCACCCTCGTGGGACAACCCGAGTTGCGACCCCAGACCATTCAGGTGCCCCGTGATCCGTCATCGGCGGCCTTCCCGGTCTGTGCGGCGCTGATCGTCCCCGGCTCGGATGTCCTGGTGCCCAATATCGGCCTGAACCCGACGCGTGCGGGCCTGTTCCAGACCCTCAAGGACATGGGCGCGGATCTGACCTACGAGAATCTGCGCGAAGAAGGGGGCGAACCCGTCGCCGACCTGCGGGCGCGGTTCTCGCCCGACATGCAGGGGATCGAGGTGCCCCCCGACCGCGCCGCCAGCATGATCGACGAATACCCCATCCTGTCCGTCGTGGCGGCCCATGCCACCGGGACGACCGTGATGCGCGGCGTGTCCGAGCTGCGGGTCAAGGAATGCGACCGTATCGATGCCATGGCCGTCGGTCTGCGTGCCTGCGGTATCACGGTGCGCGATGGTGCCGATTGGTGGGAAGTGGATGGACGCGGCCCGGGCGACATGCCCGGTGGCGCGACGGTGGCGGTGCATCTGGACCACCGCATCGCGATGAGCTTTCTCGTGGCGGGCATGGCGGCCAACAAGGGGATCACCGTCGATGATGCCACTCCGATCGCGACGTCCTTCCCGATATTCAAGGCGCTGATGGGCGATCTGGGGGCCGACTTCGGCTGAATGCGCCCATCGGAGCGGTTAGATCGCCGGGGGTTTTGCCGGGCCCGGCGTGATTGCTATGGTGCAGTGCGGACGCCGCGTTCTATCACATGTCCGGATGCAAATTGACGAAAGAGGTGGTCGAATGAGTTTCGTGGTTGCCATTGACGGGCCCGCCGCAGCGGGCAAGGGCACGATCAGCCGGGCCATTGCGGCACATTTCGGGTTTCAGCATCTCGACACCGGACTTCTCTATCGTGCGGTCGGTGCGCGTGTCGAAGCGGGGGAGGATGCGGTCGCTGCGGCCCGCACGCTGACGCCGAACGACATGGCCCGTGACGACCTGCGCACGCCGGCGATTGCCGCTGCCGCCAGCCGGGTCGCGACCCGGCCGGAAGTCCGGCAGGCCCTTGTCGAGTTCCAGCAGAGTTTTGCGCGTCTGCCGCAGGGTGCCGTGCTGGACGGTCGTGATATCTGCAGCGTGATCTGCCCGGACGCAGAGGTGAAACTCTATGTCACGGCCTCGGCAGAAGTCAGGGCAGAGCGGCGTTATCAGGAACTGTCGCAAAGCGGCATGTCGCTGACCCGCGAAGGCGTGTTGGAAGACGTGCTTGCGCGCGATGCCCGTGACATGGGGCGGGCCGATGCGCCCCTCGTGGCCGCGCCGGGGGCCACGATCCTCGATACCTCGCAGATGGGCATAGACGAGGCGGTCGCGGCGGCCATCGCGGAAGTGGAGCGCGCGGGCCCCCCGTGACGCGATCGCCCGGGCGTTAACGGCCCGTTCACCTATTCGTGGTTTCGTTTTCGGGCCGTCGTTCCGCTAGCCTGATACCTGACGCCAGTCGAAGGTGACCCGAAATGCCCCTCAACCCGAATGCTCCGCCCTCACGTCCGCATCGCACCCGGCGATCGCGAAACGCGCTGTCTCTCAGGCTGCTGGTTGTTTCCGCGCTGACGCTGGTATTCGCGATCGCGATTGCCGAGGCGACGAAGGCGCAGACATCGGAAAATGTGCCGCAGGTCGCCGCCCCCATGACGGTGGCGCGCATGGCGCAGATATTCACCGCCCTCGACCCTGATGTGGAACAGACCGGCCCGGCATTCCGCATGACCATCGAGGACGTGCCCGTCGTCGTCGTGTCTGACCCCGATGCGGACCGGATGCGGGCCATGGTGCCGATCCGCTCCGCGACGGGCCTGTCCGAGGCCGCTTTGCTGCGCATGCTGCAGGCCAATTTCGATACCGCCCTCGACGCGCGGTACGCGGTGGCGGAGGGGCGGGTCTGGGCGGTGTTCATTCATCCGCTGTCGTCCTTGCGCGATGATCAGCTCATCCTCGGTATCGGGCAGACGGTGAACGCGGCGCTGACCTACGGGACGCTCTATTCCTCGGGTGCCGGACAGTTCGGTCGCGGGGACAGTGCTGGCCAGCAGCGACAGCTGCTGGAGCGGTTGCAACGTCGCGGACAGGACATCTGATCCATTGTGGTCGCCTGCGGGCTGGGCCATCCTTCGGTCATGAATGATCCCCGTATTACCTGCCCCGAATGCACCGCCGAAATCGCCCTGACCGAGTCGCTTGCCGGCCCGTTGCTTGCCGAGACCCGCAAGGAGGCGGCGGCGCGCACGCAGGCCGCATTGGCCGAACAGAAAGAGGCGATCGAGGCGCAGGCCGCGCAACGTGCCGCCGAGGCGCAGGCCGCGCGCATGGCCGAACTGGCCGAGGCGGCCACCGCGCAGGCGGCGGAGGTTGCCGCCCTGAAGGCGCGCGATGCCGCACGCGAGGCCAAGCTCGCCGAAGCGCAGAAGGCGCAGGCGGCCGCATTGTCGCGGCAGGAGGCCCTGGCCGAGCGGGAGCGGGAGATGGACCTGACGATCCAGAAACAGGTCGCCGCGCAAACCGATGCGGTGCGCCGGAAATTGGCCGCCGAGGCCGAGGCACTGGCCGCCGAACGGGTCCGCACCGCGCAGGAGGCACAGGTTCTGAAGCTGGCCGAAAAGGATCAGCAGATGGACGTCCTGCGCCGCCAGATCGACGTTCTGACCAAGAAGGTCGAGCAGGGTAGCCAGCAGCGACAGGGCGAAGCCGCCGAAGTCGTCCTCGAGGATCAACTGACACGCGCCTTCCCGGTCGACGCGATCGAACCGGTGGGAAAGGGCACGCGCGGCGCCGATTGTCTGCAACGGGTGGGCGAGGCCGGTGCGATCATCTGGGAATCGAAACGGACCGCGGCATGGTCGCGGGACTGGCTGCCCAAGTTGCGGGACGACATGCGCGCGGCAGGTGCCGACATCGCCGTCATCGTGTCCGAGGTGCGCCCCGACGGGATCGACACGTTTGCCCATGTCGATGGCGTCTGGATCGCCGCGCCACGCTATGCCGTGCCCTTGGCCCATGCCTTGCGTGACGGGCTGACCCGTGTGGCCGAAGCGCGGGGTGCGCGCGAGGGGCAGGCGACCAAGTCGGAGATGCTCTATGACTACCTGACCGGGCCGCAGTTCCGGGGCCGGATCGAAGCGGTGGTGGAGCCGTTCGAAGCCATGCAGGAGGCCTTGCGCAAGGAGCGCAAGCAGATGACGGCCCAATGGGCGATGCGTGAAAAACAGTTGGACAAGGCAATTTCGGCCATGATGGGCATGTATGGCGACGTGCGCGGGATCGCGGGCGCGGCCGTCGCCCAGATCGAGGCGTTCGAGCCCAACCTTTTGTCCGAGACGGCCGAGGATTGACGCCGGCGCGCGGCGCGACAACGCGCGGTTGCATCCTGCGTCCGTTTGGGGCATATCCCCGCGCGTCACAGACAGTGCGACAGACAGGCGGGCCGGACCCGCGTCAATCGTGCTTTCCGACCAATTCGTTCGTGCGAAGCGCGGGCATCATCCCAGACCGGCGGAGACAACCGCACGGCCAGTCAAATGCGTAAGAATAGGAAACCATAGGCCACATGGCTCAAAACACATCCATGGAAGAGTTCGAGGCTCTTCTCAACGAATCCCTCGAAATCGACACGCCCTCCGAAGGCAGTGTCGTAAAGGGCAAGGTCATCGCCATCGAGGCAGGCCAGGCCATCATCGACGTCGGCTACAAGATGGAAGGCCGTGTCGATCTCAAGGAATTCGCGAATCCCGGTGAAGCCGCCGAGATCGAAGTCGGCGACGAAGTCGAAGTCTACCTGCGCAACGTCGAAAACAGCCGTGGCGAAGCCGTCATCTCGCACGAGATGGCCCGCCGCGAAGCTGCTTGGGACCGTCTGGAAGAGGCCTACGGCAAGGAAGAGCGCGTCGAAGGCGCCATCTTCGGTCGCGTCAAGGGCGGCTTCACGGTCGACCTCGGCGGTGCCGTTGCCTTCCTGCCCGGTTCTCAGGTCGACGTGCGCCCCGTGCGCGACGCCGGTCCCCTGATGGGCCTCAAGCAGCCGTTCCAGATCCTCAAGATGGATCGCCGTCGTGGCAACATCGTGGTGTCGCGTCGCGCCATCCTCGAAGAGAGCCGCGCCGAGCAGCGCGCCGAAGTCATCGGCAACCTGGCCGAAGGCCAGACCGTCGACGGCGTCGTCAAGAACATCACCGAGTACGGCGCCTTCGTCGACCTGGGTGGTGTTGACGGCCTGCTGCACGTCACCGACATGGCCTGGCGCCGCGTCAACGACCCGCGCGAGATCCTGTCGATCGGCGAGACCGTCAAGGTCCAGGTCATCAAGATCAACAAGGACACGCACCGCATCAGCCTCGGCATGAAGCAGCTGCAGGACGATCCCTGGGACACGGTCATCGCCAAGTACCCGCTGGATTCCACGCACACGGGCCGCGTAACGAACATCACCGATTACGGTGCATTCGTGGAGCTGGAGCCGGGCGTCGAAGGTCTGGTCCACGTCTCCGAGATGTCCTGGACCAAGAAGAACGTCCATCCGGGCAAGATCGTGTCCACCTCGCAAGAGGTCGAGGTCATGGTTCTCGAGATCGACACCGCAAAGCGTCGCGTTTCGCTGGGTCTCAAGCAGACCATGCGCAACCCGTGGGAAGTGTTCGCTGAAACGCACCCCGAGGGCACGCAGGTCGAGGGCGAGGTCAAGAACATCACCGAGTTCGGTCTGTTCGTTGGTCTGCCCGGCGACATCGACGGCATGGTTCACCTGTCGGATCTGACCTGGGAAGGCCGTGGCGAGGACGTCATCGGCGACTACCGCAAGGGCGACATCGTCAAGGCGGTCGTGTCCGAGGTCGACACCGACAAGGAGCGTATCTCCCTGTCGATCAAGGCGGCTGACGGCGACCCCTACGCGGAAGCCATCGGCGGCGTGAAGCGCGGTTCGATCATCACCGTCGAGGTGACCAAGATCGAAGAGGGCGGCATCGAGGTGGAATACGAAGGCATGAAGTCCTTCATCCGCCGCTCCGACCTGGCCCGCGACCGTGCCGATCAGCGCCCGGAGCGTTTCGGCATGGGTGACAAGCTGGACGTCCGCGTCACCAATGTGGACAGCAAGTCCCGCCGTCTGGGCCTGTCGATCAAGGCACGCGAGATTGCCGAAGAGAAAGAGGCCGTGCAGCAGTATGGCTCCTCCGACTCGGGTGCGAGCTTGGGCGACATTCTCGGCGCAGCCCTCAAGGGCGACGACTGAGATCTGCGTTAGCCAGATGTAATCTGAGATGGGCCCTTCGGGGCCCATTTTCGTTCAAGGGGGGCTTCACACCACCCACCCGTCCGTCGCGAATCGGGGATGGGCGCAGCGACCGCGGCCGAAGCCGTTCCGCCAGCGTGGGCAGGGGACGCGCGCGGTTTTCGGCCTGCCGAATTATTGATCGCCGGGCCGAATTCGTGTTTGGTGACCTGCGTATAGAAAGGGCCCCGTCAGTTTGCCGGGCCCGGGTCGCCAAGCAGAACCAAGGGCTTGCGGGTATCTCCGGTCCGGGTTCGGGGTTAACATGCGGCAGACGGCAGCATTGCCGGACATTTGCAGCAGGTCTTGCAGCGCGCCTGTTGCCGTGGATGAGTAATTGCCCAAGAATTCGTAAGATGCTCAGCCGTCTGAATTAAATTGCGCCGCGATCCCATGCGCCTCGTTCGTGCCAGACACCACGCCGGGTTCTCGGCCGTACTCGCTACGTGTTCGCATTTGGCGCCAACCGTCGGATGGGGCCTTCGGTGACCGGGGTCCGTGTTGCGCCGCCGCGCATGAAACCGGCATGTCCTGCCCTGTGGTGCGCCGATCGGCGCCGCTGCGGGCGCCCCGCCCTCCCGCGACGGAAACCACGTGTGTTCGAATCGACTCAGCCTTTGCGCATGGCGCGAATGCGGCTATAGATCAGACACCTGCAAATTGTGATGTCTGTCGATTAGTCGCGCTGAGAGCAGGAAAGGGGGAACAATGATCCGTTCCGAACTGATACAGAAGGTCGCGGAGGAGAACCCGCATCTTTATCAGAGAGATGTCGAAAAGATCGTGAACACGATCTTCGACGAGATCGTCGGTGCCCTGGCCTCGGGGGACCGGGTCGAATTGCGTGGCTTCGGTGCATTCTCGGTCAAGCACCGCGACGCCCGCGTGGGGCGCAATCCACGCACAGGGGAATCAGTTCAGGTCGAGGAAAAGCATGTCCCGTTCTTCAAGGCGGGCAAGCTGCTGCGTGATCGTCTGAACGACAAACAATGAGGCGGGCCCTGTCCTTGGCGGTGACCATGCCGACTGGACAGGCCCCTTGGGCAAGGCTAACTCCGATACCATGAGTTTTATCCGATATCTGTTCCTCGGCCTGCTTGGCCTGATCCTCCTCGTGCTGGCGATGGCCAATCGGTCCAACGTGACCCTGCGCCTGTTGCCCGAAGACCTCGGGCTGGCCCTTGGGTTCGGTCAGGGCATTACCCTGCCTCTGTTCGTGGTGATCTTCATTGCCATTGCGCTGGGGCTGATGGTCGGTTTCGTCTGGGAGTGGATGCGGGAGCACAAGCACCGCGCCGAGGCCCGGAACGAGCGGGCCCAGAAAGAGCGGCTGGAGAAGGAACTGGCCAAGTCCCGCGTTTCCGCGGAACAGGACGATGTTCTTGCCCTTCTTGATCAGCCGCGCTGATCGGCGGCGGTGAAATGCTGCGGGTAACGCGACCGGGCGGTTCGGTCCGTGTCAAGATTTGCGGTCTTAGCCGGCTTGCGGATGTCGAGGCGGTTGCCGATGCCGGTGCCGCCTATATGGGCCTTGTCTTCTTTCCGCCGTCACCGCGAAACGTGTCGCCCGAACAGGCGCGCGATCTGGCGGTTGCGGCACCGCCGGGCCTCGCCAAGGTCGCCCTGCTGGTCGATCCCGACGATGCGACACTGGATGCGGTGACATCGGTCGTGCCGCTGGACATGATCCAGCTGCAGGGGGCGGAGACGCCGGAGCGCGTGGCCGAGGTGCGTGCCCGGACGGGCCTGCCCGTGATGAAGGCTGTCGGCCTGCGGGACGAAGGCGATCTGGCGCGCATTCACATGTTCGAAGGCGTCGCGGACCAGATTCTGGTCGATGCGAAACCGCCGAAGGGCGCGGACCTGCCGGGTGGCAATGGTGTCGGTTTCGACTGGCGCCTGATCGCCGGGCGCACGTGGAAGACGCCGTGGATGCTGGCCGGTGGGCTGACTGCGGAAAACGTGGCCGAGGCGGTGCGTTTGACCGGTGCACGACAGGTCGATCTGTCGTCGGGCGTCGAAACTGCGCCGGGCGTCAAGGATGCCGGCCTCATCGCCGCGTTCTGCAAGGCGGCGGCGGCGGCGTGACGCGACCCGCCCGTTGCGGCGGTTCGGCGCAATCCCCGCCCGGCAATGCTTTCGCGACTTTCACCCGGGCGCATTTCCCGCTAGCCCAAGCCAGCAACGGAGGACATGCCATGCCAGACGACCTGCTCAACAGTTTCATGACCGGCCCCGACGAAAACGGGCGGTTCGGTGATTTCGGTGGACGGTTCGTGTCCGAGACGCTGATGCCCCTGATTCTGGAGCTTGAGCGTCAGTATGAGTTCGCCAAGACCGACGACGCCTTCTGGGCCGAGATGCACGACCTGTGGACCCATTATGTCGGCCGTCCCAGCCCGATGTATTTCGCCGAACGCCTGACCGAACGCCTGGGCGGCGCGAAAATCTATCTCAAGCGTGACGAGCTGAACCATACCGGCGCGCACAAGATCAACAACGTGCTGGGTCAGATCATCCTTGCCCGTCGCATGGGCAAGACCCGGATCATCGCCGAAACCGGCGCCGGTCAGCATGGCGTGGCCACGGCGACCGTTTGCGCCAAGTTCGGCCTGAAGTGCGTCGTCTACATGGGCGCCCATGACGTCGAACGTCAAAGCCCCAACGTGTTCCGCATGAAGCTGCTCGGGGCCGAGGTCGTGCCGGTGACATCCGGTCGCGGCACCCTGAAGGACGCGATGAACGACGCGCTGCGCGACTGGGTCACCAATGTCGACGACACGTTCTACTGCATCGGCACCGTGGCCGGGCCGCACCCCTATCCGGCCATGGTCCGCGATTTTCAGGCCATCATCGGCAAGGAAGCCAAGGAGCAGTTGCAGGAGCAGGAGGGTCGCCTGCCCGATACCATCATCGCCGCCATCGGGGGCGGGTCGAACGCCATGGGCCTGTTCTTTCCCTTCCTTGACGACAAGGACGTGAAGATCATCGGCGTCGAGGCGGGCGGCAAGGGCGTGAACGACAGGATGGAGCATTGTGCTTCCCTCACCGGCGGACGCCCCGGCGTGCTGCATGGCAACCGGACCTATCTGCTTCAGGACGATGACGGTCAGATCCTCGAAGGGTTCTCGATCAGCGCGGGCCTCGACTATCCCGGTATCGGGCCGGAGCATTCGTGGCTGCATGACATCGGCCGCGCGGAATACGTCTCGATCACCGACAAGGAGGCGCTGGAGGCGTTCCAGCTGTGCTGCGAGATGGAGGGGATCATTCCCGCGCTCGAACCCTCCCACGCGCTGGCCCACGTGATGAAGATCGCGCCGGACCTGCCCAAAGATCACATCATCTGCATGAACATGTGCGGGCGTGGCGACAAGGATATCTTCACCGTCGCCCGCGCCCTCGGCTGGGAAATGGGCGAGGTCATCTGATCGACCAGATCGGGCGTTCAGCGCCCGATCATGGGGATCTGCGGCGCGGCGTCGCGCGGCAGATCCCCGGTCAGGCGCGGATCGTCCAGCACCTGAACCTGCTGCCCGACGGGCACGAACCCCTGCGACATGTAGAACCGCAGCGCCCATGGGCTGTCGAACGTACAGGTATGCAGTGTCAGCGTCCGGACATCGCGGGAAAAGGCAAGGTTGATCGCCGCCGCGATCATGCCGCGTCCGAAGCCTTTTCCCTGCGCCGCTGACGTCAGTCCGAGGAACGCGAGTTCGCAGGTCCCCGGCGTGCGGAAATCCAGCTCCAGCAATCCTTCGGCATGGCCGTCGATATCCAATGCGCGCACTTCGATCAGCGGATCGGACAGGATGGCCGCCAACCGATCGCGCGGCATCTCGAGGCGCGACACCCACAGCCAGTCCAGCGCGCCGACGCGGGTAAACAGATCGCGATACCATTCGACATCCGGCGACGTCACATGGCGCAGGGGCAGGTCCGCTGCAACCGGCGGCATGGTACGGGGCCGCTCCATCGTCAGGTGGGTCACAACGGCGGCCAACTTTCCTTCGGGCACCGCATGATAGCCGTTCGTCAACATCCTGCGGTCAGACCGCATGGAGGTCGAGCACGTCGCGCGGCACGACGTCGAGCGCCCGCTGATGGGTCGCGGCAAGCCGGACCTGCGGCGCGACGCCCTCCTCATGGGCCTGCTGGAATCGCGCGGCACACAGGCACCAGCTGTCACCGGGCTTGAGCCCTGCGAAGTTGTACTCCGGTCGGGGGGTGCTCAGATCGTTCCCGAGGTACTTGGAATGCGCCAGGAACTCGGCCGTCATGATGGCGCAAACGGTATGCTGCCCCGCATCCATGGGCCCCGTGTTGCAGCACCCGTCCCTGAAGAAACCGGTGACCGGATCCATCGAACACGGGTCGAGGGGGTCGCCATTCACGTTCAGGCTTTCGGTCTGGCCGGGCGTGGTCTGCATCGTGCACTCCTTCTTTCACTGGTCGGGATAGCGCCGACATCGGGATGGGCCAGCCTGCGGTCCCCTCAGGTATCCTTGGCGGCGATGCGGCGAAACATGCCGAGCATGTCATCCCAGACACCGGGCGCGTTGAATTGCAGGTCCGCACCGTTGATCGCGATGACGACCTCGGACGCGCGGTCGATATAGACGTATTGCCCATAGACGCCGCGCGCAATGACCTCGCCCGGTGCAGCATCGGCCGGGATCCACCACTGGTAGCCATAGCCAACCGCGCCCGGTGCCGTATGGGCCGAGGCGCGGGTGCTTTCCTCGATCCAGGTATCCGGCACGATCTGACGGGCCGACAGGATCCCGCCCTGCTGCACCAGCAGGCCCATACGGGCGTAATCGACCGTGCGCATGGTCAGGCCGCCAAGGACGAAGGCCGTCCCCACGCCATCGGTCAGATAGCTGGCGGGCCCGATCCCCATGGGCAGAAGCAGACGTTCCGTCATCAGGTCGGGAATGCTGCGCCCGGTGGCCCCCCGTACGACCATTCCCAGAACATGCGTATCGATGGAGACGTATTTCCACGCGCCACCGGGATCGCGGTCGCGGAGGGTGAAGCTGGCCGTGAAATCGTCCAGCGCACCCCCAAGGGCGATGATCCGCCCCATGCGGTTTATGTCGCTGTCCTTGTCGAAATAATTCTCGTCGAAGGCGACGCCGGATTCCATCTGAATGACGTCGAGAAGGGACGTGCCGTCATAGGCGGAGTTCAAGAGCTCCGGCGCATGCAGGACGACCGGGTCCGCCAGTTCCAGCGTGCCATCGGCGACCAGTTGACCGATCAGAAGCGACAGGAAGCTCTTGGCGACGGACCAGCTGATCCGCTGATCCTCGGCCCCTGTGCCCAGATGATAGCTTTCATGCGTCATCGCCCCGTCGCGCAGCACGACCAACCCGGTGATCGCGCGATCCGCGATCCACTGGTCCGCCCCTGTCGGCAGGTCGATCGGTTCTGCGCGGGGCAGCGGCGGGCCGGGCTCGGTCGTCAACGGGACATGCAGGAAGGCCGCGTCCATGTTGCTGAAATTCCGGACGATCCTGTCGGGGGCGAACAGGGACCTGACGGCAAGAAGCCGCGAAATCTCTTCCCGCTTCCACAGGGCCGCCGCAGCACAGATCACGGTGATAGCCAGCAGGCCAAGGATCAGACGTTTTGCCCAGGTCCGCATACCATCCTCTTTTGCCTGCTACCGAAGCACACGGGGCAGCATCGGTCCAGCGCCCATTATTGCGGCATCGGGGCGACGGTGCGGCAGGCAGCTGCCCGGACGCACGATCTGGGGCTGCGGCTTCGTTCGTGCCGGTCAGACCGGAACGGGGTGGCGATCGCCACGAGGGACCTATCGGAACCGCGCGGCGAGCCTTTGCAGAGGGGAAAGCGTTTCGTCGTCTTTCGCGTCCTCGGGTGGCGTGTCGGGTTTGGCCGACGGGGCAGGGGGCGGGGTGTTGGCCGTCCCCGGCGACGGCGCTTTGCCCGTCTTGTCGGAGGCGCCACTCTTGGAGGACCGCGCCGGGGCAGTCCGTTGTGCGACGGCGTTCATGAAACCGCCCCCATCCCCCGCTGCCAGCTTCGCAGCACCGTCCAGAATGCCGCGCAGCAGATCGTCCAGCATCTCGCCCTCGGCCTTCGCGAAATCCGACAAGACATAGCCCGCCACGCGATCCTTGTGGCCGGGATGGCCAATTCCAAGGCGCACGCGCGCGTAGTCGGCCCCGATATGCTGATGGATGGACCGCAGGCCGTTGTGCCCAGCGTGACCGCCCCCCTGCTTGAGTTTCAGCCGTCCGGGGGCAAGATCGAGTTCGTCGTGAAAGACGGTCACATCATCCGGCGTCAGCTTGTGAAACCGCATCGCTTCGCCGACGGATTGCCCGGACAGGTTCATGAAGGTGCCGGGTTTCAACAGCCAGATCTTTTCGGACCCGAACCGGACCTCGGCCAGTTGCCCCTGGAACTTGGACCGCCACGGCGCGCCCTGATCCTCGGCGATCCGGTCCAGCGCCATGAACCCGATATTGTGGCGGTTGCCCGCATATTTCGTGCCCGGATTGCCCAGGCCGATCCAGAGTTTCATGCCGCCTCCGCTATGTGAACGGGGAACAATAGGCCCCGTATCGGGTTAGGACACCACGACCGTTGGCACAACCATTGGACGATTGACATGCACATCCTTATCTACGGCGCCGATGGGGCGACCGGCGCGCGCCTCGTGCGCATGGCCCTCGACAGGGGGCACAGCGTGCGCGCCTCCGTGAAGGTGCTGCCGGACGACCCGTTGCAGGCCGATGACCTCGAATGGGTCACTTCCGATGTGCTGTCGCGCGATGGGGTCAGGGGCGATCTCGACGGGATCGACGCCGTCCTGAACGCGGTCGGGATCGACGCGGGGCCGGGCACGGTTATCGACCCGCCGCCCCTGCACACCGAGGGCACACGCAACATCCTGGCCGAGATGCGCACCGCAGGCTGTGACCGCCTCGTGACGATTTCGGCCAGTTTCGTGGAAACGATGTCCCGTGGACCGATCTGGTTCGAGGCCGCCGCGCGTCTGGGCCTGTCGTCCATCTTCGATCAGATGGGCGAGATGGAGAAGATATTGCAGGCGACGCCGTGGCTCCGTTGGACGGCGGTGCGCCCCGGCTGGCTGCTGGATGAACCCGCGACCGGCGAAGCGCAGATTTTCGACGATGTGATCCCCGAGGATCTGATCCGCACGCGCACGGGCGATCTTGCCGCCTTCATGCTGGATTGTGCCGAAAACGATCTGCATATCCGCGCCACCCCGGCCATCGCGCGCCCCGAACCGGCCGAAAAGTCGGGACCGGCCGCGGTTCTGTCCGAAATGCTGGGTTAGACGAGGCCGGCTGATTTCAGCGCCAGATGCTGAATCAAAATCGTGGTCTTCCCGTCGCGGATACGCCCGTCCCGGATCATCGCCAAGGCCTCGGACAGGGGCACATGCAGCACCTCGATATCCTCGCCCTCAGACTTCAGGCCACCGCCGCGCGCGACCGGGTCGGACCTGGTGTATTTGCCGATGTAGCAGGTGTTCATGGCCATCGCGGATCCGGGTGCGGCGAACAGATCCATCACGTGTTCCAGGTCGGTCGCCGCGTATCCCGTCTCCTCCAGCAACTCGGCGTGGACCCGTTCCTGCGCGCGCGCGCCGTCCAGATCACCTGCGGGCACTTCGATCGACATGCCATCGCCCGTGGCCAGATGCAGTGGCAGGCGGAACTGTCGGATCAACAGCAGGGTCCCGGCATCGGCATCGAACAACAGGCAGGCCGTGCCGTTCCCGCGGTCGTACACCTCGCGCAGCTGTTCCTGCCATGAGCCGTCGGACCGTCGCAATGAAAACCGATGCCGCGTCAGAACGCCGTAGTCTTCGGCAAGGACATCGGAGGAAACAAGGCGGACACGATCAGTCATACGACCTCCAAACCCGAGGGGTGGCGTGCCGTCAAGTCCGTGTCAGGCCACCCAAGGTGGCACGGTGGTCATGGTGGAGGTTCGTCGTATCGATGCGTTGCCCGGGCGAATGACGCTGAAATGCGGCACCCGCCCGAGCCTGCGGCGCCCTAGTCCTCCATCGCTTCAAGCTCGTCGATGAAGCCTTCGATCATCGACAGGCCCTTGTCCCAGAACGCCGGGTCCGACGCGTCGAGGCCGAAGGGGGCCAACAGCTCCTTGTGGTGCTTGGACCCGCCTGCGCGCAGCATCTCGAAGTACTTGTCCTCGAAACCCTCGGGCTGATCCTCGTAGGCGGCATAGAGCGCGTTCACCAACCCGTCCCCGAAGGCATAGGCATAAACGTAGAAGGGCGAATGCACGAAGTGCGGGATATAGGCCCAGAAGTGTTCGTAGCCTTCCATGAACTCGAACACCGGGCCAAGGCTTTCGGCCTGCACCGACATCCACAGCGCATCGATATCCTCCGGCGTCAGCTCCCCCTCGCGGCGCGCGGCGTGCAGCTTGCACTCGAAGTCATAGAAGGCGATCTGGCGGACGACCGTGTTGATCATGTCCTCGACCTTGCCGGCCAGCATGACCTTGCGCTGGGCGTCGGTTTCCGCCCCTTCCAGCATGGCGCGGAAGGTCAGCATCTCACCGAAGACCGAGGCCGTCTCGGCCAGTGTCAGGGGGGTCGACGACAGCATCTCGCCCTGATCCGCCGCCAGAACCTGGTGCACACCGTGTCCCAACTCATGCGCCAGGGTCATCACGTCGCGCGGTTTGCCGAGGTAATTCAGCATCACATAGGGGTGCACCGTCGTCACGGTCGGATGCGCAAAGGCACCCGGCGCCTTGCCCGGTTTGACGCCCGCGTCGATCCAGCCCTTGTCGAAGAACGGCTCGGCAATCTTGGCCATCTCGGGCGAGAACCCGGCATAGGCATCCATCACCGTCCTGCGCGCCTCGTCCCAACCGACGATCCGCGTCTCCTCCATCGGAAGGGGGGCGTTGCGGTCCCAGACCTGAAGCGTGTCGAGCCCCAGCCATTTCGCCTTGAGCTTGTAGTAGCGGTGCGACAGGCGCGGGTAGGCGGCGACGACGGCATTGCGCAGCGCCTCGACCACCTCGGGTTCGACGTGGTTGGCAAGGTGACGGCTGGCCTGCGGGCTGGGCAGGCCGCGCCAGCGGTCGTCGATCTCCTTGTCCTTGGCCAGCGTGTTGTGGACGCGGGCAAAGGTGCGAACGTTCTTTGCAAAGACATCGGCCAAGGCGCGTGCACCTGCCTCGCGGCGCGTGCGATCCGGGTCGGTCAGCAGGTTCAGGGTCGCCTCGATCCCCAGTTCTTCGCCGTCAACGTCGAAGGTCAGGCCCGCAATCGTCTCGTCGAACAGCTTGTTCCATGCCGACGCACCCACCACGGACGTGTCGTGCAGGTATTTCTCCAACTCGTCGGACAACTGGTAGGGCTTCATCGCGCGCAGCCGGTCGAGGGCGGGACGGTAGCGGGCAAGATCGGCGTTCGCCGTCATCGCCGCCTCGTAGGTGGCGTCGTCGATGCGGTTGAACTCCAGCCCGAAGAACACCAGCGGCGTGGTGATCGTCGTGATCCTGTCCTGCATGTCGGACATGAACTTGGCGCGGTCGCCGTTCGTCGTCTGCTGATAGTAGCGCAGGCCCGCGTAGGACATGATCCGGCCCGCGACCTCGTCGATCTTTTCGTTGCGGGTGATCGCGGTCAGCATCTCGTCCGCCGTCAGGCCCGCCAGCTTGCCTTCGTAGTCGGCGGCATAGGCGGCGCATTCGCTCTCCAGCCAGTCGAGATCACGCAGCAGCTCCGGCGCGTCCTGCCCGGTATAGAGGTCGTCGAGGTTCCAGTCCGGCAGGTTGCCCAGCGGCTCGCCCGCGGCGGGGGCGGCATTGGCGTCGAAGGTAAGGGTCATGGGGGCGGTCCTTTCGGGATCTTCGGAAATTCGGGGAATGCGTCAGTCGTCGCGCGAAACGGGGCCGAGGTCGGTCGTCATGTCGCTGGCGCGGTCGAACCGCAGGTAGGCCAGCGCGCGGTCGCCCGACACGGTGTGGATGGTGCCTGCGGGCTTGCCGTTCGCCGTGATCTCGGCGCCCGGCGCCACGGCGCCGCGCACGCGGGCGAGGCCTTTGCGCAACTCGGTCTTGTGCTTCATCCGGGCGACGATCTCCTGCCCGACGTAGCATCCCTTGCGGAAATCGACGCCGTTCAGCCGCTCGAACCCCATTTCGAGGATATAGCTTTCGTTCGGGATCAACTCGACGCCTGTCGCGGGGATCAGGTTCTCGACGCGCAGGGCGTCCCAATCGATATCGTCCCCACCCGTCGCGCCATAGTGGCGCCAACCCATGCCGGGGCGCGGATCGGCCATCGCGCCGTCGGGGACATCACCGGTGCCGGTGGCGACGGTCATGCCGCTGTCCGAGATGGCGACATCCGCGCGCAGGCGATACATCGTCAGCCGCTGTGCCAGCGCGGGGGCGAGGTTGGCATCGACGTCGAGATAGGAGGCGTCATCGCCGCGCCATGTCAGGAAATCGGCAAGATACTTGCCCTGCGGCGACAGGAGCGCGGCATAGCCGAGGCCCGTTTCCGGGATGTTGCGGGTCAGCAGGCCGTTCAGGAACGTGTCCCGGTCCGTACCCGCGATGCGAAGGATGCAGCGTGTCATACCCCCCGACATAAGGATGCGTGATGCGATGCCAAGCCCAGATTGACCGGCCCCGCCCCGAGGTCTAGCTGCTATGGCAACCCGAGACAGGAATGATCCCATGCGCGACGACAGCCATCAGACCCACACCAGCCTTGCCCACGGGCCCCAGATCCTGTCGATTCCCGGCCCGTCGATCATGCCCGACCGGGTGCTGCGCGCGATGCACCGCCCTTCACCGAACATCTACCAGGGGGCGTTGATCGACCTGACGCATTCCCTGATCCCCGATCTCAAGGCCGTTGCCCGGACCGAGCACAACGCCACGATCTATATCGGCAATGGCCATGCCGTATGGGAGGCGTCGCTGGCCAACACCCATTCGCGGGGCGATCTGGTGCTGGTGCCGCGCACGGGCACCTTTGCCGATGGCTGGGCGGATATCGCGCGCGGTCTCGGCCTGCGGGTGGAGGTCATGGATTTCGGCAACCGCGCCCCCATGGACGCCGCCGCCATCGGTCAGCGCCTGCGCGAGGATACCGCGGGCGAGATCAAGTCCGTCCTCGTGGTGCATGTCGATACGTCCTCCTCGGTCAAATCGGACATTGCCGCGATCCGGGCCGAGATGGATGCAGCGGGGCATGGTGCCCTGCTGATGGCGGATTGCATGGCCTCGATGGGCTGCGACCGGTTCGAGATGGACGCCTGGGGCGCCGATGTCGCCATCGCCGGATGTCAGAAAGGCATGATGACCCCGGCGGGCGTCAGCTTCGTCTTCTACAACGACAAGGCGGACCGGGCGCGCGACCGCGCCGATTGCGTGACCGGCTACTGGGACTGGCGGCCGCGCACCAACCCGGAGGTCTACTTCCGCTATTTCAACGGCACCGGGCCGACGCATCATCTCTATGGTCTGCGCGAGGCATTGACCATGATCGTGCACGAGGAAGGGGTGGAGCACGTCTGGGCCCGCCATGCCGTTCTGGCCCGCGCCCTGTGGTCCGCGTTCGAGGCGTGGGAACACCCGGACGGCCTGCAACTCAACGTGCCGGAGCGGGCGCACCGCAGCAATGCCGTCACCTCCGTCCGTCTGCCCGAGCGGGGGACGCCGCTGCGCAACTGGTGCAGCGGCGAGGTCGGCCTGACACTGGGCATCGGCATCGGGATGGCCCCCATGGGCACACCCGAATGGGACGGCTTCTTCCGCGTGGGCCACATGGGGCATCTCAGCGGGCATACGATGATGGGCACGCTCGGCGGGATCGAGGCGGCGTTGGTCGCGCTGGACATCCCGCATGGCGAAGGCGGATTGTCAGCGGCGGCAAAGGTCATCGCCGGGCTGGCGTGACGCCCCACGCGGGCCAGGGTCAGCGGCGGTAGGCCCTATCGAGGGCTTCGGCCACACGGGCGTCCCATGCCGCTTCCATGCGGGCGCGGCGCAGGCCGAGGCGCTTGATGGCCCAGTGCAGCCCCGCGCAGACCGAGAGCGAGACGACATAGCCCCAGACGCCCCAGATCATGACCAGTGTCATGACCAGCAGCAGATAGGCGATGCAAAGGAATGCATCCGTGTAATTCTCGACTTCTCCGATCCCGTTCTGGCGCATCTGTCAGCTCCTGCTCTTGCCGTGACGGAAAGACTAGCGCGGAATCCGAGGACGCAAAGTCAAGTTTCCGCGTCCTTCAAGGCGGCTGGCAAAGCCTCGCTCAGCGCGGTCAGGTCGGCCCGCGTGCCGCAACTGATGCGGATGCAGCGATCGAGGGGGGCGACACCCGGCATGCGCACGAAGACCCCCCGCGCGATCAGACCGGCAAGGACGCGGCGCGCATGGGCCCCATCCCGTCCGCAATCGACCGTGACGAAATTCGTGGCCGAGGGCAGTGGGGTCAGGCCGTGGGCGATTGCGATCTGGGCGATCGCATCGCGTGATTGCGCGACCTGCGCCTGGACATTGGCCAGCCAGTCCTGATCGCCCAAGGCCGCCAGGGCCGCGGCCTGTGACAGCCGGCCAACGCCGAAATGGTTGCGCACCTTGTCGAAGGCCCTGATCAGATCGGGATGCCCGATGGCATAGCCGACGCGCAGCCCCGCCAGACCATGCGCCTTGGAGAAGGTCCGCATCCGGATCAGCCGCGGATCCGCCGGGTCGATGGGCGGTATCGCCTCGGGCGGGGCAAGGTCGGCATAGGCCTCATCGAGGCAGAGCAGGCATCCGTCCGGCAGGGCGTCAAGCATCCCCTGAACGGTCGACGCGTCATGGTGGCTGCCCATCGGGTTGTCCGGGTTCGCCAGATAGATCAGCTTGGCGTCCACCTCTGCCGCGCGGGCGATCAGGGCCTCTGGATCTTCGTGGTTGCCGGCGAAAGGCACGGTGTGGATCGTGCCCCCGAACCCGGACACGTGATAGTTGAACGTGGGATAGGCCCCGGCGGAGGTGACGACCGCATCGCCCGGCCCGACCAGCAGCCGGACCAGATAGCCCAGCAGGCCATCGATCCCTTCGCCCAGCACGATAGAGGTCATGGGGATGCCGTGATGCGCGGCCAGGGCCTGTTTCAGGTCATGGCCTTCGGGGTCGCCATACATCCATGCGTCGCGCGCCGCCGCTTCCATCGCCTCGATGGCGCGGGGTGAGGGGCCGAACACGCTTTCGTTCGCGCCGAGGCGGGCGGCGAAGGGCGCGCCGCGCGACCGCTCCTGCGCCTCGGGGCCGACGAAGGGCACGGAGGCAGGCAGGCTTTCGGCCAAGGGGGTCAAGCGATGTGTCATCGACGGCTCCGGTCTGGGGGGCTTGGCCTGCGCTCCCGCGCAGCGCATTTCGATATTCAGGGACTGCGTGCCGTCATCCGCCGGACGGCACGTGGTCCCCGGCCAATGCCTCGCGGCGATCCACGAGGTGCAGAAGCGGCTCGCCCGCTTCCCCGCGGCGGATGTTCTCGGCGATGACGCGCGCAGCCGTCGCCGGACGCGTGGTCGAGGCGATATGCGGCGTCACCGTGATCTTCGGATGCTGCCAGAACTGATGGTCCTGCGGCAGCGGTTCCTGCCGGAAGGTATCCAGCGTGGCATGGCCAAGATGCCCGTCCAGTGCCGCGAGCAGCGCCTCGTCGTCGATCAGCGCCCCGCGACCGGGGTTCAGCAGGACCGCGCCCTTGCGCATCCAGCCAAGGCGTTCCGCGTTCATCAGGCCTTCGGTCGACCGGGTGTGCGGCGTCAGCAGGACGACGATGTCCGACCGCGACAGGGTTTCGCGCAGCCCCTCCTCACCCGTGCGGGACCGGACGCCGGGAATGTCCTTGGCACTGCGCGACCAGCCGTTGACCGGAAAGCCCAGCGTGACCAGCGCGGTGGCGCAGGCCGTGCCGAGTTCTCCGAGCCCCAGCATCGCGATGGGCCGTTCCGGCGCCAGCGGTGGGGCCGTGTCATCCCACGGGGCGCCGGCAATATGGGCGTCCATCCCGAGGTGGTGGCGCAAGACATGGCCCGTCACCCATTCGACCATGCCGCGCGTCAGCCCGTCGTCGACCATCCGCGTCAACGGGGCCGTCAGCGAACGATTCCCCTCGACGTCCTCGACGCCGGCCCAGAGGTTCAGCACGCCCTTCAGTCCGGTATACGGTCCGAAATCCTGCAGGCCGGAGTTTGGCGCATAGACGACCCAGTCGATCGTCGCCGGGTCATGGGGGGTGTCCAGCTGGACGATCTCGAACGCGACACCGGCATCGGTCAGCGCGGCGGGCAGAACCTCCCGGTAGTCGGGCCAACGCGCGGGCTTTGCGGCGAAGAGGATCCGGGTCATGTGGCGAACGCCTGTGTCAGATCGCGCATACCCTTGATCTCGATGGGGTTTCCAAACGGGTCGAGGAAGAACATCGTCGCCTGCTCTCCGGCCTGACCCTCGAACCGCAGTGTCGGTTCCAGAACGAAGTCCTGCCCCGCGGCGCGCAGCTTGTCGGCCAGTGCGGTCCATTCGTCCATCGGCAGCAGAACGCCCAGATGCGGCATCGGGACCATGTGGTCGCCGACGCGGCCCGTGGGCCGATGGCTGAACGGCTCGCCCAGATGCAGGCTGATCTGATGGCCGAAGAAGTTGAAATCGACCCAGGTGTCGGTGCTGCGCCCTTCGGCACAGCCCAGCAGCGTTCCATAGAAGGCACGCGCCTCATCGAGGTCACGGATGTTGTAGGCGAGGTGGAATATGCTCATGGCGCCACGTCTAGCCCGAGGCGTTCGGGATGTGAAAGCCCGGTCGCCCCGCATGGGCGGGAAAGTCATATCAGGGGTATCTGTTCAGCAGGGCGGGCCGCCCCTTCGAGGGTCAGCAGGCGTCGTTTGATGTCCAGCCCGCCGCTGAACCCGCCGATGCCCCCATCCGCCGCGATGACGCGGTGGCAGGGGATGATGATGGGGATCGGGTTGCGGCCATTGGCCTGACCGACGGCCTGCGTGCCGCCCGGCTTGCCGATGGTCTGCGCGATGTCGCGATAGCTGCGGGTCTGACCGTAGGGGATGTCTTGCAGCGCGGACCAGACCTCCTGTTGAAAGAATGTGCCTTCGGGTGCCAGGCGCAGGTCGAAACGGGTCAGGCGTCCTTCGAAATAGGCGATCAGCTGTTCGCGGGCTTCGGGCAGGGCGGCATGGTCGAGCGGTCCGGGCGGCGTGCCCCGTGGCCAGTTCAAGGCAGTGACCGCCCCGTCCCGGCCCGCAAGATGCAGCAGGCCGAGAGGGGTGGTCACCGTGGTGTGGACAAGGCTCACACCGCGTTCGGTGGCGTGCGGCCTTCGGCGATCGCGATGGCGTTGTCGAGGGCCATGCGGCCCATCGCCTCGCGCACCTCCAAGGCGGCTGTTCCGAGATGCGGCAGCAGGACGACATTTTCCAACGCGGTCAGCGCGTCGGGGACATGCGGTTCCTGCTCGTAGACATCGAGGCCCGCGCCCGCGATGCGGCCGCCCTGCAAGGCCGCGATCAGGGCGGGTTCATCAACCACGTCGCCGCGCGCGATATTGACGAGGATCGCATGCGGTCGCATGGCTGCCAGCGCCTCTTCGTCGATGATGTGGAACGTCTCGGGCGAGGCGGGCACGGCGGTCACGACGATGTCGGCGGCGGCGCAGACCTCGGCGACCGAGTCGAGCTGCGTGGCGCCCGGCACCTCCTTGGTCGACCGGTTGTGGAATACGACGTTCATGCCGAACCCGTGATGACAGCGATGCGCGATCGCCTGACCGATGCGGCCCATGCCGATCACGCCCAGCGTCTTGCCCGTCACATGCATGCCCAGCATCTGAACCGGATGCCATCCATGCCAGTCGCCCGCGCGCACGAGGCGCTCTCCCTCTCCGGCCCGCCGGGCCGTCATCAGGATCAGCGTCAGGGCGATGTCGGCCGTCGCATCGGTCACGGCGCCCGGTGTGTTCGCCACTGACAGGCCCGCCTTCCGGGCGGCATCGACGTCGATATGGTTGTAGCCGACGCCGAAATTCGCCAGGCCCTTCGCCCGGATCGACCCGGTAAATGCCTCGGCCGAAAGGGCATCGCCCAACGTCGGCAGAAGGACATCATGGCCGGCCAGCGCGGCGCGGCATTCCGCAAGATCCATCGGGGCCGTGGTGTCGCGCACCGTCACATCGAAATGCGCGCGTGCCGCGTCCATCACGCTGTCGGGCAAAGCGCGTGAAATCAAAAGGCTCTGGGTCAATGCATCCGCCCCCCCTCCGGGACTGTCTGGTCGGGCGTCAGCAGGACGACCTCTCCGTCGGTGTCGGGCAGGCCGAGGACCAGAACCTCCGACATGAATGGGCCGATCTGGCGCGGCGGGAAATTGACGACGGCCACGACCTGCCGCCCGATCAGGCTATCCGTGTCGTAGTGCGCCGTGACCTGTGCCGATGTCCTGCGCTCCCCGATGTCCTCTCCGAAATCGATCCACATCTTGATCGCGGGCTTGCGCGCCTCGGGGAAGGGTTCGGCGCGGGTCACGGTGCCCACGCGCACGTCGACCTTCAGGAAATCGTCCAGATCGATGTTGCTCATGACCGCAGGGCCCTGGAGCGGTCGGTCGCCGCCGCGACGACCCGCGCCATGAGGTCGGGAAGTTCCGGCATCAGAACCTCAAGCCCGGCCTGCGTGGTGCCATTTGGGCTGGTGACGTTGACCCGAAGCTGGCCGGGGTCTTCCCCCGTCATGGCCAGCGCACCGGACCCGGCCACGGTCGCCCGCGCGAGTTGCAGGGCCAGATCGGGGGACAGGCCCTGCGCCACACCGGCAGCGGCCATCGCCTCGATCATGTGAAAGACATAGGCCGGACCGGAACCGGACAGGCCGGTGACCGCATCCATCTGGCCTTCGTGTTCGAGGCGCACCACCTCGCCCACGGCAGACAGGAACCCTTCGGCCAGGTCCAGGTCGGCGGGTGTCGTGGCGGGATTGCCGATGATGGCGGTGATTCCGCGACCGACCGCGGCGGGCGTGTTGGGCATCGCCCGCACGAGGCGGATATCGCCGAGCTGGGCCTCGTAGGCCGCGATCGGCGTGCCGGCGGCAACCGTCACGAACAGCGTATCGGACAGGCCGCGCAGGGCCGGCAGGGCCGCGCCCATCATTTGCGGTTTGACGGCAATCAGGGTGACGGCAGGCGCGGGCGGCAGGGACGTATTCAGGCCCACACCCGTGGATTGCAGCCAGTCCGACGGCGCCGGGTCCAGCACGGTGGCGGCCTTTGGCGACAGGCCGCTTTCCAGCCACCCGGCCAGCATCGCCGACCCCATCTTGCCGCAGCCCAGAAGGACCACGCCGCGTTCATTGATATCCGAAAAATCCATGGTCCCCCACTTTCGGCGCAAGGCTAATCGCGCAGCAGGCGACAGGCAACCGGGTCCCGGGCCTCAGGCGTGGCCGTAGGCCTCGGCGATGGCGACCTGAATCGCATCCGACGGCGCGCGGCCGCCCCAGCAGACCAGTTGAAACGCCGGGTAGTAGCGCTCGCCCGACAGGATCGCCTCGGCCACCATGTGATTGACCTGTTCGACCTGCGCGCAGGCGCCGCCCGCCAGCACGAGGCCATAACGGTAGGCCATCATCTTGCGGTCTGGCCAATACGCGAACGATCCGGCCCAGCAGCCGTCGTTCGCAAGATTGAGAACTTCGTAGAGGCCGGGCAATGCGTCCGCCGGCGGCTCCATCTCGAAGCAGCAGATCATCCGCAGTGTCTCATCCACCTCGGACCAGGCCAGCGTGACGGAGTAGCTGCGCCACTGACCTTCGACGACCATCGAGATCTGATCGTCCGCAATACGGTCGAAATCCCATTCGTGGCTTTCGGCGACGGTCTCGACCACGTCGATCGGATGCAGGTCGCCGCTGTCCGAAAATTGGTGCCTTTGGTGGAGCATGTCGCTGCCTTCCGATCTTGCCTCTAGGAGTGGGTGGTTCGACCATCCGTATGATTGGTGCCTGTATTCTCCTACCAGATATGGTGGAGCAGGGGGGCGACCGCTGTAAAGGCCGGACTTCCGGTTATGCACAACTTATCAAGGCATCACGGGCATTTGAGGGGCGTTCCGGCCCGCGCAGGCTACAACGGGGACATGAAACAGATCCTGTCGGCCCTCGTTGCCACCTGCCTCAGCCTTCCCGTATCCGCCGCTCAACTGTCCTTCGACGGCAGTTGGCAGGAACAGGGATTCCTTCGCCTGACGTCCAACGACTATGCGCAACGGGGGGGCAGTCTTGGCGTCACCTCCGACGGCACGGTGTCGCTGCTCTGGAAGGCGGTGCCCGACAGCCTGCGCGGAGCGACGGCGGCCTCTTGGCGGTGGACGGTGGAGCAGGGGGTTCCCGCCACCGACCTGCGCCGCAAGGGGGGGGATGATCGCAACCTTGCGCTCTATTTCGCGTGGACGGATGCCGCCACCGCCGCCACGGCGAATCCCAACCGCGCGACCCGCCTGCTGCGCAATCCGGCGACGAAGGTCCTCGTCTATGTCTGGGGCGATGACGAAGGGCGCGGCACGATCCAGAACAGTCCCTATCTTCCGGGTCTCCGCACCGTTGTTCTGCGCCCGGCGGGCACGGGCCAATTCTCGGAATCCGTCGATCTTGCGGCCGATTATGCGCGCGCCTTCGGCGAGGCGCCCGGCGTCCTGATGGGCGTGGGCGTGTCGGCCGACAGCGACGATACGGATAGCGTCATCCGCGCCTCGATCAGCAGCCTCGACTTGCGCTGACCCGCGGCACGGCTAGGCTGTCTCCCAAATGTGGGAGGGGGGCATGGAATGGACCTGAAGGGTAGCACGGTTGCGATCACCGGGGGCGCCGGCGGGCTTGGCGCGGCGGTCGCGCGCCACGTCGCCGCAGCGGGCGGGCATGTCAGCGTGCTGGATCTGGACAAGGCGGGCGGCGCAAGGCTGGCCGATGAACTGGGCGGGCAGTTCCATGAACTGGACGTGACCGATGCGGCCGCGTGTGCGCGGGTTCTGGCGGGGATCGCCGAGGGTGGACGCCTCGACATGATGGTGAACTGCGCCGGGATCGCCCCGGGGGCCAAGACCGTCGGGCGCGACGGGGCCCATGACCCGGACCTGTTCGCCCGGACCATCGCGATCAACCTGATCGGCACCTTCAACTGCGCCAGCGCGGCCGCGGCGATCATGGCGAAACAGACCGGACAGGGCCCGGACGGGGAGCGTGGCGTGATCGTCAACACGGCCTCCGTCGCGGCATACGAGGGGCAGGTGGGACAGACCGCCTATGCCGCCTCCAAGGCGGGTGTTGCCGGACTGACCCTGCCCATGGCGCGCGATCTCGCGTCCCTTGCGATCCGGGTGGTGGCGGTGGCGCCCGGCCTGTTCCTGACGCCCATGTTGCAAGGTCTGCCGCAGGACGTGCAGGACAGTCTGGGGGCGCAGGTGCCGTACCCCTCGCGCCTTGGCGCGCCGGAGGAGTTCGCCGCCCTCGTCGGGCATATCGCGGCCAACCCCATGCTGAACGGAGAGGTCATCCGCCTGGACGGGGCCATCCGCATGGCCCCACGATAGCTTGATCGGAAAGGTCCATCCGTGCGGGCGCAGTCAGATGACCCGGCGCGTCGTGTCCAGCCGTTCCGCGATCAACGCCTGAAGGCGGGGGCGGATTTCGGGGGCGGGCCGTGTCGCAAGGCCGCTGGTTTCCGCCAACAGCTTGCTGTCATGGCCGGTTCGGGCCAGCCCCTGCAGGAAATTCACGATATAGGCGGGGGTCACCTGCGGGTCGGCAAGAATGCGATCCGCGTAGGCAAGATCCTCGGACAGGGCGAGGGGATCCGGCTCGATCGTTTCGGCCCCGACCACGCGCAGGCTGCGCGGCCAGCGGTCTCTTGGCAGGTGGCGCATGATGGCCTGCTGAAAGGCGGCAAGGCTTTCGATCGGCTTTGGCAGAAAGCCGTTTGCCCCGCAGATCAGGGCGTCGCCTTCCACGCTCTCGCGGGCCTGACCGGATGTGGCCAGAATGACGGCGGGCGGATGGGACCCCGCGGCCAGATCCTCGATCAACGACAGGCCGGACCCGTCGGGCAGGCCCAGATCGACGATCGCCACGTCCGGGCGATACGTGCCCAGATGGCGCCGGGCGGAGGCCAGGCAATCGGCCCGCCGGATCCGCGCCCCGGACCGCAGCGCCATCAACCGCACCGCCTCGGAGGCAAATCTGCTGTCTTCGATCAGCAGCAGGGTCATGCCCAGAAAGGGGCGCTGGGGCGTCGGCGCGGGGCGGGCCGTCAGGTCGAGGTCGTCCATCGATTCACTCCTATCCATTTTGTCCAGAATGCGCCTTCATCCCTAATGGTTGGTAAACGCGGCGGCCTGTCGCCTTGTGCCCTGTCGGTGCGAGGGCGATAACCGCGCGCAAGCGACACGAAGGGAAGCGAAGATGATTGGCCGATTGAACCACGTGGCGATTGCCGTCCCCGACCTCGAAGCCGCGGCGGCGCAGTATCGCGACACCCTTGGTGCCAAGGTGAACCCCCCGCAGGATGAGCCGGACCACGGCGTCACGGTGGTGTTCATCGACTTGCCGAACACCAAGATCGAACTGCTCTATCCCCTGGGGGACGACAGCCCCATCGCCGGGTTCCTCGAAAAGAACCCGTCGGGCGGGATCCATCATATCTGCTACGAGGTGGAAGACATCCTGGCTGCGCGCGACACGCTCCGGGCCGCGGGGGCGCGGGTTCTGGGCAGTGGCGAACCCAAGATCGGGGCCCATGGAAAACCGGTCCTGTTCCTGCATCCCAAGGATTTCACCGGCACACTGGTGGAGTTGGAGCAGGTCACCGAAACCTTGGCGGAGAGCGTCTGATGTCCGTCTTTTCCGCAATCGTCGTCTTCATGATGATCTGGGCCATGGTGTTCCTGATCGGCCTGCAGATCGGTCAGGATACCCAAGGGGATCGGGGCCGCGTCACGCAAGGCAGCCACGCCTCGACCCCGGCCAACCCGATCGGCGTCTGGCGACGCATCGCATGGGCGACGGGCATCACCCTCGTCCTGTGGGTGCCGCTGATCTGGTTCATCACCTCGGGCAACCTGACCATCGACGACCTGCGTCGCTGGACAGGCCGCGAGGTCGTCAACTAGCGCCCGTTGAGGCGGTGAAACAAATGCGTGAAGGTGGCGGCGCCCAGCACCGGCACCAGCAGGTTCACGACCGGGATCGACAGCGGAATGGCCATCAGGATGCCGGTGGCCCAGATGCTGCCCCGGTTGTTGCGCCGGAATGCGCGTGCCTCGTCGGCTGGCAAATGTCGCGCAGCAGACATCTGCGCGTATTCCCGGCCCAGCAGGAACCCGTTCACCCCCCAGAAGATGAACAGGGCCAAGGGTGCGAGCAGAAGATACGCGAACAGCGCCAGTATGTTCACGCCGATGACGAGGCCAAGGAAACCGGCGCTTTCGCGAATGGTCTCTGACCATGACTGCTGTCGTGCGGGGGGCAGGCCGGGATAGTGGCGGTCTTCCACTGCTTCGGCGATCCGGTCGAGGAACAGGCCGGTAAAGGCCGAGGCAACAGGCACCATCAGAAAGACCGACATCGCCAGAGACACCGGCACGAGGGTCCAGCCGACGGCATTGTCCAGCCATCCGACGGGGCCGATCCAAGGCAGCGACACCTCCGGCCCGATCAGGGCCATCGCGCCCCAGATCATCAGCACCGTAAAGGCCAGCAGGATCGCGACCGACAGGCCGATGCCGCGCAACAGGACGCCCCGGAACCGAGGGTCGCCCAATTGGCCGACCGCCTTAAGCGCATCGTTGATCATCTGTCCTGCCACGCGATCTTGGCGTCCGCGTCGGGCCGCGGGCGGTCGGTGGGGACCGGCCCCTCGGTGCCGATGACGACGTATCCGGCAACCCATTCGGTCGGTGCCAGCGACAGGCCCTCGGTCAGGAAATCGCGGTCATAGGCCATCCAGCCCGACAGCCAGTTCGCACCCCAGCCCGCCGCCATGGCCACCTGCACCAGCGTCATGCACAACGCCCCGGCGCTGAGCGTCTGTTCCACCTCGGGGATCTTGTCGGAGGTGACCGGCGCGGCCACGACGGCCACCATCACGGGGGCGTCGCGGAACATCGCCTCGGCCTTGATCAGCTTGTCGGGGTCGCGGCCCTGTTCGGCGCCAAGCCGGGCCGCAAGATCGGCCAGACGGGTCAGGGCGGCACCCTCCAGCACGACAAGGCGCCAAGGCTCCAGCTTGCCGTGATCCGGCACGCGCAGGGCGGTGGTCAACATCGGCGTCAGGGCGGCGCGGTCGGGGGCGGGACCGGTCAGCGTCTTGGCGGGGCGGGACCGGCGCGTGGTCAGGAAATCCATGACCTCCGGGCGCGGGGAGAGGGGGGCAATCTGCGTCATGCCCCTCATGTCGCAACGCGACCGCCGACAATCAAGCTTGGCCTGCGCGATCAAACCGCTACTCTGCCTCTCGACCCTTGGGGAGGAGACATTTCATGCAGATCGACAGCCTTCATCACGCGGGCCTTTCCGTATCCGATTTCGATGCCGCCGTCGCGTGGTGGCAGCGGCATTTCGGCTTCGAATTGCTCAAGGAATGGGGCACGCCCGAGTTGCGGATGGGCCTGATCGGCAAGGCCGGGGTGCATGTGGAATTGTTCTGCAAGGCCGGCGCAACCCCCGGCCCCGACGAGGCGCACAGCGTGCCTGAGTCCTTCGCCCAACGCGGCTGGAAACATGTCGCCTTCGCCGTGCCCGACATCGCGGCCGCGATCGAGACGCTGCGCGCGGAGGGGGTGGAGATCATCGTGGACCCGGTGCGCGATGCGCCGCCGGGATACCACTATGCCTTCATGCGCGACCCGGACGGAAATCAGGTCGAACTGGTCGAGGTTCCGTAGACCCCACGTTTCAGGCCCCGCAGGGTTGCGGGGCCCGGTCCACTCCGGTCAGTCTTCGGTCTTTGCCGCAGGCTTCTTGGCGGCTGGTTTCCTTGTGGCGGGCTTCTTCGCAGCAGGCTTTTTCGCCGCTGGCTTTTTGGTAGCGGTCTTGGCAGCAGGCTTCTTTGCCGCCGTCTTTTTCGCCGCCGGTTTCTTGGCAGGGGCCTTCTTGCCCGCCTTGGCCGCCCGCTCCGCGATCAGGTCGACGGCCTGCGCCATGGTCAGATCCTCGGGCTTGATCTCCTTCGGGATCGTCGCGTTGATCTTTTCCCATTTGACGTAAGGACCATAGCGCCCTTCCATCACGTTGACGGGTCCGCCGCTTTCGGGATGTTCGCCCAATTCCTTCAGCGGTGGTGTCGCCGCGCGCCCGCGCCCGCGCGGATTGGCCCGCTTGTCGGCCAGCACCTCGACCGCGCGGTTCATGCCGATGGTAAACACCTCTTCCTCGTCGCCGAGGTTGGCATAGACCGGCTTCGCGTCGTCGGGCCGTTTGTGCATCACGTAGGGGCCATAGCGCCCGAGGTTCGTGGTGATCGGCTCCCCATCCTCGGGGTGTTTCCCGACCTCGCGCGGCAACGTCAAAAGCTGCATCGCGCGATCGAAGTCGACGATATCCGGGGCCCAGGATTTCGGCAGGGAGGATCTTTTGGGCTTCTTGTTCTCCTCGGTCACCTCGCCGAGCTGGACATAAGGTCCGAAACGGCCGGATTTCAGCCAGACTTCCAGACCGCTCTCCGGCTCCACGCCCAGCATCCGCTCATCGCCCTGCTGCTCCCCTTCCATGCCCGGCGGGCCGAAGGGGCGGGTGTAGCGGCATTCGGGGTAGCGGTTGCAGCCGATGAAGGCGCCGCCGGACCGCGCGGTGCGCATCGACAGGCGGCCTTCCTCGCACTTGGGGCACAGGCGTCGATCCTTGCCGTCCTCCCGCTCGGGGAAGAGATGCGGCTCCAGCACCTCGTTGATCTTTTCAAGGACATCCGTGATCCGCAGCTCTGCCGTTTCGTCCACGGCGGCCTTGAAGTCGCGCCAGAAGCGGTCGAGCACGTCCTTGTAGTCCGCCTCGCCTGCGGACACGTGATCCAGCTCATCCTCCAGCCCGGCGGTGAAGTCATACCCCACGTAGCGGCGGAAGTAGTTGGACAGGAACACGGTCACCAACCGCCCCTGATCCTCGGGGAACAGGCGGTTGCCATCCTTGCGCACGTAGCCCCGGTCGACGATCGTCCCGAGGATGGAGGCATAGGTCGACGGGCGGCCGATCCCCAACTCCTCCATCTTCTTGACCAGCGTGGCCTCGGTGTAGCGGGGCGGCGGCTGCGTGAAGCTCTGCTGGCCCAGCACCGCGCCCGAGGACGAGAGCCGCGCGTTCGCGGGCCCTGAGCCGTCGTCCAGCAACGTGTCCGCCTTGCTGTCGGTTTCGGCCAGCTTGTCGAAATCGGCGCGCAACCCGTTCGCGACCTTCCTGGCCGCGTCGCCTTGGTGGATCGCGGGCAGGCGCTTGTCGTCATCACCGCTGGCCGCGTCATCGTCGCGTCCTTCGGTATAGACCTTCATGAAGCCGTCGAAGACGACGACCTGACCGTTCGCGCGCAATTCCACCTGATTGTCCGCGCTGCCGATGGTGACGACCGTGCGTTCGAGGCGCGCGGCCTCCATCTGGCTGGCCAGCGTCCGCTTCCAGATCAGGTCGTAAAGCTTTTTCTGTTCGCCATCGAGGCGCAGATCCTCGGCCGCCAGCGTCATGTCGGTGGGGCGGATGCACTCGTGCGCTTCCTGTGCGTTCTTGGCCTTGTTCTTGTAGATGCGCGGGCTGCTTGGGACGTATGTCTCGCCATAGCGCGCCTTGATCGCATCGCGCGCGCCGCTGACCGCCTCGGGCGCCATGTCGATGCCGTCGGTCCGCATGTAGGTGATGTGCCCGGCCTCATACAGACGCTGCGCCGTGCCCATCGTGGCCTTGGCGCCCATGCCGAACTTGCGCGACGCCTCCTGCTGCAACGTCGAGGTCATGAAGGGCGGCGATGGATTGCGCGTGGCGGGTTTCGCCTCGACCCCGGTGACGGTCAGGTCGCGGCTTTCGATGGCCTGCACGGCCAGTTCCGCGCTGGTCGCATCCTTGAAGGTGAACCGCTCCACCTTGTCGCCGGCCAGCGTCACCAGCCGCGCCTCGAAGGTCTGGCCGCGCGGCGTTTCCAGCAGGGCGCGGACGGTCCAGTATTCCTGCGGATCGAAGGCTTCGATCTCCATCTCGCGGTCGACGATCAGGCGCAGGCTCACCGATTGCACGCGCCCCGCCGATTTCGACCCCGGCAGCTTGCGCCACAGGACCGGCGACAGGGTGAACCCCACGAGGTAGTCCAGCGCGCGGCGCGCCAGATAGGCATGCACCAGCGGCGTGTCGATTTCGCGCGGGTTGGCGATGGCTTCCTGCACAGCTTTCTTGGTGATCGCGTTGAAGGCGACGCGGCTGACCGGCATGTCCTTCTTGATACCACGGCGGTTGAGCAGGGTTTCCTGCAGGTGCCAGCTGATCGCCTCCCCCTCCCGGTCGGGGTCGGTAGCGAGGATCAGGTTGGGATCCTTGGCCAGCGCATCGGCGATTTCCTTGATGCGCTTCTTGCTGTCGGCGGGCACCTCCCAGGTCATGGCGAACCCCTCTTCGGGGTCGACGGATCCGTCCTTGCCGACGAGGTCACGCACGTGGCCATAGCTGGCCAGCACGGTGTAATCCTTGCCGAGGTAGCCATTGATGGTCTTGGCCTTGGCCGGGGATTCGACGACGACGACTGGCATTCTGCGGGACCTCGGGGTGGTTCTGGGGCTGGGCGTGAAGGGTCTTTCGTGGCGGACCCTCATGGGCCGGGGACCATGTGGCGGCCCGTCTGTCAATGTCAATGGCAGGTAAAAAGGCGGTTTGGGGCAGGCTGATGCGCCTGACCCTCACGCCGCTGGTCGCCATGGCCCGCGAGGTCAGAGACGGACGAGACCGCCACCGGGGCGTCGTCCGACAGCGCCCGCAAGCTCCATCTCGGAGAGATGCGCGGCGAGGGTTTGCGCCTCTATCGCGCCTGCGGCGGACAGGTCCCGCAACAATTGATCCTCACCCACCGGGGTCGGGGACAGCAATGTCAGGATGCGCGCCTCGAGGTCATCGGTCGCGACGGGCGGCGGCGTATCCTGCGGCATCTGTGCGACGTGTTCCGGATGCGGGTCTTCGCTCAGGACATCGAGAATATCGTCGACATTGCGCACCAATGTCGCGCCATCGCGCAGCAGGTTGTTGCACCCCGACGCGCGCCCATCCATCGGGTGCCCCGGCACGGCCATGACCTCCCGCCCCTGGTCGAGGGCGTCGCGGGCGGTGATCATGGAACCCGACCGCGCGGCCGCCTCAACCACGACGACGGCAAGCGACAGGCCGGACACGATCCTGTTGCGCCTCGGGAAGTCGCGCGCCTGCGGCGACAGGCCGAAGGGACGTTCGGACAGGGCGCATCCGCGTTCCGCGATCTGTTTGGCAAGCTCCGCATTCTCGGCGGGATAGATGCGGTCCAGACCGCCCGCGTGCACCGCGATCGTCCCCCCCTCCAGCGCGGAGGCGTGCGCGACGGTATCGACCCCCTTCGCCAGTCCGGACACCACGATGATCCCCGCGTCGGCAAGATCGCGGCCAAGGGCGCGGGTCATGCGCAGCGCCAGCGAGGAGGCGTTGCGCGTGCCCACGACGGCCACGCACCGCTTGTTCAGCATCGCGGTGTTCCCCTGCGCCCACAGAACCGGCGGCGCGTCGGTAACCTCGGCCAGGCGGCGGGGATAGCCGGGCGCCCCGAGGGTCAGGAGCTTTGCACCGGCCTTCCGCGCGGCGGCGATTTCACGACGAATCTCTGCCTCTTCCGCGGGGCGATACCTGTCGTCGCCCGCGTCGGCGGCGATGCCGGGCAAGGCGGCCAGCGCGCGCACACCGTCGCCGTGTTCCGCGATCAGACGGCGGAACGTCGCGGGCCCGACTCGGCGTGACCGCGACAGGCGGAGACGGGCGAACATCTCCTCCTGCGTCGGCGGCCCGTCGAACAGCGGCAGGGGCGCCTCCTCCCAACCGTCGTGCACCTGAAGCAGGTCATCTCGAATCGCATAGTCCATCAAGCTAGCGTCGTCGCCGGAGATTGAGGAATGGTTAACTGCGGCGGGACAGGGCGTCAGGTTCGATTTGAAAGGCTGTGCACCAGAGGATCGCAGCGTGAAGATAAATCGTAAATACCCAGAACAGTATGTCCCTGCCGGACGCGGCAATGATCGACCCGACTACGAGGGTGGCCAGCCCGCCGACGACCGCCCAACCGGCCCATCCGGTACGCATCAACAGTGCGAAGACGGCAAGGACGACAGGTGCAACGAGCGCAGTTCCGAAAGCCCCGAACAGCAACAGGCCGCCAGCTTTGAGCAGATGCGCCAAAGGCCCCGCTGCCCCGCTAAATATGAATGTCATGAGACCGCCGACAAAGGCCGGCCCGAGCGAGAAAGCAATCCACATCAGCAGCCAATCGCCGAGGCTGAACATCCGGTAACCATGGTACGTCGTGCGGGTGGCACCGGCTGATGGTCGAAGTCTGCTGGTAGGTCCCCTCATAGGAACAGGCTCACGCAGCAGATCCACCCACCGTCAGCCCGCCGATCAGCAGGGTCGGTTGACCCACGCCGACGGGCACCCATTGGCCCTGCTTGCCGCAGTTGCCCATGCCAGGGTCCAGCGCCATGTCGTTGCCGATGGCACGGATGTTGGTCAGGGCGGTCGCGCCATCGCCGATCAGGGTCGCGCCCTTGACCGGCTCCTGCACCACACCGCCGCGCACGCGGTAGGCTTCGGTGCAGCTGAACACGAACTTGCCGTTGGTGATGTCGACCTGACCGCCGCCGAAGCCCACGGCATAGATGCCGTCCTTGACGTCCGACACGATGTCGCCCGGCGCCACGTCCCCGCCCAGCATGTAGGTATTGGTCATGCGGGGCATCGGAATATGGGCATAGCTTTCGCGCCGTCCGTTGCCCGTCGGCGCGACCCCCATCAGGCGCGCGTTCTGCCGGTCCTGCATGTAGCCGACGAGGATGCCGTCCTCGATCAGGGTGTTCTTCGCCGATGGCGTGCCTTCGTCATCGACGGTGATCGAACCGCGCCGGTCGGGAATGGTGCCATCGTCCAGCACGGTGACGCCGGGGGCGGCGACGCGCTGCCCCATCAGGCCGGCGAAGGCCGATTGTTCCTTGCGGTTGAAGTCCCCCTCCAACCCGTGGCCCACCGCCTCGTGCAGCAGGATGCCGGGCCAGCCGTTGCCGAGGGCGACGTCCATCACGCCGGCGGGGGCGGGCACGGCGGACAGGTTGACGACCGCGATGCGCAGCGCCTCGCGCGCGGTGGCCTGCCATGCGGCGGGCTCCATCAGGGTGGTCAGGCCGATCCGCCCGCCACCGCCCGCACTGCCCGATTCGCGACGACCGTTCTCCTCGACGATGACGGAGATGTTGAGCCGGACCATGGGGCGCGTGTCCGAGACGGACAGACCGTCGGCGCGCAGGATCTCGACCTCCTGGATGGAGGCCGCCATGGACGCCGTCGCCTGAACGACCCGGGGGTCGAGATCGCGGACGAAAGCATCGATCTCCCGCAGAGTGTCGAGCTTGACCGAAAACGCATGCCCGGCAATCGGGTCGGCGTCGGTGTACAGACGCTGGTTGGTGCGCGCGGGGGCGTCCGCCATCGTTCCGCCACCGTCACCCACCGCAAGCCGGGCCGTCTCGGCCGCGCGTTTCAAGGCCGCCTCCGACACCTCGGTCGAATGGGCATAGCCCGCCGTTTCACCGCGGACGGCGCGCAGGCCGAAGCCTTCGGAGGCGTCGTAGCTTGCGGTCTTGACCCGGCCGTCGTCGAACAGGACCATTTCGGACCGGCGCCGTTCGAGGAACAATTCGCCATCATCGGCCCCTGCAAGGGTATCGCGCAGGATGCCCAGGGCGGCCTCGCGGTCGAGATCGGTGTCGAACGGGCGGAAGGGGGCATCGGTCATGGCGTGTCCTTTGGAAGGCGTCGGTTTGCCTCACAGATAGGGCGAAACCCCGGCAGACCCCAGTGGCCGGGCCGAGTATTTCCGCAGCGCGCGCATTCGGCCGGTTCCGGTGCGACCCGCATGGCCGGCAAGGCACCCGATCCGATTTTCTCAACCCGGCCCGGTGGTGCACGGCAATGTGCTCTGCATGCCATGGCGTGCGACAGGGGTGACAGGGTGCCACAGATCGCGCAGTTGGCCTTGCGGACTCGGGGTTTGATGTGGTCTTAGGCGATCCAAGACGCCAACGGGGTTTCTACGTGTCCCTCAGACGGGACCGTGCATCCAGCCCCGCCAGACAGGATGACCGCCATGAAGATGTCTCGATTCTCCGCTGCTTTCGCCGGGGGCCTTGCGGCTTTCGGTGCGCTGCCCGCCACCGCACAGGACGTGACGCAGGCCCTGCGCGACCTGCCCGTGATCGGGACGCCGCAGCCGGGCGGCATGGGGTTTCAGCCCGCGACGACGTCGCTGGCCGCCGACATCCATTGGCTGGACGGCTTTCTGCTGGTGATCATCACGGTCATCGCCCTGTTCGTGACGGGTCTGCTGGCCTGGGTCATCCTGCGCTACAACCGCCGCGCCAACGCGAACCCGGCGCAGTTCACGCACAACTCTCCCCTCGAAGTGACTTGGACGGTCGTTCCTATCCTGATCCTCGTCGGGATCGGCGCGTTCAGCCTGCCCGTCCTGTTTGATCAGCAGCGTATCCCCGAAGGCGACGTCGTGGTGAAGGTCTCGGGCTTCCAGTGGGCGTGGGAATACGAGTACCCGGATGAGGACATCTCGTTCCAGAGCTACATGATCGGTGCAGACGCCGGGAACATGCTGACCGAGGACGTCAGCGCTCAGCTGACCGAAGCCGGTTACACCGATGAGCATTTCCGCCTTGCCACCGATACCTCGATCGTCGTGCCGGTCGGGCAGACCATCGTGATGCAGGTGACGGGCCTCGACGTTATCCATTCCTGGACGATCCCGTCGTTCGGCGTGAAGCAGGATGGCATCCCCGGTCGCCTTGCCCAGCTGTGGTTCCGTCCCGAAGAGGAAGGCATCTACTTCGGTCAGTGCTCGGAGCTGTGCGGCATCGCCCACGCCTACATGCCGATCACGGTCAAGGTCGTCTCGGAGGAGGTGTACGCCGCCTGGCTCGAAGAGATGAAGGCCGGCAACCTCGTTTCGTGGTGATCGATAATTGACCGACGTCAGCCTCAATATCGCAACCGGGACCGCCCCCGCCGACGAGGCGGGGCTGCGCGACTACTGGCAGCTTCTGAAGCCGCGCTTGATGTCGCTGTCGGTCTTTACCGCGCTGGTCGGCCTGTTGGTGGCGCCCGGTGGTGTTCATCCGTTCCTCGGGGCCACATCGATCCTGTGGATCGCGCTGGGGGCCGGGGCGTCGGGTGCGCTGAACATGTGGTTCGATGCCGATATCGACCGGGTGATGAAGCGCACGCGCAAGCGGCCGATCCCGTCGGGTCGCGTGGCGCCGGGTGACGCGCTGGCACTGGGGCTGTTCCTGTCGGTCCTGTCGGTCACGATGCTGGGGCTGACGGCCAATTGGGTCGCCGCGTTCTGGCTGGGGTTCACGATCTTCTTCTATGCCGTGATCTACTCCATGTGGCTCAAGCGGACGACATCGTGGAACACGGTGATCGGTGGGCTGGCCGGGGCCTTCCCGCCGATGATCGGCTGGGCTGCCGCGACTGGTGGCACCCCTCTGGAGGCGTGGTTGCTTGTCGGCCTGATCTTCATGTGGACGCCGCCACACTTCTGGGCGCTCGCCCTGTTCGTGAAGCTCGACTACCACGAGGCACGCATTCCGATGCTGACCGTGACCCACGGCCGGGACGAGACGCGGCGCCAGGCCCTGATCTGGTCGTTGGGGCTGGCCATCGTGTCGATCCTCGCGGCGTTCACGTCCCTTGGCGGTCCGCTGACATTGGCGGTGGCGCTTGTGCTGAACGGTGTGTTCCTCAAGGGCGCGTGGGACATGTGGCGCCGGACCGATGCGGACAGCGAGGCCGACAACCACGCCGTCGAAAAGGGCCTGTTCAAGTGGTCCTTGCTGTACCTGTTCGCACATTTCTCGGTTTTCGTGGTCGAGGCCGCGATCCCGTTCGGAGGCTGGTGATGCATCGCGATTCCGAGGTTCACATCCGACGCAGGGGCCGCAACTTCGGCGTTCTGGGGGTGCTGCTCGCGTTCATCGTCATCGTTTTCGGCGTAACGCTTGCCAAGATTCAGACCGGAGGCTTTTCCGAAGGTTTCGATCATGTCGCACGTCCGGGCCTCGTGCCCGGTCAGACGGAGGAGGTTGCAGAATGAAACGCTGGTGGAACAACCTGACGGACAACGGGCGGGTCATCGCCATGACCACGGCGACGGTCGTCGGCATGGGGTCGCTGGGTTGGGCCGCCGTGCCTCTGTATGACCTGTTCTGCCGGGTCACGGGCTATGGCGGGACGACCGCGCAGGCCAGCGCAGGTTCGGATGTGGTGCTGGACCGGACCGTCCTTGTCCGCTTCGACGCCTCGCGCGAACGCGGGATGCCGTGGGAGTTCAAGCCCGTCCAGAACCAGATGCGCGTCCGCATCGGCGAGACGAACCTGGCCTTCTACGAAGCTCACAACCCGACCGACGAACCCGTTGCCGGCACGGCCAGCTTCAACGTCGCGCCCTATGCCGCCGGTCTGCATTTCGTGAAGATCGAGTGCTTCTGCTTCGAGGAGCAGATCCTCGCCCCCGGCGAAACCGTTTCGATGCCCGTCACCTTCTTCGTCGATCCCGAGTTGGTCGACGATCCGGAGGCAAAGGGTATCCCCGAAATCACCCTGTCCTACACATTTCACGTAACGGACTTGCCACAGGACTATGCGGCGTTGCACACGGACGCCAATACGACGACCAACTGAGGGGCCTGACAGATGGCGCACGCCAAGAACCACGACTACCATATTCTTCCGCCGTCGATCTGGCCGTTTGTCGGGTCGGTCTCCGGTTTCTTCATGCTGCTCGGCGCCGTCCTGTGGATGCACGGGTCCGGCCCCTGGCTTTTCGCGGCTGGTTTCGTCGGCGTCCTTGGCGTGATGTTCGCCTGGTGGTCGGACGTCGTGCGCGAATCGAATGTCGGTGACCACACGCCCGTCGTGCGGATCGGCCTGCGCTATGGCTTCATCTTCTTCATCATGTCCGAAGTCATGTTCTTCGCGGCGTGGTTCTGGTCGTTCTTCAAGCATGCGATCTATCCGATGGGGCCGGATTCGCCCTCTGTCGATGGGGTCTGGCCGCCCGTCGGGATCGAGACATTCGATCCGTGGCACCTGCCGCTCATCAACACGCTGATCCTGCTGTGTTCGGGCGCAGCCGCGACATGGGCGCACCATGCCCTCGTGCATGAAAACAACCGCGAAGACATGAAGTGGGGCCTGATCCTGGCGATCGCCCTCGGCGCCATCTTCACCGTTTTCCAGATCTACGAATACAGCCACGCCGCCTTCGGTTTCGCAGGCAACATCTATGGCGCCAACTTCTTCATGGCGACGGGCTTTCACGGCGTTCACGTCCTGATCGGCACGATCTTCCTCGCCGTGTGCCTGTTCCGCCTGCAGGCCGGACACTTCACTCCCGAAAAGCACATCGGCTTCGAGGCGGCTGCCTGGTACTGGCACTTCGTCGACGTGGTGTGGTTGTTCCTGTTCGCCGCGGTCTACGTCTGGGGCGGCTGACGCCGAAGGCGTCACCCATCCGACATTCCTGAACGGCGCGGGTTCGCCCGCGCCGTTTGCCGTCCGGACCCGTCCGACAGGATCGCATCCGGACCTGCGTCAAACCCGGAGCCCGCGCGCCTGATGCGTTTCCTGATCCCCCTCATCTTCGGTCTCGGTGGTTTTGCCGTGCTGGTCTCGCTCGGTCTGTGGCAGGTGCAACGCCTGTCGTGGAAGGAGGCGATCCTTGCGGATATCGAAACGCGGATCGCCGCCGCCCCTGTCGCGGTGCCCGCCACCCCCGAACCTGAAGACGACCGCCTTCTGCCCGTCACCGTGGGGGCCGAAGTCACAGGGGACCCGATCCGCGTTCTGGCCAGTGCCAAGGGGTTCGGTCCCGGCTACCGCCTGATCTATCCCGTTCGGACGGACAGCGGGCGCGCCTTGATGATCGATTTCGGCCTGATCCCCGTCGAGGCACCGCTGCCGCGCATGACGGGCCGTGCAATGGATGTCACCGGCAACCTGCATTGGCCGGACGAGGTCGATGGCTTCACCCCCGAACCCGACCTCGGCGCCGATATCTGGTTCGCCCGCGACGTCCCCGCGATGGCGGCGGCTCTGGGGGTCGACCCGGTCTTGATCATCGCCCGTGCCAGTGACCCGACCGTGGTCGAGGTGACGCCCGTGCCGGTCACGACGGACAGCATCCCGAATTCGCATCTGGGGTATGCGATTCAGTGGTTCGGGCTGGCCTTTGTCTGGCTGGGGATGACAGTCTTCCTGCTGTGGCGTATCAGACGCCGCACCGTCTAAGAGGGAACCCCGGCAATGCGTTACGTCTCCACCCGCGGCAAAGCCCCCGTTCTGGGGTTCGAGGACACGATGTTGACCGGTCTCGCACGGGACGGCGGTCTGTATGTGCCTGAAACGGTGCCGGTCCTGTCATCCGCCGATATCGCCGCGCTCGCAGGCCTGCCCTATGAGGAGGTCGCGGTCCGCGTGATGTGGCCCTTCGTCTCCGAAGCCTTTTCCGAGGCCGATTTCGCGGCGATGGTCAAACGGGCCTATGCCGGGTTCGGCCATGATGCACGCGCGCCTCTGGTTCAGCTTGGTCCGAACCATCACCTGCTGGAGCTGTTCCACGGGCCGACGCTGGCCTTCAAGGACTTCGCGATGCAGCTGATCGGACAGATGTTCGAACACACGCTGTCGCGGCGCGGGGAGCGTGTGACCATCGTCGGCGCCACGAGTGGTGACACCGGGTCGGCGGCGATCGAGGCGTTCCGGGGTCTGGACGCGGTCGACGTCTTCATCCTGTATCCCCATGGCCGGGTATCGGATGTGCAGCGCCGCCAGATGACCACCCCGTCCGAGGCCAACGTCCACGCGATGGCCCTGACCGGGCATTTCGACGATTGCCAGGCGCGTGTGAAGGACATGTTCAACGATTTCGCGTTCCGCGACCGGGTCGGTCTTGCGGGCGTGAACTCCATCAATTTTGCCCGCGTGCTGGCGCAGGTGGTCTATTACTTCACCGCGGCGACCGCCCTCGGGGCACCGCACCGCGAGGTCTCGTTCACCGTCCCCACCGGCAACTTCGGTGACATCTTCGCGGGGCATATCGCCAAGCGCATGGGCCTGCCGATCCGGCAGCTGGTGGTGGCGACCAATCAGAACGACATCCTGCACCGTTGCCTGACCACGGGCGATTATCGCACGGGCACGGTGGAACCCTCGATCTCGCCCTCGATGGACATTCAGGTCTCCTCCAACTTCGAGCGCGCCCTGCATCTTGCCTACGACGGGGACGGCAGCGCCATCGCGCAGCTGATGGAGGAGTTGAAGTCGGGCGGCTTCAGCGTATCGCAAGGCGCGCTTCAATCCCTTCGGGAAATCTATGCCTCGGGCCGCGTGTCCGAAGAGGAAACATCGAAGACGATCGCCGATACCCTGTCCCGGACCGGCGAATTGCTGTGCCCGCATTCCGCGGTGGGCGTGAAGGTGGCCGAGGCGCACCTCGGATCCGTTCCGATGGTCACGCTGGCCACGGCGCATCCCGCCAAATTCCCCGACGCCGTCGAGGCCGCAACCGGCATCAGGCCCGCCCTGCCGCCGCGCATGGCCGACCTGTTCGACCGCGACGAACGCATTGCCCGCGTCGACAACGACCTGTCGGCCATCGAGGCCCTGATTGACGAAAGACGCGTTGCATGAGCGTAGAGATCACCCGGCTGTCCAACGGCTTCCGTATCGTCACAGAACATATGCCCGGCCTGCAATCGGCCAGTGTCGGGATCTGGGTGGGCGCCGGCGGGCGCCACGAGACAGCGGACCAGAACGGCATCGCCCATTTCCTCGAACACATGGCCTTCAAGGGCACGGCCCGCCGCAACGCCTTGCAGATCGCCGAGGAGATCGAGGACGTCGGCGGTTATATCAACGCCTATACCAGCCGCGAGGTGACGGCCTATTACGCGCGCGTCCTGAAGGACGATGTGCCGCTGGCCGTCGATCTGATTTCCGACATCGTGCTGAACCCGGTGTTCGACGCACGGGAAATCGAGGTCGAACGCGGGGTCATCCTGCAGGAGATCGGGCAGGCCCTCGATACGCCCGACGACATCATCTTCGACTGGCTGCAGGAAGCGGCCTATCCCGAACAGCCGATGGGCCGCACCATCCTCGGGCCGACCGAACGGGTCAGCGCCTTCGATCGCGCGGACCTGACGCGGTTCGTGTCCCAGAACTACGGCCCTGGCCAGATGATCCTGTCGGCGGCGGGGGCGGTCGATCATGACGCGATCGTGCGCCTGGCGGAGGACCTGTTTGCCCATCTGCCCACGCAGCCGCAGGCCCTGCCGGAGATCAGCCGCTTTCAGGGCGGCGAGGCGCGGCACATCAAGGCGTTGGAACAGGCCCATGTCGCCATCGGCTTTGCCCAGCCCGGCTACCGCGACGACGACATCTATACCGCGCAGATCTATGCCAGCGTGATGGGCGGGGGCATGTCCTCGCGCCTGTTCCAGGAGGCCCGTGAAAAGCGCGGTCTCTGCTATACGATCTTTTCCAGTGTCGGGGCCTATTCCGATACGGGCATGCTGACCGTCTATGCGGGCACCGCCGAAGAGGACGTGACCGCGCTGTCGAACCTGACGATGGACGAGTTGAAACGCTCCGCCGACGACATGACCGAAGCCGAGGTCGCCCGCGCGCGCGCGCAGATGAAGTCGGGCATGCTGATGGGTCTTGAGTCGCCGTCCAGCCGGGCAGAACGCCTTGCGCGTGTCGTGGCGATCTGGGACCGGGTTCCGCCCCTGTCCGAGGTGGTGGCGCGGATCGACGCCGTCGATGCCGCCGCCGTGCGCGCCCATGCCGGACAGTTGCTGAGCGCTGCGCCTGCGCTGGCGCTTTACGGGCCGGTCGACGGGGCGCCTGACGCACAGACGCTGCGTTCCCGGCTTGCCGCGTGATGCTGGCGGGTTTCCGCAAGCCGAAGATCGAGACGGAGCGCATGCTGCTCCGCCTGCCGCAACATACGGACTACCGTGCGTGGGTGTCCCTGCGCGAAGGGTCCGCTCCGTTCCTCCACCCGTGGGAGCCGCAGTGGGCGACGGATCACCTGTCGCGCAAATCCTTTACCAATCGTGTCTACTGGGCGCAGCGCAGCCATGGTCAGGGGTCTGCGCTGGCCCTGTTCCTGACGCGCAAGTCCGATGACGCCCTGCTGGGGGCGATCACGCTGGACAATGTGCGCCGTGGCCCCGCGCAATCGGCAACCATCGGGTACTGGATCGGACAGCCGCACGCGCGGCAGGGCTACATGAAGGAAGCGATCGTCGCCCTGTCCTATCACGCCTTTCGCCGCATGGACCTGTCGCGGCTGGAGGCGGCCTGTCTGGAGGAAAACACCGCCTCGCGGGGTCTGCTGGAAAAGGCGGGGTTCAAGTACGAGGGCGTGGCGCAGAGCTATCTTCAGATCGCGGGCCGCTGGCGGAACCACGTTCTCTACGCGATGCTGCGGTCGGATCGGCGGGGGCGTGCGGAAACCGGGTGACACCCGTCTGCGTTGGGTCGTGACACCAACTGCAGGAGACAGTCATGCCCAAGGTCATCCACCGAATCCCGACCACGGATCCCGCCACCTATGCCTTTTCCATCGACGGCAAGGTAACGGCCGACGAAATGGAGGCCATGGGCGAGGAAATGAACGCGGCCTTCGATCTGTATGACAAGGTCAACATGCTGCTGATCTTCGAACACTACGACGGCAGCGAGGTCGGCGCAGGTCTGGATTGGGAATCGATCAAATCCCGGTTCCGGTCCTTGACGTCGGTCGACAAATACGTGGCCGTCGGTGCGCCCGAAGACGCCTCGGCGATGATCGAGGCGATGGGGTCCGTCATTCCGGTCGAGGCGAAGACCTTCGAGAAAGCGGATCTCGATGCCGCATGGGCCTACGTGGGCGCGCGCCCGGCCTGATCCTCGATTGCCGACGGACCCTGCGGCAACGGACCGCTGGATCGGCGCGGCGGGATGGGCAATGCTGCTCTCAGGAGGACAGCCATGCCCACTGCACCCGCCCTGATCCGAATCCTGTCGCTGCTGGCCTGCCTGATCGGCCCGATTGCGGGGCCGGTGGCCGCGCAGGGCAACGACCAGACCCGCAGGCCCAGCCATTGCATCGCCATCGCAGAGGTGCTCGGCCTGTCCTATGTGCAAAAGGCCAGCTACGGCGCGCCCCTGCCGGACGACTGGACCGTGCGCCTGTCCTACATCGACCATGCCATGTTCATGCTGGAAACGCCGGGCGGCCTGCGCGCGGTGACGGATTACGTCGGTTTCATCGGTCCCGTGCCCCCGCCGGATGTCGTGACCATGAACCGCGCCCACATCAGCCATTGGGACCCCACGCCGGACCCGGGAATCGCCCATGTCCTGCCGGGTTGGTCGGACCGCGTGGGCAAGGCCGCGGACCACCATCTCGATCTGGGCGAGATGCTGGTGCGATCGGTATCGACCGACATCCGGTCGGGTTTCGACACAGGCATCAGCGCGGTGGAGCGGAACGGCAATTCGATCTTCGTGTTCGAGGTCGGCGGCCTGTGCATCGGCCACCTCGGCCATCTGCATCACGAACCGACGGCCCGGCAATATGCCGCACTGGGCCGTCTGGATGTGGTCATGGCCCCCGTGGATGGGGGGCTGACGTTGGACACGGCGACCATGACGCGCGTCCTGACCCGCCTGCGGTCCAGCGTCGTCCTGCCGATGCATTGGTTCGGAGAAGCAGCATTGCAGCGGTTTCTGATCGGCATGCAGGACAATTTCGCGATCGAAAGGCGGGACACGAACGCCATCGAGGTATCGCTGCGCAACCTGCCCAACCGCCCCACGGTGGTCGTTCTGCGCCCGTCCTACCTGACGCGTCCCTGACGCGGTCGAATGGTTGCGTCCACCCCCGTGGCGTCGGACAAAGGCCGCCAAGCGCCGCCCCGACGCCGTGCCCATGTCCGCGATGGAGATCCGATGCCTTTTGCCCCCGCCAACGGTGCCTTTGCCGAGACGCTCCGCGCCACGCTGCCGCCCGCGACCTTCCGCACGATCGAGCCGCGCCATATCGAGGAACCGCGGGGTCGCTGGGCTGGAACCGACGGCCTTCTGCTGGCCCCCGCCACGACGGGGGAGGTCGCGACAATCATTCGCGCCGCGTCCGAGGCTGGTGTGCCGGTCATCCCCTATGGGGGGGGAACGGGTCTGGTGGGGGGGCAGGTCTCGGGCGATCTGGCCACACCGATCATCCTGTCCATGGAGAGGATGACGAGGATCCGGTCCGTCGACGCGACCGAAAACGCCCTCGTCGCCGAGGCGGGGGTGATCCTGCAGACGGTGCAGGACGCGGCGGCGGATGCGGACCGGTTGTTTCCCCTGTCGATCGCGGCGCAGGGATCGGCCCGGATCGGCGGCATCCTGTCGACCAATGCCGGTGGCGTGAATGTCCTGCGCTACGGAAATGCGCGCGATCTGTGCCTTGGCATCGAGGCGGTGCTGCCCGACGGATCCATCCTGAATGGGCTGTCGCCCCTGCGAAAGAACAACACCGGCTATGACCTGCGGCACCTGTTGGTCGGGGCCGAGGGAACATTGGGCGTCATCACCGCGGCGACGCTGAAACTCATGCCCCGTCCGGTGGGCACGGGGGCCGCGATGATGGTCGTGTCCGATCCGGCGGCGGCGCTGGACCTTCTGAACCTTGCCCGCGACCGTATCGGGGAAGGGGTCTCCGCCTTCGAACTGATCGGGCGGATGGGCCTCGACTTTCTGGCCGAGACGATGCCCGAGGTGCGTCTGCCGCTCGGGCAGCCGCAATGGTCGGTCCTGATCGATCTCGGCCTCGGGGTGTCCGGCGATCCGCAGGCCGCATTGGAAGGGCTGTTCGAAGCTGCGCTGGACCGGGGTCTTGTCTCGGATGGTGTCATCGCCCAGTCCGAGGCGCAGCGGGCCGAATTCTGGGCCGTCCGCGAATCGATCCCCCTCGGCAATCGCAAGATCGGTGCGGTCAGCAGTCATGACATCTCGGTGCCGCTGGCCGCGATTCCGGGTTTCATCGCCAAGGGCCCCGGCGTGATCGCCAAGATCGGCAATTTCCGCATCAACTGCTTTGGCCACGTCGGTGACGGCAACCTGCACTACAACGTCTTTCCCGTGCCGGGCCGCAGCCGTTCGGATCATGAGGACGACCGGGATGCCATCAAGGCGGCGGTGCATGACCTCGTGGCCGAACACGGCGGATCGGTCAGCGCGGAACATGGTGTCGGCCGTCTCAAGGTCGGCGATCTGGAACGCTATGTGGACCCCACGAAACTTGCCGCGATGCGGGCGATCAAGGACGCGCTCGATCCCAAGGGCATCATGAACCCCGGCGCGGTCCTGCGGCAGAAGTGATCCGACAGGACCAGCGGCGTCCCTGAACGGGGTGCGCCCTGCCGGGGGGCAGGGCGCTGGGGGGAATGGGTGGCTGTCTGCTGTGGCCACGCCCCAGCTTTGCGCCACAAGTGTTACCAAAGTGTTGACGTCGTTCCCGGGACGCGGGCTTTCCTACATGCCGTCGAAATCGCACAGCGTATGGATCGGCATGCCCATGTCCTTCAGGGCCGCGCGTCCGCCAAGTTCCGGCAGGTCCACCACGAAGGCACAGCCGACGACTTCACAGCCGAGACGTTCGAGCAAGGAGATCCCGGCACGGGCGGTGCCACCCGTGGCCAAGAGGTCATCGACCAGCAGGACGCGCGCACCGGCGGGCAGGGCATCCTGATGCACCTCGACGACGGCATGCCCGTATTCGAGGGTATATTCCTGTTCATACGTCGGCCCCGGCAGTTTTCCCTGCTTTCGGATCGGAACGAAGCCGCAGCCCAGCTGGTGCGCGACGGCCCCGCCCAGGATGAAACCCCGAGCCTCCAGCCCTGCCACGGCATCGATGCGTTCCCCGGCAAAGGGGGACAGCAACTGATCGATGCACAGGCGCATCCCGCGGGCATCCGCGAACAGGGTCGTCACATCGCGAAACATGATCCCCTCGTGCGGGAAATCGGGAATGGTGCGGATGTAGTCGCGGACGGTCTTCTGCTGCATATCAGCTTTCCTCTTGCGGGGTATTGGGGGCGTAGTGGCGGCGCAGGGCCATGGCATCCTGTCCTTCCAGCCGCACCACCGAGTTGCTGTCTTCCGAAAAGACGGACCGGCGATATGTCGGCCCCCGGATATCGGTCATCAACCCGAGGGCCTGTGTTGTTTCCTCGAGCAGGATCGACGCGATCTCGCGCCGGCGCGCCTTGGCGGAAATGGCGATCAGGGCTTCGCGGATCTCGCTGTCGCGGGCGCGCAGGGCGACACGCCCCAGCGGCAGGACATTCCCGTCCAGCGCCTCGACCCCGGTGTTTTCCATCACCTGCCCCGGTGCCGTGGCGACGACGTGGATCTCGATGTCGGGGTCATCGATATTGACCCGGCGCAGGCGCACACCGGCGCCGAGGCCATTGATCTCATCGAGCGCGGCTTCGAGTCCTTCTTCGTAGAGCGCGCGTTGATAGGGCAGCAATCCCGGTGCGACCGAGGCGAGGGCGACGGTCACCCCGTCACGCTTTTCCTCGGGCCAGCGCAGGATCGGCTTGCGGCATTCGCCGTCGGGCGCGGCCCCGCAGGATACGGCGCGGTAGAACGCATCGTCGGACAGTGGTCCGGGGGCGGACACGAACTCCTGCGCTGAGGCAGAGCCGGCCAGCACCATCAGCACTGCGGCGAACTTCACAGGACGCGGCCCGCAATTCCGGAAAGGCGGGCGGACATCCGGCTATCGCGCGCCGCGGGCGCCGTCATGACGGCATGGTCCAATGCGGTGGCACAGCCGGTGCGGCAATCGGTTGGCAACAGGTCGGGCAACGCGGCAACCATCGCGGCGGCCTTGGCGACGTTGCCGTGCAATGTCTCGATGATATCGGTGATCTGGACGTTGCCATGGCCGGGGTGCCAGCTGTCGAAATCGGTGACCATGGCGACGGTGGCGTAATGCAGCTCCGCCTCCCGGGCCAGCTTCGCCTCGGGCATGTTGGTCATCCCGATGATGTCGCAGCCCCATTGGCGGTACAGGTGCGATTCCGCCTTGGTGGAAAACTGCGGCCCTTCCATCGCAAGGTATGTGCCCCCCCCGTGCACGGTCGCACCGCCCTTGCGCGCGGCCTCGGCGCAGGCCGTGGCCAGCGTAGCGCACACCGGGTCGGCAACCGAGACATGTGCCACGAGGCCGGGCCCGAAGAACGTCTTGTCGCGGGCAAAGGTCCGGTCGATGAACTGATCCGGGATCACGAAGTGCCCCGGTGCCATCTCCTCCCGGAACGACCCCACGGCGGAGACGGACACCAGATGCGTCACCCCGGCGGCCTTCATCGCGGCGACGTTTGCACGGTAGGGCACCGTCGACGGCGTATGGACATGCCCCCGCCCGTGTCGCGGCAGGAACACGGCGCGCAGGCCGCCAAGGGTGCCGATCAGCAGGTTGTCCGACGGCGCACCCCACGGGGTGTCCATCTCCGTCCAGACCGCGTCCTGCAAAGCCTCGACCTGGTAGAGGCCGGATCCGCCGATGATGCCGATGACTGGCTGCATGGTGCCCTCTCCGCCGATTGTCGCGGGCCGGATCGTAGCAGGCGCGGGGGTGGTGACCAGCCCCTATGCGTCGCCCGTCCGGGTCCGTCGCAGGAATGGGTCTGCGGGGCCACGCGTCGTCACCCGCGCCGCGGTCCGCCCCCGATGTCGGGGCAGGACGTGCCCCGCCCCCATGGCGGCCATCGACGGGGTGTCACCGCCGCCGCTTCCCTGCTAAAGGGGGCGGCAAGCCTCCCTTCCAGATGTGCGAGACATTCCCTTGAGCAGTTCCCCACTGGCGAGCTTCGCCAACCTTTTCGACAAACCCGACCTGCGCGTCGCGCCCACCGATCCGCTGACACCCGGACGATTCCGGATCGAGATTCTCGCCGGTCTGACCGTCGCGCTGGCGCTGGTTCCCGAAGCAGTGGCCTTTGCCTTCGTTGCCGGTGTGAACCCGCTTGTCGGCCTCTATGCCGCGTTCATGGTGGGCCTGATCACCGCGCTGATCGGGGGGCGTCCGGGGATGATCTCGGGCGCGACCGGCGCGCTGGCCGTGGTGATGGTCAGCCTCGTGTCGCAGCATGGGGTCGAATACCTCTTTGCGACGGTCGTCCTGATGGGGCTGTTGCAGATGTTCGCGGGCGTCATGCGGTGGGGCAAGTTCATCCGCCTCGTGCCGCACCCGGTGATGCTGGGCTTCGTCAACGGCCTCGCCATCGTGATCTTCCTTGCTCAGCTGACGCAGTTCCGGACGCCCGAGGGCAACTGGCTGCCCCCCGAGGGGATCGCCCTGATGCTGGGGCTGATCGCGGTGACCATGGCCGTCATCTGGGGTCTGCCGAAGCTGACGAACATCGTGCCCGCTCCATTGGCAGGCATCGGCGTGACCGCGGCCATCGTGATCGTCTTCGGCCTTCCGACACCGACGGTGGGTGACATGGCCTCCATCGCGGGGGGCTTGCCGACGTTCCACCTGCCGATGGTGCCGCTGACCTACGAGACGCTGACGATCATCCTGCCCTATGCGCTGATCCTTGCGGCCATCGGCCTGATCGAGAGCCTTCTGACCCTGAACCTCGTCGGCGAAATCACCGGTCAGCGTGGCGGTGCTTCGCAGGAATGCATCGCCCAGGGGGCCGCGAACACCGTGACCGGCTTCTTTGGTGGCATGGGGGGCTGTGCGATGATCGGGCAGTCGATGATCAACGTCAAATCGGGCGGGCGCACACGTGTTTCCGGCGTTGCCGCCGCCCTGTTCCTGCTGGCCTTCATCGTGGTGGCGGCCCCGCTGATCGAACGGATCCCGCTGGCCGCGCTGGTCGGTGTGATGTTCATGGTGGTGATCGGGACCTTTGCGTGGAACTCGCTCAAGATCCTGTTCAAGGTTCCGCGCATCGACGCGGTGGTCATCATCCTCGTGACCGTGGTGACGGTCATGACCGACCTCGCCATCGCCGTGATCGTCGGCGTGATCGTCTCGGCCCTTGCCTATGCGTGGCAGAACGCGACCCGGATCAGCGCCAAGACCTACGAGACGCCGGAAGGTGCGCGCGTCTACCAGGTCAACGGCCCGCTGTTCTTCGGCTCCGCCTCGGGGTTCATCGAGCTGTTCGATCCGCAGAACGACCCCTCCGTCGTCATCGTGGATTTCGCGGAAAGCCGGGTTGCCGACCAATCGGCGCTTCAGGCGATCGAGGCATTGGCCGGAAAATACGAGGCGGCCGGCAAGACGATTCAGTTGCGCCACCTCAGCCGCGATTGTCACACCCTGCTGACCAAGGCCGGGCACCTGATGGTCGACAGCGACGATGACCCCGATTACGCGATCGCCGCGAACTACGGTGTGCGGACGGGTATTCTCGAAGGCGGGCACTAGCCCCCCCGAACCGGACGGCATAGGCAAGGTCAGTGCCGTCCGGAAGGATGCGCAAACCGACATCATCGGTCGCGCGCGGGCTGGTCCAAACCGTGACTTGCCTGTATGGATGGCCCCGACGGGTGGCAGAGATGACCCGTCCCCCCACATTCCGACATACCAGAAGGAGGCCGCGCGTGTTGCGTCGCTCAGATCCTTTTGCGGACCGGCTGGTGATCTGGCTGGCTGCGCGAGAGCAAGCGTTCAAATGGTTCGCCCTGATCCTCGGGATCGCAAGCACGGTCGCCATCGTGCAGAACTGGCACCCGTGGCCGATGGTCTTCGGCCTGCCGTTTTGCGTGATCTGGATATTCTACGCGTGGCTTCACACGGAGCGGCAGCTGAAGTACGTGAACCTGCTGTTCACGGCGCTCTATGTCTATGGCCTGATCCGCTGGGTCCTGCTGGAGGGGTGACCGGGCAGATGCGGGCACGCTGCCCGAACCCGCCGGGGCCTCAGTCGTCGGGACGTTGCAGTTCGAAAACCTCGCGCACGACGGAATAATCCCGATAGCCGCCGCGGGCCAGCATCTGAAAGCTGGTGACATCGAACCGGCCGTCGATGATGCAGTCGTCGCGCATGTGGATGCCGGTCACCTCACCGAAGACGGCGATGTTGGCCTCGCCGGGCAGGGGGACGATCTGTGTCACCTTGCATTCCAGCGATGCGGGCGCATTCGCCACGCGGGGGCAGTCGATCGTCGTGCAGGCCGCCTTTTCGACACCCGCCAACCGGAATTCGTCGACCCCGGCAGGATGCGCGCCCGACGACAGGTTCATCACGTCCCGCGCGGCATATTCGACGATGTTCACGCAGAAGACACCGCTTTCACGCAGCTGGGCCATGCTGTCCTTGGTGCCGTCCCGGTCATCCTTCTGGCTGGTCGAGGCGAACATGACCTGCGGCGGCACGTAGGCCACGGCGTTGAAGAAGGAATAGGGCGCAAGATTGTCCCCCAATGCGCCCCGCGTGCTGATCCAGCCGATGGGCCGGGGGGAGACGATGGCGTTGAACGGGTTGTGCGGAAGGCCATGGCCGTCCTCGGGGCGATAGAACATCGGCATCCTCTTGGGGGAACTGGGTCGCAGGCTGTCTAGCTTGCCGGGCGCGGGCGGGAAAGGGTTGCGGCACAGGCCCCCCAGGCGACACGGCCGCGTGCCTGTCCCGAAATCTGCTGGCCACCGACGGCACGTCCCTGCAAAAGGCGGAGGATGGAGCTGCGGCAGGAAATACCCGACGATCACTGGGAGGTGGAGGCCCTGATGGACCTCTGCTTTGCGCCGGGGCGTACGGCCCTGTCATCCTATCGGTTGCGTGATGACGTGCCACCCGCGCGGGACCTGTGCCTCGTGGCGCGCGGGTCCGCGGGCGAGGTCGCGGGCGCCATACGGTTCTGGCCGGTGCGTATCGGTGATCGGTGGGACGCGATGCTGCTGGGGCCCGTGGCCGTACACCCGACCCGTCAGGGCGAAGGTCTGGGCGCCTTCCTGATCCAATCCGGTCTGGACCGCGCGCATGACGCCGGTGTCAGGCGTATCCTTCTGGTGGGCGATTCCGCCTATTACACGCGGTTCGGGTTCGCCGTCCTCAGAGACGTGGTGATGCCGCCGCCCACGAACCCCGAGCGCGTGCTCGGGGTCTGGGACTGGGCCGGCGTTACGGGGGACGTGATACGAGCCTTGCCGGACGGACACCGCGCCCCCATCTTCGCACCATGACAGACAAGCGCACCGAACAGGTCTTCCCCCCCCTCGAGAGAGAGGCGGAACTCGACCGCATCGCCCTGCAACTGCGCGGCGCCAACGGCACCGGCATGCAGCTTCTCAATCTCATCGGCACACAGGCCGAGGGCCTGCTCGACATGTTGCCCGGTCCGGTCAAGGGGGGGCTGGAAAAGGCCACTGCCGCGGCGCTGGAACAATCGTTCAATGCCGCCGCCGCCTCGCGCGGGCGATTGCGCGATACCTCCGACTGGTTGACGCGGGCCATGACGATGGGCACCGGCGCCGCCGGCGGGTTCGGCGGGCTGCCGTCGGCGCTTGCGGAGCTGCCAGTGACGACCACGGTGATCCTTCGCGCGATTCAGGGTATCGCGGACGAGCACGGGTTCGACCCGGCCAAGCCCGAGGTCCGTGCCGCCTGCCTGCGCGTCTTTGCCGCCGCCGGGCCCCTCGATGATGACGACGGCACCGACCTCAGTTTCATCACCATGCGCCTGACGCTGACGGGGGGCACGATTCAGGGCCTGATCGCCAAGGTCGCGCCAAGGCTGGCGGTGCCGCTGGGCCAGAAACTTGCCGCGCAGGCCGTGCCCGTGATCGGGGCGGCGGCGGGGGCTGCCACCAATTACATCTACACCAGTTACTATCAGGACATGGCCCGCGTGCAGTTCGGCCTGATGCGGTTGGCAGAACAAGGGGATGAGGAACTGGAGCACCTGATCCATGACCTCAGGAAACGGATGCTCTGATACGCGGAAGCGTCTTGTGGCAACGGTCGCAGATTGCGCCGACCGGTGCCGTACGGCATCGGCGCGCAAACCCGTTGCCGCAGGCCGAACCGTCGCTTTATGTGCCCTTCGAAAGGGCGCCGGCCCATCCGGTTGCCAAACCGTCTGCGCGTAACCCCGCGGGCACGCGCGACCAACCGATCAGTCGAGGGGCGCGCGCTTCGGGTCCATGTCGTCCAGCAAGCCTTCGAGAGCATCCACGTCGAACCCCTCGAACTGTCCGAAACCCTGCATCCAGACGCTCGCGTCGCGCAGGGCGTCGGGTTCCAGCTTGCACCAAACGACGCGACCACGGCGTTCCTGGGTGATCAGGCCCGCGCGGGCGAGGGTCAGCAGATGCTTCGACACGGCCGCCAGAGAGATGTCGAACCCGGCGGCGACATCGGTGACGGCCATGTCGTCCTCCAGCAGCATCGACAGGATCGCGCGGCGCGTGGGGTCCGACAGGGCGGAAAAGACGGTGTCGAGGGACGGGGACATCCCCCGCCGATGCCCGCCTGGGGCAGGGCGGTCAAGGATGTTCAACCCCAACGTTGAATCACGTAAACCTGCGACCAGATAACATATTCGGCTTTTGGTTTCTGGCAATATATTGAAGATAATAAAGAAATCGGGTTTCTGCGCCTGCATTGACAGGTCCGACCCCTGCGCATAGACCCTGCTCCAACATCCGTGGGGTTCACATGTCCGACGATCCAGACACCGACCGGTTGCGTGCCCTCGAAGCGCGGATCGCAGCGGCGAAAGGACCGGAAGCCAAGGACCACATGGAGGAACACTACTCTCAGGCTCAGCTGGCCTGGCGGATGGTGATCGAGATGGTGGCGGGCCTGGGTATCGGGTTCGGCATCGGCTACGGCCTCGACGCCGTTCTCGGGACCCAGCCGTACCTGATGGTGGTGTTCGTGCTTCTGGGGTTCGCCGCAGGGGTCAAGGTGATGATTTCCTCCGCCAAGGAGGTGCAGGGCGGCATCGACGCGATGTCCGCTTTGAAGGAACCCGGTGCTGGTGCGCCGAAAGACGGGGATACCGATGGCTGAAGACGCTTATTCCGAAGGCGGACTGTCCTTTCACCCGATGGACCAGTTCATCGTCAAGCCGCTGTTCGGCGATGCTGGCGATCCGGTCGGAATGCTGACCATCACCAACGCGACGCTGTGGCTGGCCCTGGCTGTGCTGTGTGTCGCTGGTCTGTTCGTCATCGGCACCCGTGGTCGCGCCATCGTTCCGTCGCGGACGCAGTCGGTCGCCGAACTTGCCTACGGGTTCGTCTACAAGATGGTCGAGGACGTGACCGGCAAGGATGGGGTGAAGTACTTCCCCTACATCTTCACCGTCTTCCTCTTCATCCTGTTCGCGAACTTCCTCGCGCTCATCCCGATGTCCTTCTCGACGACGTCGCACATCGCGACGACCGCGGTTCTGGGCTTCGGTGTGTTCTTCGCGGTCACGATCCTTGGCTTCGTCAAGAACGGCCCCTCGTTCCTGAGCCTCTTCTGGGTGTCCTCCGCGCCGCTGGCCATCCGCCCCGTGCTGGCCATCATCGAGGTCATCTCCTACTTCGTGCGGCCGGTCAGCCACTCCATTCGTCTTGCGGGCAACCTGACCGCCGGTCACGCCGTTCTCAAGGTGTTCGCGGGCTTCGGTCAGGTCACCGCCGTCGCACCCTTTGCCGTTCTCGGTGTCGTCGCGATCTACGGGCTGGAGGTGCTTGTCGCCGTGATCCAGGCCTACGTGTTCACGATCCTCACCTGCGTGTATCTCAAGGACGCACTGCACCCCCATCACTGACGCGGCCCTGCTGCGCCCAGTCGACTACCACGACAACTTCCAATCGTAAGGAGTACACCCCATGGAAGGTGATATCGCAAACCTCGGTCAATACCTCGGCGCAGGCCTTGCAGCTATGGGCTCCGGCCTGGCCGCACTCGGCGTCGGCAACGTGGCTGGCAACTTCCTCTCCGGCGCCCTGCGCAACCCCTCCGCCGCTGGCGGTCAGACGGCGACGCTGTTCATCGGCATCGCATTTGCCGAAGCCCTGGGCATCTTCTCGTTCCTGGTGGCTCTGCTGCTGATGTTCGCCGTCTAAGGCGAACCAGACTATCCTTACGTGCGGCGGGTGACCCGAGGGTTGCCCGCCGATGGACCATCAGACGGACGGGACGCGATCCATGGCCACAGAACCGATTGATCTCGAACTCGCGGGCCTCTGCGTCGACGCAGGTGGCTTTGCCATTGGCATGCCGCAATTGTGCGCCGACTGGTTCGCCAACCAGATATTCTGGCTGGTTATCGCGCTTGCCGCGATCTTCTTCATCCTGACCCGTATCGCTCTGCCGCGCGTCAGCGCCGTCCTAGCGGAACGGTCCGGAACCATCTCCAACGACCTCGCGGCTGCCGAAGACCTCAAGCGTCAGGCGGTCGAGGCCGAAGGGACGTACAACAAGGCGCTGGCCGATGCCCGCGCCGAAGCACAGCGCATCGGCAACGAGGCACGCGCCGCGATCAAGGCCGACCTTGATGCGGCGATCGCCGAAGCCGACGCCAAGATCGCCGACAAGATGGCCGAAAGCGATGCGCAGATCGCCGAAATCCGCGATGGCCAGGCGGAAACCGTGGCCGAAGTGGCCCGTGATGTCGCCTCTGCCATCGTCGCCGCCCTTGGGGCCAAGGCTGACCAGTCCGCGATCGATGCCGCCGTCGACGCCCGCGTGAAAGGGAACTGAACCATGCGTTTTGCACTGCCCCTCATGCTGGCTGCCACCGCGACGCCCGCCGTTGCCGCGTCTGGCCCGTTTTTCAGCCTTGCGAACACCGATTTCATCGTGACCATCGGTTTTCTGATCTTCATCGGCATTCTGGTCTACTTCAAGGTTCCGGGAATGCTGACGGGGATGCTGGATTCCCGCGCTGAAGGCATTCGCAACGACCTCGACGAGGCCCGTGCGCTGCGTGAAGAAGCGCAGAGCCTGCTGGCATCCTATGAGCGCAAGACCCGTGAAGCCAACGACCTCGCAGCCGAAATCGTCGCGACGGCCAAGGCCGAAGCCGAAGCCGCCAACGTTCAGGCCCGCGCCGATCTGGAGGCCAGCGTCGAGCGTCGTCTGAACGCCGCCGTCGATCAGATCGACAGCGCCCGGAACGCCGCCGTCCGCGAAGTTCGTGATCGTGCCATCTCGGTCGCTACGGCCGTCGCCGGTGAGATCGTGGCAAAGCAGATGTCGGCAAGCGATGCAGACGCCCTGATCGATCAATCGATCGAGACGGTATCGGCCAAACTCCACTGAGTTCCGTCGATCGGATCATAGACCGACAGGGGCGTCCATCTGGGCGCCCTTTTCATTTGCAGAGCGTTTCGGCACGACTAGGTTTCAGCGTCACGGTTGGCGTCTGATGGTCTGACGGCACGCAAGAGGAGCATTCGATGCAGCATTGGCAACAAATGTCGCAGGCAGAGCTGGACGCCGCCTATGCCAATGCCGATTACATCCCGGATGCGGGGTCTTTTCCGGTCCGCTGGGCCGCCGAGGCCGCCATTTTCCGCGCGACGGCCAACGCGATGTTCGACATCCCCTATGACGCGGCGGAGAGGGCACGCCTCGACCTGTTTCATCCGGTCAATCCTGCGCGAGGCCTCGTCGTTTTCGTACATGGCGGATATTGGCGTCGGTTCGGCAAATCGGACTGGTCGCATTTCGCCAAGGGCGCGCTTGCCGCCGATCACGCGGTGGCGATAGTCGGCTACCCACTTGCCCCGCTTGTGCGGATCGCGGACATCACGCGACATGTCGCGCAGGCGGTGGATTGCGCGGCGGCCCATGTGGACGGGCCCATCCGGCTGACGGGGCACAGCGCGGGCGGGCATCTGGTCGCCCGCATGTTGATGCCGGATGCATCGCCGGTCTGCGCGGGGCGCATCGCGACCTGTGTGCCGATCAGCCCGGTTGCCGATCTGCGCCCGCTTGTGCCCCAAAGCCTGAACGCGGATTGGCGCCTCGATGAGGCGGAGGCTTTGTCCGAAAGCCCGGTTCTGGGACACAAGCGATCGCAGGCCCGGGTCGCCATCCACGTCGGCGGCGATGAGCGGCCCAGTTTCCTGTGGCAGGCCCGCGCCCTTTCCGACGCATGGCGCGCACCCTTGCGGGTGGATCGCCGCAAACACCACTTCGATGTCATCGATGATCTGCTGGATCCGGCGTCGGACCTGATGGCCGATATCCTCGCCTGACCCGGCGCGGCGCCATCACGTTCCGCGTGGCTTGGCACGCGTGGTCGGCGGGGCGGTCGTCGGATCCTCGGGCCAGGGATGGCGAGGGTATTGCGCACGCATGTCGCGGCGCACATCGGCATAGGATCCTGTCCAGAATCCCGGCAGGTCCTGCGTGATTGCAACGGGTCGGCTGGCCGGAGACAGCAGTTCCATCCGCAAGGCCGTATCCCCGACGGTGGGATGCCGCGTGACGCCCAACACCTCCTGCAGGCGGAGGGAGATGGTCGGAACCTCATGCCCGTAGTCGATGGGAACCTTGCGCCCGAGCGGGGTGACGAAATGGGCGGGGGCAATGCGGTTCAGGCGTTGCCCCTCCTCCCAGCCCAGCCAAGCTTCGAGGGCGTCGAACGGATCAAGACGGCCAAGACCGGGTGCGTCGCGTATTCCATCGAGGTACGGCAGCAGCCAGTCTTCGGCCGCCGAAAGCAAGGCGTCATCGGAGACATCGCGCAGACCGGCGGCGGCCACGCGGGCGCGCCAGAACCGCGCGCGGCGTGTCCAGTCGAGGCATCCAAGGCCAAGCGCGCGCACGCCGTCCAGCGCCGCCCGTGCCACCTGCTCGCGGGGGGCGTCGGACCATTGCCGATCGTCCAGAACGATGGCGCCCAGACGCTCCTGCCGACGGGTTTCCACGCGGCGGTGCCGATCGGACCATGCGCAGACATCGACCCAGGCGATACGGTCACCCAGAACCGCACGCAGGTCCGCCTCGGGGATGGGCAGGGCACGGCGTACGCGGGCCTGCGTGCGGTCGCCATCAAGGTCGCAAGCCACGATCAGGCGGGCCGCGGACAGGGCATCCCCTGCCTCCATCCGCGCGCCCTTGCCGCCGGACAACAGCCACCTCGGGGCATCGCCCGCCCGCCGAAGACCGATACGATCCGGATAGGCCAGCGCCAGCCTCTGGGCGTCCGAAACCTCCGGGCCGGCCTCGTATCGCTGCAACCGTTTGGCTTCGGCCCGCGCTTCGGCGGTAGGGCGGCGCAGGGCTTCGCTCAGGTCGACGGACCCCGGTGAGGGGCGCACGGACAGAAGACCCGCCAATCGGGCCGAACCCGGTCCGCCACGCAGGACCATGTGCCCGAGGCGCGGATGCAGGGGCAGGCGCGCCAAGGCCCGTCCGTGATCGGTTATCGCGCCATCTGCGGTCAAGGCGCCAAGGTCGCGCAACAGGGCCCGCGCCCCATCGAGGGCCGCGTCCGGTGGGGGTGTCAGGAACGATAGGTCCGATGATCCCCAGACGGCCAGTTCAAGGGCCAGACCGGACAGGTCGGCGTTCGCGATCTCGGGGTCGGGAAAGGCATGCAGCCCGCCTTCCTCGCCGCGGGTCCAGTTGGCATAGGCCACGCCCGCCGCGACGCGGCCCGCCCGGCCGGCGCGTTGCTGTGCCTCGGCCCGTGTGACCCGTTCGGTAACCAGCCGGGACATGCCCGACGCGGGATCGAACCGCGCGCGCCGCGCACGGCCGCCGTCCACCACCGCGCGAATGCCCTCGATCGTCAGGGAGGTTTCGGCAATTGACGTCGCCAGCACCACGCGCCGACCGGTGCCGGGTTGGATCGCCGCTTGCTGCTGTTCGAAGGGAAGCGCGCCGAACAGGGGCCGCACCTCTGCGCCGCAGCCGTGCAGCATGGCGGCGCAGCGGCGAATCTCGCCTTCTCCGGGCAGGAAGGCCAACACGTCGCCGGTCCCTTCCGTCAGTGCCTGTTGCACGAGGGCGGCAACCTGCGCCTCGAACCGTTGGCCGTCAGGCGGGGGGCGATCTCTCCAACTGCGCTCTACCTCGAAGGCGCGGCCTGCGCTGGTGACGACGGGGGCGTTCAGCATTTCCGCCACGGGCCCCGCATCCAGGGTTGCCGACATCACCACCAGCTTGAGGTCCGGGCGCAGGACCTGTCGCGCTTCCCACGCCAGGGCCAGCCCGAGGTCGGCGTTCAGGGACCGTTCGTGGAATTCGTCGAAGATGACGCAACCGACGCCCGGCAACTCCGGGTCGGCTTGCAGCATGCGGGTCAGGATGCCTTCGGTGACGACCTCGATCCGCGTGGCCTGCGACACCTTCGAGGCCCCGCGCATGCGAAAGCCGACGGTTCCCCCGACCGCTTCGCCCAGTGTCTGCGCCATGCGTACGGCCGCCGCTCGCGCGGCAAGGCGACGCGGCTCCAACATGATGATGCGGCCCGATACGACCGGCAGCAGGGCAAGGGGAACGCGCGTCGTCTTGCCGGCGCCGGGCGGGGCCTGCAACACGGCCACGCCGCCATCGGATATCGCCGCCAGGACATCGGGCAATGCCGCGTCGATGGGCAGGGGCGTCGTCGTCATTGGCGGCGCAGCACCATGTCGCCCAGACGCGTGCTCGACCTGATTTCGCTGACCTGCACGCGCCCGTCGGGCAGGGGGGCATAGATGAAGGTCATGTCCACCGACGGCCGCTTTGCCAGATCCTCGGGCGAGTAGCCCCGCACCCGCAGGTAGCGTGACGCACAGGTCACCGTGCCATCCCCCCGTGCGCGCGGTGCGGCAAGGGTCAGGCGCGACACACCGCGCCCGTCGAACAGGTCATAGCGCCTGTCACAGGCCCCCGCCGCATCCACCGGCTGCAAGACGTCGTAAAGCGCGGTCAGCGGGTCGATCACACCCCGCTGTGCCGTCGGGTCGACATCGTGGGGTTCGGGCGCGCGGGGCGGGTCGAAGGTGACGTCCGTCGGCGTGCCGTTACGGAACCGCGTGACGGAGGATGTGCGCTCTCCGTCGTCGTCCTCGACCTCGGTATAGATGGTCGGGGCGTATCGACCTCCGTTGACGGTCCCCTGCACGCTGCCTTCGAAGCCGTATTTGACGAGGGCACCCACCATACCCGAGGCCTGTGCAGCGGAGGATACGGCATAGCTGCCGCCCTGATCTCGCCCGCGCAGGGCTATCGTGCCGCCGGTAATCCCGCGCAACGACAGGGTGTATTGCGCATCGACGCCCTGTGCTGTCGCCGTCAGGGACGAGAGCATCAGGGTTGTGGCGCAGATCAATGGGCGGAGGGACATGCCGCGTCTCCTGAATGGGGTCGGTCCTGTCCTAGCCCATCCTGACCGGGCGCACACCCCGATGGCCGAGGATTGCGCAGAACCGGCGATCCTGTTCCTGAAACATCCGGGCGTGACACCCTTGCATCACCCGGATGGCGCGGGCATCCCTGTGCGCGATGACCGACGATCCCCTCCGCGCGCCACTCGTGGCCGGTGACCGCCGTGCCCTTGCGCGGGCGATCACGCTTGTCGAAAGCACCCGTGCCGATCACCGCGCGCGCGCCACGACCCTGCTGGACGCCCTCCGCCGCGAGGGCAGGGAGGCGTTGCGCATCGGCCTGTCCGGCACGCCGGGCGTCGGCAAGTCGACCTTTATCGAAGCCTTCGGCATGATGCTGACGGAACGGGGCCTGCGCGTCGCGGTCCTTGCCGTCGATCCCAGCAGCACGCGCACCGGCGGGTCCATATTGGGCGACAAGACGCGAATGGACCGGCTCAGCCGGTCGCCAAATGCGTTCATCCGGCCCTCTCCGTCCGCCACGCACCTCGGTGGGGTGGCCCGCCGGTCCCGCGAGGGCGTCGCCCTGTGCGAGGCGGCCGGATACGATGTCGTTCTGGTCGAGACGGTCGGCGTCGGCCAGTCCGAGACGATGGTGGCCCAGATGTGTGACCTGTTCGTCCTGCTGCTGGCGCCTGCCGGTGGCGATGAACTGCAGGGGGTCAAGCGGGGCATCATGGAAATCGCGGACATGATTCTGGTCAACAAGGCGGATGGCGATCTGAAGCCCGCCGCCACCCGCACCGTTGCCGATTACGCCGGGGCCCTGCGCCTGTTGCGCAAGAGACCACAGGACCCGGAGGGGTTTCCCCGCGCGCTGCCGGTGTCTGCCCTGCGCGAGGATGGCCTGGCACAGGCATGGGACGACATGCAGGCCCTGGCCGACTGGCGCCGGGAGGCCGGGCACTGGAAGGCGAATCGGGCCTCGCAGGCGGCCCACTGGTTCCGGTCCGAAGTGCGCGAGGGCCTGCTGGCCCGGCTGACCGCCGATGGCGTGATCCGAACCCGCATGGTCGAACTGGCCGAAGATGTCGCCGCAGGCGCCCGCGCCCCCGAAGCCGCAGCGCGCGAGATGCTGGAATCCCTCGGTGTCGTCGATCCTGTGTCCGCAGGGTCTTGACGCCACCGGTTCCCGGGCATATCAGGCCGCGACCTGCGGGGCCGTTCATTCGGTCCCGTGCCTTATTTCAACTCCGTAACCCCGAGGTCCTGCCATGTCGCGCGTTTGCGAACTCTCCGGAAAAGGCCCGATGTCGGGCAACAACGTCAGCCACGCGAACAACAAGACCCGTCGCCGCTTTCTGCCCAACCTGAACGATGTTTCCCTGCAATCCGAGGCCCTCGGCCGCGTGTTCAAGCTGCGTATCTCGGCCTCGGCCCTGCGCACCGTCGACCACCGTGGCGGTCTGGATGCCTTCCTTGCCAAGGAAAAGGACGCGAACCTGTCGCCGCGCGCCCTGAAGATCAAGAAGGACATCGCCAAGTCGTCCGACACCGCCGCCGCTCTGGAGAGCTGATAGCCCCGGCGACGCGGTCGTCCGTGACGTCCGAACGCAAGACCCCGCCATGATTGGCGGGGTTTTTCGTTTTTAAGATACGGGAAAGCTGGAGAAGCGGTCAGGAGGACGCCTTGTCCTCGACGGTCTTCCTGTCCTCGATCGCCTTGTCGCGCACGACGGTCTCCCCCATGCCGCCGGTCGGGCGCCCCCTGGCGACAGCTTCGTTCGTGGCGCGCAGGAAATACAGCGTCATCGCAAGCAGCGCGATAAGCAGGATGAGGGGCAGATAGGCCATGGGGCGACTCCTGTCTCGTGGGGTTTGGCTGAGTCCGATTTGCGGACATTCTGCCAAACGCCCTGAGCGGACTTCCGGTTCCCGATCATCTGGCTGTTCGGGCGCGGGGCGGAACCGGCCGTCCTCCGACAACAGCCCGCGTGCGGGCCTATTCCAGCCGAGTCAGCGACAGATCTGCTCGGCCCGAGAGACGAAGGCCTTGTACCTTTTCCAGAAAGCCTCGTCAGAGGGGCGGTCCGACTGTCGCGTGACCTGTGCGCTGTGCGGGTTCTTGAAGAACTTGACGGCACGCGATCTGTCCCGGCTCGACAGGCTGTCGTTTGCGACCGCTTGAACGCAGCCACACAACTGCCGATCGGCGGCACGGCGGTCCGCACGAATGCAGGCCGTCTGGATCGGTCCGGTCGCATAATAGGTCCGTGCCGAGGTGACATCGCCACCACGCCCGCCGCCACAGGCCGACAGGGCCAGCGTCGTCACGAGAAATGCACCTATCTTGATCGGGGTCATGCTGCTCTGCCTCCGGTCATCTTGTTTTTTGCAACGATGACAGAGGCGCGCAGAAGGATCAATCGCCGCCCACCGCGACAGGATGCCCTGCGTCCGCGCGGTGACGCCAATCGGCAATCGGATTGGCCATTTTCCGCCTTGCCGCGGGCGATGTGCGGTGCGTTCGGGGCCGCATACCCGCGCCATCACAGATGCGTGAGGGCGCGGGTTGTCGTTAGGGGCAGGCGTCAGGCGGTCTTGCGGGGGCGACGACGGCGGTTTCCGCCGGCGGGCTTTGCACCACCCGGTTTCGCACCGCCCTGCGGACGGCCACCGCCACCGGAGCGCTGACCGCCGCCGCCGCCACGGCGACCGCCACCACCGCCGCCGCCGCGCTTGGGCTTCGCCTCCTCCTGGCTGGGCGACCAGCGCCGCCCGGAGGCGACGGGGATCTCGCCCTTCAGGATCTTCTCGATATCCTTCAGCTCCCCCATCTCGTCAGGCGCGCACAGCGTGATCGCGGCGCCCTCGCGCCCTGCGCGGGCCGTCCGCCCGATACGGTGCACGTAGGTTTCGGGCACGTTGGGCAACTCGAAGTTGTACACGTGCTTGACCACCGGAATGTCGAGGCCCCGGGCAGCCACATCCGTCGCCACCATGACCAGCGCATCGCCGTTGGTGAATGCCTCCAACGCGCGCGTCCGCTGCCCCTGACTGCGGTTGCCGTGGATCGCCACCGTGTTGATGCCCGCGCCCGTCAGCTGCTTGGCCAGACGGTCGGAGCCGTGCTTGGTGCGCGCAAAGACCAGCGCGGCCTCGCCCTCGTGCTGGCGCAGCAGGTCCAGAAGGAAACCCGGCTTCTCGCCCTTGGCGATGAAATGGATCGACTGCTCGATCTTGTCCGCCGTCTGGCCGGACGTGGCCACCTGCACCCGCACCGGATTGGTCAGGTAGGTCGCGGCAAGCTGTTCCATGTCCTTGGGCATCGTGGCCGAGAACAGCATCGTCTGACGCTCGGCCGGCAGTTTCGCGGCGATCTTCTTGAGGTCATGGATGAACCCCATGTCCAGCATCTGGTCGGCCTCGTCCAGCACGAGGAAATGCGTGTCCTTCAGGTTGACGGCGCCCCGGTCCATCAGGTCCAGCAACCGGCCCGGTGTGGCCACGAGCAGGTCGACGCCCCGCTCCATCCGCTTGATCTGCGGGTTGATGCCGACGCCGCCCATGACGCGCGCGACCTTGAGGTGCGATCCCTTGATGTAGCCCGTGAGGTTCTCGACGATCTGGTTCACCAGCTCGCGGGTGGGGGCCAGGATCAGGGCGCGCGCGCCGCGTGCCACGGGGCGTTCGTCGGCCGACAGCAGGTGCTGCACCAGCGGCAGGCCGAAGGCGGCGGTCTTGCCCGTGCCCGTCTGGGCCAGGCCCATGACGTCGCGCCCGTTCAGGGCATGCGGGATCGCCTGCTGCTGGATCGGGGTGGGGTCCTTGATGCCCATTTCAGTCAAGGCAGTGATGAGGCGGGGCTTCAGCCCCAGCATGTCGAAATCCATGATGTATCTTTCTGGCGCCACGCGGACGCAAACGCCGCGCCCATGGCGCGGGGGTAAGGGGTCACGAAGCGATCGCTTCGCGCCTCCCCGGCGTGATCCTTGGGAAAGCAACCCGCCCGTCGATGGGCCATCCCTCATGGACAACCGGCTCACGCTGCCCGAGGGGCGGGGTTGAGGTGCAGATGGGGGAATGCAAGGCATCTGTCAACTGCGGTGCGGGCGGCAAAGCGCCGGATCGGCATGCGCCTACCTGTCCGGTCGCGGCTTGCGCTTGATGAATTGCATCGACCATTTGCACCAAGCTCATCAGGTCCGCCGCAAGGAACCCCGCCGTATCCGAGCGGTTCGTTTTCGACATGCGCAGGCCGAGAAAATCGAGAACATCGCCCAGCTTGCCCGTGTCCTCAGATTTCGGAAGCAGCCATTGCATCGTGGTCTTCTTTTCGGATCGTCCACCCGAACTGGACATGCTGCACGCGCGCCGATGTCGTATCGCCCCCATGCAGCCGCCCCCGCGACACCCCACCCCCTTTCCGCCACCCCGCACCCGGTATATCTGCTGTCCAAACTAGCTAGGGCCGCGCCACATGACCGACCTCTCCCGTATTCGCAATTTCTCCATCGTCGCCCATATCGATCACGGCAAATCCACCCTTGCCGACCGTCTGATCCAGGAGACGAACACCGTCGCCATGCGCGACATGAAGGAGCAGATGCTCGACTCGATGGATATCGAGCGCGAACGCGGCATCACCATCAAGGCGCAGACCGTGCGGATCGAGTTCCTCGCCGCCGATGGCGAGACCTACATCCTCAACCTGATCGACACGCCGGGCCACGTCGATTTCGCCTACGAGGTCAGCCGTTCCATGCGTGCCGTCGAAGGCTCGCTTCTGGTCGTGGACAGCACCCAAGGGGTCGAGGCGCAGACGCTGGCCAACGTCTATCACGCCATCGAGGCGGATCACGAGATCGTGCCCGTCCTCAACAAGATCGACCTGCCCGCGTCCGAGCCGGAACGGGTGGCCGAACAGATCGAGGATGTCATCGGCATCGACGCCTCGGACGCCTTGCTGGTCAGCGCCAAGACCGGCCAGGGCATCCGCGAGACGTTGCAGGCCATCATCGACAAGCTGCCCGCGCCCAAGGGCGACCCCGATGCACCGCTCAAGGCGATGCTGGTGGACAGCTGGTATGACGCCTACCTTGGCGTGATCGTCCTCGTGCGGGTCATCGACGGCAAGTTGAAAAAGAACGACCGCGTCCGGTTCATGTCCAACGATACGGTGCATCACGTCGACCGCATCGGTGTCTTCCGCCCTGCCATGACCCAGATCGACGAACTGGGACCGGGTGAGATAGGCTTCCTGACCGCTTCGATCAAACAGGTGCGCGATACGCGTGTCGGTGATACGATCACGCATGAGAAGGGTGGAACGAAGCTGGCGCTGCCGGGTTTTGCACCGTCGCAACCCGTCGTGTTCTGCGGTCTCTTTCCCGTCGACAGTGCCCTGTTCGAGGATCTGCGCGATGCCATCGAAAAGCTTGCGCTGAACGACGCATCCTTCAGCTACGAGGTCGAATCCTCTGCCGCCCTCGGCTTCGGCTTTCGTTGCGGGTTTCTCGGGCTTCTGCACCTCGAGGTCATCCGGGACCGTATCGAGCGGGAATATGACATCGACCTGATCACGACCGCGCCCAGCGTTGTCTATCACATCCACATGAAGACGAAGGAAGGCGAGGAGCCGGAGATTCAGGATCTTCACAATCCCGCAGACATGCCCGACCTGACCTATGTCGACCACGTCGAGGAGCCGCGGATCAAGGCGACCATACTCGTGCCCGATGATTATCTCGGCGACGTTCTCAAGCTGTGCCAGGACCGTCGCGGCATCCAGATGGACCTGACCTATGCCGGGCCGCGCGCGATGGTCGTCTATGATCTGCCCCTCAACGAAGTGGTCTTCGATTTCTACGACCGGTTGAAGTCGGTCACCAAGGGCTATGCCTCCTTCGACTATCAGATGATCGGCTACCGGGAAGACGCATTGGTCAAGATGCAGTTGCTGGTGAACGAGGAACCCGTGGATGCCCTGTCGATGATGGTGCACCGCGACCGCGCCGAGACGCGGGGCCGGGCGATGGTGGAAAAGCTGAAGGAGCTGATCCCGCGGCACATGTTCAAGATTCCGATCCAGGCGGCCATCGGCGGCAAGGTCGTGGCGCGCGAGACGCTGAGCGCGATGCGCAAGGATGTGACGGCCAAATGCTACGGCGGCGACGCGACCCGCAAGAAGAAGCTTCTGGAAAAGCAGAAGGCGGGCAAGAAGAAGATGCGTCAGTTCGGCAAGGTGGAGATCCCGCAAAGCGCCTTCATCAACGCGCTGAAGATGGACAGCTGACACTTTTCTTCGCAACTTGAAGCAGGTGGCGACCGGCGTCCGATTTGCCCGGACGGGGTTGGTCGCTGCCCTGCGTCCGGGTGATGGGCGGCTTCGAAGGATCGGCGGGCCGAAGGCCGCGCGAACCAATGTTCCGGTTGCCGAAATCGTCTGATCTTGTGGTCTCAATGTCCTTTCGCGGCGTGGAAATCACCACGTTTGTTTTCAAGGCCGACCAAGTCATCGGCCCGATTGATGTAATGTCCATATGTGCGTCTGGTTAGGCGCTCAAAATCCTGAAAATAAATGGATGCTCTTTGATAATTACTGCAGCTGGCTGACCTGAATGCTTCCTACGGAGGTAACCTTCACGTCGTCGAACGCGATGTGCGATGTGCCGGGGTTGATTTCGCCGGGACGATAGATGCCCAGCTTGACCGTCGGATCGCCGCAGGTCTCATGTTCGATCTGGGTGGTCGGAATGACCGCCTTGCCGTTCATCGAGACGCTTACTTCCGCAGGATAGACCGTGCGGTCGAGCCTGATCTCGAAATTCTGCGCCACACCTTTCAGGTCCGCAATCTTGGGGCCGTTGTCGAGGATGGAGACCATCTCGCCACGATGGCCGGTGTCGAGGTCTTCGTTGCCTTCGTGGGCGCCGCGCAGAACCTCGATCTCCATCTTGCGATGCGAGAACTTCATCATCAGCCAAGGTGCAGACGGGCAGGAATTCGACCATCCGTGGATCTGGAAGAACGTCTCACGTTTGCCGTTGAAACCCTTCACGAAGGTCGCTTCGAACGAGATCTTGTGGACCATCTCATCGGCCAGACCCGTCCGTGCCTTCAGCTCGGCGCGTTCCCAGAAAGGGGCCCCGTGCCGACGCTTCTTGTCGGAGCTGCAACCGCCGATATCGCCACGGCGCAATTTGAAGTTCAGTTTGGAGTCACCGGCCTTCGTCTTGTCAGACCAGTATACGCTGTCTGCTTTTGCGAGGTCGTAGTGGTTCTTACCACCCGGCAACTCGCAGTTATCATAAAGTGTCATGTTCCAGTCATCATCGCCGAAATTGTCGGCAAGAGCAGGCATGGTGAACAAACAGATACTCGTGAACAACGCGACGGTTTTCATAACTTTCGGCATTGTATCTTCCGCAACAACGCCCCCACATCCGAACAACTGAACTCAGAAGGTTAATGTTCCGTTAACGATTGTCGTCAGCTGCGGGAAGGCGGTTTTGCATGAACGTAGTGTGATGAAACCCCTTATTTCGTGGGCTCTGGTGCAAGTGTCCTTTGAGCGCCCGCCAAATCAGGACCTCAACCAAAAAGCGAATGACGGTCCAGATCGTCGGGTTTCGTTAGCTTTCGTTTTAGGTTTCCGTATGCAAGGGTATGCAAAGCGGTGCTTCACTGCACGCAGTCGCAGCATCCTGTCGGGGGGCCGGGAAGCGAAACGTTGGCCGGGCGATTCCCGTCGCTTCGGCGCCGGACCTCGGGAGGATGGGCCAAGCCGACCCCGACAGACGCGGTGACAGGGTCAAGGTGTCCGGTCGCGCCACCACCCGTCGAACCTGGCGTGCATCGCGAACTGGCCCTCAAACGAAAAAGGCCGCCCCCGAAGGAGCGGCCCGAACTTCGTCCGATAAACGGATCAGCCCTGACGGGCCTTGAACCGACGCTGAGTCTTGTTGATGACATAGACCCGGCCCTTGCGGCGCACGACGCGGCAGTCGCGGTGCCGGTTCTTCAGCGACCGGAGGGAATTGCGAACCTTCATGGCTGCTCTCCTATTGCCTGCGGGGTGACGCCCCAAGAAAAAACGTGTCCTTCAAACCTGAGGACGGCGAACCGCCTTTCTGGGAAAGGCGGGAATGGTGGGCGATACTGGGATCGAACCAGTGACCCCTTCGATGTCAACGAAGTGCTCTACCGCTGAGCTAATCACCCCTATTCCCCGGCGTATTCAGGAAACCCTGAGGCCCCCGAGGCGTTGGTGGGCGGTGGATAGTGCCTTTCACGACCCCGTGCAAGGGGGCTTTCGACTGTTTTCGACACAGAATATCTGTCATGAGAAAAGGCATGAAGCCAATGGCACGCCATCCCTTCCGTCTGCACCAGCCCAAGGTGGTCACCGCGCCTGTCGTGGTCGCATCCCCCCATTCGGGCCGGACATACGATTGGGCATTCATGTCCCGCACCGTGCTTGATTCGGAGCGCATCCGGTCGTCCGAGGATGCCTATGTGGACCTGCTGCTCGACCGGGTGCCGGCATTGGGTGTCCCGGTTCTGACGGCTGAGATGCCGCGCGCCTTTCTTGATCTGAACCGCGCGCCGACCGAACTCGACCCCGCGGTGATCGAAGGCGTCCCGCGGGGCGCCGCCAACCCGCGCGTCAACTCCGGCCTTGGTGTCATCCCGCGCGTCGTGGCGCAGGGGCGGGCCATCTATCACGGCAAGATCCCGCGCAGCGAAGCCGAGGCCCGGATCGCGGCGTTCTGGCACCCCTACCACGATCAGTTGGAGACACTTCTGGCGAATGCGCAGGCCCAGTTCGGGCACGGCATCCTGCTTGATTGTCATTCGATGCCGCATGAGGCGATCGAGGGGACCGGTGGCGCGGCGGGCACGCCTGAAATCGTTCTGGGCGACCGCTTCGGGTCCTCCGCGCATGGGCATATCGTGGACGAGGTCGAGGCCGTGTTCCGCGGGCTCGGCTTCAGGGTCGCGCGCAATGCGCCGTTTGCCGGTGCCTACATGACGCAGCAGTACGGCAAGCCGATTCGCGGACGTCATGCGATTCAGATCGAGATCGACCGCGCGCTCTACATGGATGAGGCGCGGATCCGTCCCAACGGGCGCTTCGACTCCATCCGCAGCCTGATGACCGAAGCGATTTCACAGATCTGCGATCTGACGAGCGGTCGGCGCGGACTGGCCGCGGAATAGCACCCGGCCACTGCCCGCGATGTGATATCCTGTCCTGACGAGCTGTTTGGAGGAGGATGACATGCTTGATCTGGGAAGTCGCGAATCGATCTATCAGCCGACGCAGGAGGGGCTGACGTTTCCCGTTCGCCCGACGTTCGAGACACCGGCCGAGGAACGGCAATATCTCAAGGAGCGCCTCGTCGGCGCCTGCCGGGCCTTCGCGCTACAGGGGTTCGACTACGGGTTTGCCGGTCACCTGACGATCCGCGACCCGGAGCATCCGGAATTGTACTGGACGAACCCGATGGCCGTTCACTTCCGACAGGTGAAGATGTCGAACCTGATCCTCGTCGACCACAGGGGCCATGTCGTCGAGGGAACCCATGCCGTGAACCAGGCGGGCTTCGTTCTGCACGGTGCGGTGCATGAGGATCATCCCGACATCGTCGCGATGTGCCACGCGCATACGACCTATGGCACGGCCTATGCCTCTCTCAAGCGACCGTTGCCGCCGATCACGCAGGATGCCTGCGCCTTTTTCGAGGATCACGTCGTGATCGAGGATGAGGCGGGGCAGGTGGCTGTCGAAACGCGCGCCGGGGGCAGCGTTTCAGCCGCATTCAAGGGGGTGAAGGCCGCAATCCATCAGAACCATGGCCTGTTGACCGCGAGCCGCCATTCCATCGAATCGGCGGCCTTCTGGTTCATCGCGCTGGAGCGCTGCTGTCAGCAGCAGCTTGCCATCGACGCCAGCGGTCATGCGCCGACATTGGTGTCCCCTGACCGCGCCCGGTATTCCCGCGAACACGTCGGCAGCGATTATATCGGATGGCTGCACTTTCAGCCGATCTGGGACGACCTGGTCCGCACACAGCCGGACATGTTCGACTGATCACGCCCGAAGGAAGGGTGGCCCGGCGCGGGCCTAGCACAGGGTGCGCCCTTATCTCAGGGCGCGCCCCTTGACGATGGAGGCGTCGCCAAACCGCGCGCGGATCGCATCCGTCGCCTTTTCGGCGGCGATGCGGCGTGCGGCGTTCGGGTCCAACAGGTCGCCTGCGCGGTCCGCGAGGTCTGCGGGTACGAGGTCCGAGATCCCGACCCCGATCAATCGCACGGGGCCAATGCGTCCGACCGCATCGAACAGGCCGCGTGCCTCGCGATAGATGCGATCCGCGATCTGCGTGGGGTCCGAGACGGCATGGCGCCGGGTGATCGTCGAGAAATCGGCGCGCTTCAACTTCAGGGTCACGACCCGCCCGGCCATGCCCTTTGCCTTGGCGCGGGCGCTGACCTGTTCCGACAGGCGCCAAAGGTGACCATCGAGGATATCGGCATCATCCGTATTCTCGTTGAACGTCGTCTCCTTTGATATCGATTTGACCGGCCTGTTGCGGCTGACGCGGCGGCGATCCTCTCCGCGGGCCAGATGCCAGAGCCGGTCGCCCATGGACCCGAACCGACGCCCGAGGTCCGCGCGTTCCCACCGGCGCAGGTCCGCGATCGTCTCGATGCCTGCCTTCTTCAGGGATGCCTGTCCGACAGCCCCGATGCCAAAGATGATCCCGACAGGCTTGTCGGCCAGAAAATCGGCGGTTTCCGCGCGACCGATCACGGAAAAGCCCCGCGGCTTGTCGAGGTCGCTGGCGATCTTGGCCAGAAACTTGTTGTGCGACAACCCGATGGAGCCCGTGATCCCGATCTCCTGCTGCATTCGCCTGGTCAGTCGCGCCAGCATCACGGCGGGCGGGGCGCCGTGCAGGCGGGCGGTGCCGGTCAGGTCCAGAAACGCTTCGTCCAGCGACAGTGGTTCGATGGCCGGGGTCAGTTCCTCCATCAGGGCGCGCACCTGCGCCGATACCTCGACATACAGGGACATGCGTCCCTTCAGGACGACGGCCTCGGGGCATAGCTCCAGCGCCTTGAACATCGGCATCGCCGACCGCACGCCGCGAATGCGCGCGACATAGCAGCAGGTCGATACCACGCCGCGACGGCCGCCCCCGATGATGACCGGCTTGTCGGCGAGTTCGGGGCGGTCGCGCTTTTCGACCGAGGCATAAAAGGCGTCGCAGTCCATATGCGCGATGCTCAGGTCGAAGAGTTCGGGGTGCACGGTCACACGGGGGCTGCCGCAGGCCGGACAGCGGCGCGCGTCGTCGAATTGGGTCAGGCATTGTCGGCACAGTGCGGGCATGGCGCATCATACCCCGCCCGGTGGACGACCGGAACCGGGGCATGATGCGCACCACCATGGCCCCACGCATCATTGCCTTGGCGTCACGCGGGGCCTAGCACTGAGAAGGTCAATCTTGGGGGGGCCTGATGAACATCGAACAGGAATTGCTGCGATTCCTCGGCAACAACGCGGTGCTGATCGCTGTGGCGATCTTCGTCATCGTCTGCATCATGCTGGGGGTCCGGATCGTGCCCCAGTCACAGAAGTTCGTGGTGGAGCGGTTCGGCCGCTTGCGGTCGGTTCTGGGACCGGGGATCAACCTGATCGTGCCCTTCCTAGACAAGGTGGCGCACAAGGTCTCGATCCTCGAGCGGCAGTTGCCGAACGCCAGTCAGGACGCGATCACCCGGGACAACGTCCTCGTGCAGGTCGAGACCAGCGTCTTCTACCGCATCCTGTCGCCGGAACGGACAGTCTACCGCATTCGCGATGTCGATGCGGCCATCGCGACGACGGTCGCTGGCATCGTGCGGGCCGAGATCGGCATGATGGAACTGGATGAGGTTCAATCGAATCGCGCCACCGTCATCGCCAAGATCAAGACGCAGGTGGCCGACGCGGTCGATGATTGGGGGATCGAGGTGACGCGCGCCGAGATTCTGGACGTGAACCTCGACGCGCAGACCCGCGCGGCCATGATGCAGCAGCTGAACGCGGAACGGGCCCGCCGGGCCGCAGTGACCGAGGCCGAGGGCGAAAAACGCGCCGTCGAGTTGAATGCGGATGCGGAGCTGTATGCAGCCGAACAGACCGCCAAGGCCCGCCGCATCGCCGCCGATGCCGAGGCCTATGCCACCGAGGTCGTCGCCCGCGCCATTGCCGACAATGGTCTGGAGGCGGCGCAGTATCAGGTCGCCCTCAAGCAGGTCGAGGCGTTGACGAAGTTGGGCACCTCGCAGGGATCGCAGACGGTCGTCGTTCCCGCATCGGCGCTCGATGCCTTTGGCGAGGCGTTCAAGATGCTCAAGGGGCGCGGCTCGTGATCTGGATGGAATGGTGGGCCTGGATGCTGGCGGGAATTGCGCTGGCCGTGGCGGAAATGATCCTGCCGGGGTTCATCCTGCTGGGGTTCGCGATGGGGGCGGGCCTTGTCGGTCTGGGTCTGTTGACCGGCACGCTTGGGGGTTTGACGGCCATGGCCGGCGATTATGGCTTTGCCAGCCTGCTTTTGCTGTTCGCGCTGCTGTCACTGGCGGCCTGGCTTGGCTTGCGGGCGGCGTTCGGTCCGCCGGGGGCGCGGCCCACGACCTTCGATGAGGACGTGAACGATTGACGCAGGAACCCCGCATCTTTCCTGAACGTTGGGCCGGTAACCCAATGACAGGAGAGTGCAATGGTCACCGAACCCGAATCCGCCCCCGTTCCCGAAAAGTCCAAGCCCCGCTACTACGTCGGCCTCGCCATTGCGATTGCCGTCGGCATCCTGTTGATCGTCTTCATCTTTCCGAACCTTCTGGCGATGGTCGATGACAGCCCGGCGGTAACGGACGATTTCAAGATCACGCTGCCCAGCGGTGACGGGTTGGAACGCGTGGATCCGGTTCAGTAACCCTGACAGTGTCCGGAACGGCCCCGCCTTGGCGTCAAGGCAGGGACGCGACGATATCGCGGGCGACCTGTGCCGGGTCGGTCGCGCGATGGATCGGGCGGCCGACCACGATATGGTCGGCGCCCGCGCGGATCGCGCTCTCGGGGGTCGAGACGCGCTTCTGGTCGCCAAGATCGGCACCTGCGGGGCGGACACCGGGCGTCACAATCAGCTTGCCCGCCGCTTCCGGCAGGGCGCGGATCATCGCCGCTTCCTGCGGAGAGGCGATGACCCCATCGGCGCCCGCCTCGAAGGCACGGGCCGCACGGGTCTCGACAAGGTCCGGGATGTCGCCGGCAACCATCAGCCCGGCATCGAGATCGGCGCGGTCCAGCGATGTCAGGATGGTCACGGCCAGGATTTTCATGTCGCCCTTGGTCTGGGCCGCAGCCTGAACGACGTGCGGATCACCGTGCACCGTCAGGAAATCCAGCTTGAACTGCGCAAGGCCCCGCACGGCCGCCTCGACCGTATTTCCGATGTCGAAGAGTTTCATGTCGAGGAAGATGCGCTTGCCATGCTCTTCCTTCAGTTCGTTCGCAAGGGCGAGGCCCCCGCCGGTCAACATGCCCAAACCGATCTTGTAGAAGGAGACGCTGTCGCCCAGCTTTTCGGCCAATTGCAGGCCGGCAAGGGCGTCGGGCACATCGAGGGCAGCAATCAGGCGGTCGTCGGACATCTGGCATACTCCGGCTGGAACAGGGTCTGGCGCGGGGTAGGGGGCGCCGGGCGTCTTGTCCAGTCCGGGGCCGAAGTCCCGGTCGCCGTCGTCAGAGGTGTTCTGCCCGTTGGAGCAGGCGTTCCGTTGCCTGCGCATGGGTCAGCGCCGGTGCATCCACCGAGGTCGTGATCCGGTGTCGGCTGACAAGTCCGCCCGCTTCTCGTCGAATGGCGACACCCGTCAGGGACCCTGCCAACGGGTCGTGTCGGATACGTTCTACCAGTATGATGCGTCTAACGGTCATTGCTAACCCTCCTGCGGAAAGTCAACGCGGCTTGCCCCGATCGGTTCCGTAGCGTCAGGGGGCGGTGTCGCCCATCGCGCAGATCAGCCGCCATTCCGCGTCGGTCACGGGCTGCACGGACAGCCGGCTGTTCCGCACGAGAACCATCTCCGACAGGTCGGGATCGGCCTTGATCGCCGCAAGGGTCACGGGGCGGACGAACGGACGCAGGGCGCGGATGTCGACGCATTCCCATTTCGGATCATCGCTGGTGCTGTCGGGGTGGATCGTGGCGCATACCTCTACGATGCCGACAACGGCCTTCTCATCCTGGCTGTGGTAGAAGAAGCCGAGATCGCCCTGTGCCATCTGCCGCATGATGTTGCGCGCCTGATAGTTGCGCACACCATCCCATTCCTCGCCCTCTGCACCCCTGGCGACCTGATCGGACCAGGACCAGACGCCGGGCTCTGATTTGAACAGCCAGCGGGTCACGCGTTGATGACGCGGTTCCAGGCTTCGATCCGCACGTCCTCGAACAGGCCGGCCTGCGCATAGGGATCGGCGGCGGCAAAAGCCTCGACGTGGCTGCGGTCATCCGTGTCGAAGATGATCAGCGATCCGGCCATCTCTCCGGCCAGGTTCACGAACGGACCGGCCTGCACGACGCGGCTGTCGCCGCGCAGATGCGCAAGATGCGCCTCCCGGTTGGCTTTGCGCACCTCGAGGTGGCCGGGTTTGTCGGTGCAGATCAGGGCGTGCATCATGTCGTAACTTCCGTTTTCAGGTCGCGCGTCAACAGCGCGGTCATCGCATCCTTGACCGTAAGGCGGCCAGCCACAAGACCTGCTGTCGCCTCGGTCACGGGTAGGTCAAGGCCCCGCTCCGCCGCCAGCCGCAGGGCCGCATCCGCGGTGGCAACCCCTTCGGTCGTGGCCGCCGGTCGCGGGTCGCCGCGGCCCAGTGCGAGCCCGAGGGCGAAGTTGCGCGATGCCGGGCTGGCACAGGTCAGGGCCAGATCGCCGAGGCCGGACAGGCCCATGAGTGTTTCGGGACGCGCGCCCAAGGCGCCTGCAAGACGCTGCATCTCTGCCATGCCGCGGGTCATCAGGGCAGCACGCGCCGAATCGCCAAGGCCCGCCCCGATGGCGGCACCGCAGGCGATCGCGATGACGTTCTTCAGGGCACCGCCCGCCTCGACCCCGGCGACATCCGTCGTGCGATAGAGACGCAGGACCGGTGTCGACAGGGCGTGCTGCACCTCTCGTCCCATCCCGTCATCCGCACAGCCCAGCGAAAGGGCCGTCGGCAGGCCGCGCGCGATGTCGGCGGCAAAGCTGGGCCCGGACAGGATGGCCGGGATCGCCTGCGGCAGCCCGTCGGCAATCAGGGCAGTCGGGCCGCGCAATGTCGTCAGGTCGATCCCCTTGCAGGCCGCAACCGCCACCTCCGGGCGCAGGCCGGTCAGGGCGGGCATCAGATCCCCCAATGCCTGCATCGGCACCGCCAGCAACAGGATCCGGCACGCCGACAGCGCCGCGATGTCGCCCGTGACGGTGACCATCCCTGGCAGGGTCACGCCCGGCAGGCGAGGCGTCGTGCGTTCGACCGCGATGCGCGCCATGGTATCGGCGTCGCGTCCCCACAGGTGCACCGGTTCGCGGTGGGCCAGCGCCAAGGCAAGGGCCGTGCCGAAGGCCCCCGCGCCCAGAACCCCGATCATGCCTTGGCCCCCCGCTTGCCCGACCCCAGCATCGGCGCACTAACCCGGTCCAACGGCCACCGCGGGCGGGCGGCAAGGGTCAGATCATCACGGTGTCCCGACGCAAACCGTTCGGCCCCCGCCCATGCGATCATCGCGGCATTGTCCGTGCACAGGCGCAGGGGCGGCGCGATGAAGGGCAGGGGGGCCGCGACCCCCTCCAACGCCGTGCGCAACGTGCGGTTCGCCGCCACGCCCCCGGCCACGGCCAACGCGGTGATCCCCGGCGTGGCGGCTATGGCGCGCCGGGTCTTTTCCGCCAGAACATCCGCGACGGCGGTCTGAAAGCCATGGCACAGGTCCGCACGCAGGGCGCGGGGCAATCCGCCATGTTCGGCAACGATGGCATCCCGTTTGCGCAGAACGGCCGTCTTCAGTCCGGAAAAGGACATGTCGCACCCCGGCCGGTCCAGCAACGGGCGCGGAAGACGGATGGTTCCGGTCGCTTCCGCGGCGCAGGCCTCGACCGCCGGACCACCCGGTTGGGGCAGACCCAGCAACCGGGCCACCTTGTCGAAGGCTTCGCCGGGGGCGTCGTCGATCGTGCCGCCAAGACGTGTATAGCTGTCGGGCCCCGCCACATGCAGGAACTGACAATGGCCGCCCGACACCAGAAGCATCAGGTAGGGATAGGCAACGCCGTCCGTCAGACGGGGCGTCAGGGCATGGCCGGCAAGGTGGTTGACCCCGATCAGGGGAAGGCCGGTCGCGGCCGACAGCCCCTTGGCGCACATCACCGCCGCCAGCACCCCGCCGATCAGGCCGGGCCCCGCCGTCACCGCGATCGCATCGCAGGCCGCAAGGGACAGGTCCGCCTGGGCGAGGGCGCGTTCGACGGCGATGTCGATCTTTTCGGCATGGGCGCGGGCCGCGATTTCGGGGACCACACCGCCGAAGGCGGCATGCAGGTCGTCTTGCCCCAGGACGACCGATGACAGGATTGTGCCGCGCCCCGTCGCGTCGCGCCGGACGACGGCAGCGGCGGTATCATCGCAGGAGCTTTCGAGCCCGAGAAGGGTCAGGTCTTGTGCCATGGCGTGCCGGGGTCCAGAGTTACGCCCCATCTAGTTGCCGGGAAAGGGGCTGACAATGCCGCCATCCGCGCCGCCCTGCTCCGTGCTCCTGACGAGGCCCGCCGCCGCCTCTGCCGAACTGGCGGATTGCCTGACGAGGCAGGGCATCGAGGTCGTCACCTCGCCTTTGCTGCGGATACGGCACGCGGACAGCCTTCCGGATCTGGCCGATGGCCTGATCTTCACCTCGCCCAACGGGGTTGCGGCCTATCGTGGATTGGCCGGTCCGGCCGGTTTGCCGGTTTGGTGCGTTGGCCCCCGCACCTCTGCTGCGGCGACGGCGGCGGGCCTGCGCCTTCGGGGGACTGCACCCGATGCCGCCGCCCTGGTGCAGGCGATCCCCTCCGATGCGCCGGCCCTTGTGCACCTGCGCGGTGCGGTTCAGCGGATAGACCTTGCCGCCGGCCTGCGCACACGGGGGCTGCGGGCGACGGATGCGGTGATCTACCATCAGGACGCGCTGCCGCTCTCGCAGGCGGCGCTGTCCCTCCTGCGGCGGGGACCGGTTCTGGTGCCGCTCTATTCGCCCCGGACGGCGGCCCTGTTTGCCGCGCAATGTCCGCCAGACGACTGGAGCCGCGTCAGACCCATTGCCCTCAGCCGGGCGGTCGCTGATATGCTGCCGATACGGGCATGCGTCGCAGAACAGCCCGATGGGCAGGCCATGTTGCGGGAAATCGGGAACGCGCTGGGCGTATCGGCGGTTGAGGGGCAGGCGGGATCGCACTAGGTGTAAATGGCCCGCCCGGGATCGATGCCCGGCACTGCTGAGTCGGAGGGAACGCGTTGGCGCGCAAGACAAACAAAACCGAGACGACGAAACCGGACCCCAAGGGACCGAAACCAGACGCCACGCCTGACAGCAGTGTCGCCGCCACGGACAGCGATATTGGCGAAGGTCAGACCCCCGATCCTGTCGCTTCGGACGGCGCGCCCCCGAAAAAGGGTACGAAGACCGAAGCGGATGCCCTGAGCCCCTCGAAGATCCACGACGCGGTCATTGTCGATGGGGACACGGCGGACAAGGATGGGGATGCGGCGGACAAGAAGGACGTCGACCCATCCGTCGAAGACGACACGGTCGCGACCGGTGCAGGCGGCTCGGACACCATCGAACCAGATGCGGCGGCCACGACGGATCAGCCTGCGCCACTGGATGGTGAGGTGATCGGTGCGGATGATGCCGCCGGCCCCGACACGACGAAGAACGGCACCACCGGCGCGGAGGATGCCGCCGCGCCCCCGCCCGAACGTGAGGCGACCCCGCTGATCGCAACCGCCCCTGCCACGACCGAAAAGCGCGGTTCGGGTTTCGTGCCGCTGGTTCTTGGCGGGCTGGTAGCAGGGGCAATCGGCTATGCGATCCCCACCTTCGTCATGCCGCCCGCCGCCCCGCCCGAGGCCGATATGTCCCGAATCGACGCGTTGGAGGCACGGATCGCCGACATGTCTTCGGCGCCCGTCGGTGAGGGGCCGGACCTGTCCGGAATCGAAGCCGCGCAGACCACGGCGTCCGATCGGATCGACGCCCTCGAAACCCGCATAGCGGCCCTTGAAACGGATGCTCCGGGCGAGGGCGCGGGCGGTGCGCCTGCTGCTGACGCCGGCCCCGATCTGTCTGCACGGATCTCGGAAAACGTCGATACCGCGCTGGCGGACGTGCGGGCGGAAATCGACGCGCTGGGCGATATGCGTGCCGATATCGCGGCCCTTGGGGACCGGATCGATGCGCTGCCGACACCTGTCGAGGGCCTTGCCGAGCGTGTGAGCGCGGTCGAAGAGGCGCTGGATGCCCTCGCCGCCGAAACCGAGAGTGTCGAGGCCACCGCCGAGGACCTCGCGCGCGAGGCCGCTGCGACGCAACTGCGCCTTGCGGTGGATACCGGACAGCCTTTTGCCGATCCTCTGTCGGTGCTGGGCGGGGATGTCCCGCCTGCCTTGGCAGATGCCGCTGACACGGGCGTCGCAACGACACAGACGCTCGCTTCGGACTTTCCCGATCTGGCCCGGGGCGCGCTGGCCGAGGCGCGGCGGGTCGAACCGGCCGAAGGCAACCCCGTCACCGCGTTCCTGCGGCGTCAGACGGGCGCCCGGTCGCTGGAACCGCGCGAAGGCAGCGACGCGGATGCGGTGCTAAGCCGCGCCGAGGCGGCCCTGCGCAATGGCGATGTCGAGACGGCGCTGGCCGAACTGGACGCGTTGCCCCCCGAAGCGGCCGAGGTGCTGGCCCCCTGGACAGAACGGGCACAGGCCCGCGTCGCCGCGCAATCCGCGCTGCAAGACTACCTAGAGACTGAGTGAGGATCCCTTAATGCTTTGGTCGCTTTTCAAGATCCTCCTGTTCGTTGCCATCGTCGTGGCACTGGCCTTCGGGATCCAGGCCCTGCTTGGCATGTCCGGTGAGGTCGTGATCCGGTTCGCCGGCGAGGAATACGTCCTGTCGCCACTTCTGGTGCTGATCGGATTGCTCGTCCTCATGCTGGCGCTCTACGTGGCGTTCAAGCTGGCCGGCCTGCTGATCGCCACTTTGAAATTCATCAACGGCGATGACACGGCTATCGGACGCTACTTCGACCGCAACCGCGAACGACGCGGGTATGATGCGTTGAGCGACTCGCTGATCGCCCTCGCGTCCGGCGAAGCCCGCGAGGCGAGCGTCAAGGCGCAGAAGGCCGAGAAGTATCTGCAACGCCCCGAGGTGACGACCTTGCTGGTGGCACAGGCGGCCGAGGCGGCGGGCGACAAGGCCCGTGCCCTCGAAGCGTGGAAGACATTGGTTCAGCACGACAAGACCCGGTTCGTCGGCGTGCGCGGCCTGATGCAGCAAAAGCTGGACGAGGGCGATACCGAGACGGCGATGAAGCTGGCCGAAAAGGCGTTCGCCCTGAAGCCGCGGCATGTCGCGACGCAGGACACCCTGCTGCGCCTGCAGGCACGCGATGAAAATTGGGACGGCGCGCGCCGCGTTCTGTCCGCCAAGCTAAAGTCCGGTGCCCTGCCCAAGGATGTCTACAAGCGGCGCGAGGCAGTTCTGTCGCTTGCCGAAGCGCGCGCGCAGTTGGCGGCGGGCAGCACGGACAAGGCCCGCGCCGAAGCGCTGGAGGCCAACCGGTTGTCCCCCGAACTGGTCCCGGCTGCCGTTCTGGCTGCCCGGATGCTGATCGACAGCAACGAAAAGCGTCGCGCGGCAAAGACCATCAAGGCGGCGTGGCAGAAGACGCAGCATCCGGATCTGGCGGCCGTCTTTGCCGACATCGAACCGAACGAGACACCGGACGCGCGCGTTCGCCGGTTTCAGGCGCTGCTCAAGATCGTTCCGAACGCCTCCGAGACACGGATGCTCGAAACGGAGCTGCATCTCGCTGCCGAGGATTTCCCCGCCGCACGTCGTGCCCTGGGAACCCTTTATGAAACCGACCCGTCGGCGCGCGCCCTGTCCCTGATGGCTGCCATCGAGCGCGGCGAAGGCGCGTCCGAGGCCGTGGTGCGCGGATGGCTGGCAAAGGCCTTGGGCGCGTCGCGCGGGCCGCAGTGGGTTTGCGACAATTGCGGCACCGTTCATGCGGCCTGGGTTCCGGTCTGCGTGTCCTGCGAGGCTTTCGACAGCATGGCCTGGGTCGCGCCTGCAACAGGTGCCACGTCCCAGACCAGCACCTTGCCGTCGGACATGCTGCCCCTGCTGGTCGGTGGTCCTGCGCCGGCGCCGGAGGCAACGACGGATCTGCCCGCACCCTCCACACCCGCACCCGGGGTCGAACCCGTCGTCGAGCCCGAGCCAATTGGCGAAACGGTCGTCGATCCGGATGTCGTCGGCACGACCCGTGACGTGTCGGAGCCGGTCGTCGTTCCGGTTCAGCCCGCGGCCGCGGATGCAACCCCGGCTGCGCCTGACGGCGCCGAAGACTCTGACACAGCTTCGCGCAAATAGGTGCATTTCGGGGCTGGAAACGGCCCCGGACCCCTGCTAGGGACGCGCCACGGTGCCGCTGTAGCTCAGCTGGTAGAGCACGTCATTCGTAATGATGGGGTCGGGGGTTCGAGTCCCTTCAGCGGCACCAGTTCGAGAAAGGCCAAAGGCCTTTCCGACAGGATCCAGTTCCAGAAGTCTTACACCACGCGCGACGCCGCCTTCCGCCTTGTGATGACATTCCTTTTGCAGCAGCCGGGGCGCGCAGGTTCGGGCGGCAACGCCCCCTGAGGTCGGGCATATATGTCCCTGATGAGGGCCTCGCATTCCTTCACCCGCTGGCCGATTCGACCTGCAGATCCCGATCGTTTGGCGCCGCGGGGAAGCGACTCCGGTCAGGGGCGTGACGACGGCATGCTGGCCCGGGCGCATGCGAAACCCGACTGGCGGGGCGTCACAGCATGGATGGCACGACCTGATCCGGGGGGCGGTGGCCATCGGCGAAGGTCTGCATGTTCATCAGGACGCGTTCGCCCATCTCCAACCGTGCTTCGCGCGTGGCGGATCCCATGTGAGGCAACAGGATGACATTGGGCAGTTCGCGCAGGCGGGGGTTCACCCCATGCCCGCGTTCATAGACGTCGAGGCCCGCACCCGCGAGATCCCCGGCGCGCAGCATCCGCGTCATGGCGTTTTCGTCGATCACCTCGCCCCGCGACGTATTCACCACGACCGCCGAAGGTTTCAGAAGTTTCAACCGCCGCGCATTCAGCAGGTGAAAGGTCGCAGGCGTATGCGGTGCGTTCACCGAAAGGATGTCGACACGCGCCAGCATCTGGTCGAGGCTCTCCCAGTAGGTTGCCTCCAGCGGCTGTTCCAATCCTTCGTGCAGGCGTCGCCGGTTGTGGTAATGCACCGACATGCCGAAGGCATGCGCGCGCCGCGCCAGGGCCTGTCCGATCCGCCCCATGCCCAGAATGCCCAGTCGCTTGCCGCGCAACCGCATGCCCAGCAGGGCCTCGGGCGCCCAGCCTTCCCACGCGCCACGCTGCACCTGTGCCATGCCCTCGCCCATACGGCGGGCCGAGGCGAGGATCAGCGCCATCGCCATGTCGGCGGTATCCTCGGTCAGCACGCCGGGCGTGTTCGACACGAGGATGCCGCGCTGTCGCGCCGTGGCGACGTCGATGTGATCGACCCCGGCGCCGTAGTTCGCGATCAGTTTCAGCCGGTCGCCCGCGCCTGCCAGCAGGGGGGCGTCGATCACGTCGGTGATGGTCGGCACGATGATGTCGGCTTCGGCCATCGCGGCGGCAAGGTCGGCGCGGGGCATCGGCGTTTCGCTGTCGGACAGCTGAACGTCGAACAGCTCGCGCATCCGCGTCTCGACCGGTTCAGGCAAACGTCGCGTGACGACAACACTCAGTCGGCTTGTTGGCACGGGCCGCACCCTCCCCCTTTGTCCCTCGGGGCCATGATGGCATGGTGCGGGGCAGGCGCAAGGGGCGACAGACCCCGCGCCGGGCAGACAGTCGAAGGCAGGACAGTCCATGAGATCATATGTCATCGTTGCGGTTCTGACCGCGTGTCTGATGCTTCTGGCGCCGGGCCCGGTTTTCGCGGCCGAACGCGGGCCCGTGACGAACCTGCCATTGCCGCGCTTCGTGTCGATGAAAGCCTCCGAAGGGTATGCCCGCCGGGGTCCGTCAAGTACGCATCGAATCGACTGGGTGTTCAAGCGCCGCCACATGCCGTTGCAGATCGTTGCGGAATACGGCCATTGGCGGCGCGTGCAGGACCGCGAAGGGGCGGGCGGCTGGATGCATTATTCCTTGTTGTCCGGCAACCGGACCGTCGTCGTGACGCAGCCCGAGGTCGTGCTGTATCGGCGGCCGTCCCCCGATGCCGCGATGAGCGCCCGATTGCAGGCGGGCGTCGTCGCATGGCTGAACGAATGCGCCGAGGGGTGGTGCCGGTTGGAGGTCGAGGGCGCGGACGGCTGGGCGCCGATCCCGGCCCTCTGGGGGGTTGCCCCGGACGAGACGCGCGATTGACGCACCCGTCAGGGTCTCGGCCCGCCGCGCCGCACGCGACAGGCCTAAGGATTTTGTGGTTCACGCCTGCCGCGTCAGCCCTGCAACGCGCCGTTGAACGTCTGGGCCAGCGTCTGCCACATGGCTTCGCTGCGCGCTGACAACAGGTAGCCTTCGGTCATCGTCGGCCGATACTCCTGCCCGTCCAGCAGACGTGCGACGCCGCCGGCCTCCTGCAGGATCAGAACGCCGGCGGCGTGATCCCAGACGTTGAGCTTGCCGTTGAGGCAGAAATCCGTGCCCCCGGTCGCCTGCATCCGGTATTCATGCAGGGACGCCCCCATGGAATTGGCGCGGCGGAACAGATGATCCGTCCCGGCAAGACCCTGATGACATTCGGGCGGGAACATGTAGTGCCCGACGTTGCCGCGCAGGTCGGACAGGGGGGCGTCCTGCTGGCTGACGTGCAACCGTCGGGCGGCCCCATTGCGGTGATAGAAGGCACCCTGACCGCGATGGGCCTCGATCCAGTCATCGAAGCTGGGATCATAGAGCAGACCCCATTCGGTCACGCCGTCCTCGACCACGGCGACGATGACGCCATAGTTGGCGACACCATGGGCAAAGTTCCACGTGCCGTCGATCGGGTCGATGATGGTCACGCGGCCGGTTCCGACACGGTCGAGAAGGCTGCGATCCGCGCTGACGGCTTCCTCTCCGACGACGGTATCGCCGGGCAGGATGTCGTGAATGCGCGCGGTCAGGGCGTCCTCGGCGGCCTTGTCGGCCACCGTCACCAGATCGTCCCATGTCGATTTCGTGTCGATGTCCCCGTCGCCGAGGTTGCGGAACCGGGGCGTGATCTCGTCCGCGGCAACATCACGGACGGCATCGGTGATGGCGCGGGCTTGGGTCTCGGACAGGGGCATGGTGTCTCCGGCGAAGCGAAAGGTGGGGTAAACCTGACTTACGGCGCAGGCAGGCCAGAGGCTACCCTTGGGTCATTCGATACCGGAGAATTATCATGACCCATATTCCCAAGGTCCAGTACATCGACGTGCGCCAGTTGGTCGACATCCTTGCCCTGCAACTGGAGGGCGACAAGGCCGAGGCGGCCGAGCGTCGCCGCCCGCCCCAGACGGCTCAGACAGGGAAACCCGCCTGAGCCGGGCTGCGGATCACGCCGCGGTGTCGAGGCCGCGGCCCTTGAGCAGGGCCTCGACCCCCGGCAGACGCCCGCGGAACGCCGTATAGAGGTCGGCCGCATCGCGAGAGCCGCCGGTCGACAGGATGTTCGCCTCAAGCTTGGCGGCAAGGGCGGCATCGAAGGCGTCGCCCGCTTCCTCGAACGCAGCGAAGGCATCGGCGTCCATCACCTCGGACCACATGTAGCTGTAGTACCCCGAGGAATATCCGTCGCCCGAGAAGACGTGCGCGAAATGCGGGGTCGCGTGCCGCATCCGGATCGCACGGGGCATACCGATCGTCTCCAGGACTTCGGCCTGTTTCTGCATGGGGTCGGCGGGGGCGGGGCCATCGTGGAATGCGAGGTCGACCAAGGCGCTGGCCACGTATTCGACGGTCGAGAACCCCATGTCATAGGTGGCCGCCGCCAACAGCCGGTCACGCAGCGCATCGGGCATGGCGTCGCCAGTGACGGCATGGGTGGCGAATTCGGCCAGAACCTCGGGCACCTCCAGCCAGTGTTCGTAGAGCTGCGACGGCAATTCGACGAAATCGCGCGCCACGGAGGTCCCGCTGATCGACTGATAGGTCACGTTCGACAGCATCTGGTGCAAAGCGTGGCCGAATTCGTGAAACAGCGTCCGCGCGTCGTCATAGGACAGCAGGGCCGGATCGCCTGCCGCGAAGTTGCAGACGTTGACCACGATCGGCCGGACATCCCCGCCCAGCTTCGACTGCGACCGCATCGCGCTGCACCATGCGCCGGAACGTTTGGACGCGCGTGCGAAGTAGTCACCGAGAAAGACAGCGACATGTTCGCCATTGCGCGTCACTTCCCAACCGCGCACGTCGGGGTGGTAGAAAGGGCCGTCGAGCGGCGTGAAATTCAACCCGAACAGGCGCGTCGCGCAGGCAAACTGTGCCTCGATCATGCGATCGAGCTGGAAGTATGGCTTCAGTTCCGCCTCGTCGAGGTCATGCAGGGCAAGGCGACGCTTTTCCGCATAATAGCGCCAGTCCCAGGGCTCCAACGGCCCGACGATCCCGTCCTCGCGCGCCATGCGGGCAAGGTGTTCGGCGTCCGACAGGGCGGCGGTGCGGGCGGGGTGCCAGACCTGCATCAGCAGGTCGCGCACGGCGTCGGGCGTGCCCGCCATTTCCGTTTCCAGCTTGTAGGTCGCGAAATTCTCATAACCCAGAAGATGCGCCCGCTCCTCGCGCAGCTTCAGGATCTCGGCGGCGATGGCGCGATTGTCCGTGTCGCCCCCGTTGGCGCCGCGCGCGGTCCAAGCTTCGTACGCCTTTTCGCGCAGGGACCGGCGCGGCGAGAATTGCAGGAACGGCACGATCAGGGACCGGTTCAGCGTAACCACGGGGCCGGGACGGCCGCGATCCTTGCCGGCGGCCCGCGCGGTCGACACGACGAAATCCGGCAACCCCTCCAAGTCGTCTTCGGACAGGTCCATGAACCAGTCGCGTTCGTCCGCCAGCAGGTTCTGACCGAACCCGGTGCCCAATGTGGCCAGCCGCGCCTTGACCTCGGTCAGGCGGTCCGCCTCCGCGCCCTTCAGCGCCGCACCGGACCGCACGAATCCGCGCCGCGTCAGCATCAGGACGCGCGCCTGTTCGTCCGTCAGGTCCAGATCCTCCCGCCGCTGCCAGAGATCGTCGATCCGGGCGAACAGTTTTGCGTTGTTGGTGATCGCCGAGCCATAGGCCGAAAGCTTCGGCGCAAGATCGCGCTGCAACGCTTCGCGGGCCGGGGTGCTGTCTGCGCCGGCAAGATTGTAGAAGACCCCCGCAACCCGGTCGAGAAGGTGATCCGCCTGCTCCAGCGCCTCGATGGTATTGGCAAAGGTCGGCTCGGCGTCGTTGTCGGCAATCGCTTCGATCGCGGCGCGACCCTCGGACATGGCGGCGTCCATCGCGGGACCGAAATCGGCGTCGTCGATCTTGTCGAAGGGCGGCAGGCCGAAGGGGCCGGACCAGTCGGTCAGCAGGGGGTTTGTCATGGATGTCTCCTTTGACGCCAACCTAGGCGCTGCGCACGGGGCTTGCCAGAGGGGGGAGACAGCGGGCTAGGATATCCCATACCCGGGGGAGGGGGCGTCATGAGCTGGTCGATACATCACGTCAATCTGCAGGCGAAGGACGTCCGGCGGACGGCGTCGTTCTACAAGATGGTTCTGGGGATGGCCGAGGCGCCCTGGGCTTTTCCGCAATCGCGCGGCTATCTGCCGGGGGACCCGGACAAGCTGGCCCTGATGGGGGATGGTCGGGACAGCCACTCGGGCCTGCACCTCATCGCGCCCGACGAGGATTTCGCGGAGCGCAATAACCTGATCCACAACCCGTCCAAGGGCGGGCATGTCGCGTTTCAGGTCGATGATCTGGACGGGGTGATCGCGCGTCTGCGAAAGGCGGGCATTCCGCATTCGGTCACGGGCGAATTCGCGATCCCCGGATTGCGCCACGTCTACGTCGAGGACCCGGAGGGCAATCTGATCGAGATCAACGGGCGGCTCTGATTGCCGCCCGTCGGGGGAACGTCGTCAGGCTCAGGTGTCGAGGCGCACATGCGCCGTCTTGTCCTGGAAATCCTGCTTCGGGTCGCTTCCGATCAGGGCCTTGAACCCCGCCACGAGGGAGGAGCCGTCTTCCCAAAGCTCCGCCTCACCGGCGTCGAACCGCACCAGCCGCAGCTTGGGGTCGGTCTTGCCATCTTCGTACCAGGCGGCGACGAAGGGGTTCCACAGCTTTTCGATCATGTCCGGATCGGTCGACAGCGACAGCCGCCCGTTGGCGGAGGCCCAGACATCGTTGCCCTTGCTGGAGAACGTCATCGTTCCCTGCTTGGTCGCGGTCGACAGGACCCGTCCGAGGTCGGTGTCGGTCGAGGTGAAGAACCACAGGGGGCCGTGATCCTCGTCCCCGGCCAGCTGTGCGGTCATCGGGCGGGGGGCCGCCCCGTCACAGCCCAGAAACACGGTCATGTCGCTGCGCAGGGCTTTCCAGAATTTTGCTTCGATCTTCGCGTCGGCGGTCATCTTGCGTCTCCTGTCAGTCTAGTCAGAAGGGCAACGTGCGAGGCGCGACTTTGTTCAACCGAATGTATCGGAGGGGTCAGGCCGCCAGATGAGCGTGCAGCGCGTCGAGGTCGACTTCACCGGTCGGCATCTTGTTGGCCGGGTTGTCGAAGTCGTAATTGAACAGCTTGAAATCGCGGTGATAGATTTCCCACACGAGGTGCATCGACAGGTCGTCGAAGTAATCGGCGACCGGGTGCGCGCGCTTCGGGCCGTGGCCCTCGGACTCGTTGAACCGCGGCACGGCGGACAGGTCGACCGGCACCGGCGTTTCGATGTGGTCGAGAACGACCTGCATTCCGGCGTTGAAATCCTCGGTGAACACGACGTGATCATAGCGCCCGCCATTGGCGACGAAGGTGGCCACGTGGCTGGTGACGGCGGACCAGTGGATGTCCGGGTCCATCGGGCGGCGGAACCGGATGGTGTCGCGCGCGAACAGAAGGAACCGGCGGAACGACGCAATCTGGTCGAACTGGAACCCGTCCTCGGGGGATCCGACGTCGACACCGTATTTCTGCATCAGCATCGGGACCATGTTGCCGCGATACCGTTTCCCGTTCCGCTGAATTCCCGCGATCTTGTCGAAGAACGATGACAGGATGCGGGTATAGGGGTTGCGGACACAGGTGAACGCATAGGACCGATGTGCCTCGGCATTGGCGGTGATCAGGGGCTGGCTTTCCTCCTGCGCCCATTTGTGCAGGCCCGTGGTGCTGTCGTGGATGTCCCCGTCGAAGAACCGGCCATGGTCCGAATAATACATGATCTGCCCGATGGACGAGCAGGCACATTTCGGAACGACGCGATAGACGACGCTTTCGCTTTCGGTCATCCAGGTGCCGGGAAACCCCATGTTCTTCCTTCCAACTCTGCCCCGGGGCGCATCAAACCGTGATTGCCCGGTTTCTTCAACGGGGCTAGCGCGGTATTGCGGGTCTCATGTGACCGAAAAACGGGGATTCCGGGGTTTCCATGGCCAAGATCGCCTTCATTCTTCTGTGTCACAAGGACCCGGAGGCCATCGTTCGTCAGGCCAACGGCCTGACGGCCGCGGGGGATTATGTCGCGATCCATTTTGACGCCCGCGCCCCGAACGAGGCGTGGCAAGCGGTCCGCCGCGGGGTGGCCGGCAACCCGAACGTCGTCCTGGCCGGGAAACGGGTGAAATGCGGCTGGGGGCAGTGGTCATTGGTGCGCGCGACCCTTGCTGCCGTTCGTGCGGCGGTCGACGCCTTTCCCCGTGCAACCCATTTCTACATGATCTCGGGCGATTGCCGCCCGATCAAATCCGCGGATCAGGCCCATGCCTTCCTCGATCGGCGCGATGTCGACTACATCGAGAGTTTCGATTTCTTCACGTCGGACTGGATCAAGACCGGCATGAAGGAGGATCGCCTGATCTTCCGGCATGTGTTCAACGAACGCGACCACAAGCGGCTGTTCTACTGGTCGCTGGAGGTGCAGCGCAAACTGGGCCTGCAACGTGAGGTTCCCGCCGATATCGACGTGATGATCGGGTCGCAGTGGTGGTGCCTGCGACGCGAAACCATCGACCGCATCCTGACATTCTGCCGCGCGCGTCCGGATGTGCTGCGCTTCTTCTCGACCACGTGGATCCCGGACGAGACATTCTTCCAGACCCTCGTGCGGCACCTCGTGCCCCGCGATCAGATCGACCCGCGCACCCTGACATTCCTGATGTTCACCGACTACGGAATGCCGGCGACCTTCTACAACGACCACTATGACCTGCTGATTTCGCAGGAGTTCCTGTTCGCCCGCAAGATCTCGCCCGAGGCGGCCAGCCTCAAGGACCGGCTGGAGGCGCTCTGGACCTCGGGCGCGCGCGATTTTCCGTCGGCCGGGGACGGACGCAAGCTGTTCTCGTTCCTGACCCAACGGGGCCGGACCGGGCGCCGTTTTGCCCCCCGTTTCTGGGAACGGGAGGGCACCCTTGGCCGCGAACGCGAACTGATCGTGCTGGTGTGCAAGAAATATCACGTGGCCAAGCGTCTGGCCCAGTCGCTGCGCGACCATGACGTTCTGCCTGCGGTGGATTACCTTTTCGACGAAGACGATACGGATCTGCCGAACCTCGGTGGGATCGAGACCACCCTCGCCAAGCGACAGCGGCACCGGCGCGCATTGCTCAGGATGCTGTTTCGCCAAACGGGTGGCGACCGGATGGCGATCTGCCTCGATCCGGTCAACCTCGACCTGCTGCATGACCTCTACGGCGACCGCACGACCATCCGGACCCTGCTGATCGAATGCGATTTCGACGAGGCCTATCTTGAAGGTCATGCCAAGCGCATCGGCCTGATCGGGGATCAGACGCCGCGCGCGACCATCGACCTGCTCATGCCGACGGTGGCCCAGGATTTCGCCTATGAGACCCTGGCCATCCGCGAGGCCGATCTGCCCTATATCTACCGCCTGCGGCAGCAGGATACGGCCGAGGCCAAGGCCAACGTCCTGGCACAGGTCTTTGCCACCGGTCCCGAAACGGCGCTGGCCGTGGCGGACACCCCGCATCTGTTCGACGATTGAAGGATCACCCCATGCCCTATGCCTATGACGACCAGAACATCTTTGCCCGCATCCTGCGCGGCGAAATCCCCAATGATACGGTGATGGAAACGGAACATACGCTGGCCTTTCGCGACATCACCCCGCAGGCCCCGGTGCATGTGCTGGTGATTCCGAAAGGGCCCTATGTGACCTATGATCACTTCTGCGATCAGGCGAGCGATGCGGAGATCGTCGATTTCGCCCGCACTTGCGCCGCCATCTGCAAGCAGGAAGGGATCGCCGCCGATACCACTCCCGGCTACCGCGCCATCTCCAACGCGGGCGAACACCCCATTCAGGAGGTGCCGCATTATCACATGCACCTTCTGGGTGGGCGACCCCTCGGGCGGATGCTGGCCCGTGCGGATGACTGAAGGCATCACGATCGCGCGACGGGTCTCGTAAACCGGACCATGGGTGCCATTTTTCCGACATGCTGAAAGCCCTGATCCTCTGGCCGCTTGGCCTGTTCGCTGCGACCTTTCTTCTGCCTGTTGCGATTGCGGGGCTGTGGTGGTCGGCGCAGGACCGTCCGGACAGCTGGCGGTCCGCAGACTGGGGGCCATCCGGCGTCCTGCCCGCCGCCGCAACCGTGCCGGAGGCGACGATTCACGTGATGGCCGCCCGCACGGGCGGGCCGAAGGGCGCGGTGTCGGTGCATTCGTGGTTGGCAATCAAGGAGGCGGGCGCCGACCGCTGGACCCGGGCCGAAGTGGTCGGCTGGGGCACGCCGGTGCGGATCGATGCCTATGCCCCTGATGCACGCTGGTATTCGAACGAGCCCTGGATCGTCGGTTCCGTTTCCGGCGACGCGGCGACCCGGCTGATCCCCGAAGTGCGGGCCAGCATCGCCGATTATCCGTGGGGCGGGCGGGGCGACTATGTCATCTGGCCGGGCCCGAACTCCAACACCTTCGTCGGACATGTCCTGCGGCAGGTGCCCGACCTTGGCGTGACCCTGCCGCCGCATGCGGTGGGCCGTGATTGGGCCGGGTCGGGCCTGACGGCCAGCGTGGATTCCGGTGGCGACCTGCATGTTTCCGTCTCGGGCCTTGCGGGGCTGTCGGCGGGGCCGCGGACCGGGTTCGAAGTGCACCTGCTGGGTCAGGCGCTGGGCGTGGACATCCTGCGACCGGCGCTGAAGCTGCCGGGTATCGGGCGTCTGGGCAGCAGCTAGGGGCCACACTCCCGCGCCATGGTGACGCGTGCGGCCCCCGTGACGTCGGGAATCGCATTGCGCCACGCGGCCCTCGCAGATACCCCTGTTGCGGACGACGCCCCCGAACGGGGCCGGACAGGTGGCCGTGGGCCCGCCGACCCAACACGGGGGCGGGGACCGGCATCGTCTCTGGATCCGGCCCGACCGGGGGGTGCCCCTTTTGGAAAGGACCGCCCGATGATCCGCCTGCTGACCCTTGCCGTGCCCGCCGCGTTCGCAACGACCCCGGCCCGGTCGCACACCGGCCATTTCGGGGAATTGGCCGGGCATGATCATTGGGTCATGGGCGCGGGGCTGGCCGCAATCGGGGCCGCCGCCGCCGCCGCTTGGCTGAAGGGACGCAAGGCCAGGTCCGAGGAGGAGGCGTCCTCGGACGAAGATACCGCCGACGAGCAGGAGCAGACCGCATGAAGACCGGCGTCATGATCTGCGGTCACGGCAGCCGGTCGCAATCGGCCGTCGATGAATTCGCCGTGCTGGCCGAAAAGCTGCCCGACCTTCTGCCCTCCGACTGGATGGTCGACTACGGCTACCTCGAATTCGCCAACCCCGTGATCCGCGACGGCCTCGACCGGCTGCGCGACGCGGGCTGCGACCGCATCCTTGCCGTGCCGGGGATGCTGTTCGCCGCGATGCACGCCAAGAACGACATTCCCACGGTCCTGAACACCTATGCCGCCAAACACGGCCTTCAGGTCAGCTATGGGCGCGAACTGGGCGTCGACCCCAAGATGATCGCCGCCGCCGCCGGCCGCATCACCGAGGCCGTGGCCCGGGCCAACGCCGACCACGGTGAGGTCGCGCTGCATGACACGTGCCTTGTGGTGATCGGACGGGGTGCGTCGGACCCCGACGCCAACGGCAACGTCGCCAAGATCGCGCGGATGCTGCACGAGGGCCTCGGCTTCGGCTGGTGCGAGGTGGGCTTTTCCGGCGTCACCTTCCCGCTGGTGGAACCCTGCCTGACCCACGCCGCGCGGCTGGGCTACAAACGGATCGTCGTGTTCCCCTATTTCCTGTTCTCCGGCATCCTGATCGACCGCATCTATGGCTTCACCGACCAGGTCGCCGCCGAGCATCCGGGCATCACCTTCGTCAAGGCGGGCTACCTTGGGGATCACCCGCAGGTTCTGGCCACCTTCGCCGAACGGATCATCGAACAGACGGGCAAGAACCCGCCCCCGAACTGCGGCACCTGCGCCTATCGCACGCAGGTGTTGGCGACCGAAGACGGCGGCCACATCCACATCCCGCCCGAGGATCGTGCGGGCCACCCCGCGTTCTCCGACACGCCGCCGCCCACCTGCGTGTTGTGCAAGTACCGCACCGCCGTCGTCGGGTTCGAGGGCGAGGTCGGCGCCGTGCAGGAATCCCATCACCACCACGTCGAGGGGCAGGGCGCCTCCGCCCCCGGCTCCAACGTGGCCGATTGCACCCTTTGCGACAGTTTCTGCACCGGCATGTGCCGGTTGGAGATGCAGGACCATCATCACCATCATCATCACGGCCATGACCATCCCCACGATCATGGCCACGACCACCATCATCACGCCGAATACCCCCACGCCAAACACCCCCACGGCCCGGAGTCGGCGCGCAAGGCCCGCGTCTGATGCGCCCCTACGAAACCGATCCGGCGGCGATCTACGCCGCCTCTTTCGCGACCGTACGGCGCGAGGCATCGCTGACGCGCTTTCCGGCGGATGTGGCCGAAGTGGCCGTGCGCATCATCCACGCCTGCGGCATGGTCGAAGTGGCGGACCGGCTGGATTATTCGGACGACGTCGCGGCCAGCGGGATCGCGGCCTTGCGGTCAGGCGCGCCGATCTATGCCGACTGCGAAATGGTGGCGTCGGGCATCACCCGCAGGTTGCTGCCGGACGGGATCGACGTGCGCTGCACCCTGAACGATCCGCGCACGCCCGACATGGCGCGCGATCTGGGCACGACCCGGTCCGCCGCCGCGGTCGACCTGTGGCAGACGGAGGGCGCGGTCATCGCCATCGGCAATGCGCCGACCGCCCTGTTTCGCCTGTTGGAGCGTCTGGAAGGTGGCGCGCCATGCCCGGCGGCGATCCTTGCCTTTCCGGTCGGGTTCGTCGGGGCCGCCGAATCCAAGGCCGAACTGGCCATCCGGCCCCGAGGCGCCCCGTTCATCACATTGCGCGGCCGTCGCGGTGGCAGCGCGATGGCCAGCGCGGCGGTCAATGCACTGGCCATCCTTGCCGCGGGTGGCGAGCAGTGATGCGCCGCGTGGTCCGCCGCCCCCATCCCGGAGCCGTTCATGCCTGATGTCCCATGGCTCCATATTGTCGGGATCGGCGAAGACGGTCTCGATGGGCTCACACCTGCTGCGCGCACCGTCGTCGAAACCGCCGAAGTCATCGTCGGGGGGGACCGCCATCACGGCCTGTCCGACCGGGTCACGGCCGAGCGGTTGGCATGGCCCAGCCCCTTCGATGCCCTGATCGATACGCTGACGGCCCTGCGCGGAAAACGTGTGGTCGTTCTGGCGACGGGCGATCCGCTGTGGTTCAGCGTGGGCGCCCGCATCGGCCGGGCCATCCCGCCGGGTCAGATCGCATACCACCCGCAATTGTCGGCGTTCCAATTGGCCGCCGCGCGGATGGGATGGTCCATGGCGGACCTCGAGACGCTGACGGTTCACGGACGTCCGGTCGAACAGATGATCGCGTTCATTCAGCCGGACGCCCGCCTTCTGATCCTGACGACCGGGGCACAGACGCCCGGCCAGATCGCGCAATTCCTGACGTCGCGCGGCTTCGGTCAGTCGCGTATGACCGTGCTGGCCAACATGGGCGGCGCGCAGGAGGCGCGATACGACGGGACGGCGCAGGAATGGGATCATGTCGTTCCGGCGTTCAACACCCTTGCCGTCGACTGCATCGCCGCCCCGGACGCGGCCCTCGTGCCACGGGTGCCGGGTCTGGCGGACGACCTGTTCCGGTCAGACGGCACGATGACCAAGCGCGAGGTGCGCGCGGCGACGCTGGCCAAGCTGATGCCGATGCGTGGCGCATTGCTGTGGGACATCGGGTCCGGATCGGGGTCCGTCGGCATCGAATGGATGCGCGCGGCCCGGTCGGCACGCGCGATCGGGATCGAGCCGCGGGCAGATCGCCGCGCCATGGCGGCAGAGAACGCGCTGGCCCTCGGTACGCCCCGTCTGGACCTGAGGGAGGGGATCGTGCCGCAGGCCCTTGAAAACCTGCCTGCGCCGGATGCGGCATTCATCGGCGGTGGCCTGTCGGAGGCGACGTTCGATGCCGTCTGGGCGGCCTTGCGTCCGCTGGGGCGGTTGGTGGCCAATGCCGTGACGCTGGAATCCGAGATGATTTTGTCCGACCTGCATGCCAAGCACGGCGGTGACCTTGTCCGGTTGTCGGTCGAACGGGCCGAGCCGATCGGCAAGTATCGCGGATGGCGCCCCGCGATGGCGGTCGTGCAGTGGTCGCTGGTCAAGCGATGACGGGTCTGGCCGGGACAGGGGGCGGCACGCTCTTTGGTGTGGGGCTCGGGCCGGGGGATCCCGACCTGATCACGCTGCGCGCCGCGCGTCTGATCGAAGGGGCGACGACCCTCTGCTACCCCTCGCTCGCCGGGGGAGAGAGCTTTGCACGCGCGATTGCCGCCGATCTGATCCCGCCCGGTGCGCGGGAGGTGCGCATCGATATCCCCATGACGACGGACCGCGCCCCTGCGCAGGCGGCCTATGATGCCGGTGCCGGTCAGATCGCCGAGGTTCTGGCCCGCGGTGAAGACGTCGTCTGCCTGTGCGAGGGGGATCCGTTCTTCTACGGCAGCTTCATGTACCTGTTCGCCCGTCTCAAGGCGCGGCACCGGGTCGAGATCGTGCCCGGTGTGACGTCCCTGACGGCCTGTGCGGCGCGGGCCGCCCTGCCGCTGACTGCGCGCAACGAGGTGATGACCGTACTGCCCGGCCCCTTGCCCGATGACGTGCTGCGCGACCATGTGGCCAGGGCGGATACCCTTGTGCTGATGAAGGTCGGCAGGCATCTGCCACGCCTGCGTCGCCTGTTGGCGGCCGAGGGCCTGTTGCACACCGCGACCTATGTCGAACGCGCCACGCTGGGGGCGGAGGTCATCCTGCCGCTGGCCGAGGCGCCCGATGCGGCCCCGTATTTTTCCATGATCCTGATCGCGAAAGGGGCCGACCCGTGGCTCTGACCCAAACCGGGGCGCTGTCGCCCGTCGTTCTTGCGTTGAACGCCGCCGGTGAGGCGACCGCCCGCCGCATCGCCGAGGCCTTGTCCTGTCCGCTGCATGGCCGCGCCGGCCGCACCGGGGCCGATGTGACCTTTCCCGATGCGCTGGTCCATGCCCGCGACCTGTTTGCGGCCGGGCATGCGGTGATCGGTGTCTGCGCCAGCGGCATCCTGATCCGCGCGGTCGCCCCCCTGTTGGCGGACAAGACGGCGGAGCCGCCCGTTCTGTCGGTGTCGGACGACGGGGCCGTCGTGGTGCCCCTGCTTGGCGGGCATCGCGGGGCCAACCGGCTGGCGCGGCAGGTGGCCGATGCGCTGGGGTCGGTCGCCGCCGTCACCACGGCGGGCGATGTTGCCCTCGGCGTTGCGCTGGACGAACCCCCGGTCGGCTATGCGCTTGCCAATCCCGAAGACGCGAAACCCGTCATGGCGGCGCTTTTGTCCGGCGGCGGGGTTCGGTCCACGGGTGAGGCATTGTTCGACCTGCCGTCCGGCGACGCGGTCGACATCACCGTCACGGAACGCCCCGACACCGGCGGGTCGTCGCGGCTGGTCTATCACCCGATGCGCTATGCGCTGGGTGTCGGGTGTGCCCGCGACGCCGACCCGGAGGAGTTGTGGCAGAACGTCGAGGCCGTGCTGGCTGCGGCCGACGTCGCCCCCGGCGCCATCGCAGGTGTGAATACGCTGGACCTCAAGCTGGACGAGCCTGCGATGAATGCCCTTGCCGCCCGGCTCGATCGGCCCCTGCGCGCCTTCACGGCGCAACAATTGGCGGGGATCGAAGTGCCGACACCATCGGACGTGGTTCGTGCCGAGGTCGGAACCCCCTCCGTGGCAGAGGCCGCGGCCCTTGCGGCCAGCACCGGGGACATCGTGCACCCCAAACGCAAGACCGCGGCGACGACGGTCGCCCTGGCGCGTGCGGCGTCGCCCATCACCGCTCTGCCCGGACGGGCGCGGGGGCGGGTGTCGATCGTGTCGCTGGGGCCCGGCCAATCGGCTTGGCGATCCCCCGAGGCCAGCCGCATGGTGCAGGAGGCCGAGGAACTGGTCGGCTATTCGCTCTATATCGACCTGCTGGGCCCGCTGGCGGCGGGCAAACCGCGTGCCGACTTCCCGCTGGGCGGAGAGGAGGCCCGGTGCCGCCACGCGCTCGAACGCGCTGGCGAGGGGCGGAATGTCGCGCTGATCTGTTCGGGCGATGCGGGGATCTACGCCATGGGCGCCCTGGTCTATGAATTGCTGGACCGCGATCCGTCGGACCCGAGTGCCCTGTCGGATGCGGCGCGCCGGGTCGAGGTGATCGCCACGCCCGGTATCAGCGCCCTGCAGGCCGCCGCCGCGCGGGCCGGGGCACCGCTGGGCCATGATTTCTGCGCGATTTCCCTGTCCGACCTTCTGACGCCCCGCGAGGACATCGTGCGCCGCCTGCATGCCGCGGCCGAGGGGGATTTCGTGATCGCCTTCTACAACCCCGTATCCCGCCGCCGCCGCACCCTTCTGGCCGAAGCGCGCGATATCCTTCTGGCGCATCGTCCGGCGGAAACGCCGGTCCTGCTTGCCTCGTCCCTTGGGCGACCCGAGGAAGAGGTCCGCTTCCGACGTCTGGATGCGCTGGAGGTGGACGAGGTCGACATGTTGACCGTCGTTCTGATCGGGTCGTCGAACAGCAGGCTGACGCGGACGGGCGATGGCCTGCGGATGTTCACGCCGCGCGGGTACGCGCGCAAGATGGCGGGTGGCGACCTGTCCTGACGGAGGGTTGGGGCGGACGACGATGGTTTTGACAAGACAGGGTCCCTTGGGGCCGGAGGGACTGACATGACGGTGCATTTTATCGGAGCAGGGCCGGGCGACCCCGAACTTCTGACCCTGAAGGCGCAGCGGCTGATCCGGGCCTGTCCGGTCTGTCTCTATGCCGGATCGCTGGTCCCCGAGGCGGTTGTCGCCGAAGCGCCCGAGGGCGCGCGCGTCCTCGATACCGCGCCGATGACCCTGGATGAAACCCACGCTGAAATCGTCGCCGCGCACCGCAACGGTCAGGATGTCGCGCGGGTGCATTCGGGTGATCCGTCGCTTTATGGGGCCATTGCCGAACAGATTCGCCTGCTAAAGCGGGATGGCATTCCGTATCAGGTGACGCCGGGGGTGCCGGCCTATGCCGCCGCTGCCGCCGCCCTCGGTCAGGAGCTGACGATCCCCGAGGTCGCGCAGAGCATCGTCTTGACAAGGGTCAGCATGAAGTCGACCTCCATGCCGCCGCGCGAGACGCTGGAAAACTTTGCGCGGACGGGCGCCACGCTGGCGATCCATCTGGGTGTGCGCAACCTGCGCGAGATCGAGCGCGTGCTCGCCCCGCATTACGGCGAAGATTGTCCGGTCGTCGTGGCCTACCGTGTCGGCTGGCCGGATGAGATGTTCCTGCGCGGCACGCTGCGCGACATCCGCGAAAAGGTGCGGGAGGCAAAGATCACGCGCACCGCCCTTATCCTTGCCGGGCCTGCCTTGGGCGAAGTGGAGGATTTCCGCGACTCCGCTCTCTACGATCCTGCGATCCCGCACGTGTTGCGCCCGCGCGCCACGGTGTGATCTGGGGGCGTTTCGACGCGCGACTTCATTGACTCTCAATCAGCAAGCGCCACCCTTTGCGCAGGCGGTGTCCGAAGGGATGCCGAGGGAGCGGAGGAGTAGGTGGAATGGCTGAGACAGAGCGTCAATTCCTGTCCAAGGACGTGCGCGAAGGGCTGGAAGCGGCCCGTGCCCGCGACCGTCGCGTTTCGGGTGGCAAACTTCGGGTGCAGGTCGGGGATGTCTGGTATCCGATCCGGTCCTGCGACGAGACGGGCTTTCGCGTTGCGCTGGATGTGGCGCCCAAGTTGCGCGGGCTGGTCGAGATTCACGAAGGCGCGCGCCTGTTGCGCACCGTCCTGATCGTCGCGGCCGAACCGACGGGCGACATGATGCACTACGAATTCAAGCGCGCGACCGCCGCACGGCAGACGCCTGCGCTGGACTATGTCCGCGACAGCACGGAACCCGCCGGGTATCTGCCACAGGCGTGATCTGCGCCAACATGGGGCAGGGCGGCGAGGTGCCCTGTCACCGTTCAGGCGGCGAATCTTCGGGGGCGGCTGGGGGATTCGGTGCCGTGGAATAATAGGCCGCCGGGGCCCCCGTCAGGCGTGCCCACATCTGATCGCCAAGCGAGAAGTGCCACCATTCCGTCGGGTTGTTGACGAACCCTTCGGCGGCCATCACCCAATACAGAAGGCGGCGGTTGGCGCGCGCCTCACGGGCCGAGAACGCAAGGCCCTGCGGCTCCGCCTCGAAAGCATCCGTGTTGGAGGCGTCCGAGACGTCATCGAAGATCGTCCCCATGAACAGCTCCGCCCCCTGCCGGTAGCGGATCGTCAGGTCGACCGCGGCGCCGGTCGCATGGGGCGGCGGGGACATCGGGTCGATCGCCCCGTCACTGCCCCGTGCCCAGTAACGTTCCGTCTCGGACGCGATGCGGGCGGCGTCCCATTCAGGGTGCAGTCCCCTCAGGTGGTTCGGCATCCAGTGGTCATGGAAGTGGTTCTGGACCGCGATGGGCCGCCACGCGTCGAAAACCCAGAGTTCCAGACCGTAAAGTGCAAGTCGCCGGTCGACCGCCTTCAGGCGGTCCACGAGGGGCGCGCGCAGCAGCAGGTCGGGAACGGCACCCGCAACCTTGCCGTGATAAGGTGCCGTCTGGCCCGAGAAATAGGCGTTGCGCCCGGCAATGCCGTGGTGGCGCAGGTCGACCATCCGGTCCGCCCCCCGCGGATCGGTCAGGTCGACGGGATGGTCGCGGTATCCGGCGCGCAGGGCGGCGGCGGAGGCGACAGGCGCGGCCAGCGGACGGTCGCGTAGCGGCGCCAGCGGTCCTTGGGTCAGGGGCAGGACAAGATCGGTCATGGCACAGGCTTGACCGTCCTGCGCGCGCCCCGCAAGAGGGGGCAACCAAGCAGCGGAAGGACTCGCCATGCGCACAGTTTACGTCAACGGTGACTACGTGGCCGAAGAAGACGCCAAGATCTCGATCTTCGATCGCGGGTTCCTGTTCGCGGATGGCGTCTATGAAGTGACGAGCGTTCTGGACGGCAAGCTGATCGACTTTCCCGGCCATGCCGCGCGCCTTGCCCGGTCCCTGCGGGAGCTGGAGATGCCTGCGCCGGTCACGGAGGAGGAATTGCTCGAAATCCACCGCGAACTGGTGGCGCGCAACGACATCACCGAGGGGCTTGTCTATCTTCAGGTCACGCGCGGGGCCGCCGACCGGGATTTCATGTTTCCCGATGCCGATACGCCGCCCAGCCTCGTGCTGTTCACGCAGGCCAAGCCGGGCCTTGCCGATGCCCCCGCCGCCAAGACGGGCATCAAGGTGATCTCCATCCCCGATCGCCGCTGGGGGCGGCGCGACATCAAGACGGTGCAGCTGCTGTATCCGTCGATGGGCAAGATGATGGCCAAGGCCGCAGGAGCGCAGGACGCCTGGATGGTCGAGGATGGCGCGGTGACCGAGGGCACGTCGAACAACGCCTATATCGTCAAAGGCAACACCATCATCACCCGGCACCTGGGCGAGGAGATCCTGCACGGAATCACCCGTGCCGCCGTTCTGCGCATGGCGTCCGAGGCCCAGATGCAGGTGGAGGAGCGGTCGTTCACCATAGAAGAGGCGATGGCGGCGGACGAAGCCTTCGTCACATCCGCCAGCACCTTCGTGATGCCGGTGGTGGAAATCGACGGGGCCGCCATCGGTACGGGCGCCCCCGGTCCGGTTGCCGCGCGACTGCGCGAAATCTATCTCGATGAAAGCCGCAAGGTGGCCATCTGACGATCGCGTCAGGCGTCCGGGTCATCCCAGCCGAGGATGACCTGCACGCGCTGTCGCGTCTTGATCCAGCCCGGCCCGAAGGACAGCGCGCGCCCCTGCAACTGCATGTGAAGCGCCGCGATCTGCCGGGTGGTCAGGCTGTCGGCATCGACCGCATCGAAGCCGAGGCGGTCCAACCGGTTCTGCACCGACGCGACCAGTTGGGCGTTGGGTGCCGCGATGGCGGGGGCCGTCGCCAATGTCACCGCCATCGCGACCGCAAGATGGCGCCTCATCTGTCGAAACGCCGGGAAATGATCCCGCGCCGCAGGGTGCTGCCGATCAGGCTGCGGACCTGGTTGTTGGACCTGCCGGAATGCACGAGGTGGTCGATCTGGGCGACCTGCGCGTTGCTGAGGCTGCGCACATCGACATCGCGGTAACCGTAGAACGCAAGATCACGGGCAAGGTTGACGCGCTGCCCGCTGAGCGGGGCGCGCGCATCGCCGGTAATCTGCGGCTGAACGAGGACGTTCTGCGATTGGGCGGGGGCGGCAATCCCGATAGCGGCGAGGGCGGACCATGCGGCGGCGGTCAGGGTCTGTCGTATCATGGCAAATGGCTCCTTCGACCTTCGAGATAGGGCGATACCCCGGCGATAGCGACAGGCGTCCCCCGCACAGTATCGTGAGCGGATCAGTCCGGCTTGCCGACGTTCTCGGCGAAACTGCGGGTGAAGTCGGCTTCCTGCTCGGGCGTGGCCTCCGTCTGATGCAGGGCTTTCCACTCGGCAAAAGGCATGCCGTAGAACACCTCGCGCGCATCTTCCTTGGACAGGTCGACGCCCTGCTCGGCTGCTGCTTCGCCATACCAGCGCGACAGGCAGTTCCGGCAGAACCCGGCAAGGTTCATCAGGTCGATGTTCTGCGCATCGGGGCGATCGACCAGCAGGTGCTGGCGCAGCCGGCGGAAGGCGGCGGCCTCGATCCGGATCCGGGTGGCGTCGTCGACGGGGGGAATATCAGGCATCTTCGGCATCCTTCAGGGCTGCGTGCAGGACGGGCGCCAGACGTTCGGCCCAGTGCCGCTGTCCCTCTGCGTCGGAAATGAGGTCGTTGCGCAGTTCGATCAAGACATGCAGGTGTCCCGCGCCGCGCGCGTGGCGATCCATCGTATCGCCCGGGTAGTAGCCGACATAAGGTTCGTTGACACCGACGCACAGGTCTTCGTGACGCTTCAGCCGTGCGATCACCGGATCGGTCAACCTGCGGTCGTCGTTGAACAGCACGCCAACCTGCCAGGGCCGGGGGGCACGACCGCGCAATTGTGGCGTGAAGCTGTGGACCGAACAGAGAACCGGCGCATCCCGCGCGGCGACGGCCCGTGCCACCGCACCATGGTAGGGGCGGTGGAACAGATCTAGCCTGCGCACCCGTTCGGCCGCATCGGCGCGGCGGTTTCCGGGGATGATCGTGCCGTCGTACAGCTTCATCAGAAGGGTCGGGTCGTCCTCGCCCCGGTTGGGGTCGATCACCAACCGCGAGAACGTGGACAGGACCGCAGGGGCATCCATGAGGTCGGCAAGCGCCGCACAGACGCCGGCGGCACCGGGATCGAAGGCGATATGCCGGCCCATGTCCGCCTCGGGCAGGCCAAGGCAGCCACCGACCTCGGCAGGAATGCGGTTGCTGGCATGATCGCAAAGGATCACCCAGCGGGATGCGCCACCGGCGTTGACTGTCTCGAAAGCATGATCTGTCATGGCCGACGGTCTAGCGTGACCGAAAGGCGATGCCCAGATGACGCGATCACGCGTTTTCCGCCCGGTGCAGGGGCATGGGTGACGTTACGTATGGCCCGCGGGTCGCGGTTCTGGCAATTGGATCCAAGGGGCGGTTGCCGAAACCGCCCGGACAGGGCAGAAGCGCGAGCGCTAACATTTCGCATCTCCGCAGAAGGACGACCCCTTATGAGACGCCACCGCAACGTCAAGATCGTCGCCACGCTGGGCCCCGCTTCGGATGACTACGACACCATTCGCGCCCTGTTCGAGGCCGGTGCCGATGTCTTTCGCCTGAACATGTCGCATGGCGACCACGACGATATCCGCGCGCGCCACAACATCATTCGCGACATCGAGCGGGATACCGGTCGTCCGATCTGCATCCTTGCCGACCTGCAGGGCCCCAAGCTGCGCTGTGGCGTGTTCGAGAACGACGAGGCCGAGATCGAAGTCGGTGCGCCGTTCCGATTCGACCTCGATGACACGCCGGGCGATGCGACGCGGGTGCAACTGCCGCACAAGGAAATCTTCGACGCGCTCAAGCCCGGCGGCCACCTGCTGGTCAACGATGGCAAGCTGCGGCTGAAGGTCGAGAAATGCGGCGCCGATTTCGCGGATTGCACCGTGATCACCGGGGGCACGATCTCGAACCGCAAGGGCGTGAACGTGCCGGACGTGGTGCTGCCGCTGGCCGCGCTGTCCGAAAAGGACCGCAAGGACCTGGAATTCGTCTGCGAGCTGGGCGTCGACTGGCTTGCCCTGTCGTTCGTGCAGCGTCGTGCCGACGTCGACGAGGCGCGCGAACTGGCGCGCGGCCGGGCGGCCGTCCTGTCCAAGATCGAAAAGCCCGCCGCCGTCGAGGCCTTCGACGAGATCCTTGCCGCATCGGACGGCATCATGGTGGCGCGCGGTGACCTTGGTGTCGAATGCCCGGTTCAATCCGTGCCGCCCATCCAGAAGCGTCTGACCCGCAAGTGCCGTGCCGCGGCCAAACCGGTGATCGTCGCGACGCAGATGCTCGAATCGATGATCGACAGCCCGATGCCGACCCGCGCCGAGGTGTCGGACGTGGCCACCGCCATCTACGAAGGCGTCGATGCGATCATGCTGTCGGCGGAATCGGCCGCCGGGTCCTTCCCGCTCGAGGCGGTGGGCACCATGAATGACGTCGCGATCTCCGTCGAAAGCGACCAGACCTATCGCGAAATCATCGAGGCAAGCCGGGCGTCGCACCTGACGACCACCGCCGACGGGATCGTTGCCGCGGCACGGGAAATCGCTGAAACGACCAACGTCAAGGCGATCTGCTGCTTCTCCCATTCCGGTTCCACCGGTCTGAAGGTCTCGCGCGAACGCCCGCGCGTTCCGATCATCGTGCTGACCCCCGTGGCAGAGACGGCGCGTCGCATGGTCCTGTCCTGGGGGATCCATTCGGTCCAGACGCAATCGGTGGAGCGGTTCAAGTTCGCCGTCGTGTCGGCCGTGCGTGCCGCCAAAGCCGCAGGGTTCGCGGAAACCACGGATCAGGTCGTCGTGACGGCGGGCATTCCGTTCAACGTCGCAGGATCGACGAACATCCTGCGTGTCGCCCCCTGCGACGAGCGTCTGATCTTCGGCACCGAAGGCGACTGACGTGGAGACGCTGGCCGCAGCCGTGCAAGCGGTCCGGGACTGGTGGGCCGGTCTGCCCGCTTTCCCGGATGTCGGCATTCCTGCGCCCGGCGATCCGGATGTGTTGATCGTGATCTCCACCGTGTTGTTCGCGGTGGGGACCATGGGCATCGTTTCGGCCATGGTGGACAAACGGGTCAGCTGGTCCGGGGTCTTCGCCCTCCTGCTGGCTGCCGCCCTGATGTTCTGGGCCTGGGAAGGACAGAGGGATGATTTCGGCTGGATCTCCATCCCCGAGGCCTTCATCGAAATGCTGGCGCGCGTCCTGCGCTGATCGGGATGGGGCGCCATCGATGTGGGGGGACGCGCCGGATCGTCGATCCTTGGCCACCGGACGTCCGAACACGCTTGCGGATCCCTGCGGGTGTTGATACGCGCAGCGCTCTAATACCCGCACGTCCGGCGATTGGGATGCCGAGTCGCGCGTTGAAGAAGGAGACATGAAATGCCCAAGATGAAGACCAAGTCGAGCGCGAAGAAGCGCTTCAAGGTGACGGCGACGGGCAAGGTCCTCGCCGGTCAGGCCGGCAAGCGCCACGGCATGATCAAGCGCACCACCAAGTTCATCCGCACCGCCCGCGGAACCACCACCCTGTCCGCTCCTGACGCGAAGATCGTCAAGAGCTACATGCCCTACGACCGCTAAGGAGGACACACCATGAGCCGCGTAACCTCCGGGGTCACCACCCACGCCCGTCACAAGAAGGTCCTCAAGGCAGCGAAAGGCTATTATGGCCGCCGCTCCACCACCTTCAAGGTCGCCCGTCAGGCCGTCGACAAGGCGAACCAGTACGCCACGCGCGACCGCAAGAACCGCAAGCGCAACTTCCGCGCCCTGTGGATCCAGCGGATCAACGCCGCCGTGCGCGCCCACGACGACACGATGACGTATTCCACGTTCATCAACGCCCTGTCGAAGTCGGGCATCGAAGTCGACCGCAAGGTCCTCGCCGATCTCGCCGTGCACGAGCCCGAAGCCTTTGCCGCCATCGTGGATCAGGCCAAGGCCGCCGCGTAAGCGTTGCCAGCACAGACTTCAAAGGGCCGTCCTTCGGGGCGGCCCTTTTTCGTTGTCACGTTGGCCAGTGATGCGTCACTCTGCTGCGATGGCCATTGCGGCCTGACGCTTTGCCTTGTTGCGCTGGCAGCCATAGCAAAACACATTTCCCTGAAACCGCTTCGGGTATGCGGCGCAGTAGTCTGCCACTTTGGTGCTGACCGATACCGCACAGGCAGCGCAGGTTTGACCTGCTGCAGACGGCTCCTCTGCGGGTGTGGATCCTGTCGCCTCGATGATCGGGGCCGACGCAGGTGGTTCGACCGTGGTCAGGCCAAACCGTGCGGCCCAATCGAACGTCGCCGGTCGGTGGGCTGCGATGAGACTGGCGCCCAGATCCTGAAGCGTCTGGGCCGATATGACCTTGGCGATTGTATGGGCTTGCAGAATGCTGGAGTTCATCTCGATATCCCGGTCCACCCGGCTACCGACCTGATCCGCCTTCACGATGGTATCCACCTCGGGCCGCTTCTTCGCTGGACGCGAAATGCGCGCATCCACGGAGATCAGTACGCGCGGTAAATATTTCGGACGTATGGTCAAGCCGAGCCGTTTCGGCAGGCGGACCACGTCGTCGTCGAAGACACTCTTGAGCACATCGATGTGACGCTGGTTCTGCTCGAAGGGTGACGGAATGCCGTAGGGGCGCCCACGATAGAAGGCCGAGCATTCGCCATGCTCATTGATCCCGATCCCATCACTGAACCGCTTGCTTTCGAACACCCAGATATCGAGGAACCGGTTGATCAACAGATGGTCGATCTGCGCCACCCGGCCATCGTGTTCCAGCCGCAAGTCGTGGATCAGGATGGAATTCTTCCTGGATCCGAAGTGGAAGTCGAGGTGATAGGCCGCGTCTTTCTCGCCCTTGATACCGGACAGAACCTTGCGCCGCTCCGCGTCGATCTTCTTGCGAATGGCGGGCGTCACTTCCGGACGCACGGCAAGTGTTTCGAGTGCCGCGATATCGTGGTCACGGCTGTCCGATGGTTTCAATAGCATGGTCTCGACCCGAAAAATGATTATGCGTTCATTGTGGGCGAGAAATTGGGCGCGATTGTGGACACGGGATGGCGCGGTGATCCGTAACGCTTTGCAAAGTCTGAAAAATAGACTTGCGTTGCATCGTGTTGAAACCTTTGGCCCGCCTGTTCCGTTTCCATACATACCCCGCAGCCACATTGGAGCCATCATGCGCCTGCCTCTCATCCTGACCCTTGTCCTGTCGGCATGCGTGTCCAGCCCGTCTTCGGATCGCGCGATCCTTGCCATCGGGGACAGCATCATGGCGTGGAACGGGGGGCAGGGTATTCCCGAGGCGGTGGGCCAGACGCTGGACCGGCCGGTGACCGACGCGTCGCAATCCCTGGCGCAGGTGACCAACCCGAACGGGGCCGCAGGCGCGCTCGGCTTCGATATCACGCGACAGTTCGCGGGGAGTGGTTGGGACTGGGTCATCCTGACGGGCGGCGGCAACGACATCCGATCGGACTGTGCCACGCCGCAGGCCGGGGCCACTCGGGACGGCTTGATCGGGCCGGACCTGACCGGGGATATTCCGTCGCTGATCGCAGGTATCCGGGCCACGGGCGCCAAGGTCGCCTTCGTGGGTTATTATGACGGCGCAGAGGCCGCGCCGACCGGTTTCACGCCCTGTCAGCCGGAATTCGACATCATGAACCGCCGCCTCGGGGCGCTGGCGGCCCGCGATGCGGGCGTGCTGTTCTTCGATGCGGGTGAGGTCATAGACCCCGGCGATACCGGGCTCTATGCGGGCGACCTCGTGCATCCGTCACCGCGCGGTTCGGCGGTGATCGGTGTGGAACTGGCGCGGCGGATGCTGGCTTTCGAGGCGGGGCGCTAGGGGCCGGTTGCACGGACCGCCGCGTCAGGCTAGTCAGCGCGGGCTACGCACCGGGGGCACCGATGACCGATCTTCGCGACAAATATCTGGACCAGATCAAGTCCGCCGCCGATGAGGCGACACTAGAGGCCGTGCGCCTCGCCGCTGTTGGCAAGAAGGGCGAGGTCGCGCTGAAGATGCGCGAGCTCGGCAAGATGACGCCGGAGGAGCGGCAGGTCGCGGGCCCCGCGTTGAATGCCCTCAAGGATGAGATCAATTCCGCCATCGCCGCCCGCAAGGCCGGGTTGGAGGATGCGGCACTGGACGAGCGTCTGCGCACCGAATGGCTGGACGTGACCCTGCCCACACGCGCGCGCCGTCAGGGCAGCATCCACCCCATTTCGCAGGTCTCGGAAGAGGTCACCGCGATCTTTGCCGACATGGGATTTTCGGTCGCCGAGGGACCTCAGGTCGAAACCGACTGGTATAACTTCGACGCGCTGAACATTCCCGGTCACCACCCCGCACGCGCCGAGATGGACACGTTCTACATGGCGCGGGCCGAAGGCGACAACCGTCCGCCCCACGTCCTGCGGACGCATACATCCCCGGTTCAGATCAAGGCGATGGAAGCGCAGGGCGCGCCGTTGCGGGCGATCTGTCCCGGCCGCGTCTACCGCGCCGATTACGACCAGACGCATACGCCGATGTTCAATCAGGTCGAGGGCATCGCCATCGACCGCGACATCTCCATGGCCAACCTCAAATGGTGTCTGGAGGAATTCTGCCGCGCGTTCTTCGAGGTCGATGAGATCGAGCTGCGCTTCCGCGCCTCGCACTTCCCCTTCACGGAGCCCTCGGCCGAGGTCGATATCCGATGCTCGTGGGAAGGCGGCACGCTCAAGCTGGGCGAGGGTGACGACTGGCTGGAGATTCTCGGCTCGGGCATGATCCACCCCAAGGTTCTGGCGGCTGGTGGCATCGACCCCGACCAGTGGCAGGGTTTCGCCTTCGGTGTCGGCATCGACCGGATCGCCATGCTGAAATACGGCATCCCGGACCTGCGCGCGTTCTTCGACAGCGACCTGCGCTGGCTGCGTCACTACGGCTTTTCGTCCCTCGCCGCACCGACACGTCACGCGGGCTGAGACTGCCCCGATGATCGCGACGGCGCGCCGCTGACGTCAGCGGCGCAACCGTGCGAGCAGTTGCGGATTGGCATAGCCATCCGGGATCAGACCCTCTGCCTGCTGATATTGTTGGATCGCCTCCAACGTCAGCGGGCCAACGAGACCGTCGAATTTCTGCGGGTCATGGCCCTTCTGGGCCAGCAGTCGCTGCATCTCGACGCGTTCGTCGAAGCGCAGCGCACGATCCCCGCGGGGCCAGTCACCGACGAGCGCCGGGCCACCGGCAAGGCGGTCGGCCAGATGGCCCACGCCGATCACGTAGGCGTCGGCAGTGTTGTAGCGTTCGATGACGCGGAAATTGGGATAGGTGGCAAAGGCCGCCCCCCGGTGGCCGGCGGGCACCCGGATCGAGATGTCGTCGCCGGGCGGCAGGTTGCCCCCCGACACGGGCCGGACCCCGAGGGCCGTCCATGCATCGGCAGTCCTGGTCACCAACTCCCCTGTGTCGCGATAATTGAAATCGGCAGGCAGATGCACCTCCACCCCCCATGGCTGACCGGTGGTCCAACCATAGGCCGCAAGATAGGCCGCCGCCGAGGCGAGGGCATCGGTCGGATCATCGCCCCAGATGTTGCGCCGCCCGTCGCCGTCCCAATCCTGTGCGTGGTCCAGATAGGATGACGGCAGGAACTGCGTATGCCCCATCGCGCCGGCCCAGCTGCCGCGCATGCGGTCCACCGTGATCTCGCCATCCGCGATGATGCGCAAAGCGGCGATCAGCTCCCCCTCCCACAGGTCCGCACGGCGCCCGTCGAAGGCAAGGGTGGTGATCGCCTCCAGCGTGGGGGTATTGCCGCGAAAGGCACCGTAGCTGCTTTCCAGCCCCCAGACAGCGACCACGATCTCCTTCGGGACGCCGTGGCGCGCCTCGATCGCGGTCAGGGCCGTCGCGTGGCGGGCCATGGCGCGCTGACCGTTGGCAATGCGCAGCGGGCTGACGGCCGTGTCGAGGTAGTCCCACAGGGTCTTCGTGAACTCCGACTGGGTGCGGTCGCGGCGCACGATGTCAGGCTGGTAGCGCACGCCGGCCAGCGCGGCATCATAGGTCGCCGCATCCACGCCGGCCGCGAGGGCGCGTGGCCGGAATGCCGTGACCCACTCTGCAAGAGCGGCGCCCTGATCGCTGCGCTGAACGGGGCGGATCGACCTGTCCTGCGCCAAGGCAGGGACGGCGAGGGCGATCGTCAGGACAATCAGAAGCGCGCGCATCCCGGCCATCCCTACCGCCGCTTGCGCGGAGCCTTGCGCAGCTTGCGTTTGCGCGGGGCGCCCTTGCCCTTGCCACTGCCGCGGGGGGCGCGGCGGACGGCATCCCCCTCGATCCCGATCAACTCGACGATCAGACCACCCGTCACGGGCGCCGCTTCGGCCAGTCGGACGGTCACACGTTGCCCCAGGGCGATTTCCAGCCCGGTGTCCGTTCCGGTCAGGGTCTGCGCATCCCGGTCATAGCGGAAGTATTCGGCCCCCATGGACCGCACGGGGATCATGCCGTCTGCCCCCGTCTCATCCAGGCGCACGAAGGCGCCAAAGGATTGCACGCCAGAGATGCGGCCGGTGAATTCCGCCCCGATCTTGTCTGCGAGGAAGGCCGCGAGGTAGCGGTCATTCGTGTCCCTCTCGGCGATCATGGACCGTCGCTCCGCCTCCGAGATCAGCTTGGCCGTCGCCTCCAGATGTTCGATGTCCCAGTCGGACAGACCGTCGTCGCCCCAGCCGTGTGCGGTGATCAGGGCCCGGTGGACGATCAGGTCGGAATAGCGGCGGATGGGCGAGGTGAAATGCGCATAGCTGCGCAAGGCCAGCCCGAAGTGCCCCATGTTCACCGGACCGTAATAGGCCTGCATCATCGATCGCAGGGTCGACATGGAGATCAGCTCGGACAGGTCCGTGTCGGCGGCATCGTGCAGCAACTTGTTGAGCAGGGCGGGCCGCATTACCTGTCCCTTGGGCAGGCTGAACCCGCTGGCCTTGGCCGTCTCGCGCAGGGCGTCGAGCTTGTCCTCGGGCGGTTCCTCGTGGACGCGGTACAAAAGGGGCGTGCGCAGACGCTCCAACTCCTCGGCGGCGGCGACATTCGCGAGGATCATGAACTCCTCGATCAGGCGATGCGCATCCAGACGGTCGCGGAAGGCGACGCTGGTCACCTCGCCCTCGTCGGACAGGATGATCTTGCGTTCCGGCAGATCGAGATCGAGCGGCTGGCGCCGCCCCCGCGCGATCTTCAAGGCGTCGTAAGCATCGTAGAGCGGGCGCAGCACCGTGGCGAGGAACGGCTCCGTCCGGTCTGTCGGGGCGCCGTCGATGGCGGCCTGCACCTCCTCGTAATGCAGGGACGCGGGCGATCGCATCAAACCGCGCACGAAACGTTGCGCGATCTTCTCGCCCTGGGCGTTGATGGTCATCCGCACGGCGATGCAGGCACGCTCCACCCCTTCGTGCAGCGAGCACAGATCGCCGGACAGCGCATCGGGCAACATCGGCACCACGCGGTCGGGGAAATAGGTGGAATTCCCCCGTTCGCGTGCTTCGCGGTCGAGGGCGGAATTCGGCGTCACATAGGCGGCGACATCCGCGATCGCGACCCAGATGACAAAGCCCCCCTCGTTTTCGGGCGCATCGTCGGGGTGCGCGTAGCAGGCGTCGTCATGGTCGCGCGCGTCGGACGGATCGATGGTGATCAGCGGCATGTCCCGCAGGTCGGTGCGCCCGTCGAGGGTGGGGGGCTCTGCACTCTCTGCCTCGGCGATGGCTTCGGCGGGAAAATCGTCGCGCAGATCGTGCTGATGGATCGCGATCAGGGAGACGGCCTTGGCCGCGCCGGGGTCGCCCAGACGATTGACGATCCTTGCCTTCGGCAGACCCACGCGGTTGCGTCCGCCAAGCGCCTCGGCCTCGACCAGTTCGCCGTCGCGAGCATCGCCCGTGTCGAAGGGACCGATCAACCATTCGCGGTCCGCGCCCTTGTCGACGGGCAACAGGCGCCCCCCTTCGGAACCTGCGCGAAAGACGCCGACGGTGCGGCGCGGGCCGGTGCCGATGCGGCGGATCAGGCGCCCTTCGTGGCTGTGGTCCTGCCCCTCGACCTCGGTCAGGCGCACCAGCAGGCGGTCCGAGGGGCCGAGCGCCGGATCGCCATCCTTGGGAACATACAGGATCTTCGGTTCGGGCGCGGTGCCTTTCCAGTCGTGGGGGGCAAGGAACATGTCGCCGTCACGATCGGTCCCGGCCACCTTGAGGACGGACACGGGCGGCAGGCGATCCGGATCCTCGTAGGAGCGTTTGCGCTTGGCCAGATGGCCTTCGTCCTCCAGCTCCCTCAGCGTCCGCTTGAGATCGATGCGCGCAGCACCCTTGATGCCAAACGCCTTTGCAATGTCGCGCTTGGAGGTGAGGGCGGGATTGTCAGAGATCCATTGCAGGATGTCGGACTTGGAGGGGAGACTGCTCATGGGATGTGAGGTAGCACGGCAGACCGGGTTTTCACAATTCAACGTCGTTCCGACACGCGCTTTTCACGGTTTGCCGCAAAAGGTCAGCCGCGCCGGATGACGGGGGCAATGCGCGGCTTGTCTGGCGGGGCCTCGGCGAAATCGAAGGCATCGAGGCGGTCGGCACGTTTTCCCGCGCGTTCGGCGGCGGTTGCGATCCCCTCGACGTCACGCCGGGCCTGATCGAAATGCGTTTCCAGCTTGGCGGCCCGCTGGACGATCAGTTCCACATCCCGGTGCAGGGCGGCGAGGGCGCTGCGGATCTCTCCGGCCTGTTCGCGCATCCGGTGATCCTTGAGGATCGCGCGCAGGGTGTTCAGCGTGGCCATCATCGTCGTCGGCGAGACGATCCAGACACGGGCGGCGAACCCCTCGCGCACCAGTTCGGCGTGGTGGGCGTGCAGTTCTGCATAGATCGCCTCGGACGGCAGGAAAAGGCAGGCCCCGTCCGCCGTCTCACCGGGCAGGATGTACTTGTCGGCAATGGCGCGGACATGCGTGCGGATCGTTGCCCGAAACGCCGTGCGGGTGGCCTGCGACGGATCCGCCAGCATCGCCTCATAGGCTTCGAGCGGGAATTTCGCGTCGATGACCAACGGGCCCGGGGGGTCGGGCATGTGGATCAGGCAATCGGCCCGGCGTCCGTTCGACAGGGTCGCCTGCCATGTGAACCCGTCCGGTGGCAGGGCCTTGGACACCAGATCGCGCAACTGGATTTCGCCAAAGGCACCGCGCGTCTGCTTGTTGGACAGGATGTCCTGCAGGCCAAGGACGTTGCCCGACAGGGTTTCGATCTTGGCTTGTGCTGCATCTATCACGGCCAGCCGCTGATGCAGCGCGCCAAGGGTCTGCGCGGTGCGGGTTGCCGTGTCGTTCAACGCGGCCCCCATCTGCGCCTCGCCGCGCCGTTGCGCATCATTCAGGGCGGCAAGACCACCCGACAGATGTGTCTGCGCATGGGTCAGATCCCGCATCCGTGCCGACATGGTGATGAGCAGGATCAGCAGGATCAGGATGACGGCCGCGCCGATCCCCCCCAGAATCACCATCGGATCCGACAGGTCGATGGTCATGTCCGCCCGAACAGCCGTTCGATGTCCGCAAGCGGCAGTTCGACATAGGTCGGGCGCCCGTGGTTGCATTGCCCCGACATCGGCGTTGCCTCCATCTCGCGCAGGAGGGCGTTCATTTCCGGCGCGGACATGCGGCGGCCCGATCGGATGGACCCGTGACAGGACATCCGGCTGAGGATCGCATCCACCTTCGATTGCAGCGACAGGGGATCGGCGTCCTCGTCCTCCTCCAACTCCTCGACGATATCCTGGATCAGGGCCCTGGCGCTGACCTGTCCGAGGATGGCGGGCGTTTCGCGCACGGCGATCGTGCCCGGCCCGAACCCTTCGATGACAAGGCCGAGGCGACCGAGGTCGAGCGACAGCAGGCGGTCCGCCATCTGACCCACCTCGATCACCTCGGGGATCAGAAGGGCCTGCGCCGTGATGCCATGGGCGCGCATCTGCGTTTTCAGACGTTCATACACGAGGCGTTCATGGGCGGCGTGCTGATCCACGAGGATCATGCCTGTCGGCGTCTGTGCGACGATGTAGTTCTCGTGCAACTGCGCGCGGGCCGTCCCGAGGTATCCGGCCTCGGGGGCGTCCTGTGCCGGTTCCTCCACCCGGTCCATTCGCGCCGATGCCTCGGACAGGCCGGGGATCGGCGCGGCGGGGGCCGGTGCCTGTGCGGTGTAGGCGGTGCTGCGTGCGCCAACGCTGGGCCGATCCATCTGATAGACGGGGGCCTTGGGGCGTTCGGCGGTCATCGCACCCAATGTGCCGGTGGCGACGGTCGTCGCCGCACGGTGCCCGGCCGAGGCCAGCGCATGGCGCAGGCCGGACACGATCAATCCACGAACCCCGCCCGCATCCCGGAACCGCACCTCGGTCTTGGCGGGGTGGACGTTGCAGTCGACCAGCACCGGATCGCAGGTCAGGAACAGGGCCGCGACGGCGTGGCGATCCTTGGCCAGCACGTCCATGTAGGCCCCGCGCAGCGCGCCGGTCAGCATCCGGTCCCGCACGGGGCGGCCATTGACGAACAGGTACTGATGGACGGCGTTGCCGCGGGAATAGGTCGGCAGAGCCGCAAGGCCGGTCAGACGAATGCCATCCCGCGTCGCATCGAGGTTCATCGCGTTGGTCGTGAATTCGGTGCCGAGGATCGTGGCCAGACGTTCGGCAAGATCGTTCGCCGCATCGGCGCGGAACAGCGTCCTGTCGCCACCGTCCGAGGTGTCGCGCAGGTGAAACGCCACGCCGGGTTCGGCCATGGCCAGACGGCGGATCGCATCGGTGACGGCCATCGTCTCGGCCCGTTCCGTCTTGAGGAACTTCAGGCGCGCGGGGGTGGCATGGAACAGGTCGCGCAGTTCGACACAGGTGCCGCTGCGCAGGGCGGCGGGGCGGGGCGCGTCGATGCGCCCGCCGTTGACGTGGATCGCCATCGCACCATCCGATCCCGCCGCGCGGGACGTTATGGTCAACCGCCCGACCGCCCCCAGCGATGGAAGCGCTTCACCCCGGAACCCGAAGGAATGGATGTTCAGAAGGTCGCTGCCGTCGATCTTGGAGGTGGCATGCCGCGACAATGCCATGGGCAGGTCATCGCCCGCGATCCCGTGGCCGTCGTCGGTGACCCGGATCAGGGTGCGCCCCCCATCCGCGATGTCGATGGTGATGCGGCTGGCCCGGGCATCCAGCGCATTCTCGACCAGTTCCTTGACGGCAGAAGCGGGCCGTTCGACCACCTCGCCGGCGGCGATGCGGTTGACGGCACCTTCGTCCAGCTGACGAATGCGCGGGGGGGATATGTTGCGGTCGGGGGCACCCATGCCGCTAGGGCTAGCATGGGCGCAGGGCTTGGGAAAGATCCGGCGCACCGCGCGCCGGTCCCGATCGTCAGGGCGTCACAACCCGCCGGTTGCAAGGCCCTCGGGTTGTCCCACGACGACGAAATGCAGGTTCTCGGGCTGCAGGACGCGGGCGGCCACGCGTTGGATATCCTCGGCCGTGACGGCCATGACCTTGTCGTTGCGCGTCGCGATGTAGTCGATTCCAAGACCCTGAACCTGCATTCCGGCAAGGATCCCGGCGATCTGGCCGTTGCCATCGAATCGCAGCGGATACGCGCCGGTCAGATAGGTCTTGGCATCATCCAGCTTCTCGCTGTCGACACCGTTGGTGGCGACGTCCGCCCAGATGTCGCGGACGATCTGGACCGCTTCGGCGGTCTTGTCGTTCGAGGACGAGAATTGCCCCAGGTATTGCGCGCCGTATTCCCGGGGGACGAGGTAGCTGCCGATTCCATAGGTCAGGCCCCGGTCCTCGCGCACTTCGCTCATCAACTTGGAGGCGAAGCCGGAGCCGCCGAGAATATGGTTCATCACGAATGCCGGAAAGAAATCGGGATCGTCGCGCATGATCCCCTCATGTCCGAACAGGACGACCGATTGCGGCGAGGGGAAATCCGTCACGGTCACCCCGCCGTCGAGGGCATAGGTCGCGGTTGGTACCTCGGGCGCGCCGACTTCGGGCAGATCGCCCAGAAGGGTATCGAGCAACGGGCCGAGATCCGCGGCCGAAATGTCGCCGGTGACACCGATATACATCCGATCCTTCGTCAGCGCCGCGGCATGGGCCGCCATCAGATCATCCCGTGTGAGGGACGATACGGTCTCGCGCGTTCCCTCCAGCGCCGTGCCGTATGGGTGATCGGGGAAAGCCAGTGCCGACATCGTGGTCGAGGCGATTTCCTGCGGATCGCGGGCATCGGCCTCGATCCCGGCAAGGACCTGATCGCGCACCCGGTCGATGGCCGACTGGTCGAAACGCGGCTCGATCAGGGCATCGCGCAGCAGCCTCAGCGCTTCGTCCCGGTTTTCGGTCAGAACCTCTACCTGAACGCCGACGCTGTCGTTGTAGGTGTCGAACCCGAAGCGCGCAGCCAGATCTTCGGTTGCTTCGGCAAAAGCGCGCGCGTCGCGGTCGGCGGCGCCTTCCTCGAGCAGGCCCATCATCAGGTTCGTGGCGCCGCGCTTGCCGGGGTCGTCGAGGTTCGCGCCCCCCTTGAAGCGGATATCGAAGGCCACGAAGGGAATCGACGGCTCCTCGACCAGCCAGGCGGTAATGCCGCCGGGCGAGGTGACCTCCTGGATTTCGACGGCGGCCACGGCGGGCAGGGGCAGGATCGTCAGGGCGGCGACGAACAGATTGCGCATCAGGCTCATTGGGTCACCTCCTCGGATGCGGCGGGACGGGCAAGATAGCCGGTCACGGATCGGTTCATGTCAAAGACCTCGCGTGCGGCGGTCAGGATGTCTTCTTCGGTCACGGCCTCGAGGATGGCAGGCCATTCCTGAACGTCCTCGACCGTCAGGCCGGACGTGACGGCAACGCCATACGTCCGGGCGCGCCCCTGAAGGCTGTCACGGCCATAGATCTCGGCGGCCCGGACCTGTCCCTTGATCCGCTCCAATTGCGCCGTATCGATCCCTTCGGTCAGCAGCGTCTCGATCATGCGGTCCATGTCGGCTTCGGCCTGTTCAAGGGTGCGATCGGGCGTCGGCATCACGATGACGCCAAAGGTCGTGTCGTCATAGGCGGTGCCGGAATAGAACGCGGAGGTATAGAGCGCGGTGCCTTCCTCCTGCTCCAGCGTGCGCCCCATGAGGGATGTCTGCGACGACCCGCCCAGCAGCTGTGCCAGCATCGTTAGGGCGGCGGCCGTCTCCTGATCGCCGGCATCCCGCTCGGGGGCCAGGTAGGTGCGGATGACGTAGGGGTTCGACACCCGCTCATCGGTGTAGGTCGCGCGTCGGGGCACGACCTGCGGCGGCTCCGACGGGCGCTCGCGCGCCTCGAGGCCGGGCGTCGGTTCAAGCGCGCCGTAGTGTTCCAGCGCCATTGCCTCGACCTCGGCGGGGTCGACGTCGCCCGCAACGACAAGGGTGGCATTGTTGGGCGCATAGAAGCGACCATAGAAGTCGAGCGCGTCCTGAAGGGTCAGCTTCTCCACCTCGTGCTTCCAGCCGATGATCGGCACGCCGTAGGGATGGTTGAGGTATTGCAGGGCGTTGCGCTGCTCTCCGAAGATCGCGCCGGGGTTGCTGTCGGTGCGCTGGGCGCGTTCTTCCAGAACGACATCGCGTTCGGTCAGCATGTCCTCGCTGTCGAGGACGAGGTCGCGCATCCGGTCGGCCTCCAGCTTCATCATCAGGCCAAGGCGGTCGGCGGCGACGCGCTGAAAATAGCCGGTATAATCGCGCGAGGTGAAGGCGTTGTCGGTGCCACCCTGGGCGGCCACGATCTCGCTGAACTCGCCCGGCTCCAATTCGTCGGTGCCCTTGAACATCAGGTGTTCGAGGAAATGCGCGATGCCGGACTTGCCCGCGGGTTCATCCGCCGATCCCACGTTGTACCAGACCATGTGCACGACGACGGGGGCGCGATGGTCTTCTATGACGACGGCATCCATGCCGTTCGGCAGGGTGAAGGTGGTGACCGTGTCATCGCCGGTCTGTGCCAGCACGGGTGCCGTCAGGAGGGACAGGACGGCGGCAAGGGGGGCAAGGCGCAAAGGGTCGCTCCGGGATTGTGGATCTGATGGACTTGGCCAACAGATATGCCTTCGCGGCGGAAATCAAACCGCCGCGTTACCGCAGATCACGGGCTTGTCATGGGTCGTCGGCGGCTTTCCGCGCCTTCCAAGACCGTCCGCAGGCGGACAGGCCTGCGGTCAGTCGGCCTCGGGCGGGGCGGCAACGGTGCGAACGCCAAGGGCGCGCAGGCGTTCCAACTCCGCATGCTGATCCAGCGATTGCGTGCGATAGGCCTTGAAATAGACGTTCACGTTGAACACCCGTTCGAGGAACAGGCCATCGTTCTTGCGCCGGAACTCCAGATCCTCGGTCGCCAGCTGATCGCGGATTCCCGCCTGCACGCCATATCGCGACACCGCCGAGACGAGCGCGCCGTCCGCCCGCGTGCCCCCCGTCGGATTGCCGCCAAGGGCCAGGATGGCATCGGCCTGCGGCGCCGGGTCGGTGCGGCTGACACCGCCGGGGTTGGGGGGCGGAAGGGTGGACAGATCGGCGGGTGTTTCGAGGGGTTTGGTCGGCAGGATGGCGAATTCGTCCGGCGTCCGGTCGGCCGAGCGCAGGTTGAACAATTGCGGATTGTCCCGCTCGCACCCTGCCAGTGTCAGCGCGGTCAGGGCCGCAAGGCCAATGCGTCCGATCATGTCACCCGTCCCCTCTCGTCCTCGTGGTCCCTCGTCTAGCGCAGGCGCGCGCCGGGGTCACGGGGTGTTCTTCGCGGCCTTGTCCTCGCCCCAGATGACGAGGCCGGCCGCCCCGGCGAAGATGAACACATCCGCCAGGTTGAACGCGAACGGGTTGTCGATGCCACAACAGGACATGTTCAGGAAATCGGCCACCGCGCCATAGATCACCCGGTCGAAGGCATTCGCCAACGCGCCGCCGATCAACAGGCCGGCGGCGACGTGCTGAACCGGGCGGGTAAAGCTCCGCGCCCAGCGCAGCATCACCGCCGAAATGATGACGGCCAGCGCGATCAACGCCCAACGCGCCCCTGCGCCGGACATCAGGCCGAAATTGATCCCCTCGTTCCATCCCATGCGAAAGGTCAGGAACGGCGGGGCAACCGGGACGAACAGCACGGTCTTCAAGTCCATCAGGTGAACCACGATCACCTTGGACAGCTGGTCCACCACGAAGGCCAGCACGGCGGAGAGGGCGAGCGCGCGCATCAGTGGCGGAAGTGGCGCATGCCGGTGAACACCATCGCGAGGCCCGCCTCGTCGGCGGCGGCGATGACCTCATCGTCGCGCATGGATCCGCCGGGCTGAATGATCGCGGTCGCGCCCGCCTCGGCCGCCGCCAGAAGGCCGTCGGCGAAGGGGAAGAAGGCATCGGAGGCCACGACGGAGCCCTTGGCGGTGCTTTCGGGCAGGCCCAGCGCCTCGGCCATGTCCTGTGCCTTGCGGGCGGCGATCCGGCTGCTGTCCACACGACTCATCTGGCCCGCGCCTATGCCGACGGTGGCGCCGTCACGGACATAGATGATGGCGTTGGACTTGACGTGCTTGGCGACCGTCCAGGCAAGGCGCAGGTCGGCCATCTGGGCATCCGTCGGGGCCAGCTTGGTGACCACGCGCAGGTCGGCGTCGGCGACATGGCCGGTGTCATGGTCCTGCGCCAACCAGCCGCCCGCGACCTGCATCATCATGCGGCGGGGTGCACGGGGGTCGGGCAGGATACCGGTGGTCAGCAGGCGCAGGTTCTTCTTGGCGGCAAAGACGGCCTTGGCCGCGTCGGTCGCGTCGGGGGCGATGACGACTTCGGTGAAGATGCCCGCCATCAGGTTCGCGGTTTCCTCGTCCAGCGTGCCGTTCAGGGCGACGATCCCCCCGAAGGCCGAGGTGCGGTCGCAGTCGAAGGCGCGCTGATAGGCCTCGGCCAATGTCGCGCCGCTGGCCACGCCGCAGGGATTGGCGTGCTTGATGATGGCGACGGTGGGCGCATCGGTGAATTCAGCCACCAGTTCGACGGCGGCGTCGGTGTCATTGATGTTGTTATAGGACAGGGCCTTGCCCTGATGTTGCGTCGCGGTGGCCACGCCGGGGCGGCCCGAGCCGTCGGTATAGAAGGCCGCCGACTGGTGCGGGTTCTCGCCGTAGCGCAGCGGTTGGGCCAGCGTGGCGGCGGCAGCGACGCGGCGGGGCGTGTCCTCGAACCGGGCCATCCACGTGGCAACGGCGGCATCGTAGGCGGCGGTGCGGCCATAGGCGCGGGCGGACTGCATCTGCCGGAAGGGCAGGGTGGTGGCGCCGTCGTTCGCCTCCAGTTCGGCCAGCAGGGCGTCGTAATCCTGCGGATCGGTGACGACGCAGGTGAAGCCCTGGTTCTTGGCGCCGGCGCGGATCATGGCAGGGCCGCCGATGTCGATGTTCTCGATGCAGGTGGCCGCGTCCGCGCCGGAGGCGACGGTCGCCTCGAACGGGTAGAGGTTGACCACCAGAAGGTCGATGCCGCCGATGCCGTGTTCGACCATCGCCGCCGCGTGGTCGGGATTGTCGCGCAGCGCGAGCAGGCCGCCGTGGATCTTGGGGTGCAGGGTCTTGACGCGCCCGTCCATCATCTCGGGCGATCCAGTCACCTCGGCCACGTCGATCACCGTCAGGCCCGCGTCGCGCAGCGTCGCGGCGGAGCCGCCGGTGGACAGAAGCTCCACCCCGCGGGCGGCAAGTGCCTGACCCAATTCGACCAGACCCCCCTTGTCGGAGACGGAGATCAGGGCGCGTTTCAGCGGAACGAGGGTCATGGGCGGGCTTCCTTCAGGCGATCAGGTCAGACCCCGTCGGCAGAAGCGGGCGGCAGATCCGTCGCCTCCTGCGCGCGTGTCAGGGTCCAGTCGATGGTCGCGGCATATTTCACAACGCGGTCGGATAAAACCACCTGTTGCGCCGGACGGGGATTCAATCGACCCGGTTCGAGGTAGACGGACTTGTCGATGGTCACCGCCCGTTCCTGGCCGGGTTGGAACACCCAGACCTCGCCCGAGGGCAGGGTGATCGAGACGGCGCGACCGCCCATGTCGATTTCCGCCCGCGCATCGGGATGCAGGTGAAACCGGATCTGGAACGGGATGCCCTGCAACTGGGCATCGGTCATCGCGTCCTCGAACACCTCCTTGTCGCGGGTGGTCACGGCACGCAGGGCATCCTCCCCCTCCAGCACGCGGCCATCGGTCGACAGGTTCAGGCGGCGCAGGTGCGTCAGGCCGAAACCCGGACCATAGCCATCGTGCGCAAGGATCACGGTTGTCGACCGGCGCGATGCGCTGCGCTGCCATTGCACCTTTTTCGGGACCTGGATCATCGGGGCGATCCGCCGTCCGCCATCCGCCAGCAGGGGGCCGATGCGCGACGACGACGCGCCCTCGATCGACAGGGTGGAATGCGATGCGGAGGCCCGGCCCGCCCGGTGCCAATCCGGTCCGAAGGCGCCGCCGGGGCCGCAGTTGACGATCACCGGACAATGGCCGGACGTCATCTCGAATGCGCAGGTCGACGCATGGGCCGAGCCCGAGATGCGCCCCGTCGGCGGGGCCTCGGCATCTATGATGACGGTGGTGCGGCCATGCTGGACCGGGACGAACCCCATGGCGAGGCCACTGTCGTTGCGCGCGCGGATGCCGGAGGCGACAAGAACCTGGTCCAGCCGCCCTGCCTTGCCGCGCCCGCCGCCATGGAAACGCGCAAGCCCCCCATCCGAATGACGCAAGGCGCGCAGGGTCGGCACGATTCGGGCACGTGCCTCGATGAGACCGGCCGGCACCTCCCGGTCGCTGCCCGACAGGGCCTCGATCGACCAGCCCAGCAGGGTCGCGACCTCCAGCAGGGCCTCGGGGTTGCGGGAAGCGATGCCGCCATCCTCGGCGATGTCGCGTTTCATGGCACGGGTCAGGGCGGCGCTGGCGTCGCTGGCCAGCGTGGTCATCCCTTCCAGCGTCAGACCGGCGTAGACGAGGCCGGTCAGCGCCTCCATCCGGGGCAGGCCGGTCGCGGCCTCCTGCCAGTGGTTTCGCAGAAAACCCGCCTGCCGATAGGTCACGTCGAAGAACACGGCCTGTTCCCGCGCGGACGTGCCGCGCAGGATCTCCGGCGCATGGCTGATCCAGCGCAGCAATCGCCGCCCGGTCAGGGCAGGCGCCCAGCCGGGCCCGGTGCCCCGCCCGTAGCGGCGTGCCCATTCCAGCGTCCATGCGCGTGCCTTGTCCGCTTCAGCCCGGCTGCCGGTGGCCATCAGATCGTCGAGCCACCCGAAGCCGTGCAACTGCATCTCGAAGGGGACGGACGGCGGGGCCAGCGACCAGGGCGAGGCATCGGGTGCCTCGACCAGTTGTCCGGCGAAATGCCACAGGCCATCGGCAATCTGCGCGCCGCGCCGTGCCGATCCGCTGCCCCGTGGTTGAGGGTGCCAGACGAGGGCACGGGCGCCGCGCGGCGGGGCGGCCCGCATCACGCGCCAGCGTGTCGTCCATGTGTCGCGGAACCCGCGATCGCTTGCCATGCGCCTGCCCTCCGGGCCTGTCCCGGCCCTTTGACGCGGCACGATAGGCCGTCCCGCGCGCCCTGTCACGGCCCCCGTTGCCCCTCGGTCATGCGCGGGTGCGCAGAACACTCATGTAGAAGCCATCCAGATGTCCGCGTTCGGCCCAGAGGTCCGGCAAAAGGCGCAGGCCATGGGGCGACGCGGCCTCGGGCGGCAGGCCGTGGTCTGTCGGGTCGATCGCATCGGCCGACAGCCCCGGATGCCGCTTCAGCGCCGCCGTCACCTGATGCTCGCCCTCGACCGCCAGAAGCGAGCAGGTGCAGAAGACGAGGCGGCCGCCCGGCTTCAACAGGGTCAGCGCGCGGTCGATCAGGCGGTACTGAAGCTGCGTCAACGCCTCGATGTCGCGCGCCTCGCGCAGGTGGGGAAGGTCGGGATGACGCCGGATGGTTCCGGTTGCCGTGCAGGGCGCATCGAGCAGGATCGCATCGAAAAGCGCCTCGGCTGTCCACGTCAGGGCATCTGCCGCGACGACATCGGCGGTCAGGCCGGTGCGCGCAAGGTTCTCGGTCACCCGCCGCAGGCGCGCTTCGGAGATGTCGAGCGCGGTGACATCGGCCCCGCTTGCCGCCAGCTGCATCGTCTTGCCGCCCGGCGCGGCGCAAAGGTCCAGCACGCGCAGGCCGGTCACATCGCCCAGAAGGCGCACGGGCATCGCGGCGGCGGCGTCCTGCACCCACCAGTCGCCTGCGTCGTATCCCGGCAATGCGCTGACCTGACCACCGGACAGGCGCAGTGATCCGGTTGGCAGAACCTCCGCATCGGACATCGTGACGCCCGGCTTGGGGGTCAGGTCCAGCGGTGCGGGAACAAGATGCGCGGCCTCGATCGCCTCAAGACGGTCGCGGCCCCAGGATTTGGCGAGGGGTTTGCGCAACCACGCGGGCAGGGCAGGGGGCGGCAGTGCATCCCAAGTGGCCTGTTCATCGGCAAGCCCGCGCAGCACGGCGTTCACGAGGCCCGCCTGTTTGACCGTGCGCGGTGTCGACCGCGCCATGGCGACCGCGTCGTTGACGACACCATGCGCCGCCGCGCCATCCACGAACATCTCGACAACGGCCAGTCGCAGGATGTCGCGTGTGCGGGTCGCCGGCTGCCGTTGCATCTGCGATTTCAGAATGGCATCGGCGCGACCCATGTGACGAAGGACAAGGCCGGCAAGGCGCAGGGCCCGCGCGGCGGGGGCCCCCGACAGGCCGGAGGCCCCGTCCCCCAGCATCCGGCCATCGCGCAGCACATGGGCCAGCAGGCGCAGCGCGCCCCTGCGCGTGGCCAGGCTTTCGGGCAGGTCCTTCATGTCGCGGCCTCCTTGTCGGACGAAAGCCGGGGGGTATATGCAAAGAGAACACCCGGCAAGGAGGCGCTGACAATGGCAAACCGCATGACCGTCGATCCCGAGGCCCTGCCAGTGGCGAATCCGGACGCACCCGCCTGTCCGACGTCCAACCGCGCGATCGGCCCCGTCCCGGCGGCCCTGTCCCCCGAGGAGGAGGCCGCCCGCCGCGCAGCCCTGCCCGACGTGGCCCGCCGCGCGTTGGAGGAGGCCGAGGCCCGCAAGAAGGCCGAGATGAACATGCCGGTCGAACTGGGTGGGCGCGATGGGCCGGAGCCCGTCCGCTACGGTGATTGGGAGCTGAAGGGCATCGCGATCGATTTCTGATCCCGCGTTGCATGCCCTCGCCCCACGGCGGGTTCAGCGCAGGGACAGGTCCGCCACGTCCCCCGTGCCCCGGTCCGCCGTGAAGCGGAGGGTTCCGTTCTGCACGGCGACCGTCTGACAGTTGCGCGGAAAGTCGCGGATCGCGGTATCCAGCGTCCGGCAGAACAGGCCGTCCTGCCAGTCCCACGCGCCGGTGACACGCAGGCCGAACCCGCGGCCCGCGATGCTGCCGTCCGGCCCCACGCGCAAGGAAACACCATCCCCCCGCAACGTGCGCCCTTCGACGAGGGCGACGAACGCGTCGCGCGTCGTGACCGCTTCGAAGGCGGTGGCGGGGTGGGCGGCGAAGACCGCCAAGGCGATGATTGCGTATTTCATGAACGGGATACGCAGGGGCGCACGGATCGGATCAGCGCAGGCCCAGCACGTCGAGCATGTCGAAGGCCCCCGGGCCGCGGCCCTGACCCCAGATCGCGGCCTTCAGCGCCCCGCGCGCAAAGACGGAGCGATCCGTCGCCTGATGGCGCAGGGTGATACGCTCGCCGTCGGCGGCGAAGATCACATCGTGGTCGCCGATGACATCCCCGCCCCGGATCGCGTGGAACCCGATGGCGCCCCGGTCGCGCGCGCCGGTGATGCCGTCGCGCCCACGGTCGGCCACGGCGTCCAGCGTCACACCGCGACCCGCCGCCGCCGCTTCGCCCAGCATCAGGGCGGTGCCCGACGGGGCGTCGACCTTGTGGCGATGATGCGCCTCGACGATTTCGATGTCGTAGTCGTCGTCCAGCGCGGCGGCGACCTGTTGCACGATCTGTGTCAGAAGGTTGACGCCCAGCGACATGTTGCCCGCGCGCACGATGGTTGCGTGATGGGCAGCGCGGTCCAGAACGGTCAGATCCTCGGGGGTCAGGCCCGTCGTGCCGATGACGTGGACGGCGCGGGCCTGTGCCGTCAGTTCCGACATCGCGACGGTCGCGGCGGGGGTCGTGAAATCGATGACCGCCTGCGCACGGGCGACCACCTCGATCGGGTCGTCGGTCACGGGCACGCCGCTCGGCGCGCCGCCCATGGCCTCGCCCAGATCATGACCGGCCCAGGGGTGCCCGGGCGCCTCGGTCACGCCGACAAGATGCGCGTTCGGCGCCGCGTCGATCAGCCCGCAGAGCATCCGGCCCATCCGGCCCGATCCGCCCATCACCACGATGCCCGTGCTGTCCTGTCCTGTCGCGTTCATGGTGATCCCCGTTGCCAATCGATGCCGTATCCCCCTCTTGGGCAATCCGCGCGCGCCATGCAATGACCCCGGCGCGGGTGGCTGCGGCTTGCGTCCCGCGCCCTCGGCGCCTATCTGCGGCCCCTGACATTTTCCGGAGGCGCAGATGGCACGATCCCAACCCCGCGACGGCCGCGGCCCCTCGCAGCGTCAGCTGCGGGTCGGTGAATTGATCCGCCGCACCCTGTCCGACGTCCTGATCCGGGGCGAGATCCACGACCCCGACCTGCAATCCATGTCCATCACCGTGGGCGAGGTGACCGTGACCCGCGACCTCAAGATCGCGACGGCCTGGGTCCTGCCGCTGGGCGGCAAGGACAAGACCGCGATGATGGAGGCGCTCAAGCGCAACAAGGGCGCGCTGCGCCATGCGGTCGTCAAGGACATGGCGTTGAAGATGGCGCCCGACCTGCGATTCCGCATCGACGAAACCTTTGACCGGATGGACGCGACGCGCGCCCTGTTCGAGGACGAGACCGTGCGCCGCGACATCGAAGCGCGGGACGAGGACGGTGAGGGCGACGGACCGGACGGGGACGGCGGGGGCGACGCGTGATCCGGCTTGCCGTCCTCTTGTGGCTGGTGACGGCGGCGGGCGCTGCGGCCTGCGACGCGGTCATGCACAGGGAACGCGCATTTACCGTCTGCACCGCCGATCTGGCCAAGCAGGATGTCACCCTGCGCCTGCAGGGCGAGGATGGCGCGCCGCTGGGCAGCTTCGTCGCGCTCGACCGGGCAACCGATGCGCCGATAGCTTTTGCGATGAACGGCGGCATGTATCATGCCGACCGCGCGCCCGTGGGCCTGTATATCGAGGACGGCGTTCAGGCACGGTCGATCGTGACCCGCGAGGGGCCGGGCAATTTCGGGATGCTTCCGAACGGGGTTTTCTGCGTGCAGGGCGACCGGGCGGACGTGATCGAAAGCCGGGCGTTCGATGCCGCCCCCCCGCAATGCGCTTTCGCCACGCAATCGGGCCCGATGCTGGTGATCGACGGGGCCCTGCATCCGCGTTTCATCCCGGACAGCACCTATCTGAACCTGCGCAACGGTGTCGGTGCCACGGCGGACGGGCAGCGGGTGCACTTCGTGATCTCGGACCAGCCGGTCACCTTTCATGAGATGGCGACCCTGTTTCGCGACGTGCTGGACGTGGACAATGCGCTGTATCTCGATGGCCGTGTCTCGCGCCTGTTCGCCCCGTCGCTTGGACGGGCCGATCCGGGGCGGCAGATGGGCCCGATTTTGGTCGTGACGGAGCGGACGGATGGCTAGACGCAAGAAGGGCCGCGCGGTCCATGGCTGGGTAATCGTGGACAAGCCTGCCGGCATCGGATCGACGCAGGTGGTCGGCAAGGTCCGCTGGGCGTTCGATGCGCAGAAGGCGGGCCATGCGGGCACGCTCGACCCGGATGCGACGGGTGTGCTGGCCGTGGCGCTGGGCGAGGCGACCAAGACGGTGCCTTTCGTGACCGACGCGCTGAAATGCTATCGCTTTCGCATCAACTGGGGCGCGGAGACGTCGACGGACGATGCCTCCGGCACGGTGACGCAGACGTCCGAGGTGCGGCCCGATGCGGTCGCGCTCGAAACCGCCTTGCCCGCGTTTCGCGGTCAGATCGAACAGGTTCCGCCGCAGGTCAGCGCCGTCAAGGTCGAGGGGGAGCGCGCCTATGACCTGGCCCGCGAAGGGGTCGAGATGGACCTCGTCGCCCGCCCCCTGTGGGTGGAGGAGTTGACGGTTCTGGCCAATGACGCCGACGGTGCCGAATTGCGCATGGTCTGTGGCAAGGGTGGTTACGTCCGCGCGATTGCCCGCGACCTTGGGCGTGCGCTTGGCTGTCTGGGCCATGTCGCATGGCTGCGCCGCGAATGGTCGGGGCCGTTCGACGCCGCCGATGGCATTTCGCTGGAGGAGTTGGAGCGTCTGGCGCGCACCGACGACCTGATGTCCCACCTGCATCCGCTGGAGATGGGTCTGGCCGACCTGCCCGCCCTTCCGGTGACGGAGGCGGCGGCAACGCGGATGCGGCACGGCAACCCGGCCGAGGTCCTGTCGGGGGCCGAGTTCGGCGAAACCTGCTGGGCCAGTCGGGAAGGGCGGGCCGTCGCCGTAGGCACCTATCGCGCCGGTCAGTTGCAGCCGTCCAAGGTGTTCCAGACCTGATCTGCGGTCCGGTCCGGGCGGTTTGAAACAATCGTCCGCGACCTCCTGCCACATCCGGGTCGAATTGTTTCAACACCTCACGGATCACGGGGCGGAACGGCGCGGTCGCTGACCCCTGCGTGAGGGGGGCTGCCACGATACGGGGCGGGTCGGGTATCGAAGGGGCAAGCCTGCTGCCGCAACCCTTACCGACTGGACCCGAGACATGACCAACACCACCGCACATTCCCCCGCCGAAACCGCCTGGACCCTGCTGATTGCGGGGGCGCTGGCCACCATCGCCTTCGACCTGTTCGGTCAGGGGCTGTCCCCGCTGGCCGGATTTGCCAAGCTTGCGCCCGTCGGCCTGGCACAGGCGACCCTGTCCAAGGTGTTCGGTGCCGCGCCGCGCGGGGCCGCCGATACGATGCACATCCTGACCGGCCTGCTGGCCTATCCGCTGGGCTATTTCCTGATCGCACGTCCGATCGCCGCCAAGGTGGCGCCATGGCTGCATTGGTCGCTGGTATCGATCGCCTATGGCATCGGCCTGTGGGTTTTCGCGCTGTATTTCGTGGCGCATCTGGTGGCGGGCAACGCCCCGTTTCTTGGCTTCACCGGCATCACATGGGTCGCGCTGTGGGGCCACATCCTGTTCGCTGTCGTTGCCGCAGCGGTGATCGAGCGTCGGCTTCCGCGTCAGGCGCCCGCGCCCCATCCCGCGTGAACCAAAGCACATACGAAAGGCCCGGCCCCGTTGCACTGGCGGCCGGGCTTGGGCATGTCTGGCCCATGCTTGTACGCAGCCATCTCAAGGGCGACGCCCCCTCCACCGCGACCTACAGCGATGACGAAGCCTATCGCTACGACCTGACACGTGTCTGGGACGAGCAGGGCAGGCGTGTCGCCTTCGTCATGCTCAACCCGTCCACCGCGACGGAGCTGTCGAACGACCCGACGGTCGAACGCTGCGAACGGCGGGCCCGGGCGCTGGGGTTCGGGGCGTTTCGGGTGACGAACATCTTCGCCTGGCGCGCGACCGATCCAAAGGACATGCGGGCGCAGGCCGATCCGGTGGGCGGGGCCGCCAATGACGCGGCGATCCGCGATGCCGCGCTCTGGGCGGATGCGACCGTCTGTGCATGGGGCACACATGGCGCGCATCTTAATCGTGGCCCCGCAGTGGAGCGGTTGCTGCGTGAAACCGGGCAACCCCTGTTTCACCTCGGGTTGTCGAAGGCGGGCCACCCGAAACACCCCCTTTATATCGGCTATGCCGTGCAGCCCCAACCATGGGTGGCTGCGACATGAAAATGAACCGTCACGATATCACCGCCGACGATGGCACGCGCCTTGCCGTGCGGGTCACGGGCGACGGGCCGCCCCTCGTGCTGCTGCATGGGTTTCCGCAGAACCATCGCTGCTGGCTGCCGGTGCTGCCGGACCTCGCGGCGCGGTTTACCTGCATCCTGCCGGACCTGCGCGGCTATGGCGACAGTGACGCGCCGCAGGACGACGCTGAGCATACTGTCTATTCCAAGCGGCGCATGGCCGCCGATCTTGTCGCCACCCTCGACGACCTGGGGTATGCGCAGGCCGACGTGATCGGACACGACCGGGGCGCGCGGGTCGCCTACCGGTTTGCACTGGACCATCCTGACCGTCTGTCGCGCCTTGTCATACTGGAGGTCGTGCCGACGCTCGCCTTCTGGCAGGCTTGGGATGCCGACCTTGCGCACAAAGCCTATCACTGGAACTTCCTTGCGCAGCCCGCCCCGTTGCCGGAGCGTATGATCGCGGCGGATGCGGGCGGCTACATCGATTGGACATTGGCAAGCTGGACCCTGTCGAAGTCGCTGTCCTGTTTCGTGCCGGAGGCCCTCGACAGTTATCGCACCCAAGCCGCGGACCCAGCCCATCTGGCCGCGATGTGCGCGGACTACCGCGCCGGATACCATACGGACCGGGCCGTCGATGCCAAGGACCGTGCCGAGGGCCGCATGATACAGGCACCGATGCTGTTTCTATGGGCGCGCCACGGGTTTCCGGCGTCGACCGGTGATCCGGCGGCGATCTGGCGCGATTGGGCGGTGAACGTGACGGATGCTGCGGTGACCAGCGGTCATTTCGCCATGGAGGAAGCGCCGCAGGAGGTGTCTGCGGCGCTTGCGTCGTTTTTCGGAAATGCGCCCGTAGCCTAGAGCGTCGGCGTCACCGGTACGTCGGGCAATCCGGCAATCAGAGCGATGTCGGACGCCGCGATGGGCGTGGATCCATTGACGCGCATCACCTCTACCCCGTCCGCAAGGATCGACGTGCCGGGCGTCGCCCCGGTGATCGGGGCTACGGTAACGACGGGGGGCGTGGCGCCCAGGTCGTAGGAAATTTCCAGCGCGTCTTCATCCGGGTTGTAGTCAAGGATGACGGCCACATCGTCGGTAACGGATGCGGTGCTCGCCCGGAACGTGTCGGCGCCGACACTGCCCTGTCCGGTGTCGCCGCTGCCAAGGACAAGCAGGTCGTCCCCGGCGCCGCCGCGCAGATCATCGGCCTCTGCATCGTCGATGAACAGCGGATCGTCCTGCGAACCACTTTCGCCAAGGTTGCCACCCACGAGGATATCCGCCCCGAACTCGCCGGTCAGGGTATCGGACCCGGTTCCCCCGATCAGGATGTCGCCGCCATTGCCGCCGTTGATCGAATCGTCGTCGAAGCCACCGTCGATCGCATCGGCACCATTGTCCCCGAACAGGGTGTCTTCGCCAGCATCGCCGAACAGGGTATCATTTCCGTCGCCCCCGCCGACGAAGTCGTTGCCATCGCCGCCGCCGGCCCGGTCGGTACCGGCCATGCCTTCCAGCGTATCGGCCGCATCCCCGCCCTCGAGGGTATCGCTGTCATCGCCGCCGTAGAGGAAATCGATACCCGGTCCGCCGACCAGAAGGTCATCGCCCTGATCGCCGTACAGCTGATCATCGCCGAACCCGCCGTCGACCGTATCTGCGCCGTCGCCACCATTGATCAGATCGATGCCGGTGCGGCCGAACACGGTGTCATCGCCCGTGCCGCCATTGGCAACATCGTCACCCCGGCCCGATTCGATCAGGTCGTTGCCACCATCTCCGTTCAGCACGTCATTGCCTTGCCCGCCGCCGATCGTGTCATCGCCGTCATTGCCCGACACCGTATCGTCCCCAAGCAGGGCGCGGATCGCATCGGCGGATACGGTGCCTTCGATCACGTCGTCGCCATTCGTGGCTTCGTCCGGTCCCGCCTGATCTTCGGTGGACTCGTCATCATCCAATCCGAACAACAGCCCCCCGATCAGGACAACTCCGGCTAATGCTAACAGAACAGACATGGCAGACACTCCAACAATAAATGCTCAAAGGCCCCCCGGCCCCGAGGTCAGTCTTGCGTCGTTCTACGCGCGTTTCCAGCCAAATGAGGCGGATGTCGGCAGGTTTAGGGCTGGATCATGGCAGCGGCCGACCAATCGTGAAACAATACCTGGCGAGAAGGCAGATCGTTTCCATTTGGCGCGGCGGTCGCCTGTCCGATTGCGGGCATGATATCTGAATTTTGGACTCATGCCTGCCGTGCGTCAGGTTGTGTCAGCTGTCCGCCACCAAACGGATACTGTCGGCGTCGATGATGGTCCCGGCGCTTAGTTTCGCCACCACGGCACCGTTCAGAACGAGGTCAATCGCGCCAGCAGCTTCGATGACGCTGATACGGGGCGGATTGTCCGGATCGGGTTGCTCCGCAGGATCGTAGAGGATTTCCAGGGCATCCTCCTCGGCGTCGAAATCGGCGATCCAGAGGGGGACAAATGCAGAAGACAGCGGGGCAAGATCCGACCCGAAGGCCCCGGCGCTGGGGGCGCGGAACAGGAACATGTCCCGTCCCTCGCCACCGGTCAGGGTATCCTGCTGCCCCCCGGCAAGCGTGTCATTCCCCTCGCCGCCAAGCAATTCATCACCGGCGTCGGCATCGAGGGTATCACCCTCCTCCATCTCGGTCCCGTCGAGCAGATCGTCGCCCGACCCGCCATGGATCACATCCTTGCCGAAACCGCCGAACAGCCGGTCATTCCCCTGTCCGCCGGACAGGGTATCGTCCCCATCACCGCCAAGCAGCAGGTCGTCACCCCCGTCGCCACCCAGCAGGTCGTCCCCGTCTTCACCGTGCAGAATGTCGTCGCCGTCACCCCCCCAAAGGGCGTCATCCCCGGTTCCTCCATAGAGGCCGTCACGTCCGGTGCCACCGCGCAGCTGATCGTTTCCGTCGTTGCCGATCAACAGGTCGTCGCCCGCGCCACCCCGCAGGCTGTCGTCGCCGCCATGACCAAAGGTGGCGTCTTCGGTATGCAGAATGGCCGGACCGACGGATCCGCCGAAACTGTCGGACAAATGTGCCCCCGCGACCTGATCCTTGAGGACCAGGGCCGTCTCTTCCGTCCAGAAGTCGCGGTCATCGGCGTCCTGTGCGGTCGGCCCATCGGACAGCGCCGCAGGTGAGGGGGATGCCTGCGTCTGGTCAAGGCTTTCCTGTTCCGGCACGCGATCGGCCACCTCTGCGACCGCTTCGGACAAGGGCGAGGAGGTCGTGCCCTCCTCGTTCTCGGCCAATGGATCCTCGGGCGTGTCGGGTGCATCTTCCGGATCGGCATCCGTTTGCGGTGTCTCGATCAACAGCAGGCCAGAGGCCACGATGCCGAACAACCCTGCAATCAAAAGCATCGCTTCGATCCTTTACGACAAAACCGGAGTTTCCGGACCGACGGCTGGATCGCGATCAAAACAAGTCGCAACACCGCCAGTGACATGCTGCTTACCAGATTCGGCCGAACGGAGACAGAACATCCGATCAAAATGGTTAACGCGGCATGGATGGCGTGCATGCGACCTGCATTTGCGGCGCTTTGGCCTTTTCAAACGTCCGGTCGCGGTGTATGCGGCGCCACTTCGCAAGGCCTTGCTGGACGACATCCCGGCTCGTGCCATCCCTTCACCAGAATAGGAGCCCACGATGTCGATCACGATCGAAGAAAAGAACCGCCTGATCAAGGAATTCGCGACCAAGGAAGGCGACACCGGTTCGCCCGAGGTGCAGATCGCCATCCTGACGTCGCGCATCGCCACGCTGACCGAGCACTTCAAGACCCACAAGAAGGACAACCACTCCCGCCGTGGCCTTCTGATGATGGTCGCGCAGCGCCGCAAGCTGCTGGACTATACCCGTGGCAAGGACGAAGCCCGCTATCAGGATCTGATCAAGCGTCTGGGCATCCGTCGCTAAGACGGACCCGATTGCCGGATGACAGGGCCGCACCTTCGGGGGCGGCCTTTTTCGTCTGGCGACCGGGACGATTCCGCGCCCGCGCCGATCGACGCGCGCCAGTGTCGCAGTCCTTCCCATTGGAACGGGTTTCGGTTACACGGCGCCATCTGAGACGTGGCGCAGGGACCCCGGCGCCCGCTAAGGAACAGGGGTCGGCGGCAATGGGGCCGCCATATGCATGGGAGACCCGGAGGGCCGGGACCGCTCCCCAGTAGGATTCGATATGTTCAACATCGTGAAAAAAGAGATGGAGTGGGGCCACGACACCCTCACTCTGGAAACCGGCAAGGTTGCGCGCCAGGCCGACGGCTGCGTCATCGCCACCTACGGCGAGACCAGCGTCATGGCCGCCGTCACCTATGCCAAGGCCCAGAAGCCGGGCCAGGATTTCTTCCCACTGACGGTTCATTACAACGAAAAGTATTACGCCGCCGGCAAGATCCCCGGTGGTTTCTTCAAGCGCGAAGCGCGCCCGACGGAAAAAGAGACGCTGACCTCGCGCCTCATCGACCGTCCGCTGCGCCCGCTGTTCGTCGACGGCTTCAAGAACGAAGTCCTCGTGATCTGCACCGTGCTGTCGCATGACCTGGAAAACGACCCTGATGTCGTCGCGATGATCGCCGCTTCGGCCGCGCTGACCATCTCGGGCGCGCCGTTCATGGGCCCGATCGCCGGTGCGCGCGTCGGTTTCGTCGATGGCGACTACATCCTGAACCCCAGCGTCGACGACATGCAGAACCTGCGCAACGACCCCGAGCAGCGCCTCGATCTCGTCGTCGCGGGCACCAAGGACGCCGTCATGATGGTGGAATCCGAGGCCTATGAGCTGTCGGAAGCCGAGATGCTGGGCGCGGTCAAGTTCGGCCATGACCAGATGCAGCCGGTCATCGACCTGATCGTGTCCTTGGCCGAAGACGCCGCGAAGGAGCCGTTCGATTTCCAGGCGCCCGATTATTCGGACCTGTTCGCAGCGGTCAAGGCAGCTGGCGAAGACCAGATGCGCGCCGCCTACGCGATCACCGACAAGCAGGAGCGGACCTCTGCCGTTGCCGCCGCGAAGGAGGCCATCAAGGCCAGCCTGACCGAAGAGCAGCTTGAGGATTCGAACCTCGGCACCGCGCTCAAGAAGCTCGAATCCGCCGTTCTGCGCGGCGATGTCGTCAAGAACGGCAGGCGGATCGACGGCCGTGCCCTCGACACCGTGCGGCCGATCGTCTCCGAAGTGGGCCTGCTGCCCCGGACCCATGGTTCGGCGCTGTTCACCCGTGGTGAGACCCAAGGCCTTGTCGTGACCACGCTGGGCACCGGCGACGATGAGCAGTTCATCGACGCGCTGCACGGCAACTTCAAATCGAACTTCCTGCTGCACTACAACTTCCCGCCCTATTCGGTCGGCGAAGTCGGTCGTTTCGGCCCTCCGGGACGTCGTGAAATCGGCCACGGCAAGCTGGCGTGGCGGGCGTTGCAGGCGGTTCTGCCGTCGGCGACGGATTTCCCCTACACCATCCGTCTGGTGTCCGAGATCACGGAATCCAACGGCTCCTCCTCCATGGCGTCCGTCTGTGGCGGGTCGCTGTCGATGATGGATGCGGGCGTGCCCCTGAAGGCGCCCGTCGCCGGTGTCGCCATGGGCCTCGTGCTGGAAGACGACGGTGAATTCGCCGTCCTGACCGACATTCTTGGCGACGAGGATCACCTCGGCGACATGGACTTCAAGGTCGCGGGCACCGAGGCGGGCATCACGTCCCTGCAGATGGACATCAAGATCGCAGGCATCACGCCGGCCATTATGGAAAAAGCGCTGGAGCAGGCCAAGGCCGGCCGCGTCCACATCCTGGGCGAGATGGCCAAGGCCCTGACCTCGGCCAACGAATTCTCGGTCCACGCGCCCAAGATCGAGACGATGCAGATCCCGACCGACAAGATCCGGGAAGTCATCGGATCGGGCGGCAAGGTCATCCGCGAGATCGTGGAAGTGTCCGGTGCCAAGGTCGACATCAACGACGAAGGCATCATCAAGATCGCGTCTAACGTGCAGGAAGCGATCCAGAAGGCCTATGACATGATCCATTCGATCGTGGCGGAGCCGGAAGAGGGCAAGATCTACAAGGGCAAGGTCGTCAAAATCGTCGACTTCGGTGCCTTCGTGAACTTCTTCGGCAAGCGCGACGGCCTTGTCCATGTCAGCCAGATCGAGAACAAGCGCCTGAACCATCCTTCGGACGTTCTGAAGGAAGGTCAGGAGGTTTGGGTCAAGCTGCTCGGCTTCGACGACCGCGGCAAAGTCCGCCTGGCCATGAAGATGGTCGATCAGGAAACGGGCGAAGAGAAAGCCGCAGAAGCAGCCGGCGAATAAGCGTCCGCATCTGGATACAAGGCCCCGGAGTAATCCTCCGGGGCCTTTTTCGTGCGTTGCATTGGTCTGCCAAGCAGGTGTGCGGGCATCGCAATGCTTGCAAAACCTCCCCGTGCGCAGGTCAGGGTCAGGTATCACCGCGATGGGACATCATATGTTCGCGTGCGGAGGCATCCGGCACAGCGGACTCCGGTGCGCCGGGAACGATCCTGCTGTCACCGAAACCTCGGGTTTTCGCACCCGGCCGTTCGGCCAGACCCTGTCGAGCCCATGATACTTATGCAGCGCGGCCCTGATGTTCGGTCACGTCGTTCCGTGACGCGGAACGATCATAAAGGAACTGGTTCAACGCCTGCGAAAGCCCTTCGGAACTGCCTCTGAGCGACTGGCAAGCCGCGGCCGTTTCTTCGAACATCGCCGTGTTCTTTTGTGCGACCACGTCCAGATCGCGTAGTGCAAGGCTGATTTCGGCAACGCCATCCGCCTGATTGGCCGAGGTCGTGGCGATCTGGACCATTCTTTCGGAGGCTTGCGAGACGGAGCCGATAATCTCCTCCAGCGCCAGACCGGTATCCCTGACGAGTGTCACGCCATCCCTGATCTGATTGCCCGATTGTCCGATCAGCGTATTGATCCGGCTCGCCGCTTCGGAGGATCGCCGGGCAAGGGCGCGCACCTCGGAGGCGACGACGGCAAACCCACGCCCCGCCGATCCCGCGCGCGCGGCCTCCACGCCCGCATTCAGGGCAAGAAGGTTCGTCTGAAAGGCGATGTCATCGATCACCGTCGTGATCTTGCGCACCTCGGCGGAGGAACTTTCGATCTCACCCATGGCCGTGATCGCCTTGTGCATGACATCGGCGCCCGTCTCTGCCTTGCCCCGCGTTGCCAGCACGACAGCCTCTGCTTCCTTGGCATCCGTCGCTGCCGAATTGATGAGTCGCGAAAGACGATCCATCGATTTTGCGAGCGCTTCGAGGGTTTGTGCCTGAGCTTCCGTTCTGAGGGACAGGTCCGCCGATGATGTCGCGATATCATCGGACTCGCCGCGAATGACGGCCGTATGCGTGTGGATTTCGATGACAGCGCCCTGCAAGGCGTCGATCGCCTGATTGAAATCATGTCGCAGATCTTCGTAAGCCGTGTCCAGATTCTGGCTCAGGCGCGTATTCAGATCACCTTTCGAAAGCGCGGCCATCACGGTCCTCAGGGCCGATATCGCCGACTGCTGTCGCGCCTGTTCGGCCAGCGCCTCGTCGTATGCGGCGGCCTGCCTTGATGCGGTTTCGGCTTCGAGCGCCTGTCGCGCGGCGGCTTGCGCCTGGCCTTCGGTGACGGCGGCCTCCGCCTCCCGGCGGGCCTCGTTCGCTGCCTCTCGTTCCTTTTCGGCCTGCTCGCGCGCCTGATTCGCCTTTGTCTCCGCTTCCAGTGCCTCTCTTGCGGCTTGTTCCACGCTCTCCCGGTCTTCTACTGCGGCAATGCTCAGCTTCGCCCGCTCCGTGACCAGGGCGACGATAGCGATCGCTGAAAGACCGACCGCCGCGACGTGAAAGCCCATTCTTTCCAGGTTCGTCCGGATATCCATGCTGTCGAAGACGAGCGCCGGTGCAAAAAGCAATGCGGATGCGTGGTTCAGCACAACGACGACAACCGCGGCGATGATCGCCTGTCGGTCGACCAGCATCGAACACAGGATCAGCGACGCGACGATCAGAAGATGGCTGTCCATCTGCGAGGGATGGCCGCTGAAGGCATTCGTCAGAACAAGGCTTTGTCCGGTGACGGCGAGGGCCACCCCGATACGCCCGAATGCGGGCCCGGCAAGCGACAGTGCCGCCCCGCATGCCGTGATCGCAACGGACCCGACAAACACGGCAATCGCGTCGTTTCCGACGGCAAGGGCGATCATGGCCAGTGGAACCGCACAGATCGCGGAGGCGACAAGCAGAACGCGCGCGGCCTGCGTTCGCCGGCGTTCGAGGATGGGCGACACGATCAGGGTCATGTGGCCTGACATCCGATACCCGCGATGCTGGAATGGGCAACCACCAGAATGGCCCCGGCATCCCGCAGACGTGCAGCGAAGGCAGGCCGGTCGCTGTGAACGACCGCCCCGATGACCGGGTCAGCCGGCCCTATGCGATAGCCATCCGCGGTGGCGAGGATCCAGTCTATGTCGGCACCGGGACGCGCTACCACGAACAGCGGCGCGCCTTCTTCGGGGGGGGCGGCAAGGATCGCTACCGCGGAATGCAGGACGAACATGCCTGCAACGACCGGGATCAGAACAACGGTTTTCATGCCGCATCATTCCGACACAAGACTTGCAATTTCGTTAAGCCGCCGCGTTAACGAAAACGCAAGTTGCGGCCATCTACGTTGGCGGCATGACAGAGCGTTTGCATATCCACGCCCTCCTGATCAGCCTCGGCTTCCTGCTGCTGACCGTGAGCATCGGCGTGGCCTCAACCTTCTCTGGGTGGAATATTCATGCCGCGGGATACCGCGCCCCGCGCCATGAAACGGTCCAGATAGGCGATGAGGGTGGGGTTGTCGTGCCAGCCGACGGCATCCTGCGCGCCGTAGTAGGCAAGGGCGTTCAGCCATGGGGCAATCGCGATGTCGGCAATCGAATAGTCCCCCGCGATCCAGTCCCGGTCTTTCAATTCTGAAGACAGCACGGCCAGCAGTCTGCGACCCTCCGCCGCGTAGCGATCCCTGGGGCGCGTATCCTCCCACTCGGAGCCTGCGAATTTCACGAAGAACCCCAACTGCCCGAGCATCGGCCCCAGCCCGCCCATCTGCCACATCAGCCACTGGGTGACACGCGCCTTGTCGGAGGCGGTTTGCCCCCCGAGCTTGCCTGTCTTTTCGGCCAGATACAGAAGGATCGCGCCACTTTCGAACAGGCCGACTGGCGTGCCGTCGGGGCCGTTCGGATCGATGATGGCCGGGATCTTGTTGTTCGGGTTCAGCGACAGGAAAGCATCGGACTTCACGTCCGCATCCGACAGGGTGACGCGGTGAGCCTCGTAGGGCAGGCCCATCTCCTCCAACGCGACGGAGATCTTGACGCCGTTCGGCGTTGGAAAGCTAAACAGCTGCAGGATGGTCGGGTCCTGCGGAACCCAGCGCCGCGTAATCGGAAAGCTGCTTAAATCGGCCATTGATGAACTCCGTATCCCTGAGATTGACAGTTCCATGTATGTCGCGGGGATTGTCCCGAAAACGGGTAGTCACAGTGCGTTTTCTGAGGGAAAGCTGTGCGCGCGCCCGCACAACCGTGGCGCGAAACACAAATGGAACACGACGAGGGGCCAATGCTTAACGAATTCAAGGATTTCATCGCCAAGGGCAATGTCATGGACATGGCTGTCGGCATCATTGTCGGCGCCGCCTTCACCGCGATCGTCACGTCGCTGGTCGGCGATCTGATCAATCCGATCATCGCCTTGTTCACCGGCGGCATCGATTTCTCCGGCTGGTTCTACGAACTCGATTTCGATTCCGAGACGAATTATGCGTCTCTCGATGCCGCAACCGAGGCGGGTGTTCCGGTGTTCGCCATTGGCCGGTTCGCCATGGCCGTCATCAATTTCCTGATCGTGGCATGGGTCGTCTTCATGCTGGTCAAGATGGTGAACCGCATCAAGGCGGCCGCGGAAAAGCCCGACGATATCGCGCCCGAGGTGCCGACCGGCCCGTCCGAACTGGATGTCCTGCTTGAAATTCGCGACAGCCTCAAAGCCGGGCGCTGAACGCAATACGACAACAGGGAAAGAGCCCGCACATTGCCGTGCGGGCCCCTTTTCGTCCATTCGGCCGATCAGGCGGCGGTCAGAACCGTCATCGGGTCGATCGCCTCGAGGCCAAGCGCCTCGCCCACGGCGGCATAGGTCAGCTGTCCGCCATGAACGTTCAGGCCGGCACGCAGGTGCGGGTCAGCAAGGCAGGCGGCTTTCCATCCCTTGTCGGCAATCGACAGCATGAACGGCAGGGTGGCATTGCCCAGCGCGATGGTCGAGGTGCGCGCAACGGCCCCCGGCATGTTGGCCACGCAGTAGTGCATGATGCCATCGACCTCGTAGATCGGGTCCTGATGGGTGGTCGCCCTCGAAGTCTCGAAGCAGCCTCCCTGATCGATCGCCACGTCCACGATCGCGGCACCGGTCTTCATCTGCGACAGCTGTGCCCGGCTGACCAGCTTGGGTGCGGCGGCCCCGGGGATCAGGACGGCACCGATCACCATGTCGGCCCGCTCCACCATCTCGGCGGTGTTGCCGGCGCTGGCATAGCGGGTCTGGAAGACGGATCCGAAGACATCATCGAGATAGCGCAGCCGCGTCAGGGACCGGTCCAGCACCGTCACGCTTGCGCCCATCCCGGCGGCGATCCGCGCGGCGTGGGTGCCGACGACACCGCCACCGATCACCACGACCTCGGCCGGGCCGACGCCCGGAACGCCGCCCAGCAGCACACCGCGCCCGCCGTTCGCCTTTTGCAGGGTCCATGCGCCGACCTGTGGCGCAAGGCGGCCCGCAACCTCGGACATGGGGGCGAGCAGGGGCAGGCCGCCCATGCGATCCGTCACTGTCTCGTAGGCGATGCAGGTCGCGCCCGACGCAATCAGGTCGCGCGTCTGATCGGGGTCCGGGGCAAGGTGCAGATAGGTGAACAGGATCTGACCTTCGCGCAGCATGGCGCGCTCGACGGCCTGCGGTTCCTTCACCTTCACGATCATGTCGGCTTGAGCGAAGACCTCTGCGGCGGTGTCCGCAAGGCGGGCGCCGACGGTTTCGTATTCCGCATCCTCGAAGCCGGAACCGATGCCCGCGCCCCGTTCGATCAGAACGTCATGACCATGCGCGATCGCTTCCATCGCAGCAGACGGCGTGACGCCGACGCGAAATTCCTGCGGTTTGATTTCCTTGGGGCAGCCGATGATCATGTTGTTTTCCCTGTCTTGGTATTTGCCCGCCTTATAAGGCCATCACGGTGCCGAGGTTTCGCAATCTTTCCCGTCTGCATTTGGCGCCATGCAAAATTTGTGCGAAACAGATGGCCTACTTGCAAGAAATCAGCGCCATGATGCAGTATGATGAAATCGATGCCCGCCTGCTGCGACTCGTGCAGCGCGACGCGACGCAGTCCGCCGCCGATCTGTCGGAGCAGGTGAATCTCTCCCCCTCGGCGTGTCACCGGCGGTTGCAGCGTCTGATGGCGCAGGGGATCATCACGGGACAGGTGGCCCTGCTCGACCCACGCCGGGTCGGGCGCCCGACGACGGTGTTCGTCGAAATCAGCTTGTCGACACAGGCGGACGAGGTTCTGGATGCCTTCGAGGCAGCGGTGGCGCGCATCCCGGATGTCCTCGAATGTCACCTGATGACGGGGGCGTATGATTACCTGCTGAAGGTCGTGGCGCGCGACAGCGAGGATTTCGCCACCATCCACCGGCGCCACCTTGCGCGCCTGCCCGGGGTGGCCAAGCTTCAGTCCAGTTTCGCGCTCAAGACCGTGTGCAAGACCACGGCCCTGCCTGTATAACTACAAAAGCCAGTTTCCGATGCCGAAGAACAGGCCACCGGCGATCACGGCCTGTATCGTGTCGCGACGCCAAGCCCCGACGGCCAAGGTCACGGCGGCCGATGCAAGGCGCAAGGGGTCGACCTCGCCGCCCGTCGCGTCGGGCCAGACCACGAGGGGGGCGACAAGCCCCGGCAGGACGGCAACCCCGGTATAGCGCAGGTGGCGCAGAACCCATGCAGGCATCTCGCGGTCGCCGATCAGCCCGAGAAACGCGAACCGGGAAAGATAGGTGCCGATCCCGAGGGCTGCGATCACGATCCAGACGGTCGTATCGGTCATGCGCGACGCTCCACTTCTGCACCGGCGGCCATGGCAAGGATGGCGGCCACGATCAGGCCAAGGTTCCAAGGCATCCATGACAGCACAAGCGCCCCCGTCACCGAAACGAGGGCGGCCGTGACATGGGCACGCGACTTCAGCATGGGCCCGACGAGCGCAAGAAACGCCAGTGGCAGCACGAAGTCCAGCGACCAGCTTTCGGGGATCCGGGCGCCAAGCACCGCACCCGCCAGGGTGGCCCCGACCCATGCGGGAAAGACCGGTACCGCCACGCCGCCGAGATAGGCCGCCTTGTCGGCCACCGTCCACGTGGGGCGTTCATCATAGGCGGATTGGGCCAGGGCATAGACCTGATCCACGAGGATGTAGGCAATCAGGCACCGCTGCCACAGGGGTGCGGGCCCAAGATGCGGTGTCAGGGCGGCGGAATACATCGCCATCCGCAGGTTCACCGCCAGCGCCGACAGGATCACGATCGCGGTCGGCACGCCATCCGTCAACAGTTGCACGGCCGTGAACTGCGATGCGCCCGCGATCACGAGGGACGAGAAGGCCATGACCTGCGCAAGGGACAGGCCCGCCTCGGTGGCCAGCACGCCGAACAGGACGCCGAAAGGCACCATGATCACGATGAACGGAAGGCCGTGTGCAACGCCCTTGCCGAACGGGGATTTGGCCATCGCTTGCACTCCGCTGCCGCACCAGACAAGCTGCCCCTACCGCTGCTGCTGACAGGTCCGCAAGTGTCCACCATGATCCCACCATCCCTGCGCGTGGCACCCGACCCCGCCGCGGCACGCCTGACCCGGGCGGTCACCGGGCGGGATCAGACGGGTCAGCCCGTCGATCTGCGCGTAGTGGAGGAGCGGCCCCTGACGATCTACCTGAATGCGCGGGAGATCGTGACCGCCATGACGATCGGCGATTACCCGGAATGGCTGGCCCTCGGGTTCCTCGTCAATCAGGGCATGGTGCGGGCAGATGATACCGTGACCGGCATCGACTATGACGAGGAGGTCGCGGCAGTCGTCGTGCGCACCGCCGAAATCACCGATCATGAGGCCAAGCTGGCCCGCGCCACCCGGACGTCGGGCTGCGCGGTAGGGACGGTGTTCGGCGACATGATGGAGGGGTTGGACGGCCTGCGCCTGCCTGCCACGCCCCTGCGCGTGTCAGACCTGCGTGCCTTGTCGGCGGCGATCAACCGCACGCCCAGCCTGTATCTTGCGGTCGGGGCAATCCATGGCACCTGCCTGTGCGCGGGGCCCGACCCCATCGCCTATTTCGAGGACGTGGGCCGCCACAACGCCGTCGACAAGCTGGCCGGGTGGATGCGTGCCAAGGGGGTCGGCGGGGCGGACAAGACCCTGTACACCACCGGGCGGCTGACCTCCGAGATGGTGATAAAATGTGCGACGATGGGCATTCCGTCCCTCGTCTCCCGCTCCGGCTTCACGGCATGGGGCGTCGACATCGCGCGGCAGGTCGGGTTGACCGTCATCGGCCGCATGAAGGGCACGCGCTTCGTCTGCCTGAGCGGGGAGGAGCGGGTGATATGGGACGCGGAATGATCCGGTTGCGATCACGCGCGATCATGGCGCGCCCGCCCTCTGCCGGTGCTGGACGCACCAGCGCGCGCGGTGCTTGCGCGGCACTGCCCGTCACATCCGGAGGGGCACGATGATTCAGCCGCATGGGGTCATCCTTGCAGGGGGGCAGGCCCGCCGCATGGGCGGGGGGGACAAGGGGCGCCTGATCCTGAAAGGGCGACCGCTGATCGCGCGGGTGATCGACGCCTTGCATCCGCAGGTCGACCTGCTGGCCCTGAATGCGAACGGGGATGCGGCGCGTTGGGCGGATCTGGGCCTGCCGGTGCTGCCCGATACGCTGCCGGGGCATCCGGGGCCGCTGGCGGGTGTGCTGGCGGGCCTCGATTGGGCCGCTGAACAGGGCTGTCCGCATATCGTGACCGCCGCCGCCGATACGCCGTTCCTGCCGCCCGACCTCGTGCCGCGCCTCTTGCTGGCCGCCGGTCCTTCGGGCCTGTCGCTCGCCGCCACGCGCGAGGGGGGGCGCATCTGGCCGCAACCGACCTTCGGCCTTTGGCCGGTGGCCCTGCGCGACGACCTGCGCGCGGCGTTGCAGGGCGGAACACGCAAGATCCTCGACTGGACCGATCGCCACGATGCGGGGCAGGCGGTATTCGCGACGGATCGCTGGAACGCGTTCTTCAACGTCAACACACCCGAGGACATGGCCACGGCCGAGGCCATGGCATGAAGGTGATCGGGATCATCGGCCACAAGAATGCAGGCAAGACCACCTTGGCCGAACGACTGGTGCGCCACCTGACGGGGCAGGGCCTGATCGTGTCGACTCTCAAGCGCACGCATCATGATGTCGATCTGGAGGTTCCGGGCACCGATACCCATCGCCACCGTCAGGCGGGCGCGCATCAGGTGATGCTTGCATCGGACGCACGCCTGACCCTGATGCAGGAATTGCAGGCGCCGGAACCCCTGGAGGGGGTGCTGGCCCGGCTGGCGCCATGCGATATCGTCATCGCCGAGGGTTGGAAAAGCGGCAGTCACCTGCGGATCGAGGCGTGGCGACAGGCCTGCGGCGCACCGCCGCTGTGCCTGTCCGACCCGACCATCGCGGCCTTGGCAAGCGACGTGCCGCAGGCGGTGGGCCAGCCGCGTTTCGACCTCGATGCAATTGCCGACATTGCGGAGTTCGCATGTTCGACCTGATCCTCGTGGCCGATTGGTCCGCCGCCGGTTCGCCGACGGGGCAGGCCCCGCGCAAGGATGCAATCTGGGTCTGCGCGGACCTCGGGGGGGATCAGACGGTTGCCTATTTTCCGACACGGATGGCGGCACTGGACTGGATCAATGGGTGGCTGGCGCGCGGGTATCGCACCCTTCTGGGGGTCGATATCGCCTTTGGGTATCCGCAGGGGTTCGCACAGGCCCTGACGGGGCAGACGGACGGGCTGGCCGTGTGGGAATGGTTGGCACGCCACATCACGGACGGACCGGACAACGCCAACAACCGGTTCGACGTGGCACAGGTCATCAACCGCATGTTCCCGGGGATCGGCCCCTTCTGGGGGCGCCCGGCACAGCTTGACCTGCCCGACCTTCCGCCGACCGCCCGCGTGCGCCGGGATCATGGCCTGTCGGACCACCGGACCGTCGAACAGGCGGTGCCCGGCGCCAAGTCGCCGTGGCAACTGGCCTATGCCGGTGCGGTCGGATCGCAATCCCTTGTTGGTCTGGCGGCCCTTGCGGGCATGCGGCGGCGCTTTGGCGCGGAAATGCAGGTCTGGCCCCAGCAGACGGGATGGCGGGAACCGACGGCCCGCATCACACTGGCCGAGATCTATCCCAGCATGTGGCCCCTGTCGTCCGAGGGCGACGCGATCAAGGACCGGGCGCAGGTCATTGCCACGGCCAAGGCCCTGCGCAAGGTGACGCCCGATTGGTTCACCGCCCCCCGCGAACAGCCCGATGCCGCACGCATCGCCGCCGAGGAGGGATGGATCCTCGGCGTTCGGCCTGCCGGCGATTGCTATGCCCTGCCGCGCGGGGTGTCGTGGACGCCCGTGGACGCGGCCTTGGCCACCCTGCGTCGGGTAAGTGGCCCGCGCGTCGGGGCGTCGACCGTCCCGGTCGGGGAGGCCGCGGGCCGTATCCTTTGCGGCCCGCTCAGCGCCATACGGGCAAACCCGCCAACGGCGAATTCGGCCGTGGATGGCTGGGGGTTCGCGCATGCCACGATCCCCCATGGGTGCGTCCCGGTCGTGGCGGAGCGTGCCGCCGCGGGCACCCATGCGGCGGCGCCCGTGCCGCCCGGTCATGCTATCCGCATCCTGACCGGTGCGGCCCTGCCCTCCGGCGTCGATACCGTCGCCCTGCAGGAGGACGCGACCCGGACGCAGCAGGGCGTGACCCTGCGGGCCGTGCCGAACGCGGGGGCCAACACGCGCCCCGCCGGGGAAGATGTCCGCGCCGGCGATGTCATCCTGCCGGCCGGTAGGCGCCTGCGCCCGTCCGATCTGGCGCTGGCAATTGCGGCGGGCCACGGCACCGTGCGGGTTCACGACAGGTTGCGCGTCGGCGTTCTGTCCACGGGGGACGAGATCGTGGCCCCGGGCGCGGTCGGACCGGGCATCTACGACGTCAATCGGCCGATGTTGCTGTCGATGCTGGCGGCCTGGGGAATGTCGCCCGTCGATCTGGGGCATGTGCCGGATGACGAGGACCTGCTGCGCGATGCGCTGTCCAATGCGCCTGTCGATGCGATCCTGACGTCGGGCGGGGCAAGCGCGGGCGACGAGGATCATCTGTCCCGCCTGCTGAGCCGCGAGGGACAGGTCCACCATTGGCGCATCGCGATCAAGCCGGGGCGGCCCCTCGCGCTGGGTGATTGGCACGGCAGGGCGTTGTTCGGCCTGCCCGGAAATCCGGTGGCAGCCTTTACCTGCGGGGCGTTGTTCGCGCGGCCCGCCTTGCTGCAAATGGCCGGGGCGGATTGGAGTGATCCGGAACCCCGCATGGTTCCGGCGGCCTTTGCCAAGCGCAAGAAGGCGGGCCGCACCGAAGTGCTGCGCGCCCGGTTGCGCGGCGGACAGGCCGAGGTTTTCGCCTCCGAAGGGTCCGGTCGGGTTTCGGGCCTGTCGTGGGCCGAAGGGTTTGTGATGCTCGCGCCGGAGGCCATGGACATCGCGCCCGGCGATCCGGTGCCCTACATCGCTTTCGCAGATCTCGGGTTGGCCTGACCGACGCGCACAGACCAACCGTCGAGTTCAGCGAACCGCGCGTGGTCAGCCCCGGTCGACCCCGTTGGCGCGGGCGATGTAGTCTACAAGGTGCGGGACGTAATCCTCGGCGCCGTCACCGCCGGTGTTCACGGCAAGCGCGTAGGAGTTGCGGATAGCGGCGCCGATCGGATTGGCGACGCCGGTGCCGCCCGCCATCGCGGACAGATAGGTCATGTCCTTGAGGGCATTCGTCAACGTGAACTTGTGCGCCTCCCGGTTGCCCTCGACCGCATAGCCCATGAACGTCTGGTAGAAACCGCAATCCATGCGGCTGCCCCGGATGACGCTGTCGAAGGTGTCGGTGCCCAGCCCGGCCTTTTCGGCCAAGGCCAGCGCCTCGGAATAGAGGGCGCCATACCCCATCGCGAGGAAGTTGTTCAAAAGCTTCATCTTGTGGCCCGCCGCGGGGCCGCCGACATGGGCAATCGTGCCGGCCCATGTGCGCAGCACGGGTTCGATGCGGGCAAAGACCTCGGGCGTGGCGCCGACCATCGCGGCCAGTTCGCCTGCCTCGGCCTGCACGGGGGTGCCGCCAAGGGGCGCGTCGACCCAATCGATGCCCCGCTCGGCCAGTCTGGCGGCCAGTGCCTCGGTCGACACGGGGTTGGAGGTGGAGCAGTCGACCACGATGCCGCCCTTGAGCATTTCAGCGGCCAGAACCTCGACGATGGCTTCGACCTGCGGCGAGCCGGGGGCGCAGATATGCACGATGTCCGAGGCGCGTGCCAGGGCGGCGAGGTCTGCGGCCTCGACCGCACCTCTGGAGACGAGGTCGTCGACAGGCCCGCGATTCCGGTGGGCGACGACGGTGAGGGGATGACCCGCCGCCAGCAGGTTGGCAGCCATCCCGTGACCCATCAGGCCGACCCCGACAAAACCGATCTTTTCCATGCGTTCCTCCCCAGGATGTCCGCGGCACCGAGCCGCGGTCAGGTGCGACGTCGCTCAGATGGAGCCGGCTTCGACCATGTAGTTGTTCGCGGTGCACATCATCGCGTCATCGGACGCGAGGAACAGGACCATGCGGGCCACGTGCACCGGATCGATCAGATCGGGCAGGCATTGCCGGGCCCGGTGCTTTTCGAGGTCTTCGGGTGTGGCCCAGAGATCCTTCTGCCGGTCGGTCATGATCCAGCCCGGCACCACCGTGTTGACCCGGATCCGGTCGCGACCAAGATCGCGGGCCATGGTGCGGGTCAACCCGTGCACGGCGGCCTTGGCCGTCGCATAGGCGGGGAAGCCGCCGCCCGCTTCCCACCAGCTGTTCGATCCCATGTTGATGATCGATCCACCGCCCTTCGCGATCATGTCGGGGGCCACGGTCTGAATCGCAAAGAACATGTGCCGCAGGTTCACCGCCTGCCGTTCGTCCCAATATCCGGCCGAGACCTTGCGCCAATCGTGGCGGTCATCGCGCGCCGCGTTGTTCACGAGGATATCGGCAGGGCCGACACGGTCCCTCAGCGTTGCGATCCCGTCCCTGAGCGCGTCGATATCGCGCAGGTCGCAGGCGACATGGGCGACGCCTGCGAAGCGGTCCTGCATGGCCGCACCCCCCGCCGCGTCGATATCTAGGAAACCGACGCGTGCCCCCTGATCCGCGAAGGCGGCGACGATCTCGGCGCCGATCCCGGACGCGCCGCCCGTCATGAAGACGGTCTTGTCCTTCAGGCTCGGGTAGCTGGCAAACTGGGGCATGATGTCTCCGACAGGGCAGTGCGCGCAGGACGGGACATGACCCGCCCGCAATGCAAGGCAAGGCAAGGATCAGGACTTGTGACGCAACCGGATCACGACGTCGACCTTGGCAATCTCCATCCCCTCGGGGGCGTCGGGCAGGTCGATGATTTCAAGCGCGTGAGAGCCGGCGTCGGTCAGCCGCGCTTCGTTTTCCCAATAGAAATGGGGGTGATCGTCCAGCCGGGTGTCGAAATAGGAACCGGTGCCATCGACCGTGATTTCCTGCACGAGGCCGGCTTCGGTGAAGGCACGCAAGGTGTTGTACACCGTGGCGAGCGAGACCTTGTCCCCGGTCTGCCGCACGGCATCGTGCAACCATTCGGCCGTGACGTGTCGATCGTTTCCGTCCCCGACCAGAAGGGCGGCAAGGGCGACGCGCTGGCGGGTCGGGCGCACGGATGCCCGTGCAAGCCAGGCTTCCCCGCGCGTACGGGCCGTATCGGGAATCTTATCCATGGACAGAGATATAGGGCGGTCAAGCACGGGTTTTCAATCGATTTCGCCATGGCCGATGACCGGCCCCCCCGTCCTGCGCCGCAAGCGGCCGGCGCCAGTGCAGGGTTGCATGCCGCCCTGCGCGAACAGTAGACCGGGCGAAACCAATCGACCGAGGGATCCATGGGCCAATTTCCGACCAGCTTCGACCGAGACGACCTGCTGAAATGCGCGCGGGGGGAATTGTTCGGCCCCGGCAACGCGCAACTGCCCGAACCGCCCATGCTGATGATGGACCGCATCACCGAGATTTCGGCGGATGGTGGCGCACATGGCAAGGGACATGTTCTTGCCGAGTTCGACATCACGCCGGACCTGTGGTTTTTCGACTGCCATTTTCCGGGCAACCCGATCATGCCGGGGTGCCTCGGTCTCGACGGGCTGTGGCAGCTGACGGGCTTCAACCTCGGTTGGCGCGGCTGGCAGGGGCGCGGCTATGCCCTGGGCGTGGGCGAGGTGAAGCTGACGGGCATGGTGCGCCCCGACCGCAAGATGCTGACCTACAAGATCGATTTCACCAAGGCGCTGCAGACCCGTCGCCTGACGATGGGCGTCGCGGACGGCATCGTCGAGGCGGACGGCGAAGTGATCTATCAGGTCAAGGATATGAAGGTCGCGCTCAGCGAAAGCTGATCGCGGCGCAACCCGTCAATTCTTGTCGGGAAGCGGCGGGATCTTTCTAACCTCGTGGGGGCGGCATTCAGGTGGTCCTCCATCCTCGCGGCATGGTGGTGGCATCCAACCGGCGGCAACGTCCGCGCGCCGCACATGCGGTCGGGCGAACACGATGCCGACTTCGCCGGTTCCGACGCGGCCTTTCGGGCGCCTGCGTCTTGCCCCGCCGCGCCCCAACCCCTACACCATCGCGGACTTGCAGCCGGAGGAGAAACCCATGCGTCGTGTCGTCGTTACCGGAATCGGGATCGTCTCTCCCATCGGGAACACCCCGGAGGAGGTCGAAGTTTCCTTGCGCGCCGGCAAATCCGGGATCACCTTTGCCGAGAAATACGCCGAACACGGGTTCCGCAGCCAGGTCCATGGCATGCCCGACATCGACGTGACCGAGCATATCGACAAGCGCAACCTGCGCTTCATGGGGCCGGGCGCCGCCTATAACTTCATCGCGATGGAGCGGGCGATCGCGGATGCCGGTCTGGAAAAGGACGAAGTGTCGAACGAGCGCACGGGCCTCGTGATGGGGTCCGGTGGGCCATCGACCTCCAACTTCTTCACCGCCTTCGACACGGTGATCAGCAAGGGCAGCCCCAAGCGCATGGGCCCCTTCATGGTGACGCGCTGCATGTCGTCCACGAACTCCGCCTGCCTTGCGACGCCATTCGGCATCAAGGGTGTCAACTATTCGATCACATCCGCCTGCACCACGTCGCTGCACTGCATGGGCAACGGGGTGGAGCAGATCCAGTTCGGCAAGCAGGACATCGTCTTTGCCGGCGGCGGAGAGGAGGTCGACTGGACCCTGTCGTGCCTGTTCGACGCGATGGGCGCGATGTCGTCCAAGTACAACGACACGCCCGAGACGGCCTCGCGCCCCTATGACGCGACGCGCGACGGCTTCGTCATCGCCGGCGGCGCGGGTGTCGTCGTGCTGGAAGAGCGCGAGCGCGCGATCGCGCGCGGCGCCACGATCTATGGCGAGGTCACCGGCTATGGCGCCACGTCCGACGGCGCCGACATGGTCGCGCCCTCGGGCGAGGGCGGGGAGCGCGCGATGCGCCTGGCCCTGTCGACCCTGCCGGAGGACCGGAAAGTCGACTACGTCAACGCGCATGGCACCTCGACCCCCGTGGGGGACATCAAGGAGGTCGTCGCCTGCCGCAACATCTGGGGCGAGGGGAACACACCGGCCATCGGATCCACCAAATCGATGACCGGACACTCCCTCGGCGCGACGGGCGTGCAGGAAGCGATCTATTCGATGATCATGATGAACAAGGGGTTCATCGCACCCTCGATCAACGTCACCGAACTGGACCCGGCCCTTGCCCCGTCCGAGATCAACACGGAGCTGAAGGACGGGGTGGAGATCGACTCGGTCCTGTCCAACTCCTTCGGGTTCGGCGGCACGAACGGCACCGTCATCATCTCCAAGCATCGGGGCTGAGCCATGGACATGCACGGCAAGCGCGGTCTGGTCATGGGTGTCGCGAACGAGCGGTCGCTCGCGTGGGGGATCGCCAAGGCCCTGTCCGAGGCGGGCGCCGATCTGGCGTTCACCTACCAGGGGGAGGCGTTCGGCAAGCGGGTCGCCCCCTTGGCGGAACAAGTCGGGTCCACCACCCTGCTGGATGTGGATGTGACCGACGATGCGTCGCTGGACGCGGCCTTTTCCGAGTTGGAAAAGGGCGGCAAGCTGGACTTCGTGATCCACGCCATCGCCTTTTCCGACAAGTCGGAGCTGACCGGTCGGATCGTCGACACCAGCCGCACGAACTTCAAGCAGACGCTCGATATCTCGTGCTATTCCCTGATCGAAGTGGCCCGCCGCGCGCGACCGCTGATGACCGATGGCGGCACGATCATCACGCTGACCTTCGACGGGTCGCAGCGTGTCATGCCGTTCTACAACGTCATGGGCGTGGCCAAGGCGGCGCTGGAATCGGCTGTACGGTACCTTGCCTCCGATCTGGGGCCGGAGGGCATCCGCGTCAACGCCATCAGCCCCGGACCGATGAAGACGCTGGCCGGTGCGGCCATCGGTGGGGCCCGCAAGACGTTCCGCCACGCCGAGGCCAATGCCCCCCTGCGGTCCAATGCGACGCTGGACGCGGTGGGCGGCACGGCGCTGTACCTGTGTTCGAACGCCGGGGCATCCACCACCGGTGAGATCATTCACGTCGACGGGGGATATCACGTGATGGGGATGCCACATCCCGACAATCTCTAGGCACGGGCCTGCACGATTCCGCCGATCTTTCGAAACAATCGGCCGCATCCCGCCTGAACGATCGCGGAATCGAAAGAACTGCGCACAAATCACTGTTTTTGCTGCAGCAGGAAGCCTGAGAAACACCCGCGCGTTGGTGTACATATCAAGGTTAACTGCAACACGGGCACAACAGGTGTGATGGTCCCTTCGCTGAAGACATTCCTGACCGACGAGGCTGGCACAATCACGATTGATTGGGTCGTGCTGACCGCTGTTCTGGTGGGCACCGGGATCAGCGTGATGTCCACCCTCGTGACGGGTATCGAGACGGCGAGTGTCTCGACAGCCGAAGGGCTGCGCGGCCATGTCGTGCGCTCGTCGTTCGAAGGCCGGATGTGCCGTGGTGGCCTTTCGGGGCTGCAGGCGCGCGAGGCGGCACGGGTGGCCTCCGGTGGCGGCGATGCGGTCGATGTCGAGGCATGGATGGCGATCTACCTCGGCGGGCTTTCGGATGAGGCCGTCGCTGCGCAGCATCGCAGCCTCGACGAAGCAATGACATTCGATGGCAGCTGGAGCCGGGAACGCACGATCCTGACCGCCCTCGAATGCGAGCTGGTGCTGCGCAGCCTCGACTGATCCCGCAACCCTGTATGGCTTGACGTCGGGCCGACAGGCTGGACGGTTGCGCATCCCCGTGCCACGGTCGCGCCACGCAATCAGAGGGGCGCCCATGGCCATCGACACCTGCATTTTCGACGCCTACGGCACATTGTTCGACGTGACCGCCGCCGCGCGCGAGGCCGCGTCCGAAGACGGGTTCGAGGCACTGGCCGATACATGGGCCGCCGTGGCCCGCGACTGGCGCGACAAGCAGCTGCAATATACTTGGCTGCGGGCCGTGACCGGGGACCATGTCGATTTCTGGAAGGTCACCGCGGACGGGCTCGATTGGGCGTTGGAGGCGAACGGCCTGACCGATCCGAAGCTGCGCGATCGGTTGCTGCAACTCTACTGGGATCTGTCTGCCTATCCCGAGGTGCCGGACATGCTGGGTGCGCTGAAGGACATGCACCTTGGCACCGGGATCCTGTCCAACGGCACGCCCGAAATGCTGCAGGGTGCCGTGACCTCCGCCGGCGTGGGGCGCCTGTTGGATCATGTGCTCTCGGTCGAAAGCGTCGGCATCTACAAGCCGTCCTCCAAGGTCTACGACATGGTTGGCCGGGCCTTCGGGTGCGAGGCGGGCAATGTCCTGTTCGTATCGTCCAACGGCTGGGATGCGGCGGCGGCCAAGGGCTATGGGTTTCGGGTGGCCTGGGTCAACCGGACCGGACAGCCGGTGGACCGGCTGGGGCAGATGCCCGACCACGTACTGGACGACCTGACGGGTATTCCGGCGCTGGTGAAGGCGATCTGAGATGCCCGAGTTCAAGACGTCCGACAATCTGCGCCTGTGGTACGAGGATCAGGGCGAAGGCGACCCCGATACGCCGCCGATCCTGTGCCTGTCCGGCCTGACGCGCAATTCCACCGACTTCGACTACGTGCTGCCCTACCTGCTGGGCGAACATCGCGTGATCCGGCTGGACTACCGCGGGCGCGGCAAGTCGCAGCGCGCGCCGGACTGGCGGACCTATACCATCCCGACCGAAGCGCGGGATGTGCTGGAACTGCTGGCGCATATGGAACTGGACCGTGTCGCGATCCTCGGGACGTCGCGGGGGGGGCTGATCGCGATGTCACTGGCCCTTATGGCCAAGGCACGGCTGGCCGGCGTGGCCCTGGTCGACATCGGGCCCGAACTGGCGCCCGAAGGGCTGGAGGTGATTGCCGACTACATCGGTCAACCGCCCGAGGCCCGGACATTGGAGGAAGCCGCCCTGATGCGCGCCGCCCTGATCGACGGTTTTGCCAATGTCCCGGCCGACCGTTGGCGGCAGGAGGCGGAAAAGCACTACCGCGATACGGGCGACGGGCTGGCCCTGACGTATGATGTCAAGCTGCGCGATGCGGTGCTGGAGGCCGGGGCGCAGCCTGTGCCTGACCTGTGGCCGCTGTTCGATGCGATGGCCGGCCTGCCGCTGGCGTGTATTCGCGGCGTCAATTCGAACCTGCTGACCGAGGCGACGCTGACCCAAATGGCGCGCCGTCGGCCTGACATGATTGTCGCGCAGGTGCCCGACCGGGGGCATGTCCCGTTTCTGGACGAAGCCGAAGCGCTGGAGGCGTTGAACGAATGGACGATGCTGTTGTGACGGACCCGATCACCCGCGCCGATATCGACGCCGCCGCCGACCGTCTTCGCGGCCATGCGGTCCGCACGCCGTTGCTGAACGCGCCTTCTCTGGATGCGGCGATGGGACGGCGGATCTGGGTCAAGGCCGAATGCCTGCAGAAAACCGGCAGCTTCAAGTTCCGCGGCGGCCTGAATGCCGTGGCGCAGGCGGGTGGCGACGTCGTCACCTATTCGTCGGGAAACCATGCACAGGGCGTGGCGCTGGCGGCCCGGATGGCGGGGCGCAAGTCGGTGATCATCATGCCGACCGACGCGCCGCAGGTGAAGATCGACAACACGCGCGGCTATGGCGCCGAGGTGATCCTCTATGATCGCGCGACCGAAGACCGCTTCGCGATCGGTGCGGCCCTCGTCGGGGAACGCGGCCTCGAACTGATCAGCCCCTATGACGACGCGCGTGTCATCGCGGGACAGGGCACCTGCGGGTTGGAGATCGCGCAGGACCTCCCGGAAGAGGTGTCCGAGGTTCTGGTCTGTTGCGGCGGTGGCGGGCTGGCCGCGGGTGTGGCGCTTGCGCTTGAGGGGCGTGCAACCGTCCGCACGGTCGAGCCCGAGGGCTTCGACGACATGGCCCGGTCCCTTCGGTCGGGCACGCGACAGGAAAACGCGGCCAAGGTCGGATCCCTCTGTGATGCCATCCTGACGCCCACTCCGGGCGAGTTGACGTTTCCCGTGCTGCAACGCCTTGCCGGGCCGGGAATGGTCGTCACGGACGAGGAGGCCCTGCGCGCCATGGCAATCGCGTGGGACCATCTTCGCATCGTTCTGGAACCCGGCGGCGCGGTCGCGCTTGCGGCCGGGTTGTTCCATCACACGGGCGATGTGGCGGTGATCGCGACAGGCGGCAATGTCGACCGCGATGTCTTTCTGCGGGCGTTGTCGCCGTCCTAGGACGCGCGACGGAACAGGGCCCAGGACACCACCATCAGGGCGCAGGCCACGAGGAAGGGCGCGCCGGGGAACTGCGTCTCGCCCGATGTCGCAAGGTTGAACACCCGCGTCATCAAAAGTGGTGAGGCGATGGCCGCCACCGCCGTGATGGAGGCAAGAACGCCCTGAAGTTCGCCCTGCTGATCGTCGGACGCGGCCCGGCTGATCACGCCTTGAATGGCGGGGGCGACCAAGGCCCCCACAGCCGAGAACGGCGTCAACGCCAGCATCAGCCAGCCGTGTTCCACGAAGGCGACACCCAGCAGGATCGCGGCATTGTAGGGCAGGAACCACGCCAGCGTGCGGCGTTCGCCCAGCCGGGGGATGACCCAGCGGATCAACCCGCCCTGAACCACCACCATCGAGATGCCATAGACCGCCAGTGACATGCCGACCATGCGGGCATCCCAGCCGAACGCGCTCTGGGTGAAATAGGCCCAGATCGCCGGATAGACCCAGTTCGCGACCTGGTAGAAGAACCAGACGGCCAGCAGGGCGCCGACGCCGGGCAGGGCGCGAATGGCGATCAGCCCGCCCAAGGGGTTCGCCCGCCGCCATTCGAACGGACGCTTGCGGCGCAGGGTCTCAGGCAGGACGGCTAGCCCGAGCACCAGATTGGCGCCGGAGATCGCAGCGGCCGCCCAGAACGGCGCGCGCGGCCCCCATTCCGCCATCAGACCACCGATCGCCGGCCCCAGCACGAAGCCCAATCCGAAGCCCGCCGACACGAGGCCGAAGTTCTGGGCCTTCTTCTCGGGGCTGGAGATATCGGCCATGAAGGCGGTCGCCGTCGACATGGTGGCCGCCGCGATACCCGCGATGATCCGTCCCAGCAGCAGCAGCCAGAAGGTATGCGCAAAGGCCATCAGGATATAGTCGAGGAAGATCACCGCCATTGACAGCAAAAGCACCGGTCGCCGTCCGAACCGGTCCGACAGGTTGCCGATCGTGGGCGAGAACAGGAACTGCATCAGCGCATAGATCGACGCCAGAAGCCCCCCCCACAGCGCCGCCTGCGACAGGCCGACGCCCTGCACCTCTTCCAGCAGGGCCGGCATGACGGGCAGGATCAGGCCGATGCCGACCGCTTCGATCATCACGGTCAGCATGATGAAGACGATGGGCAGACGGGTGTCGCGCGTGGGTGGTGACGTGTCCGTCATCCGCGCACGGCGGCGACGAACCTGCGGGCATGCAGGGGCGCCTCGCCCCATTGGCGTTCGGGCGCGTAATCGGCCGGATCGACCCCGGCCAGCGCAAGCAGAGAGCCGCCCGTCGCCCTGGCCTCGGTGGCCCACGCCTTGACCCGGGCCTGCGCATCGGGGCGGGACATGTCGCGCGCCAGTGCAAAGGTCAGCGCCTCGGCATGGATCAGGTCAGAGGGCGCCGTGCCCGCCGGGTGCGTGGGGGTGCCATAGCCGACATCCATCTGGCCCAGAACCTCCAACGCTTTTCCCGTCGCCGCCATCAGCGGGGGCAGGGACAGCCATTCGGTGAACCATGCCGCGCCGTCCCGTTGATCCCACGCGGGACGCATCGACAGGGCGGCGGCGTGCCCCGCACCATGGGCGGCCAGCGCACAGACCACGGAAGGCGCCACCGGATTGGCCTTTTGCGGCATGGTCGAGGAGGATCCGCCCCCCGACAGCGTGACCTCCCCCTCCCGCGTCAACAGCAACAGGTCGGTCGCGCATTTCGCACAGGCCTGAAGCACGCGGTTCGCCCACCCTGCAAGGCCAAGGATATGCGCCCGGTCCGCATGCGGCACGCCGACGGGATCGCCAAGGCCAAGGGCCCGGGCAAGGTCGGCACGAATGGCGGGCCCCTGTTCGCCCAGTACTGACAGGGTCCCCGCCGCCCCATGCAGCGTCACGATCAGGACCGCGTCGCGAACGCCCGGCAGCTCGTCGCGCAGTGCCAGCAGGCCCGTGCCCCATGTGGCCACCACGGCGCCGAACGTCGTGACCGTCGCAGGCTGTCCATAGGTGCGGGCGATCATGGGGGTCTCGGCGTGGGTGTCGGCCAGATCGGCCAACAGGGTCAAAAGGCGATCCAGCCGGTCGCCCAGCAGGGTCAGGACCTGCCGCAAGCGCAGGGCAAGCCCGGTGTCGATGATATCCTGCGACGTCGCGCCCCAGTGCAGGAACTGCGTATGTTCGGGGGCCTGCGCCTGCTTGCGAAAGGCCGCCAGCAGGGCAGGCACGCAGACGCCGTTCCGCGCGGTTTCCGATGCAAGGCCCGCGGGATCGATCTGTATCTCCATCGCGGCGCGGTGCAGGTAGGCGGCGGCCGTCTCGGGGATCAGGCCTGCGCTGCCCTGCACGCGCGCAAGGGTGCCCTCGACGATCAGCATCGCGCGGACGGCTGCCGTATCGGTGAACAGCCGGGCGATCTCGGGGTCTGCGAAGAGGTCGCGCAGCAGGGGGCTGTCTTGCGGGGCGATGGTCATGGTTTGCGGTCCAGACGTGTCAGGAAAGCGGTCAGCAGCGCGGCGAATTCCGTGGGGGTCTCGACGCACGGAAGATGGCCGGACCGGCGTATCAGGCGGAATTCCGATTTCGGGATCAGGTCCGCCGTTTCCCGGATCAGGTCGGGCGGGGTGGACCCGTCCTCGGACCCGGCGATGGCCAATGTCGGCAGGCGCAGGCCGCTGGTCGGGGTATAGAAATCCGTGCCCCGGATCGCGGCGCAGCACCCGGCATAGCCCTTGGGCGATGTCGCCACGAACCGCGCGCGCCATGTGGCAAGGCCCGGACCGGCGCGAAAATCGCGCCCGAACCACCGATCCATGATGCCGTCGGCAATTGCCTCCATCCCGTCGGTCTGGACGCGGTCGATCCGGTCGGTCCAGAAGGCGGGCGTGCCGATCTTGGCGGCGGTGTTCGACAGGACCATTGCCGTGATCAGATCGGGGCGTTTCACGGCAAGCCCCTGCGCGATTAGGCCCCCGATGCTGAGGCCTATGAACGTGCAGTCGGCCACCCCGAAATGGTCCAGCACGGCCTCGGCATCCGACACAAGGGCGCCCATGCCATATGGCGGATCGGGCACATCCGACCGGCCGTGGCCCCGTTTGTCGAAACGGATGATGCGATAGCCGGGCGTCAGGAGCGGCAGGATCCCGTCCCAAAGCCGCAGATCCGTGCCGAGCGAGTTGGCGAAGGCAAGCACCGGGCCATCGCGGGGGCCTTCGTCGAGGGCGTGGATACGGATGCCATCCGGGGCGATGATGTCGGTCATGTCGGCAATCCTGTATCGTTCTGTGTCCCGGGCGGCGTGACGCCTTCATGCGCTGACGGGGCCGCAACCACGCGCGTCCTGTCGTCCACGGGCCTGCCTGCACGGAGCCCCTCCGATGGCGGTTGTGGACCGCCGCTGCGCCTGGGGCAAGGGCGGGGCGACTGACGGCAGGTCGCTCAAGGCACAGGTTCGTGACGGTTCGGGGATGACGTCCCACGATCCCTGCGGCAGGGTGGCTGAAATCAGGACCGGAGACAATCATGAGAGACATCCGTGCGGCCGTGTGTCGGGAGTTCGGCGCCGCCCTGCAGATCGAGACGCTGACCCTCGCACCGCCCGGTCCGGGGGCAGTGCAGGTCGATATCGAGGCCGTGGCGATCTGTCATTCCGACATCACCTTTGCCGACGGCGGCTGGGGCGGCGATCTGCCTGCCGTCTACGGGCACGAGGCGGTGGGGCGCGTATCTGCTGTTGGTGACGGGGTCGCGAACATGCCGGTTGGCGCGCGGGTTCTGGTCACCCTGATCCGGGCCTGCGGAACCTGCCCCGCCTGTTCGGGCGGGCGGCCCACGCAATGCGGCGATCCGGGTGCGATCACGCCGTTGACGGATGCGTCCGGCGCGGGCGTGGTTGCGGCGATGAACTGTGGCGCCTTTGCCGAGGCGGTGACGGTGGACGCCAGTCAGGTCGTCACCATCCCCGAGGATATCGCGCCCGAGGCGGCCTGCATCCTGTCGTGTGGCGTGGTCACGGGATTGGGGGCCGCGGTCAATACCGCGCAGGTGCGGCCGGGCGACTGGTGCGTCGTGATCGGCGCGGGGGGCGTGGGCCTCAACGCGGTGCAGGGCGCGCGGCTGGCAGGCGCGGCGCGGATCGTCGCCGTCGACATCAGCCAGGACAAGCTGGACGCCGCGCGGGACTTCGGCGCCACCGACGGGGTGCTGGCCGGGGCGGACGGGCGTCAGGCGATGCTGGCCCTTGGCCGGTTGGCCGATCATATCTTCGTCACGGTCGGCGCCGGGTCCGTCATCGACGGGGCGCTGGACTGGTGCGCGCCGCACGGCACGGCCTATCTGGTCGGGATGCCGCATGTGGGCACGGTCGGGCATTTCGACCCGGTCTCGGCCAGCTACTACGGTCAGGGGCTGCGCGGTACGCGGATGGGGGACGTGGTCCTGCGGCGGGACATTCCATGGCTGCTGGACCTGCATGCGCAGGGGCGGCTGAAGCTGGAGGAGTTGGTGTCCGGCACCTATCCGCTGGAGGCGATCAACGACGCCATCGCGGCCACGCGCGCGGGACAAGGCCGCCGCAACGTCGTGGTGATGGCATGACCGCGCCGCTGCGCCTTGCCGACCTGGAGGTCTTCGTGGTCGCCCCGCCCGCGCCGGGTTGGGGCGGACGATACTGGATCATCCCCAAGGTGACGACGGCCTGTGGCATCGTGGGCTATGGTGAATGCTACGCCAGCGCCGTCGGGCCCGAGGCGATGCGCGCCGTCATCGCGGATGTCTTCGCGCGCCACATGGAGGGCGAGAGCGCCGAGAACATCGAGCTGATGTCGCGGCGTGTCTATTCCTCGGGGTTCACGGCGCGGGCAGACCCGACGGTGTTCGGGGCCTTCGCGGGGTTGGAGATCGCGTGCTGGGACATCCTCGGCAAGGCGCGGGACCGGCCCGTCTGGGCCCTGCTGGGCGGGCGGATGTGGGACCGGCTGCGGGCCTATACGTATCTCTACCCGGACGCGGACATGGATATGGGCGCCTTCTGGACATCGCCCGAGATGCAGGGCGCGGTTGCGGGGCGCTGCGCCGACGATGGCTGGACGGCGGTGAAGTTCGACCCGGCGGGGCCCTATACCATCCGGGGCGGGCATCAGCCGGCGCGCGCCGATATCGGCCTGTCGGTCGCGATGTGTGCCGCGATCCGGGAGGCCGTGGGCGACCGTGCCGACCTGCTGTTCGGCACCCACGGGCAGTTCAACCCGGCGGGGGCGATCCGGCTGGGACGGGCCATCGCCGGATACGATCCGCTGTGGTTCGAAGAACCCGTGCCGCCAGATGATCCGCACGGCATGGCGCGGGTCGCGGATGCCGTTCCGATCCCCGTTGCGGGGGGCGAGCGCCTGTGTTCCCTGTCGGAATTCGCGATCCTGCTGCGCCTCGGCGGGGCCGAGATCGTGCAGCCCGCCTTGGGTCGGCTTGGCGGCATATCGGAAGGGCGCAAGCTGGCCGCGCTGGCGCAGGGGTTCGGCGCGCAGGTGGCGCCGCATCTGTACGCTGGGCCGGTGGAGTTCGCGGCCAATGTCGCGCTGGGGGCCACGATCCCGAACCTGTTGATGGTCGAGGCGATCGAGACGCCGTTCCACCACGCGCTGGGCGGCGGGCCACGTGTCGAGGGGGGCTTCGTCGTGCCATCCGAGGCGCCGGGGCTGGGGATCGCGTTCGACGAGGATCTGGCGCGGGCGCATCCCTATACCGGTGACCGATTGCATCTGGAAATGCAGGAGGCGCCCTGCGACTACGCGGGTGGCAATGCCTTTGGCGGGGGGGCTGTGGATTGAGGGGGCAGGGGGCTCTGCCCCCGCCCCTTCGGGGCCCCCCCGAGGTATTTTTGGCCAGAGGAAGGGGGCGCGCCCCTTCGATGCGCGGCATGAGGAGCGTTTGAATGAGCGAAGAGACGATCTATTCCGGGTTGACCCAACTGGGTGGGCAAACCGACCTTCCCGCCTCGCCCGAGGCGGCGGTGATGGAGCGGGTGGCGAACCCGCAGCCTGACGTCGCCTATTGTGTGCGCTTCGTGGCGCCGGAGTTCACGTCGCTCTGCCCGATGACAGGGCAGCCGGATTTCGCGCACCTCGTGATCGACTACGTGCCCGGTGACTGGCTGGTGGAGTCGAAGTCGCTGAAGCTGTTCCTCGGGTCGTTCCGCAACCACGGGTCGTTTCACGAGGATTGCACGCTGACCGTGGGGCGGCGGATCGTCGACCTGCTGGCGCCCGCATGGCTGCGCATCGGCGGCTATTGGTACCCGCGCGGGGGCATCCCGATCGACGTGTTCTGGCAGACGGGGCCTGCACCCGAGGGCGTCTGGATCCCCGATCAGGGGGTGCCGCCCTATCGCGGGCGGGGGTAGCGCCCCGGCGGGCTAGGCCGGGGCGGTTGTGGCTCAGGTGGTCACATCGGGCGCGGTGCGGCCGATGTGCTGCTGGAAGGCGGCAAGATCCATCGTGGCGGCGCGGACGGCGTCGAGCTGGTGCATGTCGTCCAGCACGGTGTCGCTGAACGCCTCGAGGTAGCAGCGGATCGTCGCCCCCTCCGTGCCGGTGCCGGAGGTGCGCAGAACGGCGCGGGCGCCGCCTTCGTACCAGATGCGCAGACCCTGATTGTGGCTGACGGAGCCGTCGACCGGGTCGTCGTAGCTGAACTCGTCCGCCTTCGTCACCGTCAGTCCCGCGAAGGTCTGGCCGGGCAGGGTGGCGAGGCGGGCGCGGACGTCGTCGATCAGGGCCATGGCGGGCTCCGTCGGGACGGCTTCGTAATCGAGGCGGGTGTAGTAGTTGCGCCCGTATGTGGCCCAGTGGTCGGCCATGACCTCTGCCACCGACATCTTGCGCGCCGCCAGCAGGTTCAGCCAGAAGAGCACCGCCCAGAGGCCGTCCTTTTCGCGCACGTGATCGGACCCGGTGCCTGCCGATTCCTCGCCGCAGATGGTGACGCGGCCCGCGTCCAGCAGGTTGCCGAAGAACTTCCAGCCCGTCGGCGTCTCGTAGATGCCCAACCCCAGCTTTTCCGCCACGCGGTCGGCGGCGCCGGAGGTGGGCATGGAGCGGGCGACACCGGCGAGGCCACCCTTGTAGGCGGGGATATGCTGGGCGTTGGCGGCCAGCACCGCGAGGCTGTCGGAGGGGGAGACATAGGCGCCGCGGCCCACGATCATGTTGCGGTCGCCGTCGCCGTCGGAGGCGGCGCCGAAATCGGGGGCGTCGTCGCCCATCATCACGTCCATCAGATCCTTGGCCCAGACCGGGTTCGGATCGGGGTGGCCACCGCCGAAGGTGGGGGACGGCGTGCCGTTGACCACCGTGCCGGCGGGGGCGCCCAGCGTGCCTTCGAGGATGGCATGGGCATAGGGGCCGGTGATGGCGTGCATCGCGTCGAAGCGGATGCGGAAGCCGCCCGCGATCATCTCGCGGATCGCGTCGAAATCGAAGATCGAGGCCATCAGCGCCTCGTAATCCGTGACCGGATCGACGATGGTGATCTTCATGTCGCCGATGGCCTGTGTGCCGATCGTGCCAAGATCGACGTCCTGCGTCTCGGTGATGTGATAGGCGTCGATGGTCTTGGTGCGGGCGAAGATGGCGTCGGTGATCCCCTCGGGCGCCGGGCCGCCGTTGGGGGTGTTGAACTTGATGCCGAAATCCTCGTCCGGGCCGCCGGGGTTGTGGCTGGCCGACAGGATGATGCCGCCGTCGGTCTTGTTCAGGCGGATCAGGTGTGAGGCGGCGGGCGTCGACAGCAGGCCGTCGCGACCGACGATGACATGCGCGGCGCCGTTGGCGGCGGCCATGCGCAGGATGACCTGGATCGCCTCGGCGTTGAAGTAGCGCCCGTCGCCGCCCACGACGAAGGTCTTGCCGCGTGCCCCGCCGATCCCGTCGAAGATGGCCTGAACGAAGTTCTCGAGGTAGCCCGGCTGCATGAAGACGCGGGTTTTCTTGCGCAGGCCGGAGGTGCCGGGTTTCTGCCCGTCGATGGGCTGTGTCGCGATCTGGGTCATGGGTCTGATCCTACGGTTCGAGTATAAGGGCGATGACGGAGACACCCTGTATCGGGGCAAGTTCCTGATCGGGTTCCGGGCGCGCCGCGGCGGTCGGATGCGCGGTATCGATCCCGCGGACCCACCTGCGGCCGTCGGGGGCCGGGGGCAATTTGACGTGGCCGTGGCGGCCCGACCGGTTGAAGGCGATCAGGACGGTGTCGGTGTCATCTTCGGGCAGGGTGGTTTCCGCCGAAGCCCGCAGGACGACGCAGAATTGAGACAGGCCTGGATCGCGCCAATTCAGCGGTTGTCCCTTGAAATCGGTCCAGATCACATCCGGCAGGCGGTCGGCCGCGCGGCGTTTGCCATGCAGAAAGTGCGATTGTCGCAGGACCGAGTGATCGCGGCGGAACGCGGACAGGCGCGCGACGAAGGAGGTCAGGCCGGGGTCGTGACCCGTCCAGTCCGTCCAGCCGATCTCGCTGTCCTGACAATAGGCGTTGTTGTTGCCGCCCTGCGAATTGCCGACCTCGTCGCCGGCCAGAAGCATCGGCGTGCCCTGTGACAAGAACAGTGTCGCCAGCAAGTTGCGCGCACGGCGTGCGCGGCGGGCCAGAACGACCGCGTCATCGGTCGGCCCCTCGACCCCGCAATTGTCGGAGTAGTTGCCGGAATGGCCGTCGCGGTTGTCTTCGAGGTTCGCCTCGTTGTGCTTTTCGTCGTAGGCGTTCAGGTCCGCGAGGGTGAAGCCGTCGTGGCTGGTCAGGAAGTTCAGCGATGCCCAGGACCGGCGCCCCGAATGGTCGAACTTGTCGGCCGATCCCAGAAGGCGGGCGCCGAGTTCCTGCGTGGAATGTTCATCCCCCTTCCAGTAGCGGCGCACGGTATCGCGGAAGGTGTCGTTCCATTCCGAAAATTCGTAGGGAAAATTGCCCAGCTGATAGCCGCCGGGGCCCAGATCCCAGGGTTCCGCGATCAGGCGGACGCGGGACAGGACCGGATCCTGCCGCAGGGCGTCGAGGAACCCGCCGCGTCGGTCGAAACCATAGGTCTCGCGCCCCAGCGTCGTGGCAAGGTCGAAGCGGAACCCGTCGATCCCCATCTGCGTGACCCAGAAGCGCAGGCTGTCGGTCACGAGGCGCAGGACATGCGGGTTCGTCATGTTCAGGGTGTTGCCGGTGCCCGCGTCGTTGACGTAGTAGCGTCGCTGCCCTTCGATCAGGCGATAGTAGCCGGCGTTGTCGAGGCCCCGGAACGACAGGGTCGGACCGGAATGATCCCCCTCGGCGGTGTGGTTGTAGACCACGTCGAGGATCACCTTGATCCCGTTGTCGTGGAACTTGCGCACCATGGCCCGGAACCCGGCGAACCCCGCGGGCCCGAAATATCGCGGCTCCGGCGCGAAGAAGCCGATGGTGTTGTAGCCCCAGTAGTTGCGCAGTCCCTTTTCCACGAGGAACCCGTCATCGGGGAAGGCGTGCACGGGCAAAAGCTCGATCGTGGTGACGCCGATGCGGTGCAGATGCTCGATGATCGCGCCCGAGGCGAGGCCGTCATAGGTGCCGCGCAGGGCCTCGGCCACGCGCGGGTGCGCCTTTGTCAGGCCCTTGACGTGCGCCTCGTAGATCAGCTCGGATGTCGGGGTATCTGCCAGTGGGCGCGTGGTCGGCGTGAACAGGTCCGGGTGCGAGACGACCGATTTGGGCATGAACGGCGCGCTGTCCGTGGTCGAGAACGACAGGTCGCGGTCGGGTGCGTCGATGTCGTAGCCGTAGATTTCCGGCGCGTTCGTGAAGGTGCCATGGAATTCGCGCGTGTAGGGGTCGATCAGCAGCTTGTTGGCATTGAACCGGTGGCCCCGGTCGGGCGCGAAATGGCCGTGCGCGCGATAGCCGTAAAGCTGTCCATGGGGCAGGCCGGGCACATACCCGTGCCAGATCGAACCGGTCCGTTCGGGCAGGGGCAGGCGCTGTTCCTCGGTCTGGCCGTCCGGGGAGAACAGGCACAGGTCGATGCCGGTCGCATTGGCAGAATAGACGGCGAAGTTGGCGCCGTTTCCGTCATGGTCGACGCCCATCGGGAAGGGCGTTCCGATTTGTATCTGGTATTTGGTCACGTCAGCTTTCGGTCAGCGCGGAAAAGAGCGACAGGTAAGCGCGGGCCGAGGCATCCCATCCCACGGGGTGCTTCATCGCGCGCCGCTGCATCGCAGTCCACACTTTCTGATCCGAAAACAGGTCACAGGTGCGATCTATGGCCTGCCCCAACGCGACCGCCGTCACGGGGGCAAATTGCACACCGGTTGCACAGCCCGCGTCCAATGCGGCAAGGTTCGCGTCGATCACCGTATCGGCCAGACCGCCGGTGCGCGCCACGACGGGGATGGTGCCGTAGCGCAGGCCGTAAAGCTGTGTCAGGCCGCAGGGTTCGAACCGCGATGGCACGAGGATCGCGTCGGCACCGGCCTGCATCAGATGCGACAGCCCCTCATCATATCCGATGATCGTGCCGACCCGGCCGGCGTGATGCGTGGCGGCATCCGAAAAGGCATGCTCCATCCATTTGTCACCACTGCCCACGATGGCAAGGCGTGCATCGCGTTCGAGCAATGTCGGCATGGCCTCCAGCAGAAGGTCGAGGCCCTTTTGCGTGGTCATGCGGCTGATCACGCAGAACAGCGGGCCCTCGCCCCGGGTCAGTCCGAAACGCCCTTCCAGCGCCTCCTTGTTGATTGCCTTCTTCCGGAGCGTCCGCGCGGAATAGCCCTCTGGCGCGTTGGCGTCGTCTTCCGGGTTCCAGACGTCGAGGTCGATGCCGTTGACGATACCCGACAGGTCCGCGGCGCGGGCGCGCATCACACCGTCGAGGCCCATGCCGTATTCCGGCTCCATCAATTCGCGCGCGTAGGTCGGGCTGACCGTGGTGATCCTGCTGGCCATGGTCAGGCCGGTCTTGAGGAAGCTGAAACGGCCGTAGTATTCGCCCCGCTCGACGCTCTGCATGTCCCACGGCAGGCCGATCGCGGCCAAGACATCGGCCCCGAACACGCCCTGAAAGGCGATGTTGTGGATGGTCATCACGGTGGGGACGGTGCTGCCGGCAAGGGCCATGTAGGCCGGCACGAGGGCGGCCTGCCAGTCGTGCGCATTGACGAGGTCGGGTTTCCAGTCGTCCAGCGCGCCATCCCCGATCAGGGCGCCGGCGCGGGACAGGGCGGCAAAGCGCAGGTAGTTGTCGTGCCAATCCTGCCCGTTGCCATCGAGGTAGATGTTGCCCGGACGGTCGAACAGATGCGGCGCCTCCAGCAGCAGAAGGTCGATGCCCTTGGCCGAGACGGCGACCACGCGGGCATGGCCGCCCATCAGGTCGGGCAGGGACAGAACCTCGGTCCCGCGCGACACCTCCATCGCGAGGGCGGGGTAGGCGGGCAGCAGCACGCGCACATGCGCCCCAAGCGGGGCCAGCGCCTTGGGAACGGCCCCGATCACGTCGGCCAGCCCCCCCGTCTTGACGAAGGGGGCGCATTCCGATGCGACAAACAGGATGTTCATCTATGTCTCCAGGGCGTCGATCATCTTTTGGGTAATCAGGCAGATGCCGTTGTCGGTCCGGCGGAACCGCTTGGCGTCGGCCTCGGCGTCTTCTCCGACGATCAGGCCCTCGGGGATGCGCACACCCCGGTCGATCACCACGTTCTTGAGGTGAGCGTTGCGGCCGATGTCGACGTAGGGCATCGCGACAACGCCCTCCAGCTCCGCATAGGAGTGCGTGCGCACGCCCGTGAACAGCAGGCAGCGATCAAGGGTGGACCCCGAAATGATGCACCCGCCCGAGACCATCGACGACACGGCGTGGCCCTTGCGGCCTTCCTCGTTGTGGATGAACTTGGCCGGGGCCGTCAGCTCCTGGTTGGTCCAGATCGGCCATTCGTTGTCGTAGACGTCCAGCTCCGGCTCGAAATCGGTCAGGTCGATGTTGGCCTGCCAGAAGGCGTCGACCGTGCCCACGTCGCGCCAGTAGGCGTCTTTTTCCAACCCCGTACGCACGCAGGATCGGCTGAACGGATGGGCGATGGCCTTGCCGTTCTTGACGAGGTCCGGAATGATGTCGTGGCCGAAATCGTTGCTGCTGTCGGGGTTATCGGCATCCGCGCGCAGCAGTTTCGCCAGATGCGCCACCTCGAACACGTAGATCCCCATGGATGCCAGCGCGAGGTCCGGGTGACCGGGCATGGCGGGCGGGTCCTTGGGCTTTTCCATGAATTCGAGGATATTGTCCTGATCATCGACATGCATGACGCCGAATGCCGAGGCTTCCTCGCGCGGGACTTCGATGCACCCCACGGTGACGTCCGCGCCGCTGTCGACGTGGTGCTTGATCATCAGCGAGTAGTCTTGCTTGTAGATGTGATCGCCGGCGAGGATGATGATGTATTTCGGGCCGTAGCCTTCGATGATGTCGATGTTCTGCGCAACGGCATCCGCGGTGCCGCGATACCAGTTGTCGTTCCCCATCTGCTGCGACGCGGGCAGGATATCGAGGCTTTCGTTGCGTTCGGCGCGAAAGAACGACCAGCCGCGTTGCAGGTGCCGGATAAGGGAGTGGGCCTTGTATTGTGTTGCCACACCGATGCGGCGGATGCCCGAATTGACGGCGTTCGACAGCGGGAAGTCGATGATCCTGCTCTTGCCGCCGAAATACATGGCGGGCTTGGCGCGGATGTCGGTCAATTCGTACAATCGGCTGCCCCGCCCCCCTGCCAGCACGAAGGCCATCGACTGCTGTGCAAGTCGCTGTGATTCCCGGTCCGTCATTTGGGTCTCCTCCCCTGAAGTATGCCCCCGCCCGTGGGCGGGGACGCGTCTCGTGCTAGTCGAGCTCGAAGATCACCGTCGCCAATGGCGGCACGGTGACGACGATCGAATGGGGGCGGCCGCTTGCCGCGACTTCCTCACTGTCGAGGCCGCCCATGTTCCCGGCACCCGACCCGCCATATTGGCCGGCATCGGTATTCAGCCGTTCGGCCCAATGTCCTGCCAGCGGCACGCCGATGCGGCGTCCTTCGCGCAGGACGGGCGTCATGTTGCAGACGACAAGGGCAGGCTTGGTCCCCTCGGCCCCCTGCCGCAGCCAGACGAACAGTGATTCTTCATTGGCCCCACCTTCGACCCAATCGAAGCCTTCGGGCTTCGTATCCCGTTCATGTAACGCGGGAACCGCGCGGTAGGTTGCATTCAGGTCGCGCACGAGGGATTGCACGCCCTTGTGCAGGTCAATGTCGAGCAGGTGCCAATCGAGGCTGCTGTCGTGGTTCCATTCGGCGCCTTGCGCGAACTCGCAGCCCATGAACAACAGCTTCTTGCCCGGATGCCCCCACATGAAGCCGAGATAGGCGCGCAGGTTCGCGAACTTCTGCCATGCATCGCCGGGCATCTTGTCCAGAAGGCTGCCCTTGCCGTGCACGACCTCGTCGTGGCTGATCGGCAGGACGAAGTTCTCCGAAAAGGCGTAGTGCAGTCCGAAGGTCATCTTGTCGTGGTGGTATTTGCGGTTGATCGGGTCCTCGCCCATGTAGACGAGGGTGTCGTTCATCCAGCCCATGTTCCACTTGTAGCCGAAACCGAGGCCGCCGGCGTCCACCATGCCCGATACGGCAGGAAATGAGGTCGATTCCTCGGCGATGGTCACGACGCCGTCGAGTTGGCCATAGACGGTGACGTTGGTCGATTGCAGGAAGGCGATCGCCTCGAGGTTTTCGCGCCCGCCGTCCTTGTTCGGGATCCATTCCCCATCCTTGCGGGAATAGTCGCGGTAGAGCATCGAGGCGACGGCATCCACGCGCAAACCGTCGATGTGATGTTCGTCCAGCCAGTAGAGCGCGTTGGCGGTCAGATAGTTCGACACTTCGGCCCGGCCGTAGTTGAACACCAACGTGTTCCAGTCGGGGTGGAAGCCTTCGCGACGGTCGGCGTGCTCGTACAGGGCCGTGCCGTCGAACTGACCGAGGCCGTGGGGATCTTCGGGGAAATGGCCGGGCACCCAGTCGAGGATCAGGCCGAGGCCCGCCGCATGGCATGCTTCGACGAAGGCGCGGAATTCCTGCAGGGTGCCATGCCGGATGGTCGGCGCGAACAGGCCGACCGGCTGATAGCCCCAGGATCCGTCGAAGGGAAACTCGCTGACCGGCATCAGTTCGATATGGGTGAAGCCAAGGTCCTTGACGTAGGCCACGAGGTCCTGCGCCAGTTCGAGGTAGGAGAGGGGGCGGTTGTTTTCCTCGGGCACGCGTTTCCACGACCCGATATGCACCTCGTAGATCGAGACGGGCGCATCGACGGCAATCGCCTTGCCCCGTCTGGCAAGCCAGTCCGCATCCGACCAATCGTAGCCATCCAGCTGCCGCACGACGGAGGCTGTTGCAGGCGGATGCTCGGACCCGAACCCGAAAGGATCCGCCTTCTGCGGCAGCAACGTGCCATCGGCGGCCAGGAGCTCGTACTTGTAATGCTCCCCATCACCGATGCCGGGGACGAAAATCTCCCAGACGCCGGTGGCGCCGCGGCGGCGCATGACATGGCGGCGCCCGTCCCAGATGTTGAAGCCACCCACGACCGACACGCGTCGCGCATTGGGGGCCCAGACGGCGAAATGCACGCCCGGCGTCCCCTCGTGCGTCATGACATGTGCGCCAAGGACGCGCCACATCTGCCGGTGCGACCCCTCACCGATCAGGTGTTCGTCCAGTTCCCCCATGACGGGACCGAAGGCATAGGCGTCCGCCGTATCCCAAGTCTGACCATCCGTGGTGATCCGCAGGATGTAGGCGAACCGGTTCTTGCGGCGCGGGACCACGGCCTCGAACAGGCCGTCGCGCAGATGCGACAGGGCGACGATCCTGCGACCGGTCTTGGCGTCATGGACCACGATGTCCGAGGCGCCGGGGACGTAGGCCCGGACGACCAGTTTTCCGTCGACCGCATGCAGGCCCAGATACGCGAAGGGGTCGTCGCATGTCCCCGTGACGATCTGGTCGATGGTCTCTTGCGTCAAACCGGTCATGTCCGCCCCTTCAGTTCGTCAGCATCGACTTGGCGCCCCAGATGTCCGAGGCATAGCCGGCGATCGTACGGTCGGAACTGAACCATCCCATCCGCGCGGTGTTCAGCGCGGCCTTGCGGGTCCAGTCCTTCCTGTCGCGGTAGTCTACGTCAATTTGACGCTGCGTCTCGAAATAATCTGCAAAATCCGGGGTCACGAGGAAATAATCATGATCCCAGAGCATCCCGAGGATATCGCCGTAGCGGTTCTCGCCCCCCGAGAACACGCCATCGGCGATCTGTCCCAGAACGCGCTTCAATCGCGGCGAGGCCTCGATCGCGGCACGGGCATAGTCGGGCTGTGTGCGGCGGGCGCGGACCTGTTCGGCGGTCAGGCCGAACAGGTAGAAGTTCTCGGCCCCGACGTGGTCGCGGATCTCGACGTTGGCGCCATCCAGCGTGCCGATGGTCAGTGCGCCGTTCAGCGACAGCTTCATGTTGCCGGTGCCGGACGCTTCCTTGCCCGCCGTCGAGATCTGTTCGGACAGATCGGCGGCCGGGATCAGGCGTTCGGCCATGGAGACGTTGTAGTTCTCCGGAAAGACCACCTGAAGCCAATCGCGCGTCACCGGGTCGGTGTTCACCGTGGCCGCGACATCGTTGATCAGGCGAATGACGGACTTGGCCATCGCATAGCCCGGCGCCGCCTTGCCACCGAAGATCTTGACGCGCGGGGTCCAGGTCGCCGTGGGCGTGTCGCGCATGTCGTTCCACAGCGCGATCGTCTCGAGGATGTTCAGCAGCTGGCGCTTGTATTCGTGGATGCGCTTGATCTGGATGTCGAACATCGCGTCGGGGTCGATGGCGGCGCCGTGATGGTCGCGCAGCCAGTTCGACAGGGCGACCTTGTTCGCGCGCTTGGCCTTGTCGAAGTTGCGCAGGAAGGCGGCGTTGTCGACATGCGGCTCCAGCGCGGTCAACTGCTCCAGGTCCGCGACCCAGTCATCGCCGATCGTCTTCGTGATCAGCGTGGACAACGGCGCATTGGTCGACAGCAACCAGCGGCGCGGCGTCACGCCGTTGGTCTGGTTGACGATCCGGTCGGGATAGGCCGCGTGCAGGTCGTGAAAGACCAGCTCCTTGACCAGTTCGGTATGCAGGGCCGAGACGCCGTTGACGCGGTGCGCCATGACGAAGGACAGCTCCCCCATCTTGACCTCGCCATGTTCGAGGATCGGGGTGCCTGTGGCCTCGAGGCTGCGCAGGTTCAACAGGCAGATGATCGCGTAGTGACGCGGCAGCAGGTGCTTGACGAGGCCCTCGGACCAGCGCTCCAGCGCCTCGGGCAGCAGGGTGTGGTTGGTATAGCCGAGGCATTCGCGGGCCAGGTCGATGGCCGCGTCGAAGGCCACACCATGTTCGTCCACCAGCAGGCGGATCAGTTCGGGACCGGCCAGCGCGGGATGGGTGTCGTTCATCTGGATCGCGACGTGGTCGGCCAGCGTCTCGATCTCGTAGCCTTCGGACTGGAAGCGGCGCAGCAGGTCGCGCAGGCTGGCGGCGACGAAGAAGTATTCCTGCTTGAGGCGCAACTCCTTGCCCTGATCCGTCGTGTCATCGGGATAGAGGACGCGGCTGAGCGTGCGCGCGAAGGATTCCGGGGCCGAGGCACCGAGGTGATCGCCCCGGTTGAAGGCGTCGAGGTCGAAGTTGACGACCGGCAGGGCGGACCACAGGCGCAGGGTGTTGACCCACTTGGCCTGCCAGCCGACGACGGGCGTGTCATAGGCCTTGGCGATCACCTTGTCGGTTGGATGCCATGTGGCGGCGCCATCCTCGGTATAATCGACGTGTCCGCCGAAACCGACCTCGTAGGTCACTTCCGGGCGCTCGAACTCCCAGACGTTGCGCTGGGCCAGCCAGGCCTCGGCGTTCTCGACCTGGACACCGTCCCTGAAATGCTGCTCGAACAGCCCGTGCTCATAGCGGATGCCATAGCCGTAGGCCGGTATGCCCAAGGTCGACAGGCTGTCGAGGAAACAGGCGGCCAGACGACCTAGACCGCCGTTGCCGAGGGCGGCGTCCGCCTCCAGCACGACAAGCGCGTCGTAATCCTTGCCCAACCGCTTCAGGGCCTTGGTCGCCACCTTTTCAAGGCCGAGGTTGATGGTCACATCCTCGATCAGGCGACCGATCAGAAACTCCAGCGACAGGTAGTAGACCCGCTTGCCGGCGGCGGCATAGGTCGCGCGGGTGCTTTCGAACCACGGGTCTACGACACGGTCGCGCACCGTCAGCGACAGGGCAACGCGCCAGTCGTTGTCCGAGGCATGGTCCGGATCCTTGCCCAGTGATGACATCAGATGCGTGACGATGTCATCGGCAAAACGGGCGGCGGTGGGCAGGGTCGGCGTCAGGGTGTCTTTGGGCATGGACCGGGTGTCCTCGATGTGCGGTTTGGAAACAAAGGTCGGGTCAAGCCCGATTGTCCCCGCTTCAACGGAATGAATGGGTCATTTTTTGGGCTGCAATGAGAATGGTTGCAGCAGGTCGCTGTGGGCAAATGATGTATTAATGGGCAAATGCCCATATTGCGCACCGTTTGTCGAGCGATGAAGCCGGATGCCGCGACATGCTCCCGTCATAGTTGCACGTCTGCCATGGGGCTGGTGTCAGGGACCGGACAGCTGAACGACGGACTGCCATGGCCCGAGCGTGACGGCCGCGACAGATCCACGGGGGCCTCGCCGTCGAACAGGGGGTGCGTCGCAGCGTGCAGATCGGCGGGCGGATCGTAGGTGACGGGATCGTCCGACAGGTTCGCGACCACGGCCAACACCTGTCCGCGCAGCGTGCGGGTATAGGCCATGACCTGTCGATCATCGACGGACAGACCGGTGAAGTCCCCTTCGCGGATGATCGCATGCTTGCGGCGCAAGCGGGTCAATGTGCTGTAGCGGGCGAAGACGCCCATCGGATCGGCCCTGTCTGCGGCGACGTTCACTTCTGCCGGGTCGGCGCCAAGGGTGATCCACGGCGTGCCGGTCGTGAACCCGCCCGAAGGCCCCGCATCCCAATGCACAGGCGTGCGCGAGGTGTCGCGTCCGTTCGCGTTCGCGCCGGCGATGAAGGTGGCTTCGTCCTCACCTGCGGCCATGCGGATACGATGCAGGTTCAGCGTCTCGACATCGCGGAACTGGCCAAGGTCGGAAAAGGCGGCGTTCTTCATCCCAACCTCTTCGCCTTGATAGATGAACGGCGTGCCCCGCATGAGGTGCAGCACAGTGGCCAATGCCCTTGCCGACGCCACCCGGTGCCGTCTGCTGCCATAGGCAGAGACAGCGCGCGGCAGGTCATGGTTGCCCCAGAACAGGCTGTTCCAGCAATCGCTGGCCTGCCATTCGAACAGCACGCGCTTCAGCGCCGGCCAGTCGCGGGGCAGGGGGTGCCATTTGCCATGTTCCGGGTGCCAGCCTGCGATGACATGGGCAAACTGGAACACCATCGACAGGTTTTCACAGTAGAGGGGGGCGGTCTCGGGCGTCACGCTCCAGGCTTCGCCGACAGTCAGGACGTCGCGCCCGGCCCATGTCTGCGCGATCTCGGCGATGTGGCGGTGCAGGTCGGGGCCATCGGTGGTGATGCCGCGATCCACGTCCTTGCCGATCAGGTCGATCACGTCGAGGCGAAAGCCCCCGATGCCCCGGTCCAGCCACCAAGTCATCATGTCCGTGATCTCGGCCCGCATGGCCGGATTGTCCCAGTTCAGGTCGGGCTGCTGTGCCGTGAATTGGTGGAAGTAATACTGTCCGCTGGCGGGATCGCGGGTCCAGGCCGGGCCGCCGAATACCGATTGCATGGCGTTGGGCGGGCCGCCATCCGGCGCGGGGTCGCGCCAGATGTAGAAGTCGCGCCTGTCCCCCCCGGCAAGCGCGTTGTGGAACCACGCATGGTCGTCCGACGTGTGGTTGACCACGAGGTCCATGACGATGCGGATGTCCCGCCGGGCCGCTTCGGCCACGAGGTGGTCGAAATCGTCCAGCGTCCCGAATTCCGGCGCGATGGCGCGGTAGTCCGAGATATCATATCCCATGTCCGCCATCGGCGAGGCATAGACCGGCGACAGCCAGACAAAGCCCACGCCAAGGGCGGCCAGATGGTCCAGCCTGGACGTGATGCCCGGAATATCCCCGATGCCATCGCCATTGCTGTCACAGAAACTGCGTGGATAGACCTGATACCCCGTCGCACCGTGCCACCACGGCGCGGTCATTTTGCCAGCTTTCCGATCCACACACCGTTCGGGCCAAGATGCAAGTCGCCGTCCACCTTCGCGTTCAACGCCAAAAGGGCATCGCCCGTGTCGATATCGGCCACGGACACGGGGTCGCGGCCGATGTTGAACACGCAGACGATGTCGGCGCCGCGCACGAAGGCCAGCACCGGGTCCGCCACGTCGAGGAAAACCGTATCGCCCGTCCGCAGCGACGTCTCGTTGCGGCGCAGGGTCAGAAGGGCGCGGAACGTCTCCAGCACGGATCCCTCGACCCCATCCTGCGTGTCGACCGCACGCGCCACCTGTGGCGGTTTCGTCGGCAGCCACGTCTTGTCGGCGGTCGAAAAGCCGCCCTGCGGGGCCGCGGCCTCCCACATCATCGGCGTGCGGCTCGCGTCGCGGCCCTTGACCTCCGGCCAGAAGGCAAAGCCCTCGGGGTCCACGATTTCGTCGCGCGCAAGCTCGGTATCGGCCTGGCCCAGTTCCTCGCCCTGATAGAGGCAGATGCCGCCGGGCAGGGTCAGAAGGACCGCGCCCGCCAGCTTGGCGAAGGCATCCTGATCGGCCGCGACATCGGCCCAGCGGGTGACGGGGCGGTTGAAATCGTGGCTCGACATCGCCCAGCAGGGATAGCCGTCGAGGCCCGGCGCAAAGAAGCCCTCGACCTGTTTGCGGACATGCGCGGCGCTGAACTCTGCCCCGGCCAGCGCGAGGGTATAGCCCATGTGCAGCCGCTCTCCGTCCTTGGAGTATTCGGTCAGACGTTCGATCGGGTGGTGGCCTTCGCCGATCTCACCCACGGCCATGGTGCCGGGATGCGCATCCAGCAGGTCGCGCACGCGTTCCATGAACTTCAGGTTCTCGGGCTGGTTCTTGGAGTGGATGGGATACTGCATTTCGAAGGGCTTGGAATCCGCTTCGTCCTTTTCGCGCCAGTCGGGCGGATTGTCCTGCAGGTCGGCGCTGTGGAACAGGTGGTTGATCGCGTCGAGGCGGAAGCCGTCGACGCCCTTGTCCAGCCAGAACTGCATCGTGTCGATGATCCAGTCCTGCACGTCCGGATTGTGCGCGTTGAAGTCCGGCTGCTGGGGCAGGAACTGATGCATGTAGTATTGCTTGCGCCGCGAATCCCACGTCCATGCCGGTCCGCCGAAGATCGCCAGCCAGTTGTTGGGCGGTGTCCCGTCGATCTTGGGGTCGGCCCAGATGTACCAGTCGGCCTTGGGGTTGTCGCGGCTCTGACGGCTTTCGGCGAAGAAGGGATGTTCCTCGGAAGAATGGGAGAAGACCTGGTCGATGATGACCTTCAGACCCAGTTCGTGGGCCCGCGCGACCATCGCCTCGAAATCTTCCATGGTGCCGAAACTGGGGTCGATCCCCCTGTGATCGGCCACGTCATACCCCATGTCCGCCATGGGCGAAGTGAAGAAGGGGCTGACCCAGATTGCATCGACCCCAAGGGATGCGACGTGGTCCAGCCGCCGCGTGATGCCGCGCAGATCGCCCGTTCCGTTGCCGGTGTCGTCCTGAAAGCTGCGGGGGTAGATCTGATAGATGACGGCGCCGCGCCACCAGTCTGCATTCTGGGTCATTTGGGCCTCCGGGGGGAACGTTCCTTTCGGCCTATCCCGCCCGGAGGCCGATACGCAAGCGCGCCTCAGGCCGCGGGTAGCCGTTCCGCGTAATCGGAGACGAGCAGATGCGTCGGTGCCACGTCTTCCTCGATGGCGGCAAAACGCCCGATGGGCTCGCGGAAGATGTTGTCGGTCTCATCGTCGTTGACGGTGCTGACCTCGCCGATCAGGACGTCGCCGCCGTCCCCCCAGAAGGCATGCCAGTCGCCGGGGCGCAGGGTCACGCTGGCGCCGGGGGGCAGGCGCAGTTTTTCGCCGGGTGCGTAATCATGCGCGATACCGTCCAGCCAGACGCGGCCCCCGCGGTCCTCGGCAAAGTTGCCGTCGTCGTCGGAGCCGTAGAGTTCCACCACAAGCGTGGCACCACCCCGGTTGATGATATCCTCGGCCTTCAGGGCGTGGGTGTGCATGGGCGACAGCTGATCCTGCTTGGAAATCAGCAGCTTCTCGGCATAGCACATGCCGCCGCCCTTCTGCAGGTCGGACAACAGGCCATTGCGCAGGGTGAACAGGAAGAGGCCCATCTCATCGTAGCGGCCCGCACCGTAGTCGGTGATGTCCCAGCCACAGCGCGCGTCGATGACGTGACGGGCATCACCGGCACGCGCCGCGAATTGTTCTGGCGTCCAGTAGGCGAAGGCGGGCAGGGTAAAGCCATGGTGACGGATCATCGCATCCGCCTCTGCCATGATATCGTTGATACGCGAGCGTTTCATGCGTCCTCCGGTGCATAGGGTTCCGCGTCAGCCGTAGCCACCGAAACCCATGCGCACCAGCCCGGCAATCACAGTTTGCGGGCGATTTCCTCGGCCAGGCGCAGCCATGCCGCCTCATGCGCGGCGATGATCGCCGTGTAGGATTGATCGGCAACGGGGACGGTCAGGGCGAAGGTCTCGATGCTGCCGCGATCCGTTTCGCGGCGCAGGGCATAGGTGCCGGTAAGGCGCAGGGAATTGTTGGCCTGAACGATCATATCCTCGACGAAGACCGTAACCTCGACATCCGGAAAGCCGGACAGGGGCCATGGCTCGACGGCGACCGATGCGTCGGTGATCTGGTTCAGGTGCCGGGTCAAGGCGCCGGCCATGGCCCGGTCGGGCAGGTCTGCCCAGAGCTTGTCCGTATCCGTGAAAAGGGATCCATCCGCCCGTTGCAGCGGAATTTCCTGATTGATGGCATACTCCGGGATGGAGATGTCGTTCACCATCACCGTGTCCGCGCGAACATTCAGGCGCAGGTCGGTCGTGACCGGCGGCGGCACGAAATACTCGGTCTGTGCACAGGCGGTGAGAAGGGCGAAGGCCATGGCAGTGGTCAGTCGGAACAAGGTGTCACCTTCCCAGGAGGAGAGAGTTCGGGTTGCGTTCGATCGTCCGCGAGAGAGAGGAGACATCCTCGGCCGCGCGTGTGGCAGCACGCAGCGCGGAGAACAGTTCCTGATTGACGCGGCTGTCCGGCCCATAGCCATCCAGCACACCGGTCGCGGAGACAGTCAACGCCTGCAGGCGGGCCACGAGGGCCGGCAGATCGCGGGCCGAGACGGCAATGCTGTCGGCGGCACCGGCGGTCGATCGCAGGGTCGTGTTGAGGTTGTCGAGCGTACCGCCGGTGCGGATCGTCTCGATCGTGACGCGCAGCTCTTCCAGCGTGGCGACAAGGGCCACGGGGATGTCATCCGCCTCGTCCGACGACAGGAAGGCGTCTGCGGTCTGCATCAGGTCGGTGGTGCTGTTGACCAGTTCGTCCAGCGCCAGCGCCTCCGCCTTCGCGGTCAGGCGGTTCAGGCCTTCGGCGATGGTTTCCGCCTGGGCCAGGATCCGCTCGGCCGAGGCCGACAGGTCGGGCAGGTTCTCGACCCCGTCGGCCACGGACGTGGCGGCGGAAGCGGCCGCGTCCAGTGCCGCGGTCAGGCGCGCGCCGGCCTGTTCGGCGGCCAGCTGGGCGGTGATGGTGCGGATGTCGGCGGTGGTCGCGGCAAGGTCGGTGACGATCTGCTGCAACTCCGGCGAGGCGACGAGGGCGCGCCCGTCCTCGACGAGGGCAAGGGCCGCACCGGGCAGCGCCTGTGTCGCGGGATCGGCCAGCAGGATATCCGCATCCGCGACAAGACGGTTGATGTTTTCAGTCACCGCAGCAAGGTCGACGGTGCCTTCGGCAATATTGCGTGCCGCATCGGTCGCGGCGGCGATGGCATCCGTCAGGCGGGGGGCAAGACCGCTGGCGGCCACGTCGGAGACGATACCCTGCACATCGCCCGATACGGTTTCGATATCCGACAGGATGGTGTCGATCTGCGCCGATGCCAACAGGTCGCGCCCGTCGCGCAGCAGGCCTTCGCCCTGTTCGACGGCGGCCAAGGCCGCGGCCGGCAGGGCCTGCGTCGCCTCGTCGGCCAGAATGGTCCCCGCATCGGTGGCGACCTGAGTCAGCCGATCGGTCAGCGCATCCAGATCGACTGTGGCCACCGCGATGTTGCGGGCCGCCTCGCCGGCGGATTCCAGTGTTTCGGACAATTGCCCGATCAGATTGTCGGCGACGACAGACTCGGTCAGGGTTGCCACGTTGGTCGCGGCGGATTCCAGATCCAGAAGGACGCTGGCCACCTGCGGCGAGGCGATGATGCTGCGGCCGTCGCGGATCAGACCGCGTCCGTCTTCGATCGCGGCAAGGGCTGCGCCGGGGATGGCGCGCGTCTCATCGGACCCGGCAATGCGGTTGAGGTTGTTCAGCAGATCGGTGGCAGAGGTCAGCAGTTCCTCGACCGGCAGGTCGGCAATCCGGTCCATGACGCCCGCCGCGCTGGCGGCGAGACCGGAATCCTCGCTCTCGACAGAGGGCATCAGGGGGTTGTCGGCCACCCCGATTTCCAGTGTCCCACCCGTGGCGCCATCGACATTGACCAGTTCGATGGCCAGATCGCCGCCAAACAGACTGGTGGAGGCCAGCTGCGCGCGCATGCCACTGGCGACCAGATCGGATATGAAATCGAACCCCTGCAGGTCGGAGGACATGTCCTCCAGCCCCATCTTGATCGGCTGCAGGGTCATCACGGCCAGAAGCTGCACCGTCTGCGACGGGTCGTCGGGGCGGATGAATCCCGTGATCGAGGATACGGAGCCGACGCGCACCCCCTGATAGCGGACGGTAGCCCCCTCGCTCAGGCCCGCCATGGCCGACGGGAACAGCGTGGCGATATAGATCGAACGGGTAGCGGGCGTCTCGAACGTCGAGGCGCGGGCCGAGGGTTCGTCTTCGAAGATGTTGAACACATGCCCCGACTCGACCACGTCGCCGCCGGAGATCAGGGTGTCGAAGGTCACACCCCCTTCGAGGATGGAGGCAAGCGACCCGATCCGCAGGTCCACGCCACCGGCACCAAGGCCGACCGACACGCCGGAGGCGTCCCAGAAGCGGGTCGCCGTCGACAGTTGACGGTCATAGGGCGCACGCACGAAGGCGTCGATCCGGATCTGCGATCCGTCGGGCGACAGCCGCGGCTGTGCGACCTGGCCGACCTCGATCCCGCGATACAGGATCGGTGAGCCGGGCCCGAGACGGGAGCTTTCGCGCGTCGACAACGTGATGGCCGTGCCCTCGACGCCGGGGGGGACGATGGGCGCGCGTTCGTCGCCCTGGAATTCCGTCAGCGGCGTGTCGATCTCGTTGTCCCAGGTGCCCTCGATATAGGTGCCTGACAGGATGGTGTTCAGGCCTTCGACACCGCGGGCCGATACCTCGGGCTGGACGACCCAGAACGATGCATCATCGTCGAGATAGGGGGCGATGTTGCGCGATACGCGCACGGATACGTTGACCTGACTGAGGTCTGAGGTGAAGCCGATCTCCTCGACCACGCCGACCGTGACCTCGCGAAAGCGCAGGGTGGTCTGCGCGACCGAGACGCCGCTGGCATCGGGAAAGGCGATCGTGATCAGGACGCCGCGGTTCGAATAGCTCTGCCACGCGATCGCCAGGGCGATCATCACCGCGATGATCGGCACCAGCCAGACGGCCGAGACGAACCGGCGCGACCGTGCCGTCGTCTCCATGACAGGGCTGTGGGGAGTTTCCGTAGTGTCATTCATCAGACAGCGTCTCGATCCGGTCCCAGATGATACGGCTGTCGAAGCTTAGCGCGGACAGCATTGTGAACACGACCGACAAGGCGAAACACACCGCCGCAATTCCGGGGTTGATCGTGGCGATTATGTTGAATTGCACCAAAGCGACCAGAATGGCCACAACGAACACATCGATCATCGACCAGCGGCCGATCCATTCGACGAATTCGAACAGGTGCAACAGATGCTTGGGTTTCTCTCCATGCGGTTTGCGCACGACATTGGCGAGATAGCCAATGGCCACGAACTTGCCCACGGGGATCAGGATGCTGGCCACGAAGACGATGCCGGCGACGCCGTAGGCGCCGTGATGGGCCAGTTCGATCACCCCGCCGATGATCGTCTGTTCGGATGCGCGGCCCACGGTGGTCGTGATCAGCATCGGATAGATGTTCGCCGGAATGAAGAACAGGATACCTGCGATCATCCACGCCCAGACGCGTTGCAGCGAATGGGCGTCACGGCTTTCGAGCGTGCCACCGCATCGCGGGCATTTCGGCGTGCCGCGCGGCATCACGCGCGTGCAGTGACGGCATCCGACGAGGCCCGCCTCGCGGGCGGTCAGCGCATTGTTGCTTTGTCGAGTGCCGTCCATATGGAATGCTTGCTCATCTGAGTGTCTTTGAGGGCGGTTATGACGACAATCGCCGTGAAGGACCAGAATGCCGGTCCCATCGACAGCGTCGCCAGATCGGCAAGCTTGATCAAGGCGACGGCGACACCGACCATGAAGATCTCGGCCATCGCCCATGGTTTGAGCACTTCGGCCCATCGCAGCGCCCGTGCGGCACCGGGCAGGGCGTTGCGATCGATCGACAACGGTCCCAGCGCCCAGACGAGCAGGCCGAGACGGGACACCGGCAGGACGATGACGAAGATGGCGACAGCCACGGACAGGGGCGCCATGACACCTTCGCTGAAGCTCATCACCGTCTCGAAGACCGAGGCGCGGCTGTCGAAGACACCGTTCCGAAGTTCCAGAAAGGGATAGAAGACCACGATCGTCATCAGGATCAGGGCGGTCACGGCCAGAACGACGATGCGCAGGATCGCCTCGGGGCGGCCGACGGCGATGACCGTTCCGCAACGGATGCAGCGGGCCCTTTGACCGTCAGGGACATCCCCCATCTCGTGCAGGGCATCGCAGACCGGACAGCAGACCATGTCTTCGGTCGGCGTCACCTCAGTAATCCTTCTCGAAGAAGATCCCGAGAGAGCTTTCGCCACTCACCCCCGTCGATCCGCGCACGGTCAGGTTCGGCGTCAGATCGAGGTTGAGCGACACGGCCGCATCCCCATCCTGATCGATCTGAACGTCCGTATAGACGTTGTCCGAGATGTATTTGCCCGCGCGCACGGCGGTATTGCCATCGCTGTCTGTGGTGATGTCGAGGTCGTCCAGCCCTGCGTTCCCGCGCAGCTTTTCCAACAGGCCCCCCGATCCGCGCCCGGCCAGAACGGCAACCGAATTGGCCAGTTGCAACGCCTGCAGGGCGGACAGCTGGCTCAGGTCGCGGCCAAAGAATATCTGGGCGAGGATCTCTTCCTGCGGGACGTCGGGCGTGCTGCCGAAGGTGACGCCGATACCGTCGGCCGGCCCCTCGACGGTGATCGAGGCTGTCAGCGCGTCCGTCTCGGTGATCGCGACAAGCCGGATGTAGGGGGTCAGGTCGCCCTGGAAGCTGATCTCGCCCTCATCCAGATCGAAACGCTGCTGCAGGATGTCGAGGCGACCGCGGACAAGCTCGAACGCCCCGGCGGTGATCGGGTTTTCGGTCGTGCCCGTCAGGCGCAGGTTGCCGCCCAGTTCCGCATCGAGACCCCGACCGCGCACGAAGATCCGCCCATCGGCGGACACGGTCAGGTCGAGGCCGAAACCACCGGAGCCGCCGGAATCCTGCGACGTCTCGGTCTCGGCCGTCAGGCTCTGGCCTGCGCGTTCCAGGGTGCGTTGCACGGGGCGCGTGGCGCCAAGGTGGTCGATCGGGGGCAGATCCCCGATCGCCGTCAGCCCGGAGGAGGGGACCGCGATCTCCGCCTCCTCGATCGAAACCTGACCGGACAGAACCGCGCCGCCGGTCAGCGGGCCCGTCAGGGACAGGTCGCCTTCGACATCGGCGGTATAGAGCGACGGGTCGACCAGCGTGACGCCGAAGAGGACGCGTAAATTGGCATCGAACGGTGCCGACAGGGTGACGGGACCATTGACGGTGATCTGTCCACCACTGGTCAGCCCGGCCTGAAGGTCGATCTGGGCCTGTCCGCCGGACAGGGCGATGGTCGCGTCGATGGGGTCGAGGGTGTTGCGCAGGGTCGGTAGGGACAGGGCCGCACCGCTCGTGCGGATGGTGCCGGTCACCGAGTCGAGGGCGGGTGGACCCGCGACACTGAGGTCGAACTGCGCGGTGCCCGCGAGGCGACGGGGCGACACGAACGGGTTGGCAAGGCCAAGCGGGGCGGACCCGGCCACGTCGAGGTTCAGCGTACCATCCGCAGCGACCGTTCCCGCGACATCCGCGGTGGTGCCGGACGGGCCGGTCAGGTCGAGGTTCAGGCGATAGTCGTCGCCCGGCTGCGACACTTGTCCCGTGACCCGCAGCGGCCCGGAAATGTCCGCCACCAAGGGCGAGATATCGGGCACCGACAGATCGATCTGCACATCTGCAGGTGCGCCGGCCACGACGCCGGAGACATCAAGCGTGGCGCCATAGGGACCGCTGGCGTCGATATCCGCCCGCCAGACCCCATCGGTCTGCCGCGCCGTTGCATCGACGTTCAGCGGGCCGCGCAGTTGCGGGGACAGCGCCGATGCGTTGGGCAGGCGCAGGGCGGCCGTAACCTCGGCCCCCGTTTCCGGCAGGCTGGCATTGACGGTTGCGGTTGCGCCGAAGGGCCCGTCGGCATCGCCGTCCACGGACCAGACGCCATCGCGTTGTTCGGCCCGTGCGGCAATGGTCAGGGGGCCGTTCAGTTGCGGCGCGATCTGCGAGGCATCGGGAACGCGGGCGTTGACCGTGACCTCCGGGCCCGCCTCGGGCAGGCGGGCGTTGATGGACAGGTCGGCGTCGTAGGGGCCCGTGCCGTCCACGTCGACACGCCAGCCCGTCTCCTCCTGTACGGCCATGCCGGTCACGTCGAGGCCGCCGGGAATACCCTCGGCGATTGCGGAAAGGCGCGGGACGGACAGTGTGAAATCAAGCGCCAGCGGCGTGTCGGTCACGATGGTCTCGACCGTCGCGCGGGCATCATAGGGGCCGGTGGCGCGCGCATTGACCGTCCAGTCGCCATCGACCTGCGCAACCACGGCATCGAGGCTGAGCGTGCCATCCACGCCGGCCACGAAATCCTGAACCTCGGGCACGGTGGCGGCGATGTCGAGGCGCGGGGCCGGGCCTGTCACCGGGCCGCGCAGGCGCAGGGTGACGCCTTCGGGGGCATCGACGCGGGTGTCCGTCGTCCACACACCATCCGCCTGCGACAGCGTGCCGGTCAGCGTGGCCGCCCCGGCAAGTGCGGGGATGGCATCAAGAGCGGGGACGGGCGCCGTGAGGTCCGGAAGTTCTGCCCGATAGGTGATTTCGGGCGCGTCGCCCGTCACGACCCCCTCGACCGAGGCGGTGACATCCCACGGGCCGGAGGCATCGGCGTCGATGGACCAGATGCCGTCGGTCGCAAAGGCGCGGCCCGATGCCGTCAGCGCACCGGGAACGCCGGGCGCGAAGGCATCGATATCCGGCACGGACACATCGAAGGCCACATCGGGCGCGGCCCCGGTCAGGGTGCCCGCAACCTCGGCGGTCACGCCCTGCGGCGCGGTCAGGGACGCATTGCCGGTCCAGGCGCCGTTGGCGTCCTCGCCCAGTTGCGCATTGGCCGAGACGGCGCCTTCGAGGCGCGGATCCAGAATGGCCCCGTCGGTCAGATCGATCGCAAGCGTCGCTTCGCTGCTGCGGCCCTCGGAACGGGCGGGCGCGTCTTCTGCCAAAATGGTTGCCCGTCCCTCGATCGAGGCCTGCGCATTCGAAAGGGACAGGCTGTCGAGGTAGGTTCCGGTCGTGTCGCGCCGGGCCTCGACCGAAAGGTCGGTCTGGCCATCCATCAGGGCGTCTGCCTGCGCGATGCCGGTTTCCAGATCGCGGGCCGTGCCCGTCAGGGTGACGTCGAAGGCACCGCCAACGGGGGCAAGGTCGCCCGAAATCGTCAGGTCGGATGCGCCGCCAAGGTCACGACCCGCAAGGCCCGAAAGGCGGGAAAGGTCGTCGATGACCGCCGTCAGATCCAGCGCGATCGGCAGGTCGCGCCCGTCCATCGCCACCGTCACCGCGCCGTCCGCCGTCAGGGCAGGGCCGCGCAGCGACAGGCCTTCGATCCGAACCGGACCATCCGCGGTCCAGCCGATACGCGTGGTGAGGGAGGCATCGGACCCGATGGCCTCGGCAAGGGCGGGATCCGCGAATGCCATGCCCGCGGCCGTCACCTCCAGATCGGCGTCTGCCGCCGTGACGACACCATCCGTGCGATCCAACTGGCCCGTGCCGGTGACACTTGCCCGGTCGAGGGTCAGCACCGGGTGATCGACCTCGTCCACCGTCAGGTCGAGTTGCCAGTCTTCGGACACCTCTGCGTCATGGCGCAGGGTGAAATCCGCCGATCGAACGGAGATTGCGTCCGCCGTGGGCAGGACGACAGGTGTGCCGTCCGCCGAAACGATCTGACCGGTGATATCCAGCATGCGCGGCCAGCCATCCGCCCCGATCGTGGCGGCCCCCTGCAGGGACAGGGCCTGCGTGGTCACATCGAGGGTTTCGAGGATTGTTCCGCCCGTTTCCGGCAGGACGCCCGCGATACGCAGGCCGATATCGTCCCCGAAGAAGGGCTGATACTGCGGCGCGAACAGGCTGGTGACGTCACCGCCAAGGTTCACTGCGAACCGGCGCCCGTCCTCCACCCCGGCAAGCGTGACCTGACCGCCAAGGCGTTCGGTGCCCTCTGACGCCAGTGCGATATCGGCGCTGAAAGCGTCCAGCGGGCCGCTGCCCGCAATGGTCAGGTCGATGGCCGGTGCGCCGGGCAGTTGCATCAGCGTCGATGCCAGCCCGCCTTCGCCCTCGGAAATATCGAGGTCGATGGTCAGCTCCGTCGTATCGCCGTCGAAGGCCGCGGCGATGTCGAATGATCCGTCGACCCCGTCGAGGCGGCTGGCCTGCAGGGTCGCGCTTGCCGATCCGTCGGCAAGCTGTGCCTGCGCCTCGAGCGACAAGGCGAGGTCCTGACCCAGCAGTGCCGCGCCGAGTTCGATCCGATCCGCGCGCAATTGCTCGATGTCGACCGATACCGGCAGGTCGGGCAGGGAAAACCCTGAGGCCCCGGCGTCCGGCAGCGCATCGACCCCTTCGGCCGGCAGCGGGGCGCGGGCGACGGAGATCAGCGCAGCCGAAAGCTCCTCGACCTCCAGCCGGCCGCGCAGAAGGGCGGATCGGTTCCAGTCCAGAACCACGTCCTCAAGGCGCAGCCATGCGCCCTCGTCGTCCGAGATGGTCAGCGCATCCAGTGTCGCGGTGGAGGACAGCGCCCCCTCGAACCCATCGATGCGGACCGACAGGCCGGGGGCGGACAGGTTGTCCTCGATCAGGGCGGTCAGAAAGCCGCGGTCACGGTCTTCTGCGGCGTCCTGTGCGGTTACGGGCGTGGCGGCGATGATCGCAAGGGGGAACAGCAGGCGGCGCATCAGAAGGCCTGCCCGATGCCGATGTAGATCTCGACCCCGCTGTTGTCATCCGGCCCGCTGACCGGCACGCCAAGGTCGACCCGGATCGGGCCGATCCCGGTGTCATAGCGCAGGCCGATGCCCGCCCCGACATGGGTTTCGCCATCCGACCAGCCGGATCCTTCGCTGACGAGGCCCGCATCCACGAAGCCGACGACCCCGATGGTATCCGTCACGCTTTGGCGCACCTCCCCCGACAGGCCAAGGAAGGATCGGCCGCCGACCTCGCGTCCGTTGGGCAAGGTGACGGCGAGCGATTGATAAGGTTGTCCCCGCACCGTGCCACCGCCGCCCGAATAGAACAGGTCATCGGCAGGCACGTCGGCAAGATCCGGGCCCACGACCGACCCGAGTTGGAGGCGGGCGGCCAGCACGGTGCCGTCTTGGGCGCCGAAATGCTGATACCCGCGCATGTCGGCCGTGAACCGCAGGCCCGAACCGGCGGTCAGGCGGCCGTGAAACGGTTGCAGTCCGGCCTCGATGTAGAACCCGTCGGACGGGTTCAGCGCATCGTTGCGCCGGTCGTACTGTGCCTCCAGCGGAAGGGAGATGATCTCGAAGTTGCGGGTGCCGAACGCATCCGTGACACGCGATTTCTCGAACGACACACCGTAGGAATACTGAAACTCGTCGCTGACGATACGGCGCGCGCCAACCACCAGTTCGGCGCTGTCACTGCTGTAGGTCGGCTCGTCCAGACTGGCGATCTCGCCGGTGATGAACAGATCCGTCTCCGGGTTGAAGGTGGCCGGACGGTTGTAGGCGAAGCCGAGGGTGTAGTCCTCACCACCGCTGTCGCCGCCGATGCCCTCGATCTCGCCTTCGATGCGCAGGCTGTCGGCATAGCCGGTCAGGTTGCGGTGCAGCCAGAAGGCCGACAGGGACAGCCCCTCGGTCGTGCCGATCTCGGCGCCGGCGCCGAAACGTCGCGGCAGACGTTCGACCACCTGCACGGTCATCGGAAGGGTGTCGCCCGCGCCGATCTCCTCGGCCTCGGTGATTGAAACCGATCGGAACGCGCCGGTGCGTTGCAGACGCCGCGCGCTTTCCTGCACCTGATCCGGGTCGAACGTTTGACCCGGCCGCAGGTCCGCGATGCGGGTGATCTGACGCGTCAGCACATCCTCGTTTCCGGTCACGACGAGATCGCCGTAGGACAGCTTCGGCCCGGGCGAGAGGGTCAGATCCGCGTTCAGTTCGTTTGCGGGGTGGTTTGCCTGAATCTGTTGGGCGACGAGGGCCGCCTTGGCGTGGCCGATGGCGCGCCACGCCTCTGTCCCGTCGGTCGTGGCCTCGCGCAGGATGGCGGTGCCGGCCGGGGCGCCGGGGGCGAACCCCTCGGGCGGGAATGCGTTCGGGGGCAGGGGCGCGATCCGGGCCTGGCCGAAGACGAAGGCCGCGCCCGTCTGCACCGACAGGGTGACCGTCCCGACGGAACCGCTCGTGCCGACCGTGGGCAGGGTCGACGCCTCGACGCCATCGACGAGGATGGAGATCGTCGGGCCGAAGAACCCCGCTTCGAACAGAACGGCCAGCAGTCGGCTGTAATCCGCCTGCGCGGCGGCCACGATGTCGCGACGTGTCTCGGTCCCCTCGTTTATGGCCTGCGCCACCAGCGAGGCCGATTGCAACGTGTCGACCAGTTCCTCCTCGGCCTGAATGTCGACGACAAGGGTAGCGGCAAGCGCATATCCGGGTGACAGGCAAGACAGGACGCCCGCGGCGACCATGCTCCGAAACGGCATTCGATGTCCTAAAGCAAGATGACGCACGCGTCCGTTGGCAGGGGTGGGCTGTGACAGGTGCCCGTTTGGAGACAATGGTTACCACCCGGGTCACGTTGTTGGAACCCATTTCACCCAAGCGTGTTCTCACCATGAAAACAGCGGACGGTCGACGTTTGGCCCGCAGGCCGCTATCGGTGTGCGCGCCGGTTGCCGTGACCGCATTCCCTGACTGCTTCTCAACCGACGGATTTCCGCGATGTCCCAGCCCGCGACCGATCATCACGCCGCCCCGGTGACGCCCCGTTTCCTCGTCACCGCCGAAGAGGCCTATCCCGCGTTCGAGGACGCCGTCCTCGACGCGCAGGACAGCATCATCGCGGGGTTCCGCATCTTCGATTTCAGCACGCGCCTGCGCAGCACGCGGGCGCAGGCGATCGGGCGGGATTGGTTCGATCTCATACTGGATGCCCTGAACCGCGGTGTCTCGGTCAGGCTGATGCTGTCGGATTTCGATCCGGTGGTCGGCGAGGCGTTGCATGCGGACAGTTGGCGCGCCGTGCGCATCGGGGCCGCCCTGCGTGAACTGGCCCCCGAAGGCGCGGATGTCCACGTTTCCGCCAACCTGCATCCCGCGCGGCTGACGGGTGTGGCGCGCCTCGCGCTCTGGCCCAAGGTGCAGGTGATGTTGTCCAAGCGCGCGCGCGCGATCTCAGCCATGACGCCCGACGCGCGGGCCCAGTATCTGCGCGACCGGCCCGGATTGGCGGCGCAGTTGGTCGAGTACGGCGATGGCGTGCGCCCCCGGCACTGGATGATGCCGGAGCTGGCCCCCGTCACCCACCATCAGAAGGTGGCCGTGATCGACCGCCGCCGTCTGTATTGCGGCGGGCTGGATCTCAACGAACGGCGCTACGATACCAAACTGCACCAGAAACCCGCGGCGACGACATGGCATGATGTGCAGCTCATGCTCGACGACCCCCGTGCCGCGGGGCAGGCGGCGGAACATCTCGAAGACTTCATTCCCGTGACGCGCCGAATGCAGACCGCCCGCCGTGGGGACGGCACCGTTCTGCGCACCCTGTCCAAGGCCGCGCGCGGCCTTTCGCGGGTGCTTGCCCCGCGAAAGGTCCTGTCCGAAATCGAGGCGGAGATCCTCGACGGCATCGCCTCGGCGGACCGCCTGATCTATATCGAGACGCAATTCATGCGGGACCGGCGGATTGCGCGGGCCCTGCAGAAGGCCGCAAAGCGCGCGCCGTCCCTGCAATTGTTCATGGTCCTGCCCGCCGCGCCGGAAGACGTGGCCTTTGAACGCAACAGCGGATCGGACGCCCGGTTCGGCGAGTACCTGCAGGCGCGGTGCATCCGCCGGATCCGGCAGGCCTTCGGGTCGCGGGCATTCATCGGCTCGCCCGTGCAACCCAGGCCGTCGCAGTCCGGGGATCGCGATACCCTTTACGGCGCGCCGCTGATCTATGTGCATTCCAAGGTCTGTCTGTTCGACGACAAGGCCGGCCTCGTCAGCAGTGCAAACCTCAACGGACGCAGCCTGCGCTGGGATACTGAGTTCGGCGTGCCGCTGCGCGACACGGGCTCTGTCGTCGAATTGCGCACACGGCTTTTGCAGCACTGGCTGGGCGAGACCATCACCGGTGATGCCGCGCGTCCCTTTTGCGCGTTGGAGACTTGTGTCGACGCCTGGCGCGCGCAAGCGGCTGCGAATACGGGAACCCCGCCGAAGGAACGGGGTGGGTTCCTGGTGCCCTACAAGGCCGGGCCCGGTCGCAGGTTCGGTCGCGATATTCCGCTCGCTCCCGATGAACTCGTCTGACGTGACGGTCAGGCGCGTTCCGCGTCAGGCCGATGCGGTCCTTTCGCGTTCGATCTGATCCAGCAGACGGTTGATGCCCCGTGCCAGAAGGGCGCCATGTGCATCGAGACCGAGAACGTCCAGCCTTTGATCCAGGGCGCCGTTCTCGGCGGCGGTCAGCACGTTGGCGAGGTGTTCATCCACGCTCGATCGGATCAGCTCCGCAGCCTCTTGATTGCGGCGGCTTTCGATCAACGCCGCGCGCAGGATCCTGAGGGCTTTGGAAATCTGGTTGAGATCCTTTTGCGGGCACGGCGGAACCCGCGTCGACGGAGGGTCGATGGACAGGTTGCAGATCGTTCCGATCAGATCGCGCACCGCCTTGTCGACCGATTTGAGGGTGGCGAACGCAAGGCTTCCGAAGATCAGGAACAGCCCCACCAACAGGGCCACGTTGCCGATGATATGGCCGCGCAGGTCCGCCATTTCCGCGCGCAGGATCGGATAGTGCCGCTCATGCTCGAACAGGGCCAGACGATGAAGTCCCTCGATCGACGCATCGCTCAGTGACAGCCAGACAGCCGCCGAGAAGTCCGGCGGCAGGGTGATACCGGCGCCCGCGATGATGCTGTCGCGGATCCGTTCGAACGCATGGGTGGCGGGCGCGCGGTGCCAAAGCTCGATCGCAGAGAGGATTTCGGCGTTTGCCGTCAGGCGGAACCGGCCCAGTGCCTCATTGGTCGCGCGGACCTGGTTGCGCAGGTCGGCGATGTCGGCGGCCGGCACCGAGCGCCCGCTGTCGAGATGGGTGGAGATCTTGGCGCCGATGGCCCTTTGCAGTCCGAGCGCATCCTTGGCCCAAAGCAGGTCGGTCGAATCGCGGATCAGAAGGGCAAGGCGCGCGGATCTGGCCTGTTGCGCGCTATGGACGATCGTGCCGATCATGTCGTCTATCTTGGCCGTCATCTCATCGCGAAAGACGTTGGCCGTCGTCATGCGGGCATCTGCCGTCTGACGCATGTCCGACAGCCAGGGTGCGATCGATGCGATCGAAAGGTCGCCCGGTCGGCCGGCCATGTCGGACGTCTCGGCCTGCAATCGGGACAGCACCGCGTCCGTCGCGACGCGGTGCTCCTGCAGGGCCTCGCTGATCTGAGCCGTGGGCGCGGCCAGCCACGCCGCTGTCAAACCGCGCTCTCTTTGAACAACATCGATTGCCGTGCTCATATTTCGGGCAGCGACCAGAAGCGCCCGGTCCTGCGACAGGCTTCGGTATTTCCGCAATTCAGCCGACATCAAGGACAGCGCAAACAGCACCGCCACAGCGAATCCGGAGAAGAAGATGACTGCCATCGACTGACTTACCGTAAGCAGCTTCAGTCGGTTCATGGCATGTTCACTCCAACTCGTTTCCCATCGAATTGCCATGCAAGGGTTTCCAAAAGGTTAGGAAGGTTGCAGTGTTGGGCGACGCTGTGGGGCGCAGGGCTCCGGAGTGGAGGAATTGAACAGGGCTGCGCGATGACTTCGGACCCGATATTTGACGAGATGCTGGGCACGGAAGGCGTGACACGCGCGGCCTACGCCGAGTTCGCCGACTGGTTCGAGCATGAAGACCCGGCCCGCCTGCGGGCCAAGGCGCGCGAAGCCGAGGATGCGTTTCGCCTGACGGGCATCACCTTCAATGTCTACGGTCAGGCCGAGGCGGGCGAACGTCTGATTCCCTTCGACATCATTCCGCGCATCATCGCCGCGCGGGAATGGGCGCGCCTGTCGAAAGGGATCGAGCAGAGGGTGCGCGCCCTGAACGCCTTTCTGCATGATATCTATCACCGTCAGGAGATCATCCGCGCCGGTGTCCTTCCGGTCGAGATGATCGCGCGGAACGATGCCTTTCTGCCGCAGATGATCGGGGTCGATACGCCCGGCGACATCTACACCCATATCGTCGGCATCGACCTTGTGCGGACCGGCCCGGACCAGTTCTACGTGCTGGAGGACAACGCCCGCACACCATCCGGCGTCAGCTACATGCTCGAAAACCGCGAGACGATGCTGCACACCTTTCCGGAGCTGTTCACCCGCAACAAGGTTCAACGGGTCAGCCGGTATCCCCAGAACCTGCACGACTCCCTGTCGGCCTGTGCTCCGCCTGCCTGCGACGGGGCGCCGGTGGTGGCGGTCCTGACGCCCGGCATCCACAATTCCGCATATTACGAGCACAGCTTCCTGGCCGACCAGATGGGTGCCGAACTGGTCGAGGGGCACGACCTGCGCGTCGTCGACGGGCGGGTCGCGATGCGCACCACGCGGGGCTACAAGCCGATCGACGTGCTGTATCGCCGGGTCGATGACGATTATCTGGATCCGTTGACGTTCAATTCCGAATCCATGTTGGGCGTGCCGGGCATCTTCGACGTCTATCGCGCCGGCGGGATCACGATCGCCAACGCGCCCGGCACCGGGGTCAGCGACGACAAGGCGATCTACAGCTACATGCCCGAGATCGTGGAATTCTATACCGGCGAGAAGGCGATGCTGGAGAACGTCCCGACGTGGCGGTGCTCGGACCCCGATGCCTTGGCACATGTTCTCGACAACTTGCAGGATCTCGTCGTGAAGGAGGTCCATGGCTCCGGCGGATACGGAATGCTGATCGGTCCGACGGCGTCGCGCAAGGACATCGCGGCCTTCCGCAAGAAGCTGGAGGCGCGGCCGTCCAACTATATCGCGCAGCCCACGCTCAGCCTGTCGACGGTTCCGATCTTCACCCGCAAGGGGCTTGCCCCGCGCCACGTCGATCTGCGGCCCTTCGTGCTCGTCTCGCCGAACGGGATCGACATCACGCCCGGCGGGCTGTCGCGCGTGGCGCTCAAGAAAGGGTCGTTGGTGGTCAACTCCTCCCAGGGTGGTGGCACCAAGGATACCTGGGTGCTCGAGGATGACTGATGGATGGCGACGAGAACAGGGGCCTGCCGTTTCGGGGTCCGGCCATGGCGTTCGCCTGGCGGTGCGTGACGGTGCGACACAGCGAATGGAACGATTGATGCCGGTGCAGGCCACGCCACAAACCTCTGATGTGTGGGGGGGATGCTGAATGCTGGGCAAGACCGCAGGCAGCCTTTACTGGATGTTCCGCTACCTCGAGCGGGCAGAGAACCTTGCCCGTCTGATCGAGACCGGACAACGGATGGCCCTGACCCGGCCGGACAGTTCGGACAGCGAATGGTCCTCGATCCTTGCGACGGCGGGGGTGCGCCGTGCCTTCGAACAGGTGCATGACGAGGTCACCAGCGATCTGGCGATCGATTTCCTTCTGCGCTCGCCCGACAATTCCTCTTCCGTTTTGGGGTGTATCGACAATGCCCGGACGAATGCGCGGACCGCACGGACTGCGCTGACCCGCGAGATCTGGGAAGCGGTCAACGAATGCTGGATGACCCTGCGCAAGCTTTTGGCGCGCAGGATCGCAACCCGTGACCTGCCCCATGCGCTGGCGACGATCAGGGCCCGGTCGGCCTTCGTGCGCGGTGCCCTGCATGGGACGATGCTGCGCGACGACGCCTATGATTTCGCCCGGATCGGCACCTTCATCGAACGGGCCGATGCCACCGCGCGCCTGTTGGACGTCAAGTATTTCGTCCTGCTGCCGTCCGTGGCGGGCGTCGGATCCCGCCTGGACAACGCACAATGGGAGATGATCCTGCGCGCCGTCTCCGCCGAGGGCGCATTCCGGGCCGTGCATGGCAACGCATGGGCGGCGTCTTCGATTGCGGAATTCCTGATCCTCGATGGTCGCATGCCGCGCAGCCTTGCATTCTGTTACAGCAAGATCGGCACCAACCTCGCATATCTCGAACAGGATTACGGCATCCGTCAGCCCTGCCATGACCGGTCCGACGCGATCTGTCGGCGATTGGAGAATCTCACCATCGAAGCGATCTTCGAGGAGGGATTGCACCGCTTCCTGCAGGATTTCCTGGCCGGCAACGCAGCCCTCGGCCAGCAGGTCGAACAAGACTTCAGGTTCACCCGATGACCGCTTCCTTGAAGATCCGCCACGTCACCACCTATCGCTATGACCAGCCCGTCGATTACGGCCTGCAACAGCTGAGGCTGACGCCGAAGGCGCGTCACGGTCAGCGGATCGTCGAATGGCGGACGGTCGTGCGTGGCGGCCGCGTCGAAGTCCGTTTCGATGACAGCAATGCCAACACGGTAGAGCTTGTCTCGCTCGACCCCGGAGCGCAGGAGGTCGAGATCACGGCAGAGGGCGTGGTCGAAATGTCGGATGCCTCCGGCGTCATCGGCGCCCACGGCGGGTTCATGCCCCTCTGGATGTTCCTGCGCCCCACCGACCTGACCCGGCGGGGTCAGGGAACGATGGCCCTGGCGCGCGACGTGCGGGGCATGGACAATCAGCTGGACCAGATGCACGCCCTGTCGGCGGCCATTCGCAATCAGGTCGCCTACGATACCGCCGACATGAGCGTCGGGCGCACGGCCGAAGAGGCGATCGCGCAGGGCATCGGGGTTTGTCAGGATCACGCCCATATCTTCGTGACCGCCGCGCGCCTGCTGGACCGGCCCGCGCGCTATGTCTCCGGCTATCTCAAGATGAATGACCGGGACGATCAGGAAGCGACACATGCCTGGGCCGAGGCCCATGTCGACGGTCTGGGCTGGGTCGGTTTCGACGTATCGAACGGAATCTCGCCGGATACACGGTATGTCCGGGTCGCCACCGGATCGGACTATACCGATGCCGCGCCGATATCGGGAATCCGGCAGGGCGCGGGCCTCGAAGAGATGTCCGTTTCCGTCCACGTCAGCGAAGGTGCGGAACAGCAATAGAGGCCTTGTCGGGTCGCGACAGGACCGGTCCGGTGTGGGAAAGCCGCCCGGTCCCGGCGTATTTGATGGATTGCGCCGCGCCTCACGCATGGTTTTGGTTGACAGCGGGGTCGTCTGGACCAACCTCCCACGGGTTATCTTTTCAGGACAGGACACCATGACCTATTGCGTCGGCCTACAGCTTGATCGCGGCCTCGTCTTTCTCTCGGATACCCGTACCAATGCCGGGGTCGACAACATCTCGACCTACCGCAAGCAGTTCACATGGGAAGTGCCGGGAGAGCGCGCGCTGGTCCTGATGACGGCCGGCAATCTGGCGACGACGCAAGCGGTCGTGTCCCTGTTGGACGAACGCAACCTCGCCCCGTCCGAACGCGACCCGTCGCTGTTGACCGTGCCGTCGATGTTCCAGGCCGCCCGACTGGTGGGCAAGACCCTGCAGGACGTCATCGCGGACAGCAGTCAGGAAGGACCCGCAAGCGCCACCAAGACGTTCGGGGCGACCATGATCCTCGGCGGTCAGATCAAGGGCAGCTCGCCGCGTCTCTACCTGATCTATCCCGAGGGGAATTTCGTCGAGGCACAGCGCGACACGCCGTTCTTCCAGATCGGCGAGACGAAATACGGCCGCCCCATCCTTGTCCGCGCCTTCGAGACGAGCATGGATTATGCGACGGCCGTCAAATTGCTGATGGTCAGTTTCGACTCCACGATCCGCGCGAACCTGTCGGTCGGCACCCCGCTGGATCTTCAGGTTCTGGAGGCCGACACCCTGCGGCTGGGCACAAGCCGCCGGATCCAGGAAACCGACAGCGATTGGCGCGCGATCTCCGATGGATGGTCGAACGCCCTGCGACAGGCCTTTCACAGCCTGCCGGATGTGACATTGTGATCCGGGTGGCGCGCATGCCAATCGTCAGGTTGGGCGACGCGCGCCATTGAAGCCGGGGCCGGGGCCGCTACCGTCCGGGCCATGCTGATTTCTGTTCGCGACCTTGCAAAGACCTATTCCTCCGCCGATGGCCCGGTGCGGGTTCTGGATGGCGTGTCCTTCGATCTGGAGGCGGGGCGCACGCTTGCCCTGACGGGGGAATCCGGTTCCGGCAAATCGACGCTGTTGCACATGATCGCAGGGCTGGATGCGCCCGATAGCGGTCGGATCATGATTGCGGGGCGCGACATCACGAAACTGGACGACCGCGGACGTGCCGCCCTGCGGCGCAGCGACGTCGGCCTCGTGTTTCAGCAGTTCAACCTGATCCCGTCCCTGTCGGTGGCCGACAACCTGTCGTTCCATGCCCGCCTTGCGGGCCGCGCGGACCCGGCGCGGCAGACGGACCTGGCCGAGCGCCTCGGCCTGACCGCCCATCTGGACCGGTATCCCGAACAGCTGTCCGGCGGACAGCAGCAACGCGTGGCGATCGGGCGAACGCTGGCGGCGGCACCCGCGCTGATCCTTGCGGATGAGCCGACGGGCAACCTCGACGAGGCGACCGGAGACAGCGTTCTGGCCCTGATGCTGGACCTCGTTGCAGACAGCGGCGCGTCTTTCCTGATGGTCACGCATTCGGCACGTCTGGCGGACCGCCTTGATGCGCGGATCCACCTGTCCTCGGGGCGCATTGCATGATCCGGGCCGCGCTCTCGGCGCTTTGGTCCCATTGGCGGCGGCACCCGATCCAATTGCTGACGCTGGTGGTCGGACTGGCCCTTGCAACAGGTCTGTGGACAGGGGTGCAGGCGATCAATGCGCAGGCCCGCGTCAACTACGATCAGGCGGCGGCAACATTGGGGCAGGATCGCCTGCCACGGGTGGAAGGGCCGCTGACGCTGGCGGATTTTGCGACGGCGCGCCGCGCAGGATGGCCAGTGTCCCCGGTGGTCGAGGCGCAGGTTCCGGGCACGGGCCTGCGGTTGTTCGGGATCGATCCCTTTACCCTGCCGCAGGGCGCAGGCGCCGTCGTGCCCGACCTGTCGGACCCGGACCTCCTGCGCGCGTTTCTTGCCGGACGCATCGTCTTCGCCGCGCCCGAAACCCTGCCGCGCCTGCCCGCCGACCTGCCCGAGGGGCGGGGGCTGGACGGTCTGGCCCCCGGGCTCGTGATGATCGACATTCAGGCGGCGCAACAGGTTGTCGGGACAACGGACATCACCCGCCTGCTGATCGGACCGGATGCGCCGGACGCGCCCGAGGCATTGGTCCGACTGTTGCCCGGCACCACGGTCACGCAACCCGAGGCAGATGGCGATCTTGCCCGGCTGACCGACAGCTTTCACCTGAACCTGACGGCGTTCGGATTGCTGGCCTTTGTCGTGGGTCTGTTCATCGTGCACGCAACCATCGGTCTGGCGTTCGAGCAACGCCGCACCCTTTTTCGCACGCTGAGGGCGCTCGGCCTGCCGGTGCGCACCCTTGCGGTCGTGCTGATCGCGGAGCTTTTCATCTTTACGCTGGTTGCGGGTGCGCTGGGCATCCTGCTGGGATACGTCATCGCGGCCGCCTTGCTGCCGGGCGTGGCGGCGACGTTGTCGGGTCTCTATGGGGCCTCCGTCGCGGGCAGCCTCGGCCTGTCCCCGGTGTGGTGGCTGTCCGGCTTTGCGATGGCGGGTCTTGGCATGGCAGGGGCCGGTGGGCTGAGCCTGCGGCGGATCGTGACGATGCCGATTCTGGCGCCTGCGATGCCCCGGGCGTGGGCACGTGCGCAGCGGCGTGGGATGCGCATTCAGGCGGCGGTCGGGGGCGTGCTGCTTCTGCTGTCTGTGGCCCTTGCGGTGCTGGGGCAGGGATTGATCGCGGGTTTCGCGGCCCTCGGCGCCCTTCTGCTTGGTGCGGCATTGCTGCTGCCCCCCATCCTCGTGGTGGTCTTGGATTTCGGCGCGGGGCGGGCACGGGGGGCGGTGACGCAATGGCTGTGGGCCGATGCGCGCCAGCAGGTTCCGGGGCTCAGCCTTGCACTGATGGCCCTGCTTCTTGCACTGGCCGCGAACATCGGTGTCGGCACGATGGTCGGCAGTTTTCGTGCGACGTTCACCGGGTGGCTGGATCAGCGCCTCGCATCCGAGCTGTATGTCACCGCAGCGGATCCTGCGCAGGCCGGGGAAATCGAAGGCTGGTTGCAGGGGCGCGCGGATGCCGTTTTGCCGATCGTCTCGGCGGAGGCGACGTTGGCGGATGCGCCGGGCGATGTCTTCGGCGTGGCGGACCATCCGACGTATCGCGACAACTGGCCCCTGTTGCAGGCCGTGCCGCAGGTCTGGGCTCGTCTGGCCGCGGGGGACGGAATCCTCGTGAACGAACAGCTGGCCCGCCGGTCGGATCTGTGGCCCGGCGACCTGCTGTCCCTGCAGGCGACGGGGCCCTTGCCGGTGATCGGCGTCTATTCCGACTATGGCAATCCGCAGGGGCAGGCGATCCTCGGGCTTGCGACGTTTGATGCGGCGTTCCCGGACGCGCCGCGTCTGCGGTTCGCGGTGCGCGTCCCCCCGGACCAAGCCGCCGATCTGGGTGCGGAGCTTGCCGCGGCGTTCGACCTCGAAGCGGATCAAGTGGTCGAGCAGGCGGCGATCAAGGGGTTCTCGCTGGCCGTGTTCGAACAGACCTTTGCCGTGACGGCTGCGCTGAATGTGCTGACGCTGGGTGTGGCGGGATTCGCGCTCTGGGCGTCCTTGACGACGCTGGGGACGATGCGCCTGCCGCAGGTCGCGCCTGTCTGGGCGCTTGGGCTGACGCGCGGACAGCTTGCGGTGTCGGACCTCGGGCGTGCGCTGATCCTCGCGGTGGCGACCGCGCTGGTGGCGGTGCCGGTCGGCATCTGCCTTGCATGGGTCCTGCTGGCGGTCGTGAACGTGCAGGCGTTCGGCTGGCGCCTGCCACTTCTGCCGGACCCCGGCGGCTGGCTGGCCCTCGGCGGGTGGAGCGTGGTCGCCGCGGTCCTTGCCGCCGCGATCCCTGCCTGGCGGTTGTGGCGCATTCCTCCTGCCGATCTGATCAAGGTGTTCGCGCATGAAAGATAGCATAGGGACTTGGGCGCCCCAGTGGGGTCTGGCCTGCATCTTCGCCGTCATCCTCTGCACACAGGTTGCGGCCCAAGGGTTTGCGGGCCTCGGGCAGGGCGGTGAGGGGTTCGCCCTGCCGGAGCCTGATCCGCAGTTTGTCTTTCCGCAAGATCACGGCCCTCATCCGGACTACCGCATCGAATGGTGGTATCTGACCGCCTCGCTGCAATCCGGGGACGGGACACGCTATGGCGTGCAATGGACGCTGTTCCGCTCGGCCCTGTCGCCGGAAGGCCCTCAGGTCTGGATGGGGCATTTCGGCGTCACGACGCCGGAGGATCATTTTTCGGGTGAAAAACTGGCGCGTGGGGGGCTTGGGCAAGCAGGCGTTGCAGCGACCCCGTTCAGCGCATGGATCGACGACTGGGAACTTGCGGGGCCGACGCTTGATACGCTGACCCTGACGTCGCGCACGTCCGAGGCCGGCTATGACCTCGATCTTCGGGCTCAAGGTCCGCTCGTGTTTCATGGCGCCGACGGGTTTTCCGTCAAATCCGGCAGCGGACAGGCCAGCTACTACTATTCCCAGCCATTCTACGAAGCCGCCGGCGTCCTGTCCCTGCCCACGGGGGACGTGAACGTGACGGGGCGTGCCTGGCTGGATCGGGAGTGGTCGTCCCAACCCCTCGATGCCGATCAGGAGGGATGGGACTGGTTCTCGCTGCATCTTGACGATGGTCACCGCCTCATGGGGTTTCAGCTGCGTGGGCCGCAGCCCTACACCTATGCCTCGTGGATCACGCCGGATGGGCACCTTACCCCCTATGCGGACGGGGCGCTGCGGCTGACGCCCCTGGCCCAGAGCCGCGTGGCGGGGCGCGATGTACCGACGGACTGGCGACTGGAACTTCCTGCCGAGGGCGTGGATATCGAGGTGCGCGCGGTCAACCCGGACAGTTGGCAGGACACCCTGTTTCCCTATTGGGAGGGTCCCGTGACGGCGAGCGGCACGCATACGGCGGACGGATACCTGGAGATGACGGGATATGAGTGACCCCTGGGATGACCTGACGACCCTGCGCGCCCATCTTTGGGACAGGTTGGCCCTCGGGGCCGCGCGATCCGATGACCCGTTCCGCTTCGTGGCTTTCGCCACGGCGGGTCGGCACGGGCCCGAGGCGCGCATGGTCGGTCTGCGGCGGGCCGACGCCAAGGCATCACTGGTCGAGGTTCATTCCGATCTGCGGACGGGAAAGGTCGCCGCCCTGCGTCACGACCCGCGGGCGACCCTGCTGTTCTGGGACGCGGCGACGCAGGTGCAGCTGCGCGTTAACGTGATCTGCGACATCGTCCCGGCGGACCCGGACCGCTGGGCCGGGGTGCCGTCCGCGGCGCGTGACAACTACGGAACCGATCCGGCCCCGGGCGTGCCGCTGTCGGACCCGGCGAACCTGACGCGGACGCCGGATATCGACCGGTTCGTTGCCTTGCCGGGACGTGTGACCCGGATGGATGCCGTATCGCTGGCCCATGCGCCGCACCGGCGGGCGGTGTTCGAAGGGCCGGACCTGATCGGGCAGTGGGTCGCCCCCTAACGCTTTCTTCATGCCTGTCCCGTAATTCCGGCTCGTCAAGCACAGGCCGGCATCATGAGTAGCGAGTCCCAACGACCCATCATCATAAAGCGCAAGAAGGTGTCCGGCGGTGGCGGTCATCATGGCGGCGCGTGGAAGGTGGCCTACGCGGATTTCGTGACCGCGATGATGGCCTTCTTCATGCTGATGTGGCTGCTGAACGCCACGACCGAAAAGCAGCGCAAGGGTCTGGCTGACTACTTCAGCCCGACCATCGCCCTCAGCCGCTCGTCGGGCGGCGGGGACGGCGCGCTGGGCGGACGGTCCCTTGCCAGCGATGCGGCCCTGATCGAACTGGGGCGCGGTGGGATCACGACATCCACCGACAACGGCACCACCGAGGATCCGGATGCCGAGCTGAAGGCGGTCGAGGCCGCGTTGCTGGGTAAGGGTGGTGACAGCCTTCTGGATGAGGAGCAGTTGCGCCATGTGTCTGTGCGCCTGACCGACGAAGGCCTGATCATCGAATTGTTCGACCTGCCGGACCGGGCGTTGTTCCGCGATGCGGTTGCGACGCCTGTTCTGAAGGGCCTGCTGGGATCGATCGCGCCAATTCTGCGCGAACAACGCAACGCCCTCGCGCTCAGCGCCTTCACGGCGTCGGAGCCGATCGTCACACGTGTGCCGCGCGGGTGGGACCTGACCAGCGCGCGGGCCCGTGAACTGAGGCAGGCTCTTCTGCCGCTGGAGGTGGACGAGGCACGGATTGCAAGGCTGACCGGTCATTCCGACCGCCGACCGGTCGATGACAACCCCCTGTCGCAGCGCAACAACCGGATCGAGATCGTCCTGTTGCGCGCGGATGCCCGCCCCTGACCTTGTGGTTCGTTAACCCTGCCTGCGATTGGTCGCAGGCGTTAGCGGGCCCTTAACCCCACTGATCCTAAGGTTGCCCGACTCGGGGAGAAGCCCCGATGTGAGATACCGGCGAAAGGGCCATCGATGACGATTTCCTCTTCCTTGAACGCAGGCGTGACCGGCCTGAACGTGAACGCAAGCAAGCTGGCGACGATTTCCGACAATATCGCCAACTCGGCCACGTTCGGCTACAAGCGTTCGACGGCCGACTTCCATTCCCTTGTTCTCGATCAAAGCAGGGGCGCCTATTCGGCCGGTGGTGTGCGCGTCACAACCGGGCGCGCCGTCGATCAGCGCGGGACCCTGGTAACCACCAACAACCCGACCGACCTGGCGGTCGGCGGGCGTGGAATGCTGCCGGTCACGCCGATCAGCAGCATCAACAACACGTCCGGCGCCATGCCGCTGCACATGACGACGACGGGGTCCTTCCGGCCCGATGCGGATGGCATTCTGCGCACCGATGCGGGGCTTGCCCTGTTGGGCTGGCCGGCGGACCAGGATGGCGAAATCCCGAACTTCGCGCGCGACACGCTGGGCGGGCTGCAACCGGTGCGGGTCGACGGAAACCAGTTCGAAGGCGATGCCACGACCAAGATCACGCTGGGCGTGAACCTGCCGGCAACCGATACGTTGCCGACGGCTTCGGGCGATCCGCGTGAGATGTCCCTCGAATATTACGGCAACCTCGGCCAGGCCCAGAACCTCGACATCACGTTCTCCCCGACGATCCCGGCGGCGGGCGACCCTGCGTCCAACACCTGGACGATGCTGGTCACCGACGATGCGCAGGGCGGGCTTCTGATCGGGGAGTTCACGGTGGTCTTCGACGACAGCCGGGACAATGGCGGCACGATTGCCAGCATTACGGACCTCGGCACCGGCACATACGACGCCACGACCGGCCTGCTGACGGTGGGGGCACAAAGCGGTGATCTGGCCATCGACGTCGGCCTGCCCCTGGAGGCGCGCGGCCTGTCCCAGTTGTCGGACACCTTCGCGCCCCTGTCCGTCACGAAGGACGGATCGCCGGTCGGCATTCTCGCCTCGATCGAGGTCGATGCGAACGGGTCGCTCAGCGCGATCTACGACACTGGTTTTTCCAAACGGCTCTACCAGATCCCCATCGTTGACGTGCCGAACATGAACGGCCTCAAGGCGATGGAGAACCAGAGCTATCAGGTGTCCTCCGACAGCGGGGCCTTCTACCTGTGGGATGCCGGCAATGGTCCGGTCGGTGATCTTGTCGGTTTTTCCCGGGAGGAGAGCGCGGTTGATGTCGCCTCCGAACTGACCCAACTGATTCAGACGCAACGAGCCTACAACTCGAACGCCAAGGTCATTCAGACGGTCGATGAGATGCTGCAGGAAACCACCAACATCAAACGCTAAGCCCGGTCCGCGCCCCGATAACAGGAGGTCAGCATGAGCCTGTCCGCATCTCTCAACAATGCCCTGACCGGACTTGGTCTTTCGTCCCGACGGGCAGAGATCATAGCTTCGAACGTCGCCAACGCCGACACGCCCGGCTATGCGCGACGGCAGCTCGTGACTTCGGGCACGACGACGGGTGTGCCGGCCGGGCGGACAAGCGTCGTCAGGGATGTGGATCCGACGCTTCAGGGCATGCGCAGGGATGCGCAGGCCAAAACCGCCGAAGCTTCGGTCGGACAGGCATTTCACACGCGCTTCGAGGCGGCGATCGGCGACCCCGATCAATCTGGCAGCTTGCAGGAACTGCTGGCCCGTCTTGACGCGTCCTTCACCGCGGCGGCGGCAGATCCCACGTCGGCAACCCGGTTGGCCGTCGTGTCGCAAAGCGCGCAAGATCTGGCCGACAAGCTCAACAGTCTCGGCGATCTCGTGACGACAGACCGGCAGGCGACCGAAGGTGCGGTCGGGGACACGGTGGATCGCCTCAATGACGACCTGTCTTCGGTGGCCTCTCTGAATGGGGACATTGCCCGCATGCGCGCCACGGGTGTCGATCCCTCGAACCTTCTGGACCAACGGCAATCGATCGTCGATCGCATAGCGACCGATATCCCGCTGCGGCAGTTGCCGCGCGACAATGGCGGTATCGCACTCGTGTCGCAGGGCGGGGTCGTCCTGCTCGATGGTGGCGCGGCCGAAATCGGGTATCAGCCGCGAACCTTGATCCAGCCGCATCAGACTTACCCTGACGACCTGTCCGGGCTGACGGTCAACGGGCGCAATGTCGGCGCCGGTGCGGTGGGCGACGGTCTGGCCGGTGGTGGGCTAGGCGGGTTGTTCACTTTGCGCGACGAAGGCGCGACCACCGCGATGGCACGGCTCGATGCCGTCGCGGTCGAACTGGGTGCGCGCTTTCAGGACCCTTCTGTCGACCCCAGCCTCGCCGGTGCGACTGCGGGCCTGTTCACGGATGCCGGCGCGCGGGTGGATGACGGGGATTTCGTCGGCTTGAGTAGTCGTATTGCTGTCAACGCGCGCGTCACGCCCGATCAGCCGTCCGGCCATTGGCATCTTCGCGACGGGTTGGGCGCGGTGACGCCCGGATCCACCTCGAACCAGGAACAGCTCTTTCGCTTTTCCGAAGCTCTCGGCACGGTCGCTGTTCCGGTTTCGTCGAGTCTGGGCGACGGGAGCCATGATATCGCCGGCCTCGGCGCCCGGCTGCGTTCGGCCGTCTCGCTTGACCGCGTCACGGCCGACGAGGTGCTCGATCGGAGCCGCGCGCAAGAGACGACGCTCGTCGATCTGCGTGATGGTGGTGCTGTCGACATCGATGAGGAGATGCGCAGCTTGCTGGAGGTCGAACAGGCCTATGCCGCAAATGCGCGCCTCATTCAGGCGGTCGGGCAGATGATGGATAGATTGACGGAGATTTGACATGACACTTGCAGCCGGGCTTTCCCTTCCGTTTCATACCATGCGCGATACGGCCAGTTCGACGCGGGACCGCGTGGATATCCTGTCCCAGGAATTGGCCAGCGGACGCAGTGCGGACACTAGCCGCGCCTTGTCCAGCGACTTTTCGGAGCTTTCCCACTTGTCGCATCGCATGCACAACCTGCAGTCCGTCCGAGAATCCCTTGGACAGGCCAAGACCTGGGGGGACGCGCTGCAGACCTCTCTCGAAACCATCGGCCAGGCGGGTCAGCGTGTGGCGCAGGCACTGCCGGCAAGTCTGGCCGCCGCCGGAAACGATGGCGTGCAACAGGCCGCGGCGACCGCGCGTGGGGCGGCAGAGGACATCGGAGCAGCGCTTCGGCATACAATTGCAGGACGCGCAATCTTTGCCAATGGATCCGAGACCCCGCCGCTCGCCTCAGTTGCCGATGTCCTTGACGATGTCGGCCTGCTCGCGAGGGGTGCCGCGGACTTCGACAGCTATGTGAATGCGGTCGATAGTTACTTCGCCAGCGCAGGAACCTTCGAGACGACGCGCGTGACCGGATTCGACGCGGCCCCGATCCGTTTTCCGGCCGGTGAAGGGCAAAGCGTCTCGTTTGCGGTGGACGCGAAATCGTCGGAGGTGCGGGATGCGTTCAAACAGGCTGTGCTTGTCGCGGGGCTGTCGGACGCGGGCTTTGACATGAGGGCAGGGGATCGCGGTGCCGCAATGATGGTTCTGCAGGAACGATCCGCGCAGGTCGGTGCGAATCTTCCACTGCTGCAAGGACGGATCGGAGTTCAGGAAGCACGCATTGCAACACGATACGATGCCGCAGAAACAGGATTGCAAGATGCCGAAGTAGCAATTTCGGAGGCCGTCGGTGTCGATCCTTTCGATGTGGCAACCCGGTTGCAAGACGAAATGAGCCGGCTCGAAACACTCTATGCCATCACGGCGCGTCAGGCCCAACTGCGCCTGACGGACTATCTATGAGGACTGTCGGGGGCGCCGCCGTGGCCGGACATTCCCGTGCCCTGATTTCCATTCTATGCGGCGTGTTCCTCATGGTGACTGCCGCCCATGGGCAATCCATTCGGATAAAGGACCTCGTGGAATTCGACGGGGTGCGGGGCAACGATCTTGTGGGCTATGGCCTCGTCGTCGGCCTCGACGGAACGGGCGACGGGTTGCGGAATGCGCCCTATACCGAAGAAATCATGACCAATATTCTGGAGCGTTTGGGCGTCAACGTCACCGGAGAGCAGTTTCGTCCCCGCAATGTCGCGTCCGTTATCGTGACGGCTTCGCTCCCTGCGTTCTCGCGCAGCGGTGGCCGCATCGATGTCACGGTTTCCGCCATTGGGGATGCAGACAGCCTTCTGGGCGGCACCCTCGTCATGACGCCCCTGACGGCGGCAGACGGTGAGATTTACGCCGTGGCGCAGGGCACCATCGTCGCGGGTGGCATCGCGGCCCGTGGGGACGGCGCAGAGGTTGTCCAGGGCGTTCCGACATCGGGGGTCATCCCGGCCGGCGCACGGGTGGAACGCGAGGTCGATTTCGATTTTTCGCAGATGACCCAGATACGGCTCGCGCTGCGGGAACCCGATTTTACCACCGCGTCCCGTGTCGAGCAGGCCATCAATCGGCGCATGGGGCGGGGTGTGGCCCTGATGCTGGATGCCGGTACGATCCTGCTCGATTTGTCCCACGCCGGGCAGCGGTCCCCGGCCCATGCGATCAGCCGGATCGAGAACGTCACGGTCGAGCCGCAGCAGAAGGCCCGGGTCGTCGTCGATCAGGCGTCCGGGACGATCGTGATGGGGGACGACGTTCGCATCTCGCAGGTGGCCGTTTCTCAGAACAATCTGACACTGCGAATTCAGGAGGCTCCGATCGTCGTTCAGCCAAACCCCTTCGCGACAGGGCAGACGGTGGTCGTCCCGCGCACGGCCGTCGACGTGGAAGAGGAGGAAGGGCCGGGGCTGGCCCTTGTTTCTGGGGGGACGAGCCTGTCGGATGTGATTGCGGGGTTGAATGCGCTCGGCGTTTCGGCCCGGGACATGATCGACATCCTCAAGAGCATAAAGGCAGCCGGTGCCCTTCATGCAGAGTTCGTCGTCAGATGACGGGCGGCGTGATGCCGGGGCAGGGGGCGACCGCGCATCCGTGGGCGCCTGCTGTTTTCGCCCGCAGGATTGCGCCGTGTCTTCGGAATACGGTCGTGATCCCCGGCCCTGCTTTTGCCGAGGCCTGCCTGACCTTTGACCGCGGATGAAGACCAAGGATTGTTGCGGGACCGCGACGGTTGTCACGGGAACGGCCACGTCAGCATGACCTTTAGACCGGGCTCGCCTTGTTCGCATGACGGGGCGGCTCTACATGCCGATCATGGTTATTTCTCGCATACCGTATCTTCGAAAGAACCGGACGCGCATTTCGGTTCTGCGCTTGCAGGGCGTCATCTCATCCGGTGGGGGGCGTGGGGCGCTGTCGCATGCCGGTATCACGGCCTCGATCGAACAGGCCTTTCAGCGCGGCAAGCCAAGTGCGGTGGCCCTGGTCATCAACTCACCGGGCGGGTCGCCCGTTCAATCCGCACTGATCGGAGCGCACATCCGTCGTCTCGCCGATGAGCACAAGATTCCGGTCCATGCCTTTGTCGAGGATGTGGCCGCCTCCGGTGGATATTGGCTGGCTGCGGCGGCGGACGACATCCATGTGGACGCAAGCTCCATCACCGGCAGCATCGGGGTGATCTCGGCCGGGTTCGGGTTTCATGAGCTGATCGCGAAATACGGAATCGAACGACGGGTTCACACCGCCGGTGAGGACAAGAGCCTGCTTGATCCGTTTCGCCCGGAACGGGACGAGGATATCGCGCGTCTGAAGGATATTCAGGCGAGGATCCACCGGAATTTCATCGACCACGTGAAGGCCCGCCGGGGCGATCGCCTGTCCACCGACCGTGACCTGTTCACGGGCGACGTCTTCATCGGGGACGAGGCCGTCGAGGTCGGTCTGGTCGACGGCATCGGGCATCTGGAGCCTGTGTTGCGCCGCCTCTACGGCGAGAAACTGGACCTCAGGCATATCCGGCAAAGGCGTCCTTTGCTGCAAAGGTTCGTGCCCGGTATCCTGTCCGAAATGGCCACGGCCATCGAGGATCGGGCCCTGTGGTCCCGATACGGGCTTTGATGCGCAGTGCTCTTTAAGATCGTCACCCTGTTCCTGATCGGCATGGCCGTCCTTGCCATGTTCGGTCGGCTGCGTTTGCCCCGGATTGGAAAACGCGAAGCGGTTCGGTGCCACGCATGTGGCGCGCCGCGTGTTGGTCGGGGGCGGTGCCCCTGCAAGAAAGGTCCGTTGGCATGATCGTCGAATTCCTGAGCGTCGCAATTGGCCTGGTGATCCTGATCTTTGCCGGCGACGCCCTTGTGAAAGGTGCCGTGAACCTTGCCTTGCGGCTCGGCTTGCCGGCGCTGGTGGTCAGTCTGACGGTCGTTGCCTTCGGCACGTCGGCCCCGGAATTGCTGGTCAGCGTCAAGGCGATCCTCGATGGCGTTCCGGGGCTTGCGTTGGGGAACGTCGTGGGGTCGAACACGGCCAATGTCCTCATGGTTCTTGGTATCCCGGCGATAATCGCCTGCCTGCATACGTCGGCATGCGATACGCGGCGGGATTACCTTTACATGGCTGGCGCCACGGTCCTGTTCGTGGCGTTCTGTTTCACCGGCACATTGGTGTGGTGGCACGGTATCGTCCTGCTGCTGGCGCTTGCAGGGATATTGGTCGCGACCTTCCTGTCGTCCCGGGGCGAGGTGGTGGAGGTCGAGGGCGCCGAAGACGGCTTGCCGGGCTGGAAGCTGGGGGCTTTCCTGATCCTCGGATTGATCGGCCTGCCGCTTGGGGCGAACCTGCTGGTCAACGGGGCCACGAACATCGCGCGCGCCTATGGTGTCAGCGAAACGGTCATCGGCCTGACGCTGGTGGCGATCGGCACGTCGCTGCCGGAACTGGCGACAACGGTGATGGCGGCCATTCGCCGCCATGCGGACGTGGCATTGGGCAATGTCATCGGTTCGAACCTGTTCAACCTGCTCGGCATCATGGGTGTGGCTGTCCTTGTCGGGCCAATCCCCGTCGACCGCACGTTCCTGACGCTCGATCTGTGGATCATGGTCGGTGCGACGCTGATGCTCGTGCCATTCGTGTTTCTGCGCCGTGATATCACCCGCCTTTGGGGCGTGGTGCTGTTCGGCTTGTATGCGGCCTATCTTGCAGTGGTGCTGACATGAGGGCCTTGGTGACGGGCGCAGGCGGCCGGTTGGGCGCCGCGATGGCGTTGGAACTCGGGCGGCTCGGCTATGATGTGGCGCTGCACTATGCGACGTCCCGGGAGGGTGCGCAGGACGTTGCCGACCGCATCGAAGCGATGGGCCAGCGGGCCGCATGCCTTCAGGCAGACCTTCTGGATCTTGGTGCCTGCGATGCGCTCGTTCCGCGCGCCGCAGAGGCATTGGACGGCCCCCTGACCGTTCTGATCAACAATGCGTCGATCTTCGAGCATGATGACATCCGCACGGCCACGCACGCCAGCTGGGATCGTCATATCGGGTCCAACCTGCGGGCGCCGTTCATCCTGACACAGGCCTTCGCCGCGCAGGCGCCGGACGCCGCCTCTGACGGGTTGCCGTTGGCGACGGGCTGCGTGGTCAACATGATCGATCAACGCGTGCGCAAGCTGACGCCGGAATTCATGACATATACCTTGGCCAAGGCCGGTTTGTGGACGCTGACGCAGACCACGGCACAGGCCTTGGCGCCCGCCATCCGGGTCAACGCGATCGGACCCGGCCCGACGATGCAGGGCACGCGCCAATCGGCCGAGCATTTCGCGGCCCAGCGCAAGGCCACATTGCTGCAGCGCGGGGCCGCCCCTGATGATATTCTGGGTGCCTTGCGGTATATCCTGCAATCGAATGCACTTACGGGACAGCTGTTGTGCATCGACGGCGGACAGCATCTGGCGTGGCAGACACCGGATGTGCTGGGCGTGGAATAGGTCGAGGCCGATTCCCGGGATCACCCGACACCACACAGAAGTTGTCCACCCTGCCGTGGTGTCAGGTCGTCAAAAGTTCCCCCGCCCGCGCAAGGGATGCAATCGAGTGATGTCGTTTTTTAAATCCATTGGAAACAACATGTTGCGGATTTTTCTGGAAAGCCCACTTTGTGACGGTTTGATGAAAAACGCCATATGAACAAAGGGGCTGCGAATTCTGTTCCCAGCTTTATCCACAGGTGGGTGAACACGCTGTGCAGCGCGGGGGACTTGCGCTTGCAGGCGGACCGGGGCAGCCCCGCGAAGGAATCGGAAGAGACATGACGGGTGAAATCGAAACAGGACCAGAGGTCATAAAGCGTTTCCTGCGAAGCCTTGACGGATCGCCGGGCGTCTACCGCATGCTGGATGCGGAAAGCCGGGTTCTCTACGTCGGCAAGGCGCGCAGTCTGAAGAATCGGGTGGCCAATTATACCCGGCTTCAGGGGCATTCCGGGCGGATTGCGCGGATGATCTCGGAAACGGCGTCGATGATGGTCCTGACCACCGAGACCGAGCTGGAGGCTCTGCTGCTGGAGCAGAACCTGATCAAGCAGCTCAAGCCGCGCTACAATGTTCTGTTGCGGGACGACAAATCCTTTCCGAACATCCTCGTCACGCGAAACCACGCGTTTCCGCAGATCAAGAAGCACCGCGGACGCAAGGCGGACAAGGGCGATTACTTCGGCCCCTTCGCCAGCGCGGGGGCGGTCAACCGTGTCCTGAACCAGCTGCAGCGCGTGTTCCTTCTGCGCAATTGCTCGGACAGCGATTTTGAGACGCGCACCCGGCCTTGCCTGAACTATCAGATCAAGCGGTGCAGCGCGCCCTGCGTCGGCTACATCACGCCCGAGGATTACGCCGTGTCCGTGGATGACGCGGCGCGTTTCCTGCGCGGGCAGACGACCGAGATCCAGGCCAAGCTGGCCGACGAGATGACCCGCGCCAGCGAGGAGATGGAGTTCGAGCGCGCCGCTGCGATGCGCGACCGGATCAAGGCGCTGACCAATGTGCAATCCGTTCAGGGCGTGAACCCGCAGGGCGTGCCGGAGGCGGACGTGATCGGCCTGCACATGGACGGGGGGCAGGCCTGTTTTCAGGTTTTCTTCATTCGTGCGAACCAGAACTGGGGCAATTCGGATTTCTACCCCCGTGTGTCCGCCGACATGTCGCCCGCCGAGGTGACGGAAGCGTTCCTCGGACAGTTCTATGACGGGAAGGAGCCGCCCCGCATGGTCCTGCTGTCCCATGGGGTGGAAGACATGGACCTGATGGCCGAGGCCCTGTCCGCCAAGGCGGGGCGACGCGTGCAGCTGCTGTTTCCGCAGCGTGGCGAAAAGGCCGACCTCGTGCAGGGGGCGGTTCGCAACGCGCGCGAAAGCCTTGGCCGCAAGATGTCCGAGAGCGCGACGCAGGGTCGCCTGCTGAAAGGCGTGGCCGATGCCTTCGACCTGCCGGCGCCGCCCAAACGGATCGAGGTCTACGACAACTCGCACATCCAGGGCAGTTTCGCGGTCGGCGCGATGATCGTGTCCGGCCCGGACGGGTTCGAGAAGTCGCAGTATCGCAAGTTCAACATCAAGGATGCGGAGCTTACGCCGGGCGATGACTTCGGCATGATGAAGGAGGTGCTGACCCGCCGTTTCAAGCGCCTGCTGAAGGAGGATCCGGACCGGAAATCTGATCTCTGGCCCGACCTTCTGCTGATCGATGGCGGTGCGGGACAGGTCAGTGCCGTGCGGGAGATCATGCGCGATCTGAACGTGGAAGACGTGCCGATGGTCGGCGTGGCCAAGGGCGTCGATCGCGACCACGGCAAGGAGGAGTTCCACCGCACCGGCGCCCGGCCCATGGCGTTGCAGCGCAATGACCCGGTCCTGTACTTCATTCAGCGCCTGCGCGACGAGGCGCACCGTTTTGCCATCGGCACACACCGGGCCAAACGTGCGAAGGCCTTCGTGGCCAATCCCCTCGATGAGGTGCCGGGTGTCGGCGCGACCCGCAAGCGCGCCCTGCTGACCCATTTCGGCAGCGCGAAGGCCGTTTCACGCGCGGCCCTTGCCGACCTGAAGGCGGTGGACGGGATCAGCGATGCCCTCGCCGAGGCAATTCATCAGCATTTCCACGAAAAGGGATGATGCCGGGGCCGGCGGTGATGAACGGGGATGGAATGCCCTGACCAAGATCGTTAAACCAACGCCATGAGATGGACGATCCCGAACATCCTGACGGTCCTCCGTCTCTTCGCAGCGCCGGGCGTTGCGATCATGTTCCTGTTCTTTGCGCGGCCTTGGGCGGATTGGTTCGCGCTGATCCTGTTCATCGTGGCGGCCGTGACCGACTGGTTCGATGGCTACATCGCGCGGGAATGGAACCAGGAAAGCCGCTTTGGCGCGATGCTTGACCCGATCGCGGACAAGGCGATGGTGGTGATCGCGCTATTGGTGATTACCGGATTTTCGGGCATGAATCCTTGGATCCTGCTGCCTGCGACGGTGATCCTGTTCCGCGAAGTCTTCGTTTCGGGGTTGCGTGAATTCCTCGGTGCCACATCCTCCACCCTTGCGGTGACCCGATTGGCCAAGTGGAAGACGACCGCGCAGATGGTGTCGATCGCCGTGCTGTTTTCGGCGGGCGTGTTCGAGCATCATTTCGCGGAACGGGTGCACGGCATGGATGTCGCCCTGGTCAAGGCGATCCTGTCGGGCGAAGTGGCCGACGATCTGAACCTTGCTCAGCTTCTCTGGGCCGAGCAGATCACCTTCCTCGTCGGCACGATCCTCCTTTGGGTGGCGGCCTTGCTGACCGCGATGACGGGGTGGGACTATTTCACCAAGGCACGCCCCTACCTCAAGGATCGCCCGTCGTGACCCTGCGCGTGCTCTATTTCGCCTGGCTGCGGGAGCGTATCGGGCTAGGCCGCGAAGAGGTCGAAACCGAGGCGGCCACGATTGCCGACCTGATCGCCGAACTGCGCCAGCGAGACGCCCGGTATGACGCGGCCTTCGCAGACGTGACAACGGTGCGCGCGGCTCTGGATCAGGAACTGGTGGATCTGGACACGCCCTTGGGGGCGGCGCGCGAAGTGGCGTTCTTTCCCCCGATGACAGGCGGCTAGTCTTGATCCGCGTTGTCGTCAGCGAAGCAGACTTCGATCTGGGTGCAGAGGCGGAACGGCTGGAAGCGGGGGCGGACACCGGGGCGGTCGTGACCTTCACCGGACGTGTGCGGGACGTCGCGGATGGCCTCGACCACATGATGATCGAACATTACCCCGGCATGACCGAAAAGGCGCTGAGCCAGATGGCGCAGGAGGCATCCGGGCGGTGGGACCTGAGCGGTGCGACGATCATTCACCGGTTCGGGGCATTGCGGCCGGGCGACCGCATCATGATGGTCGCCACCGCCGCCCGCCACCGCACGTCGGCGTTCGAGGCCGCGCAATTCCTGATGGACTACCTCAAGTCGCGGGCGCCTTTCTGGAAAAAGGAAGTGACCGCGTCGGGCGCAGACTGGGTTGCCGCCGCCGACACGGATGAAGCCGCGTTGAAGCGATGGCAGGCCTGAAGGCCGCTTCGCGAGGGTGATCGAGCGACCTAGCGCGAGGACGCGCGGCGCAGCACGGCAGCCGCATCGAACCCATCGAGATCTGCGGCGGCCGGTTCGATCCCGTGGTGCGGGACATGGGCGCGTCCCTGCATGTGCCGGTTCACGTCGAGGGCCAGATCCTCGTCCAGCCCGGCCAGCACGTCCGGAGAGACGAGCAGGCTCTCGGTTGGAATGCCCTCGGCATAGATGATCTCATGGGCATCGAACAGCAGGTGGAAATAATCGACGTGCCCGCCCTCTGCCCGCCGGATCGTGTCACCGTTCACGAGATGCCGCGCGCGCACCAGAACCTCTGCCCGACCGGCCCCGATGGCATCGCGCCGCTGATAGATGAAAAGCCTGTGGTCCGGGGATAGCACGAGGTCGTCGGCATTGTTGAGCGCGCCCTTCTGCAGCAGAACCGGGGCGTTCGACCCTTCGGCGCGCACGGTCTGTCGGCCCGTCCAGCGCACCGCCTGAATGCCGTGGTCGCGTGTCAGGATACGGTCACCTTCGCTCAGATCCTCGACCGGGACCTGCAGGCCGCTGGCCATCGTGATGCGTGTGCCGCGCGCGAAGCTGACGGAGGAGACGGAGCCAAGCTCCCCTCCGACAGGATCGGACGACAACAGGCAGTATTCATCATGCGCCGACAACGGACCCAGCGGCAGGGCCAGCCGGATACCGGCAACGTCGAGAACCAGAACTTCGACCGTGCCACCGAGGTCGCCCATCAACTGATGACGCGCGAGCGGGCGTACGGGTTGTCCTGGCGCGCCGATCGAACTGCCGGCGGCAACGGTGAGAGAGCCGCGCGCCTGCGTCAGCACCAGTTCCCGCGCCTCGACGCCCTGATCCAGCTGATAGATATCACCGGCGACGACCTGTGTCAGGTCGCCGATGGCATCCCCCATCAAGGCCCCGGTTTCCACCGACAGGGCATCTGCCGGAATCACGGTGCAGCGGCTGAGGCTGGAAAGGGGGCTGGGCATGTCGATCATGCACCCGTTCTAGCAGGCGCTGCGTGGCGAAAAAGGGGCCGCAGGGTGACGGTCAGGGGATAGTTCATGGGCGCGCCTGCGGATTGTCGCTGAACTCTGCCACGCGGGGTGTTACCGGGGGATGAATATTCGCAGGAGGACAGAATGGATCTGGGCATCAAGGGAAAGCGCGCACTGGTCTGCGCGTCGTCAAAGGGGTTGGGTCTTGGCTGCGCCGAAGCATTGGCGGAGGCTGGCGTCGACCTGATCATGAGCGCGCGCGGCGCCGAGGCGCTGGAGGCGGCCGCTGCCGATCTGCGCGCCCGGTACGGCGTGTCGGTCACGACCGTGGCCTGTGACGTGACGACCTCCGAGGGACAGGCAGAAATGCTGGCCGCAGCGGACAATCCCGACATCCTCGTGACCAACGCAGGCGGCCCGCCCCCCGGTGTCTGGTCCGATTGGGACCGCGATGATTTCATCGCCGCGCTGGACGCCAACATGCTGACGCCGATCGCGTTGATGAAGGCCTGTCTGCCCGCGATGATGGACCGGCGCTGGGGCCGCGTGGTCAACATCACCTCGCAATCGGTAAAGGCACCGATCCCGGCGCTTGGCCTGTCGAATGCCGCGCGTACGGGGCTGACCGGCTATGTCGCAGGCACCGCCCGTCAGGTCGCGCCGTCGGGTGTGACGATCAACAACCTGCTGCCGGGGATACATGACACCGACCGCGCCATGGCGTTGGACGGAAACGTCAGCCGTGCGCAGAACATCTCGGTCGAACAGGCGCGCGAACAGCGCGAAGGTACGATCCCCACGCGGCGCTATGGCACGGCTGCGGAATTCGGGGCCACCTGTGCGTTCATGTGCTCCGTCCATGCGGGGTTCATGGTCGGTCAGAACGTCCTGCTGGATGGCGGCGCGACGAACGCGACCATCTGATCGCGACGCCCGTGGTTGGCGGCGCTATCTGTGCCGCCAACGACCGGCGAAATAGGCGAAAGCCAGGACGATCACGGCTGCGTTCGCGGCGAACAGACCGACAAGCGTTGCGCCGTTCTGCACGACGACACCCACCAAGGCCCAGATGACGGCGGCGGCATAGGCGGGGGACGGCACGCGCCAGAGCATCGCCAACGTGATGACAAGGCCCAGCGCCAAGGCCGCGATGGCCCATCCGTCCGGCCCGAAGGGGGCAAGGCCCCATCCCGCCGTCAAGAGGCTCAGCGATACGCAGGACGCCGCCGTCAGCCACCCGGCATAGAGCCCGACGGGACCGCGCAGAAGATACCGGTCCGACGTCGGCGTGCGCAGCAGCGCCACAAGCGCACCACCCAGCATCACCCAGATCAGGACGGTCGCCCAGATCGGTGATGCCACGGCTACGGCCAGCCAGATGGCGCCGACCGCAAGACTGACCAGAAGGGGCAGGCGATGGGCATCCCACGCAGGCTCCTCGGCCCGTTTCCACAGGCCGAATCCCGCACCGACGATCAGCCACAGATAGATCAGGCCCCAGATCGAAAAGGCGTAGCCGGCCGGTTGCACCGGTGGTTCCTCGATCGGCACGGGGAATTGCGTGGGGTCGTAGCCCCCGAAGCCCGGCACGAAAAGGGGCGAGGCAGCAAACGCGAGGGCAGCAAGCAGAACGAGGATGGCGCGCAAACGCATGGCGGGGCCTTTCATGTCACACCGCGAAGATAAGGCGTCGGTTGGCGATTGCGATGGCTTTCGCACGGGGTGGGGCAAGACCGTCATCGTGGGGCAGCGGCGGGGCCGGGTGGGCCACCCGCCTGCGCGCCACGCACCCATGGGTCGAAGGGGGCAGGCCGCCCCCTTCGGGTCGATTGCGTTACTGCGCCCAGCTGACGCCGGTCAGGTCATTGGCCTGCGTCGGGGCGTTTTCCCAAAGTCCCTGGACGCGGGCATCGGCGACACCGGTCTTGGCCAGCTGGAACAGGTATCCGTTGACGTAATCGTCCGCGATCATCTGCTGTGCGCTCTGCAGGATGGTGGTCCGCTGTTCGGCGTTCGCCGTGGCTTCCAGATCGGACATCAGCGTCTGGAACGCCGGGTTGTCGTATTGGAAGTAGTAGTCGGGACGCGCGTAGATGTTGATGTCGGCCGGTTCCGTATGGCTGACGATCGTCAGGTCGAAATCCTTGCCGCGAAACACCTGTTCCAGCCACTGGGCCCATTCCAGATTGCTGATCTCGGTCGCGATGCCGACATCGCGCAACTGGCTTGCGATGATCTCGCCGCCGCGGCGGGCATAGCTGGGCGGGGGCAGCATCAGGCGCAGGGTCAGATCCGTGGCGCCTGCCTCCTCCAACAGGGCGCGGGCGCGGTCGGGATCGAAGGCGGATTGCTCCGTCAGGTCGACGTAGTCGGGGTTGTGCGGCGCGAAATGCGTACCGATCGGCGTGCCATAGCCGAACATCGCACCGTCGATGATCGCCTGCCGGTCGATGGCGTGGCTGATCGCCTGACGCACCTTGGGATCGGTCAGCGACTTGTTGTTCATCGCAAGGATCGTCTCACCCTCGGTCGACCCGACGATGACGCTGAACCGGGGATCGGCGGCAAAGTTCGACAGGGTCTCGGGCGCGGGGAAGTTCGGGAAGGCATCGACGTCGCCGGCCATCATCGCCGCAAAGGCCGCGTTCGGGTCCGAGATGAACTTGAACGTCGCTCCGGTCAGCGCCGGGGCCTCGCCCCAATAGTCCGCATAGGCCGACAGCTCGACCCGGTCGCCCTGCACCCAGTTTTCCATGATGAAGGGGCCGGTGCCGACCGGGGCGGTGGCGTTGGTCTCGGCGCTTTCGGGGGCGACGATGACCGCATCCCCCCACGCAAGGTTGAACCCGAGGTTCCCGTTCGGCGCGCCCAGCGTGATGCGGACAGTGGTCGGATCGACGGCCTCGACACTCTCGATTCCGGCGAACAGCGCCTTTTGCGCGTTGGTCGATTCCTCGGCGCGCGCGCGATCGAGGCTGAAGACCACGTCATCGGCATCCATGGTGGTGCCGTCGTGGAAGGTCACGCCTTCGTTCAGGGCAAAGGTCCAGACGGTCCCGTCCTCGGATACGTCCCACGAGGCGGCGAGTGCGGGCTGCACGGAGCCATCCGGGCCGAACCGCGTCAAACCTTCGAAGACATTGGCATAAACGACCTCGTCGATTGCGGCGGCGGCGCCTGCGGTCGGGTCGAGGTTCGGCGGCTCCAGCTGCATGCCGATGGTGATGTCGGTCTGCTGGGCCATGGCCGAGGTTGTCGTCAGGGCGATAAGGATCGCGGCGCGTGTGAGCATGGGTCTTCCCTCCCGGTTGTGCCATCAGACTATGCAGGCACGATGGATGGGGGCAAGCGGCCAAAAGGGCCGTCAGGGCCGCCTTCCTTCAGGTTACCGGCCCGGATCGTGCCCGTTCAAGCGAACACTTTCGGCGCCGTGGGGGTCAAAGGCGTTCGAGGTAGGTGCGTACCGCCGTCTGTACGTGGCGAAACCGGTCGCCGCCCAGGTGCTTGCCGCCATACCAGCGGGTCACGATCACGACGTGATCGCGCAGGTCCGCCCGCTCCAGCATCCGCAGGATGACCATGCCTGCGCCGGCCTCTCCGTCGTCGGCCTTCAGGGGGGCGTCTTCGGTCAGAAGGGCCCATGTGTTGTGCGTTGCCTTGGCGAACTTCTTCGTGCGGCACAGCGTCTTGACCACGGCGCGGGCGTCGTCGGCGGATCGGGCCGGGGCCCCCGTGACGGCATAGCGGCTGCCCTTGTCGTTGATGTCGAGATGCAGGGTCTTCACGCGCGTCTCAGCCCAGCAGATCGTTCAGGGCCAGCGCCATGATCTTGCCGCTGTCGACCATGTCGTCGATGCCGATCCATTCGTCCGGTTGATGCGCAAGGTCGAGAATGCCGGGCCCGTAGGCGATGCAGTTCTTCAGCAGTCCGATCCGGTCGATGTGTTTCTGGTCGTAGGTGCCGGGCGAGACGACGAATTCGGCGCTTTTGCCCAGAACGGCGTGAACGGCATTCTGCACCGTGGTGACGACCGGCGCATCCTCGTCCGTCATGGTGGGGGCGACGGACCACAGATCGCGGACCTCGTATTCGAAATCGGGGCGGCTGGCCTTGATGCGCTCCAGCATGTCGGTGATCTCGCCCCGGACCTCGCCCTCCGTCTCCTCGATCAGGTAGCGGCGGTCGATGGTCAGGACGCAGCGGTCGGGCACGCAGGCGGAGGGCAGGCCGGTATAGCCCTCGGGCTGCACGGGTTCGCCGCCGTGGATGGAGTTGAGGTTCAGGGTCGAGGAGCGCGCGCCTTCGGGGACCACGGGCATGGCGGTGTGCTTGCCCGCCAGCAGGGGGAACAGATGCGCCTCCATCTCGTCCAGCACGGCGCCCATGTGACGCACGGCGCAGTCGCCGAGGAAGGGCATGGAGCCGTGGGCGATGCGGCCCTTGGTCTCGATCTCGGCCCACCAGACGCCGCGATGGCCCAGACAGATACGGTCCTTGTTGAGCGGTTCGGGGATGATGACATGCTGCACGCGGGTCGGGTCGAACCAGCCGTGTTGCGCAAGGTAGGCGACACCGCCGAAGCCGCCCGATTCCTCGTCCGCCGTGGCGCTGATCTCGATCGCGCCGGCGAAATCGGGGTGGGTGTCGGCGAAGACCTCGGCCGCGATGATCGAGGTGGCAAGCCCGCCCTTCATGTCGCAAGCCCCGCGTCCGTAGATGCGGCCGTTCGCCACCTCGCCGCCGAAGGGATCGCGGGTCCACCCCTCGCCGACGGCCACGATGTCGTGGTGGCTGTTGAAATGGACGCAGTCGCCCGCGCGCGCCCCCTCCAACCGGCAGACGACGTTCCAGCGCGGATAGGCGTCGCTGTCGCCCGGGGCCCCTTCGGCGCGGATCAACTCCACCTGCCAGCCCCGCGCGCGCATCCGGTCCCCGACCAGATCGCAAACCTCGCGGTAGTGAAGGCCCGGAGGGTTCAGCGTGGGAATGCGGATCAGATCGCGGGTCAGGGCGATCAATTCTTCGCGCCGCGCTTCGATTCCGATCAGCAAGCTATCCATTCTACCTCCTGTTTCGCGGTGTCGCGGGGGTCACACTGCGCACAAACATCTTGCCGCACCACCGCAAACCCGGAAAATCATGCCGGAAACTGTGCGATACCAAGCACAGTTGATCCGACAGGGGGCGCAGCCGGTGGCCGAATTCGACGTAGAAGTTCAGGAAAGCCAGCGGCAGGTTGCCGAGGCGCAATCCAAGATTTCCGAAATCACGAGCCGGATCGAGGCGGCCCGCGTCAAGCTGGACCAAGGTGTCACCATCGACGTGGAGACCGCGACGCTGGCGGATGTTCATGCCCATACCGAGACGATGAATGCCAACATCGCCGAGCTGATCATGGGACTTGATGATGTGACCGCCGGGTTTTCCAAGGACTTCGACGAGATGCGATCCAAGACTGGCATGGAAAGCTTCATCGGCATCTTCGCGCGTGGCAAGGCCGAGGCGATGCGGCAGGAGCGCCTGCGCTCCGCCTCCATCGATGACAAGTTGCAGGACCTGATTGCAAAGTCGGACACGATCACGCGTCTGCTGCAGGGGCAGCTTGCGATGCTGAACGATCAGCGCAGCAAGGTGGAGGCGAACCTGTCGAGCACGCTGGAAGACCGCGAGGCCGCGGTGTCCGAGCTGGAGGCCATCCGCACGCGGATCACGGCCATGGACCCGGAACTGATCACGCTGGAAAACAAGATCAGCGTCGAACAGGACGCCGCCCTGCGCACGCAGCTTGAAACGGATCTGGCCCTTGCCAACGCGCGCCACAACGACCTGGTGCAGCAGGAACAGGTGGCGCTGGCACGGTCGCAGACGCTGGAGCGCTATATCGAGCAGGGCAAGACCTGGGTCGACAGCCTGCAGAACCAGGCGGCCACCCAGATGGTCCTGATCAATAAGCTGGAAACGGACACCAAGCAACGCGTTGTCCTGTATGACGCGCTGTCCAAGTCGCTCAAGACCGCACAGCAACAGGACGTGGCGCACCGCATCAACGAGATCGGCGTCAAGACGGACGAGGAGGCGCAGCAGGCCATGGCGGCGATCGGGGCCGCGACGAACGCCCGGATGGCCGAGATGCTGGAATCCCACGAAGATCACATGGTCTTTGCCCGGGATGTTCTGGAAGCCAAGGCAAAGGCCGATGACCGCTTCGCCCGCCGTTTCGCGGCAATCGTCGAAAAGCACGACAAGAACCTCTACGGCGGATAGGCGGGTGGCGGGGCGCGAGCAGGCAAGACCGATGATCGTCCGCTGCACCGAAGATCGGCCAAGCGCATGACGCTGAAGGAGGATCTGATCCGCGATCATGCGGGCCTGCAGGAGAACCGTCAGGCACGCCGGTATTTCGCCAAGTTCGAAACGATCCTGTCACATCTGCCACGTGTTGCCGCGGAGATGGAGCGCGACAGTCGGCTGAGCCGACCCGAGCTGGACGTGCTGGGCCGCCACCTGACCGGCCTGAACCACACGTTTCGCGCCCTGTCCCACAAGTACCTGATGACCGGGCGCGACACGGGCGTTTTCCTCGGGTCGTTGACGGTCGATCGTTCTGCCTCGGGCTTTCCCGTATTGCGGGAGCTTTTGTCGATGGCATCGGATGCCGCGCAAGCGGGTGGGCCGGGCCCGCCCATGCCCAGTCCGACAGCCCTGAAGGACGCGATGATCACCGCCATCGTGGCAGAGCGTCGGATCCCGACAGACCTGCAATATGCAATGTCCCAGCGGCTTTATCATGATGAGTTGCGGCAGGGGGATCTGTTCTGGCCGCGCAATGACGTCGCGCGTCTGGATCTGGGCGGCGACCCGGCGCGTCACATCTTGCACTGGTCCGCGTGGGACGGTCAGCGCAACCTGCCGGTGATCTGGATGATGGAGGTCGAGGACGTCGGCCGCACGCCCCTGGCAGAGGATTACACCCGTTGGACCCGGATTCAGGGGCATCTGATGGCGCAGGCCCTGCCGGAGTTGAAGCTGTTGACGGTCGCAAGGGGGGTCGACGGCGATTTCGACCACCTGCACCCGAAACGTCTGCGCCGTCTGACGGTGGGGCCCATGTATTCCTCGGCCTTTACCCGCCAGACGGAAGGGTTGGGCGCGGTGCTTGCGGCGGCCCGTGCCCCGGCCGGGGAAGACTGGGCCCTCGCATGGACGTTGGAGACGCTGGAGGCCGAACGCACGGAGACCGAAAGGACCGGCTGGTTCTCGACGGCCGAAAGGGCGGTCTGGCGTCTGCCGCCCCTGATCGGTGCGGATACCGGGGCCACGACGATAGAGCGGGCCGCGATCCTGCCGGAACGGGTCTATCAGGCCCTCGTCGAATCCCGTGCGCCGGGTTTTTCCGATGTCGTCACCTATGTCGTCGGCAGGGGGCGGTTGTGGCGGGCCGGATGACCGGCACCCTGACCCGAGCCGCGCCGGGATCAGGGGTGTTCGCGCGATCGGCCACGATGCGATGGGAGGAGGCCGCATGAGCCTGTCGGGTGATGCGATGGAGTTGAGCGAAGCACGGATCGTCGCGCAATACGCAGCCGCGCTGAACCTGATGACGGGTTTCGATCATGCCCCGCGGCTTGGGGTAGCATCGGAACGCCCCGTGGCGGAACGATCGCCCGGAATTGGAACGCGGTCGCGGTTTCGATCGACGACGCCGGGCCTTGCGACGCGGTCGACGGCGCGCAGGTCGGGCGGCGTCCACCTGCGCGAGACGGTGGAAGGCGAGGGGCTGATCTCGCCCATCCGGGCACAGGTGCTGCACGCCCTGCGGCGGGCCCTCGCCATCGCACTTGCCATTGGCGAGACGGTTCAGGACCGCAGCGGGCTGGACGTGTTGAAGGCCGCGAACCTTGCCAGGCGGCTGCAAGCCTCCGAGCGGGGGCGGTTTTCTGAACTGCTGGAGGCCGAGGCGCTGGCCGTCGGCTATGTGTTCGCGAATGCCCTCGCGTTCCTGATCGCGCCCTTGCGCGGAAGCGATGCCCGCGAAGTCCCCCCACCGGAGGAAGTGTTGACCGACAACGCGGGCCTGATGCTGGAAGGGGTGATCTGGGAGATCGATCAAAGGTTGGACGGGCTGGATGACGCGGCCATGGTCGCGACGCTGGCCGCGCAGGCCGAGGCCTTGATGGAACGGCTGGCCGATCGCGCCCGCCACACGCCCCGCGCGTCGGTGTTCGCGGGCACGTCCTACCGGGTCGAGGCCGATGACCTGACGTTGAACGGGTTCCACCCCGCGCTGCGGGCGGCGGGCAAACCCCTGACCATGCAATTCAAGAAACCGCACGAGGTGGTCGGAAACCATATCGCCAAGCATCAGGCCCTGAAGCTGTCCAAGATGCTGATGGCCTATGATTTCGAGCGGCGCATGAACCCTTTTGCCGACTTGGGCGGGTTCATCTTTACCTTCATGGGCGACGGGGCACCGGGCACGGGCAAGACGACGCTGATCCAGATGATGGCCGGGATGATTGCCGGTTACTGCGAGGTCGCGGGCTATCCGTTCCGGTACGAGAACCTGTCGACGGACAGTATCGACAGCTATCAGGGGAAATCGGCGCAGAACGCCAAGGCCTTTATCAATGGGGTGCTGGACCCGTCGGTAATCGGATTCGGGACGATCGACGATATCGACCAGTTGGCGGGCAATCGCGGCGACCGCGCCGCCAGTGCAGGACAGTTGGAGATCACGGCCGTTCTGATGGAGAGTTTCGCGGGTGCGAACACGGTGGTGCGGGGGAATTGCACCTTCGGCATGTTCTCGAACTATCCGGAGAACGTGGACGACGCGTTGCGGCAGCGGGCGGGCGCGCGGTTTCTCGTGGATGGGCCGCAGACGCGGGACGACTACATCGACATCCTGTCCCTGTTGTTGGGCAAGGGGCACGACATTCCATTGGGCGACCACGACCTGTTCGCCGCGCAGGAATTGACGAAGGCCCTGTCCAAGAGTTTCGCGCGCCATGACCGCCCGCAAGAGGTGAAGCTGGCCGAAGTGTTCGACGATGTGCGCGGGCGGATCGGGGATCTGGATACGATTGCCAAGATCGGCACCTACCTGAAGGGGATACAGGCCGCCGACGCGCGGTTCACCGGGCGGGCCATCAAGAACATCACCGACGCCGTGAAGGTGCGGGCGATGGACGTGGAACTGCCCGACGCGTGGTTCGAGGCGCCCGAGACCTTCATGCACCGGTCCTACGATGACAAGCTGGCGATGGTGTCCGAAATGCGCGTGCCGATCACCACCGAGATGGTGTTGCAGGAGATCAACCGCTACGCCGACAGCGAATTCCGCTATGCGAACAAGGCGGACGAGACGGCCATCGAAGACGCGGTCCGCGATATGGGCAGGATGGCCGAGGCCAGGCGCCGGTACACGGCGGGGCGCGGATGATCGTCGGGCTGATCCTGCCCCTGATCCTGCTGGCCATTGCCGGATGGATCGTTCCGGCCGGGCTGGGACGTCTGTTGCCGCGGTCGCTCGTGTCGTTGGTGGCAAACGCGCTGATCTCTGCCGGGGTCCTGCTCCTTCTGGCGATCGTCCTTTTCGTCTGGCTCTACGGGCCCGCCGCGGGCCGCGTCTGGGGCGAGGCGCCGGCCTATTTCTTGTTGCTGGGGGTGCGGTCCGGCCTGATCTGGGCGCCTGTCATGGTCTTGTCGGTGGCGAACCTGCCGCGCGGATGGGCGGCGGCGGACTGGGCGGCCGATGACAGGATGCGGCCCCGGAAACGCAAGCGGGGCACCCGATGAAACGGTTGATCGAAAGCGGCCTGATGTTCGGCGGCCTGTTCGAGGTGTCGTCCCCCGCCCTGGTAGAGCGCTACAATCGCGCGTTGGAGCACCTGACGGCCAAGCGCACGACGTTGGAGCATTTTCACATCGACATCAGCGGCTTCTCCCCCGAGGTCGGGGATGAGCTGGGCGATATGGCCTATCTCAACCCCGGTGGCTGCAACCGGCAGATCATCCTGCTGTCGACGCGGCAACGGGATGCGCCCCTGCTGGAGATGCAGTTTTCCACGACGCAGGCGATCCTGCGTGACTTCATCGATACGAACGAGGCACAGCTGTTCACCCTGACCGCGCGGGACGCGGTGGCCGGGGAGTTGCAGAACTCCGTCTTTTCCGTCCCGGTGCCGCAGCGCCTGCTGGATATCCGGTCCGTCACGGTCGAGGCGGATACGACGACGGGAATCGTGCGGGACGCGGCGAAGCTCGACGCGATGATTGCGCGGTTCCGCGGGGAGGAGGATGCTTGGTGGGATGACGTGCTGGTTGCGCAGATGATCGCGCTGGCCCGATCCACCGGCGATGTGACGCGCGCGCCCGTCCTGTTCGATACGCCGACCTTCCGGCAGGAGGATTTCTGGACGGCGCATTATGGCGGCGTCTATGTCTTCCGCTCTGTCGCGTCCCCCGGTGTCGTGGCAAACGCACCTTTCCCGGCGAACGGGATCGAGGTGATGGACCTCGCCGATCGTCATCGGATCGCGACATTCCTGCAGGCCAACGGGTTGGTGCAACCGATCGTGGAAGGGCGGGGGGAAGCGGCCGCCAGCATCCTGCGCGAAAAGCTGGACCATCTGGTCATCGATGCCCTCGGGCGTATGGGGGCGTTGCCGGATCATATCGACGAACGCGCATTGCGGCGCGCGATGCAGCAGCATGGCGCGGACCTGCCGGCCGAGGTGCAGTCGCTGGGCGCGATGCTGGCATGGGCCGAAGGGCGCGCGGGCTGGCCCGCTGTCGACAGCGGCAATGCCGCCTATTTCCATACCTTGCGTGCCGCGCCCGGACCGTTGCGCGATCTGGTCAACATGCTGTTGGCGGAACTGGCGCCACAGGATTTCCGACAGCTTCACATCTGTCATAAGCCCCTGTTCTACGACCGCTACCGGGCCGCGCCCGAGGCGTGGAAGCTCTGGGTCGCGGAACGGTTGCAAAGGGACTACGCTGCCGACAAGGCGGGTGTCTGGGCAAATCTCTATGCGTCCGATGTGGCCACGCCGATGCCAAAGGTTGCCAAGCGCGCGAAAGGACCGTGGGGATGATGGGATTGTTGAGACTGGTGGTGATCCTGTTGGTCGCGCTGACCGTGGTCTACTGGTGTCTCGTGTTCTGGTTCCGGGCGGGTGAGAAGGCCCGGCTGGAGGAGGAATGGGTGCGGGACCAGCCGCCCCTGCCGCAGCATACCTTCGTCGAGAACGGGATCCGGGAATATCAGGGCAGCCTGCGTCGCAAATTGCTGTGGGGTGTTTATATCGTGCCCATCTCGCTGATATGCGGGCTGATCTATTTCGTGAACTACGCCTGAGGGGGCTGCACATGCGCATCGTCAAATGGGTCCTTGGCCTGACCCTGTTCGCCATCGTCGCAGGGTTCCTGCATTACACCCTTCCCCAGACGGATATCGTGCGCGTGGTGAACACCGAGGTGCGGCGGGTCGACTTCGGCGAGAACTCGATCTTCTGGGCCGCCGCCGACGTCGGCACCGGTGAAGCAATCAACCGCGACGTGCGTTTCATCGAGACCATCGCAACGGACGGCGACCCCAAGGTCTATCGCAACGAGGACACGGGCTGGGGCTGGCCGCCGTATTTCAAGCTCGACTCCTCCAACCTGCAGACCGAGGCGCGGGATCTGGTATCGTCCTCTGCCGATCCTCGTTGGGTCGCGATGACGCATTATGGCTGGCGGTCCGAGTTTCTGACCATTTTCCCGAACGCGGTCGGCATCCGGCCGGTCGACGGACCGGACGTACGCATCATCCCGTGGATCAACATCATCGTGCTGACGATCCTTGCGGCAATCGTCTGGGCGATCGCGGTGCGGGTGCGCCGCTTTCGCCGGAACCGCATCGATCCGTTGATCGAAGACGCGGGCGAAGCGTGGGACGATGCGGGCGACCGCGTCGCGGAACGCCGCAAGGGATTCCGCGCGTGGCTGGACACCTGGAGGGGAAAGCCGCGCGTCTGACCGCGCGGCGGCGGATCAATCCCGGTTGCGCGCGCCCAGCTTGGTGATCGCTTCCGGGTCCACCTTTGTCGGTGCCCACAATGGCACGCCGGACCGGAAGGCGGCCCGCCCGATCATATGCGCCGCCACCGGCGCCGTGATCAGCAGGAATACCACGATGACGACGGCCCGCGCGATCGTCGGGGCGTCACCGATGCCCGCCGCAACCGCCAGCATGATCAGGCCGGACGCGAGGGTTCCCGCCTTGGTCGTGGCGTGCATGCGGATCAGGACGTCGGGCAGGCGCAGAATGCCCAAGCCGGCGATGAAGGCGAAGAACCCGCCAAGCAGGACGCAGGCCGACAGGAACAGCTCCAGGATCATGGGGTGTCCTCCGACGTGGCGGCATTGCTGCGCAGCTTCTCGGCCGCGGGGCGGTCCGCCTTGCGTTCGACGAAACGCGCCAGTGCGACGGTCGCCAGAAAACCGATCAGTGCCAGAACGACGGCGACGTCGAGGAACGCGCTAGACCCGCTTTCAAAGACGAACAGACCGCAAAACGCGACGATCAGGACTGTCATCGTATCGAGCGCGACCACCCTGTCAGGCAGGCTCGGCCCCTTGGCAAGGCGGATGAAGGCCAGCACGATGCCCGCCATCACCAACACGAACCCGACCTGCACCGACCACGCGAGGATCGGCATGTTGTCCACCAATGGTGTCGTTACCGCTTCGTTCATTCCAACGCCTCCCGCACCCAGCGTTCCATTCCGTTTTCGATGCTGGACGCAATCACCTCCGGATCGTCGGCGAACATCGCGTGCACGAAGAGGGTGTTGCAATCCTCGGTCACATCCAGCGACAGGGTGCCGGGCGTCAGCGAAATCAGGTTGGTCACCAGCAGAACCTCCGCCTCGCCCTTGGCGCGCAGGGGAACGGCGACGATGCCCGGCCGGGCCCGGTGGCGCGGGGTCAGCACGTCCCATGCGACCGACAGGGACGACACGACAAGTTCGTAGTGGAACAGCACCAGCAGTTTGATCCAGCGCCAGACCCGAATGAAATAGCCGCCGCCCCGGTTGTCGAACAGCGGCTGCACGACCCAGAGACAGACGAAACCGACGACGAAACCGATGGCAAGGCCGGGCAGGGTGAAGGTGCCGGTCAGGGCAGCCCAGGCAATGGCAAGGATGATGTTGAGGAGGAACAGGCTCATGTATCGGCCCCCAGAACGGCTTCGATATAGGCGGTCGGGTCCAGCAGTTCGGCGGCCGCGCGTTCGGCGATCAGGATGAAGGGCTGCGGGAACAGCCCGATGAGCACCGTCATCGTGGCCAGCATCGCGATCGGGAACAGCAGGGTGACCCGCTCTCCCATCGAAAGGGACGACAGGGTGGGCACGACACCGCCGGGGTGCGGTTTCCAGAACGCCTGCCCCCAGATCTTGGTCATCGAGTAGATCGTCATCAGGCCGACGGCCAGGGCGATGAAGGCAACGATCCACATCTGGATATCCATCGATGCCTTCACCAGCACATACTTTGCCCAGAACCCCGACAGGGGCGGAAAACCGGCCAGCGAGAAGGCGGGGATCAGGAACAGGAAGGCGAGCAGCGGCGCGCCTTTGTAGAGGCCGCCGATGCGGCCCAATTCCGTCCCGCCAGCGATGCGGTTGGCGACGCCGGCCACGAGGAACAGGTTCGCCTTCACGATGATGTGGTGGACGAGGTAGAAGACGGCCCCGACCATCGCCAGCGGTGTCATGAGGGCAAGCCCTAGGACCATGTAGCCGATCTGGCTGACGATGTGGAACGACAGGATGCGCCGGAAGTCGGTCTGTGCGGCCGCGCCCAGAACGCCGGTGACCATCGTGGCACAAGCCACCCAGAGCAGGATCGTGTGGGTGAAGGCGATGTCTTGGGTAAAGACCAGCGTGAACATCCGCATCATCGCGTAGACGCCCACCTTGGTCAGCAGTCCGGCAAAGACCGCCGACACCGCGAAGGACGGCGTGTGGTAGGAGGCAGGCAGCCAGAAGAACAGCGGGAAGACCGCCGCCTTGACCCCGAAGCCGACCATGAACATCACCGCGATCACCGTCATCAACCCGTCGTCGACGGTGGCGGCGACACGGCTCAGGTCGGCGAGGTTCAGGGTGCCCGTCGTGCCATACAGAAGGCCGATGCCCGACAGGAACAGGATCGTCGAGATCAGGTTGAGCGTGACGTACTTGATGCCCGCATCCAGCTGCACCCGCCGCCCGCCCAGCACCAGCAGGCCGAAGGACGAGATCAGCATCACCTCGAACCAGACATACAGGTTGAACAGGTCGCCGGTCAGGAAGGCGCCGGTGACGCCCGCGATCAGAACCTGGAACAGCGCGTGATAGCCCAGCTCCTCCATCTCGTCGGTGACATCGGTGACGGCATAGATGCTGACCGCCAGCGCCGTGATGCCGGTGATGACGACCATGACGGCGGACAAAGTATCCGCGACCAGCGTGATGCCGAAGGGTGCGGGCCATTCGCCCATCTGCGCGGCGACGGTGCCCTGGGTCCAAACCGCTTGAAACAGCATAAGGGCGGCGACAAGCATCGCACCGGACCCGACGACGGAAATCCAGCGCCCCTCGCGGTTGCGGCGGAACAGGAAGGCCAGGACCGCCGTCGCGAAGGCGATGATCAGCGGCAAGGGCAATAGGATTGCGGTGCTCACGTCCGCTCCTCCGGTTCGGCAAGGCGCATTTCGTCGGAATCCAGCGTTCCGAGGTTCTGGTAGCCGCGATAGATCAGCACGAGGGCGAAGGCGAAGAGCCCGAAGCCGATGACGATGGCCGTCAGCACGAGGGCCTGCGGCAGGGCGTTGGCGACCCCCTCGGGCGGCGCGGTGGCGCCGTAGGCGATCAGCGGCGGCGCCTCGGGCGTCAGGCCGCCGGAGGCGAAGATCAGCAGGTTTGCCGCGTTCGACAGCAGGATCAGACCGAACAGGAAGCGCAGCACGTTGCGCGCCAGCATCAGGTAGACGGAGGCGGCGACGAGGGCGCCGACCATGATGGCGATGAAGACCTCCATCAGACTTCCTCCTCGAGCGCGAGAACAAGGGTCAGGACGGAGCCGAGCACCACGAGGTAGACACCGATATCGAACACCAGCACGGTAGACAGGGGCAGGCCCTTGTCGGTCTCGGTCGCGCCGAGGAACAGCCATTGCCCCTTGAACAGCGCATCGCCGAACAGGAACGCGGACACACCGGCGATCAGGGCAATTCCCAGTCCGACCATGGCGATGGTCTGCGGCTCCAGCCGCAGGGCCTCGCGCGCGGCGCGGCACCCGTGGGCGATTGCATACAGGATGAAGCCGGTCGCGCCGATCAGGCCCCCGATGAAGCCGCCGCCCGGTTCATTGTGCCCGCGCAACAGCATCCAGAGCGAGAACATCAGAAGCAGCCCGACCAGAAGCCGCGTGGCCGCACGCACGATCAGAGACGATTTCACGACGATGTCCCCCCCTTTGTTCCGCGCAGCAGGGCAAAGGCCCCCAAGGCCGCGATGACGACGACTGCGACCTCGCCGAATGTGTCCAGCGCCCGAAAGTCGACGAGGATCACGTTTACGATGTTGCGGCCATAGGCGACCGGAACCGACGCGCTTTCGAAGAATTCGGTAAGGCGCAGGTCGAAGGGCGTGGCCATGACAGCCAGCAGGATGATCGTGACCAGCCCGCCCAGCACCAGCGCCAGCAGCAGGTCCCAGACGCGCAGCGTCTTGACGTATTCATGGTTCAGATGCGGCAGTTTCAGCATGGCGACGGCCACGAGGACGACCTGCAACACCTCGACCAGCAGTTGCGTGATCGCCACGTCAGGCGCGCCGAACATGATGAAGATCAGCGCGACGCCGACGCCCACGACGCCAAGGGCGGCGACGGCCGTCATGCGCGAATTGGTGAAGGCGACGATGGTGGCGCCTGCGGTAATGAAGATCAGGACGGACCAATGCTTGATGCGGATGTCATAGCCGAGGTCCAGTGCAGGCGTCAGGCCCGCACGCCAGACCGACCAGGCAAGCACGATGGCGAGGGTCAGGAAGGTGATGAAGATGTAGCGGCGCAACTGACCCGTCTGGATCAGGCGCGTCTGCCATCTGGCGCCGGCGGCGACACCATCCAGGAGGCGGTCCCAGCCGGGATCGAAGCGTGACTTCCACCCCGACAACCATGCGCGCAGACGGATATGTCCGAGGTAGAGCGCAAAGCCCGCCGCGAAGGTCGCCAGCGACAGGATCAACGCGGCATTCACGCCCCCCCAGAGGTAGAGGTCGACCTTGACCGCTTCGCCCGCGACGGCAGCGGCGGCCGGCCGGACCAGCCCCTCGGCCAAGTCGGGAAACAGGCCCAGGGCAAGGCCCAGCACCGCCAGCAGCAGCGGCCCCAGCAGCATGGGCATCGGCCCCTCGTGCGGGGTGACGGGCGTGTCGGCGAGCTTGCCGGTGAAGGGACGCCACGCGACGATACCCGCCGCCACGAACATCAGGGCCGAGGCCGCGAAGGTGCAGACCGTCACCCAGAGCATTGCAGGCTGCGCATCGAGCGCGGCCTTGTACATGAACTCCTTGCCGATGAAGCCGAACAGCGGCGGCACACCTGCCATCGACAAGGCGGCCAGCGCGGCGGCAACGGCGGTAAAGGGCATCGCACGGACGAGGCCCCGAAGAACGGTCGCATCCCGTGTGCCTGTCCCGTGGTCGACGACCCCGATCATCAGGAACAGGGCCGCCTTGTAGAAGCTGTGCACCAGCAGAAAGGTCATCGCGGCCTTGATCGCCTCATGCGTGCCGATGCCGATGAACATCACGAGGGTGCCCAGTGCCATCAGCGTCGTATAGGCCAGCACCTGCTTGATGTCGGTCTGCTTGATCGCGAGGATCGAGGCAAAGACCGCCGTGACCCCGCCAAAGATGACCAGTGTCCAGAACCAGATGTCCGTGCCGCCCAGAGCGGGGTTCATGCGCGCCAGCAGGTAGACGCCACCCTTCACCATCGTGGCCGAGTGAAGATAGGCCGACACCGGCGTCGGTGCCGCCATCGCGTTGGGCAACCAGAAGTGGAAAGGCACCTGTGCCGACTTGGTGAAGGCCCCGGCCAGCACCAGCAGCAGGATCGGCAGGTAGAGGGGGTGATCGGCCAGCGATCCTTCGATCGCGGAGATGTCGAAGGTGCCGGTCGCGGCGGCGATCAGGATTATCCCTGCCAGAAACGCAAGGCCCCCCGTGCCCGTCACCAGCAGGGCCTGCAGGGCATTGCGCCGGGACGCGCCCTTGTCCGCGTCGAACCCGATCAGAAGGTAGGAGGAAATCGTCGTTACCTCCCAGAAGACGAAGAGCGACAGCAGGTTGTCCGACAGCACGAGGCCCAGCATCCCGGTCATGAAGGCCAGCAGATAGGTTACGAACCGCGCATAATGCTGATGCCCGCCAAGGTAGGACGTCGAATAGAGCGTCACCAAGGCCCCGATCCCGGTGATCAGCAGGGCGAATGTCAGGCTGAGTCCGTCGAGCAGAATACCCAGGGACACGCCGAGTGCCGGAACCCATTCCCACCGCCACGACAGAACGTCACCCGCCGCGACCTGCGGCACGAACTGGGCAAACCAGAAAAACAGGCCCAGCGGCACCAGGACCGAGATCCATCCCGCCGGTCCCCCAAGGGTCGGCCCCCTGCTGTCTGTCTTTGCCATGACGTCCCCGGTTTTGCGTTGCGTCGTTACATAGGCGAATAGTTTGATTGTTCAAACACTCGGTATAAGTAAATTTCAATAGCCGTTATCTATCGCGAGCATCATGCCTACCTTGCAGCAATTCAGATACCTCGTCGCGGTCGCCGACACGCTGCACTTTCGTCGTGCGGCCGACAGCGTGCACGTGACACAGCCGACGTTGTCGACGCAGCTTCGAGAGCTGGAGGAAAAGCTTGGCGTTCAACTGGTCGAGCGGTCCCGCTCGGGCGTGTCGCTGACCCCCATCGGACAGGAGGTGACGGCGCGCGCCCGTCGTATCCTGCGCGACGTGGCCGACATCTCGACCGTGGCGCGCGCCGGGGCGGACCCGTTCGCAAGCACCATCCGGGTCGGCATCGTCGGCTCGCTGGGGGGGTATTTCCTGCCGCTGGTGATTCCAGCCCTGCATGCGGCTTATCCGGCGCTGACTTTCTACGTGCGCGAGGGGCTGGCCGCCGACCTGATGACCCGTCTCGGGGATGGGGCGCTGGACCTTCTGTTCTTTCCACTGCCCGTTTCGGAACCCGGCCTGCGCATCGCGCCTCTGTTCCATGAACCGCTTCTGGTCGTCATGCCCACGGATCACCGCCTGTCCGACCGATCCGTCGTGGATCGATCCGATCTGAGGGGTGAGACGGTCATGACCCTGGAAACAGGCCACCGCCTGCATGATACGGTTGCAGACCTCGTCGCGGAAACCGGCGCGCATCTGTCGCTGGACTACGAGGGAACGTCCCTCGATACCCTGCGACAGATGGTGGCCACGGGGCTTGGCCTGTCCATCCTGCCCGCGCTCTATGTGCGTTCCGAAGTGGCGCGCGAACAATTGGTGACGGCGCGCCCGCTACGTGATCCGCAGCCGGGTCGCGATATCGGGATGGTCTGGCGTCGCACCGCCGCGCAGGGCGGCGCCTTCGAGCAGTTGGCCGCCGACATCAAGGCGGCGCTGCGCGACGCGGCGCCAGAGGTGCGCGTCATCGACTAGCCGGACAGATGCACGGCAAACCACAGGGACTGCGCGGCGCGTTATTGAACGCAAAGGGGGCGTTGCGGCCCCCCCATTTCGTCAAAGGCCGAACGGAACCCAGATGGTCTGCACCTCGGTCGCTTGTGCGAGCCACGTTGCGCCGTCGGACGCGGACCAATCCCGTGTCCGGCCGTCATTGACCCATGTCCGCTTGAGGTCCTCGGCAGCTTCTTCCTCGATGATCCCCGAGATGTCGCTGGCCGAGAACGACCAGACCCCGTCCACACCCTTGTGCCCGGCCATCTGCGACGCAAGTTCGCCGTGGGGGCCGGTCAGGATGTTCACCACCCCCGCGGGCACGTCCGACGTATCGAGCACCTGATACAGATCCGTTGCCGTAAGCGAGGCATGTTCCGGCGCAATCAGGACGAGGCGGTTGCCGGTGGCCAGTGCAGCGCCGATCACCTGTGCCATGGCCGTCAGGGGCGATTCCTCGGCGGCGAAGGCCCCGATCACGCCGAGCGGACGGTTCAGGGCAAGCGCCAGCCCGCCCATCGGCACGCCCAAAGTGCGGCCATCATGCTTGTCGGCCCAAGCGGCCCAGCGGAACAGATGGCGCGCGGCCTCCTCGGTCGTGTCCTTGGCACCCTGTGCGGCAAGACGGGCATCGAATTCGTTCGCGCGGGCCGACAGGTTCTCGGCCAGGTAATACAGGATCTGCGCGCGCAGGTGTCCGGTCGATCTGGACCACCCCTTGGCGCCCGACGCCGCCTCGACCGCATTGCGCAGGTCCTTGCGGTTGGCGATGCCGACTTCGCCGACCTGTCCTTTCGGCCCGAAGACCGGCCGGGTATAGCCGCCATCGGGGCGGGCCTGCTTGCCGCCGACGTACATCTTGGCCGTGCGGTCGATGCCGTCGGTTGCAATAGTGTTGCCGTCCTTGGTCTTAATCGGTTTCAACGGCCCTGCCACGGCGGGGCGCAGGTAGGCGCGAAGGCCTGCCTGTCCGCCTTCGCGGCCGAAACCGCTTTCCTTCATGCCACCGAAGGGCGCGGCGGCATCCAGCATGTTCGTCCCGTTGACCCAGACGACGCCCGCATCGATGCGCGGCGCGGTGTCCAGCGCAACGTCTATGTCCTGCGACCAGACCGATGCGGCCAGCCCGTAGGTCGTGTCATTGGCAAGTTGCACCGCCTCGGCCGGGGTGCGGAAGGTCGTCATGGCGAGGACGGGGCCGAACACCTCCTCCTGCATCAGCGGATCGGCAGAGTGCAGGTCCGTCACGAGGATCGGCGGCAGGTAGCAGCCTTCGGGCGCGGTGCCGCGATGCACGGTGCCGGATGTGCGGGCCAGCATGGCCTCGACCCGGGCCTTCTGTTCGGCATGGACCATCGCGCCCATGTCGATCGACTTGTCCAAGGGATTGCCCACGCGCACGCGGGACATGCGGGCCCGCAGGCGCGCTGCGAAATCCTCGGCGATGCCTTCCTGAACCAACAGGCGCGAACCGGCGCAACAGACCTGTCCGCCGTTGAACCATATCGCATCGACCAACCCTTCGACGGCCCCGTCGATATCGGCATCCTCGAACACGATGTAGGGGGATTTTCCGCCAAGCTCCAAGGTCAGGCCCATGGCGCGGCCCGCCGTTTCGCGCCGCAGGATCCGACCCACCTGGGTGGAGCCTGTGAACGCCAGCTTGTCGATTTCGGTCCGCGCCAGTGCCGCGCCTGTCGCCCCGTCGCCCGTGACGATGTTGACGACGCCCGGCGGCACCCCGGCCTGATCGCAGATATCGGCGAAGGCCAGGGCCGTCAGCGGCGTCCATTCCGCAGGCTTCAGAACGACCGTGTTGCCCATCGCAAGCGCAGGCGCGACCTTCCATGCCAGCATCAGGAGGGGGAAGTTCCACGGCACGATCTGACCGCAGACTCCCCAAGGGGTCGCACCCGGCATCGTTTCACCGCGCAATTCGGCGTGACCCGCGTGGTGGTAGAAATGCCGCGCGGCGAGGGCCACGTCGATGTCGCGCGCTTCGCGGATCGGCTTGCCGGTGTCCAGCACCTCCAGCACCGCAAAGAGGCGGGCGTGCTTCTGCAGCCCCCGAGCGATCGCATAGAGGATCCGGGCGCGCCGATGGTCCGGCATCCCGGCCCAGTCGGCCTGCGCGCGGCGCGCGGCCTTGACCGCGGCGGCGACATCCGCCTCGGTACCTTGGGTAATCCGGGCAAGGTCCTCGCCGGTGGCGGGGTTCGTCGTGGCGAACCCGTCCGCCGGCGCCAGACGTTTGCCGCCGATGTAATGCCCGAAGGTCCGCCCGTGGGCATCAAGCCATGCGTCCGCTTCTGCGCGGCCTTCGGGGGCGGGGCCCCACTCCATGCTTTCGAAAATGTCGGCCACGGTCATTGGGCTCCTCCGGAAAAGATGGTCTCGGCCCAGCTGGCCGCGGACAGGACGATCAGCGATGCCACCAGCCAGTACAGCCATTCAGCCGTGGCGGTGCGCGCGAACTGGCGCTGTTCGGGCGACATCTGCGCCATGGTTTCGTATGTGCCGATCCCGCGCGCCCGCGCGCGCCGTTTCTGGCGCAGCGCGATGGCCACTGCGGATCCTGCAACCAGCAGGCAGGCAAGGGTGAACAGGATCATCCGACGGCGTGGCGGTGCGCCACCGAATAACGGCCGGTCACATGGTGTTCCAATTGTCGTTCGATATCACCCAGCAGGGAGGATGCGCCGAAACGGAACAGGTCGGGCCGCAACCAGCGGTCGCCAAGCTCTTCCTTGAGAAGCGACAGGTAGGTGATCGCGTCCTTGGCCTTGGAGACGCCACCGGCCGGCTTGTAGCCGACCTTGAAGCCCGACGCGCCCTCGTAGGTGCGGATCGCGCGCATCATGGTCAGGCTGACAGGCAGGGTGGCGTTCACGGCCTCTTTCCCCGTCGATGTCTTGATGAAATCGGATCCGGCCATCATGCAGACCATGGACGCCTTCATCACGTTCTTCAGCGGTCCCAGTTCGCCCGTGGCGAGGATCGCCTTCATGTGGGCGTCACCGCAGGCCGCGCGCATCTGTGCCGTTTCATCATAGAGCGCGGCCCAGTCACCCGTCAGGACATGGCGGCGGCTGATGACGATGTCGATCTCGGTCGCGCCGGCGGCGACGCTTTCCTCGATCTCGCGCAGGCGCAGGTGGAACGGTGACAGGCCGGCGGGAAATCCGGTGGACACGGCCGCGACCGGGATCCGGCCCGCAACCGCCTCGACCGCGGTCGGGACCATTTCGTGATAGACGCAGACCGCGCCCGTGGTCAGGTCGGGCAGGCCGATCGCCTGAAGCAGATCCGGACGAACGGGGGACAGCGCCTTGGCACACAGGCGGCGTACCCGTCCCGGCGTGTCATCGCCCGACAGGGTCGTCAGATCGATCATGGTGATCGCGCGGGCCAGCCATGCGGCCTGCCAGTCCTTCTTGAGGGACCGACGACCGGGCAAGGTCGCGGCCCGGCGCAGCGTGGCCGGGGTATTGACCCGGACCGCCTCCACGACCGCGGGGTCAAAGGGCAAACCCGCATTGCGGGGCAGATCGGAAGGGTGTGTCAAAGCGAAGGCCCGGAATGTGTATCAGATCGGAAGGCACGGGCGGCGTGGGGCCGCGCATGCCTGATTGGAAAACGTCGCATGGCATCGGGATTGGCGCAACCGTCACCCAAGGGGAAGCAGGGGGATCGTTCCGCGAACGCAGGGGACGTCGGGCACGCCGCGCGACTGGCGGGGACGGGACCGCGGCACCCGTGTCGGCACGGCCGGGGCCGAAAGGCTCAGTTCAGGTCCTGATACGCCGCAAACGTGGTCGGCACGGTGATGGAGGTCAGCGTCGCCTCGATGTCGTAGGCAAGGGCCTCGATCGATCCGGCGACACCGTCGAACATGAAGGCGCTGATTCCGATGGTTGCCGCAGTCAGGATTGCCCAGTCGATGACGACGCTTCCGTCCTCACCCGAAGCGAATCCCCTTATATGTGCAGTCAAACTCATCACATTCGGGATGCCGGGCAATCATGACCAGAATGGGTCCGGGTCAGGCTGAACTGCGGACGATTTTGGCGAACTTTTCGAAGACTGCGCCGGAACCTGACACAAGATGGCCGTCTTCCAGAAGGGTTTGCGTCTCGGGGCGAATGGGTTCGACGATACCGCCCGCCTCGCGGACCAGCAGGCTGCCGGCGGCCCAATGCCAAGGGGACAGGCCCCGGTTCCAGTAGCCATCGATTCGTCCTGCCGCGACATAGGCAAGATCCAGCGCGGCTGCCCCGAATTGGCGCACGCCGGTGCAGGCGGGGGCCAGCTTGGCAAGATCCTTGATGGCGGCAGGCAGGTAGCGGTTGCCCGCGGTGGGCAGGCCGGTCGCAAACGTGCCCTCGATCAGGGCGGACCGACCGGCAACGCGCAGACGCTGCCGCCCGTCGAGCCAGGCGCCGGACCCTTTTTCAGCCCAAAACAGCTCGTCCTTGGTAGGATCATAGATCACGGCAGAGGTGATCTGCCCCTTGTGTTCCAGCGCGATGGTGACCGCCCAATGGGGCAGGCCGTGCAGGAAATTGGTCGTGCCATCAATGGGATCGACGATCCAGCGGCGCGTCGGATCCTGACCTTCCACTTCGGCGGCGCCGTCGCACAGCATGCCATAGGTCGGACGCGCCTCAATCAGGGCCTCGCGGATGGTTTCGCCTGCGGTGCGGTCCGCACGCATCGCGAAATCCTGTGGGGCCTTGGCCGAAATCTGGAGATTCTCGATCTCGCCGAAGTCCTTGTTCAGTCCACGTCCCGCCTTGCGGGCGGCCTTAATCATGACGTTGAGATTGGCACTGCCTTGCATCTGTCGCGCTCCGAAGGGGGTCGGGTAGGCAGCGCGTCTAACCGATGGCAGGTCGGGGGACCAGCCCATCCGTGCATCGTCGGTACATACGCCCTAACGGACCTGCTGGATCTGATCGCCGCGTTGCAGCTTCAGCGGCTCCGTCCGCATCAGGCGCAGCACGTTCGCCATGAAGGGTTTTGCGGCATCGGTCTGTCGAATGGCCGCATAGAGACGGCGGGTGATGCCGCCTTCGGTCAAGGGGCGGGTGACATAGTCGGAATTGTATCGCACCTCGCGCACGACCCAATCCGGCAGGACGGAAACCCCCCGGTTCGATGCCACCAGCAGCAGGATCACGGCGGTCAGCTCGACCTGCCGGATCGAGGCAGGTTCGATTCCGGCGGGCGTCAACAGCTGGCTGAACACATCGAGGCGCGGACGATCGACGGGATAGGTGATCAGGGTCTGGCCCGCGAAATCCTCGGCGGTGATGAAGGGCTTCGCGGCAAGCGGATGCGCGGAAGACGCGAGGAAGACGGGTTCATAGTCGAACAGCGGCGCGAACTCGACGCCGGGAATGTCATCCGGATCGGACGAAACGACGAGGTCGACGTCTTCGCGCTGCAACGCCGGCAGGGCCTGAAACTGCAATCCGGGACGAATATCGACATCGACGTCGGGCCATGCGCGGCGGAACTGTTCCAGAACGGGGAACAGCCATTCGAAACAGGCGTGGCATTCGATGGCGATGTGCAGGCGACCGGTCTTGCCGGACTTCAGGCCGGCGAATTCCTGCTCGACCGCCTCGACCTGCGGCAGCACCTGATCGGCGAGGCGCAGCAGGCGGTGCCCCGCAGGTGACAGGGTCATGGGCTTGGAGCGGCGGATGAAAAGCTCCACCCCGATCTGATCCTCGAGGTTCTTGACCTGATGCGACAGCGCGCTTTGCGTGATGTTCAGGCGTTCGGCCGCCCGGGCAAGGCCGCCGCAATCCTGGATCGCGCGGATGGTGCGAAGATGTCGGAATTCGATGTTCAGGCGCATATCGCACGGAACTCATGTTGATGATGAGGATTATGAACCTGTCTCACACCGCCATGGTTTGGCACAAGGGGACAACGCCAAAAGGATTCCGCCATGCCCACGCCGTCGATCAGCTTCGAGTTCTTCCCGCCCAAATCCCTGGAGGCGTCCTTTCGTCTGTGGGATTGTGTCAGCACGCTTGCCCCTCTTGCCCCGGAATGGGTGTCTGTCACCTATGGCGCCGGCGGCACGACGCGCGAATTGACGCGCGAGGCCGTCGCAACCCTGGGCAAGCAGTTCGACCTGCGCGTGGCCGGGCATCTGACCTGCGTCGATGCCTCGCGCGAGGAAACGATGGAGGTCGCACGCGGTTTCCGGGCCGCCGGGGTGACCGATATCGTGGCCTTGCGCGGCGATGCCCCCAAGGGATCCGACCGGTTCGAGCCGCATCCCGAAGGGTTCAACAATTCGCTGGAACTGATTGCCGCGCTTGCGGCGGACGACTTCAACGTGCGTGTCGGCTGCTATCCCGATACCCATCCGGAGGCGGCGGGCGCCGACGCGGATATCGCGTGGCTCAAGCGCAAGATCGATGCGGGTGCCAGCGAAGCGATTTCGCAGTTCTTCTTCGACGCAGAGACATTCCTGCGGTTTCGCGATCGCTGTGCGGCCGAAGGGATCGACGCGCCGATCGTGCCGGGGATCCTGCCGATCGAGAACTGGAAAGGCGTGTCCAAGTTTGCAGCCGCCTGCGGGACGACGATCCCCGATGATCTTGCCGCTGCCTTCGAGGTTGCCGTGCGCGACGGCCGCGAAGACCTTCTGGCCATCGCGCAGGCGGCGGAACTGGCGGATACGCTGGTCAGCGAAGGGGTGGAACATCTGCACTTCTACACATTGAACAAGCCGGAACTGACGCGGGATGTCTGCGCCGCACTCGGCATCGCGCCACGGTCGGCGTTGAGCCGGGTGGCCTGACACCGCCACAGGCGCTAGCGTCTCCGCAGCAATGCAGGGACGCCGATGTCTGATACCATTTCGAACGCCACCCGCCTTGGCAGGGACGAGGTCCTTGCCCTGTCGGGTCTGCAATTCATGCAGGGTATCCTCGATGGGACGGTCCCACCCCCGCCCATCGCGGGTGTGCTGAACTATCGCGTATCACGGGTTGCGGACGGGCGGGTGGTGTTTGACGGCACCCCGCTTGCGCAGCATTGCAACCCCCTCGGCACGGTCCACGGTGGGTGGTACGGAACCCTTCTGGACAGCGCGATGTCCTGTGCGGTGCATACGAAGGTGCCTGCCGGATCGATCTACACCACACTGGAATACAAGGTGAATGTCACGCGGGCGATCCCCGTCGGCATGGCCGTCACCGTCGAAGGGGTCGTTCAGCATGCGGGCCGCACGACGGGTGTCGCGACAGGTGCGATCCGGGGTGTCGATGACGGCAGGATCTATGCCACGGGGTCTGCAACCTGTCTGATCATGACAGGGTAGGACGGCGGCAGGGCGGGACCCGCCCGATGGTCTGGCGGAAAGGAACGAAAGCCGATGGAACGAATTCGCGACAGTTTCGCCCGTCAGGGGATGATGCACACCTTGGGCGCCCGGTTGGAGCATGTGGGCGAGGGGGTCGTGCGGATCGTCGCCGAGGTCAGCGCCGCCACATCGCAGCAGCAGGGGGCAGGGCACGCCGGGCTCACGTTCTCGCTGGCGGATTCGGCCGCCGGTTATGCCGCGCTGACCCTGATGGCCCCGGATCGTGAGGTGGTGACTACGGAGTTCCGCATCACCCTGCTGGCCCCGGCGCGCGGCAGGCTGATCGCCGAAGGGCGCGTCCTGCGCCCGGGGCGCAGGCTGATCGCGGTGGCGGCGGATGTCTGGGGCGAAGATGACGTGCATGTCGCGACGGCCCTTGGCACGATGGTCCCGGTGTCGGCGTGCCCCTCATGACCGGTGGAACAGATTTGCAGCAGCTGATCGCTGGGATGCGGCCGGAATTGATGCCGGGCGTTTTCGTTTTTGTGACGACGCAGGATGTGACCGTTGCGGGATTGCCGGCACGCATGCGGTTCGAGGAAGCGGAAGGGACCACCCTGATCATGACCGCCGAGGAGGCCGCGCAAGCCGGCCTTGCAGGCAGCTTCCGGTCACGGATGATCACGTTGAACGTGCATTCGTCACTGGAGGCGGTCGGCTTCCTTGCGCGGATCGCGACCCGACTGGCAGCCGAGGGAATGGGCGTGAACCCTGTTGCGGGGTTCTACCACGATCACCTCTTTGTTCCGGAAGATCGCGCCGAGGATGCCATGGAAACCCTGCGGGAGATGGCCGCCACGGCGCGATAGGCGGCCGGCCCCTCGGTCCCGTCCCGCGGCTCAGAGGTCTTCGCGCGCCGCTTCGATCATCTCGATCAGTTGATCCGCGTCGATCAGGCCGGGGGCAAGCGCGCTGCCGACGACGAAGCTTGGCGTGCCGGAAAAGCCGAGCGATTGGGCAAGCTGCATCGAGGTGTCGATATGCGCCTGAACCTCGGGTGCATCCATGTCGGCCTGCAACTGGTCCAGATCCAGCCCGACACCGGCCGCGATCTGCAGGACGACGCGATCGTCGACACGACCACGGGCCTGCATCAACGCCTTGTGGAAATCCTCGTATTTGCCCTGCTCGCGCGATGCGAGGGCGGCGCGCGCCGCGAACACGGACCCTTCGCCGAGGATGGGCCATTCGCGGTAGACGACGCGCACGTTGTCTTCGGTCTCCAGCATGGCGGAGACCTGTTCACCCGCCCGGCGGCAATAGGGGCAGTTGTAGTCGAAGAACTCGACCACGGTGACGTCCCCGTCGGGATTGCCCACGACCGGCGCATTCGGATCGCGTTCCAGCATGTCACGGTCATCATCAAGGGACGCGCGTGCGGCCGCGGCGGCCTCCTCCTCGTCGCGGGCCTGAAGGATGGCGACGGCTTCCATGACGATTTCGGGGTTCTCGAGGATCGCCTGAAGGGCCAGCTGCTTGATCTCTTCTTCGGAAAAGTCCTGCGCGGCAACAGGTCCGGCCACGAGGCAGGTTGTCAGGGCAAGGGTTGCCAGGTGGCGGGCGGCGGGGATCATGTGAAAGCTCCGAAAGGAATGGCTGTCGCCGTCGGCTTCACGGCTGCGTGATACATGACCCCGTCTGCCGCCTTCGCGCAACCGGGTCGCGTGGTCACATCTGCGTCAGGGCGGCACAGCCCCCTTTCGCGCGGGCGCGATCCGGGACTAGGTGGCAGCGTGATGCGGATCCTCGTCATAATGCTCTGCCTGTTGATGCAGCCGGTTCTGGCCGCCACGTCCGACCCGGTCGAGACGCGGACGGTGCGGGCACAGCTTGTGTCGGCCACCGACGGCGTCGGCGAAGGCACGGGCGTCGTGTCGGCGGGCCTGCATCTGGAACTGGAGCCCGGCTGGAAGACGTATTGGCGGTCGCCCGGCGAGGTGGGCCTGCCCCCCGAAATCGATTGGAGCGGCAGCGAGAACATTTCCGACGTCACGCTGGCCTATCCTGCGCCGACACGGTTCACCGCCTTCGAGATCGAGAATTTCGGATACGGCGAAGAGGTTCTGTTCCCGCTGACCGTCGCGCTTGTCGATGCGGGGCAGGCCGCCCGGCTGACCCTGCGTGCCAACCTGCTGGTGTGTGCCGAGGTATGTATACCGGAAACGGTGGACGTGACGCTGGACCTGCCTGCCGGCGGCAGCGTGGACGCCGCCAACGCGCGTCTGCTCGCCGATTGGGTGGCACGTGTGCCCGTCTCGGCCGAGGGTGCCGGTCTGACCGTCGATCAGGTTCACCTGAGCGAAGAGGCGCTGACCCTTCGCCTTGTGGCCGATCCGCCCCTGCGCAGCCCCGACGTCTTTCCCGAGCAGGGCAGCTATGCCGCCTTCGGCGCGCCCGATGTTCGTCTGGGCGATGCCGGCCGGATCCTGTGGGCCCGCCTGCCTGTCCTGTCGTCCGGGGAGGGGGGCCTTGACCTGACGGTTGTCGACGGTCCGAGGGCGGCCACGTTCCGCCCGGATCTGTCGCAGACGCCGCCCGCGCCGCCGGGACAATCGCGGGGGATCGCTCTGATCCTCCTCCTCGCTTTTGCGGGGGGGCTGATCCTGAACGTCATGCCCTGCGTTCTGCCGGTGCTGTCGATCAAGCTGGCATCGGCATTGCAGGCGCGTGACCGGGGTGCCGCACGGGTGCGCGCGGGGTTTCTCGCCTCTGCCGCAGGGGTGTTGGCCTTTTTCGTGGCCCTTGCCGCCGGGATCATCGGATTGCGTGCGGCGGGTGTCGCGGTCGGATGGGGCGTTCAGTTCCAGAACCCGGCCTTCCTTGCATTGATGATCGGCCTGATGGTCCTGTTTGCGGCGAACCTGATGGGCCTGTTCGAAGTGGGCCTGTCCAGCGACGTGCAGACCCGAATGGCCCGGACGGAAACGCGCGGCGGTTGGGGCGGGGATTTTGCAACCGGTGCCTTTGCCGCGGTGATGGCGACGCCTTGTTCCGCGCCGTTCCTCGGCACGGCGGTGACGTTTGCCCTGACCAGCGGCGCGGGCCTGACGATGGCCGTGTTCGTCGCGATGGCGCTGGGTCTTGCCCTGCCGTTCCTGATCGTGGCGGCGCGTCCCCGCCTTATCGAACGCCTGCCGCGACCGGGCCGATGGATGGCTACGCTGCGGCGCGTGCTGGGCGGATTGCTTCTGCTGGCGGCGATCTGGCTGTTGTCCGTGCTGGCCGCGTCTGCCGGGTGGGTGATCGCGGGCGGCGTGGCCGCGGCTGCGATCGCGATGCTGCTGGCGCTCGGGTTCTGGCGGCGTGCGACCCCGATCGGGGCGGTCGGTCTGGTGGCGGTCGTGGTGCTGGCGCTGATCCTGCCCGTTTCGGGGGGGCAACCGGCCGTAGTTTCCGGCCCGTGGCAGGCGTTCGCCCGGGATCGCATCGCGCAGGACGTGGCCAGCGGACAGACGGTGTTCGTCGATGTCACCGCCGATTGGTGTCTGACGTGCAAGGTGAACAAGCGGCTGGTTCTGGATGCGGCACCTGTCAGCGGATTGCTGGCCCGGGACGGGGTAACCGCGCTTCGGGCCGACTGGACCCGCCCGGACGAGGGAATCGCGACGTATCTGCGCGACAACGGACGCTTCGGCATTCCGTTCAACGCCGTCTATGGCCCCGGCGCGCCCGAAGGCATCGCCCTGCCTGAAATCCTGACCGAACGCGCCGTCATCGACGCGATGGAGCGTGCCGCCGGCCGTCAGTAGTGCAGCCCGTCGCGGTCTAGGATGTCACGCGCCCGCGCCAGTCATCGACAAGGGCCGTTTCCGCTAGGGTCAGCTGCTGCGCGCGTGGATAGAGCGGCGCGGCACGATCATCTAAGATCGGCGCATCCCAGCCGGAGGTGGTGGCGAAGAACCGGGCGACGCCGTCCTCGCCGAATTCCGTCAGGTAGCCTTTGACGACGACATCCAGATAGCTGAGCAGGATGGGGTTCGCGACGCTTGCCGGGGCGTGGTGGCCTTCGGGGATGTGATAGATCGCCGGACCCTCGGCAAGACGGGTGCGGATGTAGGCTTCCTCGCGCAGGTCGAGGGCGGACCAGTCGCCGTTGGGCACGCGGGCGGCGATACCGTCGATGACGCCGCCCGCGTCGGGGGTCGCGGTCAGAAAAGCATGCGACCGGCCCGCTGCGTGACGCCATGTGCGGGCCCAGCCGCGCACCGTGATGCGCCGGGCACCGGCATAGGTATGGGTGCCGAGGTTCACGAGCGAACCATATCCGAAGAATTCATCCATCGGCGCATGTTCCCCCTTGCGCAGTCGGGGTCAAGTTTCGTATCGGAAACCCGCACGACACGGGAGACTCTGCGGTGTATCGCAGGGCCGAAGGAGCAACCGCCCCGGTAAACTCTCAGGCAAATGGACCGGTCGTGCGAAAGACTCTGGAGAGTGGCACCTCGTGTGCCCGCCGAAGGGATAGCGATCTCAGGCGCACGGGACAGAGGGGGCACGAACCGGCGGGGCGATCCCGTTTGCTGGAGGTGCCTATGACTGCCGAGACGAATCTGAAATCCCTGCCGCTGGCCGCTTTGCATGCGGAGCTTGGCGGCAAGATGGTGCCCTTTGCCGGGTACGCGATGCCCGTGCAATTTCCCGCGGGCGTGATGGCGGAGCATCTGCACACGCGCGAAAAGGCCGGTCTGTTCGATGTCTCCCACATGGGGCAGGTCATCGTGCACGGCGAGGGCCGGGCCGAGGCGTTGGAGCGGCTGTTGCCGGTCAATGTCATGGGGCTGGCCGAAGGACGGCAGCGGTATGGGTTGCTGACCTTGCCGAACGGTGGCGTGGCCGATGACCTGATGTTCGCAAACCGGGGCGATCACCTGTTGCTGGTGGTCAACGGCGCGATGAAGCACGCCGACATGGAGATCCTGACGGCAGGCCTGCCGGATCACGAGGTCACCTTGTTGGAGGACCGTGCATTGCTGGCATTGCAGGGACCATCCGCCGAGGCGGTGCTGGAGGCATTGGTCCCCGGCACCGGCGCGATGAAATTCATGGATGTCGCGACCTTCCCCTACGATGGCGCAGAGCTGTGGATCAGCCGGTCGGGATACACCGGCGAGGATGGCTACGAGATATCGGTCCCGGTCGACACGGCCGAGGCCCTTGCGCGGGCGATCCTGGCGCATGACGATGTCCTGCCGATCGGTCTGGGCGCACGTGACAGCTTGCGCCTCGAGGCGGGGATGCCGCTGTATGGTCAGGACCTGACGGGCAACATCACCCCGGTCGAAGCGGACCTGAAATGGGCGATCCAGAAGGTTCGTCGCACCGGGGGTGACCGGGCCGGTGGTTTTACCGGGGATGCGGTGATCCTGTCACAGCTCGACGACGGGGCGACGCGGCGGCGTGCCGGCCTGTTGCCGCAGGGCAGGGCACCGATGCGCATGGGTGTCATGCTCTATGACAGCGAAACCGCGACCGCGCCGGTCGGCACCGTCACGTCCGGCGGGTTCGGGCCCAGCGTCGGCGCGCCCGTCGCGATGGGGTATGTGCCTGCCGATTGCGCCCCCGGCACGACACTCTACGGTGATGTTCGGGGCAAGCGCCTGCCGGTCACCGTCGCCGAATTGCCCTTTCATACGCCGCGTTACAAGCGGTGAAGACCACACAGGAGAGTCAGATGAAGTTCACCGAAGATCATGAATGGCTGGATGAAAACGATGGTATCGTGACCGTCGGCATTACGGAGCACGCCGCCACCCAATTGGGAGATGTCGTCTTCGTCGATCTGCCGGAAGTCGGACAGGAGGTCACCAAGGGCGAGGAGGTCGTCGTGATCGAAAGCGTCAAGGCCGCGTCCGACATCATGGCGCCGCTGGATGGTGAGATCGTCGAAGTGAACACGGCCCTCGCCGATGCGCCCGGTCTGGTGAACGAGGACGCCGAAGCGGCGTGGTTCTTCCGCATGACGACCACGACGCCCGAAGAGATGACCGACATGATGGACGAAGACCAATACAAGGCATTCGTCGAAGACTGACGTCGCCGCGGCGCGCGGATCAGCCGCGCGCCGCCCTGCCTGCTCCCCAAATCTCAGCCCCGTGCCAATGCAAGGATCGCCGGATGCCCCTGACCGACTATGATACCTATGACTTCGCCAACCGCCGTCACATCGGTCCGTCGCCGTCCGAAATGGCCGAGATGCTGGCCGCCTGCGGCGCAGGCAGCCTCGATGCGCTGATCGACGAAACGGTGCCCGCGTCCATTCGTCAGGCGGAGCCCTTGCCCTGGCCGCAGATGACGGAGCACGCGATCCTGGCACGGATGCGCGACCTTGCGGATCAGAACCGCGTGACGGTCAGCATGATCGGGCAGGGGTATTCCGATACCGTCACGCCCCCCGCGATTCAGCGCAACATCCTTGAAAACCCTGCGTGGTACACGGCTTATACCCCCTATCAGCCCGAAATCGCGCAGGGTCGATTGGAGGCGTTGCTGAACTTCCAGACGATGGTGTCAGACCTGACCGGCCTGCCGGTGGCCAATGCCTCGCTGCTGGATGAATCCACCGCCTGCGCCGAAGCGATGGTGATGGCTCAGCGTGTGTCGAAATCGAAGGCGATGGCATTCTTCGTCGATGAGGCATGCCACCCGCAGAACATCGCCGTGATGCGGACGCGGGCGGAGCCCTTGGGCATCGAATTGATCGTGGGGTCGCCGGATGATCTGGTGGCCGAACAGGTGTTTGGCGCGATCTTCCAGTATCCCGGCACCCACGGCCACTTGCGTGACCTGACCCCGCAGATGGAGGCGCTGCACGGCGCGAAGGCGCTGGGCATCGTGGCAACCGACCTGCTGGCGCTGTGCCTGTTGAAGGAACCGGGCGCCATGGGGGCCGATATCGCCGTCGGGTCGGCGCAGCGGTTCGGCGTGCCACTGGGCTATGGCGGGCCGCATGCGGCGTTCTTTGCCTGTGCCGACGCCTACAAGCGGTCGATGCCGGGTCGGATCGTCGGCGTGTCGGTCGACAGCCACGGGCACAAGGCCTACCGCCTGTCCCTGCAGACACGCGAACAGCATATCCGCCGTGAAAAGGCGATGTCGAACGTCTGCACTGCGCAGGCCCTGTTGGCGGTGATGGCGTCCTTCTATGCGGTGTTCCACGGGCCGAAGGGCCTGCACCATATCGCCACCCACGTGCATGCCCATGCCGTCGCCCTGCGCGATGCGCTGACCGGGGCCGGGTTCGACGTGGCGCCGGGGCATGTGTTCGACACGCTGACGGTCGAGGTCGGCGCGATGCAGGGCGTCATCTGGCGCGCCGCGCGGGCCGAGGGGATCACCCTGCGCCGCATTGGCGCCACCGCCATCGGCATCGCCTGCGACGAGGTGACGGATACGGATGTCCTGTCGCGCGTGATGCGTGCCTTTGGCATCGACGGTGATGTTCCCGCGCCGCGCGTCGATATCCCCGAGGGGCTGCGCCGCACGACCGAGTACCTGACCCATCCGATCTTTCACATGAACCGGGCCGAGGCGGAGATGATGCGCTATATGCGTCGTCTGGCCGACCGCGATCTGGCGCTGGACCGTGCGATGATCCCGCTCGGGTCCTGCACGATGAAGCTGAACGCGGCGGTCGAAATGATGCCGGTCACCTTCCCCGGCTTCGGGCGCATCCACCCCTTCGCGCCTCCCGAGGACGCGGTGGGCTACAAAGCGATGATCGACGAGCTGTCCGCGCGTCTCTGCGTCATTACCGGCTATGACGCGATGTCGATGCAGCCGAACTCCGGTGCGCAGGGCGAATACGCGGGTCTGTTGACCATCGCGGCCTATCACCGGGCCAACGGGCAGGACCGGCGCATCTGCCTGATCCCGACCTCGGCCCATGGCACCAACCCGGCATCGGCACAGATGGCGGGAATGAAGGTCGTCGTGGTCAAGGCCGCCGAGAATGGCGACATCGACCTCGATGATTTCCGCACCAAGGCCGAGGCCGCCGGCGAAAACCTTGCCGCCTGCATGATCACCTATCCCAGCACCCATGGCGTGTTCGAGGACACGGTGCGCGAGGTCTGCGACATCACGCACAGCCACGGCGGGCAGGTCTATCTGGACGGCGCGAACCTGAACGCGATGGTGGGCCTGTCCAAGCCGGGCGAAATCGGCGCCGATGTCAGCCACCTGAACCTGCACAAGACGTTCTGCATCCCGCATGGCGGGGGCGGTCCCGGCATGGGGCCGATCGGCGTCAAGGCGCATCTGGCGCCGCATCTGCCCGGCCACCCCGACCTGGGCACCGACGGACCTGTGTCCGCCGCGCCCTACGGCAGCGCCTCGATCCTGCCGATCAGCTATGCCTATGTCATGATGATGGGGGGCGAGGGGCTGACGCAGGCCACCAAGGTCGCGATCCTGTCGGCGAACTATATCGCGGCACGGCTGAAGGGGTCCTATGACGTGCTGTATGGGGGTCGTCGTGGGCGGATTGCGCATGAATGCATTCTGGATACGCGCCCCTTCGCTGAACATGGTGTGACGGTCGACGACGTGGCAAAGCGGCTGATCGACAATGGCTTCCACGCGCCGACCATGTCCTGGCCCGTGGCGGGCACCTTGATGGTGGAGCCGACGGAGTCGGAGCCGAAGCCGGAACTGGACCGGTTCATCACCGCGATGCTGTCCATCGCCGACGAGGTGCGGGAGATTGCCGAGGGGCGCATGGATGCGGCGAACAATCCGCTCAAGAACGCGCCCCACACGATGGAGGACCTCGTCCGCGACTGGGACCGGCCCTATTCGCGCGAGGAAGGATGCTTCCCGCCGGGTGCCTTCCGGGTCGACAAGTACTGGCCGCCGGTCAACCGGGTCGACAACGTCGCGGGCGATCGCAACCTGATCTGCACCTGTCCCCCGGTCGAGGATTACCTCGAAGCGGCGGAATAACGGCTACTGCTGGCCGGCCGTACGAAAGTCGGCCGGCTTGCGGGCTGGGGCGATGTCGCGCACGCGTACCCGGTCCTGTGTCAGGGGCAGCAGCGCCTCGGATCTGGCAAGGGCGCGGGCCGACACCTCGAGTGAGGCATCCCGCAAGGATGCTTCGCGGTGGTCTGCCAATTGCGCCAAGGCGGATTGCAGCGCGACCTGCACCTCGACGAGGGCGGCACCGTCCCGGGCAATATGATCCAGTGCGACCCGCGTCAGGTGATCCGCGGTCATGCCGGGTACGTGCAGACGCGGGTATGCCGGGTTCTCCGGATCACCGACTTCGCGCCATAGGTCGAGGATGCCGTGTTGCCGCCAGATGATGTCCGTCGCCGTGCGCGGGTCATTCAGGCCGGGGGACAGGGCGCGTTGCGCGATCTCGGACATGACTTCCAACCCGAAACTGGGATCCTGATCGAAGGACCGCGTGTCGCCGACGACGATGGTCCCGGTCAGGTCCGCCATATCCTCGGTCGACAGGCGCAGGACCTCGACCTCCATCAACGGCAAACCACGATCGACCCGGTGCCCCGGCATGACGTTCAAATGTACTTTCGCGTTCAGCTTCTCGGCAAGTTCGGACAGGGCGGGCAGGTCGACATGCTGGACCCAACCGAATGTCCCCGCTATGACGGGGATCGCCTCGCCCGTGCGAATGGCGGCATCAAGCGGGCGCGCGCCCATGTAGGGATGGTCCATCCGCGTCTGCATGGCCTTCAGGGCAGCGGCCTCGACACGCCGGGTTGTCGCCTCGATGGACCCCAGATCCGAAATATGCTGCACCCAGCGGACGAGTGCGAAGATCACGAAGGCAATGACGAGGATCGTGACGCTGAAGATCACGAGGTAATCGCGCCCCTGGTAGAACCCCGCATTCAGGATGATGATTGCAACCAGGGCGTAGACGAAGGCCCCGATGAAGGTCGCGAGGACGGACTGCGTGCGGCCGTCCTGCCGCAGCAACCTGTGGGATCTGGGGGTCACCTGACTCGCGGCGTAGTGGTGGGCGGACACCATCACCGAGAGAGAGAAGGTCGCCACCGCCAGCATGGAACCGGCGATGACCGACAGAAGGTCCGTTACGGCCTTTTCCGGTATCCGGTCCTTCAGGCCTTCCGGCAAAAGCTGCGACACGAAGGGCGCGATGATCGCGGCAACAACAGCAAGCGCGGATATGGCAGCAATCCGAACCCAGATCAGGCGCAGGACTTCCCGTACGCGCCAGAATTGAAATGTCAGGTTCATCGCGCATCCGTCCGATTGTTCCCGGCCGTCGCATTATGGTTCCGGCCCCGCCCCATAGGTAACGCGATCGACACGCGCAGCCATCATGATCTTGACGGGTGGCGCAGAGGCATAGCATAGACAGGGCCGTTGGGGTCGTAGCTCAGTTGGTAGAGCGCGTCGTTCGCAATGACGAGGTCAGGGGTTCGATTCCCCTCGGCTCCACCAGGTTTCCCGAACTCCGTTGTCCTCTGTTTGCCCATCGGCATGGTTGCATGGGCGGTATGGGCGCATCCCACTATCGATACCGGTATCACGCCCCAATTCATGCCTGCTAGCGGCGTGAACGACTCGGGTCTGACCGATTTTTCGGGTCTTCTGATCTTGTCAGTGGCCCGTTTTCGCGGGGTATCCTTCGCCGAACTACCGGTGGGTCTCAAAATAATGTATATAGTACAGGCTGCTACGGGTTTTTTGACCATCCGGGCAAAGTTTTTCGACGGAAAGTCAAAAAACCTGTTGCGGCTGTGAATGTCTGGAACTAAACCCCGCTTCACCGGAGGCGCTGAGGTGCTGGACGGGACGCTGGAAGGCGCTACGGGGCGGATGCTTCGGGGGGTTGAAGGTGGCAGC
>NZ_JBGEHM010000003.1:0-324850 GCF_041403465.1 Jannaschia sp. 2305UL9-9
TGGGGCATCGGGCCGTCGGCGGCGTTCACGACCAGGATCGCGCCATCCATCTGGGCGGCACCGGTGATCATGTTCTTGACGTAGTCGGCGTGGCCGGGGCAGTCGACGTGGGCGTAGTGACGGGTCTCGGTCTCGTACTCCACGTGCGCGGTCGAGATCGTGATGCCGCGGGCCTTCTCTTCGGGCGCGCCGTCGATCTGGTCGTAGGCCTTGAAGTCACCGAAATACTTCGTGATCGCAGCCGTCAGCGTCGTCTTGCCGTGGTCAACGTGGCCGATCGTGCCGATGTTAACGTGCGGTTTCGTGCGTTCGAACTTTGCCTTCGCCATAATGGGCCCCTGACTTGCTAAGGCCCCCCATGCAGAGGCCCGGATTCATATCGCGGGCCGTCTAGCGGGGCCAGCGACCAAGTGCAAGAGTTTCGCCACGATTCCGCCCCGTTCAGCTGCGCGGAGGCAGGCCGAACCAGTCGCCGTTCCGGATCATCCAGGATTGGATCTTGAACGCCATGTTGCGCGCGAGGGTCAGCATCTGCTCGTCCGAATCCTTCATCAGGCCGGAACCGAGAAACAGCGTATCCGCGCCTTCGAACGTGGTGATCTGTTCCGGGCCGCCGATCTTGCGCTGCGGATCGGCCTCCCAGACGTTGGCCGATACGACGAGGATGGATTTCGGCGTCAGCACGACCGGGATCCCCGGAGGTGCGAGCGAATAGCCCTCGATTGCCAGGGCGATGACATAGTCCTTGCCACCCTGGTAGCGACCGAAGCGGCGGGACAGTTCCGCGTCCATCACCGATGCCCATTTTTCCGGCGTGGCATCCCGGCTGGGCGGGATCTTCTTGATGTTGTCGGTGACGAGCACCGTATATCCTAACTGGAAATCGCCCATCTCGCGCTGTTCGGATTCGAGCGGGTCCGCCGTGGCACAGGCCGACAGGGCACCGGCGGCACCGGCAAGGGAAAGGCCGGAAAAGCTGCGGCGGGTCAGTCTGTCGGTCATGGGCGTCCTCCGGGGGCACGTGTCGGCTGGCAACCGGATAGACATTGCGCCGTCCGAGGGCAACTCAACGACAGATTGCACGCAACGCCTGCCATGCCTTGGGCGTCAGGGCGGGCATCCCGATGTCGGGGTCCCCGATCCGTCCGGCCCGTTCGATGCGGTCGGCCAGCTGCGGATGGCTGCTGAAATGCGCAACCAGCCCTTCGGTATCGCCGTAACGGTCGCGCAACCTTTCGAACATTCGGCCCAGCGCCGACGGCGGCAGATCCACCGAGGTCAGCTGATCGTGCGCGAAGGCGTCCGCGGCGATTTCGGCGCGGCGCGAATAGCTGGATTGCAGGGCCGCACCTGCCGTGCCGCCAAGGATGCCGCCGCCCGTCACATCGCCGATCAGGACCGAAAGGATGGCCATGCCGCTGGCCGCCTGAAGCATGTGCCGGACGGGATCGTCGTTGACCACGTGACCGAGTTCATGGGCGAGGACGGCGGCAATCTCCTCCGGCGCTTCGGCGGCGAGGATCATGGAATGGAAGAACGTGATCCGCCCGCCCGCGACGGCATAGGCGTTCAGGATCGGCTCCTCCCGATCGTCGAGCACGGCGACCTGCAGGGGATACGGCAGATTGACATCGCGACTGACCCGGTCGGTCAGGTCCTGCAAAGCGGCGAGGCCGGCGGGGTCGCGACATTCGCGCAGGGGCGTGATGCCGTCCGAGAACATGATCCGCGTCTGTTCGTAGTGCAAAGCGCCCATCGCGACTTCGGCCTCGGCGTTCATGAACCGCGCCAGCCCCCCGGCCAGCGCAGGCAGTAGCACGAAGACCAGCAAGGCAAGCACGGCAATGCCCCCGGCGGACACGGCCAAGGCGCGCCGCCACAGGGACGGCCCGGACAGGCCGAGGCGCACGCCTTCCTCCAGCCCTTCGATCAGGTCGCGCGCGGCGGGGTCATCGACGACCAGCCGCCCTGCCTGACCGGACGAAAGGCCATAGGTCGCGACGTCCCCGCCCGCCTGGTCGCGCAGGCGGCGGATGCGACGCAGGGGCCAGCGCACCCTGTCTCCGTCGGGCAGTTCCAGCAGAAGGACGCGTCCGCGATCACCCGTCTCCGCGCGCAGGGCGACCCGTTGGCGCAATGCACGCCGCCCGTCGAAATAGTCCGCGAAAACCGGCGCGTCGGGGTCACCATCGCCCTGCCCCATGCCGGGGCGGTCATTCGGTCCTCCCGGCCAGACGCTCATATCCCCGACCCCATGTCGAACAGGTTCGCGAAGCCGTCTGCATCGTGCATGTGGTGGCGTTCACCTGCGCGCACCGCGTTCACCTCGGCCGCGCCGCGCAGGTGCAGCGTCTCCGCGACGTGACGGATCAACGGGAAGGTGACGAACACCATGCGCAGCGCCCCCCGGCCAAGAAAGAACGTCAGGTAGAACAACAGACCTGCGGCAAACAGAAGATAGGGGTCCGGCTCCTCCAGCAGCGAAGGATCGATCCCCGGCAACGTGGACAAGGCCGCCGCACCGACGCCGAACCCAATGGCGATTGCCCCTGCGGCAAGCAGCAGCGCCACCACGATCCAGCCCCCGATATGAATGCCGATGACGCGGCCCGTCTTCGGCGCGACCGTCAGACCCGCCGCCCCGGCAAAGCCCAGCGATGACACGAGACGGCGGTAGGAGACGACGCGCCAATGCACCCAGGCGAAAAGGGCGTAGACACCCGCCATCAGTGACAGTGTGACGAAGGACGCGTCGTCCGTCCAGAAATAGGCGCCAATCAGGGCCGCAAGCGACCAGAGCCCGATGAGCACAGGAATGAACGGGGGAAACAGGCCGCGTGCCGTCAGGGTCAGGCGAAAGTGGTCGTCCCCGTACCACGCCCGTTCCGCCCGGAACCGCCACATCCGCTGCACCCGGAGCGGCCAGAGCAGCCCCACGCTTGCGAGGGCGAGCAATGTCCACCACACGGTCAGGCCCGCATAGCGCCACGCGCCCGGGGACATCGAAAACCCGATCCCCCGCCACCGCGTGTGGTTCAGCAGGTATCGCATCCCCCGGTATTGCGCGAACCAGTAGACCGGCAGCACGAGGAGGAAGGACGCCACCGTCCCCGGCAACGGCGACCCCCAAATGTTGAGGGACGCGAAGATCAGCAGCATCACCACCAGCCCAAGGTAGACGGCGACGATCACGGCCGCGATGACGAAGCCCATCAGCTTTTCCAAGGGCTGACCGGCATATTCGAACGGCGTTCCCCCGATACGTACTGACGACCAGAGCCAGCGTCGCACGCGCGTGCGCGCCCAGAAGGAATAGACCCCAAGGGTCATGACGGTCAGGGCCGTCGTACGCGCGACAAGGGACAGCAGTTGCCCGCGCGTGCCCGAGACCTGCGCCGTCATCTGGTCGAGCGTGGTGCCCGTCGCCACGCCCCGATTATCCGTCGAAGCGGTTGTTGCGCGGGAACCCGCGGGGCGCCATTCGCCCGGCCTGCGCGCGTCCGCCCATCCATTCGGTCAGGTCGGGTTCGTGCCGCGTGCGTCCTGCCGGGTCGGACCATTTCAGCCCATCGGCCAGCGTGATGACCGCCACATCGGACAGGCCGCCGTCCTTGAACCTTTGCAAACGCACGCCCTTGCCGCGCGGCATCTCCGGCAGGTCGGTGATGGGGAAGACCAGCATCTTGCGGTTGTCCCCGACGCAAACCACGTGATCCCCTTCAGCGGCGACCGGGCGCATGGCGGTGACCGGCGCGCGCAGGTTAAGAACCTGTTTGCCCGCCCGTTTCGAGGCCAGTATTTCCTCCTCGGGCACGACGAATCCGTCGCCCGCCGTGGACGCCAGCAACAGCTTGCGACCGGGGCGGTGGATCAGGATGTCGACGATCTGCGTCTCGTTCGGAATATCGACCATCAGGCGCAGGGGTTCGCCCATGCCCCGCCCACCCGGCAAAGACACGGCACCCACGGTATAGGCGCGCCCGTCGCTGCCCCAGACGATCAGCTTGTCGGTGGTTTCGGCGTGGAACATGAAGGCGGGGCCGTCGCCGTCCTTGAACTTCAGCTCCTTGTCCAATGCGACATGCCCGGACAGCGCCCGCACCCATCCCATTGCGGAACAGACGACGGTGATCGGCTCCCGCTCGATCATGGCTTCCAGCGGCACATCGGCCACCTCGACCGCGTCGGCGAAATCCGTGCGGCGACGGCCGGCGGGCGTGGCCTTGCCGAACAATTTGCGGACGGAGCGCAACTCGTCCGAAATGGTCCTCCACTGCACGGCCTCGTCGTCAAGCAGGTCCTGCAGGCCCGCACGCTCCTCCATCAAGGCGTTGCGTTCCTTAAGCAGGGCCATCTCCTCCAGCCGGCGCAGTGCGCGCAGGCGCATGTTGAGGATCGCCTCGGATTGCACCTCGGTCAGGGAATGGGCGCGATCGGTCGGCAGGGGGCTGACATAGTCCGCCTCGTCCCGCGCACGGACGTACCCCTCGCCCCACGGCTCGTACATCAACGCCTCTTTCGGGGCGTCGTCGTAGCGGATGATGTCGATCACGCGATCGAGGTTGAGATAGGCGAGGATGAAGCCCTCCAGCACCTCCAACCGGTGGTCGATCTTGGCCATCCGATGCCGCGACCGGCGCAGCAGCACATCCTGCCGGTGATCGAGGAACGCCTGCAACACCTCGCGCAGGGAACAGACGCGGGGTGTCACCCCGTCGATCAGCACGTTCATGTTGAGGCTGAACCGCGTTTCCAGATCCGACAAACGGTAGAGCGTGGACATCAGGACGTCCGGATCGACGTTCCGGGTCTTCGGTTCCAGTACGATGCGGATGTCGTCGGCGCTCTCGTCCCGGATATCGCCGAGGATGGGCACCTTCTTGGCGGTGACCAGTTCGGCCAGCTTCTCGATCAGCTTGCCCTTCTGCACCTGATACGGAATCTCGGTGACGATGATCTGCCACTGGCCCTTGCCCAGATCCTCGATCTCGTGCCGCGCGCGCAGGCGGAAGGCCCCGCGCCCGGTGCGATAGGTCTCCAGAATGCTGTCGCGGGGTTCCACGATCACGCCCCCGGTGGGGAAGTCGGGGCCCGGAATGTGGTCCAGCAAAGTCTCGTCCCGCGCGTTCGGCGACTTGATCAGATGGAGGCAGGCGGCGATCAACTCGTCGAGGTTGTGGGGCGGGATGTTGGTGGCCATGCCCACGGCGATCCCCGCCGACCCGTTGGCCAGCAGGTTCGGGAAAGCGGCGGGCAGGACGACGGGTTCCTGCAACGTCCCGTCGTAGTTGTCGCGGTAATCGACGGCGTCCTGGTCGAGACCCTCCAGCAGCGCCTCGGCGGCGGCGGTCATGCGGGCTTCGGTGTATCGCGCGGCGGCCGGGTTGTCGCCGTCGATGTTGCCGAAGTTCCCCTGCCCGTCGACCAGCGGATAGCGGACCGCGAAATCCTGGGCCAGTCGGGCCATCGCGTCATAGATCGCGGCATCGCCATGCGGGTGATAGTTGCCCATCACATCGCCGCTGATCTTGGCGGATTTGCGGAACCCCCCGTTGGACGCCAGTCGCAATTCGCGCATCGCGAACAGGATGCGGCGGTGAACCGGCTTCAGCCCGTCGCGTGCGTCGGGCAAGGCCCGGTGCATGATCGTCGACAGGGCATATGTCAGGTAGCGGTCGCCGATTGCCCGGCTGAGGGGTTCGGAAACCACATCTTCCGGCGGCGTCATATCATCAGGATCGCTCATGGGCCTCGATCTACGGGACGGTTTCCAACCCCGCAACAACTTGGGGCTAAAGAATATGGCATAAGTATGGTAGGCAGGTCGCAGGAAGTGGTTTAAGGGAACTTCCCACGAGTCGTGTTCGTTGGGCTCGCGTGTGATTACAGACTGCCGGGGATACCGAAATGTTCAAGATGACCATCACCCTCGCGGCTGCCTTGTATGCTGGTTTCATCATCTGGGGCGAGCCGGAAACGAGTGCCGCCGTCGCCGGGGATTCCGATGCCCCCGTCATCCTCGCTACCACGTCCGCGGATTATGCGCGGCCCACGATCCTTGGGCTGACATCGGGGGACGGCGAAGTCGTGACCCGTGCCGCGGTCACGACCGACATCGTGCCCGACCCCGCAACCATCGCGGCATCCGCCCCGACCCCGACGGCCGTTCAACCCCGCCTGATCGGAGAGCCGGTCGTCGTCAGCCTCGTGCAGCCCGCAAACCAGCCCGCGGCGGTCACGGCCCCCGAGACAGAGGTTCTGTTGCGGGTGACCGGCAACCGCGTGAACCTGCGGTCCGGCCCGTCAACCTCGGACCGGATCGTCGGCAGCCTGACACGCGACATGCTGGCCGAACCCATCGGCGAAGAATCCAACGGCTGGCAGGAAATTCGTGACGTCGAGACCGGAACGACCGGTTTCATGGCAGCCCGGTTCCTGTCCCCCAGCTGACCGCGCGGATCCTGACTTCGCTTGGATGGGCGGGCCGATTGGCGCGCCCATTTGCGTTTGGTGGCCGCCCCGCCTATCGACATGACGAAACGGCGGTGGGGACGCAGGCGCATGACAACCAGAAGCATTCTGATCACCGGCTGTTCTTCGGGCATCGGCCTCGATGCTGCACGACGCCTGTCCGAGCGGGGATGGCAGGTATTCGCGGCCTGCCGCAAACCCGAGGATTGCGCGCGGCTGGAGGCAGAGGGCCTGACCTCTCCTCTGATCGACTACGAAGACGGGGCAACGATTGCCCCCGCGCTCGACCGGGTCCTTGACGCAACGGGCGGCACTCTGACCGCGTTGTTCAACAACGGCGCCTATGCGATCCCGGGTCTTGTCGAGGATCTGCCGACCGAGGCCCTGCGCCAGACCTTCGAGGCGAATTTCTTCGGCTGGCACACGCTGACCCGGCAGGTGATTCCCGTCATGCGCGCGCAGGGTCACGGGCGGATCGTCCAGAACTCCAGCGTTCTCGGGTTTGCCGCGATGCCATGGCGCGGGGCCTACAATGCGACGAAATTCGCCGTCGAAGGCCTGACAGATACGCTGCGCATGGAAATGCGGGGCACCGGCATCCACGTCAGCCTGATAGAACCGGGCCCGATCACCAGCGCCTTTCGCGCCAACGCGCGCGCCAATTTCGAGGCGTGGATCGATTGGAGGACATCGGTCCGGTCGAAGGACTACGAGGTCGAGATCAGGCGCCTCGGGTCGGGCGACAAGGGGCGGTTCGAACTGCCGGCCTCGGCCGTGACCGCCAAGCTGATCCATGCGATCGAGGCCCCGAAACCGCGCCCGCGCTACTATGTCACCGTGCCGACCTATCTTGGAGGGGCCATGAAGCGTCTGTTTCCGACCTCGCTCTCGGACCGAATCCTCTCGAAAGGGTGAGCCAGCCCCCTATGTCCCGGCATGGACCAAAAGTAAGGAGCCGACATGGCCGATGATCCCCTATTCTACGTCGTGGCCGCCGCCTGTATCGCGGTTGTCGTCATCCTGCTGGTCGGGATCGGCGGTTTTGCCAAGGGCGGTGCGTTCAATGCCAAGCATGGCAACCGCATGATGCGCTGGCGGATCATCGCGCAGTTCATCGCCGTGATGCTGCTGCTGGGGTTTGTCTGGCTGCGCGGACGGGGGGCGTAACGCATGGTTGTCCTGTCCAAGATCTACACCCGCACCGGCGATGCCGGCACCACGGCATTGGGCGACGGAAGCCGCGTGCCCAAGACATCCCCCCGCGTCGAAGCCTATGGCACCGTCGATGAGGCAAATGCCACGATCGGCATGGCCCGCCTGCATGCGACGGGCGACATGGATGCGCGCCTCGCGATGATCCAGAACGACATGTTCGACCTGGGCGCCGACCTCTGCCGTCCGGATATGGCCAAGGATGCGGAGGCGGAATATCCCCCCCTGCGCATGACACCCGCGCAGGTCGACCGGCTGGAAGCTGAAATCGACGCGATGAACGACGCGTTGGAGCCGCTTCGTTCCTTCGTGCTGCCCGGTGGCAGCGCGTTGTCGGCCCATCTGCACCTGTGCCGCACTGTCACCCGGCGGGCGGAGCGTTTGTGCGTCGATCTCGCCGCGTCCGAGGACGTGAACGAGGCGGCTATCAAATACCTCAACCGCCTGTCGGACTGGTTCTTCGTCGCTTCGCGTATCGCCAACGACGATGGCCGCGCCGATGTGTTGTGGGTGCCGGGCGCGAACCGGAGCTGATCCGGCGCCCGTTTGTTGCGTGGCGGTTCCCTTCGGAAACGCCGCGCAACAAACGGTGCGTCACAAGGCCCCTGTGTGTCGTTTTCCGTCTGTCGCGGCCCCGGTCCATCCGGTAACACGGGCACGATGACATCTATCGAAGGAAACGCGCCATGAAGGTTCTGGTGCCCGTCAAGCGGGTGATCGATTACAACGTCAAGGTCCGGGTCAAGGCCGATGGCACCGGCGTCGACCTTGCCAACGTCAAGATGTCGATGAACCCCTTCGACGAAATCGCCGTCGAAGAGGCGATCCGCCTGAAGGAAAAGGGTGTCGCCGACGAGGTCATCGCCGTCTCCATCGGCGTCAAGCAAAGCCAGGAGACGCTGCGCACCGCGTTGGCCATGGGGGCCGACCGCGCCATTCTGGTCGTGGCCACCGATGACGTGCATACGGATATCGAGCCGCTCGCCGTCGCCAAGATTCTGAAGGCCGTGATCGACGCAGAGGAACCCGGCCTCGTGCTGGCCGGCAAGCAGGCGATCGACAACGACATGAACGCCACGGGCCAGATGCTGGCCGCGCTGACCGGTTGGTCGCAGGCGACCTTCGCCTCCGAGGTGACGGTCGACGGTGATCACGCGACCGTCACCCGCGAGGTCGACGGCGGTCTGCAGACGATCAAGGTCAAGATGCCCGCCATCGTGACCGTGGACCTGCGCCTGAACGAGCCGCGCTATGCCTCCCTGCCGAACATCATGAAGGCCAAGAAAAAGCCTTTGGAGGAGAAGACGCCTGCCGACTACGGCGTCGATATCGCACCGCGGTTGAGCATCGTCACCACCACGGAGCCCGAGGCCCGCAAGGCCGGCGAGATGGTCGGATCTGTCGATGCCCTGGTCGAGAAACTCAAAGAAGCGGGGGCTGTGTAAATGGCTGTTCTCCTGATCGCAGAAATCTCGGGTGGCACGCTGAACGCGGATGCGACCGCTAAGGCGCTGACCGCTGCGAAGGCCTTGGGCGACGTGACGATCCTGTGCGCCTCCGAAGGGTGCCAGGGTGCCGCCGCCGAGGCCGCCAAGCTGGACGGCGTGGCCAAGGTGCTCTGCGCCTCCGACGCGGCTTATGGCCACGACCTTGCCGAACCGGTTGCCGACCTGATCGTGTCGCTGGCAGGTGATTATTCGCACATCTGTGCGCCCTCGACCGCGGCTAGCAAGAACATTCTGCCCCGCGTCGCGGCCCTGCTGGACGTGATGATCCTGTCCGAGGTCACGGCCGTGGTCGATGCCGACACGTTCGAGCGTCCGATCTATGCCGGCAATGCCATCCAGACGGTCAAGTCTAGCGATGCGACCAAGGTGATGACCATCCGCACCGCGACCTTCGACGCCACCGGCGACGGCGGGTCCGCCCCGGTCGAGGAAATCACGCCGACCGCGAACCCCGGCCTGTCCGAATGGGTCGAGGACAAGGTCGCCGAATCCGACCGCCCCGAGCTGACGTCGGCCGGGGTCGTGGTTTCCGGCGGTCGCGGCGTCGGGTCCGAGGAAGATTTCGCGCTGATCGAGAAACTGGCCGACAAGCTTGGGGCCGCCGTCGGCGCATCCCGCGCGGCCGTCGATTCGGGCTATGCGCCGAACGACTGGCAGGTCGGTCAGACCGGCAAGGTCGTGGCCCCCGACCTCTATGTCGCCGTGGGCATCTCGGGTGCGATTCAGCACCTGGCGGGCATGAAGGACTCCAAGGTGATCGTCGCGATCAACAAGGATGAGGAAGCGCCGATCTTCCAGGTCGCCGACTATGGTTTGGTTGCCGACCTCTTCACTGCGGTTCCCGAGCTGATCGAAAAGCTCTGATCCTTCGCGGATCCGAAACCTCCACGGCCCCCCCTTGTCCGGGGCCGTGGAAATCCGATGCGGCGACTGCGTCACCACGCCCGCGCCCGACGCTCTGCCTGTCTTACCGGCGATGACAGCCCATCCGGCCGCCCGATGGCCCGTGCAAGCGCATGTGCCACACGCTCATGCCCCTTGCTCGACAAGGACAGGCGCGCGCTGGCTGCATCGATCTCCGGAAAGATCATGTCGTCCAGCTGATCCGCGGATTGCGTGCTGCTGACGTCGCAATGGACCAGCTTGTCGATCAACGGTTCCAGCTTCTGCATCATGTCGACCGTTACGAAGAGCGGCTCCTCTCCCAGAGGGGATTGCGCGACCCCCTCTATCCACAGCAGGATCTTGCGACCCGGCAGCCGTGTCAGCAGCAGGCGCATGCGCGCGACCCACGCCTCGCGCAGTTCCTGCTGGATGATGGCGAACTTTTCGGGTGAACTGTCCTGCAAGACCGACAGCATGTGGCGCGTAAAGCTGAAATCGCTGAAATCCACGTTCTGGAACAGGGTTTCCATCAGGATGGAATGGCGCAGGAATCGATCGTTTCGGCGGGGATGCACGCTATAGAAGCGGTTTGAAATATTGGCCGCACCGGTCACCTGAATAACCACCGTATCGGCCGCCAGCAGGACCGCCATGGTCCCTTCATCCTGGGTGAAGGCATCGACGCTGCCGTTTATGACACCCATGTTGGCGACGAAGCGGCCGGTCATGTCTGCGATGCGGTCACAGAACGGGTCTTCCACGTAGCGGCCGAATGTCTCTGACCCGCCGATCACGGCGGTATAGGCCCTGTCCAGCGAAATGGCGGGCCCACGAAAGGTGATGCGCGACGCGCCGTAGCCGCAGAGGTAGTAGTCGAGATCTGTCTCGTGACGATCATAGCTCATGTCAGGTCAGGTCCGATTCGAGGCGATCCGCTACTTTTCCCTCAGCCGCCTTACCGATTGGTTGACCTGCGGATTCACCTCGAATTGTCAGGGCTGACGCGGCGCTTGCGGCGACCTGCCCCCCTGCTATGGTCCGCCCGATACCTTGCAGGAGACGCACATGGACATCGGCAGCATCGGGATCGTCGGCGCGGGTCAGATGGGCAATGGCATCGCCCATGTCTGCGCGCTGGCCGGATATGACGTGATACTGACGGATGTCAGCCAGGACGCCCTAGATTCCGCGCGCAAGATCATCGGGCAGAACCTCGACCGGCAGGTCAGCCGCGAAAAGATCACGTCCGAGGTGCGCGATGAAGCGTTGCAGCGCATTCGCACCACCGCAAACCTGATCGATACCGCGAAAAGCGATCTGATCATCGAGGCGGCGACCGAGCGCGAGACGGTGAAACAGGCCATCTTCGAGGACCTGGTGCCGCACCTCGCACCGCAGACGATCCTGACGTCGAACACGTCCTCGATCTCGATCACGCGATTGGGCAGCCGCACCGACCGCCCCCAGAAATTCATGGGATTCCACTTCATGAACCCGGTGCCGGTCATGAAACTGGTGGAGCTTATCCGGGGGATCGCGACGGACGAGGAGACGTTCGAGGCCTGCAAGGGTGTCGTCGATCGCCTTGGCAAGACAGCCGCGACATCCGAGGATTTCCCGGCTTTCATGGTGAACCGCATCCTGATGCCCATGATCAACGAGGCGGTCTACACGCTCTATGAAGGGGTCGGAAACATCACGTCGATCGACACGTCGATGCGCCTTGGCGCGAACCACCCCATGGGGCCGCTCGAACTGGCGGATTTCATCGGTCTGGATACCTGCCTTGCGATCATGAACGTGCTGCACGACGGATTGGCCGACACGAAGTACCGACCCTGTCCGCTTTTGGTGAAATACGTCGAGGCCGGTTGGCTGGGTCGCAAGACACAGCGCGGGTTCTACGACTATCGCGGCGAAGGCGACCCGGTCCCGACCCGCTAGGCCCCGTTCAGGGTCCTCTCACGCAGCCAGGCCATGAACTCGGTCGGGTTATCCGACCGGGGGCGCCAGTCCTTTGCAAGGATCGGCGGGCGCACGATCGGGGCTTGCGGCCGGTTCAACGCATGCACGACCTCGTGCAGCAGCAGGCCCTGACGCAGGGTTGCCGACACGAGGTTCGCAATCTGGTAGGCACGGGAATTGCGGCCCGAAAAGTGGATCGGCACCACCGTGGCCCCGCTGAGGCGGATCATCTTCGCCGTGAACGGGTTCCATTCCTTCTCGACCGCCGGGCCGAACGCCGTCTCGCTGGAGGCGACGGCGCCGGAGGGGAACAGAACGATCACACCGCCTGCCGACAGGTGCGACATCGTCGCGCGGCGCATTTCAAGGTTCCGCTGCCGCGCGTCGGCTTCGTGCTGAAACGGCACCGGGATCATGAATTGCCCGATTTCCGGCACGCCGGTCAGCAGGCTGCGCGTCAGGATCTTGTAGTCGGTCCGCACACGGCCGATCAGATCGGCCAGCACCATGCCATCGACAAGACCATGGGGATGATTGGCCACGACCACGACCGGGCCCGTCTTGGGGATATGCGCGATCTGGTCTGCGGGCGTATCGATCCGGATCCCCATGACACGCAGGGCATGGGCAAAGAACGCCTGCCCCTCTTCGACGCCTTCACGTTCGAACTTGCGTATCAGGTACAGCAGGCGCGCCTTGCCCGTCATCCATTCCAGCGTCCGAATGGCAGTCGCGCGCCATGGGTCGGTAAACGTTCCCGCATAGCTCAGCCGTGCGCGGTCATAGGCCACGTAGCCTTCGTTGGGCGGCGTGTCGTCGGACACCGCAGCGTCCGGCGCCTTGTTCGGACGGGCGGCAAGCGTCGGCAGACTGACATCGCTCACATCGGCTCTCCGAACTTGTCCGCGACCAGATGGGCCAATGCCTCCATCAGGGCGTCAGCCTCGGGGCCCTTGGTTTCGACGTCGATCGTCGTTCCCCGTGCGGCAACCAGCATCAGCAATCCCATGATCGAGTCGCCACCCGCCTGCTGCCCTTCGCGCCGCACGGTCGCGGTCGCATCGAACTTTTCCACGCATTCCACGAACTTGGCCGATGCCCGCGCATGCAGGCCCTTCTCGTTGACGATTTCCAGTTCGCGATGCGTCATTTGCCACCCATTCCGGTTGCCGTTCAGGCCGCTGGCCCCCGTGCGACATCCATGTAACGCGTTCCGGCGGCTTTGGCCAAGGCAACGGCCTCGGCGATCGGTTTAGACCGGCACCGTGCCAATTTGATCAAGGCAGGCAGGTTGGCACCGTAAAAGATGACGCGGTCCTGTGGCTTGCAGGCGTTCATCGACAGGTTGGACGGCGATCCGCCGAATATGTCGGTGACGACCACCACGCCATCACCAACGTCCACCGCGTCTGCCGCGCTGCAGATCTCGGACTCTTTCGCGGCCCGGTCACAGGTGACGCCCACGGCGATCGCCCTGACCCCGTCCTGAGGCCCGATCACGTGTTCGACCGCCTTGCGGTATTCATCGGCTAACCCACCGTGGGCGACGATCACGATTCCGATCACGCGCTGTTTCCCCCGTCTGTCCGGCTTGCGGATCGGTGAGACCCGGCCGCTGTCGCGGGGTTGCCCATGCGTCGATCCAATTCTCTGTGCCGTTTAGACACCTGCCAACCGGCGTCCGCAAGGGTATCGGCCAGCAACTCCGTGACGGCAACCGATCTGTGACGCCCCCCGGTACAGCCCAGCCCGATGGTCAGATGCGCACGCCCCTCATCCCGATATGCCGGCAGGATGGACAGGATCAGGTTGCTCATCTGTTCGAAGAACGGCGCGAAGCGCGGATCGGCCGTGATATGCGCCCTCACGTCCGCGTCCTTTCCCGTACCCGCGCGCAGCGCCGGAACCCAGTGCGGATTCGACAGGAACCGCAGGTCGAACACCGTATCCAGACCACGCGGCAACCCGCGCTTGTAGCTGAAGGATTGCACGGAAACAGCCAGCCCACCCCCCTGTCCGAACCAGCGCAGCAATTCCGCCTTCAGGTCATGAACCGTCAACAGGGAGGTATCGATCACGACGTCTGCGTGATCGGCGATGTCCGCGACGATATCCATTTCCCGCTGCACGCCAATCTCGGCATCTTCCTGCGGCGCAAGCGGGTGGCGGCGACGTGTTTCCGAAAAGCGCGCAACCAGAACATCGGGGGTGCAATCGAGATAGAGCATCTGGACCGATACGCCCGGATCGGCGCGCAGCCTGCCCAGGGTAGACAGCAGCAGGGCCACGCTGAAATCCCTGTTTCGCACATCGATTCCAAGGGCAAGGGGACGCGGGGCCTCGGGTGCGGTGGCCAGCAATCGCGTGAGCATCGAAAGGGGAAGGTTGTCGATAACCTCGTAACCTGCGTCTTCCAACGCACGACAGGCGGTCGCACGGCCCGCGCCGGACGGTCCTGTAATCAACAGGACGTCTAGCGGATCTGACCGATCTTCCATGGATCGCCTCCTGCGCGGAATGACGTTCTTCGGCTCAAATAGTTAATGCGGGTTTGCGGCTTTTGAAAGCCCTGTGACCTTGGGTCACTTCCATGTGTAGTCGCGCCTATTCCCTTCGGGATCCGTCCGCGATCGCACCATTTTCAAGGGATCGGAGCCACAGCAGAACCTTCGCGGCTAGGTCGAACCGATAAGGGTGACGGACAAGCGGACAGCGGTGCCCCAAGGCGTCGAACGTCGCGCTTTGTGGTAGTCGAGTGGACGATGCGGTTAGGGAGACGACCAGAGCAAGTGCCGCCGCCGGCACCAATGGCTGGGGGACAAGGCCGATGCCGCGCAGCTCCAGCAGGGAGGGCGCATTCGGCGGGGCGGACGCCATGAGGGTTTCGCCCGCATCCCGCAGGTAGACCATGTCATCGCAGACGAGGCCGCCCCCCTGAACGATCAACTGCGCAGCCAGCCCGCTTTTCCCCGCGCCGGACGGGCCGACGATCAGGACGCCCTGCCCTGCAATTGCGACGGCTGTTCCGTGGACAGACAGGATGCCATGTCCAACCGGGTGCAGGGCACAGATCGATTGCGGCCCCGTCAGATCGGCAGGCCCACGACAAAACGCGCGCCGAGCGGCTCGGACGTGATGTCCACCTCGGTCGGGCGAATGTTCTCGGCCCAGATGACGCCACCATGCGCCTCGACGATCTGCTTGGAGATGGCGAGACCAAGACCGGAGTGATTGCCGAACTGTTTCACCGGACGTTCGGAGTAGAAGCGATTGAAGACCTTCGTCAGCGCGGCCTCGGGAATGCCGGGCCCGGTATCTTCCACGACGACGAGGACCCGGTTGTCGCGGCGGCGCATCCAGACGCGCACGGCATCGCCTTCCTCGCAGAACGACAACGCGTTGGTGATCAGGTTCACGAACACCTGCGCCAACCGCGCTTCGAGGCCCATGATGACAATCGGCTCTTTCGGCAGGTCGGTGATGAATTCGATATCGTCCAGCTCCGCCTCTTGGCCGTGATAGACGGTCAGGTTGGTGATCATCTTGACGAGGTCGAAGGGCTCCTCCTCCTCCTTGACCAATTCGGAGTCGAGGCGCGAGGCATTGGAGATATCGGAGACCAGACGGTCAAGGCGCCGCACGTCGTGTTCGATTACCTCGAGAAGGCGTCCGCGTTGCTCGTCCGTCTTGGCAAGACGCATCGTGCCGACGGCCGACCGCAGGGACGCCAGCGGGTTCTTGATCTCATGCGCGACGTCCGCTGCGAATTGCTCGTTGCTGTCGATCCGGTCGTACAGCGCCGCCACCATGCCCCGCAAAGCACCGGAAAGCCGCCCGATCTCATCCGGACGTGCGGTCAGGTCGGGGATGCGCACACGCTGCGGTGACATCTTGCGCGCATGCTTGTCGCGTCCAAGTTCCGCGGCCGCAGACAGGTCGGAAAGGGGGTTCGCAATCGTCGAGGCAAGGACCAGCGACAGGCCGATCGAAACCATCAGGGCGATCACGAACATCTGGAGCAGTTGCTCTCTCTCCGCGCGAACGAGCGCGTCGATTTCGCCCGCCCGCGTGGTGACCGCGATGGTTCCGATCGGCGTCTGGCCCGATTGGATCGGGGTGGCCACGGTATAGAGTTGTCCCGCCTCACCGAGGTAGCCGCGTATCTGCGTCTCACCCGGCGCGCTGGTGGCCACGAGGGCCTGCGCAACGCCAAGCGGCCGTGGTGCATTCTCATTGCTGCGCGTGAAGATCGCGGAGGCGCCCTCCCAGAAGGCATTGAGGACGCTGGTGATGATCGTCGTCTGCTGGACCTGCGTGTTCATCCCGCGCACGGCCTGCGCCTGGGTGTCCCCGATGGCCTGAGCGACCAAGGTGCCGTTCGTGTCGAAGACATGCACCTCGACGCCGCGCGGCAGATCGATCGCGGACAAAAGTTCCGGCACGTCGATCCCGTCGCCTGCCGCAAAGCTGACGGGGGCATTCACCGGCAGCGATGCCTCCAGAACGTCGGCGACGAGCCGAGCCTCGGTGACCAGGCCCTGCTCGCGCTGAACGATCAGACTGTCGTGCGAGGGGTTCAGGAACAGGACACCGGCCACCAGCAACAGGATTGCCAGCAGGTTGAACAGGATGATCTTGCGCGCCAGCGGTGACCGGTCGAGCGAGAAAAGACCACGGCGTTCGCGCGCCGAGGCGAGTTCCGCCTCGGTGCCCTCCGGCCGATCCCAGTCTTCGCCCAGAACGACTTCACCATCGGACTGGTGTGCATCGCGGCCCCGCTTGGGGCCGTCGGACAGCACATCCATGTCGGTCACCGACGCCATCGAACCGACCTATTCCTCGTTGTACCGGTAACCGATACCATACAACGTCTCGATCGCCGAGAATTCCGGATCGGTGGTGCGCATCTTCTTGCGCAACCGCTTGATGTGGCTGTCGATCGTGCGGTCGTCGACATAGACCTGATCGTCGTAGGCCACATCCATCAGCTGGTCACGGGATTTGACGAAACCGGGGCGCTGGGCAAGCGCCTGAAGCAGCAGGAACTCGGTGACCGTCAGGGTGACATCGCGGCCCTTCCACTTCACAGCGTGACGCAGCGGGTCCATCGTCAGCTCACCGCGCTGCATGACCTGCGTTTCCTCGGGTGTTTCGGTCTCATCCGAGGCGATCGCCTCCTGACGACGCAGGATGGCGCGGATACGTTCGACCAGCAGCCGCTGACTGAACGGTTTGCGGACGTAGTCGTCGGCCCCCATGCGCAGCCCCAGAACCTCGTCGATCTCATCGTCCTTCGACGTGAGGAAGATGACGGGAACCGAGGATTTCTGGCGCAGTCTCTGCAACAAATCCATGCCATCCATGCGGGGCATCTTGATGTCGGACACGCACAGATCCGGCAGTTGCCGGCTGAAAGCATCCAGTGCGGACTGGCCGTCGTTGTAGGTTTCAACCTCGAAGCCTTCAGCCTCGAGAGTCATGGAAACGGACGTCAGGATGTTCCTGTCGTCGTCGACGAGCGCGATGCGCGACATAGTCATGTCCTCGTAGTTGCCTGTGTACTGCCGTATTTTTCTTCCAACTCTCCGAAAATCGCCGACAGAATCAACTTAAATCGCGAATCAAGTGATTCGTATTCAGCACTGTGGCCGTCCTGCAATTAAGGCGGCGTTAAGGCCGAAGGCTGTCCGGACGTTGGAAAACCAAGGTCCTATCACCGATGATAACGCAAACAGAAGAGGATGGTTGCGCTAACGCATACTGACGTTGTGCCGGTAAGGATGTTACTCTTCGACCTAGACGACAAGCATGAATGCGTCGTCTCGAATGAAAATCGGCTACATCTGGCAGGAGCCCGACATGACCAACCCCCGCGTGAACCCCGAGCGGACGCTCGAAGCCCAAGGCATCACCGGACTGGGCCGCGTCTATTACAACCTGCTGGAACCCGCCATCATCCAGGAGGCCCTGTCCCGCAACGAGGGCACCCTCGGCAAGGGTGGCGCTTTCCTCGTGACGACGGGCAAGTTCACGGGGCGATCCCCGAAGGACAAGCATGTCGTCAAATCGGCAGGCACCGTCGACACCATCTGGTGGGACAACAACGCCCCGATGGAGCCCGCGTCCTATGACGTGCTGCGCGCGGACATGCTGGCGCACATGAAAGGGCGCGACTATTTCGTGCAGGACCTGTTCGGTGGCGCGGACCCCAGCCATCGGCTCGACGTGCGCGTCGTGACCGAACTGGCGTGGCATTCGCTGTTCATCCGCCACATGCTGCGCCGCCCGGACGCGCAGGAACTTGCGACCTTTGACCCCGAATACACCGTCATCAACTGTCCGACGTTCAAGGCCGACCCCGCCCGACACGGCTGTCGCAGCGATGTCGTCATCGCGATGAATATCGAGGCGAAGGAAATCCTGATCGCTGGCACGGAATACGCCGGCGAGAACAAGAAATCCGTCTTTACCCTGCTGAACTACATCCTGCCCGAAAAGGGCGTGATGCCGATGCATTGCTCGGCCAACCATGCCAAGGGGCGTCCGACCGACGCCGCGGTGTTCTTTGGCCTGTCCGGGACGGGCAAGACGACCCTGTCAGCGGACCCGGATCGCGTCCTGATCGGGGACGATGAGCACGGCTGGTCGGATCGTGGGATCTTCAACTTCGAGGGCGGCTGCTACGCCAAGACGATCAACCTGTCGCGGGAAGCAGAGCCGGAAATCTACGACACGACCACCAGGTTCGGCACCGTGATCGAGAACATGGTGTTCGACCCGGATACGCTGGAGCTCGACTTCGAGGACGACAGCATCACGGCCAACATGCGCTGCGCCTACCCGCTGGAATACATCTCGAACGCATCCGAAAGCGGGTTGGGCGGCCATCCGAAAAACATCGTCATGCTGACCTGTGATGCGTTCGGCGTCCTGCCCCCGATTGCCCGGCTGACCCCGGCTCAGGCGATGTATCACTTCCTGTCGGGCTTCACGTCCAAGGTCGCGGGAACCGAGCGGGGCGTTACCGAACCGGAGCCGACCTTCTCGACCTGTTTCGGCGCACCGTTCATGCCCCGCCGACCGGAGGTATACGGCAAACTGCTTCAGGCAAAGATCGCCAGCCAAGGGTCCGATTGCTGGCTGGTGAACACCGGCTGGACCGGTGGCGCCTATGGCACCGGATCGCGGATGCCGATCCGCGCGACCCGCGCCCTGCTGACCGCGGCCCTGAACGGATCGCTGTCGCAGGGAGAGTTCCGCCGTGACCCGAATTTCGGCTTCGACGTGCCCGTATCCTGCGAGGGGGTGCCCGACGTCCTGCTGGATCCGCGTCGCACATGGGCGGACAAGACGGCCTACGATGCACAGGCGCAAAAGCTTGTGGACATGTTCTCGGATAATTTCGCACAATATGTCGACCACATCGACGAGGACGTGCGAGCTTGCGCCATCGGCTGACCCCATCTGTCCTCGGCCTCGCCCTTCTGGGCGGGGTCGCTTCCAGCCCTCTCATGGCTCAGGTCCGCCTTCTGGAGGCGGGGATCATCTGTCCGCGCATCTCCTCCGGGGAGTTGATCGATGCGCCAGGAACAGAGGCAGGTGTGATCCGCCGGATCGAGCAGGGTCTCGGGTTCGACCTCGGCGCCCGCACCGTCCCGACGATGACCAATCTCAGCTTCGGGTTTCGCACGACACTCAAGCCCGGTGCGCCCCTGCAACCCGTGACCATCGTCGTCACGCATCCACCAATGGGCGACCGTGGCATCACGCGTCAGGAATGGTCCGACACGATGTGGCCGGGCGATACGAACCTGAACCTTTTCACGTTCGAACACGACTATGAAAAGGTATCCGGCCCTTGGGCATTCGCGATCGAGATCGAGGGCGACACCGTCGTCGAGGTCGCGTTCGAGGTGACCGAGGACGGTGGTCGCGGCCCCGTGGAGGCCGCGTGTTTCCAGTTCATGTCGTGACGGGGATCAGCCCATCATCCCCTTGCGCAGCAGGTTGATGCCGGCAACCACGAGCACCACCAGAGTCACCTTCTTGAACAGGTCCTGATCCATCCGATCCTGCAGGCGAAAGCCGACACTCATGCCAAGCAACGCAGCCGGCAGCAGCGCAGCCGAGAACCAGACGGTATCGCTGTTGAGAATGCCGGACCGCAGATGCGCAAGGACAAGCACGATCGACCCGCAGCCATAGATCACCCCCTGCACGACCATTTGGCGGGCCTTCGGTGTCTCGATCGCCAGAAGGTACAGGACGGTCGTCGGCCCCCATGTTCCGGCCAGCCCCCCGAGGATCCCCGAAATCGTCCCGATGCCCCATTCTGCGGCGATACGACGCTCTGGCGGAATGGTCAGACGCACGCCCGTCAACTGGATCAGCGACAGGCCGACAACAGGAACACCAAGGATGAAATAGAACCATTGCCGTGGAATGGCGGTCACCACCTGCGCCGCGAGGAAAATCGCGATCATCACCGTCACGAGGTAGCGCCAATGCAGGGTCGCGGCCTCTTTCGCGGGCACCCAACCCTGTCGCGTTACCTGCCAACCATTTGTTGCAAGTACGGAAATGAGGATGCCGGCAAGCGAAAGACGCGGATCCAGAAAGCTTGACAGACCGGATATCATGATCAGGGGAAGCGCAAAGCCCACCGATCCTTTCACGAGACCGGCGAAGAATGCGATACCGAGGGCCAGCGCCCAGGCGAGAAGGGTCAGTTGTTCCATGGCATTTCTCTACGCCCCTCTGCCAGTCTGGACCAGCGCATCCGCAAGGTCATTTAATTCCCTTGTCGGGGGATTTTTTTGGAATTATATTACGCTGCAACCGCAAAGACAGACCCGACTGACAGGAGCCGCACATGCCCCATGATGGACAGGCCATGCCGACCGCCGAAACCGCCGCTGGCATCGTTCTGCCCGATCTGCTGAGGTTGACCGCCGCCGCCGTCGCAGCGGTCGATGCCGTTGTTGCCAAGGCCAAAACCGCCCTGTCCGAGAAAGTCACGGTCGATGGCCGCGTATCAGGTGCCCGGATCGAGGCCGAGCAGACTGCCGCGCACGGGTTCGCGTGGCTGGCGACCTATGGCCAGGCCTTGTCGCAGATGCAGCATTGGGCCGAACGTCTGCACAGCGAAGGGCGTTTCGGGGAAATGGAGGCATTGATCCATCAGATCGCCTTCGGGGAATACCTCTGGCAGGTCTATGGCGGCATTCCCATGAGCCAGACGGAAATCCTGCGCCCCCAGGATATCGGTCTGGATCAGGATGCCCAACTGGAGATGATGTGCGCCGAGGTCATGGCACTGTGCAGCGGCGGAAACACGCAGGCCGCGCGCAGCCGCCTTGTTGCCCTGATGCGGGAGCAGACGGCAAACGCCACGTTCGGCGCCACCGGCCTTGATGAAGAGTTGGAGATGGTGCGCGATCAGTTCCGCCGCTGGTCCACCGACAAGGTCGCCCCGCACGCCCATGAATGGCACCTGAAGGACGAATTGATCCCGATGGAAGTCATCGACGAGATGGCCGAAATGGGCGTCTTCGGCCTGACGATTCCGGAGGAGTTCGGCGGCCTCGGCATGCCAAAGGCCGCGATGTGCGTCGTGTCGGAGGAACTGTCGCGCGGCTACATCGGCGTCGGCAGCCTTGGCACCCGCTCCGAGATCGCCGCCGAGTTGATCCTGTGCGGGGGCACCCGGGAACAGAAGGACAAATGGCTGCCGCGCCTGGCCAGCGGTGAGACATTGCCAACGGCCGTCTTCACCGAACCCAATACGGGCTCGGACCTTGGCGCGCTGCGCACCAGGGGCGTCCGGAACGACGCGGGCGACTGGGTCCTGAACGGCAACAAGACGTGGATCACACACGCGGCGCGAACCCATGTGATGACCGTTCTGGCCCGTACGGTTCCGGAGACGGACGACTACAGGGGCCTTTCGATGTTCCTTGCGGAAAAGACGCCCGGCACGGATGAGGCGCCCTGGCAGGATCCGGGCATCTCCGGCGGTGAGATCGAGGTCCTCGGCTATCGCGGCATGAAGGAATACACCGTCAATTTCGACGACTTCATCGTGAAGGGGGAAAACCTTCTGGGGGGTGACGAAGGTCAGGGCTTCAAGCAGTTGATGCAGACCTTCGAATCCGCGCGCATCCAGACGGCCGCGCGCGCCATCGGTGTCGCACAGGCCGCGCTGGATGAGGCACTGTCCTACGCCGAGACGCGCAAGCAGTTCGGCAAGGCCCTGATCGAGTTCCCACGCGTCTCGAACAAGCTGGCCCTGATGGCCGTCGAGATCATGGTTGCGCGGCAGCTGACCTACTATTCCGCCGCGGAAAAGGACAACGACCGCCGCTGCGACGTCGAGGCGGGTATGGCAAAACTGCTCGGCGCCCGCGTGGCCTGGTCCTCTGCCGACAATGGACTGCAGATCCATGGCGGCAATGGCTTCGCCCTGGAATATCCCATCAGCCGCATCCTGTGTGACGCCCGTATTCTGAACATCTTCGAAGGTGCGGCGGAAATACAGGCACAGGTGATTGCGCGTCGCCTTCTGGGGTGACGTCAGACAGGTTTCCGCGGCCGCAACGCCTTGCACGCACCGCGTGGAAGGCCCGTCTCACCCCTCCTGCGTCGGTGGTCCTCCTGCCGCGCGGGTCAGGGCGGCAATCAGGCGTGCGCGTGCCGGCGGAACCGGGCGCGCACCCAATGTCGGCGCAAGGTGGTGGTGCAGAAAGTGGCCCGTGACCCGTAGCGACAGCAGCACATCATCCAGTGTCGCTGGGCCGCCCAGCAACATGGTGGGCAAGGGTAACAGGCGATCGGCCCAATCGCCTGCCGCCGCCCGACTGACGGCGCGCCCGGTTCGCGGCGACACAAAGGCAAGGTCGTTCGCCCCCCCGCCCCCTGCGCAGGCGCTCAGATCCAGCGTCAGCCCCGCTTCCGCCAAGAGCGCCATTTCCCAGAAGACATAGTCGCGCAGCCAACCGGCCCCATCCGCCAGCGCATCGCAAAGCGACTCCGTCTGGGCCTGGAATGCGGGAACGGCCTCCCGCTCGGGCAGGACGAAGGCCGCAAGCGCACAGACCGAGGTCAACGCGGACAGGCGCAGCGGATCGGACAGGACATCCCCCGCGCGACTGCGCAGCGGCTCTACCGAATATGTGCCAAGATGGCTTTCAAGCCGGGCGCGCCACACGACATCGACCTGATTGCCCGGTTGCAGCATCGGCGCCTTCTTGCGGGATCGCCCCCCATGAACGACGCCAAGATGACGCCCATGCGCGCGCGTGAAGACTTCGAGGATCACGGCTGTTTCCCCGTGGGGGCGGACACCGATGATGACACCCGCATCGCGCCAGTCGATCATGGCGCCAAGGCGGTCACGTGAGGCCGTCCTCATCCAGCAGATGGCGCCCATGCCGATCCTCGACCTCCAGCACCCACAGGTCCGGGTCGTACCCGGCCTGTCGCTGACAGGCCGCGTCACAGTCGCGGTCATCACCGGACGTCAGCACCACCCATGTGCGGTCACCGGTCATCAGGTCGAAACTGCGTTGAAACACCTGCGCCTGACCATCCAGCGTGTTCAGCTTGACCAGGACCGACCCGGACGTGTCATCGCCGTGGCGTGTGACCATGCAGGGAATACCATGCAAGTCCAGACGCTTGCGATAGGCAGAGACCCAGAAGGACGCCGTCAGACGCGTCATTTCCGGCAACCGGCGGCGGCGCGAAGCCTGCCCCCCACCCCTGATCGAAGGGGCATGGGATTCATCCGAACCTGACCCGGATCACTCATTGCCATCCTTGAAATCGAGACCGATGGCATCGAAGCGCTCTGCCTCATCCAGCCAACCGGGACGGACCTTGACCTGCAGGAACAGGTGAACCCGGTGCCCGAGGAAAGCCTCCAGCTCGGCGCGGGCGGCCTGTCCGACGGCCTTCGTCGTCTCGCCCTTCTTGCCAAGGACGATGCCCTTGTGCCCGTCGCGGACGACATAGATCACCTGATCGATCCGCGCCGATCCATCGGGGCGGTCTTCCCATTTCTCGGTCTCGACCGTCAGCTGATAAGGCAGCTCCTGATGCAAACGCAGCGTCAGCTTTTCGCGCGTGATTTCAGCGGCGATATCCCGCAGCGGGGCATCCGCGATCTGGTCTTCGGGGTATAGCCACGGACCTTCCGGCACGCGGGCGGCCAGATCGGCGCGCAGGGCATCGACACCATGCCCCTTTTCCGCGCTGATCATGAAGGTCGCGGCAAAGGGATAACGCTCGTTCATCTTCTGCGTCATCGCCAGCAGGCTGTCTGCCTGAACCCGGTCGATCTTGTTGATGGCTAGCAAGACGGGTTGCGCGGTCTCACGCTCCTCCAGTGCTGACAGGATCGCCTCCACCCCTTCGGTCAGGCCCCGCGTCGCCTCGATCAGGAGAACGATGACATCCGCATCGGCGGCACCTGTCCAGGCCGCCGCCACCATGGCCCGGTCGAGCCGGCGCTTCGGACGAAACAGGCCGGGCGTATCGACAAAGACCAGTTGCGAGGTACCTTCCTGCGCGATTCCGCGAATGCGGGCCCGCGTCGTCTGGACCTTGTGGGTCACGATTGAAACCTTGGCGCCGACCACGTGGTTCAGCAGGGTCGATTTGCCGGCATTCGGTTCGCCGATCAGGGCGACAAACCCGGCACGGGTCATTGGGTCAGTCATTGCTTACCTTTTCGAGCAGCGCCTTGGCCGCCGCCTGTTCGGCCACGCGTTTCGCGGTTGCGCGGCCCAGTGCTTCGCGCCCATCCGACAACCGGACGGCGATGCAGAATACCGGTGCGTGATCCGGTCCGGACCGGTCCTCGATCGTGTAGGATGGTGGGGGCATGCCGCGGGCCTGTGCCCATTCCTGCAAGGTCGTCTTGGCATCACGGGCATCTTCATCCACCCGCGCCAGCCGATCACCCCAGAGGCGCAAAATCATGGACCGCGCCTGATCGAGGCCCGCGTCCAGATATACCGCCGCGATCAACGCCTCCATCCCGTCACCAAGCAGGGCGATCTTGCGCCGCCCGCCGGTCACCTGTTCGGATTTCCCGAGCTTGAGAACGGAACCGAGGTCGATCTGACGCGCGACGTCTGCGCAGGCCTCCTTGCGGACAAGGGCATTGAACCGCGGGGCCAGCTGCCCTTCGGAGGCGCGCGCATCGTCGGCCATCAGGGCTTCGGCCATCACGAGGCCCAGAACCCGGTCGCCCAGAAATTCCAATCGCTGGTTGTCCGGTCGCGTCCCGGACGCGAGCGAACCGTGGGTCATCGCCTGAATCAGCAAGTCAGGCTTGGTGAACGCATAGCCGATGCGGCCCTGAAAGGCGGCAAGATCACGGGACAGCTTCAAGACTGCCTCCCAAATGGCAGGGGCATCACGCGGCCGGTGATTGCCGACAGGGGCAAAAGGCCACGGGCGCCGGTTTCGCTTGCCATCCCACGCGGGTCGGCCGTATCGCGATTATCGCCCATGATGTAGACGGCGCCAACAGGAACGCGGATCTGCTCCATGTCGGACAGCAGACCATCCTGCCCCCCCATGATACGATGCGACATTCCGTTGGGCAGGGTTTCGACCAGACAGCCATCGGACACGTCGGGGCACGGGGCCTGTTGGGCCGCGACGCCATCTATGATCGGCAGGCCTTGCCGAAGGGCAAAGGTCTGTCCTTCCACCGCGATGACGCGACCGACCTGCATCCCTGCCGAGCGGTCGCGCAGCGCGAAGGAGATCAGGTCCCCGGCCTTCAGACTTCCCAGACCTGCCTCGACCGACAGGATCATCTGGCCACGATTCAACGTCGGCGCCATGTGGGTTGCCATCACCCGATGCGGCACCCACAGGCCGCGCGACGCAAGGACCAGCGCAAGAAGCACGAGAAATGCCGCACCCACCACATAGCGCGGGGCCGGGGCAAAGCGGGCAGGATCGAGCGGGCGCGGCGATGCGAGGATCGCCCAGATCAGAAGCCCGAGACCGATGATCGGAAGCGGGAACAGCACCGCGAACCATCCACTGCGTCCAAGGTCGTGCAGGCGTCGCACGACCGCACCGATCCAGGCAACGAAGATGAACCCGAAAAGCCCATAGGCCAGCAGGCGCAGGAAAGGGCCCGCCTTGTCGAGGGGCCCCCACGCAACCAAAGCCACGGCCGCGACCTGAAACGCCAGTGTCCAGCCAAGCAGCGGACCGCGTCCGCTCGTGCCTGCCAGCCCGAACCGGAGTGTCACACGATCTCCTCGAAGAAGCGGTCAAGGCGCCACGTCCAGAAGAACAGCATCCGCGATCCGGCAGACGAAAAGATGACCCGGTCGGCGCGGCCGATCAAATTTTCGTAAGGGACGAAGCCGACGCCGCCGATGGACCGCGGCACGCGGCTGTCGGAGGAATTGTCGCGATTGTCCCCCATGAAGAAGTACTGGCCTTCGGGCACGGTGTAGACCGGCGTCGTATCCGTCCGGAAGTTGCCGATGTTCAGGACCGAGTGGGACACGCCATTGGGCAGGGTCTCGATGCTCCGCTCCTTGATGCATTCGCCACCCTCGCCCACAGGGGCATTGGCGCAGCGGGGCAGGATGCGTTGCGGCCCCTGTGGCTCCATGATCTCGACGAAGGGTTCCGTCACCTCGACATCGACCGCGGTGCCGTTCAGGAACAGCCGACCGTCCCGCATCTGCACGGTGTCACCGGGCAAACCAATGAGACGCTTGATGAAATCGTCGCTCGTCACCGGATGCCGGAACACGATGACGTCACCGCGCTCAGGCTCGGACCCGAGGATACGGCCGGAAACGGGGCACATCGAGAACGGGCAGGAATGCCGGGAATACCCGTAGGCCATCTTGTTCACGAACAGGAAGTCACCGATCAGAAGGGTATCCTTCATCGACCCGGACGGGATCCAGAACGGCTGAAAGAAAAGGGTGCGAAAGACCCCTGCGATCAGCAGCGCCCAAAAAACCGTCTTGACGGTTTCCAGCGGCCCGTCCTTTTTCTCTGTGCTCGATGCCATGCCGATGTGCCTTTTTTCGTTTGCTTCCACTGCCCCCTGCCCCGACGCCTGTCAACCGGTGCGCCACACCTCAGTCGGCGCCGTCGACCGAAGGGGTGGGGGTCGCCTCGATGACCACGAAAGCCTGCGCCCATGGGTGATCGTCCGTCAGGGACACGTGGATCGTCGCGATATGCCCCGCCGGTGTCATCTGGGCAAGACGGTCCGCGGCCCAGCCGGTGACCGCCATTACCGGTTGCCCGGTCGGCAGGTTGGTGACTGCCATGTCGCGCCACGCGATTCCCATGCGCAGCCCCGTGCCCAACGCCTTGGAGCATGCCTCCTTCGCGGCCCATCGTTTGGCATAGGTCGACGCCTCGCCTGCTTCGGTCTTGGACCGATAGACGGCCTTGCGCTGCTCGCGCTCGGTGAACACGCGGTTGCGGAACCGGTCGCCGAAACGGTCGAGGACGCCTGCGATCCGGTCGATGTTGGCAAGGTCCGTTCCGACACCGAGGATCATGGCAGGGTCACCCGGCGTCCCGTGCGATGTCCATCAGGCGGCGCATTTCCGCGATCGCCCCTTCGAGGCCGCGAAACACCGCCTCGCCGATCATGAAATGACCGATGTTCAGCTCCGCGACCTGCGGAATTGCCGCAATCGGCGTGACGCTGTCATAGCTGAGACCGTGTCCGGCGTGCACCTCCAGACCCAGATCGGCGGCCTGTGCCGCGGCGGCGATGATGCGCTCCAACTCTGCCGCCGCGTCCTCGTGGCGCCCCTCGTCGACGGCATGGCAATAGGCCCCGGTGTGCAGTTCGACGACGGCCGCCCCGACGCGCGCCGAGGCGTCGATCTGACGGGGGTCGGCAGCGACGAACAGGGAGACACGCGCACCCGCATCGGCAAGCGGCGCGATATATCGCGTCAGCCGATTGGCATCGCCCGCCACCTCCAGTCCCCCCTCGGTTGTGCGTTCCTCTCGCTTTTCCGGAACAAGACAGACGGCATGCGGGCGCGTGGCAAGGGCGATGCGCGCCATCTCCTCGGTTGCCGCCATCTCGAAATTCAGGGGGATGCCGATGGCCTCGTTGATTGCACCCATGTCGGCGTCGCGAATATGGCGCCGATCCTCACGCAGGTGCGCGGTGATCCCGTCCGCGCCGGCGGCTTCCGCCATCAGGGCCGCACGCACCGGGTCGGGCGTGGCCCCACCCCGGGCATTCCGCAGGGTAGCCACATGATCGATGTTTATGCCGAGGCGAAGCCGGTCCATGGCGTGTCCTTCCCGTTTGCCGTCGCCCTTGTCCTAGCCCGTCCTGCCTGACGCCTCCAGCCCCGGCGACGACCGAAGCGGGGGTGCGACGAACCGGCGCCGCATCCAATGCGCGGATATTCAGCGGGAAGACGCGAGGCGCCCTTCAGCGCGGCCCATGATCAGGCGGTGCCATCCTTGCGCTGCGGCACCTTGGACACGGGTTTGGCCGGTCCCTTTGCCGCCGCCTTTTCGGCAGCGCGGGCACGGATCGCATCGAGCTTCTTCTTGATGACGCCCCGGCGCCGCCGCTGATACGCCTCGATCAGGGGCAGGCTGATCGTATAGGCCGCAAGTCCGGTAAAGATGCCGGGCACCACCCCACCGACGAGCCACGGCAGGAACACGTCGTTCCAGAAGATTGCCGTCGCCGTCCAATCCACCGGTTTCCCGGTCAAGGCGTTCCAACTGTTCCAGAAAACGTCCTGCGCGGTGCGAAAGAACTTGTGGAAGATGCCCTCGTCGACCTCACCGGTCATTTCGGTCCCCAGAACCCAGTGACCGAGGTTCAACGACACGACGCCGATCGGCACATAGGTCAACGGATTGCCGAAGAACGTGCCGAGCAGCGCCGCCATGACATTGCCGCGCACCAGCCAGGCCACGCCGGCGGCGACGAAGAAATGCAGGCCGTAGAACGGGGTGAACGTCGTGAAGACACCGGCCATGATGCCACGGCTGATCTTGCGCGGTGTATCCGGCAGACGCCGCAGGCGGTGCTTGACGTAGATCGCGGCACGCCCCCAGCCCCCCTGCGGCCAAAGCGCCCGCAGCATGGTCTGCCAGATCGGCAATCTGTCGCGGCGCTTGAACACCTGGCATCCTTCTCCGGTTCACGCCCCGCACGGCCCATGGTCAGGCGAGGGTCTTGCCATCCTCCGGCACGTGCGAGACGCGCCCTCGGACGCGGTCGATCTGGACCACGTCGCTGTCGGCACCAATGGCCATCATCACCGAATAGAGATGCTCGTCATCGCGCACCTCGACGTCCACGTGCACCCGGAAGAAGTCCGGTTTCCGGTCCTTGAACGCAAGGTCCGAGATATTGGCGTTCTGCTCGGCAATCAATGTGCAGATCCGCCCGAGGACACCGGGCGAGTTCGATATCGTCATCTCGACCGTCACGGCATTGCAGGCCGCGTGGTGACCGGGATGCCAGGACAGGTCGACCCAGCGATCCGCCTGATCCTCGAACTCGATCATGCGCGGACAGTCGATCGCGTGCACGTCGACACCGTGGCCGCGATGCGTGATCCCGACGATCCGTTCACCCGGAACCGGTTGGCAACAGGGCGCCCGTTCGTAATGGGCCTTGGGGTCAAGGCCGACGATCGCGGATTCGGGCTCCACGTCGGGGGCGGGGCGCGCCATCGCCAGTTCCGGATACAGACCGTCGACCACCGTGCGCCCGCTGATCTGCGCCGCACCGATCGCGGCCAGCAGCGCCTCTGAGTCGTCGAACCCGTGCACCCGGGCCGCGGCCTCCAGCGCCTTGTCGGTTGCCTTCTTGCCAACCTGCGCAAAGGACGCCCGCGCCAGTTCCCGGCCCAGACGCACGTGCCCGGTGCGCCTTTCGGCCTTCATGGCGCGACGGATCGCCGATTTGGCCCGTCCCGTCGTCGCGATGTCGATCCAGGTGGCCTGGGGGGTTTGTCCCTCGGCGGTGACGATCTCGACCGATTGACCGTTCCGCAGACGCGTCCACAGGGGCACGCGCATGCCATCGACCCGCGCGCCGACTGTCCGGTGCCCCACACGGGTGTGCACGGCATAGGCGAAATCGATCGGCGTCGCCCCCTTGGGCAGCTTGATCACCTCGCCCTTGGGCGTGAAGCAGAACACCTGGTCGGTGTACATCTCCAGCTTGACCGCCTCCATGAACTCCGCGTGGTCGGAGGCTTCCTCGAAGCGATCGGTCATCGATTGAAGCCACGCCGCCGGATCCACGGCAAAGCGGTTCTCGGCCCGCACACCATCACGATACGACCAATGCGCCGCGACGCCGCGCTCGGCCACCTCGTGCATTTCCTGCGTGCGGATCTGCACCTCCACCCGCTTGCCGTCGCGCCCGGACACGGTCGTGTGGATCGAGCGGTAGCCGTTCGATTTCGGCTGGCTGATGTAATCCTTGAAACGGCCGGGAATCGATTTCCACCGCTGGTGGATGACCCCCAGCGCGCGGTAGCAGTCGCCCTCGGACGCTGCGATGACGCGGAACCCGTAGATGTCGGACAGGCGGGAGAACCCGACCTTCTTCTCCTCCATCTTGCGCCAGACGGAGAACGGGCGCTTTGCGCGACCGAACACTTCGGCCGACAGGCCGGCGGCGTCCAGTTCCTTGACGAAATCGTCGCTGATCCGCTTCAGGACATCCCCGGATTCATGGCGCAGGGTCACGAAACGACGCAGGATGGAATTGCGCGCCTCGGGGTTGAGGACAGCAAAGGCCAGATCCTCCAACTCCTCGCGCATCCACTGCATCCCCATGCGCCCGGCCAGCGGGGCATAGATTTCCATCGTCTCGCGGGCCTTCTGCGCCTGCTTGTGATCGGCCATGTGCTTGATCGTGCGCATGTTGTGCAGCCGATCGCTCAACTTGACGAGGATCACGCGCATGTCCTTGGACATGGCCATGAACAGCTTGCGAAAATTCTCGGCCTGCTTGGTCTCCGAGGAGGTCAGTTCGAGGTTGGTCAGCTTCGTGACACCATTGACCATCTCGGCAATATCCTTGCCGAACCGTTCGGCCACCTCACCATAGGTGGACCGGGTGTCCTCAATCGTATCGTGCAGCAATGCGGTGATGATCGTGGCGTCGTCCAGCCGCTGCTCGGTCAACAGGCCGGCAACGGCGACGGGATGGGTGAAATACGCTTCACCCGAGCGGCGGGTCTGTCCCGCGTGCATCTCCGCGCCGTAGGCGTAGGCGGCGCGGATCAGGGCCTCATCGCAACGAGGGTTGTAGGCCCGCACGAGCGCGATCAGGTCATCAACCTCGATCATGGCGGTCTGCGGCATAGGCGTGGCCCCTTACTTCTGGACCTGCGCCTCCATGAGGGCACGCAGCAGCTTTTCTTCGGACATGTCGTCCTGTGCGGGCGCGTCCTTTTCGACACCCATCAACAGGGCCATCGAATCCTCTTCGGGCTCGTCGACCTCGATCTGCGTCTGGTTCGACTCGATCAGACGCTCGCGCAGGTCGTCGGCCTGCTGGGTCTCGTCGGCGATCTCACGCAGGGCGACGACCGGGTTCTTGTCGTTGTCACGGTCCACGGTGATCGGAGAGCCGGTCGCGATCTCGCGCGCCCGGTGGGCGGCCAGCATCACCAGTTCAAACCGGTTGGGAACCTTGTCGACGCAGTCTTCTACGGTCACACGGGCCATGGCACGCACCTCGGGCATGGAAAAACAGGAAGCGCGTATCTAGACCCGCTCGGAAGGCTTGACAACCCCTCCGAACATGTGTCGGCAAAACTCGGTCAGATCGGATGCAACCGCCGGATGCCCCGCCGTGCAGCAACCGAAAGACCCGCCGCCATCGCGCCGATACTGCGCCCCGTGATCGGGTGTCGCCAGCCGGGTGCGACATCCGCCATGGGGATCAGGACGAAACCGCGGTCCTGAACGCGCGGATGTGGCAGAACCAGATGATCCGGTGCGCTGATCCCCTGCGCCGTTTCTGCAAGGTGCATCCAGCCACGCACGGTCGGACCATCCGGGCGGACCAATCCGTCGGAGCCGATCAGGTCCAGATCCAGAACACGCGCCCCCCACCGAACGGACCGCGTGCGGCCGAACCGTGCCTCGATCCGATGAAGACGCGTCAGCACCGCCTTCGGCGACAGATGCGACGACACACAGGCGGCCGCGTTGACGAACTCCGGCCCGATACCGGGCGGCCATGCGGGCGTGGCATAGAGGGCAGATACCCGGACCGACGGGCCGAAAACCGCCCGCAGCGCGCAAGCGGCGCGGGCAACCTTGCGCGCATTGGCGGCACGTGTGGCGCCGGAATTTGCGCCCAGCGCAATGAGGTGTAAAGTCATCGTGAGAGATCGCCCCATAGATATTGCGCGTTGGGTGAAAGCCATTACATACCGCCGAACGGAAGTCAGCCACCGGACCTCACACTCACCCGGCCAGGTCTTCCCGAAAGGAAAATTCATAATGTTCTATCGCGATGAGCGGCTTGCGCTCTTCATCGATGGTTCGAACCTTTATGCTGCCGCCAAAGCACTCTCGTTCGACATCGATTACAAACTTCTTCGGCAGGAATTCGTCAGACGCGGCAAGCTGCTGCGCGCGTTCTATTATACTGCCTTGCTGGAAAACGAGGAATACTCGCCGATCCGTCCGCTGGTCGACTGGTTGCAGTACAATGGATTCACCATGGTCACGAAGACGGCCAAGGAATTCACGGACAGTCAGGGCCGCCGCAAGGTCAAGGGCAACATGGACATCGAACTGGCGGTCGATGCGCTGGAAACGGCGGATCATGTCGACCACATCGTGCTGTTTTCGGGTGACGGCGATTTCCGCCCGTTGGTCGAAGCGTTGCAGCGCAAGGGCGTGCGTGTATCCGTCTGCTCGACCATTCGCAGCCAGCCGCCGATGATCGCCGACGACCTGCGCCGTCAGTGCGATAATTTCATCGAACTCGACGAGTTGCGGGATGTCATCGGTCGCCCTCCGCGCGAACCGCGCGACATGCCCGAGGTCGAGGTTTCGACCCAGGGCTGATGGTCAGGCTTGCGGCGGGCGGGCGCGGAACGACGGCAACCGCCAGCCGAACCTGATCGATCCGGCCCGAAGCAGGAACGTCACGACCGTACATGCGGCCAAGGGCCATAGCCCCGTTGCCCCCAGCTCACGGGCGGCAACGGTGGCCACCCCGCCGGCCAAGGCGGCCGTGACGTAAAGCTCCCCTTGCTTGAGAACCAGCGGAACCTCGTTGCAGACGACGTCGCGCATCAGGCCGCCCATGCAGCCGGTCACCACCCCCATCACCAGCTGAACCCAGACGTCCTGGCCCAAATCATAGGTCACTGCGACCCCCGCTGCGGCGGCAACCGACAGGGCCACCGCATCCAGCCAGACGATCACAGTCAGGCGCGATGCCAACAGGTGGTGCGTGAAGAAGACGATGACGGCCGCGGTCGCCGCGACCGCCACAGGGGTCGCATCACCGATCCAGAAAACCGGATTGCGCCCAAGCAGCAGGTCGCGCGTCGTCCCGCCGCCCACCGACGTCAGGCAGGCGATGAAGATGAAACCGATCACGTCAAGCTGTGCACGTGCTGCGACAAGCGCGCCGGTAATCGCGAACACCAACACCGAAGCAAGGTCGAGCGTCAGGTCGAGGCTCACGATTTGCGGGCTGACTTGAAGGGGGCCATGCCCGCGCGCGCCAGCTCGTCTGCGCGTTCGTTCTCCGGATGGCCCGCGTGGCCCTTGACCCATTTCCACGTCACCGAATGGCGGGCGGCGGCCTCATCAAGGCGCCGCCAGAGATCTTCGTTCTTGACCGGTTTCTTCGTGGACGTGCGCCAACCGTTCCGCTTCCACCCGTGCAGCCATGCCGTGATGCCGCCCTTCACATAGGCGCTGTCGGTTACGACGGTCAGAGTCGCGGGCCTCTCGATCGCCTCCAGCGCGTTGATCGCGGCCAACAGCTCCATGCGGTTGTTGGTCGTGTCGGCCTCGCCGCCCTTCAACTCCCGCTCCTTCAGGACGGCTCCGTCGCGACTGGCGACCAGCAGGGCCCCCCATCCTCCGGGACCGGGGTTCCCGGAACAGGCGCCATCCGTATAGGCGATCAGGTCAGTCATGGCTTAACGCTCCGATGAATAATGTAGCCCGCGACATGGCCGCTGAGGCCAATGCCCCGCCCCGTCCGATGCGTGGGAGATTGCAGACCAGCCTCGGCGGTCAACCGGTCGAGATCTCCGGCCTCGACATAGGTATACCGACGCCCGAGGCTGTCGCGCTGTGTCCCTTGTCCACGTTTCATCCCGAGGTGCAGCACACCGCCGGGCAACAGGGCGGATGCCGCACGCCGGATCAGCACGGGCAGATCCGCCCCGGAGGCATGCAGCAGAGAGAAGTTCGCCCAGATCCCGCGAAAGCGCGGCGCAGGGTCCAGCGCATCGAAGGTTTCCAGCCGCGCGGTCACACCTTTGGCACAGGCAAGTGCGACCATTTCGGGCGTCGCGTCCGTTGCCTCGACCGCAAGGCCCATGCCCGCGAATGCCTCCGCATCGTGGCCGGGGCCACAGCCCCAGTCGAGCACCGGGCCATCGACCGGCGGCAGGGCCGCGACGAAAGTGTCCCAATCCTGTTGCGTGTCCTGCCCCATCGCCGCGTAGTCATTGGCGCGATCGGCATAGACGGAAAGGGTCTGCGCGTCCGTCACAGGGCAACCGGCGCGAGGCACAGAACCACCCCCGCGGTCAGGATGAGCCGAAGCTTCATCCACCATGCCGGGGCCAGTCCCTGTTGCCAGAACAGCCAGTCGAGCGACAGCAATCCGACGAAACCGGCGATCAGCGCGATCGCCGCCGCAACCGGACCGCCGCCCGTCATGAAGAACGCCCAAAGCGCGGGCAGAACGGACAGGGCATAGCCTGTGGTCGCAACGGCACCTTCGGCACGCGTGGCAAACCCCCAGAGAACACCCGACATGAACGACAGGATGACCGACCCGTAGAACAGCCCGACATACGGCCCGATGAACCGCGGCCCGGCCAGTCGCTGCGTCATCTCCGCAGCCATGGGGGACCACATCGTGATGACACCCCAGACGAAGGGCAGAAGGCCCGCAAGGCCAAGGAACAGGGCGGAGCGTGGGATCGAAGCATTGAACATGGCCGGGGGATGCCACGCGCCGCGACATGGATCAAACGCAAACCGCCCGTCACTCGTCGATGAAACAGGGGCGGCGCGCCGCACCGTTGCCCCCATGCCCCCGCGCGTCGTTCAGCGATCAGGCGCGCTCAAGTGCCAGCCGCCCCGCAAGGGCCGCGAAGACGGCGGCGAATGACCGGTTCAGCCACGCCATGGCCCGTTCCGACGACAGAAGCCACGCGCGGAACGCCCCGGCAAACAGGCCGTAGATTGCGAACACGGCAAAGGTCATCCCCATGAACACGGCGCCAAGCGATGCCATCTCGATCGTCGCGCGCGTCGGATCGCCGGACAGAAACGGGGGAAGCAGGGCGAGGAAAAAGATCGACAGCTTGGGGTTCAGCACGTTGATCAGCAGACCGCGCCAGGCCACGCGCCACATTGGATCGGCTGATCCGTCCGCCGGCTTCACCGCAAGGGCACCCGTCTGCCGCACGGCCCCCCATGCCATCCACAGAAGATAGGCGACGCCTGCGAACTTGACGATATTGAACAGGATGGCCGAGGTATGAAGCACCGCCGCCACCCCGAGGATCGCCGCCAACAGGGCGGGCAGGATACCCAAGGTGCAACCGGCCGCCGCGAACAGGGCCGCGCCGCGACCGCGTCCCAGCCCCATGGCCAGCGTATAGATGACACCGGTGCCCGGGGCGATCACGACCACGAGGGCCGTAAGCAGAAACTGAAACGTGATCATCCATCCACCCTGCCCCGCCTGCCTGCATTCGGGCAAGTGGGGATGCTGATCCATAGGGAGAAGTATGCCATCGGGGCGCCGGCGCGACCGGTTGACGCCGATCCCGCAACCGGCGTGCCCGTCGTTACGCAGGTTCGCGCAGGACGCGGGGCACCTTGAATTCGACGTTCTCTTCGGCCGTTACGACATGTTCGACGCGCACGTCGTAGTGGTCGGAAAACGCATCCACGACGTCGTTGATCAGGACCTCCGGCGCGCTGGCCCCGGCGGTAATGCCGACCGATGTGATGCCCGCCAATGCGCGCCAATCGATATCGGAGGCGTTCTGCACCAATTGGGCATAGTCACACCCCGCGCGCGCGCCGACCTCGACCAACCGCCTGGAGTTGGAGGAATTGGGCGCGCCGACGACAAGGATCGCGTCGCAATTGGGCGCCATCGCCTTGACCGCCTCCTGGCGGTTGGTGGTCGCGTAGCAGATGTCTTCCTTGTGGGGGCCGACGATGGCCGGGAAACGCGCCTTGAGGGCCGCGACCACCTCGGCCGTGTCGTCGACCGACAGGGTGGTCTGCGTGATGAAGGCAAGGCGGTCGGGGTCGCGGGGGGCCAAGGTGGCGACATCCTCGGGGGTTTCGACAAGCAGCACCTCCCCCTCGGGCAGCTGACCCATGGTGCCGACGGTCTCGGGGTGGCCCGCGTGACCGATCATCACCATCTGCAGGCCGTTGTCGGAATGCCGCGCCGCCTCGATATGCACCTTGCTGACCAGCGGACAGGTGGCATCGACGTAGACCATCTTTCGCGCCTCGGCCGCCTGGGGCACCGATTTCGGGACACCATGCGCCGAAAAGATGACGGGCCGGTCGGGGGGGCATTCCTCCAGCTCCTCGACGAAGACGGCCCCCTTTTCGCGCAAGCCGTCGACCACGAACTTGTTGTGCACGATCTCGTGCCGGACATAGACGGGGGCGCCCCATTTCTCGAGCGCCAGTTCGACGATCTTGATGGCACGGTCCACACCGGCACAGAACCCGCGCGGCGCGGCCATGTACAGGGTCAGGGGGGGCTTGGTCATGGCGGCTCTCCTTGACGGAACAGGTAAGGGCGCGGCGCCCGCACGTCCAGTGATCAGCTGGGGCGCAGGGCCATCATTTGCGCCAATGCGTCGGCACGATGATCAGTGCCCCGACCGACGCGAGGATCGCGTTCAGACCCGGTGCACGAAATCCGATCCCGAACATGATCGTCAGGAAATAGAACAGGAACGCACCGCCGACGCAGATGACGATGCTGGACAGGATGCCGTTATGGGTGAATCCCGTGCGTTCGGCCGCATAACCGACGATGCCCGCAATGACGACGGTGCCGATCAGGGTCGGGAACATGGGCGTGCCTCGCGTGTGGTGGTGGCAATCAGTGTCGAGCCTGGGCGGGCCCGGCACAAGGGGTGGCGTCAGGAAAGGTCGGCAAAGGCCGCGCCGGGCGACAGGCGCGCGCCACGCAGCCAGTCCGCCGCCGGAACCGGGCCGCGCCCTGCCGGCTGCACCTCAAGCACCTCCAGCAGGCCATCGCCGGTTCCGATGACCAGACGGTCCTTGTCCGCCAACGTGTTCTGCGGCGCCTGCCCTTCGGTCGCACGGGCGCGAAGCAGCTTCAGGCGCGCGCCGTCGCGCAGGATGAACGCCCCCGGAAAGGGCGACAGACCGTTGATCTGCCGCGCCAAGGCCGTCGCCGGCAGGGACCATGTCAACGTCGCCTCGGCCTTGTCGATCTTGTCCGCATAGGTGACGCCGTCGGCGGGCTGCTTGACGGGCGAAAGCTGTCCAAGCTGCGGCAGGACGCGCAGGACCAATCGCGCGCCCATGTCGGAAAGGCGGTCGTGCATGTCGCCGGTGGTATCGGTTGCATCGATATCCGTCGCCTCGCGCATCAGGACGGGTCCGGTATCCAGCCCCGCCTCCATCTGCATGATGCAGACGCCCGTGCGCACATCGCCCGCCATGATCGCCCGATGGATCGGCGCCGCGCCGCGCCATCGCGGCAACAGCGATGCATGGATGTTGATGCAGCCTTTCGCCGGTGCGTCCAGCACTGCTTGTGGCAGGATCAGGCCATAGGCCACGACGACCGCGACGTCGGCATTCAGGTCGGCAAACTCGGCCTGTGCCTCATCGGTGCGCAGGGATTTGGGATGCCGCACCGGAATGCCCAGTGCTTCGGCCCGCGCCTGCACCGGTGAGGGCCGCAACTTCTTGCCCCGCCCGGCCGGTCGTGGCGGCTGGCAATAGGCGCAGACCACCTCGTGCTCGGCGGCCAGGGCCTCCAGCACCGGAACCGAAAACTCCGGCGTTCCCATGAAGATCACTCGCATATCGTATCCCCCCTGCCCCAGAACCGCGCCGGAAGACGCGTCAATTCAGGCGGCGCGCCCGTTTCAGAAGCATGTCACGTTTCAGTTTCGACAGCCGGTGAAAGTAGAGCTTGCCATCCAGATGGTCGATCTGATGCTGCACGGATGTCGCGCGCAACAGAACGAAATCTTCCTCCCGCGCGGTGCCTGCTTCGTCGATGAAGGCGACCGTGACGGCGCGCGGGCGGCTGACTTTGGCGGACACCCCCGGCAGATTGGGTGAGGCCTCCTCATAGGTGCGCATCTGTCCGCTGGCATGCAGGATGACCGGATTGGCAAGATAGGTCACACCGGTGCCGTCACCCGCATCGACCACTGCCAAACGCAGGGGCACCCCCAGCTGCGGTGCCGCCAGACCGACGCCGGGCATGGCGTGCATCGCCTCGACCATTTCGGCCCAGACGGCGCGCACCTCATCGGTGATGCCTTCGACGGGGGTGGAGGGTTGGGTCAGGCGCGGGTCGGGCCAGCGCAGAAAGGGGCGATGCGTCATGGCCGCCTAGGTGCCCCAGTCATCGCCCCGCGTCCAGCCGTTTGCGGACGGTGGTCAAGGACGGTGCCCCGGCCCCCTGTTCCGCGAGGGTCGAACAAAGGTGGCCGCTATGGCCCCAACGGCGCCTCGGGGTGATCCGTGATCAGAACGCCGTCCAGATGGTCGACCTCATGTTGAACGCATGCCGCAGCAAGCCCCTCGAAAACCTCCGTCCGCTGTCCCCTCGGGCCATCAAACGCCAAGGTCACGCGGTCTGCGCGGGCAACGAGGCGGGGCACGTCAGGCAACGACAGGCACCCTTCCTCGTTCGTCTGACTGCCACTCCGATCGATGATCACCGGGTTCACGAAAACGCGCGGGTCCGGCAGACCCTCCTTCCAGCTGCAATCCATCACGAACAGGCGCAGGCCCTCGCCGATCTGCGGTGCCGCAAGACCCCGCCCCGGCGCGGCATACATCGTGGCCAGCATATCGCGGGCAAGGCCCGAGACATCCGCCCCCCGGTCCACGGGCGCACAGACCTCGCGCAGGATCGGATCCGGGACAAGACGGATGGGAAGGACCATCAGGCCATCAACCAGGCAGCACGGTTCGGATCGGCCTGCATCATGTGGGCGATCCACGCCTGCCGTTCCTCCTCTATGACCTCCAGTTCCCAGACGCAGGCCATCAGGGGGCGGTGATCGACGGGTTCGAACAAGTCCTCGCCCAGGTCCGACCGGGCCAGACATTGGCACAGGATATCTTGATGGGCCCACCAGTCCATCAACAGCCAGACGCCCTGATCGCCACGGTGCAGGATGCAGAAGGCCGCCCCTTCCGAGCCGCCTTCGGTTGCCATCGCATCGGGCAGCGTATCGGCGACCGTGCGCCATGCCTCCGACAGGAGGGAGGCAGGCGGCGTGGCAGCCCCTTGCGCATCGATCCAGTGCATCTTGACCGGAACACCCCAAAGTTCGCCATCATCCAGACGCGCACGGACGCGCGGGACGAACGGTTCAGCCACGGGCGCGTTCGCGCTTCAGCTTGACCATCTTGCGGGTGATCATCTGACGGCGCAGCGGTTTGAGGTAGTCGATGAACAGCTTGCCATCCAGATGGTCGATCTCATGCTGGACGCAGGTCGCCCAAAGGCCGTCCATCGTCTCGGTCTGTTCATTGCCGTCGCGGTCCAGCCATCGCACCGTCACCTCGGCGGGGCGCGTCACCTCGCCATACTGGTCCGGGATCGACAGGCAGCCTTCCTCGTAGACGCTGGTTTCGTCGCTGGCGGCCACGACCTCGGGGTTGAACATCACGAGGGGGCGTGGCGCCTCTCCCTCCTCCTTGACGCAATCGAGGACGATAAGGCGCGTGCCGATGCCCAGCTGCGGGGCGGCAAGGCCGATCCCCGGGGCATCATACATCGTTTCCAGCATGTCCTCGGCCAAGGTGCGCAGGCCATCCGACAGGTCGGGGACCGGCGCGGCAACCTGTTTGAGGCGCGGATCGGGGTGGATCAGAATGGGACGTTTCATCGGCGCGGGTCTAGTCCCGACTGCAGTGCCTTGCAACCGGCAGCAGGGGGTCTAGGGTCGCGCGCAAAGGAGATCCCCATGACCACAGACCCCCGTTTCGACCAGATCATCGACCGCCGTGGCACCCACTGCATGAAGTGGGACGGAATGGAGCCGATCTACGGCGTGCCCGCAGACGACGGGCTGGCCATGTGGGTTGCCGACATGGATTTCCGGCCGCCGCAATGCGTTCTGGATGCGGTTCAGGGCCAGGTCGATCATGGCGTGATGGGCTATTTCGGCGACGACAGCCGATACCGCGCGGCGATCTGCTGGTGGATGAAGGAGCGTCATGGCTGGACGGTCGATCCGGCGGCGATCTTCACCACGCATGGTCTGGTCAACGGTACGGCGATGTGCGTCGACACATACACCGGGCCCGATGACGGCGTCGTCCTGTTCACGCCGGTCTACCACGCCTTCGCCAAGGTGATCCGCGGCAACGGTCGGCGCGTGGTCGAATGCGAACTGGCGTTCGATGGCACGAACTACACCCCCGATTTCGACACCTGGGATGCCCAGATGGCCGAGGTCGACGCGAAGATGATGATCCTGTGCTCGCCCCACAATCCGAACGGGCGAGTTTGGACCAGATCCGAGCTTGAGGGCTTCGCGGCCTTTGCCCGCCGGCACGACCTGATCCTCGTCTCGGACGAGATCCACCACGACCTCGTCTATCCCGGCAACACGCATATCCCGATGTCGGCGATCGACGGCATCGAGGATCGGCTGATCATGATGACGGCCACCACCAAGACCTTCAACATCGCGGGGTCGCATTCCGGCAACGTGATCATCCACGACGAACATCTGCGCGCCCGGTTTGCGGCGCGGATGCTGGCACTGGGTCTGTCGCCCAATTCCTTCGGCCTGTTCATGGCGACTGCCGCCTACTCCCCCGAGGGCGCGGCCTGGGTCGACGACCTTATGACCTACCTCGACGGAAACCGCCGAGTGTTCGACGAGGGCATCAACGCGATCCCCGGCCTGCGATCCGTCCCCCTTCAGGCGACCTACCTCAGCTGGGTCTCTTTCGAGGGTACGGGAATGGAGCGGGCAGAGTTCACCCGCCGTGTCGAGCAAAGCGCCAAGATTGCGGTGAACCACGGCCCGACTTTCGGCAAGGGTGGCGATGCGTTCCTGCGGTTCAACATCGCAACCCCGCGGGCCCGCGTCGAAGATGCCGTGGAACGGATGCAGGCGGCATTCAGCGACCTGCAGTAGCAGGCCTGCCCCCGGTCAGGCCATGGCCCTGCAGGACAGGGCCGTGGCGCGATGCCTGATCGGGCCGGCTCCTAGACCTCGGCCCCACCGTCATAGGAAATGGACGCCGATGACAGCCTGTTTAGGAATGTCTGCGTCCACCACGCGATATCCTGTTCGAACACGCCCTTGCGCAGGGCGTCGTTGCGTTCGATCCGTTCCTCCAGCGACATGGTCAACGCACGGTCGATAGCCTCTGCAAAGCTGCCCTGGTCGAACGGATTGATCTGAAGGGCGGCTTCCATCTGTTCCGCCGCGCCCGCGAAATGCGACAGGACCAGCACACCGGGATCGGTGACATCCTGCGCGGCGACGAACTCCTTTGCGACAAGGTTCATGCCATCGGCCAGCGGGGTCACGAGGGCGACATCGGCCCGACGATACAACCCGGCGATCCGGTCCCTGTCGACGTGGTGACGCACGTAACGGATCGGCGTCCAGTCAAGATCGGCATGCGCGCCGTTGATGGACCCCGATGCGCGTTCCAGCTCCTCTCGGATATCCTGATAGGCGGCGACATTCTCTCGGGACACAGGCGCGATCTGCAGGAATGTGGGCCGCATATGCGGATCCGACCGGCGGGCCAGGTATTCGCCGAATGCCTCGAACCGATGCACCAGACCCTTGGAATAATCCAGCCGGTCGACCCCGATCAGAAGGGGCGCGCGCGGATCCAGAAGCAACTCGGGCGTCGGGGCCGCGGCCGCCGTCTTCGCGAACCCCTCGGCGTCTATGCCGATGGGGAAGCTGCGGATGGCAAAGATACGGCCTGCACGGATCCATGTGCCGTCGTTCAGGATCTGAACCTCTCCATCCTGTCGCAGGACGTCGAATGCGGCGGATACATCACGCTGCGCTTGCAGGCCGACAAGATCGTGTGCCGCAAGCCATCCTGCCAAAAGGTTGGCCTGCGGCAGGGCCAGAACATCCGTGACGTTCGGAAAGGGGATATGCAGGAACAACCCGATACGGTTGCCCACCCCGAGCTTGCGCAGTTCGGAGGCGACCATCAGGAAGTGATAGTCGTGTATCCAGATCGTATCATCGGGACGCAGCATCGCTGCCAACGCCCGGGCAACCCGCGCGTTGACGGCGGCATAGGCATCGAAATCGTCGCCCGTGATTTCCATCAGGTCCGAGCGGTGATGAAACAACGGCCAGAGGACGGCATTCGAATACCCGAGGTAGAACCCGGCATGCTCCGCTTCGGTCAGCGAGAACGTGAACCGGTCATACGCCCCGCTGCCGATTGGCGTCAGCGTATCATCCGCCGTTTCGGTCGGATCCGCCGATCCGATCCAGATGCCACCCGCACCGGACAATGCCTCGTGCAGCGCAAAGATCAGCCCCCCCGCCGGAACGTCCCCCTTGGGAAGACGGTTCGACAGAACGATCAGCCGCCCCTTTCGCGTGTCAGACGTCATTTGCGACACATCAAGCAAGCCATTCATCCAACCTGGAGATCAGCGTGGCCGGATCCGGCAGCCGATTGGCAGCCACGGTTTCCGCCCCCCCGATCTTGATCGCGGTGCCCCCGAGGTCGGCCGCCCAGGCAAGCGCTGCCTCATCGGTAAGATCATCGCCAGCATAGATCGGCGTCGCCCCGGAAAACGGCGCCTGCCCCATCAGACCGGTCAGCGCGATGTCCTTGCCAACGCTGTCGGGCTTGATTTCATAGGCGCACAGCGCAGGCTGCAACCGGAAACCGGTCGCGGCCGAGGCCAGACTTTCCATGAAGTGCAGCGCCAGAGCGCCCTGCTCCTGTGCCTGACGATAATGCAGGACCACGCCCGTGGGCTTCATCTCGACCAGAAAGTCCGGCGTCAGCGATGCGAAATCGGTGACCAGCCGCTGAAGTGTGGCGATGATCGCCTGATCGAAATCCTGCGTCTGCTGCGTCTTGCCGTCGACGCGCCGCTCGGCCCCGTGCGACCCGATCAAAGGCCCCTTGAAGTCGGGAAGAAAGGCTTCCAGCTCGCTCACGGCGCGCCCCGATACGATGGCCACGCGACCCGACAACCGGTCACAGGCCTTGTCCAGCAGTGCATGCACCTCTGGCGGGACGGTCACGCCATCGGGGCGGGCCGCGATATCGACCAACGTGCCGTCAAAATCCAGAAACAGCGCGGCGTCTGCATGGCCTGGCATCGCTATCGTGTGACCATCGGCGTGTTTGTCGCCCCCCATGAAGCCCGTCATCTGGTAGTAAAGCATCCTTGTTCCTCCCTCGGCGGCGACCTATTCGGCCGCTACGCGCAGATTTACCTGTTTTCGCAGACGCTGTACGGCAAGCGTCGCATCGACCAATCCGTCGCGATTGCCGCAATCGTGCCGTTCGCCGGAAAAGCGGAACGCATGGATCCCGCCAAGCTGCGCGATCGCATCGGTCAACTGGATCTCTCCTCCGGCACCGCGCCCGGTATTCCGCAGTACGTCGAATATCGCCTGATCGATGATATAGCGCCCGACGGCCGCAAGACGAGACGGCGCCTCCTGCACGGACGGCTTTTCCACGAAACGCGCAGCGGGCAGGACGGTTCCGGCGCCGGTGTCATCACAATCGAAAATCCCGTAGCGCGAAACGTGCTGATGCGGCACCTCCTGCGCGGCAACGAGACTGCGCATGGCGGATGGATCATAGGCCTCGGTCATTTCGGCCAGACAAGGGGCGCCGAGGATCAGGTCATCGGGCAGAAGAACACCGACGGGACCGTCTTCCGCATTTTCCGCAGCACAAAGCACGGCATGCCCAAGGCCGAGCTGCTCTTCCTGCATCACGACGCTCAACTCCACCCCGTCCGGCAGGCGGCTTGCGCGCACGGCGTCCAGCAGATCAGCCTTGTTCGCGTCGGCAAGCTTGCGCTCCAGATCGTCATTCGGCTCGAAATACTCGGCCAGCGCAGGTTTGTCGGGGTGCGAGATCAGGATGATCCGACGGGCGCCCGCAGCCAGCGCCTCATCGATGGCAAACTGCAGCAGCGGCGTGTCGTAGACCGGCAAAAGCTCCTTCGGGGTCACCTTGGTGGCAGGCAGCATGCGTGTGCCGAGGCCAGCGACAGGAAGAATTACAGTATGCAGACGGTCCATTTTTTCTCTCCAGCAGGTTATCCCCCGGACGCCCAAGAGCATCCTGACGAGAATACTCTCACAGGGGCGTGACAGTTCCAGCAAAGCATCCGCTTTTCTGCACTGCAGCGGCCAGAGGACCGGGCGTACCCCGCACCTGCCGGATATCGACCCTGAATGCCTATTATTTAGGCAGGCCTGCAACCTGTCTCAGGTCGTTCTGGAACGCCTGTATCTCTGCCGCCCGTTGTTGCGCATCCGGCAGACGCAGCAGGAAACTGGGGTGCACCGTTATCAGCAGCGGCCGCCCGTCGCGGGTCTCTTCCCAGTGACCACGCCGTTTGAGAAGGCCCGTGCCACTGCCGGTCAGCGCATGAAGCGCCGTCGCCCCCATGGCCACGACCACATTCGGCTGAACCAGTGTCAGTTCCTGCATCAGCCAAGGCAAACAGGCCTCGACTTCGGATCTGGCGGGGCGTTGGTGGATCCGACGCTTGCCCTTCTGGACGAACTTGAAATGCTTCACGGCGTTGGTGACATAACATGCCCCCCGATCCAGCCCGGCGACCGCGGCGGATTGATCGAACATCTGCCCTGCGGGACCGACGAACGGACGTCCGGCCAGATCCTCGGTATCGCCCGGCTGCTCGCCCACGATCATGATATCGGCATCCGCCGGACCTTCGCCCCAGACCGTGCGCGTCGCATTGCAATGCAGCGGGCAAGCCGTACAGGCGCGCGCCGCGGCGCAGGCCTCGCCCAGGGTCTGCGGCGCAAACGGCGCCTCGACGATGCGGGGACGGGCCGGGCGCGCAGGCGCCGCCTGCATGGCGCTGACCTGCGCGCGGGCACCTGCAATCAGGCCGGGGATCACGCGCGCTTCGGGCAGGTTCTTCCAGTATTTCTTCGGCATCTCCGCCGTCATCGCGTCGACCTTCAGACGCGCCGGATTGAAGATGTTGCTGTAATAGGTCGTCCAGAGCTCTTCGAGCGCATCCCCGTCGTCCGGGCGCGTGGATGGAACCGCCTCTTGGGAAAGCTTTCCATCCGCATATGTCGTCGTCACCTCGGGCGTGATGATGGCCCAGTCCATGTCCCCGAACCGGTTCACGAAGAAGTCGGCCACGGATTCCTCGATCCGGTGCGTCGGCTCGAACCAGGCGGCAAAGCGACGGCGTTGCGACTGGTCCCCGACTTCGCGAAAGCGGACGAAAGCGTGCATCTTGTGCAGGTCGCGCCGGATTTCCTTGGCAATCCGCTCCGCGCGCGAGACATCCGGGTCTGCGCGCCGTGACAAAAGACCCCGATCCGCCTGAAGCCGGTGCAAAAGGGTGTGGGCCGTGGCGAACCCCTGCCCGGACCGTTCCGCCATCAGCAACCGTGACAGGGCCGCGAAGGCCTTTGGAACCGTCAGATCGCGGGCCGGCGGAAGCGGTTCGTCGAACATCGGCGTCGGCGCATCCTGCCACCCCCAATCGATGTCGGACGGGGCAACATGTACCAGACACCGCGCGGCATCGCGCCACGCGGTCGCGGTGCCAAGGCGCGGCATGCGGGGGGCATGCATGTCAGAACAGTTCCATCTGCTTCGGTTTGACGAAACGGGCTCTCAGGTCCGCCTCGTCGAGGCTGCGCCCCGGATGATGGTCGCGCGTGATTACGAAGGGGCGCGCGGCCTTGATCCGCCCGCCCATGCGGCGAATGTCCTCCAACCCCAAGGCCGCGGTTTTCCGCGCTTTCAGGATGCGCTGAACGATCTTGGTCCCGAAACCGGGAATGCGCAGCAACATCTCTTTCGGGGCGGTGTTCACGTTCACCGGAAAGCGGTCCCGGTTCACGAGCGCCCAGGCGAGCTTGGGGTCGACGTCGAGGTCCAGCATCCCCCCGGCGTCGCGGGTCACGATCTCATCCAGTGAAAAATCGTAGAACCGCAAAAGCCAGTCGGCCTGATACAACCGGTGTTCGCGCATCAATGGCGGGTCCACGAGGGGGAGGACGGCGCTGCTGTCCGGAATGGGCGAAAAGGCGGAGTAATAGACCCGCTTCAGGCCATAGGCGCCATAAAGCCGGGTCGAATTGCCAAGGATCGTGGCGTCGTCCGCTGCGTCGGCACCGACGATCATCTGCGTCGATTGTCCTGCTGGGGCGAACCTGCCCCGCTTGCGTCCTCTCCAGCTCGGCTCGCTGTAATCCTGTTTGGTCAGACTGACCTTGCCCATGGCGCCACGGATCTGGCCCGCGTCCTTTTCGGGCGCGAAGGCCTTTACCGACGCATCGGTCGGAAGCTCGATATTGATGGACAAACGGTCCGCCGCAAGGCCCGCCCGCTCGATCAGTTCGGGCGACGCCTCGGGAATGGTCTTCAGGTGGATATACCCGCGAAAGCCCCCGGCGCGCAGTTTTTCGGCGATACGGACCATCTCCTCCATCGTGTAGTCGCTGGACTTGATGATGCCGGACGACAGGAACAGACCTTCGATATAGTTGCGGCGATAGAACTCCGTCGTCAGCCAGACGACCTCATCCACCGTGAACCGTGCGCGCGGCACGTTCGACGAGACGCGGTTGACGCAGTAGGCGCAGTCATAGACGCAGTAGTTCGTCATCAGGATCTTGAGCAGGCTGATGCAGCGACCGTCCGGGGCATAGGCATGGCAGATCCCCGAGCCCGTGGTCGAACCGAGCCCCGCCCCGTCCCGCGATCCGCGCTTGGAGGTGCCCGAAGACGCGCAACTGGCGTCGTACTTGGCCGCATCCGACAGAAGGGCCAGCTTTTCCTGAATCGTCATCTTTGCCATATGTTCCTGATACGTTCATAGGAACAGGTCAGCAACAATCTATGACATGCTGCGACGAAATGGCGGGGTGTCGCGGTCGTTTTGCGGCACCTCGGTCCGCGGGGCCTTTCCCCTGCCCTGCCCGCCCGGTAGGACAGCAGCAAAGCGAGGGAGGCACCGCATGGGTGATGAAAAAGGACAGTCACGGATCGGTCTGATCGGTCTGGGCACGATGGGGGCCGCTCTGGCGTCGAACATCGCGGAGAAGGGCTTCGACATTGCTGTCTTCAACCGCACGACACAGGTGACACGCGATTTCGCGGCAGAGGCCGGGGACCTGTCGCCACGGATCACCCCGACCGAAACGCTCGAGGATTTCGTCGCCGCCATCGCCCGTCCGCGGGCCGTCATCCTGATGGTGCCTGCCGGTCAGGCCGTGGACGATCAGATCGATGCGTTGCGTCCCCTGCTGGACGAGGACGACCTGATCATCGATTGCGGCAATGCCCTGTTCTCGGACACGGATCGCCGCGTCCATGATGATCGCGGCCCGTTCCTCGGGGTTGGCGTTTCGGGTGGCGAGGAAGGTGCGCGCCACGGCCCCTCCATCATGGGGGGCGGCGCGGCCGAACACTGGGCCCGCGTCGAAGACATCATGACCGCGATAGCCGCCAAGCATGACGGTGATCCCTGTGCCGCGCTGATGGGCCCCGGAGGGGCCGGGCATTTCGTCAAGATGGTGCACAACGGCATCGAATATGCCGACATGCAGATGATCGCCGAGGTTTACGGCATCCTGCGCGACGGTCACGGCATGGGCCCCGATGCGATCGGCGATCTGTTTGCCGAATGGAACAAGGGCCCGCTGGAAAGCTACCTGATCGAGATTTCGGGCCATGTCGCCCACGCCAGGGATGTCGCGACCGGTGAGCCTTTGTTGTCCGTCATCGTCGATGCAGCCGGTCAGAAGGGCACGGGTCGCTGGACCGCGATCGAAAGCCAGCATCGCCTTGCGCCCGTCCCGGCGATCGAGGCCGCAGTCGTGGCACGCAATCTGTCGTCGCGCCTGTCCGAACGCGCGGAGGGCGAAGACATCTTCGGCGCCGCACCGCAGGCGTTCGACGGGCTGTCGCATGAGACGCTGGAAAAGGCGCTGATCGCGGGCAAGGTCATCTGCTATGCGCAGGGCTTCGAGATGCTGTCGGCGGCCATGCGCGATTTCGGCTGGGACCTGCCGATGGCGCGGATCGCGCAAATCTGGCGTCAGGGGTGCATCATCCGGTCCACGATGCTGGACGACATGTCGACCGCCCTTGCCGAAGAGCCGGGCCGCAACCTGATGTTCATCGATCATTTCGCGGCCATCATGAAGGACAATCATACGGCCCTGCGCGAGGTCGTGGCACAGGCCGCCCTGAACGGTCATCCGATGCCGGCGCTGTCCTCTGGTCTCGCGTATTTCGACGCCATGCGGACGGCGCGCGGCACCGCGAACATGGTTCAGGCACAGCGCGACTTCTTCGGCCTGCATGGCTTCGTGCATGTGAACGGCAAGGAAGATCAGCACGGGCCATGGGCCGCCGATACGGCATCGCCCAAGACCTGATAGCGTTTATGCATTCAAACCGTGCGGGGGCGTCTGCCCCCGCGCCATGCCCGAGCCGGGGATTTATCGGACCCGCAGGGCCATGAATCGTTATTGTTTGCCTGTCCTGCGCCTTGGGCAAACTTCGGCACCAACAGACCGGTCACCTGAAATATTGCGCGGCCACGGCGCCTCAATCGTGCTGACCGCCCGGTCAATCCGCCTACTCGGACGCACCTTCCGCCAGTCAGATGGTTCGTCCCGGCGACGGGTTGCCGCCGTCCGAATGATTGCAGGTGCCGTGGCTGCGCGCGACGGCGGACCGGCAGACCACGGGAAACAGGGTAGCGTTCGTGCGAACGGCATACCGGGGCGCGGCTTCGGTTCCTTCGCGCCGTTCCATCGACACCGGGCCGCGGGTGCCTTGGGGCAAGGCAAAGAACTCGGCCGCCTGCACAGGTGCATCCAGATCGGCACCGCCACGACAGGCCGCAACATAAGGGCGCCCGTCGGCCACGTCGCCAAGAAAGGCGGTGGCATCGACCAGGTACAGGCGCCCGTACTTGCGCCGCGACGGCCGGCTCCGCAGCGTCGCGGACAGGGGACCGCCGCCCAGATACGACGCTTCCCAGACGTCGAATGCCGTCACTTCGCCTCGGGCCGTTGTATCAGAACGCTCCGTTCGGGGTGTCGACCCGTTCCGGCCAAAGGCTCCTCTGCCCTGCACGAAATGGCAGAACAGAAGCCGCGCGGCGCCGTCATCGCAGCGCGTTCTGCGCGGCGTGCAGGGCGCTCATCCGATCTGCGGACACACGCGGCGGCAGTTGCGCGGCCAGTTTGCCCAGCGCGACCAACCACGGCCCCGCCTCGTTGCCTTCGCACAGGATGCAGGCCAGGGCCGCGGCGCGGTCCGGGGCATCGTCCCGCATGGCGCGCAACCCGCCCAGAAACAGGCGTTCGCAGTCGGTGACCGATCCGGCACAGGCCGGGCAACAGGGATCGTTGAACCGGAACGTGGACCGCCTGCTCTGACGCATCGACTGTACCGCGCCCAATGTCGCGACATAGACATGCGGCGCCGCGAAGTGGTCGAAGCCGTCCAATGCCGCCCCGACGCCGCCGATCCACGACTGCGACTGCGGTTCGGCGAAGGTGCGAAAGAACATCCGCGCGATGCGCAGAACCTGCCGTTCGTCCGTATCGAAGGGCAGATCTTGCAAGGGGGTCGTCGTGCCGGACGGGGCGTCGGGACAGGTCATGCGGGTCTCCGTTGAGGGTCTGGTCAGGCGGACAGGGGATGCGGAAGGACGAAGGGCGTGGATGGCACTGCCCCCACACGCACCGCACAGCCATAGGCACGGCTGAGGATGGCGTCCGTCATCACCTCGACCGGGGTGCCTGCGGCCAGCACACGGCCGCCCGCCAGAAGGATCATGCGATCGGCGAACCCGGCCGTCAGGTTCAGGTCGTGCATGACGGCGATCACGCCACCGCCCGACCGGGCAAAATCGCGCGCGATGTCCATCACCACACGCTGATGCGCAATATCCAGCGCGGCAACGGGTTCATCGAGGAACAGCCACCGCGGGGCGTCGTCGGGCGTCGGGTGCCAGACCTGCGCCAGAACGCGGGCCAGTTGGGTCCGGGCCTGCTCGCCTCCCGAAAGTTCCTGATAGAAGCGGCCTTCGAACCCGGCCAGACCGACACGGGCCAAAGCCTGCGAGGCGATGCCGACCTGGTCGGCGGACCGCCCGGCCATCAGACCCAGCCGCACCACCTCCAGCACGGTAAAGGGAAAGGACAGTGCCGAGGCCTGGGGCAGAACGGCGCGGATGGAGGCCAACTGCCACGCGGGCCAGTCTTCGGGCGCATGCCCGTTGATCGTCATGTGTCCGCCGTGGGCCAGGTCACCAGTCAGGCACCGCATCGCGGTCGTCTTGCCCGACCCGTTCGGGCCGACGATGGCCGTCACCTCGCCCGCCCGGGCATCCAGATCGATCCCGTGCAGGATCGACCTGCGGCCCAGCTTGGCCGTCAGGTTGCGTGCAACGATCCTCATAGGTCCACCACCCCGCGATTGCGCAACAGGATCCACAGAAATAACGGCCCGCCGATGGTCGCCGTGACAATGCCGATCGGCAGTTCGGCAGGCGCGATGATGGTCCGGCTGATGATGTCGGCCCCGATCAGCAGGGTCGCGCCCAGCAGCGCCGCGTTGGGCAGCAGCATCCGGTGGTCCGGCCCGGTCGCCAGCCGCAAGAGGTGCGGCACGACGATGCCGACGAACCCGATCCCGCCCGAGACCGCCACGGCGGCCCCAGTGGCCGCGGCGACCGAAAGGATGGCAAGCGATTTGATCCGCTCCACCGGCAATCCGAGGTGCCCGGCCACGGCTTCGCCGAGCGCCAGCGCGTTGAGGCCGCGCGCAAGGAGCGGTGTCATCGCCAGCGCCGCGATGATGATCGGTCCCGCGATGATCAGCTTGGCCCAGGAGGCGCCCGCCAGACTGCCCAACCCCCAGAACGTCAGCTCGCGCAGCTGCGCGTCATCGGCGACATAGACCAACAGGCCCGACACCGCGCCGGACAGCGCACCAAGCGCAATCCCGGCCAGCAGCATCGTGGCCACGGACGTGCGGCCCGCGCGCGTGGACACCCGGTAGAGCAGCATGGTGCTGAGCCATCCGCCGAGGAAGGCCGCGACCGGCACCAGCCACGTGCCGAGAACCGCCAGCACCGGCAGCGTCCCGCCCAGAACGATCGCCGTGATCGCGCCCAGCCCCGCGCCCGCCGAGACGCCGACCAGACCGGGGTCGGCCAGCGGATTGCGGAACAACCCCTGCATCACCGCGCCCGACACCGCCAAAGACGCGCCGACCAGAATGCCCATCGCCAAGCGTGGCAACCGGATATCCAGAAGGACCACGCGGTCGCGCAGCTCCAGCGGCTCGCCCGCCGCGAGGGAGGCCAGCGCCGACCACAGCGAGGTGCCTGCCGCCCCCTGCGCAAGCGACAGGACCGACACGACGATCAGGGCCACCGCCAGCAGGACCGTGGCGCGAAGCGCCAGGCCGCTGCGGTCGCCGGGGACAGCCATTGGCCGCGCGATGTCGCCCACCCAGCTCATCCTGCGTGCGCCAACGCATGGGCCAGGGTTTCGACGGCCTCGGGCGTGCGCGGACCAAAGCCGAGCAGCAGCAGGCCGTCCATCGTCACCAGCGCCCGCGCTTCGGCCGCCCGTGTGGTGGCAAGGGCAGGCATCGCGAACAGCGCATCTGCCGTCGCCGAATGATCGCCGGAACGGTCCATCATCAGGACGACATCGGGGTCGGCATCGGCCACCGCCTCGTCGGTCAGGGGCTTGTAGCCGTCAAAGGCGTCCACGGCGTTGATGCCGCCGGACAGCTGGATGATCCCGTCCGCCGCTGTGCCCTTGCCCGACGCAAGGATGCGCCCGCCTTGGGTGGACAGGACGAACAGGACCCTCTTGCCGGGTCCGTCGATCCCTTCGATGGCCGCGGCAAGGCGGGCGTCGGTCTCATCGGCAAGGGTCACCGCCGCATCGGGCACGCCAAGTGCCACGCCCACCGCCTGGATCTTGGCGCGCAGGCCCGCGCGGTCGAACCCGTCGGGTACGGTCACGAAGGGCACGCCCGCTGCCTGCAGAACCTCCAGGGCTTCGGGCGGGCCTGCTCCATCTTCGGACACGATCAGGTCGGGCGCGACCGACAACACCCCTTCGGGCGACAGCGCGCGCATGTAGCCGACATCGGGCAGCGCCTCGACCTCGGGTGGATAGCTGGACGTGGTATCACGGGCGACCAGCCGATCCTGCTGACCAAGTGCCACGACGATTTCCGTCACGGAGCCGCCGATCGACAGGAGGCGATCCGCCGCCGCCGGCGTTGCCAGAAGGGCGGCGGCCAAAGCGATCCGGATCATGCGTCCACTCCGGGCAGGTGGGCGACGATGGCCGCGAAGTCGTCGACATGGTCGATCCCGGCGTTTTCCTTTCGGTAGCCGAAAATCTGGCTGATCAGCATGCCGTCCGCGTCGAAGGATTCGACCGAAATGGCCGGGCCACGCTTGGTCGGCTTTTCGACGGCCCAGACCTCGGCCACCTTGTCGTCGCGCAGATGCAGGTTGAAGCCGGGATCCATGATGTTGAGCCACGGCCCCATGGGTGCGACCTTCCGGATCGGGCCGGAATGGATCTGAATGCAGCCCGCGTTGCCGACGAACACCATCGCGGGCACGGCCTTCTCGGACAATGCGCAGATCGTGTCGCCAAAGGCGCGGGGTGCCAGTTTGCGCGCGAAAGGCTCTCCGGCCACGCGGTAGGCACCCAGCCGGTTCATCTTGACCTTGCGGCAAAGCATCAGGAATTGATGCGTATCGGTCAGCTTGGCCAGTTCACGGCGCAGCGCATCCGCGCGGTCCGGATTTTCCAGCGCCCCGTCGACAGGCGTGCGCGCCGTGATGTTCAGGGGGCCGGCATCCACGGCCAACCCGTCGCGCATGGCATCGAACACCGCGATGTCGGACCCGTCGCGCAGGTGGATCTTGTGAACCGCATCTCCGGCCGCATCGAACACCTGCAGCGACCGCCGAAGGCCGGTCTCCGTCTCCTGCTCGACGTGGAAGGCGTGGACCCAGTGCTTGGCGAACATACGGGTGTCGATATCGGCGCCAAGGGTCATGGACGCGTGCGGGCCGTCATGGAAATCGGTGTAGCGCCCGACCTTTTCATGCACGCACCACGCGTTCCGTGTCAGGGCCATGACCTCGCCCAGCCCCTCGACGGCGGGGATCAGCTGTCCGGGCGTGGCGGCGATACGGCTTACACGCCAACCCTCGCCGCGCGCGTCCAGAAGCTCCGCTTCGGAAATCTCCAGCCGCTCGGCCAGGTCCCGCGCCCGCAGGGCCGGGGCAGCCTCGATGGCGGCGCGAATCGTGTCATGGCGATGCGGCGCGTCCGCGCCGAATGGTGTCTGTGACAATGTCATCAGGTGTCCTGCAAGCTGTCGATGGGGTGGTGAACTGGCTTGCAATCGGTCGGTCGCGACCTTGGCTAGCTTGCGTCGAAGGTATTCTTGACTATTTTTGTCGGCATTGCTAGCCCCCCGATCAACGGGGCGAAGAACCGCCTCCGATTCACGCCAGCTCCTCGCCAGCAAACATTTCCGACAGCTTCGGCAAGGGGAACGACCATGCCTTCTTTGACGACCCGCCTATTGGCGGCCACCGCGCTTTGCGCGACCGCGACAGGTGCGACCGCGCAGGATACGACACAGGATCCGGGCGGTTTCCTGCAACTCGACCGCATCATCTTTGGCTTCGGTGTGCCGCGCGTCGCCATCGACACGCCGCAGGCGGTGACATCGCTGGACGGCGAGGACCTCGACCGACAGCAGGCGACAACGCCCGCCGAACTTCTGGACGAGGTTCCGGGCGTTCAGTCCATCGGATCGAACCGCGCCGCCGGGATCAGCTTCAACATCCGTGGCGTCGGCGAATTGGCCGCATCCGACGAATCGAAGATCATCGTGACCGTCGACGGGGCCACCAAGTTCCACGAACAATACCGCGTCGGCTCCTTCTTCGGTGATCCCGAACTGTACAAGCGTGTCGAGGTTCTGCGCGGTCCGGCATCCTCCACCCTCGTCGGGGCGGGTGCCCTTGGCGGTGCCATCGCGTTCGAAACCAAGGATCCGTCGGACTTCCTGACCGCCGATGCCGACAACGCCCTGTCCTTCCGCATCGGCGGCAGCAGCAACGGCGAAGGCGGCTTTTCCACGCTGACCTACGCGGGCCGCGTGTCCGACCGCGCCGAGGTTCTGGCATCGCTGACCTATCGCCGCGCCTCGGAATACGAAGACGGCGACGGCAATTCGATCTCCGGATCCGATTTCGATGCGCTGACGGGTCTGGTCAAGGGCACCTATCAGCTGGCCGAAGGGCAGTCGGTCGAATTGTCCTATTCCGCCTTCGACAGCGATCTGGACGATACCGACTACAGCCAGACCGGCACATTGGGTTTTGGCACCATCGATCGCCGGGTCCGTGACCAGACCCTGACGTTCAATTATGCCAACACCGCGCCGGGCAACGATCTGGTCGATCTGGATGTCACCGCCTTCTGGTCCGATACCAATATCCAGCAGGACGACGCATCCTTCGGGGCTTTCTCGCCGTCCGTTCTGTTCCAGGATTCGGAATACGGCTATGAGACCTTCGGCCTGAAGGTGGAAAACACTTCCCGCCTTGCCTTTGGCGGGGGCGAGACCTTCCTGACCTACGGCCTACAGGCCAGCCAGCAGGAGCGGACGGCAGAGGCCGCCACCTCCGGCAACATCGAGTTCCACCCCGAAGGCACCGATCGCCGCATCGGCCTCTACGGACAGGCCGAAATGGCGCTGGGCGGTCTGACCCTGATCCCCGGCATCCGCGTCGACATGGCCAGCCTGTCACCCGATTCCCGGATCGCGGGCGCGACGGACATCGACACCACGTCGGTTTCGCCGAAACTGGCGGCCCTGTATCAGGTCACGCCCGAGTTCTCGGTGTTCGGCTCCGTGTCGCGAACCGAACGCGCGCCGACGCTGGATGAACTCTATTCCACCGACAGCAGTGATGGGGAAACCGCGGCGCTGACGCTGAACCCCGAAACCTCCGATGCGGTCGAACTGGGCTTTGCGTTCGAGCGGAACGGCCTGTGGGCCGGGAACGACAGGCTGGCGATCAAGGTGACCGGTTTCCAGTATGACATCGACGACCTGATCGAACGCGACAGCACGGCGAATACGCCCTATTACCGCCAGATCGGCAGCGCCCGCATCCGCGGAGCCGAGCTTGAGGGCGCCTACGAGGCGGATCGGTTCTATACCCGTCTGGCCTATTCCTACACCGATGGTGAGGATCTGACGACCGGCGCGCATCTGGATTCGATCCCTGCGGAAACGGCGGTCCTGACGATCGGCGGGCGCAACGCGGACCGGACGCTGGACTTCGGCTGGCAGGGGACGCTGGTGGATGACATCACCGAATCCGATGGCACCCGGTACGGCGGCTATGGCTTGCATGATGTCTACGCCAGCTACACTCCGACCGCGGGCGTTCTGGAGGGGTGGCAGGTGCGCGCCGGTATCGACAACGTGCTGGACCGCGACTACCGCAACAACCTTGCGGGCGACGACGGTGCCGGGCGGACGTTCAAGCTCAGCCTGACCCGCGGCCTGACGTGGTAACTTTCGGCACGATATCCCCGGTCCTGCGCATCTTCGACGAGGCCCAGGCCCGGGACTTCTATGAACGGTTCCTCGGCTTCACCCGCGACTGGGAACACCGGTTCGAGCCGGGCCTGCCGCTTTATGCGCAGGTGTCGCGCGGGGGGCTGTGCCTGCACCTAAGCGGTCACCACGGCGACGCCACCCCCGGCGCGACCCTTTTCGTTCCGACCGCGGATCTGGACGCCCTTCACGACGAACTAACGACCCGGGGGCACCCCGGTGCCCGCCCCGGCATCGAACATGTCCCATGGGGCCGCGAAATGACCCTGACCGATCCTTTCGGCAACCGCCTGCGCTTTACCCATCAGCACAGCGCCCCATCACGCGAGGCAAGCTCATGAACTACCCAGCCTTCATCGCCGCCATCCTGCTGGCGGCCCCCGCCGTGGCACAGGACGCGCCCACCCTGTCGGTCGAACTGAACGGGACCGAGACCCTGGCGGGCGCCTGCCGCCTGACCTTCGTCGTGGCCAACGGCGCAGAGGCGGCGCAGGACAGCGCGGTGTTCGAAACCGTGCTGTTCACCACCGACGGCACCGTCGACCGCCTGACCCTGTTCGATTTCGGCAGCCTGCCGTCCAAACGGTCCCGCGTGCGACAGTTCGACGTGGACGGCCTTGCCTGTGAAGATCTGGGCCAGGTCCTGTTCAACGGTGCGGCCCGCTGCGACGGCGCGATGGATACCGCCGCATGCGAGGCCGGCCTGATCCCCAGCAGCCGTACAGAGATCGAGGTCGTCGGCTGATGGACGCAGTCGTGCAGGCACAGCAGATCACGCGCGACTTCATCGCCCTCGGGGGCCCTGTCGTGATGGTTCTGATCTTCATGTCGGTCGGCGCCCTGACGGTCGTCATCTGGAAGGCCGGGCAATTCATCGCCCTTGGCGTGCATCGTCACGGCGCATTGGACCGCGCCCTGCACGCCCGCGACGCGGGCAGCGTGGATATCGCGGATGGCGAGCTCAACAGCAGCCGCAGCCATCTTGCCCCCGTTCTGCGCGCGGCCCTCGTCGCCGGCCCCGATGCGGATACGCCACTGCGCGCACGTATTGCCGCAGATGCGGAAAAGCGGCTGGAACGTCTGACCTCCGGCCTCGGGGTGCTGGAGGCCATTGCACAGGGCGCGCCCCTGATCGGCCTGCTGGGCACGGTTCTCGGCATGATCGACGCCTTCCGTGCCCTGCAGGAGGCCGGCGCAGCCGTCGACCCCTCCATCCTTGCGGGGGGGATCTGGGTGGCCTTGCTGACCACGGCCACGGGGCTGGTGGTCGCGATCCCGACGCAGATGGCATTGGCGTGGCTGGAAGGGCGGGCAACGCAGGACCGCGCCTATATCGCAAGCGCCCTGCCCCGCATGCTGAGGCCCCTGAATGGCTAGGCGCAAGGGAATCTCCCTGACCCCTCTGATCGACGTCATCTTCCTGTTGCTGCTGTTCTTCATGCTGACATCGACGTTCTCGCAATATGCCTCGCTGCCGCTATCCTCCTCCGGGGCGGGACAGACGGCAGGCGACCGCGCCCCGCTGTTCCTGCGCGCCACGCCCGAGGGGTGGACCCTGAACGGCCGCCCCGTGACACCCGAGGCGCTGGCCCCCGCGATCGCCGCATTGCGCACACCGGAACCCGGCCAGCCGGTGATCCTCGCACCCGCGAACGGTCTGCTGGCGCAGGGATTGGTGGACGCGCTGGCGGCGCTGACAGCGATTGGTGACCTGTCGGTTTCGGTGGCCGGATGATCCGTGCAGCCGAACCCCGCGCCCGCACACGCGACGGTGCCCTGCCGCTGATCAACATCGTGTTCCTGATGCTGATCTTCTTTCTGATCGCAGGCACCGTGGCCCCGCCGCTGCCACAGGATCTGACCCTGCCGGACCTCGCCTCGGGCAAATCCGAGCCCCCGCCGAACGCACTGGCCATTCTGGCCGATGGGCAGACCATCGCGAATGGCACCCCGATGGATGCGCCGGAATTCGCGGCATCGCGACAGGGTGAGGTTGTCCGACTGGTGCCCGACCGCGCGGCCCCCGCCGAGCGTGTTCTGACCATTGCGCGCGCCCTGCGCGCCGCAGGCACGGGCGAGGTCCGCATCGTCGTATCCCGGCAATCTGCGCCATGAAACGCTGGCTCGGCATTCCCGCCGCCCTCGCGGCCTCGCTTGCGGTTCACGCGGCCGGTCTGTCCCTTGGCGTGACACCCGATGCGGTGCAGGTCGAAGGCGGGGCCAACGTGGCCGAGGTCCGCATAGGGTCCGCCTTTCGCGATACCGTCCAAGGCACACCGAACGCCGCATCGACGCCCGTGGCCCCTTCTCCGACGCCGCAGCCGACCACATCCGTTCGCCCACACCATCCGGTGACACCAAGCGCGCGCCCGGTCACGGCGGTGGCATCGGCACCCGCCACCCATCAGCCGAGATCCGATACGGCGACATCGACGGCTGCGATGACCGTGACAACGCCGACGGCCCCCGTCACCCCCGCCATCGACCCCCAGCACAGTACGAGCATTGCCCCGTCGCAAAGCCACGCGACACCGTCCCCCGCCGTCACGGCTGCGCAGCCCCCGGTCGCGGAGACGATCGTCGCGAGCGAGCCGCAGGCGACGACGCCCCTGATCTCTGCGCGCCCCCCCTCCAAGCCAGCGGTTCCCGAAGACTTCCGCCCTACACCGCCCCGCGTACAGGCCGCGCGCGGGAATGCGGATGCGGATCGCCGGGCAGGATCCGCCCGCGGGCAGGAACAGGCGCGCGCGCCTGCGGCCCCGGCGGCTCAGGCGCGGGCGCAGGCCACGTCATCCGGCGCGGCGGCGGCGGCGAATTACGCAGGGCAGGTCATGGCCCGTCTTGCGCGCCAAAGGGTACCGCGCCTGTCGGAACGTGGCCGCGCCACCGTCGGGTTCTCCATCACCTCCAGCGGTGGCCTCGGCAGCGTTTCGTTGATCGCAAGCTCCGGCTCCTCGGTCGTGGACCGCGCAGCCCTCGGCTTCGTCCGCTCCGCCGCGCCCTTTCCACGCCCCCCTGCCGGCGCCCAGACCCGCTTTTCGGTTCCGTTCGGGGTCAGCCGGTAGGCCCGCGCATGGGCCAATCCGGTGTCGGTGCCGTCAGGCCGCCCGCCAGTCGAAGAACCCGGCAGGGGCACGGTCCAGCAGACGTTTGCCCAGGTCCTGCCCCAGCGCCGCGCCGTCTTCGAGCGGGGCATCGCCAGCCTCTGTCATCACCTCCGACCCGTCGGGGCGCAGGATCTCTCCGCGCAGGCGCAATGTCCCGCCATCGAGATCGGCAAGACCCGCGATCGGTGTCTCGCAGGAGCCATCGAGGGTCAGCAGGAACGCACGTTCCGCGGCCAGCCGCAGACCCGTATCGCGGTCATGGATAGCTGACAGGATGTCCCCCATCCGGTGATCGTCGGCACGCCGTTCGATGCCGATGGCCCCTTGGGCAATCGCAGGCAGCATGTCGTCGGTCGCCATCGCCTGACGCGGCACATCGTCCATCGCCAGCCGGTTGAGACCGGCCATCGCAAGAAACGTGGCCGATGCCACCCCGTCGCCCAGCTTCTTCATCCGCGTTTGAAGGTTGCCCCGAAATTCGACCAGTTTCAGGTCGGGCCGCCGGTGGGTCAGCTGCGCCCGTCGGCGCAGCGACGACGTGCCCACCACGGAGCCGTCAGGCAGATCTGACAGTGGGCGACCGTCTAGGGTGATGAACGCGTCGCGCACATCCTCGCGCGGCAGATAGGTATCGAGCAAGAGGCCATCGGGCTGAATCGTCGGCATGTCCTTCATCGAGTGGACGGCGATATCGACACCACCGTCCAGCAAGGCTTCCTCGATTTCGCGCGTGAACAGGCCCTTGCCGCCTATTTCCTTGAGCGGGCGGTCCTGAATGCGGTCCCCCGTCACCTTGATGACCGTGATCTCGAACGCATTTTCCGGCAGGTCCATCGACACCATCAACCGCGCCCGCGTCTCATGGGCCTGCGCCAGTGCAAGGGGCGATCCCCGCGTACCGATCTTCAGGGGGCGGGCGGGGGAATAATCAGTCGTCATGTCGGTCCGTTTCGGTCGAGGAGTGTCAGGCGGGATTGACACCTGCGGTCTGTTTGACACTGTGACACCAAGTTGACACATGCTGTCCAGACCTCAGCCGACCGGGAGCCCTGAAAATGAAGAAACTGATGCGATCGCTCGCCGGTGAAACCCTGCCCGTCCCCCCGATCTGGATGATGCGGCAGGCAGGGCGCTACCTGCCCGAATACAAGGCAACGCGGGCCGAGGCCGGGGATTTCCTGTCGCTCTGCTACAACCCGGATCTGGCGACCGAAGTCACGTTGCAGCCGATCCGCCGGTTCGGGTTCGACGCGGCGATCCTGTTTGCGGACATCCTGCTGGTGCCGCAGGCATTGGGGGCGGATCTGTGGTTCGTCACCGGCGAAGGCCCGCGCCTGTCGACGATTACCGACGCGGCCGGTCTTGCCAAGTTGAAGGGACGCGACGACATCCACGACACGTTGTCCCCGATCTATCAGACCGTTCGCAACCTCGCCTCGGCCCTGCCGTCCGAGACGGCGCTGATCGGGTTCGCAGGCGCGCCCTGGACCGTGGCGACCTACATGATCGCCGGTCGCGGCACGCCCGACCAAGCCCCGGCACATGCCCTCAAGGACGAAAACCGCGAGGTGTTCGAAGCCCTGCTGGACCTGATCACGGACGCCACGATCGATTACCTCGACATGCAGGTTCAGGCGGGTGCGGAAACGGTCAAGATCTTCGACAGCTGGGCCGGATCGTTGAAGGGCGACGATTTCCGCAAGTACGCGGTGGAGCCGACCCGAAAGATCATCGCGGAGTTGAAGCGCCGCCACCCGACGTTGCCGATCATCGCGTTCCCGCGCGAGGGCGGCGAAGGCTATGTCGGATTTCACGCCGCCACCGGGGCCGATTGCGTCGCCGTCGACGATTCTGTCGATGCGGCTTGGGTCGCCGAGAACGTGCAACCCGCGGGCTGCGTTCAGGGCAACCTGAAGTCATCGCACATGGTCACCGGTGGCGACGCGCTCATCTCCGAGGTGCGCCGTATCCGCGATGCCCTGTCGGGGGGGCCGCACATCTTCAACCTTGGCCACGGGATCACGCCGGATGCGGATCCGGACAACGTTTCCCTGATGATCGAAACCCTGCGGGAATCGGTGTCCGCCTGAGGCACGGGGCAAGCGGCAAAGACACCAACGACACGGCGATCAGGGCTGGACCTGAGCGGCGGACCTGACACTGTGCGCCCATGGATACATTCGACTTCATCGTAATCGGCGGCGGCATGATGGGGGGGCCCTGCGCCCGCTATCTTGCCGAGGGCGGGCATTCGGTTGCCCTCGTCGCCGCGCCGGAACCCGCCAACCGAACGACTTCGGCCGGCCCCTTCGGCAGCCACTTCGACGCCGCGCGCATCACCCGCCGCGTTGCAGCGGATGCGGATTGGTCGCTGCTGTCGCGCCGGTCGATAGACCGCTATCGCGACATCGAGGCGCGCAGCGGCGCGCGCATATTCCATGAAACCGGCGCTCTGATGGCCGGGCCGACGGAGGGGGGCATGGCGGCGTTCACCGACCGCTTCCTGTCCATCGCCGGCGCATTGCCGCAGCCACCCGATATCCTCGACGCCGCGGGGGTCGCGGACAGGCTGGGTATCGCGCTGCCGAACGGATCACGTGCCAGCTTCGAGACGATGCAGGGCGGCTGGATGGATCCACGCGCGATGCGGGGCGCGCAGATCGATCTGGCCTTGAAGGCTGGGGCGCAGGTCTTTGCCTCGCCGGCGTGCGACGCTCAGGAAGGATCGATCCGCCTGGCCGACGGCACGGCGCTGTCGGCGGGCCATGTCGTCGTTGCCACGGGCCCGCATGCGGCGAGCGACGGGCTGTTGCCGCGTGTGCCTCTCCTGAAGGTCTGGGCGCGGACAATCGCCTTTGCGCGCCTGTCCGAGGCAGAGGGCGCCCGCCTGGCCACGATGCCGAGCATGATCTGGGTTCCGGACGGCTGGGACCATGATCTCTACATGCTGCCGCCCGTGCGCTATCCGGACGGGCATCTGTACCTCAAGATCGGTGGTCAGGTGGATTCGGCGCGTATCCATTCGTCGGAGGACATGGCGGCCTGGTTCCACGGCGACGGTGAGGCCGATGTCGGCCTGCGCCTGTTGGCCGAGATGCGCCGTGTCCTGCCGGGCCTGCAAGTCGAGGCCGAGCATACGCAGCCCTGCGCCGTCGTCTGGTCCGAGACGGGCTATCCCTACATTGATCGGGCAGGACCGAACGTCACGGTCCTGTGCGGTGGCAACGGCGCCGCCGCCAAATGCGGGGACGAACTGGGGCGTCTTGGCGCCATGGTCGCGTCGGGCGCGGGTATTGGCGGCGAGGGCTATGCCCAGACGTTCGAGGCCGTCTGGGCATAGCCGCGGCGGGGTTGTCAGGTCAGGGCCACTTGGCCTCGGGCGGCAGGGACATCAGCACGGCATCCGCGTTGTGCCCGGTTTCCAGCCCGAACTTCGTGCCCCGGTCATAGACGAGGTTGTATTCCGCATAGAGCCCGCGATGCACGAGCTGTGCCTCCTTGTCGGCATCCGACCATGGCTGTGCACGCCGCTTTTCCACCAGCGGCTGATAGGCGGGCAGGAAATGGGCCCCCACGTCCCGTGTGAAGGCAAAGTCGGCCTCCCAGTCGCCGGTGTTCAGGTCGTCGTAGAAGATGCCCCCGACGCCACGGGCCCGGCCCCGGTGCGGCACGAAGAAATATTCATCGGCCCAGGCCTTCAGCTTGTCGTAACGGTTTTCCCCATCGAGCGGGCCATGCGGATCGCAGGCCGCCTGCATCTGACCGTGGAAATGCGCGGTGTCGTCCGCGTATTCCAGACAGGGGTTCAGATCGGCGCCCCCACCGAACCACCATGCATTCGGCGTCCAGAACATGCGGGTGTTCATGTGGACGGCCGGAACGTGTGGATTGCGCATATGTGCAACCAGGCTGATCCCGCTGGCCCAGAAGCGCGGATCCTCCGCCATCCCCGGAACGCCGCGCGCGGCCATCGCCTGTTGCGCGCGGGGGGCGAGGGTTCCATGCACCTCGGACCAGTTCACGCCCACCTTCTCGAACACCCGTCCGCCGCGCATGACGGACATGATTCCGCCGCCCGCGTCGGTGCCGTCGCCCGCATCGCGCCTTGTTTCTGAAACGTCGAACCGACCGGGTGCCAGTTCCGCGAAGGGGCCCGGTGCGCCCGCATCCTCCAACGCCTCGAAGGCAGAGGTGATTCTATCGCGCAGGCCGCGGAACCAGGACGCCGCCTCCGACTTTCTCGTGTCTGCCGAGTCGAGCATGACCCCCCCTTTTTTTGCAAATCCGCTTTATCAGCGGGCCGCCGCCGAGGCCGCCCAGATTTCGCCACGATTGGCTCAGAAGCTTGTATGCCATGGTGCGATCCCGCACCAGATATTGTCGCCAAGTATAGGGAATAGGGTAATTTCGGGGCAAGTTCATGAACGGTGGATTCACCCGCAAACTACGGTTACCGTGGAGGTAATCAAAACGCAGGTTCGGCAACGATCGAGCCTCAGGCAGTCAGAGCAGTCGCAGATGATACATCGAACGACCCGGGCCTTCAGGGCCCTTGCGCCCCTATTCTTCGTCGTCCTGCTGGTGCTTTCCGCACTGGCGACCGTGGCCCGCGCCGCCCCCTACGCTGAGCTGGTGATGGATGCCCGCACCGGAGAGGTGCTGCGGTCGCGCAATGCCGACACGCGTCTGCATCCCGCGTCGCTGACGAAGATGATGACCCTCTACATCGCGTTCGAGGCGGTCCGCCTTGGCGAGATCACCCTCGACACCGAAGTCAGGATCAGCCGCAACGCGGCTGACGAGCCTCCTTCGAAACTCGGCCTTCGTGCCGGACACAAGATCGCGTTCCGCTACCTTATCCGTGCCGCTGCCGTGAAATCGGCCAACGACGCCGCCACCGCCATCGGCGAGGCGATCTCCGGCTCGGAAAGCGCCTTTGCGGACCGCATGAACCGCACCGCGCGGGCGCTTGGCATGACCTCGACCACGTTCCGCAATGCCCACGGTCTGACGCAGTCGGGCCATCTGAGCACGGCACGCGACATGACCGTCATGGGGCGCCGTCTGTTCTACGATTATCCGCAGTACTACAACCTGTTCTCGCGCCGTTCGACGGATGCTGGCATCACCTCCGTGCGCAACACGAACCGCCGCCTGCTCGATGCCTATCGCGGGGCGGACGGTATCAAGACCGGCTATACGAACGCCGCCGGTTTCAACCTTGTCGCCAGCGCCGAGCGGGACGGGGAGCGGGTGATCGCGACCGTCTTCGGTGGCACCTCGACCGCGACGCGGAACGCGCGCATCGCCGAACTCCTCGACCTTGGCTTCGAACGTGCGCCCAGCCGGGTTGCCGAACGCCGGCCCAGCCTGCCGACCTATGACGGCGCCACGCTGCCCGGTCCGACCGCACCCGCCGTATCCATGCGACCGATCGCGCGTGGCATGCCCGGTACACCCGTCATCGTCGCCAACGCCTCCTCGCCCGCGGCGCCGGTGGTGCCTGCGGTCGTGCCCGAACCCCGCCCCGACGTCGTCGAGGTTCCTTTGCAGGTGGTCACCCGCGCCTCGACCAGCGGTGGGCGCAGCTTTGCCATTTCGCTGCGCCGACAGCCGTCGCGTTCGGCGGCCGACAAGCTGTTGCTGCGCACTGCGCTGCAGGAACTTGATGCATTGGACGACGCCCTGCGCCGCGTGGAGCCCGCCCGCGGCGGCTATGACCCCAGCTTCGTCGGCCTGTCCGAGCGGGAGGCCAACCGCGCCTGCACCCGCCTGCGCGCCCGTGACGTCGATTGCGACGTGATGTCGGAATCCTGATCCGGCGGCCCGCGCCGCCGGGTCGTCAGACGGCGACGGCGTCGGACGCCGTCAGATCGAACGCCGCCGCCATCAGAGCGCGCGTATACGGATCGGCGGGGGCGTCGAACACCTGACGGGCGTCCCCTGCCTCGATAACATCCCCGCGCTTCATCACCATCACCTTGTGCGACAGTGCCCGGACAACCTTCAGGTCGTGCGAGATGAAGAGGTAGGCAAGACCATGCCGCTTTTGCAGGTCGCGCAGCAGATCGACGATCTGCACCTGCACGGTCTGGTCCAGCGCGCTCGTCGGCTCATCCAGCACGACAAGTTTCGGGCGCAGGATCATCGCACGCGCAATCGCGATACGCTGGCGTTGCCCGCCGGAAAATTCGTGGGGATAGCGATCCATCGATGCAGGATCGATCCCCGTCTCCGCCAGGATCGCGGCCACCTGTTCGCGGTGCGGTCGCCCATCGCCGGTGTCATGCAGGCGCAGCCCCTCGGCCACGATCTCGGCCACGGTCATGCGGGGGCTCAGGCTGCCGAACGGGTCCTGGAACACGATCTGCATCGCCTGGCGCAGGGGGCGCATCTCGCGGGATTTCAGACCGTCGATCCGCGCGCCTTCGAGGGTGATCGCCCCCTCGGATGCGATCAGGCGCATGATGGCCAAGGCCAGGGTGGTCTTGCCCGACCCCGACTCGCCGACGATGCCCACCGTCTCCCCTGCCCTGACCGACAGGGACGCGTCGTTCACCGCCTTCACATAGCTCGACGTGCGCTTGAGCAGGCCTGTGCGGATCGGAAACCACACCCGGAGGTTTTCCGTCTGCGCGATCTGCGGCGCATCGGCCGGCACGGGGTCCGGAACCCCCGTCGGTTCGGCGGCCAACAGGGTTCGGGTATAGGGGTGCTGCGGATTGCCGAAGATCTCGGCCACCGGCCCCGCCTCGACGATCTCGCCGTGCTGCATGACGCAGACGCGGTCGGCGAAGCGCCGCACGATCCCGAGGTCATGGGTAATGAACAGCATGGACATGCCTTCGGCCGCCTTGAGCTCGGCCAGCAGTTCGAGAATCTGAGCCTGAATCGTCACGTCCAATGCGGTCGTCGGCTCGTCCGCGATCAACAGGTCCGGGCCATTGGCCAGTGCCATGGCGATCATCACCCGCTGACGCTGTCCGCCGGACAATTCGTGGGGATAGGCCGTCAGGCGGCGTTCGGCATCGACGATCCCGACCTTGTCGAGCAGGTCCAGAATACGCGCCCGCGCCCCTGCCCCGGTCAGCCCCTGATGCAGCAACAGTGATTCCGACAGCTGCTTTTCAATCGTGTGCAGCGGGTTGAGGGAGGTCATCGGCTCCTGGAAGATGAAGCTGATGTCGTTGCCACGCACCCGGCGCAGGTCTTTCTCGGGTGCGCCGACCATTTGCGTGCCGTCGTAGATGATGGAGCCCGTCACCTCGGCGCTGTCGGGCAGCAGGGAGACGGTGGAAAGGGCCGTCACCGATTTACCGGACCCGGATTCACCGACCAGCGCGACGGTCTCGCCCTTTTCGACGGTGAAGGACACGCCGCGCACGGCCTCGGACGTCTTTCCGTCCTGCCGGAAGGCGATGCGCAGATTTTCGACGGTGAGGAGGGTCATTTGGCCAATTCCACGAGGGCAAACACGATCACGGCGACCACCGATATCTTGGCTATTCCATGAACCAGCAACCGCATCCGAATCCGGTCCTCCTCCGGGTCGACCTTCGGCTTTTGGAACGCACGGGACGATGGGAACATCAGGGTGAACGGGAAGAAGATGCCGAGACGCATCTGAAATCGGGTGAGATCCATAGCTCCCCACAAGAAGAAGAACCCCAACGCAGCGAAGAACGTTTTAAACACAAGCTCAATCACCGGTTCGCCCCTGACGAAGTGCCGCATGCCTGCGCGATGGTCACGAGAAGGTCTTTCGCGGATCGAAGGCGTCGCGGATGCCCTCGAAGATGAACACCAGCAGCGACAGCATCACGGCAAATGTGATGAACGCCGTGAACGCCAGCCAGGGCGCTTGCAGGTTCTGCTTGGCCTGCAACGTCAGCTCACCCAGGGACGGCGCCGACGACGGCAGGCCGAAACCGAGGAAGTCGAGCGAGGCAAGGCCCCCGATCGTGCCGGTCACGATGAACGGCAACAGGGTCAGCGTGGCGACCATTGCATTGGGCAGGACGTGGCGCAGCATGATGGTGCCGTTGCCAACGCCCAGCGCCCGCGCGGCGCGCACGTATTCGAAGTTGCGCGCGCGCAGGAATTCGGCCCGCACCACGCCCACGAGGGCGGTCCAGCCGAAGAGCGTCATCAACCCGACCAGAAGCCAGAAATTCATTGGGATGATCGCGGCGACGATGATGATGATATAGAGGCTGGGCGTGCTGCCCCAGATCTCGATCACCCGCTGGAATATCAGGTCCGTCCACCCGCCGAAAAACCCCTGCACAGCGCCTGCCGTGATGCCGATGATCGACGTGAACAGCGTGACCAGAAGGGCGAAGGACACGGACAGGCGGAAGCCATAGATGACACGGGCCAAGACGTCCCGCGCCGTGTCGTCGGTGCCCAGAAGGTGTTCGCCATCGGGAGCGGAGGGGGCAGCGCCGGAGATGTCCGCCACGGTATTGTAGCTATAGCGGATCGGCGGCCAGAGGACCCAACCGCGTTCGACACTCGTGCCGTCATAGGCGCCGGTTTCGCGGACCTCCTCCATCACCTCGTCGGGAAAATCGAAGCAATCCCCCAACCCGCCGGACACGATCAGGCATTCCACCTCCGCATCGCGGTAGACGGCCTCGGTCTGAAAATCGCCACCGAAGGCGGTCTCGGGATAGAACTTGGCGATCGGCACGTGCAGATCACCACGATAGTTGACGAGGATCGGCTTTTCGTTGGCCAGCAGTTCGGCAAACAGCGACAGGCCGAAGAGGACCACAAAGATCCACAGCGACCAGAGGGCGCGCGTGTTCTTCTTGAAATTGCGGACGCGCCGCTGATTGAGGGGCGACAGGGTCATCATGTCTCCCGGCTTTCAAAATCGATGCGGGGATCGACCCAGATATAGGTCAGGTCGGTCAGCAACCCGACCACCAGCCCGATCAGCGAAAAGGCAAACAAGGTGCCGAACATCACCGGGTAGTCGCGGTTGACGACGGCTTCGAACCCGAGCCGCCCAAGCCCGTCGAGCGAGAAGATCGTCTCGATGATAAGTGACCCGCCGAAGAACACCGATACGAACACGGCGGGAAAGCCGGAGATCACGATCAGCATCGCGTTACGGAAAACGTGACCATAGAGGACGCGCCCCTCGCTCAGGCCCTTGGCCTTCGCGGTCACCACGTATTGCTTGCGGATCTCGTCGAGGAAGGAGTTCTTGGTCAGCAGCGTCAGTCCCGCAAAGGCCGCGATCGTCGAGGCCAGAACCGGCAGGGTGATGTGCCACAGATAATCGAGCGCCTTGCCGATCAGCGACAGTTCCTCCCACCCCGGTGACGTCAAGCCGCGCAGCGGGAAGATCTTGTAATACGACCCGCCCGCAAACAGCACCAGAAGCAGGATCGCGAACAGGAAGCCCGGGATCGCATAAGCCACGATCACCACGCCCGACGTCCATGTATCGAAGGACGACCCGTCGCGCACCGCCTTGCGGATGCCCAGCGGGATCGAGATGAGATAGGCCAGAAGCGTGGTCCACAGACCCAGCGTGATCGAGACCGGCATCTTTTCAAGCACCAGATCCACGACCGAAATTGAACGGAAATACGACTCGCCGAAGTCGAAGCGCATGTAATCCCACATCATGTTGAGGAATCGTTCCAATGGCGGCTTGTCGAACCCGAACTGCGCCTCGAGCTCGGCGATGAAATCGGCGGGCAGCCCCTGTGCGCCGGTGTAGTTGCTTTCTCCGCCACGGTCCTGAATCTCGGTCGCCGCGCCCGAAAAACTGTCGAAGGCGTCGCCGCCCCCTTCCAGTTGCGCAAGGATCTGCTCCACCGGGCCACCGGGCACGAATTGCACTAGGGCAAAATTGATCACCATGATCCCCAGAAGGGTCGGAATGATCAGCAGAAGCCGCCGAAGGATATAGGCTGCCATTGATTAGAGGGCCCCGGACGCTTTCAGCGCATCGGCGGCCTCGGCATCATACCACCACCAGTCGATCACGCCCACGGCGAGGGGCGGCGTCTCTGCGGGGTGGCGATACTGGTCCCAGTAGGCCACCCAGTGCTCGGAATTGCCCCATTGCGGCACCCAGAAGCCGTAGGCCCGCAACGCACGGTCCAGTGCGCGGGTGCGTTGGGTCAGGGTCTCCAGATCCTGTGCGGCAATGACTTCGTCGACCAGCGCATCGATCCCCGGATCGGCCAGCGCCATCAGGTTGCGGGAACTGTCTTCGGCCGTGTCCGAATGGAACCATTGTTTCAGGCCTGCGCCGGGCTCGAACTCCTGCCCCGGCGAATGGTTGGTCATGTCCCAATCACCCGACCGGCGGCGTTCGATGTACTGCGCGCGGTCGATCCGCTCCAACCGGGCGTCGATGCCGATGCTGCGCAGGTTTTCGACGTATGGATTGACGACGCGGTCGAAGGTCGGGCTGAACTGGATGATGACGACTTCCAACGTCTCTCCGTCCGCATTGCGCAGCATGCCGTCGGCCCCGGTTTCCCAGCCAGCCTCGTTCATCATGCGCAAGGCGGCGCGGCGGGTGCGGCGATCGGGCTGGTTGCGCGCAGGGTCACCCACCGCGGGCATCCGCGCCTCATCGGTCAGGATGGATGCATCGAGCAGGCCCTGCTCCACCAGCGGTTCCAGCACTTCCAGTTCGCCGGCCCCCGGCACGCCCTCGGCGGCAAGGTCCGAACCGCCCCAGAAGCTGACGGGACGGGAATAGAGGCCGTAGAACAGCGTCTCGTTCGACCATTCGAAGTTGAACATCATGGCCACTGCATCGCGCACGCGCGCATCCTGCCACTTGTCACGCTTGAGGTTGAACACGAACCCCTGCGCCGTGGTGATGTTGCCGTCCGGCAGGACCTCGCGGACCACGTCACCGCGTTCGACCGGCGGCACGTCGTAGGCCGTCGCCCATTCCTTGGACGAGGTTTCGACCCGCACGGTGTATTCACCCGCAAAGAACGCCTGCAGGGCGGCCGAACTGTCACCGAAGTATTCGTACCGGATGCTGTCGAAATTGTGCCGACCGCGGTTCAACGGCAGATCGGCGCCCCACCAATCCGGCGTGCGGGTGTAGGTCACGCTGCGCCCGACGTCGTAGTCGCCCACCACGTAAGGGCCGGTCCCGAGGAACACGTCCAGCGTCGTGCGGTCGATGCGGGCGTCGTTTTCCTCGAACCACGCCTTGGAGAACGGATTCCAGAACCCGACAAGGCCCGGACGATCGCGCAGCGGCGCCTCCTCGGTAAAGGTGAAGGTGACCTGATTGTCGCCCGTCACCTCGACGCTTTCGTAATAGCGCTCGAACACGTTCCGAAACTCGGGCAGGCCCTGCTCGAGGAACAGGTCGACCGTAAATTTCAGGTCTTCCGCCGTCATCGGGGTGCCGTCCGTGAACCGTATCCCACCCCGCAGGTTCACCGCGATATAGGACAGGTCCTCAGGGTATTCGATCGTTTCGCAGAGGTAGCAATATACCGCGTAGGGATCATCGGCGGCCGACACGAACAGGTTTTCCCACAGGACGCCGGTGCCCGTCGCCACGTTCCCGTTGCGGGTGTAGGGGTTGAAGCTGTCGTAGTTGCCCAGCGCATGCAGACTGATCTCGCCGCCCTTCGGCGCGTCGACGTTGACGTAGGAAAAGGGCTCGTCCGGTCCGTATTTCAACTCCCCGAACGTGCTGTAGCCATGGCTGACCGTGACATCCTGCGCAGCAACGGGTGCAGCAAGAGCGAGGCCAGAGACAAGGGTCGCGGCGATACGGTGGAACATGCGGAACCTCCCGGTTGGGTTCTGTTCAGGTAACGAGCGTGGCGCCGGGGATTCAAGGGCATACCCAACACCTGATCGTGAATTAGGCCAGCTTGCCGCGCAGGAAAGCGATGTCGGACGACGCATGCCTGCCCCTGCCCCGAAACGCAAACGGCCGCCCGATGGGGGCGGCCGTCGTTCCGGTGATGCGAAGGCTGGATCAGCCGCCGATCGTGGCCAGATAGGCAATCAGGTTGGCGCGGTCCTCGACGTCGGACATGCCGCGATAGGCCATCTTGGTGCCGGGCGCGTATTCCTTGGGGTTCAGAAGAAAGCCGCTGAGGTTTTCGGGCGTCCATTCCCCGTCCTGTCCCAGCAGGGCGTCGGAATAGGCATAGCCATCGACCGCGTGCTTGGGGCGACCGACGACACCATAGAGATACGGCCCCGTGGCGTTCGCGCCCTCCTCCAGCTTGTGACAGGCCGAACACTGGCGCCACAGACGCTCACCGTCTTCGGCGGAGGCGTTCACATAGACCTCTTCGAAGGGCACCTCGGGGGCGGCCTCCTCGGGGGCGGCATCAGCGGAGGCCACTTCGATCTCGTACCCCATCGCGTGATCCTCGCCGTGACCACCTCCGACGTGATACAGCCCTTCGGACGCCCAGGCGCCCAACAGGAACACAAGCAGGGCGCCACAAAATGCGCCGCCGGCCTTGGTTATCGTCATGGTATCCATCTTGGCCTCTTTCACGTCTCTGGCCCCGTCACTACGGGTTGGTCTCTCGCGTCGCGGATATGTATGTGGTTTCAGCGCCCCGGCGCAAGAGATACTGCCCGCGACCAATCGCACCATAATCGAAATGGACCCGCAATGACCGCCAAGATCGCCTTTCAGGGAGAGTTGGGCGCCTATTCGCACCAGGCCTGCCACGAATCCCGTCCCGACCATGCCGCCCTGCCCTGTGCCACGTTCGAGGATGCGATCGAGGCCGTGCGGAACGGTTCGGCCGATCTTGCCATGCTGCCCGTCGAAAACTCGACCTATGGACGCGTGGCCGACATGCATTCCCTGCTGCCTCACTCGGGCCTTCACATCATCGAGGAAGCTTTCGTGCGGGTTCACATCAACGTTCTGGCCGTGCCGGGAACGACACTGGAACAGGTGCGGATCGCCCAGTCGCATACGGTGCTGCTGGGCCAATGCCGCGAGTTCCTGCAGACCCATGGCATACGCCCCCGCGTCGGTGCCGACACCGCCGGATCGGCGCAGCAGATCGCGGCCCTTGGCGATCCGTCACAGGCGGCGCTGGCGTCCGAAATGGCGGGCGAGATCTATGGGCTGGAGGTGCTGGCCCGCCATATCGAGGACCACGACCGCAACACCACACGGTTCCTGATCATGTCACGGGATCCGGCCCGACCGGCGCCGGGCAGCGGCCCGATCAAGACGACCTTCGTATTCCGCGTCCGCAACATCCCTGCTGCCCTCTACAAGGCGATGGGGGGATTCGCCACGAATGGCGTCAACATGACCAAACTCGAAAGCTATATGGTCGACGGCAAGTTCACGGCGACGCAGTTCTATGCGGACATCGAGGGGCACCCCGAAGATCCGCCCGTCGCGCGTGCGTTGGAAGAACTGGGATACTTCACGGATACGCTGGACATCATGGGCGTCTACCCGGCCGACCCGGAGCATTTCGACGGCGGCACCATCTGAGGGTGCCGCGCCGGGGCGGCCGGCACCCCCGCGGCGCGGGACGATCTGATCAGCTGGTCGCGTAGGATTTTTCGATCTTGTCGGCGAAACCGGCCACGCGGCCCTTGTAGCGTTTCGCCAATTGCGGCCGCGCCAGTTTGGCAGATTGCAGCATCAGCCGTGCGGCAAGGCTGCGCGCCTTTGCCTCGGTCGTCACGGTCAGCCGGGTCTTGGTCGGGGACAATGCCTCCAGCATCACATCCAGAGTGACAGTCATGCCGTCGCTGCCCCCTTCGAGGTCCATCCGGTGGGGGGCATCGAGTTCCAGCAAGGTAACGCTGGCCTGTCGCACCTTGCCGGCCGCCTCGACGGACCCGGTCCACTTGGTGCCTGCCTTTGCCGGCCCCTCGGGGGAACGAGATACCTGTCCGGCCTTGCCCGCCGCACGCCTCTCGAACGCCTCGAAGTCGCTCACGCGGGCCCAGACTACGTCGATCGGTGCGGCGATCTCTTCGGTGGCGACAAATTTCATGCTGGGTCCGTCCTGTTCTGTTCGTCCCGAACCTATGAACTGCGGCGCGAAGGTCAATCGCTGGCCAATCCCCGGATCAATCGATGCGATCTGTCAGCCACGCCTCGAGCAGGAAACGCGCGATGGCCCCCTTTCGCGCGGGTGTGACCGTCGGGTGGGTACCCGCGAACACGTCCAACACCTCCGACCGGTCAAGCCAGATGGCCTCGGCGATTTCCTCGGGGTCGATGGTGATGTCCGCGCTTGTCGCCTCGCCGTGGGCGCCCAGCATCAGGGACCCGGGAAACGGCCATGGCTGACTGGCGAGATAGCGCACGGGTCCGACACGTACGCCCGTCTCCTCCCAGACCTCGCGGCGGACGGCGCCCTCCATCGTCTCTCCCGGCTCCATGAACCCGGCCAGACAGGAAAAGAAGCCTTCGGGCCAGCCGTGCGACCGGCCCAGAAGGACGCTGTCGCCGCGGGTGATCAGCATGATGACGACGGGGTCGGTCCGCGGGAAATGCGACCGCCCGCATCCGTCGCAGGCCCGCATCCAACCGGCCTTGCCGGGCGAGGTGGCGGTACCGCAGTTGGCGCAGAACCCGTGGGTGCGGTGCCATTCCAGCACCCCCTTGGCGGTGGCCGCGATCTCGGCGTCCAGGGGCGACAACTGCGTCATCACGGCACGCAATTCGGCGAAGGCGCTTCCTTCGGGCAGATCAGGGTGCGTCTGTTCACTGGGATCCAGAAATGTATCGAGCGCGTCGTCCGCACCCGCCACGGGCAAACCGGATACGTCACGCGCGAAAACGGCCGTGCCACCGACCTCGCCGATCAGGACCGGATGTCCGTGATCGTCCAACGCGTGACCCGGTATCATTTCCAGCGCGCTGCGGTCCGCATTCAGCAGGATCTTGCCACGCCAGACCGGTATGGTGCACGCCGGCAATGCCGCCAGCTGATCGGGATGCCGACGCAGATCCTCGGCCCGGTTGAGGCCCCCGCCGCCAAAGGTCACCGTTTCCGCGTGATCCATGGTGTCCTCCTGCATGACGCTCCGGCCCCGTGGTCTGCGGGAAAGCCGGGGGACTGGCAACTGTCCCAATGCCCAAAAAATACGCAAACCGTCGCGAAAATGATTGATATGACGCCCACCACCGGGGCAATCAGGGCCTCATGCGGGACGACTCTGGTCCTTTGCGGGTCTTGAATCGCAAATCAGGCGTCCGAACAGATGGGGAGTTATCATGTTCAATCGTTTCACCGCCCTGGCGGCCGGCCTGATGCTGGCAGCCCCGGCTTTTGCCGACGGCCATGCCACTGCCGTGCCGTTCGCGCTCGACTGGAAATTCGAGGGGCCGTCCGCCGCCTATTTCGCAGCCGTCGACAACGGCCACTTCGAGGCCGCGGGCCTGTCGGTCGAAATCAGTGCCGGGCAAGGGTCGCTGGACGCGATCCCGAAAGTGGCCACCGGCGCGTTTCCGATGGGCTTTGCCGACATCAATTCGCTGATGCGGTTCCTCGATCAGAACCCCGGCGCGCCCGTCACCGCCGTCATGATGGTCTATGACAAGCCGCCCTTCGCCATCGTCGGCCGAAAGTCCCTCGGCATCGAGGAGCCGTCCGACCTCGAAGGCGCGGTCCTTGGTGCGCCGCCCCCCGATGGCGCATGGGCCCAGTTCCCGATCTTTGCAGCCGAAACCGGTATCGACGTGGATGCCATCACGGTCGAGCCCGTGGGCTTCCCCACGCGGGAGCCGATGCTGGCACAGGGTGAAGTCGCCGCCGTCACGGGCTTCAGCTTTTCCTCCACGCTGAACGCGATCCGCCTCGGCGTGCCCGAGGACGACCTGAGCGTTCTTCTGATGTCGGATTACGGCGTCGACCTCTATGGCAACGCCATCATCGTGAATACCGAGTTCGCCGCCGAGAACCCCGATGCCGTCACGGGCTTCCTGACCGCCGTGGCCGCCGGGTGGAAGGACGTGATCGCGGATCCCGCTGCCGGGGCGCAGATGGTCATCGACCGCAACCCCGCCGGCGACGTCGAGCTGGAGCAGCGGCGCCTGCAGATGGCGATCGATGCGAATGTCCTGACCGACTACGTTGCCGAGAACGGCATGGGCGGCATCGATGCCGACCGCATGGCCAGCGCCATCGAACAGACCAAGCTGGTCTACGAGTTCCAGTCGGAGCCGGACGCCGCGCTCTACTTCGATGACAGCTTCCTGCCTGCCGCCGACGCGCGGATGCTCAAGTAAGCAAACCGGGGCGGCCTTCGGGCCGCTCCTTTTCAAGACAAGGCCGCCCATGTCCCTTCCCATCGCCCTCGAACATGTCACCCACGCCTACCGCACGGCATCGGGCCCCCTGCCCGTCCTTGACGACCTGAGCATCGACATGCCGGAGGGCAGCTTCACCGCAGTCGTCGGCCCGTCGGGCTGTGGCAAGTCCACCCTGACGCGCCTGATCGCCGGGTTGATGAAACCGGATCAGGGTGTGGTCAAACTGGGCGGCAAGCCCGTGACCGGACCGCGCAAGACCGTCGGAATGGCGTTCCAGAACCCTGTCCTGCTGGAATGGCGGACCATCCTGCAGAATGTCATGCTGCCGTTGGAAATCGTGTCGACAGGCATGTCGAAGACCCGGCAGCAGGACCGCGCACGCGAACTGCTGGCCTTGGTCGGCCTCGATGGTTTCGAAGACAAGAGACCCTCCGAGCTGTCCGGTGGCATGCGCCAGCGCGCGTCGCTGTGCCGGTCCATCGTGCACCGCCCCGAGGTCCTGATCCTCGATGAACCCTTCGGCGCGCTCGATGCCTTCACGCGCGAGGACCTGTGGCAGACGATGCACGACCTGCGTCGCCAGGAAAGCTTTACCTGCGTCCTGATTACCCATGACCTGCGGGAATCGGTCTTCCTGTCCGACCGGACGGTCGTGTTCAGCGCGCGGCCTGCCCGCGCCCAGCGCGTGGTCGAGGTCGACATGGGCGACAACCGCAGTCTCGACGACCTCTATGCGCCCCGCGCGGTCGAGCTTCTGGCGACATTGCGCCGCGAAATCCAGATCGCACAAGGCCGCGACGTCGGCGCCCAGAGCGAGGCCCCCGCAAAAGAGAGCGCCGCCCAATGAACCGGACCCTTCGCCAGATCGCGGTGCCACTGACCGCCATGCTTATCTTCGTCATCCTGTGGGAGGCCCTTGTCTGGGTCAACGGCTGGCCGAACTTCGTCATGGCCTCGCCGTCGGACCTGCCGCCAGCATATGCCCGCTATTGGGAATTGTTCCTGATCGGAAGCTGGCAAACCCTGTGGCGCACCATGCTGGGCCTACTGCTGGCTGTGATCTTCGGGCTGGCGCTCGGCATGATCATGGGATTCTCGCGCCTTGCGCGCGAAGGCCTCTATCCCCTGCTCGTGGGCTTCAACGCGGTCCCCAAGGCGACCGTCGTGCCGATCATCGCCCTGTTGTTCGTGGGCGCGCATGATTTCAACACGGTCCTGATGGCCTTCATGATCTCGTTCTTCCCGATCGCCGTTTCGGTTTCCATCGGCCTGTCGACGCTGGAGCCGGAATATCGCGACATCCTGCGCAGCCTCGGCGCCTCCAACACGACGATCTTCTGGAAGATCGCCCTGCCCAAGACCCTGCCCGAGTTTTTCGGAGCTTTGAAAGTATCGGTCACGCTGGCCTTCATCGGCACGAACCTGATGGAAATCGTCTCGCCGCACGGTCGCGGCCTGGGCGCCCTGTTCGATTCCGGACGCACGAATGCGGATTATCCGCTGATGTTCGCCGTGCTGATTGTCTTGGCAATCCTCGGCATTGCACTGTTCTACGTCGTCGTCATCCTCGAAAAGATATTCGCAGGCTGGGCCGAACGCACACCGGGCTGACCGGACCGATCCTTTCGGATCGCGGATTGGCCCGCCCGGTCGGATGAAACGGCGGCATGCGACATGGCACGCGCACTGCCCTTGCATCCGCCGGGCGCGTTATCTATCTAAGCATCGAGAGGTTGGCGCGGGCAAGTGCCTCGCCAACCTGGTCAGGACCGGAAGGTAGCAGCCACAACGAGCCCCACTTGGGTCGTCGTCCAGCCTCTCACCCCACCAACCACAGATTGCGTCAAGACTTGTGCCCGCCGGGCCAAGGCCGGGCAGTGTGGTTGCCCCGATGCGTCAGCGGACGCTCCCGGCAGGCTGTTTGCTGCGACACCCCCCTCCCGAACTGCCTGGACCAAGCATTCTGCTATAGGTCCGGCGTTCGTTGTCCCGAAGTCATCCTCGCGGCTTCCCTAGACGAGGCCACCGCGAGCGCTACCTGTGCTGATACCGCGACTAGCCACACAGCCAAGGGACACGACTGACATGACGAATTTCCAACTGAACGGGCGGCAGATTTCTGTCGACGCCGACCCTGACACTCCCTTGCTTTGGGCCATTCGCGACGAGATCGGGCTGACCGGAACCAAATTCGGCTGCGGCATCGGTGCCTGCGGGTCCTGCACCGTCCACATCAACGGAGCGGCCACGCGATCCTGCATCACCTATCTGTCGGATGTCGAAGGCTTGTCCGTCACGACCATCGAAGGCCTTGACGAGAACGGAAACCACCCGGTTCAGGAAGCATGGCGCAGCCTGCGGGTGCCGCAATGCGGTTACTGCCAGTCCGGTCAGATCATGCAGGCCGCCTCGCTGCTCGCCGACACTCCGAACCCCAGCGATGAAGACATCGACGCCGTGATGACCGGCAACCTGTGCCGGTGCATGACGTATACCCGTATCCGTCAGGCCGTGCGCGAAGCTGCAACTGCTATGGGAGGCTCCGACAATGGCTAATCTGATGTCCCGCCTTGCAGGCGCCGAGAAGACCACGCAGATGACCCGCCGCGGGTTCCTCGTATCCATGACCGCCACCGGCGTCGCCTTCGGCTTTCCGCAGGCGTCCGACGCCGCGATGAACCCGGAGGTGCCCGACGGCACGCCGATCACGCCGAACGGTCAGGCATTCGAGCCGTCGATCTGGTACTGGATCGACGCCGACAACCGGGTCAACGTCAACATCATCCGTGCCGAGATGGGACAGCACGTCGGCACGGCAATCGCGCGCATCCTTGCCGATGAACTCGAGGTGCCTTGGGAAAACGTCCACATCACCCATGTAGATACAGCCGACAAATGGGGCCTGATGGTCACGGGCGGCAGCTGGTCCGTCTGGCAAAGCTGGCCTGTCTATCGTCAGGCAGGGGCCGCGGGGCGCACCGCCCTGATCGAGGCGGCTGCCGCGAAATGGGGCGTCGACGCCACGACCCTTTCGGCGCGGGACGGCATGATCAGCGACGGAACCCAGTCCATAACCTATGGTGAATTGGTTGCCGACGGCATCGATCGGTCCTTCACCGAGGAGGAACTGGCCGCCCTGCCCCTCAAGCCGCATGCGGACCTGCGTCTGGTCGGTCAGGATGTGCACCCCCTCGACCTCGACACCAAGACCACGGGTCAGGCGATCTATGGCCTCGACGCGAAAGTCGACGGCATGGTCTATGGCGTGCCGATGCTGCCGCCGACGCGATATGGATCGGTGGTCAATTCGGTCGATGACAGCGGCGCGAAGAACGTCAGAGGATACCTCGAAACTGTCGTCCTCGACGATCCGTCCGGCACCGTTCCGGGCTGGGTCGTCGTTCTGGGGCAATCGCTTCATGCGGCGCGGACAGCATCCTATGCCATCGACGTCGACTGGACCGCGGGTGACACCGCCGATGTGTCCGAGGATGACATCCAGGCCCGTGCACGGGAACTGATCGACGGCGATGCCGGCTCGATCCTGCATACAGAGCAGCCCGACACATCTGCCGCGTTCGATGCCGCCGCTGACACCTTGGAGGCGGAATACACGACCCAATCCGTCCTACATTTCCAGATGGAGCCGGTGAACGCGACCGTCTTCCAGAACGCCGATGGCATCTGGGAAACGCATTCGGGCAATCAGTGGCAATCGCTGATCCTGCCGACACTGGCCACCGCGCTGGAGGTTCCGGCAGACAAGATCGTCATGCGCAGCTACATGTTGGGCGGTGGTTTTGGTCGTCGCCTGAACGGCGATTATATCGTGCCCGCCGCCTTGGCCGCAAAGGCCGTGGGCAAACCTGTCAAGCTGGTCTTCTCACGCGAGGAAGACTCTCAGTTCGACAGCATCCGCTCCCCTTCCGTCCAGAAGATGCGGATGGCATTCGACGAGGCACAGGCCGTCACGGGAATGGAGCATCACGCCGCCGCCGGTTGGCCGACGCAGGTGATGGTCCCCGGCTTCATGCCGAACGGCGTCAACGAGGAGCCTTACGATCCCTTTGCCATCGATGGGGCCGACCACTGGTACACCGTCGGGGCGCACCGCGTGCGCGCGATTTCGAATGACCTGGCCAATCAGACGTTCCGTCCCGGTTGGCTGCGGTCGGTCGGACCGGGGTGGACCAACTTTGCGGTCGAAAGCTTCATGGATGAAGCCGCGCACAAGGTCGGGGCCGATCCGCTCCAGTTCCGCCTCGACCATCTGACGGCCGAGGGGATCAACGCAGGGTCCGCACCAAACGCGGTCGGCGGCGCTTCGCGTCAGGCGGCGGTGTTACGGCGTGTGGCCGAGATGTCCGGCTACGGCACGACCGAGCTGCCGGATGGGTCCGCCATCGGGATCGCGACGACCTTCGGCCAATCGCGCACCATGCCGACATGGACGGCTGCCGCCGTTCAGTTGGCCGTCGATGCCGACACCGGCAATGTCAGCGTGGACAAGATCTGGCTGGCGATCGATTGCGGCACCGTCGTCGACCCTGACGGGGCGCGTGCGCAATGCGAAGGCGCCGTGCTCTGGGGTCTGTCTATGGCGTTGCACGAGGGGACGCGGATCGAGGACGGCAATGTCATCGACCTGAACCTTGGCGCCTACACGCCCCTGCGTCTGGCCGATGTGCCGGAACTGGAGATCGAGTTCGTCGAAAGTACCGAGGTGCCTGTCGGTTTGGGAGAGCCCGGCACGACGGTTGTCGCCCCTGCCATCGGCAACGCGATCTTCAATGCGACCGGCGCGCGGGTGCGTCATCTGCCCATCACCGGTGACGCGGTGCTGGCCGCTCTCAAGGGTTGATCCGATCCGGGCGGGCGTGTCATGCGCCCGCCCGACCACCGATCACCGGTCACATTGCGAAGTTTGTCGAACGCGCCGTATGCAACCCCGACAGCGCATGAGCGCAATGCCCGACGGTGACGCAAGGCCGATCATGGCCTGACGAAACACAACCGTTCATTCCCATACCACTGTCGGCCCGAGAGACGCCGATCCCCTTGGCACGTGATTACCACGGCCTGATTGGTCCCGTACGATTCGCTGCGTCATTCGCTGACAATTCGGCATAATTATGACGTGCCGACAGCTGGGCGACCGCACGATAAATTTCATTTAAATCAATGTTTTACGTATTATTCGACGTGATCCCGCAAGCGTATTCCCCGCGAAAAGTAGCCCGAAGGGGGTAGGTCACCCACCCCTTTGGATGGCGCGTTTCTCGAACGCGGTCCGAACCTCTCCGTCCGCCCGAATGACGGTCTTCCATGCTCCCGGTTATGCATTCCCCATCGGCCACCCCCGGCTTCAACCGTGAACAGAAAGACCTGGCAATGAAACAGATTATGATTATCGGCGGCGACGGCTTTTGCGGATGGCCGACGGCTCTGCACCTTTCGTCCAAAGGCCATGACGTGACCATCGTCGACAACCTGTCGCGGCGGGCCATCGACGAGGAACTGGGCGCAAACAGCCTGACCCCGATCGAAAGCATCGAGACCCGTATCGCCGCCTGGAAGGAGGTCTCCGGGCGCGACATCGCCTTTCTGAAGATCGACATCGCCAAGGATTACACCGCCCTCGAGGCGGCGATGGCGTCCCTTCGCCCTGATACCATCATCCATTTCGGGGAACAGCGGGCCGCGCCCTATTCGATGAAAAGCCCGGTCGAGAAATGCTACACCGTCGACAACAACATCGGGGCCACGCACAACCTGCTGTGTGCCGTCGCCGGTCTCGGCCTCGACCCGCATATCATCCACCTCGGCACGATGGGCGTCTACGGATACGACGACGACGGTCTGGAAATCCCCGAAGGATACCTGCGCGTCTATATCCCGGGGGACGACAAGACGCTGTTCCAGCGCGATATCCTCTACCCCACCAATCCCGGCAGCGTTTATCACATGACGAAGTCGATGGATCAGCTGCTGTTCCAGTTCTACGCCAAGAACGACCGCCTGCGCATCACCGACCTGCACCAGGGCATCGTCTGGGGCACCCAGACCGAGGAGACGCGTCTCGATGACCGCCTCGTCAATCGCTTCGACTATGACGGGGACTACGGCACCGTTCTGAACCGGTTCCTGATGCAGGCGGCAATGGACCATCCGCTGACGGTGCATGGCACCGGCGGTCAGACGCGCGCGTTCATCCACATTCAGGACACCGTCAGATGCCTCGCCCTCGCCGTCGAGAATGAACAGACCGATACCGGCAAGGTTCGGATCATGAACCAGATGACCGAAACCCACACCGTGCGCGACCTTGCACAGGTGGTGGCCAGGGTGACCGGTGCCGCGATCGCGAATGTCGCCAACCCCCGCAAGGAAGCGGCCGAAAACGGGCTGCGTGTCAGCAATCAGTCGTTCCGCGCGCTGGGCCTGAACCCGATCACTCTGGAAGACGGCCTGCTGGCCGAGACGAACGAGATCGCCCGTCGTTTTGCCCATCGCTGCAACCCCGAAATGATCCCCTGCGTGTCGACCTGGACCGACAATCAGCAACCCGGTGTCGTCCGACCCGTCGCCGCCACGCGGTCGATCGCGGCCTGATCCATAACGCGGCCCCCGACAAAGGGGGCGCATTTCCACGAAAGGACGCGACATGCGTATCATCAATGTCGGGCTCATGACCTTTCTGCTGACCGGCGTCGCACTCTCGCTGTCCGGGGCGGATCTGTTGCAGATCGGCGATGACCGCGTATCCGACGCGTTCACTGCCACCCCCTTGGTGTTCGAAAGCCGAAGTCTGGCAGAGCACCGCACCGGCACGACCCGCGTCGCCATTGCCCGGACCGGGGCGGATGCCCCCCTGATCCTGTCGGGTTTGCCGGCCTACGGGTCCGCAAGGTTCGCCATGCCGATCTCGGCTCGCCCCATTTCCGGATACCTGCAACTCGATACGACGATACAGGCACTTGCAGGGGTTGAGGGCGTCCTCAGGGTGGCCATCGACAACACCCGGCGGGGCGAGATCCTGCTGGCCCCCGGAACCGTCACCCGCGATGTCCGCATTCCGCTGACGGATGCCGACCTGGGGAAACCCGCCCTGAACGTCTCGTTCAGCGTCGTTGGCGAGGGGGCAAGCGCAAGCTGCACGCGGCAGGACGACCTCGCCGTCGTGGCCGAGGTCGAGGCGTCAAGCCGACTGATCCTGAACCTCGCGACCCCGCTGCAGACGGCCGCGGATCGCGTCGTCGCATGGGGCAACATCGCGAGGATAGACTGGTCTGCAGCACTCAGCGATGAGCAGCGCGCCAATCGGCTGGCACAGGCCGCCACGTTGGCGCGGGCAGGTATGCCGATCACTTTTGCCACGACCGACGGAATGAACGACGCAGAGCTGGAACAGGTCGTTGCGTCGCACAAGGGCATCGATCCCGCTGGGCCCGTCGGCCTGACCTTTCCCGCCGATCTGACCCAGCTTTCCGGCAACGCGGGCGCGCGAACGTTCAAGCATGGCACGACATGGCGCAGCCGGTTTCACCTGAACGAGGGCGACGGCAGCGAAACGGCAGGTCGGTTCGATATCGACCTCACGCTTGGCCCCCTGCCCGCGGACGCGCATTGGATCGTGTCAGCAACCCTGAACGGAAAGCTGCTGCTTGCAGAGACGGTACAAGGTGGCGCACGCGGGTTTCAGTCGACTCTCGCTCTGCCCCATTCCGTGCAGGGCCGGACCAATATCCTCGAGGTGACGGCGGTCTCCAGCCAGGACCTGCCCGGTCTGTGCAACGACGGCCCCGACCTGATCGCGGAACTGAACGCAGGATCCGTCCTGCATGGCGGCGGCCAACCCCTGTCGGGTGCATTGGATGACCTGCGCGCGGCGATGGCGGAACGCGGCGATGTCACGCTGATGGCGTATCCGGGCCTTACGGCGCCCGATGCCACGGCTTTCGCCCGGCTTGTCGGCGGCGCCGTTCCGGAAGACGTCGCCTTGCGCGGTCGCGTTGACCGGGCAGATATCACGCTGCTTAACCGCGCCAAGGTTGCGACGCTTGCCGGATCAGGCATGGCGCGCCCCGACGACTGGCTTGTTTTTGCCAGCGAAGAGTACGGCACCTTGCAAACCCTGCGGGCCACGCCCGAGGCCATGGCCGAACTGGCAAGGACCGCGCCGCTCGCCATTCTCATCCGTCTGCCGCAAAGACGCCTCGCGGAGGCGGCACGATGACACCGGCCACACCCCACGGTGACCGGGACGCGGTGTCGTTCAGTTCGGTCGACAGCGCGCCCAGACGCTTTGCAGGGGCCGTACGGCAAGGCACGGCACCTGCGGCCCTTGTCCTGTTCAGCATCATTTCGGTCACCTTGCTGTGGCTGGTGAACACGCCAACGGTCAGCGCCATTTTTCCGAACCGCGATTTCGTCTTTGCCCCCTACGAAGGCCACCATTCGATCGCGATGCGGATCTTCATCCTGTCGTTCTACATCGCCTTTGCGACCTTTTCCCACGGTTCGGCAAAGGCCCGCCTGTTCTTCGGCATGGACATGGTCCTGTCATTCCTGCTGGCCATGGCGATCCTGGATGTGGCCAACGCGACGATGCTCTGGCAATTCGGGATCTCCTATTCGCTCGATTTCGGGGCAATCCTGTCCGGCCTTCTGGGCTTCGCGCTGTTTTCCCTCAAACTGCTGGAACGGGGGGCCATGCCTGCCCGCATCCGCATCGAACGGAGCCCGAGCCGGATCGGGGTGCCGATCATCCGCCTGACCGGCACATTGATCAACGCGGGTGTCGTGGCGTGGACGGTCAACGGCATGGATCTGCGGATCGTCGCCGTCCTGCGTGATCTGACGCTTCTTGGCGGGATCGGACCGGGCGTGTTTCTGTTTCTGCCGGTCTTCTTCAGCCAGCTCTACCTCTTGGCCCTGATCGACGCCCGGACCTTCAAGCGCAGGGCATATTCCCCCCCGCTCAGCGTCATCGTGCCCGCCCACAACGAACAATACATCATCGCGGATACGATCCGCGCGCTGGACAAGGCGGCGGCGCATTACGGTGCGCCGGTCACGATCCTGATCATGAACAACAACTCCTCGGATGCGACGGCGGCGATCGCGCGGGACAGCCTTGCGGCCTGCGCCTTCGCACGGGGACGCGTGATCGACGTCCCGCGCCCGGGAAAATCCCACGCCCTGAACGCGGGCCTCGACGCCGTCGAGACGGAGTTCGTCGTCCGTGTCGATGCCGATACCGTTGTCGGCGAGGACAACTTCAGCCGCGCCATGCCGTATTTCTCGGATCCCTCGGTCGGCGTCGTCGGCGGCGTGCCGATCCCGCCCGGGGGTCGCATGTTCGACCGCGCGCGCCTGCTGGAAGTGTTGGTCAAGCACGGGTTCTATTCCATCGGCATGGGCGCCATCCGCGGTGTCATCGGCATTCCGGGCATGTTCGTCGTGTATCGCACCGATCAGCCGCGCCACCTTGGCGGGTTCGTCGAGGGCATGAATGGCGAGGATACCGACATCTCGCTGCGTATCGGCGAATTGGGTTTCCACTCCGTCGTGGACCCCAGGATCCGATACATCTCCGAAGTGCCGACCAGCTATGGCCACATGCGGGAACAGCGGATGAGGTGGTTCCGCTCGGTCTATCACGTCAGCTCCCGCTGTCGCGATCTGATCTATTCCGATCAGGCGACGCTGCGCGGCAAGATCATCCTGCCCTACATGCTGGTAAATTCCGCCCGCCGCGCGATGCTGGTGCCCCTGATCATCTTCGGCAGCCTCGAATATCTTTTCGGATTCCACCCGGAAAACCCGATCATCTGGCAATCCATCGTCGCCGTGGGCGTCGGGGCCCCGGCGATCGTCGCCATCGTGGCGGCCCTGATCAATGGCGTCCCCCGCGGGGTTCTGGGCCTGCCGGAATATCTGCTGTTCAGGCTTCTGCGCGCGTATTTCACGCTGGAATCGATGCTCAGCATCCTGATCCAGAAGGACGGTCAAGACCTCGAAACGCCGACCATCAAGGACCTCGTGTCCGATAGCCCACAGAGGATCGCCTGATGCGACGCATGATGTCTTCGCCCCCTGTCCGACGTCTGCGTTACCTGTGGGGCGCCGTGTTCCTGGCGACCGCCGTTGCGGGAACCCCCGCCGCCGCGCAGGTGCGCGACATGTCCTTTGGCCAGACCATCGGCGTCGAAAGGGTGGACGAGCTGTCGATCCGTGACGGCCAATTGCGCAAGGCATTCGAGACGACGCCCTACAGCCTGACCACCGCGCAGATCCGGCAAAGGCTGGCCTCGGGCCCGGTCCTGCGATTTGGCGCAGACATAAAGGTGACGGGGTTTCCCGAAACGGGTGGTGCCACGGAATACGAGGGCGGCATATACGCCGGGTTCCAGACGGATTTCGGAGAGAGCGCGGCATGGCGATACCGCGTGACCGCCAAATTCGATCGGCTGGTCGAGGACGGCGACTGGGTCTTCAACCGCATCCGCCTTGACCAGCAACTCCGCTATCGTCACGACAGGAAAAACGCGACAACCTTCAGGCTCCGCCTCGGGCACCGGAACCAGAACGAGACGACCTTCGTCGGTTATGACCAGACGGAATATCTGCTGGAACTCGGGCACGTATGGCGCCCGTGGCAGGACAAGCGCAGCCTGAATGGCACTCTTTATGCCGAGGCCCGCCGGGCGGACCTCGACCGTTTCAGCTATGATGAAATTGGCCTCCGCCTTGGCGTCCGCACGCCGATCAACGAGACCACGTCCCTTGTCTCCCGGTTTGCCGGCTTCACCCGAAACTACGGTACCGACAGCGGGCTGACCGCGCGCAAGGACACCCGCATCAAGGCAAGGATCGGCGTGGCGCACCGGGTGTTGGAGACCGCGAAGATCGACCTGTTTGTCGGCTTCGACCACAACAGGTCCAACGTGGCCACCCGTGACTTCAGCGGCGCGGTCGCAGGGTTCAGCGTGACCTATTCCTGGTGATCGGCAAATGGATGCAACGGGTTCCGTGATCCCCCCATGGGCCGTGCGGAACCCGGCCGCGGGCGACGGTTCGAAAGCGCCACCATGGCCGAGTTTGACGCGATCCCCTTGGACCGCCTGCAAAGACCCCCTAAGGTTCGGAGGCGACAGCGATAAACAGGAAGGCCCGTCCCGCGATGAACGTCCAGAAAGGATCATCTGCCAAGGCATCCGACGCGTCCCGGAACCTGCATGGCGACCGGATTGCAGCACAATTGTCGTCGGAGATCCTGACAGGTGTCCTGCCACCGCGCACCAAGCTGGACGAACAGGGCCTGACCGAACGGTTCGGCGTTTCGCGAACCCCGGTGCGCGAGGCTTTGCACAAGCTGGTGGCGCAGTCGCTGGCCGAACGCATTCCGTATCGCGGCGTCGTCGTCAGCGAGATCACGCGCGAGCGGGTCGAGCAGATGTTCGAGACGATGGGCGAGATCGAGGCGCTGTGCGGACGCTTCGCCGCCGAGCGGATGACGATGGGCGAACGCGCCGATCTGGAGGAGTTGCACCAGGCAATGAACAAGATGGCCGACGCGCTCGATATCAACGCCTACCGCACGGCGAACACCGAGTTTCATCAGCGCATCTTCGAGGCGACCCACAACGCCGACATGCTGGAGCTGGCGACGACACTGCGCCAGAAGCTGGCGCCTTTCCGCAGCTCGCAACTGGGGATCGCGGAGCGGCTGCAACAATCCTCGACGGAGCATGGCCAGATCGTGCAGGGCCTGATGGAGCGTGACGGCGAAGCAACCGCGCGGGCCTTGCGGCGTCACATGGTCAGCGCGGCCAAGCAGGTCCTGCACCAGATGGAATGATCACGGCACGCTAGCCGAATACGCCGATCAGCATTCGGATGGCGGTCAGGCCGAGGAAAATGGCAAAGCTGCGCTTGACCCATTCGGTCGAGATCCGGTGCGACAGGGCTGCTCCGACCGGGGCGAAGGCAACCGTGAACGGCAGGATCAGCAGCGCGGCCGGCAGATTGACATAGCCAAGCGACCCCCATGGGCGATCCGGCACGGACCACCCCGCCCAGACGAAGCCCAGCACGGCCGGCACCGCGATCAGCACGCCAAAGGCGGCGGCCGTTCCAACGGCGCGCCGGATGTCGACGCCGAACCCGACCAGCGTCGGTACCCCGAGGGTCCCGCCGCCAATCCCCATCAGCGCCGACAACAGCCCCGTGGCCCATGCGATGATGCCGTTGACGACCCGGCTTTCCGGCAGGCGGTCACGCCAGACCAGCGTCGTCTTCCACGCCATGTTGGCCGCGACGATCAGGGCGATACCTCCGAAGATGCCGCGCAGGACATCGGCGTTGACGAACTTGGCCACCACGCCCCCGCACAGCGCGCCCAGCACGATCCCGGGCGCCCAGAGCCGCAGCAGACCCTTGTCCAGCGATCCGCGTTTGCGGTGGGATCGGGCGGACGACAGGGAGGTGAACACGATGGTTGCCAGCGAGGTCGCGACCGCCATGTGCATCGACAGCTCGGACGGGAATTGCGTCAGGGACAGCAGCCAGAACAGCACCGGCACGAGGACGATACCGCCCCCGACGCCCAGAAGCCCGGCAAGGATACCGGCAAAGATGGCGGTGGCGATCAACCCTGCGATCAGCGCGGCGATCTGGATCAAGGACAGGGCCTCCATCGTCAGACGCTCAACGCGGCGCCGTCGGCGCGGGGGTCGGTGGCCGTTTCGACCAGACCATCGGGATGACGCACCAAGGCGCCTGCGTGTCCGGTAAGGTCACTGAAGTCGGGCAACATCTCGACCTCGTGCCCCGCAGCTTTCAGCGCCGCCACCACCGCGGGGTCGAACCGGCTTTCCAGCTTGAGTGAGGTCGTGTCGTCCCCCCATGTCTTGCCCAACAGCCACCGGGGCGCCGTGATCGCCTGTTGCAGGTCCATGCCGAACTGGACGTGGCGGGTAAAGACCGCCGCCTGGGTCTGTGGCTGTCCCTCGCCGCCCATCGTGCCGTAGGCCATGACGCGGCCATCATCGAGGCGCGCCAGCGCGGGGTTCAGGGTGTGGAACGGCCGGCGTCCGGGCCCGAGCTGATTTGGTCCCGGTGTCAGCGAAAAGCCCGCGCCCCGGTTCTGGAAGAACACGCCCGTATCCGGACATGTCAGGCCGGAACCGAACTCCCAGAAAACGCTTTGGATGAAGCTGACGACGGTGCCGTCGCTGTCGGATGCGCCCATCCAGATGGTATCCCCCGCCTTCGGGTCGTAGGGCCAATCCAGCGCCCGCTTGGGGTCGATCCGCGCGGCCATGCCGTCCAGCACATCATCCAGAAGCCAGTCCTGCGCGCGCGGGTCCATGTGGTCCGGGTCGCCAAGATCGGCGTTGCGCCGAATGAACGCCTGTTTCGTCGCCTCGATCAGGCCATGCAGGTGATCGAACCCCTCGCCCTCGGTCACGCCCAGGCGGTCGAAGATGCCAAGGATCCCGAGAGAGGAGACCCCCTGCGTCGGCGCGATCATGTTGAAGAGCTGCCCGTGCGAGGTTCGCAGGGTCAGGGGTGTGACCTGCTGCGCCGCGTAGGCGGCAAAGTCCGAGGCGCGCAGGGGGCTGCCGTTCGCCTCGAGGAAGGCGCCATGCGTCCGTGCAAGGGGGCCGTCATAGTAGCTGCGCAATCCGTTGTCGGCGAGATGCTGCAACGTCGAGGCCAAGGCCGCCTGCACGAGCCGCGCGCCGGGTTTGGGCACCTCGCCATCGATCAGGTAGGTCTCGGCAAAGCCCGGCACGTCGCGCAGACCGGGCAGCTTGTCTGCCGTGCAGGCCGACTGGTTGCCGGTCACGGCAATGCCGTCGCGGGCGTGGCCGATGGCATCGCGCAGCAGATCCGCCAATGGCAGGCGACGATCCTCGGGGACCAGCGACAAGGCCGCCTCCCATCCGCCGATGGTGCCGGGCACGGTCAGGGCCGCCAGGCCACCGCGCGCGGGAATGGCCTGCGCATGGCCGCGGTCGCGGTAGAACTCGGGCGTGGCCAGCGCGGCGGCGGGGCCGCAGGCCGAAATGCCCACGGGTGCCTGACCGGGACGATGGATGATCCAGAAGCCGTCCCCGCCGATCCCGTTCATGTGCGGATAGACGACGGCAATGGTCGCGGCGGCGGCGACCATCGCCTCGATCGCGGTGCCACCCGCCGCCAGGACATCGCGCCCCGCCAGCGCCGCCGCCCGGTGGGGGGCCGTGACGCCCCCGTTCAACCCCAGAGAAGATTTCAGCATCTCACCACCCGATTGCTTCGGGCAGCCAAAGGGCCAGACCCGGATAGAAGAAGACAAGCGCCACGCCGACAAGCTGTATGCCGATGAAGGGCAGAACACCGCGATAGATCGCGATCGTCGTGACCGATGGCGGCGCCACCCCCTTGAGGAAGAACAGCGCCCAGCCGAACGGCGGCGTCAGGAAGGACGTCTGCAGGTTCATGCCAACGAGGATCGCCATCCACGCCATGTCCACGCCCGCCTGCTGAAAGATCGGCAGGAACAGCGGAAGGGCGATGTAGGAGATCTCGATCCATTCGAGAAAGAAGCCCAGCACGAAGAGGATCGCCATCAGGAACAGGATCTGACCCTCCAGCCCGCCGGGGACGAGGGAGAAGGCGTCCTGCACGATCCGCTCACCACCCAGCCCCCGGAAGGCGAGGCCGAATGGCTGTGCGAAGATCAGGATCAGGAACACCATCGCGCTGCTGACGAAGGCCCCGCGCGTGGCGGATCGCAGGACCGCGAAGTTGAGCCGCCCGGCGGCCAGCGCAAGCACGATGCTGCCCAGTGCGCCCATCGAGGCAGCTTCGGTCGGGGCCGCGACGCCGCCGATGATCGATCCGAGGACAAGAAAGATCAGCGCGATCGGCGGCAAAACGACCTTGATCAGCTTCTTCGCCAGTTCCGGCCCCGATGTCAGCGCCCGCTCATCCGCCGGGATTGCCGGGACAAGGTGCGGCTTGAGAACCCCGAGGGTCAGGATGTAGCCCACGAACAGAAGCGCCAGCATCAGGCCGGGGATCAAGGCCGCGGCAAACAGGGTGCCGACGGATTCGCCCATGATGTCGGCCAGCAGGATCAGGACGAGGCTGGGCGGGATGATCTGACCCAGCGTGCCGGACGCGCAGATGACGCCCGATGCAACGCCCGCGTCATAACCGCGGTTCAGGATCGGCCCCAGCGCGATCAGGCCCATCGTGACCACCGTTGCCCCGACGACGCCCGACGCCGCCCCCATCAGGACGCCGACAAGGATGATGGCCAGCGCCATGCCGCCGCGAATGCCCCCCATCGCCAGACCTATGACCTCGATCAGGTCTTCGGCTATTCGCGATTTTTCCAGCATGATGCCCATGAAGATGAACAACGGCAGGGCAAGCAGCGTGTAATTCGTCACCACCCCGAAGACCCGCGCCGGCAGCAGCGAGAAGAGCATCGGGCCAAAGCCGAAGTATCCGAATATCAGGCCGGTCGCGCCAAGGCACACGGCCACGGGAATGCCGACCAGCAGCATGCCGAAGAACGCGCCGATCATGCAGAGCGCGAGTATCTCGGTAAAAGGCACGGGCGTGTCTTTCTATTCAGTTGGGGAGCGGGAGGGGTCGACCAGCCGGGTGAGGGCCGCGCCGAGCATCGCCACGGCCTGAACCGCCAGAAGGGCGAAGGCCACGGGCAGGACCGCCTTGAGCAGATAGCGATTGGGCAGGCCGCCGGGGTCCGGCGAGCCTTCGTTGATGCTGTAGCTGCTTTGCACGTATGCGAGGCTGAGCCATCCGATGACCATGGCCACCCCGAACAACAGCAGCGTGGACACCACATCCACGAGAGCCTGCCCCCGAGGTGGCAGCTTTTCGTAGAAGATATCGACGCGCACCTCGCCACCCTGGTTCAGGCCATAGGACATGCCCATCAGGGCCGCGGCGGCCATCAGGTGCCATTCCGTCTCTTGCAGGGCGACGCTGCCGATACCGGCAAGGTAGCGCCCGAGGACGTTGAAGCTGACCACCGCGACAAGGGCGAGGCCCAACCACGCGCTGAGGTTGCCGATGTGGCGCACGAGGCTGGAAGCCCCGTGTGCCGATATGTTCATCACGCGCAGCATTGCAGATCAGGTCGGCAGGGCGAACAGCGGCTTTTCGGAGATTTCCGCCCAAGCCTGATGTTCCGCCTTGAAGGCCATGAAGGCGTCGTGAACCTTGCGCGTGGCCGGATCGGCGGCGGCGCCTTCCTCGAGCACGCGGTCGGTCACGGCCTTGAGTTCGGCGATCACATCCTCGGGCAGGACGTTGGCGATCACGCCCTCGTTCTCGATCAGATCCTTCAGTGCTGCGGAGTTGTTCGCCTCCGACCAGGTATAGCTTTCGACGTTGCAGGCCATTGCGGCGGCTTCGACGATGGCTTGCAGGTCCGCCGGCAGACTGTCCCATGCGGCCTTGCCGATCAGCAGCTCCGTGGTGTTGGACGGCTCGTGCCAGCCGGTGGTGTAGTAGTACTTGGCCGCGTTCTGAAGCCCGAGGCGACGGTCCTGGTAGGGGCCGACGAATTCGGCGGCGTCGATGACACCCCGTTCCAGCGCCGGGAAGATTTCCCCGCCGGGCAGAAGGGTCACATCGACACCCAGTTCCGCATAGACCTTGCCCGCAAGGCCGGGGATCCGCATCTTCAGACCGTCGAAATCCGCGACGCTCTCGATCGGCTCGCGGAACCAGCCGGTCATCTGCACGCCGGTGTTGCCCATCGGCAGGGCCTTCATGCCCAGCGGTGCATAGAGTTCATCCCACAGGGCCATGCCGCCACCATGGTAGAGCCACGCGTTCATGCCCGCGAAGTTCAGGCCAAAGGGCACGGTGGTGAAATACTGGGCTGCGGGGATGCGACCGGCCCAGAAATAGGCATTGGCGGCGTTCATCTGCACCGCGCCGCTGCGCACGGCATCGAACCCTTCGAGCGCGGGGATCAGCTCGCCAGCCGCGAAATGCTGAATGTTGAGACGGCCATCCGACATCGCGGCGACCTTGGCGCAGAAGTCCGTCGGGCTGCCCGGGCCTTCGACGTAGAACGGGGATCCCGGCCCATAGGCGTTGGTCATGGTCCAGTTGAAGGTCGACTGCGCGCGGGCAATCGACGGAGCAGCAAGCGGGGCCGCAGTGAGGGTCGCGCCGGCGGCGAGGAATTTACGTCGGTCCATACTACGTTCGTCCTTTGGCTTGGGGTGTCACTGGCCACAGCAGTCGGACCTGTTGCACGAACAGGCAATCGACGCCCCCCGTCTTCGCCCATGGACGCCGTCATTTTGTATACAATTTATCCTAGAAAGTCGTTTTTGCATACAAATTGCGCGGCGCGCGGATGAGGCGCGGGCGCCGACATGGGCCGATTGCGATTCTCATGGGGTGGGACGGCGCGCCTTGCCGGGACGGAGGGCGCGCCGGATTCGCGGTCAAACCGCGAGCCGGCCCGGCATCCGGGACGGCCAGACACGCACGGTCAGCCGGTCAGCTTGATGCCCGCATGAACCGCGTCATGATCCGACAGGGGGCGATCATCTGCGTCCAACGCGGGCAAGATGCCCGTTGACGTGCAGGTGACACCACGCCCGCAGATCCAGTCCAGCTTCATCTTGCGGGACGGGTGACGCGTGATGAGGCTGGGACGTGTCGTCATCCCGTCCGCCGTGAACGACCAGTCGTAGCCCCGCGCCTCTGCATTCGCGAAAAGGACCTCGCCGCGCCAGTCGAAATCCGGCGGCATGTGGTTGCCGGTGTTCAGGTCCCCGCCGATGACGACGGGCAATCCGGGGGCAAAGGCATCGACCTGCGCCATCAACAGGTCGAACTGCCTTGCCCGATGCGGGCTGTCGGCATTGCTTTCGAGATGGGTCGAGACCACGCATATCGGCCCCTGCCCCGTCGGAACCACCGCTGCGATGGCATTGCGCCCGCCGACACGGGGCTGGCCCGCGTCACCGCCCGCGTCGGGCGTAAACCAGTGGCCATGATCATCAAGCCGGAACATCGCGACCCTGTCGAACGGGACGGCGCTGAGGATCGCATTGCCGTGCCAGCCGAGCGCGTTGAACGCATCGTCGCAGAACGGGCGCTCCGTCTCACCACCAAGGTCCATCTCGAAGAACTCGACCCCGAAGGCGTAGACCATGCCAAGCGCCTGCGCCATGTCGGCTGCGGTATGCCGCTGCTTGGTGCGGGCCATGCCGTGATCCATTTCGGACAGCAGAAGGATCTGCGGGGCAATGTCCGACAGGTGCGCGGCGCTGTCCTCGGGGAAAAGACAGCGTTCGAGGTTCCACGCAAGGACGCGAAACGCGGCGGGCAATTCCCGCGCCCGGGCCTGTCCACCACATTGGACGGCGTTCATCGCAGGCAGGCTTGCGAGGATGCTGCGATGCGCCTCGCTGGTGCGGGGCGCGGCAAGGATTCGGTCGCGGTCCGCCGGGCTGACGGGTTGCAGCTCCTCCACAATGGTCATCACAACCGCTTTCCGCTTGTCGCATCGAACAGACAGATGGCACCGGGCTTGACCGACAGACGCTGTGCCCCCGGGGCCGCGACGACGTCGTTGTTGACGTGGACGGTCACGGTTTCGGACCCGAGCGTTCCGTGCAGCAGGCGGTGCGCGCCAAGCTCCTCGATGATCTGGATATCGAAGGACAGGGGGCCTGCGGGATCGAGGATGAAATCCTCGGGCCGGATGCCCGCCGTCACCGGACCCTGATGCTGCGCGGGGCCGAGCGTCTGTTCGCCCAGCATGATCTGTCCATCGACGCCGATGGCGGGCATCAGGTTCATGGGCGGCGCCCCCATGAAAGACGCTACGAAGGTCGATGCCGGGTTGTGATAGACCTCTGCGGGTGATCCGATCTGTTCGATCCGGCCTGCATTCATGACGATGATGCGGTCGGCCATTGTCATGGCCTCGACCTGATCGTGGGTCACGTAGATGGAGGTCACGCCCAGGCGGCGCTGCAGGGCCTTGATCTCGATCCGCATCTGGTTGCGCAGTTTCGCGTCGAGGTTCGACAAGGGTTCGTCGAACAGGAACAGCGCGGGGTCCCGCACGATGGCGCGCCCCATGGCGACACGCTGCCGCTGCCCGCCCGAAAGCTGACTGGGTTTGCGGTCGAGGTAGTCATCGAGGTTCAGCAAATTCGCCGCCTCGACGACCTTCTGCGCGATGACGTCCTTCGGGGTGCCCCGGTTCTTCAGGCCATACCCGATGTTCTTGCGCACCGTCATATGCGGGTAAAGCGCGTAATTCTGGAACACCATCGCGATGTCCCGATCGGCCGGATCGGCGTCATTCACGACGCGACCCGCGATCTGCAACTCGCCGGACGTAATCTCCTCCAGCCCTGCGACCATCCGCAGAAGCGTGGACTTGCCGCATCCCGACGGGCCGACGAGAACCGTGAACTCCCCCTCTTCGATCGCAAAGCTGGTGGGGTGGAGCGCCTCGAACCCGTTGGGATACGTCTTGCCGATATTGTTTAGTTGAACCTGTGCCATGTTTTTTGCCTATTTATCGGATTCGGTCAGGCCCTTGACGAACCAACTCTGGAAAAAGACCACCACGAGAACGGGGGGGATGACCGCCACGAGGGCGAGGACGTTGGAGCGCCCGAACTCCGGCACGACAGCGCCTTCGAGAACCTGGACGATCTGCTTGATGCCCCGCACCAGCGTGTACATGTCTTCGTCGGTCGTGATCATCGTGGGCCAGAGGTATTGGTTCCAGCCATAGACGAACATGATGATGAACATCGCCGCGATCATCGTCTGGCTGAGCGGGACAAGGATATCGATGAAGAATTTGACCGGCCCCGCACCATCGATGCGCGCCGCCTCGACCAGTTCTTCGGGGACGGCGCGGAAGAATTGCCGAAAGAAGAACGTCGCCGTGGCCGATGCGATCAGCGGAATGATCAACCCCTGATAGGTGTTCAGCATGCCCAGCCACTGCACCACCTCGTAGGATGGCAGGATGCGCACTTCGAGCGGCAAAAGCAGCGTCGTGAAGATGAGCCAGAATGCGAAGCTGGCAAAGCGCAGGCGGAAATAGACGATCGCATAGGCCGCCAGCATACCGATGACGATCTTGCCCAGCGCGAAACCGATCCCGAGGATGAAGCTGTTCCTGAGCATCGACAGGCCCGTGTTCTCACCCGAAAAGCCCGATGCCTCGAACATCGCCTTGCGGAAATTGTCATCCAGCTGATCGCCGACCGTCAGGGACGGACCCGTGCGGATGATCTCGGTGTCCGGCAGCGTCGTCATCTGCAACAGCACCAGCAGCGGGACGATCATGAACAGGCTGCCCAGGATCAGGACGGCGTGGTCGACCACGGTCGACAGTTTGGGTTTGCGCATGCGTCCAGCCCTCATGTGTAGTGTATCCGTCGTTCGATCAGCCGGAACTGGAAGATCGTCAGCGCCAGCACGAGCACCATCAGGATGACGGATTGCGCGGATGATCCGCCCAGGTCATTGCCGCGGAACCCGTCGACATAGACCTTGTAGACAAGCGTCATCGGGTTGTTCCCCGGCTCGCCCTTCACGACGGTGTCGACGATGCCGAAGGTTTCGAACAGCGAATAGGTGATGTTGATGATCAGCAGGAAGAACCCGGTAGGTGCCAGCAGCGGGAAGGTCACATCCCAGAACCGGCCCGAGGCCGAGCGGTTGTCGATCAGGGCCGCCTCGCGGACGGACCGCGGAATGGATTGCAGGCCCGAGAGAAAGAAGATGAAGTTCACCGGCACCTGTTTCCAGACCGATGCGAGGATCATCGCAAAGGCGGTGTCGTTGAAGTTCACGCCGACCATGTAGGTATGGCCGAAATAGCCGAAGAAATCGGTCAGGGGCCCCCAGCTCTGGTTGAACATGATGACGGCGATGAAGCCTGCCACCGGTGGGGCGACCGCGTAGACCCACATCAGCAGGGTCCGGTAGGTCCGCGCGCCGCGCAGCACCTTGTCCGCCTTTACCGCCAGGACCAGCGCTATCGCGAGCGAGAAGAACGTCACGAGCACCGAGAACACCACGGTGAACGAGGCGACCCTGCGGTATTCCCGACTGGACAGAAGATCGACGTAGTTCTGCAACCCTACGAAGGTGGAGCCGAAACCGAAGGGGTCCTGCAGGTAGAAGGATGACTGCAGGGCCACGACCGTGGGCCAGTAAAAAAATACGGCGATGATCACGAGCTGCGGCAGCAGCAGGAGCACCGGCAGGGAGACGGTGGTGAATCCGGCTCGTTTCATTGAGCTTCCTTTTGGCAAGAAAGAGCGGCCGCCCATGTGGCGGCCGCTCTGGTATTGCAGGGTAGGGTCGTGTCAGCCTTGGGTCTTGCCGAATCGGGCCAGCAGCTGGTTGGCTTCTTCCTCGATGTTCGTGAAGGCGTCTTCGACCGAAGTTTCACCCGTCAGGATGCGGCCATACTCGCGGTTCATCACGTCACGGATCTGCACGTAGAAGCCCATGCGGTAACCGCGCGTGTTCTCGCCTGCGTCGAGCGACAGCTGCTTGATGCCGACTTCGGCTGCGGGCTGCTCCTCGTAGTAGCCTTCGGCCTTGGCCATCTCGTAGGCGGCTTCGGTGATCGGGACGTAGCCGGTTTCCTTGTGCCAGAAGACTTGCGTCTCGGGCGAGGCAAGATACTCGAAGAACTTCGCGGTCGCGGCGTTCTCCTCTTCGGAGTGGCCGGACATGGCGAACAGGGCCGCACCGCCGATGAAGGTCTGCTTGGGCTCGGTCGTCACGGATTCCCAGTACGGCAGGTAGGTCGCCGAGAAGTCGAAGCCGAGGTCCTTCTGGGACAGGCCGCCGAACGAGCCCGAGGAGCCGAGCCAGATCGCTACCTTGCCCTCTTCGAACGGCGTCTGGTTGTCGCCCCAGCCGGTGCCGTACCATTCGAAATAGCCGTTCTCCTGCCATTCGGTGACAGCCGTGAAGTGGGCCTTGATGGCGTCGTTGTTGACGAGGATCTGCGTGTCCAGACCGTCATACCCGTTCGCATTCGTGGCGAACGGCAGGTCGTGGCGGCTGAAGAAATTCTCGGTGAAGATCCACGGCAGGTGCGACTGGGCCAGCGCGATATAGCCCGCTTCGGCAAGCGCCGGAGCCGTCACGTCCTGGAATTCTTCCCAGGTGGCCGGGGGCGTGACGCCCGCAGCTTCCAACGCGTCCTCATTGTAATACATGATCGGCGAGGAGGAGTTGAACGGCATGCCGATCATCTTGCCGTCGCTGTCGGCGTAGAAATACCGCACGCCCGAGATGTAGTCTTCGATATCGAAGTCGACGCCGTTGTCGGACAGCAGGTCCTGAACCGGGATCGTGGCGCCCCTGGCACCGATCACCGTCGCCGCACCGGCGTCGAAGACCTGCATGATGTTGGGCTGTTCGCCCGCACGGAAGGCCGCGATGCCAGCGGTCAGGGTCTCTTCGTAGGTGCCCTTGAAGACCGGCGTCAGCGCCACTTCGTCCTGCGAGGCGTTGAAGTTCTCGGCGATCTGGTTGACGGTCTCGCCGAGGGCGCCGCCCATGGCGTGCCAGAGTTCAATCTGCGTCTGCGCAGAGGCGGCGGTCGTCAGAGCAAGGGTGACGGCGACACTGCTAAGTGCGATCCGGGACATTCAGGTTCCTTCCGTATTGGTTTGCCAGATGGGCAAAGGACGTGGTCTTGTGCGGAAAGAGACGGACAACGCGCGCCGAACCGGCAGACGATCCGACCGGTCAACGCATGCATGTCAGGCCCCGCCCTACATTTCCGGGCCCGGGATGCATCTGTAAGGCGACTGATAGTTGACAGTTTTACAAAGGTTTTATGACTGGCTGCGCCGCCACGGAACCGATGTGCCGGCTCGGTGTTATGCACTGCGGGTCACCTGTCACCTTGAATCGGCCGTACGTTCTTCGTGGCCATTGGCCCCGCTCGCGGATCTGTGATCGACGCATTGCCGACGACCACTAGACGACCGGTCTAATCCGCTTATCTGGGGGGCATGGAACCGCAGGCAGATACCCGATCACATATCCTCTCAACCGGCCGACGGTTGACGGCACAGCTCGGCTATACCGGTGTCGGTCTGAGCACCCTTCTCAAGGAAGCGGGTGTTCCGAAGGGGTCGTTCTATCACTACTTCGCTTCGAAAGAGGATTACGGCTGTGCGCTGCTCGAGGATTTCGTGACAGGCTACCAGACGCGACTGGATGAAACGCTGTCGCATCCGGACATGGATGCCCGGTCCCGGCTTCTGACCTATTTCGAGGACTGGCGCGGCAAGCAACTTGGCCCGAACCCAGAGGACAGATGCCTCGTCGTCAAACTGTCCGCGGAGGTTGCCGATCTTTCCACGGGGATGAGCAGCATTCTCAAGGCAGGCGTGTCCGACATCATCGCGCGATTGGCCCTGACCCTCGAACAGGGGGCGGTGGATGGGTCGATCCCCGCCGCCATCGATCCAGAGGCCACCGCCGAGAAGATCTACTACCTCTGGCTTGGGGCCAGCCTTGTCGCGAGCCTGTCGCACAGTGCCGCGCCGCTGGATTCCGCAATGAAGGCAACCAAGGCGCTGATCTCTCCGTCCGAGGGAGAGTGGGAACCTTGATCTGCGCCCGACCGTTCACGGCCCACGTGGGGCGGATCGGAATCCCGTCCCTGAACCTTGCAACCCGAAATCGAAGCAGGAGCCTGAAAAATCATGGCACAGTCTGAAACAGTAAACCGCCAGTTCGTGCTGGCGGAACGCCCGAACGGCACCCCGACCAAGGACACCCTGCGCCTGGAGGAAGGACCGGTTCCGACCGCCGGCAAAGGGCAGATGCTCCTGCGGACAGAGCTTCTGTCGCTGGACCCCTACATGCGCGGCCGGATGAGTGACGCGAAATCCTACGCCGCCCCGGTGGAGATCGACGCGGTCATGACAGGCGGAACGGTTGCCCAAGTCGTCACCTCCGACTTGGAGGGCTTTGCGCCCGGCGACTACGTGCTCAGCTTCAATGGCTGGCAGGATTACGCGGTCAGCGATGGCAGCGGCGTCACCAATCTCGGCGCCTCGCCCGCGCATCCGTCTTGGGCGCTGGGGATCATGGGCATGCCCGGTTTCACCGCCTGGGCCGGCCTGACCCAGATCGGCGAGCCCAAGCCCGGCGAAACCATCGTCGTGGCGGCGGCAACCGGTCCTGTTGGCGCAACGGTCGGCCAGATCGGCAAGATCCTCGGCTGCCGGGTCGTCGGCGTGGCGGGTGGCCCCGAAAAATGCGCCTATGCGGTCGACGATCTGGGTTTCGATGCCTGCATCGACCACAAGACGGATGATTTCGCGGATCAGTTGGCCGAGGCCTGCGCCGACGGGATCGACGTCTACTTCGAAAACGTCGGCGGCAAGGTTCTCGATGGTGTGATCCCCCTACTGAACCCCAATGCACGGGTGCCCGTCTGCGGAATCGTATCGCAATACAACGCGACAAGCCTGCCCGAAGGCCCGGACCGGATGAACTGGCTGATGGGGCAGATCCTGCGCAAGAAGATCAAGATGCAGGGCTTCATCATCTTCGACGACTTCCCGCACCTTTATCCGGATTTCACCAGGGAAATGGAGCCCTGGATCGAGAGCGGCCAGATCAAGTACCGCGAAGAGATCATCGATGGCCTCGAAAACGCACTGAACGCGTTCATCGGCCTTTTGAACGGCGAGAATTTCGGCAAGCGCGTCATCCGCGTCGGCTCCAACTGAACGAAGGAAAGAACATGAAAATCCTGATGGTCCTGACATCCCACGACACGCTTGGGGATACTGGCAAGAAAACCGGCTTCTGGCTGGAGGAGTTCGCTGCACCCTACTACGTCTTCAAGGACGCGGGCGCGGAGATCACGCTGGCCTCGCCCAAGGGCGGGCAACCCCCGATCGATCCCTCCAGCGACAGCGCGGACGCGCAGACCGACGATACACGTCGTTTCAAGGACGACGACGCGGCGCAGCGCCAACTGGCGACGACGCACAAGCTGTCGGAGGTCACGACCGACGGTTTCGACGCGATCTTCTATCCCGGCGGTCATGGTCCCTTGTGGGATCTGGCCGAAGATGCGGACAGCAAGCGCCTGATCGAGGCGTTCCACGCCGCCGACCTGCCTGTCGGTGCCGTCTGCCACGCGCCGGCCGTGTTCCGCCACACGCAGGGAACCGACGGCAAACCGCTGGTGTCCGGCCGTCGCGTGACGGGCTTCACGAACACGGAAGAGGACGCTGTCGGCCTGACCGACGTGGTGCCATTCCTTGTCGAGGACATGCTGAAGGCGAATGGCGGCAACTACGAGAAAGGGGCCGACTGGGGCAGCTTCGTGTTGCGGGATGGAAATCTCGTAACCGGGCAGAACCCCGCCTCCTCCGCTGCTGCGGCGCAGGAAATCCTGTCCCTTCTGAAATAGGACCACAGAGCCCCGTCCCCCATTTCGGCCAGGTCGATCTGGTGGGGCGGGGCCCTGCCCCGGAACGCGCCGGGCCGGGTCGAGGGCATCAGGGCGCGCCCACGACCGATTAAAGATCGCGCATCCGTGCGTGTCCGGTAGCCTTTTTCCCCAAGGCTCGCCCGTGGCCCACCCCTCGTCCCTTGCGTGCACCAATTCCTTCGTATCTTTGACATGGCATGGCTCAGACCCTCACCATCGTCGTTGTCGAGGAAGATCGCGATCGGGCAATTGCCGTCGTCGATGCGCTCAAGGATGCCTGCGCATGCGATGTTTTCGTCGTCGGAAATTCCAGCGGATTGGCCCGGAAGATCGCCGCGCATGCCCCGGACGTGGTGTTGATCGACATCGACAACCCCACCCGCGACGTGATGGAGGAGTTGACGCTTGCGTCCGGCCCTCTGGAACGGCCGGTTGCGATGTTCGTCTCTGCGGCGGCCGGTGGCCTTGCGCAGTCCGCAATCGAGGCGGGCGTATCCGCCTATGTCGTGGATGGCCTGTCGCCCACGCGGATCAAACCGGTCATGGATACGGCCATCGCGCGCTTTTCCATGGTGCGCCAGATGCGCAACGAACTGGCGGAAACCCGGCGCGCCCTCGAGGAACGCAAGGTCATCGACCGCGCGAAGGGGTTGATCATGAAAGCCAAGGGCATCGACGAGGATGCCGCCTATGCCCTTTTGCGCAAGACCGCGATGGATCAGGGGCGACGCGTTGCCGATGTGGCAGAGGCGTTGGTCACGGCCTCGGGGCTGTTGGGATGAGCCCGGTGTCCATTCCCGTGGCCTATATGCCGCTGGTCGATGCCGCCCCCCTTATCATCGCGCAGGAAATGGGCTTTGCCGAGGCCGAGGGCATCGCGCTCGACCTGATCCCTGCCCCGTCGTGGTCCTCGGTACGGGACATGCTCGCATTCGGACGGGTCGATGCGGCCCACATGCTGTCCCCCGTGCCGGTCGCCATGGCGATGGGATTGGGCGGCGTGTCGACGGCCCTGTCCGCGGTGTCGGTCCTGTCGGTGAATGGCAACGTCCTCGGCGTCGGCCACGCGCTCGAGGCACGGCTGCGGTCCATCGGGTATGGCTTTGACTTCACGGATCCGGTTTCGGCGGCACAGGCACTGGCGCAGGTGCGCGAGGGCCCGATCGTCTTCGGGGTGCCCTTTCCGTTCTCAATGCACGTCGAACTGCTCCGGTATTGGAGCAGGGCAACCGCGCTTGGGGAAGATGGCATCGTGATCCGCACGGTGCCGCCCCCCCTGATGGCCAGCGCACTGGAGGCGGGCGACGTGGACGCGTTCTGCGTCGGCGAACCCTGGGGGTCGGTCGCGGTCGAGCAGGCGGCAGGTGCGCTCCTGCTGCCGGGCACGGCAATCTGGAGTTTCGCGCCCGAAAAGGTGCTGGCGGTCCGAACCGACTGGGCCGAGACCGAGCCGAACCTGTTGGGCCGTCTGATGCGGGCAACCTGGCGGGCGGGCCGATGGCTGTCCAACCCCGAGGTCCACGCGACCGCAAGCGATCTGCTGGCGCGCAAAGCCTATCTGGACGTATCCCCGGAACTGATCGACCGGGCATTGTCCGGGCATCTGACCGTGTCGGCACGGGGCGAACAGCGACAGGTAGAGGGTTTCGTCGAATTCCACCAAGGCGCGGCCAGCTTTCCGTGGCGCAGTCAGGCAAAGTGGATCGCCGAACGTCTGCGACAGTCACACGGGATCGCGGAAGGCGCGGATTGGCAGGCTGTCGCCCGTGTCTTCCGGTCTGACCTGCACCGCGTGCACCTTGGCCAGACGGGCTGCGATCTGCCGGGCGCATCCGAAAAGGTCGAAGGCGCCATGCCGCATGCAACACCTGTCGCATCGGCGGGTGGGGCGCTGACGCTCCTGCCGAACCGTTTTTTCGACGACTGCATTTTCGACCCGGACGCATCCTGAACGCACAGGAATTGGGCAGGCCCGCACTCCTGCCTCGTTTCTGCGGATGGTCAGCGGAATCCGCTTCACGCAAACGCGACATTGCAGCAACCTCGAATCGAGGTTCGCAATGGCGTGAACCTTACCGAATTTCATCCCGCTGACTGGGACGTTCCGAGCAAGGCCGCTCACTTTCTGCCGAAACAATCGGTGGTCTGTGATCGGCCTTTTTTTCGTTTTTGCCCACCCCGACAGCACCGGTCGGGACCATGGAAAGGACAAACCATGAAGAAATTCCTCCTCGGCCTTGCTGCCACGACGGCCTTGGCCAGCCCGGCCCTCGCCCAGCTTCTGGACCTCGAAAAGGACGAACTGACGTTCGGCTTCATCAAGCTGACGGACATGGCGCCCTTGGCCGTGGCCTACGAACAGGGTTACTTTCTGGACGAAGGCTTGTTCGTCTCACTCGAAGCGCAGGCAAACTGGAAGGTCCTGCTGGACGGGGTCATCGACGGACAGCTCGACGGGGCTCACATGCTGGCGGGGCAACCGCTGGCCGCAACCATCGGCTACGGCACCGAAGCACATATCGTGACGCCATTTTCGATGGACCTGAACGGCAACGGCATCACCGTGTCGAACGAGGTCTGGGACATGATGCGCCCGCACATCCCGTCGATGGACGATGGCCGCCCGCAGCACCCCATTTCGGCCGAAGCGCTGATCCCGGTGATCGAGCAGTTCAACGCTGACGGCAAGCCGTTCAACATGGGCATGGTCTTTCCTGTCTCCACCCACAACTACGAACTGCGCTACTGGCTGGCCGCCGGGGGGATCGAGCCGGGGTATTACAGCCCCGAGAACATCACCGGCCAGATCGGCGCGGATGTCTTCCTGTCGGTGACCCCGCCGCCACAGATGCCCGCGACGATGGAGGCCGGCACGATCAACGGCTACTGCGTGGGCGAACCCTGGAACCAGCAGGCCGTGTTCAAGGGCATCGGCGTGCCGATCATCACCGACTATCAGCTGTGGCGCAACAACCCCGAGAAGGTCTTCGGCCTGACCGCCGAGTTCGTCGAGGAAAACCCCAATACGACGAAGGCATTGACCCGTGCGCTGATCCGCGCCGCCATGTGGCTGGACGAGAACGACAACGCCAACCGCGAAGAGGCGGTCGAGATCCTCAGCCGCGCCGAATACGTCGGCGCCGACTATGACGTCATCGCCAATTCGATGACCGGTACGTTCGAGTTCGAGAAGGGCGACGTCCGTGAAATCCCCGATTTCAATGTCTTCTTCCGCTACAACGCGACCTATCCCTACTACTCCGACGCGATCTGGTACCTGACGCAGATGCGCCGCTGGGGCCAGATTGCGGAACCGCAGTCCGATGAATGGTTCAAGGAAGTCGCCGAAAGCGTCTATCGCCCCGACATCTACCTCGATGCGGCCCGCAGCCTCGTGGACGAGGGCCTCGCCTCCGAGGCGGATTTCCCGTGGGACAGCGACGGCTACAAGGACCCGACGCCTGCCGCCGACATCATCGACGGGATCGCCTACGATGGGCGGACACCGAACGCCTATCTCGAAAGCCTGCCGATCGGTTTGAAAGGCGAACAGATTGTCGTCGGCGGCGAGGTCCAGGGCTAAGCGCCCGCCGCGCGGGCAGACGACTTGCCCGCGCGCATCCCTTCAGGAGATACGCTCATGAGCACGGCAGAACCGAACTTCGCGGCACAGGCCGACCGCGCCGCGCGCCGCGAACGGCGCTTTACCCGCATCAACTCCGCAGACAAGTGGTTCCAGGTCCTCGGCCTGTCCTGGTTGACCCCCGTCCTGCGCGCGGCAGCCGGCGACAACCCCAAGGCACAGGTATCCGAGATCTGGCGCCTGCTCGGTGTTCCGTTGTTGGCTATCGTGGGCTTCCTGACGCTCTGGGGCATGCTGGCCCCGACGGTGCAGACATCGCTCGGGGCGGTTCCCGGACCGGGGCAAGTCTGGACCGAGGCGGTAAACCTGCACGAAGATGCCCAGACCAAGGCCGAAAGCCGCGCCAAGTTCCAAGCGCAGGTCGCAACCCTGAACGAGCGTCGCATCTCGCAGGGCAAGGAGCCGATCGAGCGCACTTATACCGGCGCACCCAGCTATTACGCACAGATCTGGACCTCGATCAAAACGGTGTTCTTCGGCTTTCTGATCGCCAGCGTCGTCGCCATCCCCCTGGGCATCGCGGCAGGCCTGTCGCCTTATGCGAATGCCGCGCTGAACCCCATCATCCAGATCTTCAAACCTGTTTCGCCCCTGGCGTGGCTTCCGATCGTGACGATGATCGTGTCGGCCGTCTACGCGACCAACGATGGCCTGTTTTCCAAGTCGTTCCTGGTGTCCGCGATCACCGTGACGTTGTGTTCGCTGTGGCCCACGCTGATCAACACGGCCCTGGGTGTGGCCAGCATCGACAAGGATCTGGTGAACGTCTCCAAGGTCCTCAAGATGAACACCTATACCAAGATCACCAAGCTGGTCCTGCCCTCGGCGCTTCCGCTCATCTTCACCGGGCTGCGCCTGTCGCTTGGCGTGGGCTGGATGGTCCTGATCGCCGCCGAGATGCTGGCGCAGAACCCCGGCCTTGGAAAGTTCGTCTGGGACGAGTTCCAGAACGGCAGCTCATCCTCGCTGGCCAAGATCATGGTGGCGGTTCTGACCATCGGCATCATCGGCTTCATGCTGGACCGCGTGATGTATGCGCTTCAGTCGCTGTTCACCTTCACGAACAACCGGTGATCGAGATGGGTATTCTGACACTGGACAACGTGACCAAAAGCTTCGGTTCGGGGGTGCATCGCACCGATGTGCTGAAGAACATTCAGCTCGACGTGCAGGAGGGCGAGTTCCTCGTCCTGCTGGGCTTTTCGGGCACCGGCAAGACAACGCTGATCAACCTCATGGCCGGGCTGGATCGCCCGACCACCGGCACGGCGACCTTCAAGGGCGCCCCGATCAAGGAGCCGAGCCCGGAACGCGGCGTGATCTTTCAAAGCTATTCCCTGATGCCTTGGCTGACGGTGAACGGCAACGTGCGGCTGGCCGTGGACACCGTGTTTCCCGACATGTCCGCCAGCGACAAGGATGCGAAGGTCGCACATTACGTCGAGATGGTTGGCCTGTCGCATGCCGCGACACGCCGCCCGGCGGAATTGTCGGGCGGCATGCGCCAACGGGTGAACGTGGCGCGTGCGCTGGCGATGAACCCCGAGATGCTTCTGCTGGATGAACCGCTCTCGGCCCTCGATGCGCTGACCCGTGCCAATCTGGCCGACGAGATCGAGCGGATCTGGCAGGCCGATCAGAAAACCTGCGTGTTGATCACCAATGACGTGGACGAGGCGATCCTTCTGGCCGACCGTATCATCGCATTGAACCCCGACGGCACGCTGGGCGAAGAATTCCGCGTTACCATTCCCCGCCCCCGCGACCGCGTGGCGATGAACACCGACGAGACCTTCAAGAGGCTGCGCGCGGATGTGACGAAGTACCTGATGGATGTCGGGATCGAATCCAAGGTCGAGGGCACGCGCGCCTTGCCGAACGTGACACCCATCCACGGCGTTCCGGCGGTGGTGAAGGATGCGCAGCATGGTCTGATCGACGATCGCTTTCTGGATTTCTCGCAGCTGCACAAGGTCTATCCCACGCCGAAGGGGCCGCTGACGGTGGTCGAGGATTTCGACCTGAAGATCGACCGGGGCGAGTTCATCTCGCTGATCGGCCATTCCGGCTGTGGCAAATCCACCGTCCTGACCATGGCTGCGGGGCTCAACCCGATCTCGAAAGGCGCGATCAAGCTGGACGGTCGCCATGTCGCCGGCGCCGATCCGGAGCGCGCCGTGGTCTTCCAGTCGCCAAACCTGTTTCCGTGGCTGTCGGCGCGCGAAAACTGCGCCATCGGGGTCGACAAGGTCTATCCCCGTGCCAGCCGCGCCGAACGGCAGGACGTGGTCGAATACTACCTCGAACGCGTGGGGCTGGCCGATGCGATGGACAAGCCCGCAAGCGATATGTCGAACGGCATGCAGCAACGCGTCGGCATTGCCCGCGCCTTTGCCCTCTCGCCCAAACTGCTGCTGCTCGACGAACCTTTCGGCATGCTCGACAGCCTGACCCGGTGGGAATTGCAGGAAGTCCTGATGGAGGTGTGGTCGCGCACCAAGGTCACCGCGATCTGCGTCACCCATGATGTCGACGAGGCGATCCTGCTCGCCGACCGCGTGGTCATGATGACCAACGGTCCGCAGGCCACCATCGGCAAGATCGTCGATGTGGACCTGCCTCGCCCGCGCACCCGCAAGGCCCTGCTCGAGCATCCGGACTACTACCACTATCGGCAGGAAGTCCTCGATTTCCTCGAAGAATACGAACACGGCGCGAAACCCAAACCCAAGACGTCGGCGGAGGCACCGCAAAAGCCCTCGGCCGCTGTCGCAGCGGAGTGAACGGGATGAAACAGAAACTGGTAATCGTCGGCGCAGGCATGGCGTCGGGCCGGGTGATAGAACACCTCGTCGAGAACGCGCCGGACGCGTTCGACATCACCCTGTTCAACGCCGAGCCGCGCGGCAACTACAACCGCATCATGCTGTCGCCGGTCTTGTCCGGCGAACAGACCTACGATGACATCGTGACCCATGACGACGCCTGGTACGCCGCGCATGGGGTGACCTGCCGTTTCGGCGAACCGGTCATCGACATCGATGCCGGGGCAAAGGTCGTCGAAGGACAGAACGGTCCCCTGCCCTATGACAAGCTGGTCATCGCCACGGGGTCGGCCCCCTTCATCATTCCGGTGCCGGGCAAGGATCTGCCCGGTGTCATCACCTACCGCGATCTCGACGACACCAACGCCATGATCGAAGCCGCCGACAAGGGCGGCAAGGCCGTCGTCATCGGCGGGGGCCTGTTGGGTCTGGAAGCTGCCGCAGGCCTGGCCGAGCGGGGCATGCAGGTAACGGTCGTCCATCTGATGGGCCACCTGATGGAGCGTCAACTCGACGAGGCCGCCGGCTACCTGTTGCGCAAGGACCTCGAGGGACGCGGGATCACGATCCGCACCCAGGCCTCGACCAAGGCGATCGTCGGCGAAGGTCGGGCCGAGGGGGTTCTTCTGGACGGGGATGAGGTGCTGCCTGCCGATCTGGTCGTGATGGCCGTCGGCATCCGCCCCGAAACACGGCTTGCGCAAAACGCTGGTCTGGACGTCGCGCGCGGCATTACCGTGAACGCGCAGATGCAGACCTCGAACCCGGATGTCTTTGCCGTCGGCGAATGCGTGGAGTTCAACGGCACCCTGTTCGGTCTGGTCGCGCCGCTTTACGATCAGGCAAAGGTGCTGGGGCAGTCCCTGCTCGGGACGCCGGATGCCTTCATCGTCAAGGACACTGCGACCAAGCTCAAGGTCACGGGCTGCAACCTGTTCAGCGCGGGCGACTTCGCCGACGGCGAGGGCCGCGAGGATATCGTCCTGCGCGACCCGGGCAAGGGCATCTACAAGCGCCTCGTGATCGAGGATGACCGCCTGATCGGGGCGGTCATGTATGGCGATACGGCCGACGGCAACTGGTTCTTCCAGCTGATAAAGGACGGCACCGACATCGACGAGATGCGCGAGACGCTGATCTTTGGCCCCGCGTTTCAGGGGGGCGCCTCCGTGGACCCTCTCTCAGCCGTTGCAGCATTGCCGCGTGATGCGGAAATCTGCGGCTGCAACGGCATCTGCAAGGGCACGATCGTCGATGCCATCGACGGCGGCGCCACGGACCTCGGGGCAATCAAGGCGACGACCAAGGCCAGCGCATCCTGCGGCACATGCACCGGGCTGGTCGAACAGCTGTTGCAGGTCACCTTGGGCGACGCGTTCGAGATGCCGACCGTTCAGCCGATCTGCGGCTGTTGCGATCTGACGCATGAAGACGTGCGGCGCCTGATCAAGTCGCAGGAGCTCAAGTCCCAGGAAGCCGTCTGGCAGGAACTTGCGTGGAAAACACGCAACGGCTGTCATGTCTGTCGTCCTGCGGTGAATTTCTATCTGCTGGCGGACTGGCCACTGGAATATCTCGACGATCCCCAGAGCCGCTTCGTCAATGAACGCAAGCACGCCAACATCCAGAAGGACGGCACCTTCAGTGTCGTGCCGCGCATGTGGGGCGGGATCACCAATGCAGACGAACTGCGCGCTATCGCCGATGCCGCCGACAAATATGATGTCCCCACCGTCAAGGTGACCGGCGGCCAGCGGATCGACCTGCTGGGCGTGCGTGGCGCGGATTTGCCTGCGATATGGGCGGACCTGAACAAGGCCGGTCTGGTCTCGGGCCATGCCTACGCAAAGGGGCTGCGCACGGTGAAGACCTGTGTCGGCACCGACCATTGCCGTTTTGGCACACAGGACAGCACCGGCCTTGGCATCAAGCTGGAACAGACGCTGTGGGGGTCCTGGACGCCGCACAAGGTCAAGCTGGCGGTTTCGGGCTGCCCGCGCAACTGCGCGGAAGCAACGTGCAAGGATGTCGGGATCATCTGCGTCGACAGCGGATATCAGATTGGAGTCGCGGGCGCGGCAGGCATGGACCTGAAGGAAACGGAACGGCTGTGCGACGTCGCGACCGAGCAGGAGGCGATCGACGTGACCACCGCCTTCGTTCAGCTGTACCGCGAGAACGCCAAGTATCTGGACAGGCCCTACAAGTGGGTCGCCAAGGTCGGACTCGATTGGGTCAAGGCGCGGGTGGTCGAGGATCTGGATGAGCGCAGACGTCTGATCGAGGCGTTCGAGCTGTCGCAATCGATCTACCGCACGGACCCCTGGGCCGAGCATGCCAGACAGGCCGCGCGATATCAGCCGATGGCTGACCTGACACTGGAGGCCGCGGAATGAACTGGATCGATATCGGCCCGATTGGCGACATCCCCCTGCGCGGGGCGCGGACCATCAAGACCGAAGCAGGCTGCGTTGCGGTGTTCCGCACCGGAACGGACGAGGTATTCGCCGCCACGGACCGCTGCCCGCACAAGGGCGGTCCATTGTCCGAGGGCATCGTCCACGGTCAATCCATCACTTGCCCCCTGCACAACTGGGTGTTCGACCTGAACACCGGGCAGGCGCAGGGCGAGGATGCCGCGATCACGACCTTCGGCGTCAAGATCGAGGACGGCCGGGTCCTGATCGATGCAAGTCAGCTTGCCGCGAAGAGTGCTGCGTGATGGACGGGGCGGATCAGCCGCAAACGCGGTCAACCTGTCCCTATTGCGGGGTCGGGTGCGGGGTCCTTCTGCGCCCGGATGGCGAGGGCGGGCTGGACGTGCGCGGCGATCCCGATCATCCGGCAAACCTTGGGAAACTGTGCTCCAAGGGCGCGGCCCTCGGGGAAACCGTCGGCCTTGAACAGCGGCTGCTGGCCCCGCGCGTCGACGGTCGGGACGTGCCGTGGGATACGGCCCTTCGACATGTCGCCGATCGCTTTTCGGACACCATCGCAGAGCACGGACCGGACAGTGTCGCATTCTATGTCTCGGGTCAGCTGCTGACCGAGGATTATTACGTGGCCAACAAGCTGATGAAGGGATTCATCGGCTCGGCCAATATCGATACCAATTCGCGGCTGTGCATGGCGTCTTCGGTCGCAGGTCACAAACGCGCCTTCGGCACGGACACGGTGCCCGGCACCTATGAGGATCTCGATGAGGCCGACTTGGTCGTGCTGGTGGGGTCGAACCTCGCATGGTGTCATCCGGTTCTGTATCAGCGGCTGCTGCGGGCCCGCAAAGCGCGGGGCACGAGGATCGTCGTCATCGATCCGCGCCGCACCGCCAGCTGCGATGGCGCGGACCTGCATCTGGCGTTGAACCCGGGATCGGATGTGGCGCTGTTCAACCGGTTGTTCGCGGCCCTTCACGCAGGCGGCGCGCTGGACAGATCGTTCATGGAGCAGACGGAAGGGTTCGACGCGGCATTGGCCGCGGCGCTCTCGGACAATTCGGATGCCACCGGCCTGCACGAAGCGGACATTCAGGCATTCTGCGATCTGTGGATGTGCACCGAAAAGGTCGTGACGGTCTTTTCGCAAGGGGTGAACCAGTCCACGTCGGGCACGGACAAGGTGAACGCGATCCTCAATTGCCACCTTGCGACGGGCCGGATCGGCAAGCCGGGCTGCGGGCCCCTTTCCGTGACCGGTCAACCCAACGCGATGGGCGGGCGCGAGGTCGGTGGTCTGGCCAACATGCTGGCCTGCCACCTCGATCTGGAGAACGCGGATCACCGCTCCGCGGTGCGCGATTTCTGGGGGGCGCAATCGGTGCCGGATGCGCCCGGCCTGAAGGCGGTGGACATGTTCCGTGCCGTGGGCGACGGCCGGATCAAGGCCCTGTGGATCATCCACACCAACCCCGCCGTATCGATGCCCGAGGCGGACGCGGTGCGCGATGCCATCGCCGCCTGCCCCTTCACGGTGGTCAGCGACATCACCGACCGCACCGATACCGCGCGGCTGGCCGATGTGCTGCTGCCCGCGACCGCCTGGGCCGAGAAGAACGGAACGGTCACCAATTCGGACCGGACGATCAGCCGCCAGAGACAGGCCCTGCCCGCGCCGGGTCAAACGCGGCCCGACTGGGCCATTCTTGCCGAAGTCGGCCGCCGCATGGGGTTCGACGCGGCATTCAATTATGCCACCGAGGCCGAGATCTTCCGGGAATACGCGGCGCTGTCGGGCATTGCGGGTCTGTTCGGGCGCGATTTCGACATCTCGGGACTGTCGGACATGACCGACACGGAATACGCGGCCCTCGCGCCACAGCGCTGGCCGATCACCGCCGCGCGCCGGGGCGGTCGCTTCTTCGCGGATGGTCGGTTCTTTCATTCGGACGGCAAGGCCCGCATCCTGCCGGTGACATGGCGACCGCCCGCGGCCAGAACCGCGCCGCGTTATCCGTTCCGCCTCAACACCGGGCGTCTGCGCGATCAGTGGCACACCATGACGCGGACGGGTCTGAGCCCGAGGCTTTCGGCGCATATGGCCGAGCCGTTTCTCGATATTCACCCCAAAGACGCCCAAGACCTGAACGTGGAGCCGGCCGATCTGTTGCAGGTGACGAGCCCGAACGGCAAAGCCATTCTGCGCGCACGCATCACGGACAGCGTGCAGCCCGGCCAAGTCTTCGCCCCGATGCACTGGACCGCCGAAACAGCACCCGCCGCGCGGATCGACGCCCTGGTCGCCGCCGCGGTCGACCCGGTTTCGGGACAACCCGAAAGCAAGGCCAGCGTCGTTGCCGTTCGCCGCTATGATGCGGCGTGGCATGGGTTTGCCGTGTCCAGCGGGCCCATGACGCTGAACAGCGACTATTGGGCCTTGGCGCGCACCGATCAGGGCTATCGCGCCGAACTCGCCGGGGCCGCACCTATCGAGGACTGGACGACCGAGGCGAAACGCCTGTTTGGCGCCCCGGATGCGAAAGTATCGTCGATCACCGATGCCAAACGGGGCCTTGCCCGCGTCGTGCTCTATGAAAACGGAACGTTGATCGGGGCCTTGTTCGTCTCGCGCGCGCCCGTGGCCGTCATGCGCGACTACCTGTCCGGCCTGCCCGGCACCGAAGGGGATGATGCGCTGTCCGGGCGCCCCGCCGTCGATGCGCCGAACCCCGGTCCGGTCCTGTGTTCGTGCTTTGGCATCGGCATCAATACCATCGTCGATGCGATCGAAACCAGGGGCCAGATGTCGGTGGACCAGATCGGGGCCGCGTTGGGTGCGGGCACGAACTGCGGCTCCTGCCGCCCGGAGATCGCGGACCTGCTGTTGTCGGCGCGCGCGCGCGAGGCGGCGGAATGACGTTGGCCAACCACGTGCGCACCCTGGGTCGCGGCCCGGGCCGGTCGCGGGACCTGACGCAGGACGAAGCCTTCGATGCGATGTCCCTGATGCTGCGTGACGATACCGCGCCCGAGGCCGTGGGCGCGCTGCTGATGCTATTGCGGATGAAGGGCGAGACCGCGCCGGAAATCGCCGGGCTGGCCGCCGCCGCACAAGCGCAGATACCTGCCCTGCCACAGGTCGATCTGGACTGGCCGACCTATGCGGCGGGCCGGACCCGTGGCGCGCCCTGGTTCCTGTTGTCGGCGAAACTGGTCGCCGCGGCCGGACGCCGCGTTCTGCTGCATGGCTGGAATGGCGCGGACCCCAAGGTGCGCGCCGGATTGCAGCAGGCCGGTATTGCCGTCGCACGCTCCGCTGCCGATGCGGAGCGTCTGCTTGGGCAGGACGGCATTGCCTACATGCCCCTCGAGGTGTTGCACCCTGCCCTGTTTCGCCTGCTTGGCCTGCGCGGCGTTCTGGGCCTGCGATCCTGCGTGAACACGATCTGCCGAATGCTGAACCCCGGCGTTGCGACGGCAAGCGTTCAGGGCGTCTTTCACCCCTCGTATCGCCTTTTGCAGGCCGATGCAGGTGCCTTGCTCGGATGGCGGAACCTGTCGGTCATCAAGGGTGGCGGTGGTGAGTTCGAACGCCATCCCAGCAAGGACATCGCAAGTTTCGGCCTGCGCGACGGCGAGCTTTGGGAACAGAGGTTTCCGGCCGTCGCGGAGGAGACGCGCCGCCTTGCGACCCCCGCTGTTGCCGGGACGGAGCCGGCGCAGCCATGGGATCCGACGGGCCCTTCTGCCTTCGAGACCGAAATCATCACCGGAACGGCGGCCCTCGCGCTCGACACTCTGGGTGCCCGCGACGCCGCAACACTGGCCCGGAACCTCTGGGCGTCCCGCAAGATGCCTGTCCTGACCTGAACAGCCGGCCTGACAAGGAGACCTGTCATGAAAGCCTTCCCCATGTTCATCCGCACCACCGGGCGCCGCGTCGTGATCGTGGGCGGCGGCGAGCAGGCAGCGCAGAAGGCCCGCCTTCTGCTGAAATCCGACGCATCTCTCGTCCTCGTAAGCCCTCAGCTGGATCAGGAGCTGGCCGAACTGGTGACGGAAGGGCGTGCAATCCAATGTCGCGACCTGTCCGCCGATGTCTTCGATGATGCCGCCATGGCGTTCGTCGGCACCGGCTGCCCGGGTCTGGATGCGGCGGCGCATGCGCTGGCCAAGGCCGCGCGCTGCCCCGTAAACGTGGTCGATCAACCCGATCTTTGCGACATGACCACACCGGCCATCGTCGACCGCGATCCGATCGTCGTCGCAATCGGCAGCGAAGGCACCGCCCCCGTTCTGACACGCGAGATAAAGACCCAGCTTGAACGCATGTTGCCCCTGTCGCTTGGCGGTCTTGCGGCACTGGCCGGCCGGTTGCGGCCCAGCGTTGCGCGCAACGTCCCGCGCGCGGGGCGCCGCGCCTTCTGGGCCTGGGTCTTCAAGGGGGCACCCCGCGACATCTGGGTGCGCGGCGCGGAACGTGACGCGGCGCGGGCGATCAAGACCGCCATCGCCACGGGTGGCGCGCCAACGCGCGTTGACAAATGCGGGCACATCGCACTGGTCGGGGCGGGTCCGGGTGCGCGCGATCTGTTGACCCTGCGTGCGGTTGAACGCCTGCAGGAAGCGGATGTGATCTTCTACGACCGGCTCGTCGACCCGGATGTCTTGGAGCTTGCGCGGCGGGATGCCGAGCGGGTGTTCGTGGGCAAGCATGTCGGGGCAAATGCATGGCCGCAGGATCGCATCAACGACGTGATCGTGGCTGCCGCCCGCAAGGGACAGCGCGTCGTCCGTCTGAAATCCGGCGATCCGGGCATCTTCGGCCGCGCAACCGAGGAGATCGAGGCCGCCCGCGCGGCGTCCATTCCGGTCGAGATCGTGCCGGGTATCACGGCTGCCTCCGCAGCCGGGGCCAGCCTGTCACGCAGCCTGACGGAACGCGGTGTGGCCAACACGCTGGTGTTGTCCACGGGCACGGGCCATGCGGGCGACCCCCTGCCCGACAGCACGCGCCATTGCGGCCCGGGAACGACGACCGTGTTCTACATGTCGGTCCGTCAGGCCGGGCGCCTTGCAACGCAGTTGATGAATCAGGGTCTGCCACCGACCAGTCCGGTCGACATCTGCGTCGAGGTCTCGAAACCGGGGCAACGTCACGTCGCCGCCACGGTGGAAACCATGGCCGATCGGATCGCCGCGTCGCAGATTGCAGGCTGTGCCGTCCTGCTGGTGACATGGCCCGCGCATCATGCGGCGGTCAATCCAGCCGCTGCACCCATGTCCGAAGCGACGGTTCAGAGTGTGCCAAGCCTGCGCCTGATGCCCGCCTGACGGCGGACAAAAGGGTCACTGGCCACTTACCGAAGGCGCCGGCGGATACCCGCACCGATCGCATCGACGACCGTGACCGCGGCAAGCACCACGAGGAGAAGCGCCGATACCTGCGCGTAGTCGAGGATGCGCAGCGCCCCGATGAGGTCGGTTCCGATGCCGCCCGCGCCGACCATGCCCATCACGGTCGACGCGCGGAAATTGTATTCCCAACGATAGATGGACATGTCCACGAGGCGCGGAAAGACCTGCGGCATGATGCCGTGCGAAACGACTTGCAAGGGTGCCGCCCCGGCGGCCTGTACGGCTTCGATCGGTCCCGTATCGGCGTGTTCGACGGCCTCGGCTAAGAACTTGCCCAGCATGCCGATCGAATGGAGGCCAAGAGCCAAGACGCCGGGAAGCATCCCGAACCCCACCGCGGCCACGAACACGATCCCGAGGATCAGTTCCGGCAAGGCGCGCAGGACGTTCAGGATAAGGCGGGCCGTGCCATATGTAATCGTGCCCGGTGCGGTGTCGCGCGCCGCCAGCAAGCCAAGCGGAACGGCGGCCGCTAGGGCCAGTGCTGTGCCGGCAACCGACATCGCCAAGGTCTCTACCAGCGGCCATATCCACGCCCGCCAGCGGGAAAAGTCAGGCGGAACCATTTCTGACAGCAACGTGCCGATCGCAGGCACGCCCCCCGCAAGGCGTGCGCCGTCGAAAAAGCCGGTGATCGCAAGACAGACCGCGACCGCCCCGACACCTGCAAGCGCGGTCAATCCCTTGCGCCGCCGACGCCTGCGGTCGGCCGCGAGGATGGCGTCGGCGTTCAGGCTCACTCGTCCAGCACGGTTTTCCGGATGTCGCGGATGATGTCGTAGTCAGCATCCGTAATCGGTGCGAACCGTTCGGCCTTGAACGGACCAAGCACCGCATCACCCGTCTCCGTTCCCTGTGCGAGGCCGAGGAAGGCCGCGCGAATGCCATCCCGCAGCCCCGTCGTCAGATCGGTCCGCATCACCCAAGGATATTGCGGCAGGTCTGCGGTGGTGTGAATGACCGCGACGCGCGTTGCATCGATGACACCCCGATCGATCAGGCTTTCGAAGATCGGCTCGCTCAGCCCCCCTGCTGCTGCATTGCCAAGCTCCACGTTGCGGGCGACCGCATCATGCGCCCCGGTGAACCGTGCCTCGTAATCGACACCCGCGACCGCACCCTCCAGCAGGAGCGCGTGGCGCGGTGCATAGTGGCTGGAGGTCGAGGCGGGATCACCGAAGGCGACATCCACCCCCGAGCCGACCAGATCGGCAACCGACACAATCCCGGATCCGGTCCCGGCGATGACAACCGAACGGTAGGTCGTGCTACCATCCGTCACGCGGGCCGCGAAGGGTTCGATATCGAGGTCGCCGCCCGCCATCCGTTCCTTGGCGATCGTGTAGGACACGGGTCCGAAATAGGCGACGTCGATGCGGCCGAAGCGCATCGCCTCGATCATCGAGGAATAGTCGGTCGTCACGATCATCTCGATGTCACGCCCGATCTCGGCCTCGAGATGGGCGGCAAGGGGGGCGTTGTCCTGAATGACGGTGGCCGCGTCCTCGTCCGGCAACAGCGCGACGCGCAGGACGTCCGGATCGTGCGTGCCCTGCGCCTGAACGGCACCGGCAAGAACGGCAAAGGCAAAAGCGACAGTCTTGAGCATGACGAGAGGTTCCTATTGGGAGGCAATGCTGCCGTAGATGCGGGCAATGTCGGACGCCATGAGCGCCGCAGGCGGTCCGTCGAATACGATGCGACCACTGTCAAGCCCGACGATGCGATCAGCGATACCGCGTGCCGCCTCCAGCTGATGCAGGCTTGCGACTGCCGGAATTCCATCCTCGTGACAGATCCTGCGCAGCAGGCGCAGCACATGTTCCGCCGAAGTCGGGTCGAGCGATGCAATCGGCTCATCCGCGAGGATCGCGTGCGGCTGCTGCGCCAGGGCGCGCGCGATGCCGACGCGTTGCTGCTGTCCTCCGGACAGGGCGCTGCAACGGGCCAGCGCCTTGTCCGCCAACCCGACCCGGTCGAGACAGGCAATCGCGATCTTTCGGTCCGCCGCAGGTAGGCCCCAGATCGTACGCCACGCGGGATGATGGCCAAGCCTGCCCATTTCGACGTTCTTCAGCGCGGACAGCCGCGGGATCAGGTGATGCTGTTGAAAGATCATGGCGGTCCGCCGACGATGGTCGCGAATGGCGCGCGCACTGGCAAGCGGTGTCGATGTCCCGTCCGCAGCCCATTCCACGGTGCCTTCGGTCGGCATGACCAACAGGTTCAGCATCCGCAACAGCGTGGATTTTCCCGCGCCTGACGGCCCCAGAAGAATACAGAACTCGCCTGCCCGAAAGCTCAGATCGGACGGGTGCAACCCCACGGTTCCATCGCCATAGGTCGCGCCGCCCCCCACGAGACGCAAGGTTGACGCGGGTCGGCCTTCGTTGGCGGACTTCATGGATTGAAACGAATTGCGACGTCTTTCATTCCGCCTCCGTCGCATGGTTGCGCGTGCTGGGAAAGGCGATCCGCACGGATCAGGTGATGGGGGGGCGGCCCGCGTCCCGAATGTGCCTGCAGATCGTTCGACCGGCACGCATGCGCGCATGTTGCGCACAATATCGGCGCGGATCGATGGTCCGTTCCTGCCGGGCCGGCCGGTTCTTACCCAAGTTCGAGACTGGTCACCGCGAACAGGACCGGTGGCGCGATACCCGGCGCGACGGTTCCGCCTGCGTACATCCGTGCGGTCTCGAACGAGGGCTCGAACCCTTCGCGGCGCAGCATCTCGCCGAAACCTTCAGCCCCGCCGGGGACATCGATCGACAAGGGACCCGGCGTGTATGCGGCCGCAGCCCCCAGGAGGGCCATCGCAGATGTCCGGTCCGGCGCGATCAGGGGGCCGATCTTCGCGCCCTCACGGCAGCGCCTGATCGTGACGGCCCCGGTGGGCATGTCATCCACATATTGCACGAACGTCTGACGGCCGTGCGCGCCCGCGAACCACGCGCGCATGTAGGCGGGTTTCAGGCGGCCCGATGCCTTCGCTTCGAGCGCAACGAGGACCGGGATATCCCGGTCGCTGGCCCGGCGGATATCGCCCGCGGACAATGGCGCGAGGCTGCCGACATGGCGCACCGTCTTTCCTTCCGGGCGAAATCCGGACCTTGCATAGTTGTCCTGTTGGGCAGGAACGCCGTCGAGGCCGACGATGCGCTTGCCCGCATGGGCCATCGCATGTTGCCAAAGGCTCAGACCGGCGCCCTGCCCGCGGTGGGAAGGCCGACAGATATAAAGGCCAAGGAACGCGTAATCCTCGTCGTGACGCACGACCGATATGGCGGCAACGGGCGTGCCGTCTTCCTCGGCCACGAAAAAGCCCTCCGGATCGGCGGCCCAGAAGGCGTCTGCGTCGTCCAGACCGGGGTTCCAGCCCTCTGCGGCCGCCCAATCGAGCACGGTATCGAGTTCGCTCCGCAGCATGGACCGGCAGCGGATCATTCGCCCAGCGCCTCACGCAGGGATCGCGGCGGTGGGGTCTGATCGCGCAGGTCAAGTTGCGACAGCAGGTCCACGAGATGGCCTTTCATCAGTTCCGATGCCTCGGCGGCGTCGCGTTGGCGGAAAGCGTCGAGCAATGCGTGATGCGCGTGGCTTTCGCACAGTGCGCTGCGTCGCCGCCAGTAGAGCGCGATCACGAGGGATGAGCGCGAGATCAGCTGCCGGATGAAGGCCTCGATGGTCGCCTGGTCGGCGATGCGCGCGATCTCGATGTGGAACTGGCCCGACAGGCGCAGGGCCTGCCCGGTATCCCCCGCGTCGAGCGCCGCATGTTCGGCCTCGATATGGGTTTCCAGCGCGGCGAGGTCGCACGATGTGATGCGCACGGCGGCCGCAGCGGCTGTCGTCGGCTCCAACAAAGCGCGCGCCTCGAAGACTTCGCGCGCATCGATCACCGAGGGCTGGGTGACGAAGGCGCCACGGTTGCGTTCGAGGGTCACGAGCCCCTCCTGCGCCAGAATGCGCAGGGCCTGACGCACGATCGTCCGCCCGACGCCGAACGTATCGCCGACCTCGTCTTCGGCCAGCTTCATGCCCGGCAGGACACGATGCTCATGCAGGGCCTCGGTCAGGCGATTGGCGATCCTTTCGGGCGTGAAGGACGCGGGGGCGGCACTTGTTTCGGTCACGAAATTCTCCGGTTCTACCCTGTCCTGTCAGGTCGGAGGATTCGCGACAAGGGGGACAGAAAGGCGCAGCACATCACGGACCAGATCGTATACGATCCGGGTTTAATTCGTGTGCGAAGGAGGCATTGCCTGCGGAAAGATCAGGCAATCCCTGCCGCCGTCGAACCGGGAACCGCCTCGGTGCTTGGCAAGTCATCACACTCGGCAAAGCGTCGAAGGCGACTGCTGGGGGAACACCGTGCGATCCAAACATGATCTCGAACTTGTCGGCCTGACCAAACGCTATGGCGATACGGTGGCCGTCGATGCCATCAACCACCTGTTTCGCGCAGGCAGCTATACCTGTCTGCTGGGCCCGTCGGGCTGTGGCAAGTCGTCGACCCTGCGCATGATCGCGGGGCACGAGGCCGTCAGCGACGGGTCGATCCTGCTGTCGGGCCGGGATGTGTCATCGCTGGCACCCGCTGCGCGCGGCACCGCAATGATGTTCCAGAGCTACGCGTTGTTTCCGCACCTGAACGCGCGTGACAACGTCGCCTTCAGCCAGCGCATGAAGGGTGTCGACAAGGCGGCCCGCACCGCGCGTGCGGACGAGTTGCTGGAGCTCGTGGACATGGCCGCCTACGCGGACCGCCTGCCTGCACAGCTGTCGGGCGGACAGCAACAGCGCGTCGCGCTGGCGCGTGCGCTGATTACCGAGCCCGAGGTCCTGCTTCTGGATGAGCCGCTGTCGGCGCTCGACCCCTTCCTGCGGACCCGGATGCGCGCCGAGCTGAAACAGCTGCAACGCAGGTTGGGCATCGCCTTCGTCCACGTCACCCATGGACAGGACGAGGCGTTGGCCCTCGCGGACGAGATCGTCGTCATGAACAACGCGCGCATCGAACAGGCGGGCCCGGCGCGCGCCGTGTTCGAGGCACCGCGCACCGCTTTCGTCGCCCGTTTCCTCGGCGCGCACAACGTCATCGACCTGCCCGGCGGTCAGGTCGCCGTGCGGTCCGACGAGATGGTTCTGGCCGAGCCGGGCGCCGGGCGCCTCGATGGCCATGTCACCGCCGTCGAGTACCAGGGCACCCATGTCGCGTTGACCGCGACGCTCGCACAGGGCGCGGAGGTCACGGCGCTGATGACGGACAAGGACTTCTTCGGCGCGCCGAAGGAGCCGGGCGAGGCCGTGGGCCTCGGCTGGCAGGACGGAGTGGCGCATCCGCTGCTCGCCTGAAGATCGCAACGACGACACAACCAACGACGGGGAAAAGACATGACGACGATTTCAAAGGTGCGCTACTCGCGCCGCTCGATTCTGAAGACAGGTGCTGCTGCGATCGGGGCCTCCACCCTCGCCGCGCCGATGGTCTGGGGCCAGGAAACCAAGGACATCACCCTGCGCCAGTTCGGCACGGGCGTGTCGAACCTGAACGACGTGGCCACCAAGGTGAAGGAAGACCTCGGCTTCAACCTCGAGATGACGGCGCTCGACTCGGATTCGGTCACGCAGCGCGCGGCGACCCAGCCCGACAGCTTCGACATCGCCGACATCGAATACTGGATCTGCAAGAAGGTCTGGCCGACGGGTAACCTGCAGGCGATGGATACCTCCAAGATCGCCAACTACGACAAGATCGTGGGCATCTTCCGAAATGGCAAGCTGACCCCGGACAGCACCATCGCACAGGGCACCGCACCACACACCGTGGGCTTTGTCGAAGGCCCCGGCGGCACGACCTTCGTCGACAACGAATCCGGCTGGATGACCCTGATCCCGACGATCTACAACGCCGACACGCTGGGCATCCGCCCGGACCTGATCGACGTGCCCGTCACCAATTGGCGGCAGCTGCTGGACCCGATGTTCCAGGGCAAGGCCTCGATCCTCGACATCTCGTCGATCGGCATCATGGACATGGCGATGGTCTGCGAGTCGCTGGGCGAGATCACCTATGGCGACAAGGGCAACATGACCCGCGAGGAGATCGACAAGACCTTCGCGATCTTCACCGAGGCCAAGCGCAACGGCCAGTTCCGCGCCTTCTGGAAGTCCTTCGACGAGAGCGTCAACCTGATGGCCTCGGGCGAAGTCGTGATCCAGTCGATGTGGTCGCCCGCGATCACGGCCGTCAAGTCGCGCGGCATTCCCTGCGTCTACCAGCCGCTGGAAGAAGGCTATCGCAGCTGGGGCGGCGGTCTGGGCCTGTCGTCCAACCTGTCGGGCATGGAGCTGGACGCCGCATATGAATACATCAACTGGTATCTCTCCGGTTGGGTTGGCGGCTACCTGATGCGTCAGGGGTATTACTCGGCCGTGCCCGAGACCTCCAAGGCGTTCATGTCCGAGAACGAGTGGGGCTACTGGTTCGAAGGCAAGGAAGCCACCGACGTCATCACCTCGCCCACGGGCGATGCCCTGGCCCAGGCCGGCGAGACCCGCGACGGCGGCTCCTTCGAGGAACGCATGGGCGCCGTGGCCTGCTGGAACGCGGTCATGGACGAGAACCAGTACATGGTTCGCAAGTGGAACGAGTTCATCGCCGCCTGAGGCACATGAACCCAGTGCGCGCCGGATACGCGGCGCGCACCCTTTTGCCGGGGACGCAATGACAGATCAGACAACCCTTTCCGCCCCGCTGGCACCACCCGCGCGAAGCGACCGCCGTGCATTGGGTCGCAACCTGACCGGCTGGTTGATGGCATCACCGCTGGTCCTCGTGCTTGCCGTCTTCCTCGTCCTGCCGATCGTGACAATCGTGGTGGTCAGTTTCTGGGGCGCGACCGAATTTTCGATCTATCCCGCCTTCCTGTTCGACAACTACGCCTTCCTGCTGACCTCGGATGTCACGTGGCGCGTTTTCGGCAACACCTTCAAATATGCCGCGATCACCTGGGTCTGCACGCTTCTGATCGGCTTTACCGTCGCCTATTACCTCGCCTTCCACATCCGCAGCCTGACATGGCAGATCGTCCTGTTCCTGCTGTGCACCATCCCCTTCCTGACCTCGAACATCATCCGCATGATCAGCTGGATTCCGTTCCTCGGACGCGAGGGGATCGCGAATTCGGCCCTGTTGTCATGGGGGGTCATCGACGCGCCGCTGGACTGGCTGCTGTTCTCCGACTTCAGCGTGATCCTTGCCTTCGTCCATCTCTACACGCTGTTCATGGTGGTCCCGATCTTCAACACGATGATGCGGATCGACCGATCCCTGATCGAGGCGGCGACGGATGCCGGGGCGAGCGGCTGGCAGACCCTGTGGCATGTCATCGTCCCGCTGACCAAGCCGGGCATCATGATCGGGACGATCTTCGTCGTCACCCTCGTGATGGGGGACTTCATCACCGTGCGGTTCATGTCCGGGTCGCAGTCGGCCAACGTGGGACGCCTGATTTCCAACGACATCAGCCTGCTGCAATACCCATCGGCCAGTGCCACCGCCGTTGTCCTGTTGATGACTGTGCTGATCGTCATCGGGGTTCTGCTGCGCTTCGTCGACATCCGAAAGGAGCTTTGACATGGAACGCCGCCCCCGATCCTTTTACGCCCTGACAGTCTTCTTCGTGCTGTTTCTCGTGTTCCTCTATGGCCCGACCGTGACCATCGGCATCCTGTCCTTTCAAGGGCCGCAGGGTGGCCTGACCTTCCCGATGCGCGGCACCTCGCTGCACTGGTTCCGCGACCTTTTCGAACAACAGGCCGTGGGCGACATCTGGGGCTCGTTCCGCCGATCGCTGGCCCTTGGACTGATGGTGATGATCACCACCGTCGTCGTGTCGGTCATGGGGGGGCTGGCCTTCCGCAAGCGTTTTGCCGGGTCGGGGGTGCTCTTCTACCTGATCATCACGGCACTGGTGATCCCCTCGATCCTGATCTCCCTCGGGGTTGGTCTGCTGTTCAATCAGGCCGGGGTTCCTGTGCATTGGGCGACCTCCGGCTATGGATCGCAACTGACGTGGACGCTGCCGTTCGGCCTTCTGATCATGTTCGCCGTCTTCAACCGCTTCGACGCGGCCTTCGAGGAGGCCGCCCGCGATCTGGGCGCATCACCATGGCAGACAATCCGGCATGTCGTCCTGCCGATCATCGCGCCCTCGCTGATCGGCGTCGCGTTGTTCGGCTTCACGCTCAGCTATGACGAGTTCGCGCGCACCCTGCTGACCGCAGGCAGCTACAACACCCTGCCACTGGAAATCTTCGGGATGACGACGAACGTGACGACACCCGTCATCTTCGCGCTTGGGACGTTGACGACGGTGTTCTCGCTTCTGGTGATCGCTGTGTTCCTTGTCATCGTCTGGACCATGGGCCGTCGTCGGGCGCGCATCGGGTCCGACGCAGGCAGGGAAGCTGTCTGACCGCGCATGTCCGTCGTCCTCATCAACCCGAACAGCACGGTCGCGATGACGCGGACGATGCTGGCCGCCGCCCGTGCCGCAGCGCCCGGTCAGACCATCGAAGGCTGGACCTCGCACGGCGCCCCCCCCGCAATACAGGGCCCCGAGGACGGAGCCGCCGCAGAGGGCCCCCTGCTCGATCTCGTGCGCAAGGCCGTTGATCAGGATGCGGATGCCATCATCATCGGATGCTTCGATGACACGGCCTTGATGGCTGCACAGCGCCTCGCCCCCTGCCCGGTGATCGGGATCGGCCAGGCTGCGTTTCATGCCTGTGCGATGCGCGGCTGGCGGTTCGGGGTCGTCACGACCTTGCCTGTTTCCGTCCCCATCATCGAAGGCAACATCGCGGCCTATGGTCTGAGCGGTGCCTGCGCGCGGGTGCGGGCCTCGGACGTTCCGGTTCTCGACCTTGAACACTACCCGGAACGTGCGGCCGCGACGATCACGGCAGAGGCGCAGATAGCCGTCAGAGAGGACGGGATCGATGCGATCGTCCTCGGCTGTGCAGGAATGACCCGGATCACGGAAACCCTGCGGTCGACCTTGCCGGTGCGTATCGTCGACCCCATCGAGGCCGCGATTACCTGCATTCCGTGGCTTGTCGGTCAGGGATAGCGCGAAGGTCGCGTGAATTTGCAGATCACTTTCCGACGGCTTGGCCGTGGGTCGGAAAAGGCGCCGTGCCAGGTGCCGAACGGTAATCCGTTTTGCCCGATAAGGTCGCGCTTTGACCCGTAATCGGTCAAGCCGAGGTGGGTGGTATTGCGACGGCACCGTGATCGCCAAGGCGACTTTGCGTGCCGATCATCGTCGGTCCGAACCGGTTTCGCAGCGGGGGCATGCTGCCGCAGGGGTCGCCCCTCCCTGCCGCAACGTACGGAACCCTTCATGCATACCACGGGTTACTCCTTCAGGACCGGATCAACTCGGAGACATTTCCCGTGCAAACTCATCTGACGATCAACGGCACGCAGCAACGTTTGGAACTTGATCCAAGGACCACCCTGCTCGACGCCTTGCGCCATCATCTCGGGCTGACCGGCAGCAAGAAGGGATGTGATCACGGGCAATGCGGCGCGTGCACCGTCATGGTGAACGGGCGGCGCATCAATTCCTGCCTGACGCTTGCCTGTATGCATGATGGCGACGAGGTGACCACGATCGAGGGGATCGGCCAGCCCGGCAATCTCAGCGACCTGCAGGAAGCCTTCGTCAGCGAAGATGGTTTTCAGTGCGGCTATTGCACGCCGGGACAGATCTGTTCGGCCACCGCCATGCTGGACGAAGTTCGAAGCGGCTGGCCAAGCCATGTGACGGACGATCTGACCGGTGATGCGGCCCTGACGACCGAGGAGATATCGGAGCGCATGAGCGGCAATCTGTGCCGGTGTGCAGCCTATCCCAATATCGTCGAGGCGATCCGCAAGGCCGCGGAGAAAACCGCATGAGACCCTTCGAGTATACCCGCGCCCAAAGCACCGAAACCGCGACACGGGATGCAGCGGGCGGTGCCATGTTCATCGCAGGCGGCACCAACCTGCTCGACCTGATGAAGCTGGAGGTCATGGCCCCGGCCGAACTGGTCGATATCAACCGGCTGGAACTGGACCGGATAGAGGAAACCGAGGACGGCGGCCTGCGGATCGGTGCCTTGGTGACCAACAGCGACCTTGCCAATGACACACGCGTCCGCCGCGACTGGCCGGTGCTCAGCCGCGCGCTGCTTGCCGGTGCAAGCGGTCAGCTCCGCAACAAGGCGACCACCGGGGGCAACCTGCTGCAACGGACGAGGTGCCTGTATTTTTATGACCGCGCCATGGCCTGCAACAAGCGCGAGCCGGGCAGCGGGTGTTCCGCGCGCGAGGGCTTTAACCGCATCCTCGCCATTCTGGGCACATCGGAGCATTGCATCGCGACGCACCCCAGCGACATGGCCGTCGCAATGCGCGCGCTCGACGCCGTCGTCGAGACGGTAAAGGACGACGGGTCCACTCGACGGCTGAACCTTGACGACCTCTATCTTCTGCCGGGCGACCGCCCTGACCGTGAAACCGTTCTGGAACCCGGTGAATTGATCACAGCCGTCGTCCTGCCGGCGCCCGTGGCCGGGCGTCAGACCTATCGCAAGGTGCGAGACCGGGCCTCCTATGCCTTTGCCCTCGTGTCGGTGGCCGGGGTCGTTGCGATGGAAGATGGCCGCATCACACGGGCCGACCTCGCCTTCGGCGGCGTGGCCCCAAAGCCGTGGCGCGATCCGCAGGTCGAAGCCCTTCTGGTCGGCCAGACACCGTCGGAGGCGCTCTTCGAGAAAGCCGCCGATCAGCTTCTGGCCGAGGCCGAGGGTTTCGGGGCCAATGACTTCAAACTCCCGCTCACGCGCCGGACGCTCGTGTCGGTGCTTACGGAATTGACGCAGGAGGCCCGGACATGACCGAACATTTCAAGATGGATGCCCCCGCCACCGACCGGCGGCTGGACGACATGGCGCAGGGTCTTGTCGGCGCACCGCTGGACCGGCCCGAGGGACCGTTGAAGGTCACGGGCACCGCGACCTATGCCAACGAATGGCAGGTCGAGGGCATGGTTCACGGGGTCATGGTCCGCGCGCCCGGCAACAGCGGTCGGGTCGTCCTGTCCAACCGCAACGATGTGGCGAAGATGCCCGGTGTTTTGTCCGTGATTCAGGACGACCGCCTTCTGCGCAACCCCGCGCAGGGAACGGCGAACAAGGCACCGATCCAGGGCCCGCAGCAGGCCGCCTATCTAGGGCAGCTGGTCGCGGTTGTCGTTGCCGAGACCTTCGAACAGGCCCGCCATGCGGCGCAGTCGCTGATGGTGCGGCTCGAAGACGGCGAGGTCAGGCCCGTCGATCCGGCCACCGCCGCCGTGGAGCCGCAGGACGATCAGACATTGGATCAGGGCGATCTCGATGCCGCCATGAAGGACGCCACCCACAGCGTCGACGAGGTCTATACCACCCCGTCGCACTCCAGCTCTCCGATGGAGCCGCATGCGTCGATCGCTTCGTGGGAGGGTGATGACCTGACCCTGCGCGGCAGCTATCAGATGCTGAAATACAACCGCAACGAACTTGCGGATTCGCTGGGCATCCACCCGGACCGGGTGCGCATTCTGTCGCCCTACGTCGGAGGTGGTTTCGGCTCCAAGCTGGGTCTGGCGCCCGAGGCCGTTGCCGCCGCCATCGCCGCGCAGGAACTTGGCCGCCCCGTATCGGTCGCCCTGCAACGCCCGCAGGTCTACGAGGCGACGATGCGCCGCTCGGAAACCCGCCAGAGGATCCGCCTGGCCGCCGATGCAGACGGCCGCCTGAGCGGTTTCGGTCACGATGCCCGGGTGTCGAACCTGCCTGGAGAGGTCTTTGCCGAGCCGGTCCTGCAGGCGTCGCATTTCCTCTATGCCGGAAAGAACCGTCAGATGTCGCTGGACCTTGCCCGCCTGCATCGCCTTTGCGCCGGTTCCGTCCGCGCACCGGGCGAGGCTGTCGGTGTGACCGTGGTGGAAAACGCGATGGACGAGCTGGCGCAAAAGGTCGGGATAGACCCCGTCGAACTGCGTTTGCGCAACATTCCCGAAACGGACCCGGAAAGCGGCAAGGAATTTTCCTCGCGCCGTTTTCGCGAGGCGCTGGAAAGCGGGGCACGCGCCTTTGGCTGGGCTGACCGTCCGGGTCTGAAGGAACGCCGCGAAGGCGAATGGCTGGTCGGGTATGGCATGGCCTCTGCTGCGCGCATCAATGCCCTGATGGAAAGTCAGGCGCGCGTCACCCTGCAACCGGACGGCCGGGCGCGGGTCGAGACGGACATGACCGACATCGGCACCGGCACCTATGCGATCCTCGGTCAGATTGCGGGCGAGATGCTTGGGCTACCACGGGATCGGGTCGATGTCGTACTGGGCGATACCACCCTGCCCCCGGCCGCAGGATCCGGTGGATCCTGGGGCGCATCGTCCAGCGGGACATCGGTCTACGTCGCCTGTCAGGCAATCCGCCGACAGTTGGCTGATCGGCTGGATGTGGACGAGAAGGACCTGCTGTTGAAAGACGGCCGCGTCACCTTTGACAATCAGACAAAGGCGTTGGGCGATGTGTTGCAGGGCGACGAGATCGCGAAACTGGGCCATGTAGAACCCGGCGATACGTCCACGGCCGTGCGTCAGGCCACGTTCGGCGCCTATTTCGCCGAAGTCGCCGTCCACGCCGCCTCCGGCGAAACACGCGTGCGCCGCATGCACGGCAGTTTTGCGGCAGGGCGGATCCTGAATGCCAAGACCGCGCGGTCGCAGTGCCTGGGCGGAATGACCTTTGGCATCGGGATCGCGTTGACCGAGGAGATCGCCTTCGATCCGCGCGACGGCCATGTGGCGAACCACAACCTGGCCGAGTATCACATCCCGGTAAACGCCGACGTGCCACAATTGACCGTCGAACTTCTGGAGGAACGCGACGACTGGGCGAGCCCCCTGCAGGCGAAGGGAATTGGCGAGCTTGGCATCTGTGGAGCGGCGGCCGCAATCACGAACGCGATCTACAACGCGACCGGCGTGCGTGTTCGCGACTATCCGGCGACCTTGGACAAGGTCATCGCCGGGTTGTGACGATGACAGGCGGGCCGCCGGTCAGATGGCCCGCCGTTGCACCACCAGCGCGGATGATCGATGCATCGTGATTATGGGGATGTCGGGGACGTAGCCTGTCGCCCCGTGATACAGAACCGGGCCGTCGACCTTTGCGACGACCCGGTAAATCTGCGATCCGACCGTTTGGATAGGCTGCACCATCCGGTGCAGCATCATGTGTTCACGGCAGCAGGACCGAGGGCAACCATGTTGCGATTGGCGGGACATAGGACACCAGCAGCAGCACGATGATATTGGTGGCGATGAACGGCAGAATGGCAATCACCACCGGTGTCAGCGGCTGACGTGCAATACCCGCACAGACGAAGAGGCAGACACCGAGGGGCGGTGTGGTCAGGCCAATCATCAGGTTGAGCACCGCAAAGGTTGCAAAGTGCAGCGGGTCGATCCCGACAGTCGTCGCAAGCGTGAGCAGTGGCACGAACAGGATGATCAGCGCCGCGATGGTTTCCATGAACATGCCCACGAGCAACAGCAGGATGTTGATGATCAGGATCACGACGAACTTGTTGTCCGTGAAGGACAACACGGCCGTGGCGATCATCTGGGGAATGCGCTCGGACACGAGGATCCAGCCGAACACGTTGGCGAAGCCGACAAGTACAAGGATCCCGGACGCGGCCACCGCACTCTCGACGACGATTTTGGGGATCTTGCGCAGAGGCAGTTCCCTGTAGACGAAAAGCCCGATGACGACCGCATAGATGCTTGCGATGATGGCGGTTTCCGTCGGCGTGGCGATGCCGCTCAACAGGCCGTAAAGGATCAGCCCGGTCATTGCCAACGCCCAGAAGGCACCGGCGAAGGAACGGCCGATTTCCGCGACGCCTTGCCATTCCTGCTTCGGAAAGTTCTTCTTCCTCGCGATCAGGTAGGTGGTCACCATCATGGCCACACCCATCAGGATACCGGGAATCGCCCCGGCAAGGAACATCTTGCCGACCGATATGCCGGACAATGCCCCGACGATGATCATCGGCACGCTGGGCGGAATGATCGGCCCGACGGTCGATGACGCAGCCGTAACGGCCGCGGAGAAGTCAGCGGGGTATCCCGCCTTCTTCATGCCGGGGATCATCACGCCGCCGATCGAGGCGGCATCTGCAACGGCCGTTCCGGTAATGCCGCCGAAAAGCATGGACGCGCCGACGTTGGTCAGGCCAAGCCCGCCCCGGATCCAGCCGACGAGGCCATTCGCAAAGCGAATGATGCGTTCCGTGATCCCGCCCTGGTTCATCAGGTTGCCGGCCAGAATGAAGCCCGGAATGCTGAGCAGAACGAAAACATCCATACCGGCATACATCTTCTGCGGCATGACGACGGCAGGGATGCCCATGTACAGCAGGTAGCTGAGCGAACTCAGGCCAAGGGTGATCGCAACGGGTATGCCTACGACAAGACCGAAGACGAAAACAGTAACGAGGATAAAGAGACCCATCTTAGATGTCCGTTCTGTTTTCAGGTTGCCCGTCATCCGAATAGAAAACCATCGCGACAATCCGCATCAATGCGAACAGGGCGATCCCGATCAGAAGGGCGAACACCGAGAAGTGTATGTAGTCCATCCGCAACCGAAGTGCGGCAGAGGTTTGAAGCGCGCCGATGGACACGTATTTCCAAGCTGGCGCGATAAGAAAGACGCAGAGGGCGAATGTCGCGATCGCCGAGAAAAGGCGCAGTCGGCGGGGCCATTGCCCCGGCAGGGATTCACAGACCACGTCCACGTTCACGAGATCGCCGGAGCGGAGCGAAAGCCCGGCACCGAAGGTCACGGTGAAAAGCATCGCAAACCTGGTCAGTTCCTCCGTCCAGACGGGTGACGAACTGAACGTTCTGCCAAGGACCTGGATGAGGACGGCCACGATCAAGGTCAGGAACGCTATGCCCACCCCGATACTGCAGATCGTCACGATGATGTTTTCGATGCGTTTCATTCTATTGCCCTGTTACGATCAGGAAGCCACCGATCCGGAGGCCGGCAGCTTCCCAAGGGAAATCCTGTCTATGGATCAGTTCGAGAACAGGTCTTCGACGACAGGCCGGATCTCATCGCTCACGTTGGCCAAGACCGCGTCCTTTGCGGCTGTCTGGAATGCTGCGCCGTCAACCTCGACGAACTCCATGCCATTGGCTTCGAGATATTCCTGATCGGCTGCGAGGCTTTCCAGCAGGAGGCCGCGCTCATATTCCTGAGCAGTGGCTGCGGCCTGCATCACCGCGGCCTGATCATCGGCAGAAAGCCTGTTCCAGGTGGATTCAGCGATGGTCAGATAGATCCAGGACCGGACATGTTCAGTCTGGTTCACGTAGCCCTGCACTTCGTTGAAGTTTGCGGAACGGATCAGCGCCAGAGGGTTCTCCTGCCCTTCGATCACGCCACTCTGGAGCGAGGTGAACACTTCGGAGAAGGCCATCGGCGTCGGCGCCGCACCCAGGGCGCTCCAGACATCGACGAAGAGCGGCACGTTCGGCACGCGCATCTTCATGCCGTTCAGATCAGAAGGCGACGCGATCGGACGCTGCGACGTCAGGTTCCGCGGGCCGCGGGCGAAATATGCGATCGGGCGGATCTGCGCCTTCTCGACAACCTGGTCGATGATCTGATCGCCAATGGCACCGGATGCCACTTCGTCCATGTGCTCCAGCGAACGGTACGCATATGGCACGGCCAGCAGTGCAGCCATCGGAGCCCAGTTCTGCAGCGTCTCGCCGGTGATCGTCATGTCGACCGTCCCGAGCTGCATGCCGTTGATCAGGTCGACTTCCTTGCCCAGCGATTCATTCGGGAAAACCTCGACGGCGATACGACCATCCGTCAGCGCATTCAGCTCCTCTCCGAATTTCACTGCGGCCAGATGCCACGAGTTCTGCTCGTTTGCGAGATGGCCCAGCTTCAGGGTCATTTCCTGCGCAAACGCAGATGTTCCTGCAATTGCGGCGACAGCGGTCGCAGCAGCCAGGATTTTAGTCGTCTTCAAGAGCCCCATTGGTATCTCCTCCAGTTGGCAAAAGCTTATCGATCATCCACCCCGCCCAAATCTCCGACAAAGTGCCCAGGGTACAATTGTTGGATTTTCGGCAGGGATTTCAGGATTTCCTTGAGATGGGAACGCATGGCCGCTTCGGCGGCCTCCACGTTTCCGGCTTCGATCATGTCTATGATATGACGGTGCTGGTCGATCAGGGTCTCGATCGGGAATTCGACCCCGGAGAAGAACCTGACGCGATCCATCTGCGCCTTGATGGCCTCGAGATAGGTCCAGGCACCTTCCACGCCTGCGGCCCGCGCCAGCGTCCTGTGAAATTTCTCGTCCTGCTCCATGAACACCGCGGGGTTGTCGCGCGACGTAGCCGCCTGATCTTCCAATTGCGCGCGCAGGTCGCGCACGAGATCACGGTCCCGGTCCCGGGCGAGCGAGCAGATGATATCGGCTTCAACAGCTTCGCGAACGAATTGGCCGTTCAGTACCGCATTCGCATCGATACGTTTCACATAAGTTCCACGCTGCGGTCGTATCTCGACAAGATCTTCATGTTCGAGCGTGATGAACGCTTCCCGGACGGGCTGTCGACTTACTTTATATTCCTTCGCCAGATCCGGCTCGGAAAGCCTGCTCATCGGCTTGAAGTCATTGCGAATGATACGACTGCGAAGGATCAGGCGCAGCTGTGGTGCCACGGCCTTCAGCGGATCGAGCCGCCAGCCCTTCATGTCCTCCACGTCCAAAATCATTCCATCGTCCCCCCACTTTCCGCATACATCCCTACTTCCATACATGTCAACATCATGTTAGTGCGGCATCGCGCCGTCGACACCGATCTCGTCGACGGCGAACAGGATATGCATGGAGGGGGCGCATAGAATGAAGCAGACGTGGCGATGGTTCGGGCCGGCGGACAAGGTTTCTCTGCAAGATATCCGGCAGGCAGGTGCGAAAGGAATCGTGACTGCCTTGCACGAGGTTCCCAACGGCGCGGTCTGGAGCCGCGAGGCCATCCAGACGCGGCAAGCCCTTATCCAGGGCGGATCAGACGGCCCAAGCACGGGGCTTGCGTGGGATGTCGTCGAAAGCCTTCCGGTAACCGAAGACATAAAGCGGCAGACCGGTGATTGGGCGACCCACGTCCAGAACTACAAGACCAGCCTCGAGAATCTCGCGGCCTGTGGAATCGACATCGTCTGCTATAATTTCATGCCGGTTCTCGACTGGACCCGTACGGACCTGCGCCATGAATTGCCCGATGGGGCGCGCTGCATGCGGTTTGACCTGGTCGATTTCGCAGTCTTCGATATTTTCGTACTGAAACGGAAAGGAGCGGACGGCGATTTCGATCAGACCGTCAGAGCAGAAGCAGAACTTCGCTACGCGAAAATGTCGAATGACGACGTCTCAAACCTGGTCAGCAATATCATCTGCGGATTGCCCGGCGCCGAAGAAGGTTATTCAATCGCGTCCTTGCAGGAAGAACTCGACCTATATGCGAAGATCGATGCCGACCGCTTGCGCCAACACCAGATCGATTTCCTGAGCGAGGTGATTCCAGTCGCGGAGCGGCTTGGCATCCGGATGTGCTGTCATCCCGACGACCCGCCCTTCCCGCTTTTGGGTCTGCCGCGCATCATGTCCACCGAAAAGGATTATGCGTCTCTCGTTTCGGCTATCGACTCGCCCTCCAATGGGATCACGCTTTGCAGTGGATCGTTGGGCGTGCGCGAATCCAATGACCTTCCGGGTATGGTTCGGCGCCTTGGATCGAAGATCCATTTTGCCCATTTGCGGAATGTGCGGCGCGAAAGCGAAACTGTCCCGAACAGCTTCCACGAAGCCGCTCACCTCGAAGGGTCGACTGACATGGTCGCCCTCGTTGCGTCGCTTCTGGAGGAAGAAGAGCGCCGCAAAGCCGATAACCGATCCGATTGCGAGATACCCTTTCGCCCCGATCATGGTCAGGACATTCTCAGCGACCTGCAAGCCGATGCGCAGCCGGGCTATCCGGCGGTCGGGCGATTGAAGGGTCTGGCAGAGCTGCGCGGGATCATTGCAGCACAAACCCATGCCGCTTCGCGTTGAGAGAGCTCTTTCAGGGTATTCATAGACTTTGGATGGACACTTCGGGGTTTTGTAAAACCCTGAAACCGTGGGGTCCGCGGGTCACCCTCGTCAGCCGGCAGTCTGGCACCTCGGCAAACCAGCCGGCGCCCTCTCATGCGTCTTGACGAACATGTCCAAGGGCCACTCACTGAAGTGGTCCCATGTTTTCGGACAGTCTTGCAGCGTTTCTAAAGTGTATCGGGTTTAGGTTTCATGCTGCTTTCTGCTCTTCCAGGCCCGCCCAATATGCGTCGTCAGGCGTTTGCCGATCAAGCGCGGAATGGGGCCGCTCTGCGTTGTAGAATGCCATCCAGTTCTTGATGACACGCCGGGCCTGTAAGCCGTCATTGATCTCTTCGAGATAGATCGCTTCCTGCTTCAGGGATCGCCACAATCGCTCGATGAAGATGGTGTCCAGATAGCGTCCGCGTCCATCCATTGAGATGCGCACGCCAGCCTCGGTCAGCGTTGTGATCCAGGCCGATCCCGTGAACTGCGATCCTTGGTCCGTATTCATGATCTCCGGTGTACCGTGTTTGGCAATGGCTTCATTCAATGCGTCTCTGCAAAAGTCTGCGTGCATCGTGTTGCTCAGTCTCCAACTCAGCACCTTGCGCGCAGCCCAATCCATGATCGCGACCAGGTACAGGAAGCCGTTCTTGACCGGCACGAACGTGATATCAGCGCACCAGACCCGATTGGGGCGGTCGATCTGCATGCCTCGAAGCAGATACGGATAGACCGGGTGCTGCGGGTGCGGTTGGCTGGTTCGAGGGCGTTTGTAGATTGCCTCCAAGCCCATCTTCGCCATCAATCGCCTGACGCGATGACGCCCGACTGCTGTGCCCTCTCTTCTTGGATAGGCAGCGATCTGACGACTGCCGAAGAACGGATATTTGGTGAAGACCCGGTCAATCTCTTTCATCATGACCAGCGTAAGGCGGCGCCGGGCAAGGCAAGTGTCAGGGCAGTGGCCAGTCTTGAAAAGATCTGCATTCGTGTTTCTCCTTGTTTCAGTGCTTGGCTTGGTGGAACGAGAGTATGTGATGGCTATCGCCGCAATGCGCGCTCAGCCCTGCTCAGGCCACGTGCCGAAGGGTTGCTTGGTCAGTTCCATGGTGCCGTCATCGGCGCGGTGGATGTTGATCCAGGCGCGCCAGTTTTCGTCGTCCACCTCGGGGGTAATCGAGCCGGAAGTGGCTGCACCGGCTTTCGGTCCGGAACAGCGACGCGCGCAGTTTCATCTCGGCCGACAGGATCATGTTGCGCGTCTCCCATGCCAGACGCAGCTCGTGCGTGTTGGCCGCACGCAACATCGGGTCGTGGTGGTCGCGGAGCTCTTCGATGTAGGCGAGGGGCGCTTTCATCATGGAGGCCTTCTTGATTTATGCGCTCTTTCAACACGGGGCCTTATTCGGGCAATTCGTCGTATTCGATGACGAAGCCCCTGTTGTACCCGGTCGGCATCGCGCGTTCGCTATATTGGGCGACGGTGTCCCAATAGTCGCCCCAGGCAGGCACGGGCACGTTCAACTCGCCCAAGCCCATGACGTTCTGGCGCCCGGCACCATTGGGCTGGGTGTTGTCTCGCGGATCGCGGTCGGTGACGCCGTCGTCGAGGTTCTGAGCCCAGTTGGTGTAGTCCCAGGGCTCGCCCGAGAGCCATTGCCACCCGTTTAGAGACTTCACGGTGTCGGAGACGCGTACACCACCCAGGAACGGGCCGATCTTGATGCGGTAGTGGCTGTCGGGCGTGTAGTCGTCGGGGAACTGCCAGAAATACGCATCGTCATAGACCAGGCTGAAGACAAAGGCGTTTTCTTCCGGCGACGTCAGCGAGGCAAGATAGCCGCCTTCGCTTGTCGCAAGGATGGCGGCCTGCACCTAGCTGACGTTCGTGCTCTCGACCAGAACGACCTCATAGTAGTGCGTGCCGCCTTCGCGGCGCTCGAAGCTCTGGATCGGTTGGCGGACATAGACAACGTCATCCGGCAACGAGGCGAAATCATCGAAGATCGGGTAGTTGACGCTGAACGTTGCGGGGCCAACCCGAACCTCCTGCGGTTGCACGTCGCCTTTCGGCGGTGGCCCGGAGGCATTGCCCGCGCCCGGCTTCGATCCGCCCTGCGGGTACATGCCGGTCTGTGGCATGTCGCTGAGGTCGTAGTAGTTTTCGGCAGGGGTATAGTCCTGCGCAGTGGCCTGCACGGCCAGCATCGCGGTCGAGGCGGCCAGAGTGATCAGAAAGAATTTGCGGGGCATATTCAGCTCCTGCGAATTGGGGGCAAAGCGCGGCAGTCAGTAGATCGCGCGGTGTCAAAGTCGACGGCAAGGGTTTCAAGGACCGCGAGGACGAAGGTTGCGAAACTAAGGTGTGTTACGCGCATTTCAGATCTCCTCTTAGGTCATCATCCTGACCTGTGTCAGAAGGATCGCTCATCATCGGGGATCAAGGATGAAGCGACTGTGCAGGAAAAATGAAGGAGAGCCTCTGCCCGCGCCTGCGTTTCGTCAGTCTGCGAACCGGGGGTCAACCCTCGTAGGCGTATCCGACACCATAGACGGACCGGATCGGGTCCCAGTCCGCCTTTACATGGATCTTGCGTCGTATGTTGCGGATGTGGCTGTCGATGGTCCGGTCGAACACCTCGGTATTGTCCGGGAACGCCAGCGACAGTAGTTGGTCGCGGGAAAACACCCGACCGGGGCGCGCGGCCAGTGCCGACAGGAGCGAAAACTCGCGGCGCGTCAGATCGAGGTCGGCGCCGTCAACCGTCGCGCGCCAGCCCTCCGCGTCGATAAGGAGACGCGCTTCCGGATCATCTTCCGGCGCATGGCCGACCAAAGGCCGCCGTCGCAGAACGGCGCGCACACGCGCCACCAGCTCGCGCGGGGAGTATGGTTTGCAGACGTAGTCGTCCGCCCCCATCTCGAGCCCGAGAAGGCGGTCGATTTCCTCGACCTTCGCGGTCGTCATGATGATGGGAACGTCGGACTTTTGGCGCAACTCACGGCAGATCGTGAGGCCGTCCACGCCGGGCAGCATCAGGTCCAGGATGACGAGGTCATGGGGCTTGGCCAGCGCCGTTTGGACCGCATGGGTGCCCGTCGACAACAGGTCCACCACCATCCCGGCCGCCAAGAGGTAGTCGCGCACGACCCCGGCAAGCGCGGGTTCGTCTTCGACGATAAGGATACGGGGCGCGGTCATGGCCGCCTTTCCGGCAGGGTCAGTGTCACGTTCAATCCGCCCATATCCGAGGCGGCGGCGGTGATGATGCCGCCTTGCGCCTCCACGATGGCCTTGCAGACGGAAAGACCGAGGCCCGAACCGCCGAGCGCGCGGGATCGCGACCCTTCAGCCCTGTAAAACCGGTCGAACAGTCGCGGCAGCACGTCGTTCGGCGCGGTGGGTGGCGTGTCGTCGATAGAAACCTGCGCAAATCCATCTTTGCGCTGGATCGCCAGTCGCACCTTGCCGGGCGCATCGGTATAGCGTGCAGCGTTCTGCAAGAGGTTGTCGATGACCTGCCCGATCCGCAACCTGTCACAGCCCAATGGAAGAGTTTCCGGAAACACGCACTCGATCTCGATCCCTGCGGCCTCCAGCGTCGGACGGGCGGTTTCAACGGCTTCGCGTGCGATCTCGACCAGATCCTCGCGGCCCATATCGGCCACGAGTTCTGGCTCGCGCGAATAGGTCAGGATCTTGAGGTCCTGTACCAGGCGCGACAGCCGCATTTGCGCCGCGTGCATCTCGGCCAGCGTCTCTGCGTTCGGCTGACGCACACCGTCCTGCAGGGCCTCGATCTGTGCCCTCAAGACGGCAAGCGGTGTCTGCAACTCGTGCGAGGTGTTGGAAATCCACCCCCGCTCGGCCTGCGACGTCCGGGCCAGCGTTTCGGCCAGCACGTTGTAGTGGGCGATCAGCTCGCCCAGTTCGTCGGTCCGGTCCTTGTGGATCCGCAGGCTGTAATCGCCAGAGGCCAGCGTCTTGGCGCCCGCTTCCAGCCGTTTGATCGGGATCAGGATCTGGCGGGCGATAAGGAATGCTGCGGCGGCCGAGACCATGAGCGCGATCAGCGCCGAGAACGTGAGCGACGCGTATTGGCCGCGAATGAAGAAGGCATCACTGGTGCTGTCGGAAAAAACTGGCGCGTTCAGGCGATGTAGCCAAGAGGGTCGCCTGTCTCGCATCTGCGATCGGCGCAGATCGGGCGCTGTTCGTAGATCGCGGTCCGTTCAGGTGCACCAGCGATGCGTGTGCCGGAGGCGGCAAGCAGCGCCAGCCTGTCGCCGATCATCAGGGGGTCAGCGTTGATTCTTTCCTGGTCCGGGTTGCCCGGCGGCGTGAAATGAGTGCGCATGAAATCATTCCAGGCCCGCGGATCATCCGCCAACTCGGGCCAACCCGGCGCCTCGAGATCATGCGCCAGCGCCAGTTCGCGCACCAGCGTGTTGAAGCGGATCAGCTCGCCCCGCAGTAAGTACTGCGAGAACCCGTCGCGCATCGACAGCGCCACCAGCAGGGCCATGGTGCCGATGACCAGCACCGCGGTGGCCGCGATGGCGAGGAAGATCTTGGTGGTCAGTGACATGCGCAGGCGGTCCATCCCCCTTCATGGCGCGGGTTTGTGCAGAGAGAATGCAGAAGCCGCTGCGCCACCGCACCCATCGCACTCACCATAAGCCCATGATGCTGCTTGTGAAAACCCCGTTTTGATGTTCGAGCGAATTCATCCTCCGTCTCGCCATTCGCTGCATATTCGTGCGTCACAGTAGATGTCAGATCGCTTCTGTAGGGACCGCACCCATGCTGAGAAACATCCGTATCTCCCTCTGGGGCCTGATGGCCGGCCTGAGCTTTCTCTGGCTGCTCGCCAATCTGCCGCTGCCCGAGACCTTCAGTATTCTCACCACCCGCAATCTGCTCATGCAGTATTCCGGTGTGATCGGGATGGGCGCGATGAGCGTGGCGATGATCCTCGCCGTGCGGCCCGTCGGGCTGGAGCCTTGGCTGGGCGGGCTCGATAAGTCCTACCGTCTGCACAAGTGGCTGGGCATTGCGGGGCTGGTGGCTTTGGTCTTCCACTGGGTCGCAGTGAACGGGCCGACATTGGCGGTGTCCTTTGGACTTATGTCTGCCCCCGAGCGTGGCGCACGCCCCGTAGGTGCAGTGTCCACCGATGTCGCGACGATCGAGTCCTTCCTGAACGGACTTCGAGGAACCGCAGAGGGGCTGGGTGAGAAAGCGTTCTACGTCGCTGTTCTGCTGATCGCTCTGGCGCTGATCAAACGCTTTCCCTACCGGCTGTTCGCCAAGACGCACCTGTTGATCGCCGTCGCCTACCTCGTCCTTGTGTTCCACTCCGTCGTGTTGATGGAGTTCGATGTCTGGGCGCAGCCGATTGGCATCGTCACGGGGCTTTTGCTGCTGGCGGGCACGGTTTCCGCCGCGATTGTCCTGACCCGGCAGGTCGGCAAGCGCCGCAAGGTCGAAGGCATCGTCGAAGATCAACACCTTTTTGAGGACATGAACGTGCTGGAGACGACCATCCGGCTGGATGATGAGTGGAAAGGCCATAGGAGCGGGCAGTTCGCCTTCGTGACCTTCGACAAGTCCAAGGGCGCACATCCCTTCACCATCGCTTCGGCCTGGGATGCCACCGATCCCCGCATCATGTTCATTACCAAGGGCTTGGGCGACTATACCGATTTTCTGCCCGAGCATGTGAAGCCAGGCGCCAAGGCCACCGTCGAAGGGCCTTATGGCGGGTTCACCTTCGACGACGCCAAGCCGCGCCAGATTTGGATCGGGGGCGGCATCGGCATCACCCCCTTCATCGTTCGGATGAAGCAGTTGGCGCGGCAGACCGAGGCACAACAGATAGACCTGTTCCATACCGCGACGCATCTGGCGCCTGCGGCGCGCGCGAAAATGACCGCCGATGCTGAAGCTGCCGGTGTGACCCTGCACATTCTCGTCGATGATCAGGACGGGTTTCTCACAGGCGACAGGCTGCGCGCCGCCGTGCCGGATTGGGACAACGCAAGCGTCTGGTTCTGCGGCCCGGCCGCGTTCGGCGAGGCGTTGCGCCGCGACCTTGCCGCGCATGGGATGCCGCGTGGCGCGTTTCACTAGGAACTCTTCAATATGCGCTAACGGCGCAATGCCCAAGGAGACTAACCATGAAACCTAAATCCATCTTTCGCACGATCTCCCTTGCCTTGCCGACCTATGCCATCGCCACAGGCGCGTCTCTGGCCGCCGCCCCTTTCCCGATCCCCGACACGATGCAGAGCGCCTGCTACGATGCCACGCAGGAGATCGATTGCCCCGAACCCGGTGAGGCCTTTTACGGGCAGGACGCCCAACACCAGAGCCCGCAGCAAAGCTACACCGACAATGGCGACGGCACCGTGACCGACAACGTCACCGGCCTGATGTGGATCCAGACGCCCGACCTGACCGGCGATGGTGTGATTGGCATTGACGACAAGCGGACGCTCGATGAGGCTTTGGCCGAGGCCGAGACGTTGACCATCGGCGGCTATGACGACTGGCGGCTGCCAACCATTACCGAGACGTATTCGCTGATGAATTTCAACGGCATCGACCCGAGCGGTCTGGAAGGTGACGATACTTCAGCCATTCAGCCATTCATCGACACGACGGTTTTCGACTTCGGCTATGGCGACACCGAGGCTGGCGAGCGCCTGATCGACGGGCAGATGGCGTCGAGCACGCGTTACGTCTGGAACACCATGCATGGGCAGGACGAGACGCTCTTCGGCGTGAACTTCGCCGACGGGCGGATCAAGGGCTACGGCCTGATCCTGCGCGGAGAGCCCAAAGAGTCTACGTCATGTATGTCCGCGGACCCCAGGGCTACGGGGTGCGGGACCTTGCCGACAACGGCGACCGCACCGTGACTGATGTCGCCAGCGGGTTGATGTGGGCGCAGGCCGATAACGGCGAGGCGATCAGCTGGGAAGATGCGTTGGCCTGGGCCGAAGAGATGAACGCGGAAGGCTACCTTGGCTATGAAGATTGGCGCGTGCCCAATGTGATCGAACTGCAGGGCCTGGTCGACTACACCCGCTCGCCTGACACCACTGGGTCCGCCGCGCTCGATCCCATTTTCGAGATCAGCGAAATCACCAACGAGGCAGGCGAGCGCGATTTCCCGTTCCACTGGAGTTCCACCACGCACGCGAATTTCACCGATCGGCCCGGTGCCTTTGCCGCCTATGTCAGCTTCGGCCGCGCCATGGGTTACATGAACGGCTGGACGGACGTGCATGGCGCGGGAGCGCAGCGTTCTGACCCCAAGATCGGCGAAGCGGCGGACTATCCCGAGGGTAACGGCCCCCAGGGCGATGCGATCCGGGTGCTGAACTACGTCCGCCTCGTGCGCGATGCGGAGTGAACGGACCATGGGACACGAGCATTCGATTGCGCGAGCGATCTACACCCTCGCAATTTTTGCCTTGGTTCCGGCCAGCCTGTCGGCAGAGACTTTCTCTGCCGACGTTTGGGCCGACAACTGGTTCGCGCTGCGCGTGAACGGCGTGCAGGTCGCCGAAGACAGCGTTCCGATCACCACCGAGCGGTCCTTCAACGCCGAGAGCTTCGAGTTTCAGGCGGACCGCCCCTTTGTCCTCGGGCTCGTCGCGCGCGACTTCATCGAGAACGACACCGGGCTGGAATACATCGGCACGCGCCGACAGCAGGTGGGCGATGGCGGGGTGATCCTCCAGATCAGGGACGCCACCGGAGAGACAGTCGCGGTAACCGACGACACCTGGCAATGCCTGACAATCCACACTGCCCCGCTCGACACCGCCTGTGAGGACGAAGCGAACCCGGTGGCGGGCGAAGGAGCCTGCGCCTACGAAATCCTCGCCGAACCCGAGGGCTGGGACACCGCCGGTTTCGATGCCTCCGACTGGCCGCAGGCCTCCGTCTACACCGCCGCTGAGGTCGATCCCAAGTTCGGCTATGACGAGATCGCCTGGGACCACGCGGCAAACCTGATCTGGGGGCCGGATCTGGAACAAAGCAACACGGTGCTCTGCCGCCTGACGGTCGAATGATCCTCTCTCAATTCCTCACCCAACAAGACGAAAGGACTACCCAGTGGCAAACACATTCATTTCCTCTGCGGCCTGTGGCCTGCTCATGATCTCCGCCGCCCATGCCGAAACGGTCGAGGTCTACGCGCTCGACCTGCTCGACAACATCCAGAACGGCTACTGCCTCGATATCTCGGGTGGTCAGGGGGCGCAGGCCGATCCGGCCAACGGTCTGCAGGGGCATACCTGCTACTCCCCGTCCGGGCAGATCTTCGTGGATCAGGGCTTCGCATCCGAGCAATTCGCGGACGGCGTTTTCTACATGCCCAGTTTCGAAGTCTGCATGCAGGCCGCCGCGGTCGAGGAAGGCGCGGCGCTGGAGCTTGCCGCATGCGACGGATCGGAGGCGCAAAGCTTCGTCTTCTCCGGCGAGGGCATTATCACGCCCGCCTCAGCACCGGGCCTGTGCGTGACGCTTGGCGAAGACACCCGCACCGGACGCAGCGATACGAACCAGATCAAGGCCCTTTCGTTGTCAACATGTGACAACGCCCTCTTGGCCTACCAGCTTTGGAGCGGACGCAAAGCCTCCGAGTAATCTTCGATCCGGCGCGCGGGTGGGTCAGCTATGTCATCGGCCCAGTTCGCAAGTACCTTTCTTGCACCTCGACCTAGCAATAGGGATCAGCCTTGATCCACACAGCGGATTTTTTCTTCGGCACCCCGTCCCTCAGGCGCGCGATCTTCGACATTGCGCTTGTCGCCGCGCTCTGGTCGGTGTCGTCGGTCGGTTACTACGAGATCAGGGACCAATTGGGCCTCGAGAACGGCTACCGCGACGCGCCGCTGATTTACTCGGCCTATTATCCTGGCTTCACCGTGCTGGCGCTGCTGCTATTCCGGCACCGCCTTCGGGACTGGCAACTGCCGGCCCACGGGGTCCTGCCGGTCCTCGCGGTTCTGGCCATGATCGCTGTCTTCACGCTCGGGATCCTTCCCATCCTGCCGGACATCGACCTGTCGCTCGCGCCCCGCAACCCACCGGAGTTCATGTTCGCCGATGCGATGTACTACGTGGCGAAATCCTTCGAGACCCTGTTCCAGCAGGCCCTCATCCTGACGCTCGTCCTATTGTTTCACTCTTTTGGGTGGAAGACCCTGCAGGTTGGTATGCTGACGGCCGCCCTTTTCGGACTGTTCCACCTGTCGCTGATATTCAACGGCGCCACGGATTTCTACGTTGCCCGCTTCACGATAGCCGCGACCTGTTTCGGCGCGGTGGTTCCAACACTGCTCCTCGCCACGCGCAACGGCGCGACCCTGTCCTACGGGCTGCATTGGGGCTTCTACATCGGGGACAACATTTTCACGCACTTCATGCTGTCGTTGCCAATATGACTGCGCTCATCTGCAACGCCGCCATCGCGCAGGTGCCCACCCGAGTGCTGACTGTGGACGGGTTCGAAAGTCAGCTCGGCACCAACCACTACGGCCACTTTGTGTTGTGCGGTATGCTCTTCGACCGCATCGAGGCGTCGAAAGGCCGGATCGTCGTTGTGGCCAGTCTCGGCTACAGGATGGGGCTGCGCACGATCAAGTTCGACGACTTGAACTGGGACAACGATTACTCCCCCAATTCCGCTTACAGCCAAAGCAAGCTGGCGCAGATGATGTTCGCTTGCGGGTTACAGGACCGTATCAAGAAAGCAGGGAAGAGTGTCGCGGTCCTTGTCTGCCATCCCGGATCATCGGCGACCTCTCTGATCACCACAAGCGGCAGCCGCTTGATGCGGTTCGTTTTCTGGCCCATGACCAAGACGCCGATGGTCCAAACCGCCGAACAGGGCTCTTACCCTGAGGTCATGTGCGCGACCGAGGATGGTCTGGAAGAGCGCGCCCTTTACGGGCCAACGGGGCGGATGGAGGTCGTTGGCCCCGTCGGGAAAGGCAGCCTTCAACCCCATGCCTACGAAAAGCCGGTGATGGAAAAGCTCTGGCAGCACTCGGAGCAGGAAACGGGTCTGATCTTGTCGCCGTAGCGATCACCTTGGAACAGCAGGACAAAAGCGCCTGATCGCGTGAGCCAGCTCCTTGCATTTCATGGTTGCCCCATCGGCCTGGCCCGCGCAAGACGTCGGATCAAACCTCAGAACCAGCCGATGATTGCATCGTAGGCATAGAGACCGAGATAGGCCAGCGCGATGTTGTAGAGGACATTGCCAATGGTCAGTGGCACGACAGTGCGCCAGTAGCCGTAGCCGCCGATGCTGAGCGAAGCGACGACAAAGTCGTTCGAAAAGGGCGACACGGTCCCGTAGGCCACAAGCGCTGGCGTCACGAGGCGTGGATGGTGAAGCAGATACATCGACAGCCGGTCGATGATGGCCAGGACGCGCGGTGGCAGGCTGCCTTTGACCTGCTTCCCGATCAGGAACATCGTGCTGTCACCCATCATCACGCCGATGGCGGTCGAAACCCCCAGCCAGACAGGATTCAGCCCGCCGGCAGCAAGGCTCATCAACACGAAATGGTAGGGGATCCCGGTGAAGGTCGTGAAGCCCCCGATTGTGCCCAAAGCGAACATCAGTATGTAGGCGTTGTCGCTGCCGACAATGTCGATCAGGTCTTCGACAGGGACGCTGGCCAGCATCATCGATAGCGCGAGGTAGAGCGCGACAACTGTGGCAGCCCTGAGGATTGCCACCCGGCGGCCTGACGGCACGGGCTTGGCGGCCGTCATGGATGCTCCGGCCCGCGAATGACCCTCAGACGGTCGGCGACGAAGGTTCCATCCTCCGCGAAGCTGCCACGTGTCATGACATGCTGGCCAATCTCAAGCCTTGCTATGTCGGCAATGCCCCGAAGCTCGGCGTCCGGCTGAAAAATCAATTCCGTGATCGTCCCGCGAGCGTTACGGATGTCGAGGCTGTCGCTGCCCACGGCGACGACCTCGCCCACAAGCCGGTGATTGGCGTTCTGTGCCTGCATGTAGAAGAAAAACAGGGGCAGCAGTGCAAACACCACTGCCGTACCCAGACCCAAAACAAGGGTGCGGCCCAATGAATACGGTTTGCCCCCTTCCTTCATGTCACGGCCCAATCACCCGAATGGGAGTGAGGCAAGTTCGATGCATTCTTTATCGTTTTCTCAAGTCAGATGACGGACCCTCCAGGGCCATGTTGCCCTGGGAAAAGACCGGCAGAATGTCTTCCAAGACGGGGGCGGGCTGCCCCCGACGCAAGGCCCGCCGCCGTTGCCAACAATACCCAGAACGCCGCAAACCAAAAGAGACCGCGAAGTTTTCCTCGATAACGGGAATGTAACTCGAACATACGTGGCACACAAACTCTCTCAAACAATTGAAATCAATGCTAATTATCTACCATCCGTCACTGGATTGACGCGATGCGCGCCTTCGGATGGCCGCTTCGCAGCGTGTTGAGACCTTGGTGCATGTTGCAGCGTTGGTCCTTTTGGGCTCAGAGCGGCCATCTGAAGCTACGCAGCATCCTGTGATATGCTGTCTTGGTCAACGTCGGGTTGACGTAGTGGGAGGGCATGGCGGATCGGAGGATTTGTCATGGACACACCAAACCTACCAGCCCTTCGTGCACTTCGCCCCGCATGGAACAAAGGCCGCATCGTAGGCCAGAAAAGACCGCTGAAACCAAAGCATGTCTGGGCCATTCGGGTACGACTTGAATTGGCCGAGAACCATCGTGACCTGGCGTTGTTCAACATGGCCATCGACAGTTAGCTTCACGGCTATGACCTTGTGAAGATGAAAGTCGTCGACGTCATGGCGTCCGGTCAGATCAAGGAACGGGCATCGGTCTTGCAGAGCAAAACACAAAAACCGGTACGCTTCGAGATTTCTGAAGGCACTCGAGCCTCAGTCGAGAAATGGATGGAAGACGAATTGATGGTCGGCTCTGAGTACTTATGGCCGGGTTGGTTCCATGATCGCCTGCATATCTCGACGCGGCAGTACGCAAGTATTGTCCGCGACTGGGTTACGCCGATCGGTCTCGAGGCGAGTGTTTACGGCACCCATTCGATGCGCCGAACCAAGGTCACCCAGATCTACAAGAAGACCGGAAACCTTCGTACCGTACAACTCCTCCTCGGACACACCAAGATGGACAGCACAGTCCGGTACCTTGGCGTCGAACTCAAGGATGCCCTGGCCATAGCTGAAGGCATCGAAATCTAGCAACTTCGGGTCGCCTTCCCGGGCGGCCCAAGGCTGCCCTCCAACGAGCGTCCCGATTTCTGCATTAGCGGCCCGCATAGCTGCCATTCGCTGCGCATGCGCGGTCAACGCGGTTCACCAAGGTCCGGACCGCGGACCTACCAGACTTTAGCCGCAGTTGCGCCGATGACCGCTTTGGTGTCTGTCACCGCGAGTGGGGCCAGGTTCCGAGCAGGTTCATGGCATTCAGTTTGATTGCCCAATCGGATAGCCAGATTTTATGCTAAGGATCCTCTTTAGGTAACAAGCGATCGCTTTTGGAATTTTTGCTCCATCCACCGCTCTTCCTTATGGATCGCAGCAAGTACGTCTGTCGCGCCGATGATCTCAGCCTCACTGAGAAACAGCGGTGTGATCCCAAACCGCATGACATTCGGGGCACGGAAGTCACCAATCACGTTTTCGGCGATCAGCGCCTGCTTTGCTGCATAGCCATGCTCAAAAGCAAAGGACACGTGGCTGCCGCGCTCGGCCGGATCGCGCGGGCTGACCAACTTCAGGCCGGGGCATCGGGCCTCCACTGCGCGAATGAACAACTCGGACAATTCGATGGACTTGGCATAAACCTCGCCCATGTCGATCTTGTCCCAAATATCCAAAGCGACGGACATAAGCGCGAAGGACGCGATCGCTGGTGTGCCGATGCGCATACGCTCGATCTTGCCCGGCATCGGGCGATAATCGGTGTCGAATGCAAAAGGTGCTTCGTGGCCTTACCAACCCGACAGGAACGGTTCGACCGTCTCCAGCAGGCGGAGTGCGACGTAGATGAAGGCCGGGGCGCAGGGCCACCGTTGAGATACTTGTCGTGCAGCCGATGGCGAAATCGGTATCAAGTCCGCCCACATCGACCGGCACCGCGCCCACTGAATGCGCCAAATCCCAGACCACGACAGCCCCTACGGCATGCGCCTTTCAATGATGGCCTTCATATCGTGGCGACGGCCCGTGCGGTAGTCCACCTCGGTGATCATCACCACGCCGACCTCCTCGGTGATGCTGTCCAGCACCTCCTCGGGATCGGGCGCGCGCAGCTCGTAACCGGCATCCTTCAGCTTCATCAGCCCTTAGACCATGTAAAGATCGGTCGGGAAATTGCCGCTGTCCGACAAAATCACGCGGCGCTCCGGCACCATCGCCATGCCTGCGGCAACCGCCTGAAACACCTTGATCGACAGCGTGTCGCCCACCACCGTCGTACCCTCCGCCGCGCCGATCAGCCGCCCGACACGGTCGCCCAGCGTGTTGGTCTGCATGAACCAGTTTTTGGTATTCCAGCCCTTGATCAACTCCGTCCGCCATTCGTCATTAAGAAAGCTGGTCATCGCAGGCACCGACGCGCGCGGCATGGGCCCCAGGGAATTGCCGTTCAGGTACATCATTCCCTCGGGCAGATCGAACTGTGCCCGTGCTCATTCGCAATCGGTCATGTCTCATCCTTTCCGGAAAACTTTGGCGCATGGCATTGCTATGACACGTCATTGCGCTCCCGGTTTCTGGGCGCACTCCAAGAACACCCGCAGCTTGCAGTCCGCGCAAATCTTGTCGTCGGCGGCTTCTACCGCGGCTGCGATCGCCTCGCCTTTGTTGTTGTGCAGGTTCTCAGGGCCCAGTTCATCGAAAACATGCAGCCGCTTCAAGATCAGCATCGCTGGGGCGTTCGTGGTGAAGATTCTGAAATCGGCCCCGGATTTGCGCGCGCGCCGGATTTCCTTGAGCAAGAGGCTCGCACCGGACAGGTCGATCTTCCACAGCCCTTTCAACCCCATGAGTTTGGTCTTGGGCATCGGGCTTGCAGCTTCAGCTCCTCTGAACTGGTACTCCACGTTCTCGACCGAGGCGAAAAACAACGGCCCATCGACCCGGATGACAGAAATTTGCGGGCATTCGGGCAGACCATAGGTGGCGGCGTTCTTGAAAACCCGCCGTCCGTTGATGTTGGTCGGCGCGCCGACGGCTACGACGGGGTGTGCGCTGTCATACAGAAAAACACAAAGCGACGTGATCACACCCACGACAATGGCAAGATCAAGCTCGGTGAGGATGCCGGTGAAAAACGTAGCCGCGAGGATAGCCGTCTCTTTTTTATTGGAGTTCAGGACATGGCGGACTTCACCTAAGTTTATGAGCCTGTAGGACACAAACAGGATCACGCCCGCCATCGCCGGAACCGGAACATGCTCCAAGTAAGGGGCCAGCACGAACAACAAGACCACCAAAAATCCTGCTGCGAAGACGGTGGACATGGGCGTCTGGGCGCCTGCATCCACGTTGAGTCCGGACCGCGTGAAAGACCCGGACCCGGCATAACACTGGAAGAATGACCCTACGGCATTGGAGAGCCCTTGCCCGACCATCTCCTGACTTGAATCATAAGGCTCATCGCGGCGCAGGGCGAAGGCGCGTCCGATGGAAATGGCCTCCAACAAGCCGACAAAAGCTACGGTTGCGGCGATGGGCAAGAGTTCGACCATCAGGCCCGGCGACAAATCAGGTGCGCCAATCGCCGGGACGATCGAGGAAAGGGGGTCGAACATGGCAACGCCTTGCGCGGGTGCCTGGAGGAACCACGCCACACCCGAGCCAACAGCCAGAGCGATGATGTAGGACGGTATCTTCTTGCTGATGCGGGACAAGACAACGAGCGTGAGGATCGTGACGCTTGCGATGATGACGGCGGTCACATTCACCCGGTCGATATGCCCTGCCACATGGATCAATCTGTCCAGAACGCCTCCGCCCACGCCCGCTTCGAGGCCAAGCGCGCCACCAAGCTGGCTGGCGGCAATGAGGAATGCAGCTGCTGCGGTGAACCCGATCAGGACCGAATGCGATATGAACGAAATCAAACCGCCAAGCTTGAATACGCCTGCGATGATCTGGATCACACCCACCATCAGCGTCAGCGTGAATATCATTGCGATGTAGTCTTCCGACCCCGGTGTCGCGAATTGCGACATGGAGACGAAGAGGACGGCCGAGATGGCGGTGGTCGGGCCGGAGACCATGACCATGGACGAGCCCCATATCCCGGCAATCAGGGCGACGACGACAGCGGTGAACAGCCCAAATTCAGGTGGTAGGCCTGCGATGATCGCAAAGGCCACACCCTGGGGCAAAACGATCGCCGCTCCGGTCAGGCCCGCTATCGCATCCGCCTTGAGCGTCTCGCTATTGACCCGGGCGAACCATGGACGCACCGGATTGAGCGATGATGCCAATGCTTTGAGCCTGAGTTGCATTGTGATCTCCGAGCCTGCGCCTCAGGCCCTTGCGGGGGAACAAAGTCAGCCTTGCGAGCACTTTGCGTCCTCTTTCAGCGCTGCTTGGAGATCAGCTTCCGTTGGGAAACCGATGATGATCCCTGCCTTGGCCTCATTCAGGTCCTGCCCGCGCCGCTCGATCTCGGCATCGGACATGGTGGTGCGCTGGCTGATGCGGCGGGTCCATTGGAAGAACAGGGCCTGCAAGCGGTCACATTCGGTTGCATAGTCGGGATCGCCGCCCAAATCCCGGAACTCCTCCGGGTCGGTTTCCAGATCGAACAGCATCGGACGGAAGCCTTCGGCAAAAACATACTTCCAGCGCCCGTCAAACAGCATCGTCAGCTTGGCATCGGCCACACTGACCCCAAGACGGCGGCGCACCTGGCGGAAAGAGTAGTCGTATTCGGATACGACGAAATCCCGCACGGCCTCTTGTTTGCCATGCAGCAGCGGCAAGAGGGATTTGCCCTCGATAATGTGGGGAACCTCCGCGCCGCCGAAATAATCGAGGAAGGTCGGCGTCAGATCAATCGCCTCAACCAGCGCATCCGACACCGTGCCGCGCGTGACATCCGCCTTGGGGCTGGGGTCCACGACGATGAGCGGGATACGGGCCGATGGATCGTGGAACAGCTCCTTTTCACCCAGCCAATGATCGCCCAGATAATCGCCATGGTCCGAGGTGAAGACGATCATCGTCTCGTCCGTCAAACCCTTGGCCTCCAGATACGCCATCAGCACACCCATCTGGTCGTCGATCTGCTTTATCAGGCCCATATAGGCGCCGATGACCTTGGCGCGTGTGGTTTCGTTGGTGAAGGCCTTGGAGACGCGCTCCTGCATGAAGGCCTCGAAAACCGGATGCGGATTGTCCTGTTCGACTTCGCTGCGCAGCACCCGGGCGTGCGTCTCGGGCGGGTACATATCGTGATAGGGCGCAGGCACGATGTAGGGCCAATGGGGCTTGATGAAACTCAGATGCAGGCACCAGGGTGTATCTCCGGCCTCGTCGATGAATTCCATTGCGCGGCGGGTGATGTAGGGGGTTTCGCTTTCCTCGTTGGCAACGCGGGCCTTCAGGTCGGAATTGTCCAAAAACCAGCCGCTGAGGATATTGCCGTCCTCATCCTCGCCACTGTTGGCTACGGTATCCCATGGGTTTTCATCCTCCCAGCCGCGGTCCTTCATGTAGGCATCATAATTCTTGTTGCGCTTGCCGTAGGCCGTGCTCGGGTGCAGCCCGTCATCGCGCTCATAGGGTTCAAACCCGCACTCCGACACAAGCGCCCCGATGGTGCTGTCGGGCGCAAGGCCGAGGCGCCTCATCCCTTCGGCATCGGCGGCCATATGGGTCTTGCCACAGAGCACGGTGCGCACGCCAAGGGGGCGCAAATGATCCCCCAATGTCATTTCGCCCACTTTCAAGGGGATGCTGTTCCATGTCGATCCATGCGAACTGACATAGCGCCCGGTGTAAAAGGACATCCGCGACGGACCGCAGATGGGCGATTGGACATAAGCACGATCGAACCGGACGCCGCGCTTGGCCAAAGCATCGATATGGGGTGTGTCGAGGCCCGGATGTCCGGCGCAGGAAAGATAATCCCACCGCAGTTGATCACACATGATGAAGAGGACGTTCTTGGCCATGGAAGGATCCGGGATCAGTTAATCAAGTGGGATTGGCAAAGAAGCCGGGGCTTGCAACAGCCCCGGCCTGTTTTATCAGCCTCTGGCGGCCTCGGGGATATCGACACCAAGCTCTGTGAGGGCGCGCAGGGCGCCTGGGTGCAGGGCGAGGTTGATGTCCTGAACGGCACCTTCGGGCGTGATCGCACGCAACCAGGGCGATGTATCACCAGACTCCGCGACACCGGTATAGAAGGCCTTTGTCATCTCATAGATCATGTCTTCATCGGCGTTTTGATTGGTCACGATCCCAACGGTCACACCAAGGGTTGTGACATCGCCTTCGTTCAGCTGGTTGTCACCATAGATGCCTGCAGGCAGGGTTGCGGCGCTGAAGCCCGGGCGTCCAACAAGCGCCTGTACGCCCTCGGTCTCAAGCTTGTCTGCGGGAATGCCCAGGAAGCGGATCTCGTTGGTCACGGCGATCTGGGTCAACGCCGGGCTGGGCGCGTTGGTCGGATTGCAATAGACGTCGATGTTGCCGTCCTGGAAGGCTGCAGTGGCCGCGTCCCAACCGAGGGTGACGGCCTCATAATCGGTGCCTTCTTCAAGATCGGCAACCGCTTTGAACAGGCGCGCCATGGTGGTGAAGGCCGCGCCGCCCGGAGGGCCTAGGAAGACGCGTTTGCCGGCGATCTGGTCCATGGATGTGATGCCGGAATCTCCGTAGACGGCGATGTGATAGACGCCCATCGGGAAGTTCAGAACCGTCCGCAGGTTCTTGACCAGTTCAGGCGCCTGTTCGATCTTTTCGTACATTGCCGCCTGGCGGCGCATCAGCGCGTGGATGATAGGGGACGACATGCAGAAATCGCTGCGGCCCATGGCCACTTCGAGAACGTGACGCGTGGCGGCCCCGGTTGCGTTCAACTGGATCTCGTAGTCGGGCAAGGCACCGTTTACGATGTTGGCGAATGTCGTCATCACAAGGTTGGGGCTGGTGCCCGGCCCAAGCGTGGACATGCGCAGCAGTTGCTTGGCGAAGGCCGCGCGTGGCAGAGCCGCGATGGCGGCGGCACTTGCGGCGGTTCCCAAAAGCGAACGGCGGGTTAGGGTTGTCATGGTGGTTTCCTCCTCCGAATTTAAGATTTTTCGGGCAACATGAAGCTGCCGAATTTGACGACGGACCACATCGCGATGGTGGCGACAACAGCGCCCCACGCCACAAGCGGTCCGGTGAACAGCAACGCAAAGGCCAGCGCCAGCCCGATCGGCGCATAGCGGGCCTTGTCTTTTGCAGGGTAGCACGCACGCGAGATGTGCAGCACGGCAAGGGTCACGAACACGATCGACTGCGCGGATTCCGTCAGTGGGTATCCGGTGCCCAAGAGCATCGCGGGCTGGTAGATGAAGGCGAAGGGAATCACGAAACCAGGCAGCGCCAGACGGGACGCTTCCACGGCTGTGCGCATCGCGCCCGCGCCAGCAATGGGGGCCGCAGCGAAGGCGGCCAGCGCCACGGGTGGCGTCACCGCTGACAACACGCCGAAATACAGCACAAACATGTGCGTGTGGATGATCGGCACGCCCAGCTTTTGCAGCGCGGGGCCCATGACCAGAACGATGATGAGGTAAGCAGGAACCGTCGGCATCCCCATACCCAGCAGCAGACAAGCCAGCGCCATGAGCAGGAGCGAGACCGCCAACTGCCCGTCCGCATAGCTGCCCACGAGGGAGGCAAACCGCAGGCCAACGCCCGTTAGGTTCAGGATGCCGATGATGATGCCGACTGCGCCCACGATCACCACAAGTTGTGCAGAGATCATGCCCGCCAAGTGGATGAATTTGAACCATGATGCCGTGTCTGTCAGAAGCGACGGTTTCACGGCAAAGCCGAATACGACGGCAAAGGCGACGCCGATGAAACCGGCATAGGCTGGTGACGACCCGCCGACCATGGCCACGACAATTGCCGTCAGCGACAGCATGAACACGATGATCTGGGCGACTTCGCGCCAGGCAAAGCTCAACTTGGGCTGTTCAGATACGTCCAGGTCCATATCGCGTGCAGCGCTGGAGGTCGCCATGAACAGACCGACGTAATACAGGATGGCGGGTACGGCGGCAGCGACACAGATTGTCAGGTAGGGCTGGCCCGTGACATCCGCCATGATGAAGGCGACCGCGCCCATGATGGGTGGCGTGATCTGCCCGCCGCTGGAGGCGGCAGCCTCAACTGCGCCGGCGAAATGCGCTTTGAACCCGCGCTTCTTGATCAGCGGGATGGTGATGACACCAGTGCCGACCACATTCGCGACGGCGCTGCCGGAGATCGTGCCGAACAGACCGCTGGCAATCGTGGCAGCGGCAGCAGGGCCAGAGCGGACCCGACCCGTGGCGGCCAGCGCAAGCTTGACCAGAACCTTGTCGATGGTCAGGAACTCAAGGATGGCGCCAAAGATAATGAAGATCAGGATGGTCGACACGACCGTGGCCATCGGGCGCCCGAAAACACCATCGAATGAATACCAAAGCACTTGGATCAACTCTTCAGATGTCATGCCCGCATGGCGCATGAAACCTGGGGCATGCTGCCCAAACGCACCATAGATGAGAACAAAGGCCGCAACACAGGCCATGACCATACCGACGGACCGGCGGGTCAGTTCAATCACCGCGATCAATCCCAGCGTCCCCAGCCAGATGTCGGCTGAAGTCAGGAAGTAAAGACCGGTCTCGATCTCCGCCGCCGCGCGGAAGTATTGATAGACAGCGACACCCAGAAACGCCGCCGTGATGAGCGCCAAGAGCTTCCCAATCAGACTTTGGCTGCCCTCGATTTGCGCCAGGAGGATCAGCAGACCGCCAACCAGAAGCATACCCACCCGAAGATAGGACTCACTGAAGACACCAAACACGGAGACGTAAAATACAACAACGACGACCAGAGCGCACAGACCCAGGTTCAGTCCGCTGACGGATTTCGAAAGCACGTTCTGCACTATTTCCCTCCCCCTCGAAATGCGCAGGCCCGGCTCCCCACCGGATCAAAGCACACCTTCCGATGAAGCTAGACATTTAGAAGGATTCGGTCGAATGTGCGTTTCACTAGGTGGAACGTATGATGAAGACTAATCGCTCTGTTGAACGCAGTATGAAAATACTAGAAGTTGTCTCGGATAGCGGTGTGTGTTCATTGGCTTTTTTGGCAAGTCAGACAGGCTTGCCTAAGCCCACTATCCTGCGGATCTGTGCAACACTTGTTGGACAAAGGTGGCTCACACAAAGCCGCAGTGACAGCCGCTACCGTATCGGGTCTGGATTTCCGCGCCTCGAAAGCGCATCCAATTCGATTGATGCGCTTGTCGAAGCCGGTACTGCTCAGATCATGGAGCTCTCCCAAGAAACCGGCCTTGGCGTGGATCTGGCCGCAGCCATCGGGAACGGGCGTGTCGAAATCGTTGATACGACGCGGCAGTATAGCAGGCACGGTATTTTCCCCGATTGCATCGGGTATCGCCCCTCCCCTTTCAGATCGGCTTTGGGCGGCGCCTTCCTGGCCGCTCTGGAGCCAAAGGAACGCATGGAGTATTCGGACACTCTGTCTGCCAATACCACTGGCAAAGATCGCGCAGCCGCTTTGCAGCTCCCATCTAAGCTGAGGGAAATCCGCACGCGCGGCTTTGCCAGCCGCGAGCCGGGGTATTGGGGCCGGGCCGTGGATTATGGCGGTATCCCAAGCGCCATCGGGGTCGCGGTTCGCTCTGGCGGTCAGGTTGTGGGGGCGTTGAGCCTTGTCTGGCTGGCCGAGAGGCGCAGCGTTGACGACGTGGCTCAGGCACATCTGGGGCGGCTCACCGCGACCGCGCAGGCCATTGGCAAGCATTTTGCATCCTAGGGTCAGGACCCAAGAAACGCCTGCGCCTGTGCGCTCGTCTCGAAAATATGCGTGCGCGCGTCAGGGAAGACCTCGCCCAGCTTCATCCGCATGAACGCTGACCTGGAATAGCGAGAGACCCGCGCGTAAAACCGTTCGGTCAGCTTGGCCACCATTTCCGCCCAAAAGCTTTCGAGCGCCTCGTCAATCCGGAAACCGTCATAGTTCACAGGGACATCCACCCGGCCACCGTGGGCCTTGCAGGTCTTTGTAACAGCGTCCCGGACGAGGTCGATTTCGTCACGCATCCGGATCCGCATCTTCTCGAAATTGAGAAACACCTGACCCAGAGTGCGATCCAGAGCGACGCGGTCCGCCAGATCTAGGTGCAAAAGATCGGTGCGCAAACCCATCTCGGCCTCTTGGAAGATGCGCGGATCCATGGGGCGCAGGTCGTCAACAATCGGGGTCACGTCCATCAGGCCCAGAGTATCTCGCTCCAGATCAATACCGGGGGCGATTTCGATCAGCTTCAATCCCTGAGGTGTCAGTTCAAAAACACAGCGCTCGGTCACATGAAGGACCGGTTGCCACAATCGCGCCGCCCGCGCACTGCAGAATGAAATCTGCTCCACATGGTCAAGGAATTTGCGGGCCTTGCCCTCCTGACGGATGCGCACCGCGTCGTCGGTGATCTGAACGTCCAGCCCTTGGGCGGTAAAGGTTCCGGCGAAGACAACCGCGCGGGCGTTCTGGCTAATGTTGATGAAACCACCGGCTCCAGCAAGACGCGGGCCAAAGCGCGAAACATTGACGTTGCCCGTTGCATTGGCTTGGGCAAGGCCCAGACAGGCCAGATCGAGTCCGCAGCCATCATAGAAGTCGAACTGATTGTTTTGCGGAATGACCGCATCCGTGTTGACCGCCGCGCCAAAATCAAGACCGGGGCCGGCTGACCACCAATCACGCCGGGTTCGGCTGTGAGCGTCAATGCTCTAGCAACCCATCTTCTGCGGCGACCGAAGCAACCCCCTCAGGCATACCGATCCCAAGATTGACCACACCGTTAACCGGTAACTCAAACGCGCAACGCCGTGCGATAACCTTTCGGACATCCAGCGGCATCGCCGGGATTTCGCCCAAAGGTGGGCGGATACGGTTGTTGAAAGCCTGGCTGAAGGCCGTGCTGTAGGTTTGCAGGTGATGCTCAGGCTTGGCCACGACCACGGCGTCCACGACGATGCCGGGAATATGGACGTCGCGGGCAAGCAGTGTCCCGGCTCGCGCCACCCGTTCGACCTGCACGATCACCACACCGCCCGCGATATGCACGGCCATTGCTTGCGCCAAATTGTCGATGGTCAGAGCCTCGCGCTCCATCGTGACGTTGACTGCTTCATCCGCCGTTGTGCCGCGCAACAAGGCAACGGTCAGTTTCTACGCCGGGTAGAAGAGGACTTCTTCGCCACCGATCTCCATCAACTCGACCTGCGGGTCGGTGGGAATCCCATTGATCGCCCCGCCGTCATTGCGCGGATCGACGAAAGTCTCCACCCCAACCTTGGACAGCATCCCGGGCTTGCCCGCTGCGATATCGCGGTAGAGCTGGCTGAACACGCCCTGTGGCAGGTTCCAGCCTTCGATCTTGCTAGCCGTTGCCAACTTCGCGACCTTGGGGATCAACCCCCAATGACCGCCAACGGCACGTTTCAACAATCCCTCATGGCCCAGCCGGTTCAGGCCCCGTTCCTTCTCATCGCCCTGCCCTGCCGCGAAGACCAAAGACAGATCGCATGGATGGCCGGTTTCGACAAAGCGGGTCTCAAGAGCGGCCAGCAATTCATCGGGCACACCGATGCCCACGAAACCTGATGTCGTTATTGTGTCGCCATCCTTGATCAGGGCGGCGGCCTCAAATGGGCAGACAAGCTTGCTTGCCTTCATGCCGCGGTCCACTCGCCATCCACCGGCAGGGCAATCCCGGTGATGTTTTTCGCCGCGTCCGAGCACAGGAACAGAGCAACGCCTGCAAGCTGTTCAACAGTGACGAACTTCTTGGTCCATTGCGCGGCCAGAAGCACATCGCGCTTGACCTCTTCCTCGGTCATGCCGCGCGACTTGGCCGTGTCGGGGATTTGTGCTTCAACCAGGGGCGTCAACACTAGCCCGGACAGATCGCGTTGCAGGTGATGCCGTCCTCGGCCACCTCAAGCGCAATCGTCTTGGTCATGCCCACCACTCCATGCTTCGCCGTGACGTAGGCCGACTTGAAAGGAGAGGCGACGCGCCCGCGCGCGCTGGCGATGTTGATGATCCGGCCCCAGCCTTTGTGTTTCGTCGCCGGACTTGCCGCGCGCGGGGTGTGGAAGGCCGAGGTCATGTTTATGTCGATGATCATGTCCCACTTATCGCGCGCGAACTCCTCAACTGGCGAGACCTGTTGGATGCCGGCGTTGTTGACCAGAATATCGATGCTGCCATGTTGTGCGATAGCGGTATTGATCAAGGCCTCGATCTGGTCCGGCTTGGTCATGTCCGCGCCGCTCTAGGCCACCCGCCCCGAGGTCGCGGCATCCAGTTCCGCGCGCGTCTTTTCGATTTCCTCGGCATCCCCGAAACCGTTCAGCACGACATTCGCACCCGCCTGCGCACCCCCCCGGGCCAGCCCCGGCCCGATGCCCGATGTCGATCCGGTGACTACAGCTGTTTTGCCCGTCAGATCCGTCATTTTTCGTGTCATCTGTGTTGTCGTGTTTCCGGGTATTCACGTCTCGCTAGTGGGCATCCTTTGAAAGCGAGCCAAAACCGTCGCTGTCCATCTGCGGTCGGCGTGTTGCGTCCGGCAGCCCGTCAAGAACGTCATGCAGCCGTTCCATCAGGTCATGCAGTTGGTCCCTTTCCTCAGGTGAGAAAGCGCTCAGGATCGCTGCCTCGAAAGACAGCGCTTCGGGCACGATCCCATTGAACATTTCGAGCCCTGCGGCAGTCAGCGCAATTTCAACCAGACGGTGGTCGGTCTCGCAGGTGGTTTTTCTGAGAAGGCCTGCCTTTTCGAGCTTGGCAACGGCACGGCTGACGGCAGGTTTTTCCAAATAGACACTGTCATGAATTTCTCGGACGGACATCTTTTCACGACGCGCGACGTGCACCAACACCCGCCACTCCGGCGTCGAAAGGCCATACTTTTCGCCATAAACCCTCGACAACATCTTGGTGGTCCGAGAGGACAGAACCGACAGTCTGTAGGGCAGAAATTCCGACAGATTGAAGTTGTCTGAAGTCATTTGGGTCAACCTCCCGCATTTCGTTGCGTGTGTAATGATCTTGACTCACTCTCCCACAGAATGATAATCGTTGCAAGTGAAACGAATTTCTGCCCGGTCGGTTATCGCCTGCTCAAGTTCGACAATAACGGCTTCAAACCGACAGTACCAAAGGAGGATAAGCGCATGAAAGACCTTGATATCAGCCCCATGGTTCAGGCCGACGGTGGCTTGACGAATCCTGGCTACATGCCCGGCTTCGGCAATGATTTCGAAACAGAGGCCCTGCCCGGCGCGCTGCCCCAAGGGATGAACAGCCCTCAGAAATGCAACTACGGGCTTTACGGCGAGCAGCTCTCCGGCACGGCCTTCACCGACGTGCGCCCCGAGCGGACCTGGTGCTACCGCATCCGCCCCTCCGTCAAGCACTCCCACCGCTACGAGAAAATTGATCTCGCCTACTGGCGCTCTGCCCCCGACATCCATCCCGATGTGACGTCATTGGGCCAGTATCGCTGGGATCCCGTTCCGCATACCGATGAGCCGCTCACATGGCTGACGGGCATGCGGACGATGACAACCGCGGGCGACGTGAACACCCAGGTCGGTATGGCCTCACACGTTTATCTTGTGACCGAATCCATGAAGGATGAGTACTTTTTCTCCGCAGATTCCGAGTTGCTGGTCGTGCCGCAGGAAGGCCGCCTGCGCTTTGCCACTGAGTTGGGCATCATTGACCTTGAGCCTAAGGAAATCGCTATCATCCCGCGTGGCCTTGTTTACCGGGTGGAATTGCTCGACGGCCCCGCGCGCGGCTTCGTTTGTGAAAACTACGGCCAGAAGTTTGAACTGCCAGGCCGTGGCCCTATCGGGGCCAACTGCATGGCGAACCCGCGTGATTTCAAAGCCCCTGTTGCGGCTTATGAGGACCGCGAAGTGCCCTCGACCGTCACCGTCAAATGGTGCGGCCAATTCCACGAGACCAAGATCGGCCAGAGCCCGCTGGACGTGGTGGCCTGGCATGGCAATTACGCGCCCTACAAATACGATCTGCGCAACTACTGCCCCGTGGGAGCCATCCTGTTCGATCACCCCGATCCGTCAATCTTCACCGTGCTGACCGCCCCCTCGGGACAACCCGGCACCGCGAACATCGACTTCGTGCTCTTCCGTGAGCGCTGGATGGTGATGGAAGATACCTTCCGTCCGCCGTGGTATCACAAGAACATCATGTCCGAGATGATGGGCAACATTTACGGCGAATACGACGCCAAACCGCAGGGCTTTGTCCCCGGTGGCGTGAGTTTGCACAATATGATGCTGCCCCATGGACCCGACCGCGAAGCCTTCGAGAAAGCGTCGAACGCGAACCTTGGCCCGGACAAACTGGACAACACCATGTCCTTCATGTTCGAGACCCGCTTCCCGCAACAACTGACCCAGTTCGCAGGCAAGGAAGCCCCGTTGCAGGACGACTACATCGATTGCTGGGCGGATATGGAGAAAAAGTTCGACGGCACGCCGGGCAAGAAGTGACCGGAATGCTGACACTTTATTCCTATTGGCGCTCGACAACATCCTACCGGGTGCGCGTGGCGCTGAACCTGAAGGGGCTGTCCTATCGGACAGTCCCGGTGGATCTTGTCGCCGGGGGACAGCGGGCGTCGAATTACGTCGCCAAGAACCCGAGCAAGGGCGTGCCGACGCTGGTGCTGGAGGACGGCACCGTGCTGACACAGTCCCTGGCGATCCTCGACTATTTGGATCACATCGCGCCCGACCCTGCGCTCTTGCCGAGTGACCCGATCTTGCGGGCGAAGGTGCAGGCTGCGGCGCAGGTCATCGCGCTGGACATCCATCCGGTAAACAACCTCAAGGTCGTTAGCCGCCTGAAATCCGAACTTGGATTGAGCGGCGATCAAGGCACTGAATGGATGCGCCATTGGATGACCGAAGGGTTCCATGCCTATCAGGCGCTGCTGCCCGGGGGCCTTGGCTACAGTTTCTCGGACACGCCGCTCCTGTGCGATATCTGCCTTGTTGCCCAGCTTTACAACGCACATCGCTGGGGCGTTGACATGACGCCCTTTGCCCGTCTGCTCGAAATCGAAGAACAGGCGTTGAAACTGCCGGCCTTTGACGCCGCGCGCCCCGAAAACCAGCCAGACGCGAACTGAAGGAAATCCGATGACACAGCTTCTCCGCTCTTGGGTCGAAAGCGCCAATTCGCCCGATACCGACTTTCCTCTCAACAACCTGCCTTATGGGGCTTTCCGCATCGGCGGCAGCGACCTGCACGCAGGTGTTGCCATCGGCGATCGAATCCTTGACGTCACCGCCGTTGAACAGGCCGGTCTGCTTCACCTGCCTGAAAGCGGCGTCTTTGCCCGCGGCACATGGAATGACTTCATGGCGCTTGGCGCGGATGTCTGGGCCAGCTTTCGTGACCACCTGACAAAGGCACTGTCTGAGGGCGCATCGCAGCAATCCGATCTTGAACCGCATCTGGTGGTGATGGCCGATGCCACGCTTGAATTGCCCTTCACCGTGACCGAGTTCACCGACTTCTACGCGGGCCGCCACCACGCGTTCAACGTCGGCTCCCTGTTCCGCGATCCTGAAAACGCCCTGCCGCCTAACTGGCTGCATATTCCCATCGGCTACAACGGCCGCGCGTCTTCGGTCGTTGTCAGCGGCACTGACATCACCCGCCCCCACGGCCAGTTGAAAGCGCCCGACGCCGATATGCCCGTGTTTGAGGCCTCCAAACGGTTCGATCTGGAGTTGGAGATGGGAGCCATCGTGGGCAAGCCATCGAAAGGTCGCGTCAGCGTGCAAGAGGCCGACGACATGATCTTTGGCTACGTGCTACTCAACGATTGGTCCGCCCGCGACATTCAGGCCTGGGAATACCAGCCGCTCGGCCCTTTTCAAGCCAAGGCGACGGCGACCACCATCAGTCCGTGGATCGTGACCAAGGCGGCCCTTGAGCCTTTCCGTGCGGCCACTCCGCCGCGCGAAAAGGAGCTTCTGCCCTATCTCGCGGAACCCGGCCCGATGATTTACGATATTGATCTTGAGGTCGGTCTCGCTCCCGAGGGCAAATCCGAGACGGTCATCTCCCGCACGAACTACAACGTGATGTATTACTCGGCGGCCCAGCAACTCACGCATCACACCACCAGCGGCTGCCCGATGCGCGTGGGCGACCTGTTGGGATCCGGCACCATCTCCGGGCCGCAGAAGGAAAATCGCGGCAGTCTGCTGGAGCTCAGCTGGGCGGGCAAAGAGCCTTTGACACTGGACACCGGCGAGACGCGCACATTCCTAGAGGACGGTGATACGCTCACCCTGCGCGGCGCAGCCCAAGGAGATGGGTACAAGATCGGCTTTGGTGAATGTGCTGGGACGCTTCGTCCAGCAGTCCCTCGTTCGTAAGCGCTAGACGGAATATCAAATAAAGAATGCGCAGCGCCGGAACCCGGCCCTGTGCTGTCGCGCTAGAATTTCCGCAAATCTGTTGCCGCGAGCTGACTGAGCGCGACAGCGGTATCAAAGCTGCCAAAATCGATAGCCACCCGAAGGTCTAACGCATGGCCGGCGTCAGATGACAAGTTGGCATAGGGTTCCGCCATCACAATTGCTAAAACGCGGGTCCTGTCTGCCTTTGTCCAATGCACCTACAAGACTGAAGTGGTCCCCTCAAACCGGACAGTCGGCCAAGGTGTATCCTAAGCCTTTGAAGGGATACGAGAATGGCAAAGCTCCGGAACTTTGCAGATCAGTTTAAGGCTAAGGTGGCGTTGGAAGCGCTGCGTGGTGATAAGACAGTGCAGGAGATCGCGGCAAAGCATCAACTGCATCCGAACCAAGTTAGCACATCGAAGCGGCAGGCCATTGATGGAATGGCCGATGTGTTCTCTGGCGGCAAGCAGAGCGGCCCAACAGAAGCAGAGGTCAAAGAGCTGCACGCCAAGATCGGGCGGCTGGCGGTCGAGAATGTTTTTTGTCCGAAGGGCTGAAGCGCTGAGCCCGGCAGAGAAACGCTCCATGATCAAGCGGGATCACCCTGAGCTGAGCATCAGCCAGCAGTGCAAACTGGTGCGGCTATCGCGGTCGGCGTTTTATTATACGCCCGTCGGGATCGACGCGGATACGCTGGTCATGATGAAAGAGATTGACCGGGTCTTCACCAAATATCCGTTCTTCGGCAGTCGTCAGATCGCTGCCTATCCAAGAAGAGAGGGCACAGCAGTCGGGCGTCATCGCGTCAGGCGATTGATGGCGAAGATGGGCTTGGAGGCAATCTACAAACGCCCTCGAACCAGCCAACCGCACCCGCAGCACCCGGTCTATCCGTATCTGCTTCGAGGCATGCGGATCGACCGCCCCAATCGGGTCTGGTGCGCTGATATCACGTTCGTGCCGGTCAAGAACGGCTTCCTGTACCTGGTCGCGATCATGGATTGGGCAACGCGCAAGGTGCTGAGTTGGAGACTGAGCAACACGATGCACGCAGACTTTTGCAGAGACGCATTGAATGAAGCCATTGCCAAACACGGTACACCGGAGATCATGAATACGGACCAAGGATCGCAGTTCACGGGATCGGCCTGGATCACAACGCTGACCGAGGCTGGCGTGCGCATCTCAATGGATGGACGCGGACGCTATCTGGACACCATCTTCATCGAGCGATTGTAGCGATCCCTGAAGCAGGAAGCGATCTATCTCGAAGAGATCAATGACGGCTTACAGGCCCGGCGTGTCATCAAGAACTGGATGGCATTCTACAACCCAGAGCGGCCCCATTCCGCGCTTGATCGGCAAACGCCTGACGACGCATATTGGGCGGGCTTGGAAGAGCAGAAAGCAGCATGAAACCTAAACCCGATACACTTTGGAAACGCTGCAAGCCTGTCCGAAAACATGGGACCACTTCACGTCATCAATGCCCAAGCATTCGGCTTGCACCCTTTTGACGGCGTCGACTGAAAGTGGCTCGCACTCTTGCACCCCAGCCTGCTTGTCGAAGTAGACGCCGCTGAAAGGGTTGGTGAAGGAAACACCCAACTCACAGGCTGCGATGTTGGTGACGGACCGAACAGTTCCGAAGATGCGGGTCATGCTGCTTCCAGACAGGCCGCGCTTGATCAGGGCATCACGAAAGGCATTGGCATCTTTATTGGTATAGGCCCAGAGGTCCTTGGCGCCTGCAACGTCGATCACGTAACCACAGGAGCGTTCTGCAGCCCTGTGGAACGTGACGGGACGGCCATGCCCCTTCTGCTTGAGATAGACGGACACGGCTTCAGAGAGCGTCACTGAGTCACTCAGCGGTGCTTCTGGAGCTGCACCATTTGGTGCCGCTCTCATCCTCAGGCGGTGTTTACCCGGCAGGTCGGCATCCTTGGAGCGCAAGTGATACCAATACCCGTCAAGCTGATCCGCAGCCCGTCTTGCCCGTGCCTCCGCGATCCTGACCGACCGTGTCCGCAACGAGTATGAGATTTTCCGTGTGTCGTAGTGCTTCAAGAGGTCCGTTGGAACACGTCTCTCGAAGTAGAAGATGCCGTTCTTGGTGAGCGAAAAGGGCACCGAATTGTCATACGCCATGTCCTACGCCCGCACAGTTTCCCAAATAAACTGCTATAAATCAACAGGTTGTAACATGAAGTGGTGCCCGGGGGCGGACGTGCCCATGCTGCAAACCCCTTGTTTTACAGGGGCTTGGGTAGCATCAAGCTGGAGCCGTGTGTAGTGGTCATGTAGCGGATGACGCTCCTCCACCACTTCTTGGAGGGATGCCGGTCAAACTAACCGTCGTAGCATTTGCAGAATATTGCCTAACCGCGACTCTCAAATGCCTGGATTGCGCCGTGTACTTCTCAGAACGCGAATACTTGGCTTGGAGGTCATAGGAAGCGAAATAAGAAGTAGAATGCGCCCCTGCCTGAAATAGGTCTCCAAATCGCTATGCTATTGAGCCCCGAGGCGTGAAAAAATGCCACTTAGAAGTGGAATTATGCCTGTCTACCCTGTCTCAATTCATCACAAATCTATGATCTAACCATCGCGCCCGTGCGATATGCAGCAATCTCACGCCTATCACCGGGGATGCTCAACCGTAGACTCATTATCCGAGTTGTAGGCTGCTTATCTTCAATATGATCGAAGCATATAGAGAACAGCTTCCAGGTATCGAGGATCGTTATCTTACCGCGTCGATATGGAACAGCAAAACCGTGCTTCGTTACCAAGTCCCCACGGGTCTGCTCGAAGTCGCATTGAATGGCTTGAATTGACTCTTTCAGTTCAATTTCTTGTTTTGTCGTGTAAGCCCAGACGCCCAGGTCTGTCGTAAACAGCTCGACGTCGAGAGCGACATGCCTTGCACGAAGCTTGACTGTATCTGCAATCTGACCAGCTTCCTCACACGCCGTCAGGGCTTGTCGAATGGTGTTCACGCAAAGCAGGCTTGAAATGACTGTTGTTGGATAACTCATGTTGAGTTGAAGTGCTCGCTCAGGTTTGGTCCGAGTGGTCGCAACCTCTATTTTGGTTTCGTTGCCACTCGCGATTGACAGATTGCGAAACAATTCCAATGGCTCAGGAGCATAAATTTCGGCAAACGTCTCTTTCATCACGAGTTCCTGTACCACCGCACACAGAAACCGTGCCTCTCCCTTATGAGCGCCTTGCCGATTGGGGTCCCAGCGGTGAGGACTCTTGAGCGAATGGTGGCGTAGTCTGCCTCGTAGTAGCACTAAAGCCCTTACTTTAGCTTCTATACTATCGGTCACGCTGAATAGATCGAAATTCTCATCTCTTGCCCTTCTGCGGGCGGTCAAGAATGCCCTCGCGGTCTCTTCGATACTTGTGCAGAGCTCCGACACACCTGCGAGTAATTGAATTTGTTGCGCTGTCTTGGTCTTGCCGTCGCAATATCGGGTTTCCAGAAATAGAAACATGTTGTTATAGGCATCAACGTATCGACCGGCTTCAAACGCCAACCTCCCTTCGCGATAGTGAGCCGTTGACTCGATCACCTCGTCGGAGACTGTTTCCACGCAAAACGCTCTTCCGAACTGTTCAAAGTCACAGGCTAGGTTAAGGGATTCATCATAACTAGTCTTGATCGACTTGAGGTGGATATGTTCCTCTTCCTCTACGTTTTCCGCGTGATAGCGAATTTCTGGATTGTCATAAGCAAGGTCAATGATCTGAGCCCCGGTGATAACAGCCTGCCATTGAAGTAATTTCTTTCGGGCGCGGTTTGCGTAGTCCCCATCGGATACTTTGATGCTCGATGAACCTCCAGGCTGCTTTGATTGGGCGACCTTTGGCGCATAGTCTGTACTAACGCCAGCGAAGGATAGGCTGACCCTCCGCAGTAATGTGCCGTCTCTTTCAAGATGGAACGTTGTATCTCCTATTCGAATTGGCCATCCTTCCATCACCTCGACATGGTTTTTAACTTCGAAAGACAGCGTGATAATCATATTGTTCTACTATCAAGCACGAGAGGCACTGCGTGAGTTGAAATTCACAGAACCTTCCGCATGGTGTGTGAGGTGTCGCGAGCTGCGTGTCTGACGTGGCATCCGCCGTGTCTTGTATCCGAACACTGCAACCGCAAGAACGCAAGCGGGCGTCGGGTTATGGAAGTATTCTTCAAATACCGGTACAATATTTGGGGTCAGATTTCTGAAGCCTCCACCATTCTATCGACGATCTGAGTTTCCCCCCGGTGGCCCGCGCCCTTGCGTCCGGGACAACCCGCCGGGGTCGTCTCTCGATGGCGGCGGGGTCTCTTTAGCGCACTACCACCCGCTACCCGGTTCCGCTTCCATAGCAACTTGGGGTGTCCTGCCATGTGGCCGTAAGGGTATAGGCTTGTGGCCATCCGGCGGACAGTCTGTTTCGGGTAGCCATTAGGGTTGTTTCGCGTCAACGGCCATGTTTCCTATCGGCCATTACCCGAACGGCCATATGGAAGCACCATGCCCCAGACGATCCTTTACGCCCGTGTCAGCACGGCAGACCAGAACATCGACCACCAGACGGCGCAAGCCGAGGCGGCGGGCTTTAGGCTCGACGCAGTGGTGTCCGACCACGGCGTGTCGGGCCTCAATGTGCCCCTTTGTGAGCGACCCGAGGGGCGACGGCTAGCCGACATGCTGCGGTCCGGCGACACGCTTGTGGTCCGGTGGGTGGACCGGCTGGGGCGCAACTACGAGGACGTGACGGACACGATCCGGGCCTTCATGCGGCGGGGCGTCATCGTCCGAACGGTCATTAACGGGATGACCTTCGACGGCGCGACGAGAGACCCGGTGCAAGCGGCGGTTCGGGACGCGTTGATTGCCTTCATGGCCGCTACCGCTCAGGCCCAGGCAGAGGCGACAAAGGAAGCCCAGCGGGCGGGCATCGCAGGGGCGAAGGCGCGGGGCGACCGCTACCTTGGGAAGAAGCCCAGCTACGACCGCGAGGGGCTGACCATAGTGCAAGCGATGCTGGCCCAAGGGGCGAACGTGTCCGAGATTGCCCGCACGGCTGGCCTGACCCGCCAGACGGTACGGCGCATTCGGGATGAACCTGATGGCGCAGAGGCGGCACTCGCACGGTGGGGGATGTAGGCGGGCCATAGCGGCGCAGAGAGAGTCGCCGGACAACAGGTCGCGTCTGGCCTGTCACTGGGAGCCTACCACCAAAGATGACCGCTGACGCGCCGCTTTGAGGGGCTGCGCACCTGCTATCTGTTTTGCGGGGTGGTGAAGCGCAGGCCGCAGGGTCGGAACCGATGACCCGTTGCCGCCGGAAGGCATCCCCAACGGCCCCTCGACGTTCCCTTGCCCAGCGCCTCGGCCTGCCACCTCGCCCGCCTCCCGCCACCTCGACCGCCCGACGTTCCTTAAAGGGATACTCGCCATGCTGACCATCCTGGCCAAGCTAACCGCTCCCCTCGACGCGATCCTCGGACCCCTCATCGGTATTGGATGGACCGCAGCCGCCGTGGTCGCGGGCGTGCTCACGGCGGTGACGTTCCTCTGCTGTCTTTGGACTATGCGAGCCTCGATGATGCAGCCGTTTGAGGGTTGCTCGATCAGGAAAGAGAAACGCCGAATCTTGATGGTTGCCCGCAAAGGAGGAGCAAGTGGGATTTCATGGCGCGTGCTTTCTGTTTCTAGGGGTTGCCCGCTCTGGTGAAATGATACCGGTCTCCGCGTTGCCGAATTGAAGCCCAACTGAAGTAGCCCGCTATATCCACGATGAACGGGTATCCCCGACCCGCATCATCCTTCGGGCTAGCGACCCGGCCACTTCGCCCGCCCCTGAGACGCTCCAGGGTCAGCACAATTTGCTAGGCGATCACTGCCCAGCGCCCCGCCGCCCATGCGTCACCTCGACGTGACCGAAACGGCGACCTGCAACGATCCCCCAGACCATAGACCGCGTCCCGGCTGACCATCGCGCCCCTAGCGGGCACGGCGGACCGCTGCCCCATGCGCGGCCCCGCCCGGTCGCAGGGGTCTTCACCCTCACCATCCCATCAACGCTACGCCCAGCGGCATCGATGCGCTTCCGCGCTGCAAGCCGAAATGGGCGAACATTCCGATCCTTCCGAGGTATCCCGTCAGCCGAGCTGCGCGGGCCTTCGTCCTTTCGCCCGCCCGCTTGGCGGTTGTGGCGACCGTGACGGGGCACCTCCGAGGGTTCGATCCCACCCCGCCGCATCCCCTCGCCACACCCTGCGCGGCCTCCCCCTGAAAGGACTACCCCATGACCACATTGACCAAGCCCAGCCGGACCGACCTCGCCCGCTACTTCCTTCCCCTGATCCCCGCCGCCGCCCGGCAGGAGGGCATCAAGACGCTGCCCGCCTTCCACGCCTGGAACGACCGCAAGGCGACCCGACACCTCGGACCTCGCGCTGCGGGTCTGATCCGCAAACGGTGCCGCCGCCGTCCCGTGCCCTTCATGGACGACCGGGGAGAGCCGGTGTTCCGCGTGCCGCTGGATGACCTCGGCAATCGCTTCGCCCTAGTCGATGCTGCCGACTGGTTCGCCATGCAGATGACGGTCTTCGATGGCCTCTAGACGGCGGACGATGACGGGCGCGGCAACATTCGCGTCAAGACCCGCCGCCCCATGGCAAAGGGCAGACCACTGCATGACGCCATGGTCGCCCGCATCATCCTCGATCTCGGGGATGAAGCGCAGGTGAGCTATCCCAACCGCAACCGCCTCGATCTGCGGCGTTGTAGCCTCAACCCTGCGGCATCCAGTGCATCGCGTGGCCGCCCCGCGAAGTATCGCCCTAGCCAAGCCGCTAAGGCGAGCGCGGAAAGGCGAGCGGCCATTTCCGCCGGGGTCTACGAGTGAGCGGCCCCAAGGTTCAGGTGCTCGAAGCGGGGGAAGCGGGCGACCGCGCCCCCGTCACCGCCGAGCCCCTATGCGAACGCTGCGGGCAACCCTTCACGCGCCGCCGCAAGGATCAACGCTACTGCATCCCGGCCTGTCAGAAGAAGGCGAGCCGGAACGCGGTCCGTGGCGCACGGCTTGCCGAGAACGCCCAGCGCAACCGGGGCCACTACGACCGGGCGTCTTGGCTGTCCTACGATGTTCTTCGCATGTCACCCGAGGCGCAACGCCCGATGATAGTCGCCATCCTCGAAGCGGCGTCCGGCCCCGATGCGCCGCTCAGGAACATCCTGTTGGACCCGGCCTTGCTGGGGGCGGATCGCATGTCGCCCATCGGGAAGCTCTACCCCGATATCCGATCCCCCAGTGCGCTCAACATCGCCAAAATGGTCGATGCGTTCTGCCGCGAGGAATGGGGCGTTGGGACGCGGGACGCGATCCTTGACGATGGCAAGCCTGCGCGTCGGGTCTTCGCCGAACCGGCCCCTGCGACCGAACCCAAGGAGCGGCCCCGGCAAGTAGAGATGCGACACATACGGCCTCGTGCCCAGACCCCGTCCGGCGGCTACGACTGGCGCAAGCTGGCGCGGGCGATGCGCGATCCGGGGTGGCGGCGCTACTTCTCGCAAGAGGAGATGGACGGCTTCCTGTAGCGGGGCCGTCCAATCCGCCCTCCGCACTATAGAAGGGGAACGTGAAGCGTGACCTCGACAGGTGGCCTTGATCGTTCGAGGTAGCCCGAGGGGCGCACGGCGGACGGGGATGACCCGGACCCACCGCTTTCGAGGGATGCAGACCCAGGCCCTTCGGCAATTGTGGAAGCTGGCTGAGTCGGGATGCCTGTAAGGTGACAGTTGCTCGGGTGCGCCGCCGCCGTCTTCGCCTTTAAGCATACCCGACCACGCCAGCCTTCACGATCTCATAGGTGCCTTGGTCGGCCAGCCTTCAAGGTGGGGATGTGGTCTTCCCCGCCGGGCGACCGACGCCAGACGGACACCCGAGACGATCCTTCAAGGTCAGCCGCCGGGCCTTCCCCATGATGCCCCAGCGCCACACCGCGCCGCTGCCGCCCGCCCGGTGCTTCTGTCGCACTGGTCTTCCCGCCCCGCCGGGTATCCCATGCCGGAGGAAGCGAACCGCGCCACCTGTGGGATGATCCCACGGACGCGCAGGCCGCAGCGATCCCCCGCAACGAAACCGCCAAGGGGAAACGCACCATGCGCCTTCAACTCGACACCACCGCACCTCGCCTGTCCCGCCGCGAACCGGCCTTCCACGTCATCCGCTGGCCGGGGGAATGGACGGTCTGCTTGCCATGGGCCGCAATCCGCGTGACGTGGTAGCCGGACGGACCAAGGGCGGGGGCGTCAACGCGATGCCCCAGCCTGCCCAGCAGCGCCGCTAGCCTTCCGTGTCCGGCAAGGTTGGGTAGTCAATGACCCCGCCGCGCCGCAACGCCGCCTCTAGGTGCTGCGCCTGCATGTCGAGTAGGTCGTCGCCGCCATAGCCGCCCGCAGCCCGGCCTTCGCCGTGTCCGTGGCCCATGATGAGAAGCTGCATGTTGGTCGGGGCAGCACGGCGCAGCCAATCCTTGACCGAATGGCGCAGCGAGTAAGGAACCTTGACGGTCTTCTGCCAGACGCCCGCCGCCTTCATGGGCTTCACCAAGGACGCGGAGAGCGTGTTGGCATTGCGCTGGTGGCAATACCTTGGGAACACGTCAGACGTGCCCTGAGCCGCCTTCTGACGGCGCTCGCGCATCATCGCTAGGGCGGACCCGACCAAGGGCACACGCCGCCGCCGCTGGCCCTTCTTCAACCTGCGCCGCCCGTTGGGCCTGACCTCGAAATGCGGGGTTGGGTCGTCTAGGTGAACCTCTGCCCATTGCAGACCCCGCGCCTCGTCGGGCGACAAGCCGGTGAACATCATCAGGTGCCAGATGCCTTACAGGTCGTCGTTCGACCGCGACATGGCAGGGCGCACCTTGCGGATTTCGTCCAGAGTCAGGGGTAGGCGCTTTTCCTCGCCCGCCGTGCCGTCATCCTCGGGAAGCTCGATCCGATTGAAGGGGTTCCGCCAGTTCGGCAGATCGAAGCGGTTCTCGGCATGGTTCAGCACGGCCCGGATGGTCGTGATGCGCCGCCGGATGGTGCCGAGCGAGTTGCCCCTTGCGGCCAGCTTGTCTCGGAAGGCATAGGCCGCCGTCCGGTCGATGGATGTGATGGCCGGATCGCTCTTGCCCATGACCTCGCCCAGCGCGGTCACGACCATGCCGACCTGCTTTTCGATGTCGTGATAGCCCGAGCGGCTTTCCCGGTCTCGCAGGTATGCCTTCGCGACCTCGGATAGAGGCAGCGGCGGGCGTTCGACCCCGAACAGCTGCGCCTTCGCCAGTAGCTCGAACCGCGTTGCAGCCTTCCCCTCGGCAAACTTCGCACGGGCTTGCTGCGGGGTCAGCTTGTCGGCCTCCGCAAGAGCCGCAGCGGTGAACGCATCGAAGCGCCCGCTTTCGAGCAGGTGGTCAACGGGGCCGATCTTGGTCGCGTCGGGCGCGGCCAGCCCATGCGCTACTGCGGCGTCTCGCAGGAGGTCCCATCGGGCTTGCTCCGAGGTCTTGCCTTCCGCCTTCTGCCGCAGCGCCTCGAACCGCGCGTCGGCCTTCTTCCAGGCGTCCACGATCTTCGCGGGGTCGCGGGTCCCAAGCGACCATTCGACCGCCGCCTTACCGATCATGTCCCGCATCGCCGCCGACGTGACCCTCCGGCGATACTTGGCATTGCCCGTCGCGGCCATCTTGCGGTGAGGCAGTTCCATCGTGATCCTCATGGCGCTACACCGGATTCTGTGTAGCGTTTGTGTAGTGGTTTCCCCACTAACACCCTGAAAATCAACTATTTCAATGGGAATTGGTGCCCGGGGGCGGAATCGAACCACCGACACGAGGATTTTCAATCCACTGCTCTACCCCTGAGCTACCCAGGCACTGGTGCGGCGACGTATGTTCGACGCGGGGTGAGGCTCGTCTAAGGCAGGGGGAATCCGGTGTCCAGACGAAAAACGGTCAGTTCGGGCGTGAACTGTCATCTGAAATTCGAGACACCTGATCCATCGCGTCTTCGGCATCATCCGGATCGGTCGACGGGATCGCGTAGGCGCCATTCAGCCACTTTCCAAGATCCACGTCCGCGCAGCGGCGCGAACAGAAGGGACGGTAGTCGGCGACGGTCGGCTTGGAGCAAACGGGACAGGTCACAATAGCTCCTCCGTTGGAATACGCTCACGGCGGCGGGTCATCTCGAAGTGACCGAGCGGCGTCCAACCGATCAGCGATGTCTCGATCGGATCATCGCGCAGGGCCGTGCGCAAGGCTGCCTCGAAACCGCGGCGGTCCTTCTTTGGCATGGGCGCAAGGTCCAGCACGATCTGCCCGCCAAGGCCCCGCAGGCGCAGCTGACGGGGCAGCTCACGGGCCAAGGCCAGGTTTGCCTTGAAACCGCCCGCGCTGCCGCCCTCGGGGGTGTTGACGTCGACGGCGACCATCGCGCGCGTGGGTTCGATATAGAACGTCGCGGGGCCGCTTTTCACTTCGGCCGTCCGAAGCGCTTCGATCTGATCAAGAACCTCGTCCCAAGTCTCCGACACGGGCGCGTCCGGCCAATCGCGCCATGACAAGCGGTGCGCGTCGGGGCCATCGAGAAGATGCTCCGCTCCGGTTCCGGTATCGGACATGACCTGCGAGGCCATTTCCCAAGTGTCAGACAAGTCTGCTTCAAGGTCTTCCTCGGCCTGCCCCTCGGCTGCGGTCCGCAAGATGACCCCCATGGAACCACGGTCCTCGGGCAGGACATCGTGGGCGATTTCAAGCAGCCGGTCGCGCTCTTCCTCATCCTTCAGGGATCGCGCGACATTGATGCCCGCGGCGCCGGGCGTCACGATGCAGTAACGCGACTTGAAGAGAATGCGGTCGGTCACGGGAATGGCCTTGCCGCGTTCGGCATGGCCGGTGACCTGCACCAAAAGCTCCTGCCCCGGTTGCAGGCCCTTGGCATTGCGATGCCAGCCCGTCAGACCATCGCCGAGCCGCAGGAACATGCCCCCCTGCCCCTTGATGGGCCGGTCGCAGACGGCGCGATAGATTGCCCCGATACGCGGGCGATCACCCGGCGCGTCGATCAGCAGATCATGCAGACGCCCGTCCAGCATCAGCGCTGCGGCCGCGCGATCGTCAACCTGTCCCAGAACGATCTGATAGGGGGTCATGTCCAAATCCTTACTCCGGCGGACTGCAACAGGTTCGACGTCTCATGCAGCGGCAAGCCGACGATGGCAGAATGACTGCCTTCCATCCACGCGACAAAGGCGGCGGCCGGCCCCTGGATGGCATATGCACCGGCCTTGCCCTGCCAATCGCCCGTCGACAGGTAGCCTGAGATCTCCGCCTTGGTCAGACGTTTGAGACGGACGGAGGACACGACACTTCGGAACCAGTTGCGCCCGCCACGCCGCACGCCGATGGCCGTGATCACCTTGTGACGGCGCCCGGACATCAGGGCCAGGAACCGGGCGGCTTCGTCCGCGTCGGTTGCTTTTCCGAGGATACGCCGACCGACAGCAACGGTCGTGTCGGCGCAAAGCACCACGTCATCCGCGTCCGCAGAGACGGCGGCCAGCTTTGCGGCGGTGATCCGCTCGCAATATTTTCGGGGGTCCTCGGCAGAAAACGGCGTCTCGTCCACATCCGGGGGGGACACGGCATCCGGCGTCAGCCCGATCTGCCCCAGCAACTCCAGACGTCGCGGGGAACCTGAGCCGAGAATCAGACGGGGGCGGGGGGCGTCACCCACCCTGCCGGCCCGGCGTAGGGTGAATGACATCCACCATTACTTGAAGCGGTAGTTGATGCGACCCTTCGTGAGGTCGTAAGGCGTCATTTCAACCTGCACCTTGTCGCCTGCCAGAACCCGGATGCGGTTCTTGCGCATCTTTCCTGCCGTATGCGCGATGATCTCATGGCCGTTCTCGAGCTCGACCCGGAATGTCGCATTGGGCAGGAGTTCCTTGACGACGCCGGGGAATTCGAGAAGTTCTTCCTTGGCCATGGTCTCTCCTAAAGTGGTGCCGCACGGCGTGCGGCGGGATGCGGTTAGATGGGACCGATTGGCAAAATGTTCAAGGGGCAATGCGCCAAAGGGCATGCGCGGGTGACGCCGGTGTTGAAAACGTGCCGACCGTGCCCGTGCCAAGCAGACCCGCGCGCCCGCCGCCCCCTGTTCAGAACCCGAAAGCCACGGGGCGGCACCACCCCGCACCCGCATGCGGGCACACAAAACCACGCCCCCGCGTTCCGACACAAGCGGGTCGGGACAGCAGAGCCGCCTTATCCGAACCTTTCCTTCAGGCGCCCCATGATCTGATCACGGGTCTGGCGATAGCTGTCGAGTTTCGCCTCGCGCCCTTCGCCCAGACCGGTGGGGTCCATTATGGGCCAGTATTCCACGTCGATATGTGCGTGACGGGCCAGCTCCTGCGCCCGTCGTTGCGAGGCCGGGGACAGCGCGATGATCAGGTCGAACCCTTCGAGGTCGTCGCCCCATTCGCGCATTTCGTCGAAGGAGCGGGAGCGGTGGCGCGATAATTCCACGCCCAACTCCTCGCAGACGGCGATGGCGAACCCGTCGATCTCCAGATCGTTCTTCACGCCCGCCGATTGCACGTAGATCGACATGCCATGCAGCTTTTTCATCAACCCCTCGGCCATGGGGGAGCGGACCGCGTTGTGGTCGCAGCAGAACAGCACCGATTGGGGCAAGGTCATCTCAGGACCCGAAATGCAGCACGCAGATCAGCGTGAACAGCCGCCGCGACGTGTCCGTGTCGATCGCCGCCTTGCCGTCCAGCCGTTCCTGCAGGATGCGCGCGCCCTCGTTGTGGATGCCGCGCCGGGCCATGTCGATCGCCTCGATCTGACTGGGAGGCAGTTTTTTGACCGCATCGAAATAGGCTTCGCAGATCTGCCAGTAATCCTTGACCACCTGCCGGAACGGACCGAGCGAGAGGTGGAACTCCCCCGCCTTGCCGGTGTCGGTTGCCACGTCAAACACGAGGCGCCGTTCGCGGATGGCCAGATGCAGGCGATAGGGGCCGTCCGGCGCGCCATCGGCCTGAAGGGCAAAGGAGTTGTCCTCCAGCAGGTCGAAAATCGCGACCGCCCGCTCCTGCTCGATCTCGGGGGTGGGCGTCGGCAGGCCGCGGTCGTCGATCTCGATATGGGTCAGGCGGGCGGCTGTCATGTGTCGAGGTCTTTCAATTGGTCCGCTTCCCAGTCGGCAAGCGTCTTGTTCGTGGTCTCGGTGCGCCATTCCAGCCGCCCGTTGGCGGCGCGGCCGGTGCAGACGGCAGCCGCCGCCGAAGGCGAGTTGAAGGCATAATCCTGGGTGAAGATGGCGTGACTTTCGCTTTGCCGCAACACGCCATCGTCCAGAAGCCGCGCGCGCAGGGCTTTGTAGCCATGATCTTGGCCCCCGTGAGTGACCCATTCCACCCGTCCCTGCGACCCCTCCAGCACCACGAGGCGCGATCCGTCGAGACGTGCGCTGCACGCGACGCCGCCCTTTGCACTGCGCAGGGTGAAGATGGGCGTTTCGGGAGGGGGCGTCTTGGCCGGGGTCCGTCGCGCGGTGGCCAGCAGGTCCACGCCCAGCGCGGGCAGGACCATCTGGAGCGTGTCCAGAAACTCCTCCATGTTCGCCCGCTGCGCTTCGGTCAGCGAGGCGGGCACGGGGTCGTTGCCGTTGTCGAGATCGGCGTTGCCCGCCACACGCGCCAGTTGCACCAGCCGCGCCTCCAGATACCGGACGTGAGCCTTGTGCAGGTTGTCGGCGGCGGTGGTCAGGATCAGCGCCTCGCGCCACCAGTCCTTTTGCGCGTCATGGCTGCGGATGCGCTGCACCACGCTCTCGGCCTCACCCACATAGGCGCGGGGGCGGTCGTCCTGTTCGCCCAGCAAAAGGTAGGTTCCGGTATGCGCGGCCTCGCGGCGGCGCAGGCCATCGGCGAGGCGCAGGCGCGGGATGCGCAGGATGTGCCCCGTCCAGCCGAACACCTCGGCGGTCAGGATGCCGTCGGGGGTGCCGTCGGCGAAGTACAGCTCCAACGAGCGGCCACGGGAGGGGGCGTCGGTCATGCCCCGACGGCTAGCGCGTCGCCCCGGCGACCGCAAACCATCACGGCGGAATTCGGGGTGGTTTTCCGGCGCCTGCTGCGACATCCCTCAAAGGGACCAGCCGAGAGGATGCCATGCCCCTGACCATCAACCGAGAGGTGTTCATCACCTGCGCCGTCACCGGGTCGGGCGCGACCCAGGACCGCAGCCCCCACGTGCCGCGGTCGCCCGAACAGATCGCCGCCGATTGCATCGCCGCCGCCAAGGCCGGGGCGGCCGTGGCGCATGTGCACGTGCGCGACCCCGAGACGGGCGCCCCGGCGCGCGACCCGGCCCTTTACCGGCAGGTGGTCGATCTGGTGCGCGCCTCGGAGGTGGACGTCGTGCTGAACCTGACCGCGGGCATGGGCGGCGACCTCGTGTTCGGCGGGCCGGATGCGCCCCTGCCGCTGGTGGCGGGAACCGACATGGTCGGCGCAGAGGAGCGGTTGGTCCATATTGCCGAGTGCCGACCGGAGATCTGCACCCTCGACTGCGGGACGATGAACTTCGCGGAGGCCGACTACGTCATGACCAACACGCCGGGCATGTTGCGCGCGATGGCGCAGCGGATGCGCGACCTCGGCGTGCGGCCGGAGGTGGAGTGTTTCGACACCGGGCACCTGTGGCTGGCAAAGGAGCTGGCGCGCGAAGGCGTGCTGGACGCCCCTGCCCTCGTGCAGCTGTGCATGGGTGTGCCGTGGGGCGCGCCCAACGATCTGAACACCCTCATGGCCATGGTGGGCGCGGTGCCGGACGGTTGGACGTGGTCGGCCTTCTCGCTTGGCCGGGACCAGATGCCCTATGTCGCGGCCTCTGTCCTTGCGGGCGGCAACGTGCGCGTGGGGTTGGAGGACAACCTGATGCTGGACCGGGGCGTCCTAGCGACCAATGCGCAGCTGGTGACCCGCGCGGTCGAGGTGATCGAACGCCTTGGTGCGCGGGTAATCGGTCCGGAGGACGTCCGGGCGCGTCTGGGCCTGGTCAAGCGGGTGCCGCTGTGACGGCGGGTAACCCGGCCCCGCACCCCTCTACGCACATCGACCGGAGGATATCGGCATGAAGGCAGCAATCATCGGTGGCGGTGTGATCGGCGGCGGCTGGGTCGCGCGATTCCTTCTGAACGGATGGGACGTCGATGTGTTCGATCCCGCCCCGGGCGCGACGGCCGCCGTGGGCGAGGTGCTGGATGGCGCCCGCCGCAGCCTGCCGATGCTGTATGACCGGAACCTGCCGCCAGAGGGGCGCCTGCGGTTCGTGCCGACCCTGCAAGACGCCGCAGAGGATGCCGATTGGGTGCAGGAAAGCGTCCCCGAGCGATTGGATCTGAAGCATGAGGTATTGGGCGAGATCAGCGCGCTTGCGCCGGGCCATGCCGTTATCGGGTCCTCCACTTCGGGGTTCAAACCGTCCGAACTGACGGCGCAGGGCGCCCGCGCGATCGTTGCGCATCCGTTCAACCCCGTCTACCTGCTGCCGCTTGTCGAACTGGTCGGCCCAGACACCACGCGGGCCGCGGCCCTACTGCGTGAAATCGGGATGTATCCGCTGGAGATCGCGACGGAGATCGACGCCCATATAGCAGATCGCCTGCTGGAGGCCGTCTGGCGCGAGGCGCTCTGGCTGGTGAAGGACGGCGTCGCCACGACGGCCCAGATCGATGAGGCGATCCGCATGGGGTTTGGCCTGCGGTGGGCTCAGATGGGGCTGTTCGAAACCTATCGCATCGCCGGCGGCCCTGCCGGAATGGCGCATTTTCTGGCGCAGTTCGGCCCGGCACTGAAATGGCCGTGGACCAAGCTGATGGATGTGCCGGACCTCGATGAGGACCTGATTGCGCGGATCGCGGCACAGTCCGACGCCCAGTCCGGCCATATCCCCCTGCGCGCGTTGGAACGAAAGCGGGATGAGGCCCTCGTGTCCATCCTGCGCGGTCTACGACGACGCGATCAGGGCGCGGGCGAGGTGATTGCCGCGCACGAGGCGACGCTGCCGGCGCCTGATCGGCGGACCACCGTAAACCGGTTCGTGCCGGTGACATGGACCGATTGGAACGGTCACATGAACGAGGGGCGATATGGGCAGGTATTCTCGGATGCGGCGGATGGTCTGCTGGCCGCTTGCGGCGCCATGCCCGACGCAGGCGACGGCTGGTCGTTCTTCACCGTCGAGACAACGATCCGCTACCGTGCAGAGACCCATGCGGGGGATGCGATCACCGTAGAGACGGAGGTGCGCGAAGCCATGGGCAAGAAGCTGCGCCTGACGCATGTCATGCGCCGTGGCGACGACGTGCTGGCCGAATGCGATCAACTGCTGCTGCATGTCGATATGGACAGCCGCCGCGCATCGGTGATGCCAGAGACCATGGCGACCGCCCTGCAGAATGGGGCGACCACGACAGGCTAGGGCCATGGACGGTGGCGCCCGGCCACCGCCCTTCCCGCTCAGCTGTCGCTGTTCAACCTGTCCAGACGCGCCTGGACGGACAGGCCGTGGGCCTGCAGGCTTTCGGATGTCGCAAGCCGCACGGCAGCCGGGCCAATGGCGCGCAGTGATGCGGGTGTCATCCGCGCCAGCGTCGTGCGCTTGACGAAATCCATTACCGACAGACCCGATGAGAACCGCGCAGACCGCGCCGTCGGCAGAACGTGGTTCGGCCCGCCGATATAGTCGCCGATCGCCTCGGGCGTCCATTGCCCGAGGAAGATCGCCCCTGCGTGTGTGATCCGCTCGGCCAGGGCATCAGGGTCGGCAACCGCAAGTTCGAGGTGCTCCGGCGCGATCCGGTTCGACAGGGTCGCGGCCTGATCCAGATCCGCCACCGTCACGATGGCACCGAAGTCCCGCCAGGACGGGCCGGCGATCGCCGCGCGTTCCAGCGTCGCAAGACGCCGCTCCACGGCATCGGCAACCGCGCGGCCGAATGCCGCGTCATCGGTGATCAGGATGCTTTGCGCGCTTTCGTCGTGTTCTGCCTGCGACAGCAGGTCCACGGCGATCCAGTCGGGATCGTTGTCACCGTCGGCGATCACCAGGATCTCGGACGGCCCGGCGATCATGTCGATCCCGACGCGACCGAACACCCGGCGTTTTGCGGCGGCCACATAGGCGTTTCCGGGGCCCGTGATCTTGTCGACCGGCGCGATCGTATCCGTGCCGTATGCCATGGCGGCAATCGCCTGCGCGCCGCCAATGCGATAGATCTCTGAGACTCCGGCAATCTGCGCCGCGAGGAGGACAAGCGGGTTCAGGATGCCGTCCGGCGTCGGAACACACATGACCAGACGCCCCACCCCGGCCACACGCGCCGGGATCGCATTCATCAGGACCGAAGACGGATAGCTTGCCAGGCCGCCGGGCACATACAGCCCGGCCGCGTCGACAGGCCCCCAGCGCCATCCAAGGGTTGCGCCGCTGTCGTCCGTCCATGTCTCGTCCTGCGGCAATTGCCGTGCGTGGTATGCTTCGATCCGGTCCGCGGCCAACTGCAGGGCGGCGCGGTCTTCCTCTGATACGCTGGCTGCGGCTTCCGCGATCTCGGCTTCGCTGACGCGCAGTGAATCGGGCGTCAATTGCTGGCGGTCGAACCGCGCCGTCAGGTCGATCACCGCCGCATCGCCCCGTGCCCGCACGTCCGCGATGATGTCGGACACGGCCGCATCCACATCGGGGGCGTCCTCGCGCTTCATGGAAAGAAGGGCGGTGAACCGGTCCTCGAAATCGGCATCTGTCGAAGAGATATACTGCGGCATGGGGCCTCGGTCGGTTGGGGTCGCGCCGGACTTAGCGGGCGCAGGGCGCGGGCTCAAGCCGGGTGCGTCGATCGCGCCACCTGGCCAGAGGTCGGCCGAGGGCGTTTGGTTGCGGACAAGGGCGAACGATTTGCTTTGGACGGGGCCTGACCCGCGTCAGCCGGCAAGGCGCCGCGTCATCAGGACGTCATCCTCGGACCGCCCATCGATACGAACCGCGTCCTGACGGCGGGCGACCTGCTGAAAGGAATGGCGCGCATAGAACGCCTGCGCCCGTCCGTTGGACGCCGCGACCCACAGGTCGAGCCAGACAACCCCACCCGCGCGCGCAATATCCACCAGTGCCGTCATCAACCTGTCTGCCGCCCCGGTGCCGCGTGCCGTCGGATCAATGTAGAACGGCCCGATGTCGGCGCGGTGGCGCAAGCGGTCCATCTGCCAAAGGTGCAGCCCCGCAAATCCGAGCAGGCGGGCCTCATCGTCGAACAGCCCGCGCAATCGCCCCTGTTCGAGGTTCTGGCGCACCTGATCATCGGTCATGGCCCCAACCTCTGACGCGGACAACAGAAAGGCTGCCGGGTTGGCCGCCGTTGCGTCCAGCATCATCGCACGCCACGCGGGCGCATCCGCCCCGAACAGGGGGCGGACGATCATTCCGGATGGTTCGGTGCGCGCCCCGAGACGGCACCATAGGCCTGCGTCACATCGCGCAGCGTCACATCGAGGCAGTCGCAGCGGGCCTCGACCACACCATCGCCCGCAAATGTCAGGCGCAGAACACCTTCCGTTTCGCTCCCCGGCTCCCAGTCGAGTGTCAGGAGCGACAGCACCGTATCCGCATCGCCGGGCACGACACCCTGTCCGCGCACCGAAGTGACATCCCCCACCGCCAGCAGGGATTGCACCCTTTCTGCCTGTCGCGTGCCGTTTTCCCAACGGAAGCGGTTGATCAGCAGGGCCAAGCGACGGTCGCGCCGCAGAAATCGCATTTCGGATGCCGGCAGGACCGCATCCTGGCACAGGGCCGACAGAACCTGCAGATCGGCCGCATCCGTCGCCCAAAGCGCAAGTGGCCGGTCGTCTGCATCGTGAAAGCTGGCGTCCCCGGACCCTGTCGTTTTCCGATCAGCCATCGTCGCGCACCCGCTCGATCTGGGCCCCGACGCCGCGCAGCTTGGCGACGACATGCTCATACCCGCGGTCAAGGTGATAGACACGGCTGACCTTGGTGGTGCCTTCGGCGGCAAGGCCCGCGAGGATCAGCGAGACCGACGCCCGCAGGTCCGTCGCCATGACCGGCGCCCCCTTCAGCTTGGCGACGCCGTGGACGGTCGCATGGCCACCGTGCACATCGATGTTCGCGCCCATGCGGATCAGTTCCGGGGCATGCATGAAGCGATTCTCGAAGATCTTTTCTTCCAGCACGGAGGTGCCTTCGGCCGTGCACAGCAAGGCCATCATCTGCGCCTGAAGGTCTGTTGGAAATCCGGGAAAAGGCTCCGTCTCGACATCGACGGCCTTGATCGGTCCGGTGCCACGCCGGACGGTCAGGCCCTCGGGCGTTTCGGTCACCTCGGCGCCCGCCTCCTCGATCTTGGCGCAGAACGCCTCCAGCAGGTCACGCTTGCCGCCCAGACAGGTCACTTCACCGCCCGCGAAAAGCGGCGCAAGCATGTAGGTGCCCAGTTCGATCCGGTCGGTCACGACTCGGTGCGTCGCGCCGTGCAGGCGGTCGACGCCTTCGATGGTGATCGTGTCCGTCCCCTCCCCCGTGATCCTGGCGCCCATGGCTTGCAGGCAATGGGCAAGGTCGACGATCTCCGGCTCCTGCGCGGCGTTCCTGAGGGTCGTCGTGCCCTTTGCCAGGGTTGCGGCCATCAGGGCGTTTTCGGTCGCCCCCACGGACACGAACGGGAAATCGACGACACCGCCACGCAGGCCCCCCTCGGGCGCTTCGGCATGGACATAGCCGTCGCGCAACTCCAGCGTCGCCCCCATCGCCTCGAACGCCTTGAGGTGCAGATCGACAGGCCGCGCCCCGATGGCACAGCCGCCGGGCAGCGAGACGACAGCCTTGCCATGGCGCGCAAGCAAGGGCCCCAGCACGAGGATCGACGCGCGCATCTTGCGCACGATGTCGTAATCGGCGCGGTTGCCGTTGAGGTTGTGCGACGACATCGCCAGCACGAGACCGTCGGACAGGGCGCTGACCTCGGCCCCCAGACTTTCGAGCAGAGTCGTCATCGTCCGGATGTCCGACAGCCGTGGCGCGTTGGTCAGGGTCAGCGGTTCATCCGACAGAAGCGTCGCCGGCATGAGCGTCAGGCAGGCGTTCTTGGCGCCCGCGATGGGGATGGTGCCGTTCAGCGGCCCGCCGCCGGTGACCAGAATGCTATCCATTGTCGATATCGTCCTCTTGCTCTGCCTCTTTGCGGGCCGGGCGCGTATCTGCCTCGTCCGCTCGCGCGCGCGCCTGGGCCTTGCGACGGCCCATGTTCGCCTTGAGCGCGGCCTTCAGCCGCGCATCCCGGTCGGTATCTGACTTGCCCCGTGCGCCCTTGTTCATGGGGCGCAGCCATAGCGAAGGCCGCACGCCGGGTCTAGCGCGGCAAGCACGGGCTGCACGATCCCGCGCAACCGACCCGGCGCGTGGCCCTTGCGCGACTGCGCTGGACAAGGCGCACATACGGGAAAAGCGGGACACCCGACGAATTGCGCCAGACAGGTTTCGGCCCCTGACTGGGTTCGGATGGCGGCGCACCAAGTTCACCGTTGAACGTGGCCGAGATGCAATGCGCGCTTACCCCCAACTATGCACGACAGAGGGGGTTGCACCCTGTCGTCGGTTGTTTTAATCGCCCCTCCAAGCGCCGCGGCGCCTTTTTCTCGAGGCCGGTTCCAGACCGGCATACCGAAGATTGGGGCCAAGACGCAGGGGACTTCGCCCCGTGGTCGTTGCGGCCACACCCGAAGCCGGATGCTGTGGTAGCTCAGTGGCAGAGCACACCCTTGGTAAGGGTGAGGTCGAGAGTTCAATCCTCTCTCACAGCACCATCTTTTCTACTTAGATATCAGAAAGATGTACGCTATCAGTGGCTTGGATGACGCTCGGTTCTACACCGAGGTTCTACACCAGCATGGTACTGCAAATGGCCCGCCCCCATAAGAACCCAAAAACTGGCGTCTTCTATTTCCGCCAGAAGACCCCGGCAGACGTCCGCAAGGCCTTCGGGAAAGCTGAGGTCAGCCGGTCACTTGGGACCAAAGATGAGGACGAAGCAAAGGTTCGCTATGCGGTAGAAGTCCAGAAGCAGTCAATGATCTGGCAATCCTTACGCGCTGAATCTGCATCGCTCCCGCATAAGCAAATCATGACCCTGGTGTGTGCCTACTACCGCGACCTCAACTTGATCGTTGAGGATGAACCTGGGAGCCCGAGAGTTTGGCGAACGATGTTGGAGAAGCTCGACGTCGCTGAGCCGCCTGAGGATGCATTAAGGCGGTTCTTTTCTGAGGACGCAGACCGCCTACTGTCTGAAAATGGACTCGCTGCCGACGGCTACAGCCATACTCGCCTATGCACGGAAATGCATAAGGTTTGGGTTCAGTGGGCAACCTACCAACTTCGGCGTTCAGATGGAGACTACAGACCGGACCCCAATGCCGACAGATTTCCCGAAGTGCCCCCCAAGAAAGCCCCTCAAAGACAACCGAAGGAGACCAGAGGCATTACGCTTGAGGCCCTCTTCAAACTTTGGGAGCGTGACCATCTGGCCAACGGCAAACCGAAAAAAACCGCCGACGATTTCCGACAAAAAATCAATGACCTCAGAGCTTTCCTCGGCCACGAGAATGCAAATGAGATCACTGGAGCGAACATCTCTGACTGGTGCGATCATCTGCGACACGAAAAAGAACTCGCTGCGAGGACCGTGCGAGACAAATACCTTGCCGCAGCGAAAGCAGTCTTCGGCGCAGGGGTTGGTCGAAGAAAGGTATCGGTCAATCCAGCGGATGGCGTGAAGGTCTCCGTTCCGAAACGGCAGAAGACCCGTTCACCTGGCTTCACGGATGCGGAGGCAAAGGCCATTCTCATGGCGACCCTTAGAGACCCAGAGACCCTTGGCGGGATGGATGAACGGAATAAGATGGCCATCCGCTGGGTCCCTTGGATATGCGCCTACACCGGAGCCCGTGTTAGTGAGATCACCCAGCTCCGACGCGAAGACCTAATCGAAGAGAATGGCATCAGCTGCATTCGCATTACACCCGAAGCCGGGTCAGTCAAAACAGGGGCATACCGCATGGTGCCTCTGCACCCACATCTACTGGAAATGGGCCTGAAGACCTTCATTCAGTCGTCACCGGAGGGCCCTCTCTTCTACGAGTCCAAACGACCCGGAGAAGATTCGGTGACCCGAGCCAAAAATACCGGCAAGAAGGTAGGCTACTGGGTTCGCGAAGTTGCCGGTGTCACCGACAAGGGCGTCTGGCCCAACCATGGGTGGCGACACAGGTTCAAGACCGTCGCGCGCGACGTGGATATCCCGCCCGAGTATAGTGATGCGCTGACGGGCCACCAGGACGGTCGAGCCAGCACAAGCTATGGCGAGACGACCGTAAAGGCGCTTTGGCGGGAGGTACAGAAGCTCCCGCGATATCGCATACCGTGAACCAAATCCGGCAAGGTGGGCTGACGGTCCAGCTGAAAAGGAAAGTTGGATGGTCTGCGAGCCGGTCCGGGTGATTTCTCTCGACGATTTCACCCCGCCGACAGTTCATCAGCGGGGTGGGACCTTCTTCAGTGACTAGGCTGCAAATCTGCTGCTGGAGCAGGCCTGTCTTGCAGCTCGTCCAGCAAGGCGGTCAGCTTCCTCGTTTCTTGGGTCGCCGTTGTGGCCTTTTACCCACTGCCAGCTTACATTCAGACGAGCACAGACGGCGTGCAGGGCTTCCCAGAGGTCTCGGTTCTGGACTGGTTTTCCGTCGGCTTTTCTCCAATCAGCGGCAATCCACTTCGGGGACCACTCGGTCATGCCCCGGATAAGCAACTGGCTGTCGGAGTACACGGTGATCGGTTGGTCTTCGCCTGGGGTGATCTGAAGTAGACCTTGCAGCGCTGCATTCATTTCCATTCGGTTGTTGGTCGTTTCTGGGCACGCACCGGAGGTGCAGGTCTTCGCGACCACTTTGCCGTCAGTGTTGATGCAGATGATGGCTGCCCATCCGCCGACACCGGGGTTGTTGAGGCAGGCTCCATCCGTGTGGATAGTGATGTATGTGGTTTTCATGGGAGTGCTTTCTGTCTGGGAGACCGTTCGAGGGAAGGAACGGAATGATTGTTTGGGGCAGTGAGCCTCTCCGACGATGGGGTCGTGGCGCCGCCGCGCGCCGAGGGGAGAAGGCGCTGTGGATGTGGCGATGAGAGGCTTTGGCTTCAGTTGCTGTCGCCGCCGAAGTCTTCGTTTTCGATAATGGAGGCGAGAGAGACGGCCATCAGGGCGGCAAGAACCTCAGCCCGGGATATTTCCTTTCCAGTGGCGCTGAGATGTCGGCCCTGAAGCAGTTGGATAACGGCCATCTGAGAGACGCGGATGCGAACGGAGACCCAGTTGGCTCCGCTGTCTCGTGATGCCCTTTGAGGGTCGTCGCAGGCGTCCTTGTCGGCTTGCATGCGATCAAAGGACGGCACGATCTCGGACAGTTTCCTCCCCAAGCGGTCGCTCCAGCGCCTTCGGTTTCGTGCTCCGACCCGAGTGCCGTTGGTGGCTTGGGGACGTCGGTAGTCATCGTTTCTGGTGTTCATGGGAATGTCCTTTGCTGAACGGGAAAGACCCCGGCCAAGAGGGTGACCGGAGCGAGGTGGTATGACCCCGGCCTAGAAGGTCGGGAGCAACTGGTAGGCGATGTCAGAGGGCTTCAAGCAACGTAACGTCGGCTTCACTTTCAGCGGACGCGAGCCAGCCCGTGAACAGGCGACGCATCCTGTCGCATGGTACCGCGAGCGTGATGGGTTGCCCGCAACGAACCCGGGAGCGCCAGACCCATTGCACCATTTCGGCGATCGCGTAGGCCTCCGAGAAAGCCCGTCCGGCGCACCCGAGGAAGTTCATGACCATGGGGTTGGGCGACATAGAGTACAGGTAGATAAGATGCGAGGCATGGGCATAAAGATTGGTCCCCCGGGTCTTGTTGGGGAGCCACTGAACGCCGCCCTTTCCGAAGTCGCGACCGAACAGTCGTGAGTGCCGAGCCCACTGCCCCGCCCGTCGACTTTTGGTGTCCTCGAACCACTTGTGCCGGGCGCAGGTCATCAGGATGTCCGACCGGGCTACGCCCTTCCATCGGGTTTCCACGAGGTTTCTGAGGCTGTTGCCGATCTTCCTGCAGGTCTTGTCGTGCGTGTTTCCCTTCTGCTTCGAGAAGCTGAGGTTGGTGCCGTTTGGCAGGTCGAGACCTTCGACCGTGACGAGCTTTCGCACGCCATTCAGCCACGCTTCAGTTCCCTCCCGATGCAGCGTGTAGGCGGCACGAGGGTCGGCTTTGGCAAGCATGTCGAGGTAGACCCGGATGTAGGTCCCCTCGGTCAGGAACGACATGATGGTAAGTGATCTGCCGGACAGCAGCACCTGGTTGGGCACCGCGATGACGAAGACACCGCTGTCGTCAGCATGAAGACGGCCCTTGGCTGCGTTTTGGTAGAGATCGGGGTAAAACCCGTTGGTAACGACCTCCTCACCCGATGTCTTGCTGACGTGGCACTTCTCGAACTTCTTCCACGCGGCGGTGGGCGTCACCTGACGAGTGGCGGGATCGACTTGGGCGAAGCCTTTTTGCACCATGATCTCTTCGAACACGTTCCCCTCAATGCCGCCGTGATGCTCCACCGGGGTCGGAGCTTCGTCGATGATGATGTCGTAGCCCTGAAGCTTTGGCGCCAGCACCAGCATCGAGTTGAAGAGCTTGTGCGTGATGGCCACGGAGCGCCCTGCGTCGAGCAGCCGTGACAGGTCATGCAGTTTCGGGCCACACGTGTCGCTGGGCGTGGAGATCTGGACCTCGGGCGGGCTGTCCGCGATGAAGCGGTCCACCTCGGTCAGGCTCGGGGTGACCAGCAGGTATTTCCTGTCCGCTTGCAGGGAGGCAAGCATAGCGGTGGTCTTGCCGGTGCCGCAGGGACGGTCGATGATGACGGTGTGCGTCGCACGGTCGGGGAAAAGCATCTTTGCTTCCTTTCGTTGGGGCCTCGGTGGGCCAGGTTTTGGGAGGGATTGGCGAAGCATTTGCCAAGATCGAAGATGACCTCGGAATTTGCATCTTTATTACAGTGACTTACCGGCTGATTTTCAGGCCGCCCGTAAAGCCTCGTCATTGGGAAGAAACCCTACGGGCAACCTTTTGGGGAACCGAATAGGAAACCCTCAAGGGCTCGTGGAGGCAGGCCTACGGGTGTGCTCAGAGAAGGAGGATGCGGCCGTCGAAGACGGACCTCCCTCATAAGGCGCATCTTGAAGAGCAACCTGATGGTGATCTGCCGTCGGCAACACAGCGATCAGGGAAACCTCAGGGCTGGGCTTCGCCCTCGCAGACCCAGAGCGGCCTTGCCGCCGTCATCACGCCCTTCGACGCACTCTCATCCATCGTCATGACTGCAATGAGCGGAACTGGGTCTCCCCCATTACGGTGCATGCTCAGGGGCACGCAGCGAAGCTGGATTATCTGAAGGTTGCCCTTCATCATCGCTGGTTCCCGATTGCAAGTTTGGCGCCGACGCGCCTGGGTCTGCTGGTTAGGGGAGGCCTGTTTGCTGAAGTTTTTCGACGACCGGACGAAGCGGCGGCTTCGCCATCTGTGTCAAACTGAGAAAGGGACAGTTCACCCTCGGTCTCGTGCGAACACGAAACGTAGACACCTTCAGGCACAGGCATCGTTTGGGGGACTGAGGTGGTGCGTTAGGTGGGTGCTCTTGGCATCAGCTTGGTAGCGGATGCCCTCTCTGTGGCAGCGCCATTTTAACCAGATCGGCAATCGAACGGTTCCTTGGGGCAGAGTTGGGGGATATTGGGATATGTTGTCCGAGACCACACGCTCCTCGTCCATCCGATACCCTCCGTCCTTGCGGACTCAACTAGCCAGCTGCGGCGCTCTGGCTCGACACAATCCGGTGGACACTGGAACGCCCGATACCGAGCCGTCTTGCGATCTCTGTGCCGCCAATACCTTCCGCATGCAGCTTCATCACCTCGTCTGACTTCGCCCTCGCAGTCGGTTTCCGGCCTTTGTATCGCCCCTCGGCTTTCGCCTTAGCGATGCCTTCCCGCTGGCGCTCAAGCATGATGGACCGCTCGAACTCCGCCACGTTGCCCATGATGCCCAGCAATAGCTTGCCCGTGGCGGTGCCCGTGTCGATGTTCATGGAGATAATGCGAAGGGTGGCCCCCTTGGCCTCAATGGCCCCAAGGATTTCCACCAAGTGGGCAACGGAGCGGGCCAGACGGTCTAACTTCGTGACCACCAGGGTGTCACCCTCGCGGATGTAATCCAGCGCCTCTGCCAGCTTTTCTCGGGCTGTCACGTCTACTGATGAGACCTGCTCTACAAAGACCTTTTTGCATCCTGCGCTGGTAAGCTCACGCTCTTGGGCGGCGAGCCCTGCATTCTGGTCTAGGGTTGAGGTGCGTCCATAGCCAACGATCATCGATGTGCTCCATCTGTGCCAATAGGGTCTTAGGCATAGCTATGGGCTTGTGCCAAATCTTTCAATCCATTTTTGGGACACCGATTAGCCGCGCAGGATGTGTGCCATGAAAGCGTCCCGATAGAGCAAGCCCAGTGGCACAGTTGGTTGCTACCAGTTCCCACCGCGCACGTTCATTCGCACCGGCACTCAAGTCCAACGTCTTCGTCGCGGGGGCAGTAGAGTTCCTGACGCCCGACCCCGAACTCTTTGACCGCGAATGTAGCGAGGAAACCACCATTGGCCCAACACCATTGGCCCTTGCCGAAGATCGGGTGAAAGGCATCACAGCTTCGTCCGAGATACAGCCTTTCGATACCAGTAATTGCATCGGTGGCGGCACCCTGCCCTATCGTTCGCGCGAGATGCGTAATGTTCCATTATCGACTGTCGAAGGGGGGGTACGGGGGGTGTTCCGCAAGCCATATCAATAATCTCTCGGCCTCAAATTTCTGTAGTAAAACTATTTCAGGCTGCAGCGAACCGCTCGCCTTGCTTGCCCCATCGACGACGAAGCAGCACAGTCCTGCAATCCCCATGCATTGCCAAGGCCCTGCCTGTTGCGTTCTATGACGGCTGGCCGCATTTCCCGGAGACCATCCCTTGAACCAGCAAGCCCTATCGTCCTTTCTGTGGTCCGTTGCTGACCTGCTGCGCGGCGACTACCGTCAGTCGGACTATGGCAAGGTCATCCTGCCCTTCACCGTCCTGCGCCGCCTCGACTGCGTACTCGCCCCCACCAAAGACGATGTGCTCGCCGAGTTGGCCACCCGAACTGCGCAGGGCATGAACCCCGAGCCGTTCCTGCTGCGCAAGGCTGGGCAGACCTTCTACAACACCTCCCCCCTCGACATGAAGAAGCTGCTTGGCGATCAGGACAACATTGGGGCCAACCTCTACAGCTATATTCAGGCCTTTTCGCCCGACGTGCGGGACATCTTCGAGCGGTTCGAGTTCGCGGCGCAGGTTGACCGGCTGTCCAAGGCAGGGCTGCTCTACCTCGTGGCGGAGAAATTTGCCCAGATCGACCTTCACCCCGACCGCGTGGACAACCACCAGATGGGGCTGGTCTTCGAGGAACTCATCCGCCGTTTCGCGGAACTCTCGAATGAGACCGCCGGGGAACACTTCACGCCGCGTGAGGTCATCCGCCTGATGGTGAACCTGCTGTTCGTCGAGGATGACGACGTCCTGTCGAAACCGGGTGTCGTGCGGACGATCTACGACCCCACGGCAGGCACCGGCGGTATGCTGTCCATCGCCGGGGAGTACCTGACCGAACATAACGACAAGGCCTCACTCGTCATGCACGGACAGGAGCTCAACCCGGAGTCCTACGCAATCTGCAAGGCGGACATGCTCATCAAGGGGCAGGACGTCTCTAACATCACCTTCGGCAACACGCTATCGGAGGACGGACACCCCGACGCAAAGTTCGACTACATGCTGTCGAATCCGCCCTTTGGCGTCGAGTGGAAGAAGGTCCAGAAGGCCGTCAAGGATGAGCACACCGTTCAAGGGTTTGACGGCAGGTTTGGGCCTGGGCTGCCACGGGTCTCGGACGGCTCGCTGCTGTTCCTCATGCACCTGCTGTCCAAGATGCGCCCGACCAGGGACGGCGGGAGCCGCTTTGCAATCGTGCTGAACGGCTCCCCTCTCTTCACCGGGGGCGCGGGCAGCGGGGAAAGTGAAATCCGCCGCTATTTGCTCGAGAATGATCTGGTGGAGGCGATCATCGCCCTGCCCCCGGACATGTTCTACAACACCGGCATCGCCACCTATGTCTGGGTTCTGTCCAACCGCAAGCCTCCTCATCGCAAGGGGAAGGTGCAGCTGATCGACGGTTCCGGCTTCTGGCAGAAGATGCGCAAGAGCCTTGGGTCCAAGCGCAAGGAGATGGGGGACGCCGACATCGCAACCGTCACGCGCCTGTTCGGGGGCTTCCTTGAGGCGCAGCTGGCGCGGGTGCTGGACGCAGAGGGCAAGGAAGTTACCCGCGAGGTCGTGCTTGCTGGGGAGGCCGCGCCGGAGGCCCCGGAGGGGGGCAAGGTCAAGATGGCCCCGCTGTCGCGCATCTTTCCGAACGCCGCCTTCGGGTTCCGTCAGATCACCGTGGAGCGACCCTTGCGTGTTGCATACGAATACGACAGCTGGGCAGACATCGAAAACCACTCCGCAGTCAAGGCGCTCGATTTCGAAGAGCAGAATAGGCTTGGTGACGTCCTGCACGACAATTTGGAGGGGTCGCGGTTTCTGACACGCGCTCATTTCATCAAAGTCTTGAGGCTTGCGTGCAGCGTTGCCGGTCGAGAATACCTGCTGACCCCGAAGATCGAGTCTGTAATTGCAGATGCCAGTATGGTCCCCGACCCGGAGGGAGAGGTTGCGACAGACAAGCGCGGCAAGCCCAAACCAGATAGTAGCCTGCGGGATACCGAGACGGTGCCCCTGAGCGAGGACGTGAAGACATATTTCAAGCGCGAGGTGCTGCCCCATGTGCCCGATGCCTGGATCGATGAGGCGAAGACGAAGGTGGGCTATGAAATCCCGTTCAACCGCCACTTCTATATCTTCGAACCGCCGCGAGCGCTGGACGAGATCGATGCAGACCTGGCTGAAGTCACGGGACGCATTCAGCGGATGCTGACAGAGTTGTCAGCATGACGCGGAGGTATCCGGCCTACAAGGACTCGGGGGTGGAGTGGCTGGGTGAGGTGCCGGAGGGGTGGGACATTACCCGCCTAGGAACATGTTTCTCAGAAAGGCGTGAAAAGGTCAGCGATAAGGATCACCCCGCCCTATCAGTAACTATGGGGGGAATAGTCCCACAAATTGAGACTGCCGCGAAGACTGATGATGGCGACAACCGCAAGCGCGTTTGCAAAGGCGACTTCGTCATCAACAGCCGGTCTGATCGTAAAGGCTCTTCGGGACTGTCCCTCCTGAATGGTTCGGTCTCTTTGATCAGTATCGTTCTTTCACCAAAAGGAAAGATTGCTGGCCCTTTTTCAAATTGGCTATTGAAGAGCCAAAATTTCCAAGATGAATTCTACCGTTGGGGCTCCGGCATTGTCGCCGATTTATGGTCAACGCGCTATAAAGACATGAAGGCCATTACTCTTGCCCTCCCCCCCCTCCCCGAACAACGCGCCATTGCCGCATTCCTCGACCGCGAAACGACCAAGATCGATGCGTTGGTGGCCGAGCAGAGGCGGTTGATTGACCTGCTACGCGAAAAGCGGCAGGCCGTCATCAGCCACGCCGTCACGCGCGGCCTCAACCCCGACGCCCCCCTAAAGTCCTCGGGCATAGACTGGCTGGGCGACGTGCCGGAGGGGTGGGAGGTGATGCCGTTGAAGCGCCTCACCAACGAAATCACAGTCGGCATCGTGGTCGAACCGTCCAAGTACTATGCGGAGAACGGTATTCCAGCGCTGCGGTCCTTGAATGTTCGACCGGGGCAGATTGTTAGCGACAATTTGGTCTTCATTTCAGCGGAAGCGAACGAGTTGCTGCAAAAGTCCCAGCTCCACTCTGGTGATTTGGTGGCGGTGCGAACGGGACAACCCGGAACATGCGCAGTGGTGGAGGATGACTTTGCGGGGTGCAACTGCATCGATCTCATAATTGTCCGTAAGCCGACGACGACCGACAGCCACTTCCTGCGATGGTATCTAACTTCGGATGTAGCGGTGCGTCAGTTTGTTGAAGGGTCCGGCGGAGCCATCCAGCAGCACTTCAATGTAGGCACTGCAATGGAACTCACCGTCATTGTACCACCGGTAGCTGATCAAACCATGATTGTCGCCTATTTGGAGAGCCTTACTGCGAAACTCGACGCCCTCACCGCCACCGCCGAAAGCGCAATCGACCTCCTGCAGGAACGCCGCGCTGCCCTTATCTCCGCTACTGTCACCGGCAAGATCGACGTGCGCCATCTGGTCTCGAAGGAGACGGAAGCCGCATGAGTCTGCACCGCGAAATCAACCTCGAGACCGAAATCTGCTCCCGTCTGGCGGCGGCAGACTGGCTCTACGAGGACGGCGATGCGGCGGGCTATGACCGCGCCCGCGCCCTGTTCCCCGCCGATGTGGTCGCCTGGGTCCAAACCAGCCAGCCAAAGGCGTGGGAGACCCTGACCAAGAACCACGGCGCGGCGGCAGAGCCGATGATGCTGGACCGCATCCGCAAGCAGATGGACGAACGCGGCACCCTCGAGGTGCTGCGCCGGGGGGTCGAGATGATCGGCCTGCGTGCGCCGCTGATGCTGGCCCAGTTCAAGCCTGCTCTGGCGATGAACGTGGACATCGTTGCCCGCTATGAAGCCAACCGCCTGCGCGTGGTGCGGCAGGTGCGATACTCGACGTCAAACGAGAACAGCATCGACCTCGTGTTGTTCCTGAACGGGCTGCCAGTGGTCACATCGGAACTGAAGACCGACTTCACACAGGGCATACAGGACGCCGTGGACCAGTACCGGTTCGACCGGCACCCTGCCCCCAAAGGAAAGCCACCTGAGCCCCTGCTGGGCTTCCCAGGCGGTGCTCTGGTCCATTTCGCCGTAAGCGACAGCGAAGTCATGATGACCACGCGGCTGGCCGGAGCTGCCACCCGGTTTCTGCCGTTCAACAAGGGGGATGAGGGCGCCAAGGGCAACCCGGTGAACCCGAACGGGCACCGAACGGCCTACCTCTGGGACGAGGTCTGGCAACGCGACAGCCTGCTCGACATTCTGGGCCGCTACATGGTGTTCACGCGGGATGCCAAGCGCCAGATCACAGGGATGATCTTTCCCCGCTTTCACCAGTTGGATGCGACCCGAAAGCTGGTGGCGGCGGTTCTGGAGGAAGGTGCCGGGGGCAAGTACCTCGTCCAGCATTCGGCGGGGTCTGGAAAGACCAACTCTATCGCTTGGTCGGCGCATTTTCTGGCTGATCTGCACGACGCTCAGCACCAGAAGGTCTTCGACACGGTGTTGGTCGTGTCAGACCGGAACGTCATCGATACGCAGTTGCAGGAGGCCATCTTCAGCTTCGAGCGAACGACGGGGGTGGTGGCCACGATCAGCACCGATTCCGGGGCGAAGAGCGGGCAGCTTGCCGAAGCTCTGGCAGGCGGGAAAAAGATCGTCGTCTGCACAATCCAGACTTTCCCGTTTGCCCTGGCAGCAGTGCAGGAGCTTGCAGCCTCGAAGGACAAGCGCTTCGCCGTTATCGCGGACGAGGCCCATTCCAGCCAGACTGGCGAAGCAGCGTCCAAGCTCAAGCTCGTGCTGTCTGCGGAAGAAAGCGCCGACGTGGCAGACGGGGCTGAAGTGAGTGCGGAAGATCTCCTCGCGGCAAACATGGCTGCCCGCGCTGGGGCCAGCGGCATCACCTACGTTGCCTTCACCGCCACGCCAAAGGCCAAGACACTCGAGCTGTTCGGTCGCCGCCCCGACATCAGCCAACCGGCGAGTGCGTCAAACCTCCCTGAAGCGTTCCACGTCTATTCGATGCGTCAGGCCATCGAGGAAGGATTCATTCTCGACGTCCTCCAGAACTACACGCCCTACAGTCTGGCTTTCCGGCTGGCCGGTGAAGGCAAGGAGATTGACGAGAAGGAGGTAGAGCGGGACGAAGCCGTGAAGGCTCTAATGCGCTGGGTGCGCCTGCATCCCTACAACATCAGCCAAAAGGTACAGGTGGTCGTCGAGCACTACCTGGCAATGGTTCAGCCCCTGCTTGAGGGTCGCGCAAAAGCGATGGTGGTGGTTGGCAGCCGTCTTGAAGCGGTGCGCTGGCAGCTTGCCATCGAGAAGTACATTCAGAGTAAGGGCTATGCGATTGGCACACTGGTCGCATTCTCGGGCGAGGTGAACGACCCTGAAAGCGGACCGGAGCCGTTTTCAGAGACAAGCAAGGCCCTGAACCCCGGCCTCAAGGGCCGCGACATCAAAGAGACCTTTAACCACCCCGACTATCACATCCTGCTGGTAGCAAACAAATTTCAGACCGGTTTCGATCAACCCCTCCTGTGCGGCATGTACATCGACCGCCGACTTGCGGGCATCCAAGCCGTCCAGACACTGTCACGTCTGAACCGGGCGTATCAAAGCGGCGGGGTGGTGAAAGACACGACCTACGTGCTGGATTTCGCAGATAATGGCGAAGACATCCTTAAGGCCTTCCAAACCTATCACCAAACGGCGACTTTGGAGGATGTGACGGACCCCAACATTGTGTTCGACTTGCGTGCCAAACTGGATGGCGCGGGCCACTACGATGAGTTCGAGGTGGACCGTGTGGTGCGCATCGAGATGGACCCTAACGCGAAGCACGGGGACCTTGTCGCAGCGATCTCGCCAGTCGCTGATCGCCTTTTGAAGTCTTACGGCGCGAGTATGGGACGGCTCAAGGTGGCCCGTGACGAGGCCGATGACGAAGGCGTTAAGCATGCGCAAGACAGCCTCAATGCGCTCCTCCTCTTCAAGACTGACATGGCAGCCTTTCTAAGGCTTTACAGCTTCCTCGCGCAGATTTTCGACTACGGCAACACGGGTATTGAGGCGCGAGGCATCTTCTATCGTCGCCTCACACCGCTCCTAGAATTCGGACGGGAACGCACGACACTTGACGTATCCAAGATCGTTCTGACCCACCACAAGCTCTCATCAGGCGGTCAGCGCTCCCTGACCCTCCCCGGAGTGGCAGACCCCCTAAAACCTATGACAGCCACCGGCACAGGTGCCTTGCAGGACAAAGAGAAAGCCTTGCTGGCCGCTATCTTGGAGAAGCTAAACGATCTCTTTCAAGGCGATGTAACGGATGACGACCAGCTGATCTACGTTAACAACGTCATCAAAGGTAAGCTGATGGAAAGCGACATGCTGGTCCAGCAGGCTAATCATAACAGCAAGGAGCAGTTCTCGAACTCACCTGCGCTGACCCAGGCAATCCTAGACGCAATCATCGATGCCTTTGAGGCTCATTCGTTGATGAGCAAGCAAGCCCTCGACTCGTCGCAGGTGCGAGATGGCCTAAAGGACGTTCTCCTGGGGCCGGGGGAGCTTTACGAGGCCCTTCGAAGAAAAGGCGAGGCGTCAGATAGCGCCGCAATTTGAGGTTTTCGCAACGCTCTGCCGCGTGTCAGACGCCATCCGCCACACCCACACCGGGGTTCTACACCGTGCTTGCAACGCATGAAAAAATATCCAATAATATCAAAGAACAACCCAATGAAACCCCGAGTTCAATCCTCTCTCACAGCACCATTTCGCTTTTTGGCTCCATAAAATTTCCTAAATACCTGAAAGGGAAAGATAAATTTGGAGTTTCATACACCCCATTTTGACTACATCTGAGAGGCTCATTGAAGGCCAATCTGAGCACTGTTTGGCGCGTGGTGAAGTCACCATTTTTCCAAATATTCCAAGGGCTTGATAGGAATTTCAAAGAGAGTTCAATACAGTCCTCCAGCCGTCCTTTCGGCGGCACGGTTTTGTTGATCTTCTCCTGTAGGACCAGTTTGTCGCGTTCCAGCTTGTCGATACGCGATTCATAGGCACGGACGACTGAAGCGCTGTTTGCCTCGACGATCCGATCCAGCATGCCTTCAAGCTGGCCATCGATATCGGCAAGTTGTTTCTGAAGCGCTTCCTTTTCACCAAGCGCCAGCGTCAAACGCATGTTCCATGCATCGCGCAGCATGGCCTTGGCTAGTTCGAACAATTCCTTAGCTGGCTGCATACCCTTCAGGATGCTCGCAAAGCCTTCGTCCATCTTGGCGACCGGAACAGACTTGCCCTTGCTCTCGCAATTTCGTGTCTGGCAACGGTAATAAGCATAGTGGCGATACTTGCCCTTCGACCAAGCGCCCGTCATCGCATTGCCGCAGCAGTCGCAAGCGACAAAGCCGCGAAGAGGAAAGTCTTCGTTGATATCGGCACGCGCCGCAGGGCGTCTCTTCTTGCCTTCCAGTACGTCCTGGATTTGCTGATAGGTCTCAAACTCAATCAGGCCCTCATGATGGCCTTTGCGAACGCTGACGCCCCATTTGGGGGCTTCGACATAACCCGCATAGACCACCTTCTTCAGCAGCCTGCTCACGGTCATCGGACGGAGCGTTCCGTCCATCTTGTCCTTAGGGAAATGCGGATTACGCTCCAAGAAGCGCTGCACTTCAGCCTGCGATGCGAAGTGACCTGTTGCATAGCCTTCCAAAGCCTGACGCACCACGGGCGCTAATACCTCATCAGGCACCAGCACCTTGCCCCCGCCTGAGGGAGCATTGATATAGCGATAGCCAACAGGCGCGCGGAACACCCAGAAGCCGTTCTCAACGCGCGCCTTCATCTTCTGGACGACCTGACGACGGTTCTGTTCCCGCTCAAGCTCACCTTGCGCGGCAATCACCGTCTCGATGAATTTACCTTCAGGCGTGTCTTCAATGCGGAAATTCAAACATTCAATCGTGGCACCGCGACGTGCGAATTCACGGCGAAGCTTCAGGTGAAATTCTGTGTCACGGGCAAAGCGTTTCAGGTCATCGAAGATGACGACGTAGGGCTTGCCTCGCTGCGCATCGAGGTAGCTTAACAGCGCCACCATCCCTGGGCGACGCATGAAGTCACCGCCACCGCTGACATCGTCAGGGAATACGGCTTCAACAAGGTAGCCCTTTTCATCGGCATAGACGCGACAGCGTTGTTCCTGACTTTCAAGGCCGCTGCCTTCCAAGCGTTGCTTCGTCGAGGAAACACGGCAGTAGATCAGTGCCGCTGCCACTTCAGTTCTTTGGTTGTATTCATCTTTCATCGCATCTCCAGTCTGCCGCTTTGTATTAAGTCAGGGACGCGGCTCCTGTTCTTTTTCATCGTCTCTGGGTTGGCTCGATTGTAACGCATCAGGCGCATCAAGTGCGCTTTGAGTGTTGCTTTGGCTGTCTTTTCCACAAACTTCTTGGATCGGATGGACCTCAAAACCGAGTTCCACAAAGCTGATCATCATTAGCCACATCGACTGAAGGAATTCCTCCTTCTGTGCAGGCGTCATGTCCGTATCGTCGAGATAGGATTGGTAGCGTTCGATATCGACCTTCAGCATTCGTTTGGCTGATGCGTCGAACGTGGGTTTCAGGTCGCCTTGACCTGCCTTAATGTTAATTCCGTCATCCATGCGCTCCTCCTTTCGGAGCGAGGTGTTTCCACCATTTTATATTCTACCATAAGTTGGAAAAATCGCCAAATTCTGCGCCTTACGGCGGAAATATGGCATTTTATCCATCTCTATTTTTCCATTTTATTTCATACTCTTGCGATCTTTTTTGAGCGACTATTACTTCTTGATGCTCGCAATTCATCGATGCGCGGGCGATGATATTTTTCTTCCAATTCCTTGCCTGTGTCATAAAGCTCTCGCCCTTCAACCGCTCGATAGCTTTCACTCATTAGGGTCTTGGCGGCATTTTCAGTGATGGACAAAGAACGAGCGAGCGCTGAGCCTTCACGGTCATAGGCCCTGTAGAACGGCTCAGTTTCACCTGTTGAGATCGCTTCCAAGGTCTGACGTGCGGATGTCAGCGCCAGTTCGGGCGTGCTTTCGGGCAGGTTCTTTTCCCGCTCAATCAGAGCTTCTCGCGTGGCATTCATCGTGCGCCCAAATTGGGCAGCGTAGACATCACGGATGATGGTCTCACCCTTCATCGCATCGAATTTCTCCGAGCGCGCGAACGCATGGGCGTAGTCGGTCAAAGGCTCCCGAAACGAGCCCGTCTTGTGTATGTGCCTATCGATGACGTTGGCCAAATTCATGGCGACATCAGTTTGTGCATCGGTCATGGTCTGGCCCTGAAAGCTTTTGAGCACAGCCTCCTTTTGTGCGGTGATGCGGTGTTCCGTCTTCTCAATCATGGTATTCTCCTGTGTCTGAGGGGCAGATTATCGGCTCCAAGAGCGCACGCGCCGGTCGGAGCCAGCGCGGCGATCAACAGCCTTTTGGAAATCGCGGAGAGGCTTTTCCCTCTCCATGACGCGCTTCTCACAGTTCTCCAGCATGTCCCGTAGGACGCCCGTTTCTACGACATCGATGCGCGCCAAGTCCTTCTCATGGGCATCACGGACCTGTTTGTCGGCCCGCCGATTGATCTCGGTCTTGTCGAAATGGTCCGAGCCCATGAATTTTGGAACAAAGCTACGTTTGATCGATCCTGCCTCATCGATCAGACGCCGACGGGCTTCATCGAAACGCTGATTGTAGTCCAGTTCAAATGCCCGCTTGGCGAAGTTGCGTTTGCCGCCAAACTCTTCGGTGACTTTGCGGAATTTTTGCCATTCCGTTTCATTCATGACGCGCGCCAGATTGTGGCGCAGCTCGTAAAGATCACCGCGCGGTTTGAAATGCGCGCGCACCTGATCTGACAGCTCAGACATGGCTTGGCTCCTTCGGTTCTGGGGAGGTAGGTCGCGAAATTTGCGCTAGATGAATCCGCTCTGATATGCTGAATCCATGATAGAATTCAGACATATAGACGACATTGAGGATTATCTCGAGCCGATGGACTACGAGACCTTCTGGCAGGAGATAAAAGGTTTCTGCCTGATCCTGATCCCGCGCGACAAATGCGACGCCGACATAGAAGACGGCGTGGATGAAGAGACCGTGCTGATCGTGCTGAAGAACCTCGCACGTATGGAATTGGCATCCATCCTGAAGCTCAAATGGCGCTGTGACGTGCCCATGCGCACTATGCACTAGGCAATATTGCAAGCGGGACATCACTCCGCCCCCGCCTTGAAGAACTTTACCCAGGGACAGCGGCCATTCTCAGCCGCTCCCGTTAATGATCCATACGGCCCGACGTAAGTGCAGCGCGTGTAGTGGCGCTCTGCAAACGGGTCCATGCCCTGGCCCTGATCGATCCACGAATACGACCAGAGGCCATGCGGCAGGCCGAAGGTGTCATAGGCGAGCCACAAGCCAAGTGGGACAACCAGCCATGCGAAGTAGCTGAGCTTGAGGAAGCGCGGCCTGCGCGCGCGCCGTGGAACCAGCCCTTTCATGATTGTGTCCTGTTCCTGATGTCGATGGTGACTTTTGGATCGGCAGGCATTTGAGGACCTTCGAGCGGGTTGTCCGCGAGTTCGCCGTGGCAGAACGGGGCAACTTGGTGCTGGCCAACCTTGTGGCAGAGAATCCACCCAACGTTCTTCACGTGGATCAGTTGCTCGTTGGGCTTCATGCGCATCAGGCGCTCAGCCGAGATCAGGCGATCCTTGCCCGTGCCCACATTGGAGGAGTAGTCGAGGCCTGAGCTGTTCAACCCCATACTATGTTGCTGGACCAGCGTCTCACCAATGGCGCGGGAAACCCGCTCGCATTCCTCGAAGGAACTGAAACCGAAATACTGCTTCACGAGCGCATTCTCTTCTATCGTTGCGGTTTCCTTCTCGGAGTAAGCCCGCTGAATTTCCGAGCGCGATTGCGCGATGAAGTGGAGATTCGCCCCATAGCCGCGCACGACCATCATCGCTGAGATGAGCGCCTTCAGCGGCGCGTTCGTGGATTCATCCAAGATGAAGTCCACGGGAATATGCTGTCCAGACAGCACAACATCGATGAAGGATTGCAGGTGCAGGGCGTAGTGCGCGCCGAGGCGCGCCATGTGCCTTTGCGGCCCCACAATGAAGATAACATAGCGCTCTTTGAGTAGGTCTTCATGGGTCAGCTTCGCATCCCGACCTGCGCGGTGCAGCGGGCTTCCCGCACTGTAAATGCGAAGGGATTTCAGCGCCGCTGCGCGGTGCTGACCCCAATGCTCTTTATTGTTTGCCTGCATATCAAGAATATGTGCGCCGAGGGATTTGCGCACGTCGTCGCCTTCTTCGACCGCGATGCGCGCCGCGCTTAGCAGAACGTCCTGATCAGCCAGCATCGACCACACGCCACCTGGCACGGCCAGACTTGGATCAACTTGCAATAGTTCGTTCTCACAAAACTCTTGCAGTGTTTTCGGCTCATCCCTGAAATACTGGTTCTTGGCATCATTTGGTGGGTCTGGGATCAGAGCGTTGTTGGCATTATCGATGGCAAATACCAACTCACCATTCTGCGTCTCATGCGCTGCGCGTAGACTTCCAAATGGTGAGAGCGAAACCCGAAAGGGGTTATCCGCACCCAGAACACCAAAGTCATCGATGATCGCTACTTTGCGACCGTAGCAATGGCAGGTCTCAGCGAGTTGGCCCGCCATTTCGCCGTCTTTGCAATCATTCACGACAATGGCGCGGTTGGTATCGGGCAACAATGACATGAGCCACGGCACGGCTCCGCAACTGGTCTTGCCCCCGCCCGCCGCCGAGAGAAGCAGGCTATGGGAGTGCTTGGGCGCATAAAGCGCCTTGCCGTCGGCGGTGATGCCGAGCAGGCGTTTGATCGATTTAGTCATGGAACATCCCCGCATCTTTGAGGGCATCATTGTTGGCGAGGTCGGACGGTTCGGGCGCGCGCGCGGTTTCCGCAAATCGCGCGAGTTCGCGTTCACGGATGTAAAGCTTGGTCATCGCGCGAAAGGCAGCGATCAGACTGGCCAGAGCAGCAGCACCGAGAAGGATGCTCAGCAGGCCGAAGCCCCACCATTTCGGATTTGTAGGCCAAATCAGCCAAGCTGTTCCGCCATAGAGAAAGGTCAGCAGCAAATGGCCATTGACCTTCAGGATCGCGCCGATGGGCGTCTTGTTCGGGGTCATGATGCACCCCCTGACTTCGCTTCAGCGACCGCTGAGGATATCCTCAGACGTTCCCGCTTGAGGTGCGCGTAGGTGCCATAGACCGCATCTGGGGCTTCGCTCACGCCCAAGTCACGGCTGATCAGTCGAAGCTGAGCGAGGTTCAGGCCGAAACCCATGCTCGCACTCGCTATCGAGCCGAGCAGGACCAGCTCACCTGGATAAAGAATGTCCGCAAAGCCAACGGCAAAAAGTCCCGCCAAGCTCGCAAACATCACGCCCGAGGAAAGAAATGGCCGGTAGATCGAGACCTTTTTGATGCCTTCGAGAATAAAGCTGTCGCGGTGCGTGTGCAGCACGGAACCTTTGATGATGAGTTTGCCAAAGATCATGACGCGCCCTCCACCGCACAGAGAGGCGAGCGCAAAGCCTGCGACAGACCTAATTCACGATTGGCCAGCACGGGCGGTTCCAGGAGACGACCGCTTGCCGCGTAAAGGGCGACGGCCCAACGCTGTTGCTCGGTAAAGACCTGTTCCGCACATGAGCAGGCGTCAGGCAAGCCCGACGTTGCGCGGGCAAGCCGCGCATCTTCCAGGGCCCGCGCCTGCTCTTGAGCGGCACGGGCGGCAGCCGTCGGATCAGGGATGAGCTGACACAGCTCTCCCAATTCGGGATAGACACCGCAAAGCATACCGCCAAGATCAGGCACTTGCGGAATGACGGTCTCAGGGCGACGAGTGGCTTGGAGATCAGAAGCGAGTTGAGACTGGCACGTTTCGTGCCAGCCTGCGTTTTCAAGTTCGCGTTCAATCATCAGCGGTCCAGAGACCACTGAGGAAAAGACCGCATAGCCCAGCCCTACGACAACCATCAGCGGGCTAAACGGCGCAGAGGAGAAATCAATCGACATCATCTCTCTCCCTCAGTTCCGAGCTTTGCCATTGGGGCGCATGGGCGCGCGTGGAGGAGCCACGTCGCGCACAGGAGTGGACTCAGTCAGATCATCATCGTCATCGGTCAACTCGCGCATCTGACGCGCACTCATTGGGCGCATGCCAGTGAGACGGTCGAGATCGGTGAGAGTACGAGGCTTGGCCCAGACCTGCGGCGAATGCGCGATCATGGTCATGAGAACGTAGGCCCAAAGCGCCAGCGGGAAAACCATGTCCACAAGGAAGGCGAAAAGGAAGACGGGCGCGAACTTGCCAGCATAGGCGAAGGTATCGAGTGCGCCTGTGCGGCTGGGAAATGCAGGCGGCGTAGCCGACAGACTGCGCTGTTCGACCAGAGCACTCATTAACGTATCGGCATAGCCAGCCAATGTACGGTTGATCCTCGCATTGGCGTCCTCTCGGTCAGGGACCAGCACCCCACCTTCAAGTTCACTGGCATAGGACCGAACGACGGAAACGGGAACGGCTTGATCAAGCTCAGCGAGCAAGCTCATCAGGCGGGCCTGCTGCATCCGCAGAACAGCACGGCGATCCCATATACTCACGCTTTCATCGGCCAGCGTCGTTTCCATCGCCATGCGTTGCGCGTGGATGCGATCTAGCAGATCACCCCGCACGCCGAGGCTGACGGTCATTTGCGACGACAGACCTTCAGCACGACTTGTCAGAGAGTCCCAGGCAAGCGCGATCGGGCCGACGCCAGTCTCGCTCTCCTGCTCAGTGCGCGCCGCCAAATCTTCGGCCACGGCCTGCATTATCGGCACCAGTTCGACGGCCTGATCCGCTATGCTGACGCGCACATCGGCATAATTGCCAATCTGTTCCAGGTGGGCGGTCAGCCGAGACTCCTCGACCTGAAAGATGGTCAGGCCCGGTGCCGTCACAAGGAAAAAGCACGCGCCAACAAAAGCTATTGAAAGACCGCTCATCGGCCCCGCGATGCGGGATTTTGCCGCGACAAGCGGCACACCTCTCTCAATGGCCATGCGCAGGATCGCATAAGCTACCGCGTAGGCGGCAGCCAACAACACGATCAACTTGGCCCAACCAAGGATACCGCCTTCAGCAAATCCCAGGAAATACAGGCCGAAGCCCGCCAGCAGGATTTCAAGCAGAGGGATCAGTTTCATGAAGAGCGTGAGATACGGCTCGCGCTCTTTGTCAGGGCGCAAAGTCAGATAATTTTCCATCGGATAGACAAGCCTTCTTTCTGCACCAGAAACACAGTTTCTGGTGGTGGTTGAACTTCGAATAGGTGGTTTCGAGGGCGCTACTATGAGCGCACCAAAGAGGTAGCGATCGTTGCTGCCACCGTCACGGAGCAAGCTTCGAGCTTGTCAAGTTTATGGAACATCGCGCTATATTTTGATCAATGTCCGCGAGACCAAAGAAACCCAAGAACCGCTTTCTACCTGGTGCACACGTGTCCGAGGCTACATTGGCACGCATACTCTATTGCTGGCTTAATGGAGAATTGTACTCAAAAATCCCAATAGCTATTCAAGAGAGCGGCGGAAACGTAGACCACGCTATTGAACAAATTCAGGATTTGTTCGGGGGGCACATTTCTCTCCGCGAGAACAGCAAGAGAACTGTGTCGCGCCAAGCGTGCCATACAATCATCGCTGAAGTCTCTTTGCAGGTAATAGTGCGAGCATATCTGGATCGAGAAGCGCGGCTTGAAGAAGTGTTGCGAGGAGACGATCCGGTACTAAGGGCTGAGAGGCGTCGTGTGATCTCGTTACTCGGGCAGGAACCGACGCTCGAAGACAGGGTCGCGCTCATAAAGAACTTGGAAGATCAAAGTATTGAAGAGTTTATAACCCGTTGGGGGAAAATTGTACTTATTCTGTCCGCGAATGAGGTGCCTCACGAAGCGATGCGGGCAATCCCAGGCGTTAAGCCCTTTGACCTGATTCAGAACCCCGTTATCCTAAAAAGAATGCAGGATCGCTACAAAGCGTTTAGAGGCTACAAAATTCCGTCTCTGAAGACCCACATAGCGCACCACTTCTGTCTTCGCGATGGTTTCGACATGGCTATTCGAAACTCCGATCAACCAACTCAATGGCTTAAGGCAAACCCAGACCAACTCGAAGAATTGTGGCCCCAAACCGTTGTTCTTGCTCTTGCCTACCTTCTGATCCAGCTATCAACACCGACAACCTACATTCAGGCACGAAATATTTCTCTTGGAGACAGTTAATGTCCGTCGTCAAAGTATTCCGCAGAGCTGTGGTATTTCCTATAGAAGGATCTGGTTCGGTTTCTGTTTAGATTTAGGCGGCTGCAGCTTGGTTCCGCAGGCAGCGATTTCGGATTGTCTTCTTCTATCGTGTTACCAAGCTAGGAACATGTTCCTCTGTGGTCAGCGCATATCGCCCGCTTTGTAGTACAACAGCCTGTTTGTAGTACAATTTCCACCCTCGACTGCGACGCAAGATGTGTTTTGTAGTACAAAACCACCTTGGCAAGGGGACCGCTGCGCGCCCCCGTTGCATCCCCCAAGCCGTGGCTCTGTCAGGGCATTGAACCCTTTTCAGAGCCAGCAGACCGTTCCGCCGGTCAAACACTCGCGGGAGACTTCGCTCTCCCTGCACCCATCGATCAAGGGGCTATCGCACCCCCTGAACCCACTCGCAGGACTTGGAGAAATGCCTCTCCACCTGCACCGAACCATGCACAAACAACTGCTTGTTTGACCACCAATCAGGGGAGCGTTCCTGCTACCCCCGACACCCCGCATGACCACTTCATGGAGACGACTTCTCTAGACGAAGGAAGGGAGCTTTCGCGCCACCCTTGCTCTGGACCCAGAGCACTGACTGTTTCTTTCTGAAACATCACTCAGACCATTCCGTAACCAGCTATAAATATTGTACTTTTTTCTTCCGCACACGCACAGGATGTGGCACAAATGATATGCAGGGCATTCGGCGTAGGATTGAAGCATCCACCCGTTAAGCGTAAAGAAAAAAGACATTTAGCAGGTAGGGCAGTATGGATCACGTAGGCGAAATTGAAAAACGACTTTGGTCAGTGGCTGACCACCTTCGTGCAAACTCCAACTTCGCTAGCAATGAATACTTCCTCCCCGTGATGGGGCTGATCTTCTTGCGCCATGCCTACAGCCGTTTTTTGCGTGTTCAGGACGACATCAAGGCATCGCTTCCTTCGCGCGGTGGCATCACACGTCCACTTACAAAAGAAGACTTTTCGCAGCGCGGCTCAATCTTCTTGAGGCCAGAAGCTCAGTTCGATCATCTGGTTTCCATCCCTGACGGCGGGGATCGGGCCGGTGCAATCATCGCGGCAATGGAAAGCATTGAAGCAGATTATCAATCCCTCGACGGCGCATTGCCAAAATCCGAATATCAGGAACTTGGTGACGACGACCTCGGCCAGCTGTTGCGGACCTTCAACGATCCCACGCTACAAAAGGCTGACGGTGATGTGTTTGGGCGCATCTACGAATACTTCCTAACTCAGTTCGCCGACCAGAAAGCCCACGATGGCGGCGAATTTTTTACACCCGTTTCCATCGTTCAAACGCTGGTCAACGTCATCGAGCCTGACCACGGCAAGATCATCGACCCCGCTTGTGGTTCAGGCGGTATGTTCGTGCAGTCCGCACATTTCATCGAGAAGATGAAGGCCAACCCTAGTGACCGCGTGACCTTTTACGGGATGGAGAAGAACCCGACGACGATCCGCCTCGCCAAGATGAACCTCGCTGTTCACGGGCTTGAGGGCGATATCAGCAAGGCGATTTCCTACTACGACGACCCGCACAAAGACAAAGGGCCGTTTGATTTCGTCATGGCCAATCCGCCCTTCAACGTGGACGAGATTGACGCCGAGAAAATCAAGAACGACGACCGACTGGAATTCGGCCTGCCCGGGGTGAACAAGGGCGGTAAGGTGTCCAACGGCAACTACGTCTGGATGTCATTCTTCCACGCCTATCTGTCAGAAACCGGGCGCGCCGGTATCGTGATGTCGTCGCAGGCATCCTCTGCCAGTGGCGGTGAGGCCAAAGTGCGCGAGGCGATGATCAAGACGGGTGATATCGATGTCATGATGGCTATTCGCGGCAACTTTTTCTACACGCGCACCGTACCGTGCGAGCTTTGGTTCTTTGACAAGGCAAAGCCTGCGCACCTGAAAGACAAGGTGCTGATGATCGACGCACGCAATGTTTATCGCAAGGTCACGCGCAAGATTTATGACTTCACGCCCGAGCAGCAGCAGAACCTGTCCAGCATCGTCTGGCTCTATCGTGGTCAGACCGATCGCTTTTTGGCGCTAGTGCAGGACTATCTAGAAACCGCCTTCACTCAGATGGAGGATTGTGACTTCGCCGGATTTAAGAAGGTGCTGAAATCCGTGACAGATACGCATGGCGACGAAGAACTGCGTAATCTGGCTGAGACGGTATCAACCGATATCACGGCGCTCGCGACCAATGCCAAAAACGCGCGTGCGACATGGGATGCCGCCAAACGAGACAATGACGGGTTGAAGGTCTCTAGCGCGGCGTTCGAGCCAGTAGCGGATCAGGCTAAGGCTTTGGTCAAGGAAATCGACCATCTCTATAAGCTGGCGGCCCGCGTGCATGAGGCGGATGTGGCAGACGGTACCAAGCTTGCCGAGGGCAAGAAACGCTTAAACGAGTTGGATGCAGCCCGACAGGAAGTCACAGAGCACCTCAAGGGCGCACGATACTATCACACTCAAGCCGAATGGCTGAATACACGATTCCCGAATGCTGAGCTGTGCGACGTGGAAGGGCTGGTCAAGCTGGTTGGCCACGATGAATTGGAATCGAATGATTGGATCCTGACACCAGGGCGATATGTCGGCGTTGCACCGGAAGAAGAAGACGAGGATTTTAATTTCGAGGAAGCCCTGCGCGACATTCACATCGAGATTGAAGGCTTGAATGCGGAAGCGACCGAATTGGCGGCAACAATCAGTAAGAACTTCAAAGAGTTGGTTGTATGAGCGCGCTGACCAAGATGCGAATAGATGATTTTGCCACAATGAAATATGGCAAGATGCCCCCCAAAAATATGGTGAGTGATGAAGGGTATCCAATATACAGCGGATATCGTGTTACGGGATTCGCAAAAGAATATCTGTACAAAGAACCAGAGCTGATTGTTGTGGCTAGGGGCGTCGGCGGAACCGGCGACGTGAAAATTTCACCACCCGAGGCATGGATAACAAATCTTTCGATAGTGCTCAGCCTATCTCCTGAACTTGTCGACAAGAAATTTCTTTACTATCGCTTAGGTCGCGAGCCACTCAAGGAGCGTCTAAATACAGGTGCTGCTCAAGCGCAGATCACTATTGAGAATCTTCGATCCTACGAAATCGATTTACCTGACCTTATCTCACAGCGGCGTATTGCTTCCATCCTTACAGCCTATGACGAACTAATCGCGAACAACCGGCGGCGAATTGCTTTGTTGGAGGAGTCAACGCGACTTTTGTATCGGGAATGGTTCGTCCATTTCCGCTTTCCCGGGCACGAGCATGTTAAGATCATCGACAGCGTGCCGGAGGGATGGGAGCAAAAAAACCTGTTCGATTGTGTTGATGTCCTAAGTGGCGGGACACCAAAGACGACAGTACCCGCGTTTTGGGGCGATGAAATCCCGTTCTTTACACCGAAAGACACAGGGGATGGACCTTATACTCACGACACGGAAAAGATGATTACTGAAGAAGGTCTAAAGCGCTGCAACAGCAAGCTCTATGAAAAAGACACGCTTTTTGTGACGGCAAGAGGTACTGTCGGCAAGATACGCTTGGCACAGCGACCAATGGCTATGAACCAGTCGTGCTATGCTCTTCGTAGTAAGACTTACTTGGACCAAGCGTATTTGTATTTTGGCGTGACAGAGCAAGTTGCCCACATGAAGAGCCGCGCGGTCGGAGCAGTCTTTGATGCAATAATTGTTGATACTTTTAAAAATATTCCATTTCTGCTTCCTGCCAAGGAGACCGCTGAAGATTATTCAGAGATAGCCAGAGATACACTTCGGCAGATTGACTTGCTCAGTTCACAGAATCGCCAATTGATCAACGCGCGCGATCTTTTGCTGCCACGTTTGATGGATGGAAGATTAGAGATTTGAGAACATGAACGATTATACCGAAGACAGATTAGCCCAAGCCACTCTTGCTGAGTATTTACAGGACGAACTCGGCTGGGAGTCCGTCTTCGCGTTCAATACCGAAACCTACGGGCATGAAGGCACGCTTGGCCGCAAGTCCGACCGCGAGGTAGTGCTGACCCGTCACTTGGGAGAGGCCTTGATCCGCCTAAACCCTGGCTTACCGGACGAGGCCTACACCTACGCCCTGCGCCAGATCACCGACACGCTAGCCTTTCAATCCACAGTCCAGACCAACAGCGAGAAATATGAGCTGATACGCGACGGGGTGGTCGCCAGCTATAAGAAGAACGGCGAGATCAAGAAGACGCGGCTGAAGGTCTTCGACTACGCCAACCCCGAGAACAACAACTTCCTGTGCGTGCGCGAGATGTGGGTGAGCGGCCCCAACGGCCATCGCCGCCGACCCGACATCATCGGTTTCGTAAATGGCTTGCCTTTGATGTTCGTAGAGCTGAAACGCCCCGACAAATCGCTCCGCCGCGCCTATGACGACAATTTCAAAGACTACATGGACACGATCCCGCAGCTCTTCCACTTCAACGCCTTCGTGGTGCTAGGGAATGGGATCGAAGCCAAGGTCGGATCGATCAGCGCCAAGTACGAACATTTCAGCGATTGGAAACGACTGGCCGAAGGCGAAAAAGGCGTCGTGCAGATGGAAACCCTTGTGAAGGGTATATGCACCAAGGCCAACTTCCTCGACATCTTCGAGAATTTCATTCTGTTCGATGACAGCACCGGCAAGCTGGCCAAGATCGTTGCGCGTAACCATCAGTATCTTGGGGTCAACCGTGCGCTGCAATCCGTGATCGAACGCAAGGAGCGTGATGGGAAACTTGGCGTGTTCTGGCACACACAGGGTTCGGGCAAGTCCTACTCCATGGCGTTGTTCGCGCAGAAGGTGCGGCGCAAACTAGGTGGTGATTTCACCTTCCTTGTTCTAACCGACCGCGCCGACCTGGATAAGCAGATTTACGACACTTTTGCGGGTGTTGGTCTGGCCAATAATGACAAAGACCCATGCCGCGCCGATAGCGGTGATGAACTGAAGAACTTACTTGGCCAGCAGAAAGCATTTGTTTTCTCGCTCATCCAGAAGTTCAACAAAGAGATCAAAGACGGTGACGCCTATTCCGATAGGGAAAACATCATCGTTATGACCGACGAGGCGCACCGCACACAGTACGGAACGCTGGCGATGAACATGCGTGATGCTCTGCCAAACGCTAGCTTCATCGGATTTACTGGAACTCCACTCTTCACAAGCGATGAAATCACGCAGCGCGTCTTTGGCGGCTACATCTCCACCTATGACTTTCAGCGAGCCATTGAGGACAATGCCACGCTTCCACTCTACTACGACGCGCGTGGTGACAAGCTCGGACTGTCTGCGGAAGGGCTGAATGAGAAGCTCGCCAGTGCCATAGCAGAGGCTGAAATAAGCGATGCGGACGTGGCTGCGAAATTAGAGAACGAGCTCAAGCGCGAATATCATGTAGTCACCGCCGAGAAGCGTCTGAAGCATATCGCGACCGATTTCGCAGAGCATTATTCGACCAACTGGGAAACCGGAAAGGCAATGTTCGTCGCGATCGACAAGATCACCGCGGTTCGTATGCATAGCTACTTCCTTGATGCTTGGAAGGCTAGAATTGCAAAGTTGGAAGCCGAACTATCAACGGCGAAAGACGATCAAGATCAGTTGGTTCGAGAGCGGCAACTTGCATGGATGCGCGAAACCGAAATGGCTGTCGTGATCAGTGACGAGCAGGGTGAGGTCGACAAGTTCCGTAAGTGGGACTTGGATATTTTACCGCATAGAAAACTGATGCGGGAAGGTTTCCTTCTCGAAGACGGGAAGCGCCTTGACGTTGAGTCGGCCTTTAAGCGCGAAGATCACCCGTTCCGAGTGGTCATTGTATGCGCCATGTGGCTCACTGGGTTTGACGTGCCTTCTCTCTCGACGCTTTACCTCGACAAGCCGCTACAAGCGCACACGCTCATGCAGGCAATCGCCCGCGCAAACCGTGTGCATGAGGGCAAGAACAATGGTTTGATTGTAGACTATTGTGGAATTTTGAAAAACCTTCGAAAAGCACTGTCGACCTTTGCTGGTCATACCGGCGAAGGTGGCTTCGATGGTGAGGGAGGCACTGAAAATGATCCGCTGCATCCCGAAGAAGAACTTCTGGAAGAACTTGCAGAGGCGATCGAATTTGTTCGCAGTCAATTGAATGATAATGGCTTCGATCTCGCAACGCTAAAGACGACAACCGGTTTTGCACGCAACAAGGCACTGCTAGATGCCAAGGAAGCCGTGAATATTGATGATGAAAGCCGCAAGAAGTTTGAGATTTCTGCTCGCTCCGTCTTTAGAAAATACAAAGCCTGCCTGACGTTTAAGGGCGTTCAAGTTTTCCGTGCTGACGCCGAAGCGATCAGCTTCCTCTATAAGACCCTTCAAGATGATCGTGAAAGTGCGGACACTTCAGAGATAATCCAAAAATTAAACGCAATCGTAAGTGATGCGATCGAGGTGAAGGCCGATGCCGAATCCGATAACAAGGTCTTTGATATTTCAAAGATCAATTTCGACCTTCTTCGTAAAGAGTTTTCGAAAAGCGAAACCAAGCGATCTGATGTGCAGGACGTCAAGACAGTTGTAGAAGACCGGCTGCGGAAAATGCTGGCTCAAAATCCTCTACGTACAGACTTCCAAGAGCGATTTGATGAGATCGTTCGGGACTATAATAAAGAAAAAGACAAGAATACGATTGAAGCCACGTTCGAGGCCTTAATGCGCCTTACTGCGGAAATGAGTGCCGAGTCCAAACGATATGTTAAAGAAGGATTGGAAAGCGAAGAACAACTTGCCGTCTTCGACATGCTCCTAAAGCCTGACTTGTCCAAATCGGACATCAAGAAAATTAAGTCAGTTGCTGTTGCGCTTCTCAAGTCGCTCGAACAGCAAATGCAAGGTGTTCAGGATTTATTCGGAAAGGCGGCCACACGTGATCGCTTACGGCAATCAATTTATGATCACCTTTATGACGATAGAACTGGCCTTCCTGTCGAAACTTACTCTGAGACTGAACTGTTTGAAAAGACGGATCAGCTTTTTGATTTCTTTTCCAGAAGCCGAATGAAGGAATTCGATCAAAGTCAGAGATCAGGACCTGAAGTAAGATGAATTTCAATTTAACGCTCAAATGCTCATCATGTGATCAGGACATTGATTGCAGGATAGGAATGTCAAACAGATTTAGGCAACCGCTTCGGTTTGCTTGCCCGGAGTGTTCTGCACCTGTTGATATTGACATGGAGTACGGTGGAGGAATGCGCTTCATCGGCGCTACTAGAACTGAAGGCAAGCAGCCATTTGACAATACGAACCCATTTATTGATCTACACCTCGATTTCCCAGTTTATATGGGCGAGTATCAAATGGGGAACACTCCATTCATGAGGGCTGTCAGACAAATTCGCCCTGAGGAATATCAACTACATAATACAAGACTCAACATGTTAAATGCCGGGGTCGAGAGCGTCCCTTTCTTTAGAAATTGCCTTAAGTTTTATAGAAAAGAAAAGGTCAAACCATTCGTAAATTGTGCCAAGAATAAGTTCAGCGTGAGCACAAAGACAGAACTGCCGCAGGACCTTAATGCTACCTTATACAGTGTAATAGCACGCGTGATGGCACCGTTTGCTTTACCCGGCCAGGATAGAGACACCGTTGACCAATACATGAAAATCATCTTTGATTTAGCAAAAGACAACAGACCGGCGATAGACGCTTTCATAGCAGAGGTTCATGCGACAGGATTTGTGAAAGCGTTGCAGCATGACTGTTTAGAGGTCTACCCACGTATCTTAGAGGCAGAGCTTCCACTCCGGCCTGTACTGTTTTTTGATTTTGATTGCGATTTTTCAGAGATGCTTGTTCCAGTTCGTGTCTCAACCCATGATTTTGAAACCTACAAAGACTTATATAAAGACATTACCGAAATTATCTCTCGGCAGATCGTGCTGATCGCCGGTGTTAATAATCTCATGAAGCGCAGTGATCACAATGCCTTCCAGCCGGGCATAGGTCAGGTGGCGAGCGGTCGCGATTTTACTCCTGCCAATTTGAACGCATTCGCTGACGTAGTGTTTGGGAAAAAGCTAGATTTCATTGATGACAGCTGGTTCAGCTTGGAAGATGCCGCGACCGACAATCAGCTTCGAAACTCCATAGCCCATTATAAAACGGAATATGATGACGTTTCTCAGGTGGTAACCTATTTTCCCCGTCGAGAAGGAATGGAAGAAGAGCGGTCAGAGAATATGCAATTTATTGATTTTATGAGGCGCGTTCTTCTTGCTTACCGAGAAATGCATAGAATGCATCATCTTATAAAAGCAATTCTATACTATCCGCTATTGATGCGTTGAGATCGCCTTAGACCCGTGCTTCTACAAAGGTCAAGATGGTTTCACAATGCATCTAGAGTTCAAGAGTCTTATTGTGCTCATCGTAGTAAGGCCCAATAACAAAGTCTTCCAACTCCAAGTTTGGATTCATCAAAGACGTAGTGAAAATGATTTGGTTTGTTATTGGCATTTCCGTTGAGAGACGCACGATTAGCTCTTGAAACTTGTGACTTCGTTTGGGCTGCATTCCCTTATCTTCAATGTTGTCGAACAGGGCAAAGCGCGGATGAAAGAAGCTGGCGTCCTGGCAAGCAGCCAAGTGCAAAGATAATATTGCAGCGTTCTTGAGAAAGACATTACTGCTTTCTGCAAAATTCATTTGCCCGTCCACGGACACAGCGTCGTCTTCAAAACTAACATCTACAGACTCAGCATTTTTGAACTCTTCTTGCGCGCCGCTGACATCTGCGTGGAGTATACCGACCGCATGTTTAGAAATTTGATTTAACGCAGCTCTACGACGTTGTTGAGCTGTCCGTGAAAGTGCCGTCCGTTTGTCTTTTGCAGCAGTTAATAATCCATTTAGTCTACTCTTCTCTATTGTAAGCGCATCCAATTCGCTAGCGCGCTGCAAACTTGTTTCGAACTGATAGATTTCACGGTGAATTCGACCAAGCCTGCTATGCCGATCAGCGAGATAGGCGTCACGAGGAGAGTTGCTTAGTTCGTAAGATGCGGTGAATTCACTGAGGCTCAGTTCATAGTTTTTTCGCTCCTTCGCGTAGTGTTTTTTTGCTGCCAAGTGTTTTGCATTCTCGTCAGCAAGAAGCTGTTTTGACTCTTTGATCTGAAGTTCGATATCCAAACGTATCTGATTATAGCGACTGGCCAAGAGATGATCACCGTCAGGTTGGCCACAAAGTGTACACGTATTTTCGGCTAGCGCTGGCTTCAATTCTTTCAAGCAAGATGGACAGTGAGAAAACTCAATGCTCCCAAGATAACCAGCTGTATCTTCAGCTCCTGCAAGTGCAACTAATGATTGCTCAAGATGTTCAAGAAAGCGACCAATTTCAACAATCTCTAGCGACGTCTCCTCAATTACACGAGAAGTCTTCGATAGACTAGCACGCAACTTTTTGAGTTTTTCAGCTGCCAAATGGCGAGCTTTGTCAAAAGCTTTGCTTTGGTCGCTGGACACGATGTCGTCTACATTGGCAATCTCAACTTCAATCGAAGAGACATTTGTCATGAGTTTTTGAATTGAAGATTGAATTTTTTCTACGGAGACGGCCGTTTGATCTGGAAACGACTTCAGAAGTGAGCCCCACTCAGCATCCACTTTGTCAAACTTTGAAGTCAGATCCCTGACCTCAAGCTCAACCTCAAAGAGATCGTAGTTCTTTATTCCGCAGACGAGGTCTCCAACTGCAACGCGTATCGTAGGTTTGTCGAATGGTTCGAACCTAAACAGACGTGGAGCCGGGGTTCGTTGATCAGAGTATAGAAGCCTCAGCAGCTGATGACTTGTGATATTTGAAGCGCCATCACTCTGCGCTTCCGGTAATAGCATGGATCGAAAAAGCACTTCGGTAAAGCTGGCATTACTCTGCACCCTTTGTATTGGATAGCGCTCCCAACCTTCAATGCCGTGCTTTCCAGCCTCTTCGAGCGATCCAAAAAACACCCAAACTGGTGGGCGGCCAAGTACTTTTTCCCTTTTTAGGGACAGCTTACCTCTTGGGGTTGAAATTTCCGCTTGCACTTCATCGCAAATTTCGGCGGCTTTCTTCCAATCTTTAAAATCTCCACCCAAAATAAAATGAACAAAGTCAGCTATGGTCGACTTCCCTGAACCGTTATCGCCACGAATAATATTTACACCGGCGTGAAACTTTTGGTCGTATACTGGTTGCCCGCGCGCCATAACGCGCAAGCGATCAAGTCTCAGAAAACTGTGGGCTATTTCATTCATAAAAACGCAGCCCTGATCTTGTTCTCAATTCCATTTTTCCAGAAAACTCTGGTGACTTAAATATATCTGCAATAAATTCTAACGCCACGTCTTCAATGTTTGAACGAGGCGAATTCTCTAATTTTTCAGCAAAGGCCAAACCTTCATCTGAAAGTTTAACCTTGGATACTTCATAATCGGACAGTTCAAGAAGAGCTTTGCCCGCCATCGAGTTCAATCCTTCTTTTTGGACCGGTTCCATTGTGTGAAATAGCATGCTTGATGATGGAAACGTTAGAAACGAATCTTTTGGCTTCGGCAGCCCGAGTGATGCGTATTTTTTTCTATATTCGCTAGGCATCTGCAAACGGTCAATCAAATTTGGTGACGCGAGGAAGAAGTCAGCGATGAATAACCGTTCCATCGTTTCAGGACTCTTAGACCAAAGTCTTAGGAGACGGGCAAACCTTCTTACCGCTGACGAAGGATCAAGTTGTGGATACCAGAGCCGTGATTTCATGTCTCAGGGTCCCATCTGATGTGACACTGCTCCGTCAAAAAGTAGATGGCGCTTTGTATGGTTGCTGCGCCGAAAACCGTCTCGCCGATCGCTTTGCCAGCTAGTGGTTCCACAACGTTTTTCTGAACAGCTTCCTGAATGGTCTGCTTATCGGAACCCTCACATATATGAGGGAAAAACACTTGCGACTGGAAACGTTGCTCCACTTCGCTCAACATCATATCGTGATCGGCCCTTGTTCCGGGCAACAATCCCAAAGCTACGTAAGGGCGAGCAAACTTGTTTTGCTGCCTATTCGCGTATCCGTATTCGTTTTCTCTATCTGCAGCGACCATTTTTTCTAACAACTCCCGTCGGTCGTGTTCTGCCTTGACTGAGTAGTCATCACCAAATGTTTTTGTTTCTGAAGAAGACAGTTCCGGGTGGTCGTGAGCGCACTTTAGCGCTTGTCGAATATGTCGACTAACACTTACGTGGACCATGCTATCTCTTGAATTAGGCTTACAAATACTTAGATGGTCAGCTTCTATTGGAATTGGAGTTGTACCAGTTATTCCAGGGTCTGCGTCTTCTTTGCTTACGATCATAGCTAGCCCAGCTAAATGCTGCGCTTCATAGTAGGCAATATTCTTGAGGAGCGGTGTGACCCCAGAATATTTTTTGTAGTCCTCGCCAATCTTTGTGAGGACCGTAGTTTCCCCTGCAAGCACAGTAACATGAGCAGAGCTTAATTTTGGCATCACGTACTTCGCTACGCTTGCAAAAGAGGGTGCATTATGTGGCGTAGCGAGAAACATTACACGCACGACTTTTTGTGCAAGTTCTGCAGCTTCTGAATCAGATGATCCGTTGCAATGAGCTAAGATTAACTTAGTCAGAATACCACCGAGACTGTGCGCAATAAACACGACAGGGCGTTTTCCTATCCCGTAGCCACACAAGTACTCCGTTGCACTTTTAGCCAATTCAAAAACATCAAGTTCTTTTGATAACCACTTTTTCAATTTCGATGCTGGAAACCCAATTGTATGGAACGCAGCTGTGGGGTTGTCTTCAGCAAGCCAATCTGGCCAAAATCCATTCGCGGAAGCCCATGTCGATTTTGGGTCACCTGTTAATCCGTGCACGAAGACCACGTCTATTACTGCGTCGTCCGGATTGTAAAGTGTTTCGAAAGTTATGTTTTCAGGCAAAATATGGCTTCTCAACATGGTTAGAGTTTGATTTTACACGATATCTTGCGCTTGGCAATTCTTTAGGCACCAAATCATCTACTCATGCAGTTGTGCTGGGAGAGCTATGAATTTAGTAGAAATTGCATTGAACCGGCGGTAACTGGAAGAGCCTTCTGACTCACTGCTATCAAGGCATCCTATGTACAACGAGCACGATCGGTCAGTTTCTGTTTAGTCCTTGCGCGCCGCGAGTGAAAAGAATGCGCTTCCAATAGGTTTCTCGGGCGATGATCATATCATCGGGAGTGCGATCGAGGCGATGTTCTAACAGCGCAAACCGAAAATTTGCCCGCGCATACGCCAGATCAGCATCCTGGGCGATCTGTCTGAGCTGCACATTTCCGCCATGACCATTCTCAGCATACTGGCACCAACGCCCCCAGACGCCCTGATCGCCGTAAGCTGAACCAACATAGCGCCGTCCTGTACTGGTATCCGTGATAAGATAGATGCCTTTCACGCTCGCCAGTGAAATTCGCCAGTCATCGCGATTGTTACAAACCAAGGACTCAAGTTCCTCAAATGACAGATCAATCTCATCAAATCCCGGAAAAGAGCGTCCTGAATAGGGTTCCTTGAGGATTTCTTGGACCTCAAAATTCTCGTAGTGCCGCTCCATCACAGGACGCGTTGTTCGGTCGCGATAAGCATAATGAATTTTAAGCCGACCAATCATCTCCTCGCCATTGCCTCGAAGGGCGACTTCATAGCGATCGTCGTGACGGGCCGTTACCTCATACACGCCGCCAAAGAGCCAACTGTCCGTCTCGTGGTAAAATTGGATTAGCGAGAAAATTAGCGGGCGGTTAAACTCGTTACGACCAGGTTTGTACTCTTGCCAGTTCTGCCATTCCTGTCTGTCACGCGCAAACACATCTAAGGGCTGATTGTGCTTGTTCCACCGCGCAAAGTGAATTTTGTATTCACGAAGGGGCTCAATCGGCCAAATATCGCGGAGAAAAAGCGGCATGCGCTCATGATGCTGTTTGCAAACTCAAAAAGCCATCAAGAAGTTGGTCAGAAGCGGCTTTGTTTGGGGATAAGATTGTGCGCGTCCACCTGTCTAGATAGGCGGAACGGGCTGTCGTGAACCGAGCCTGATAGTCTCGGCCAACTGGCTTCCATCCCTCACGCAAGAGCTTGGGGCCTTGCCCCTGGCGCACTGCAAGCAAAACAGATCGAACAGAAAACTGCTTAGTCGGCTCCCCCTAAAGGTTGCCCCCAACGAAGCAATTTTCTTTCGCCGGTTTTCCCCTCCGCTTGCACCCCCATTCTCGCCGAAGGGCAAGGGTTGCAGGAGCAACCCATAACCCCATTGGAGGAGAAAATGACCATCACCCTTTTTGCCCAACCCTATGACATCAGTGCAAACGGTTTTTATTTTACAAGTACCGAAGATTATGAGGCCAAAGTTAGAACGCTAAAAACGACTACGGCGATCCAGTTGAAGAGTTTGAAATTCAGTTCATCGACGGTGAAATGATAGACTGCGAGTTGGCCAGAGCCATTGGCCTAAACCAAGCCAACTATGCGCAATTCTTGGAATGCGTTGAGAGCTGGGAAGAACACGAAAAGATCAATATCATCATCGCTGTGGGTGAGTGTGGCTATTCCTTCGACCCCGACGACAGCCCCGACCTGCTTGGCGTGGACATCTACGACGTCGAAAGCCTGAGAGAGCTAGCCGAGCAGTTTGTCGATGAAGGGCTATACGGTGATATTCCCCAAAGCCTTCAATACTACATCGATTTTGACGCCATCGCCCGTGACCTAAGTGTAGAATACTCCGAAACCACAATTGCAGGAGGACGATATGTCTACGCCTGCCGATAAACGCGCCGAACGATATCAGATCACCCGCGCCATTTGGCGCGGGATAACTCTGGAAATTAGGCATTGCCCCGTGTGGTCAAAGGTTGCTGAGATCGATCATATCGAAGTGGTCAGGGAAGATCGCCAAGTCCTGCCGATCACAGAAACAGGTTATCGTTCCTTGTTCATAAAGCCCGAATACATCGAAGCCCATGGGAGCGCGCAAACCTATGTTTTGGGATGGCTTGACGAAGAGGCCAAGTCGCCGGACTGGACGCGCAAGGAAGCAGACAGCAAACAGTTGAGCCTATTCTAGCGATCAGAAAATTTGCGACTGGCCGTCAGGCCAGCCGCAGTATTTTTAGGGAGCTGGCGCACGCGTGGCGAGCTCGTGTTCGATTGTGCGCATGGTGCACAATGCATCACGTTGCGCTTGCGAGCCGTGCTGGGCAGCGCAAAACGCGACAAAAGCATCTTTGCGCAATCCATAGAGCTGCGCGGTACCAAGTGTTGCTGCTTCAAATCGAGAGATAAGTTTCATTGTATCCTCCTCATTTTCAAGGAGGCCCCGAACCATTCAGGGCCTTTCGGCCCGTCCCCATAATCATTGGCCAAAGAAGGCCCCTGATGGTTCGAGGTTTACGACGTCTTGAGGAGGATATGCTTGCAGCGTTCCCGTTGATTTGAACGAAAGCACCTTTGTCATATGCAAATAAGCTTTTGGAATTAAACGGAAAGAAAAATTTTGGGGCGATTGCCGCGCAACGGTTCACAGCGAACAGTGATAGTGCCTGTAACGACTTTGCTTAAGCTAACATCTACCTATCGATCATATCGGCGATCTTGCCGCGACCGCCTGCGTTGCTTTGTCGGATCAGGATTCTCAGGTCCCCGATCCGGCCCATCGGATATTTGATATTCCATCACATCAGGCCGCAAGCGCAGTAGTTCATCTTGAACGCGCGCCCGCTGTTGTTTGATATCTTTTTGAAGTATCTGACGTTCATCGAGTTGCCCAGCTATCAGCGCGTCCGTCTCTGTTCGGTCGCGTTGCCATGCTCCTATAAGTTCCTGTTCGTTCTGTTTCTTTATCCTGGCGTATTCTCCCGTCAGACGTCGCCATAGGCCTGTAAACCCACTAGGCAATCGCTCAGCGCGTTCATTGGTTTCTGCCAACCAACGCCTCTCATGCATCTGAGATAGATTTTTTCGTTCATCGACGTGACGTGCAACCATTTCCCCACGTCGGAAATCAATCATGGCATAACGTTGCTTCGCATCGCGATGCGCCTCTTTGATGAAGCCTTCTAGCTTGCGCGTCATACCCTTGGCCAAGCGGTCCTTAACCTGATCGACTGACGGTAGATGTTGACGATCACCAAGACGAGCTTCGAGTTCTTTGGTCTTCACTCCCGCATAGCGCGACAGCGAATAGACTTCGCCGCGATAATCGAGAGCAACAAAGCCTCGCCGATCACCACTCGCCAATAGGAAGCCGCTTTCTTTGAACGCCTGTTCCAAAGACGCCCGATTGTCAGAATTCTCCCAGCATAGCCGAAAAACGGCTTTGATCTCGCGGGGGTCAAGATCAACACGTTTGGCCTGCTGCCATTCTTGACGTGTAAAATTGAGCGGATCACGCAGGCGGCGATCTTGAAGGCCGCGCGGCATATCCCATCCATGTTCGAGATAGAGCTCACGTGACACGTCACGCAGCTTTGACTTGTAGTGCGGAAGATTGATCGCTCGCATCCGCTCCGTGTCGATCCGCGACCATACGACATGTGCATGGCGTCTGCCATCTTTCTCATGGAAGACGATGGCGCGAGGCTGATTTTCCAAGCCAAGTTTCTTCTCGATTTGATCAGCCGTGTCTTCAAAGATGGCTTTAGAAACCGCAGCACCTTCAGGCGGGTTCAGGCTCATCGAGAAAAGGTAATTCTTGCAGCGCGTCCCGCGCGCGATGGCATCCGCTTCGCGAAACGCCTCCTTTAGATCATCGCTTGAGAATCCGTAAACCTCGTGCAGCTCGACATGCTCATTGTCGCGCACAGAAAGAAGATATCTTGCCAGTTGGCTTGCATCTCCGCGTTCTTTGGCTTTCAGGATCATGGTTCGCTCCTTGGCATTTTCCCAAGGGCGCACAGCAGATCAGCGCGTAATTCTTGAATCTCTTGGCAAGCTTCAATCAGTTCGGCTTCCACCTCGGGTGACACAGGCAAGGAGCCAGTATTCACGGCCTTTGCCAACTGGTTGAGGTTCGATGATAGCCGTGAAGCGCCCAATGTCCCAAGCACTCGCCCAAGCGCCTCAGCATCCCCTACAGGGCTGTTTCCAGGCCGCTTTCTTGGGGCGACATCATCGCCAAACAAGAGGTCACGGATATGCGTAGAAAGGGCCTTTGGACCCCGTTCTGCATCCAATCGTGCCCTTTCTTCAAAAGTGAAGCGAATGGAAAACGGCGGCGGATACTTCGCTTTGTCAGCATCTTTCTTAGCTGACTTCTTCGATATCTCATTGAAATTATGGTCTAAAGTGCTCATCGATGCACCTCAGACTCTTCGAGTCTAACTGTGCGAGATGGCGTTCCCAGGCCTCAAGGGCATCGAAGAGAATCTTGAGCTCTTCTGCGCTGAGGGAATTGAACTGGGGGTTCAATCCTTTTCCCTCTTGGCGCACCATCCTCCCCTTGTTTCATTTCGTCGCAGGTCCATGTGTCACCTGACCGGATGGCAAAACGGATCGGTGCACTGCATCGGTTTGGACAGCTGTCCCCTGACATCGACGGAGTAGACGACATGAAAACAGCAGAGTCCTACCTGAACGCCGCGAATGAAGTCGTGCCGCAGATCACCTCCGAAGAGGCGGTCGCTCGTCATGGCAGGGATGGCGTCGTTTTTGTCGATGTGCGCGACAGCGCAGACATCGCCGAGACGGGCACCATCACGGGCGCAGAGCGCGTGCCCCGTGGCTTCATCGAGTTCGCGGCCGATGATCAGACCGAGTATCACAATCCGGCCCTGCGCAAGGACGCCCCGATCCACCTGATCTGCGGTGCAGGCGGTCAGGCCGCACTGGCCGGAAAAACCCTCAAGGAAATGGGTTTTACCGACGTCACCAACGTGGGTGGCTTTCCCGGCTGGAAAAAGGCGGGCGGCCCCGTCGAAGCGGGCTGATCGCCGTCAGGGGGTCTGGGTGGCGGTGACGTCGTAGTCGTACAGCCAATCGTATTTGCGCGTCATGAGGCCGGGCGCGATACGATCGAGCAGTCGAAGCGCGCCATGCGCCCCCAGCCGCCGCAAGCCGGTCAGGTGATAATTGCGCGCATTGCCCGCAGCAGCAGCGAGCGCGCGCGCAACGCGGGGGCGGCGGGCGGCAACGAAGGCCCCCGGCGCGTCCAGATGCCGCGAAATCGACCATGCATCTTCCAGCGCGAGATTTGCACCCTGCGCCAGGAACGGCAGGGTCGGATGCGCGGCGTCCCCGATCAGTGTGCATGCCCCTCGGGTCCATTCCGGGGTCATGCCGTGATCCATCAGCCCCCAGATGTGTACCGTCTCGACGCGGTCCAGCAGGGCCCGGACGGGCGCGGCGTATCCCGCGAACGCGTCCCGCAGGGCCTGCGGATCATCGCGATGCGACCATCCGTCGGCCACCCATTGCGTCCGTTCCTCCACCGCCACGATGTTCAGCATGGTCGCATCACGTAGGGGATAGAGGACCATGTGCCGTCCTGGCCCCACGTGGATCTGCGCCTCGGCGGGCCAGTCCCGCACGGGCACGATTGCGCGCCAGGCAACTTGCCCCGTGAAGCGGGCCTTGTGATCGGGCGCAACGAACCCCCGGGACGCCCCGCGTGCCCCGTCGGCCCCGATCAGCATGTTGACCGGGATCCGGGTGCCGTCATTCAGGGCAAGCATCCGCGCGTCATCTGAAACGGACGCCACGCGCGTTCCAAGCCGCAAGCCGACGTCCCCCGACCGATCGGCGAGGGAGGCTATCAGGTCGGCACGATGCACAAGGCGGAACCCGGACCCCAGAGGCATGCGGATCAGATGGCGCCCGGTGGGTCCATCGATCACCTGCACTGCCTTGCTGTCGATACCGGGGACGCTGACACCCAATGCCTGCAGCACGCGCAGACCGTTGGGGGCAATTTGCAGGCCCGCCCCCACTTCGGTCAGGGCGGACGCCTGTTCGATGACTTCGACACTGCGACCTTGGCCGGCGCAGGCAATGGCGGTGGCCAGCCCGGCAATACCGCCGCCCAGTATCGTGACATCGGGGGCGGTCATGGCCGCCCCGTCAAGGTGAGCCCAAACCTGACCCACACGTGCCGATGTGGCCCCCGATCGAACCTCGGAGGCCGAGCGGGCACCACCCGGTCAATCGTCGCGATGGACTTTCTCACGCCGCTCATGACGCTCCTGCGCCTCAAGCGACATCGTGGCGATCGGACGGGCATCCAACCGCTTGAGAGAGATCGGATCGCCGGTCTTCTCGCAATAGCCGTACTCTCCTTCTTCGATGCGGCGCATGGCCGCCTCGATCTTGGAGATCAGCTTGCGCTGACGGTCCCGCGTCCGCAACTCCAGCGACCTGTCGGTCTCCTCGGAGGCGCGGTCGGCTACGTCGGGAATGTTGCGGGCCGCATCCTGCAGCCCCGTGATCGTCGATGCGGTTTCATCCAGAAGCTCGGCCTTCCAGGCGAGCAGCTTGCGACGGAAATACTCCGTCTGCCGCTCGTTCATGAAAGGCTCATCCTCGGCTGGAATGTAATCGTTCGGAAGAAAGGTTTCGGCCTTCATGCTGCGCTCCCACTCGTCGGGTGGCTGCCGTTCGATCCGATTGAATCGAGGCTGGTCCCGATGTCTGTGCGCGCCGCTTACAGCAGCTTCGCGCCCTTGTCACGCCCCCCATGCAGTTTGGTTGCGCTAGCAGAACCGACTGTTAGGGTGCGACAAAACTAGCCACGGGGTGGGGACAATCGATGCGGTTCGACGGCACAAAAGACTACATCGCAACCGACGATCTGGCCGTTGCGGTCAACGCCGCGATCACGTTGCAACGCCCCCTTCTGGTCAAGGGTGAGCCGGGAACGGGCAAGACCGAACTGGCCCGGCAGGTCGCGGCAAGCCTTGGCGTGCCGATGCTGGAATGGGCGGTCAAGTCGACCACCCGCGCCCAGCAGGGCCTGTACGAATACGACGCCGTTTCCCGCCTGCGCGACAGCCAGCTGGGCGATGCTCGGGTACACGACATCTCCAACTACATCCGGCACGGCAAGCTGTGGCAGGCCTTCACCGCGGACGAACGGGTCGTGTTGCTGATCGACGAGGTCGACAAGGCGGATATCGAATTCCCGAACGACCTGCTGCAGGAACTCGACAAGATGGAGTTCCACGTCTACGAAACCGGCGAGACGATCCGGGCCAGGCATCGCCCCATCGTCATCATCACCTCGAACAACGAAAAGGAACTGCCGGACGCTTTTCTGCGGCGCTGTTTCTTTCACTACATCCGCTTCCCGGATGAGGCGACGCTGCGCAAGATCGTCGAAGTGCACCATCCCGGCATCAAGTCCGACTTGCTGGGCGTCGCCCTGACGCAATTCTACGCGGTGCGTGACCAGCAAGGCCTAAAGAAGAAGCCATCGACCTCGGAAGTTCTGGATTGGCTCAAGCTGTTGCTGGCCGAGGACCTGACCGCCGAGGATCTGAAATCCGACGCCAAGGGCGCCCTGCCCCGCCTGCACGGTGCGTTGCTCAAGAACGAAGCGGATGTTCACCTGTTCGAACGACTGGCTTTCATGGCGCGCGGCGGCCGATAGCCATCGTCTTTCGCGCCGATGGCATCTCGACCACGGCAGAACGACGCCGGGTCACCCAGCAAGAGCCGCAGATCTGCCCCAGTCCCGCCACATTGCGCCCCTAGCATCGACACAAACCGGGGACACGGGGCGGGCTTGCGATGCTTTCAGAAACAATCACGCTGCGCGCGCCAACCCCGTCGGACAGGGGCGCATGGAACGCCCTGTGGACCGCCTATCTCGACTACTACGAAACCGTCCTGCCGAAGGCCGCCCATGACACCGCCTTCGAACAGCTGCTCTCGTCCGATCCGGCCACGTTCAACGGGCGGATCGCCTGGAAGGATGCGGTTCCCGTCGGCCTGGTGCATTGGGTCCATCACCCGCACATGTGGCGGCCCGAGGGAACCTGCTATCTGCAGGATCTGTTCACCGTCCCCAGTGTGCGCGGCCAAGGCGTCGGACGCTCCCTGATCGAGGTCGTCTATGCGGACGCCGACGCCCGCGGCGCGCCCAGCGTCTATTGGCTGACGCAGGAGTTCAACTACGCGGGGCGGATGCTCTATGACCGGATAGGCGAACGCACGCCATTCATCCGCTACAATCGCCCGGCCCGGACGGATCGTCTGCAGTGAGCTTGCGCGCGACCCTCCTCGCGGCTGCCACGCTGCTTGCGTCCTGCACCCCTTCGCTGTCGCCGCACGACGGGTCGGCGGCGACGCGGGCCAGCGTCGCAACCATGACCCGCGCCCTGCCGGCACCGCGCCGTTTCGACGGTGCGCCGTCCGCCCGCCTTCCGGTGGTGCCCAACGGTCAGATGGCGCGCGACTTCATGGCCCTCTCCTTTCAGCTCGAAACCGGTCGGCAACTGCCGGTCTTCACCCGGTTCGAAGGCCCGATCACCGTTGCCGTCGAAGGCACTCCCCCGCCGACGCTTGGTCCCGACCTCGACACCCTGCTGGAACGGCTGCGCCAGGAGGCGGGGATCGACATTGGCCGCGCCAAGCCCGGCGAGATGGGGTCGATCACGATCACCGCCCTGCCCCGTGCGAAATTGCAGGCGTCGGTTCCCGGCGCCGCCTGTTTCGTCGTGCCGCGCGTCGCCGGGTGGCAGGATTATCTTTCCAAGCGGTTCTCCCCCGAGATCGACTGGACCACCCTGCGCAGCCGCAGCCGCGCCAGCGTGTTCCTGCCCTCGGATGTCAGCCCGCAGGAAATCCGCGACTGCCTGCATGAAGAGATCGCGCAGGCCCTCGGCCCGCTGAACGATCTGTATCGCCTGCCCCAGTCGGTCTTCAACGACGACAACATGCATGTCGTCCTGACGGATTATGACATGACGATCCTGCGTGCGACATATGCGCCGGAACTGGCGTCCGGCATGACACAGCAACAGGTGGCGGCACGGTTGCCGGGCATTCTGGCCCGCGTGAACCCGCAGGGGCGCCGCCCCGACACCGCCCCCGTCGCCGAAAGCACACCTGAATGGAACGCGGCGATCACCGGTGCCCTTGCCCCCGGCGGATCCGATCGCGCGCGGCTGATCGCGGCCCAGCGCGCGGTGACTGCCGCGCAGGCCGCGGGCTGGACGGACGCACGATTGCCGTTTTCCCACCTTGCCCTTGGCCGCGCGGCACTGGCGACCGACCCGGACGCGGCAATTTCGGCATTCCTGACGGCGGGCACCGGGTTTCGCGCGCTGTTCGGTGACGGCATTCACGCCGCCCATGTCGCGATTCAGCTTGGCGCCTTCTCACTGACGTCGGGACAGGCCGAGTCGGCCCTGCGGATCATCGACAGGGCGATACCTGCCGCCGATGATGCGCAGAACGCGGCGGTTCTGGCGACGCTGCTGCTGCTGCGCGCGGAGGCGATGGAAATGCAGGGCGCGCGCCCCGAAGCCGCGCGCACGCGTCGCGAAGGCCTCGCATGGGGCCGGTATGCCTGGGGTGATGACGTGCTCGCCCGACGCACGGCCGAGGTTGCAGCCCTGTCGCCGGGCGCGTAAGCCTGCAGTCATGTTGCCAATACTCACCGCAATCGCGGGTGCCGTTGCGGGTGCCCTTTATGTCCGTCGCAAGAACGGCACCGCGTTCGACATGGCACAATATGCCGCTGTCTGGGCCATCATCTTCGGCCTGCTGGGGCTTTTGGCCCTGATATTGCTGACCCGGGTCTGACGTGTTCCTGCGCTTCTTCGAGGCGCTGAGGGGCGCGGGCGTGCCGGTGTCGTTGCGCGAACACCTCGCCTTTCTCGATGGCATGGCCGCCGGCATCGTCACCTACGACGTGGACGGGTTCTATTACCTTGCCCGGACCGCATTGGTGAAGGACGAGCGTCATATCGACCGTTTCGACCGGGCCTTTGCGGCGACCTTCGCGGGGTTGGAGGCAATCACCCCCCAGGACGTGTTGGAGGCGCTGGACCTGCCGGCCGACTGGCTGGAGAGACAGGCCGAAAAGCATCTCAGCCCCGAAGAACGCGCCGAAATCGAAGCACTCGGCGGGTTCGACAAACTGATGGAGACGCTGAAGGAACGGCTGCGCGAACAGCAGGGGCGCCACCAGGGCGGGTCGAAGTGGATCGGCACGGCCGGCACATCGCCATTCGGAGCCTATGGCTACAACCCCGAAGGGGTGCGGATCGGTCAGGATCAGAGCCGCCATCAGCGCGCGGTCAAGGTCTGGGACAAGCGGGAATTCCGCAACCTCGACGACAGCGTCGAACTGGGCACGCGCAACATCAAGGTCGCGCTCAAGCGGTTGCGCAACTGGGCCCGCGACGGGGCCGCCGACGAGTTGGACCTCGACGACACGATCCGGTCCACGGCCAAGGCCGGATACCTGGACGTCAAGACGCGGCCGGAACGGCGCAACGCGGTCAAGGTGCTGCTGTTCCTTGACGTCGGCGGATCGATGGATCCCCACATCAAGGTGGTCGAAGAGCTGTTCTCAGCCTCAAGGTCCGAGTTTCGGACCTGCGAATACTTCTATTTCCACAACTGCCTGTACGAAGGTGTCTGGCGTGACAATCGCCGCCGCTGGAACGCGGTGACGCCCACGCAGGAGGTGCTGAACACCTACGGCCCCGATTATCGCGCCATCTTCGTCGGCGACGCATCCATGTCCCCTTACGAGATCGCCTATCCCGGCGGAGCGAACGAACATTGGAACGAAGAGGCGGGTCAGGTCTGGTTGGAGCGGGCGCGCACGCAGTGGGCGTCGAACCTTTGGATCAACCCCCTGCCTGAAACCCACTGGCCCCACACCCATTCCGTGCGCATGATCCGCGAGATCTTCGAGGACCGCATGGTCCCGATGACGCTGGACGGTCTCAGCCGCGGAATGCGCCTGCTGACGCGGTGACGCCCCGCATCAAAGGCGACAGGACAGCGCCCCCACAGTCAGCGCCCCGAGAATGGGCAGGCCGACGCGCGCAATCCGCCAGCTGCGCCCGGCGACGGGACGACCCGTGCCTTGCGGCATCACCACCCCGATCAGATCGCCGCGCCCGGCGTTCCACAACCAGTCGATGGACAGGATGGTCTGACGCCCCCGCATGGCCGACCTGAGGGCGTCATTCACATCGGAGGCCGACATTCCGTCCTCGGCAAGCAATTCAGCCGCCGCGACCAGCAGCGCGGCCCGTGCATCCCCCGGACGATACCGAAGGATCGCAGCCCGCCGGAACGCGAAGGCCGCTACGGGCGGGGCATCGACAACGTCCTCCAGCAGGGCGTCGAGGAAGAGGGTTTCCCAAGGATCCAGGTCAATCATCCGGCGTGTTCTCTGTCTGCTGCATGGGCATCTGCCAGCCCCGTTCTCTCTTCCACGTCGCAGATGCTGCGATCCGTCGCGAGATTTGTGGAGCTTTTCCAACATTCCCGAAGAGAGATGAGGTTTCCGGCTTCTGCCCGCAAGGGATCGCAGGCCGCAAAAACGCACAGCCCACTCAGCCGCCCGTGGCAGCCCCGCCTTGCGCGACGTTGTCGAGCAGCGTCTCGTTCAGGTCATCGCCATGCAGAACGCTGATATCGCCGGTCGTTTCCAGCACCATGGCCTTCACCTGCCCGAACTGCAGGGCATTCGCCTCGCGCAGCTTGGCCATCACTTCGGACCGCGTGATCCGGGCGTGTTTCATGTTCCGTTCGAGGAACTGGCCGTTTCGCATCAGCAACAACGGCTCATTGTCGGTCAGGGTGCGAACGGCTGCGATGCGCGAACGCGCCAGACCGATGGTCCATTGCACAAGGAACAAGGACGCCATCGCCAGCATCCCCTGCCACAGGGGCGTTCCGGGATTGAGGACCGTTCCCGCAAGCACCGAACCGAAGGACACGGTGACGGCAAAATCATAGGACGACATCTTGGAGAATGCCCGCAACCCCGCAAGCCTGACGCAGAACACCATGAAGGGAACGAGTATCGCGGCGTCCACGAGGGGGGTGATCCAGTCGGGCATTGTCATCCTCCGTCTTGCATGGGGCAAACGGACGCGGCGCGGCGGCGGTTCCCTTTGGACGCGATGCGCCCCATATCTGGACCATGTTGAAGCTGCCCATTCTCCTTCTGACCATCGGTTACGGCGTCGTGATGTGGTTCTTTTCCGCATGGCGCCTGAAAAAGCAGATGGACGAAACCTCCACCCCGCTTGCGGACCCCGGGCTGGAGGCGGAATTCGCACGCATGGCCCGCGTTCTGGATGTCGACCGGATCAAGGTGCACGTGCATGAGGTCGAGCCGGTCAACGGCCTCGCCGCGCCGGATGGCCGTATCTTCATCACTCGGGGGTTCCTGCGAAAGTACCACGCGGGTGAGGTTACGGCGGCCGAGATGGCAAGCGTCGTTGCCCATGAACTGGGGCATGTCGCGCTCGGGCATGCCCGGCGTCGTCTGATCGATTTTTCGGGACAGAATGCGATCCGCGTCGTCCTTGCCGGGGTCCTCGGGCGCATCCTGCCGGGGGTCGGTGTCTATGTCGCGAACGCGCTGGCGTCGCTGGTCGCGGCCCGGCTGTCGCGACAGGACGAATACGAGGCCGACGCCTACGCCAGCGCCCTTCTGGTCAAGGCCGGGATCGGCACGGCGCCGCAGAAATCGCTGTTCGGCAAGCTGTCCACGCTGACGGGGATGGGCGGCAACGGGATGCCTGCCTGGTTGATGAGCCATCCGAAGACCGAGGAGCGCGTGGCCGCCATCGAAGCGCTGGAGGCACGCTGGCAGATCAAGGGCTGAGACGGCCGCTGGCCGGACGTCCGATCCCCTGCTAAGGCGTCGATCCGATACGTCCGACCGGAAAGACGGCCCCTTGTCCCCTTTTGCGGCCCTCGCCGACCCGATCCTGCCGATCTTCGCGATCCTTGCCTTCGGTTTCGGCCTGGGGCGGGCCAGATTGATGTCGCGCGACGATGCAAGGGTCATCAACCGCTTTGCCATGACCGTGCTGGTGCCGATCGCGGTGTTCGGCCTCCTGGCGAATGCGCCTGTCGACAGCTTCGCCGCACTGCCGATCCTTCTCTATTCGCTGACCCAGGCCGTGATCTTCGGCGGGGGCTACCTGCTGGCCCGGAGGCTTTTTGCCGCCAGCCCGGCAGAGGCGGTGATCCTGGCCTATGCGGGCATCTTCGCGAACACCCTGTTCTACACCCTGCCCATCAGTACGCTTCTGTTCGGGGCCGACGACATTCTGCCTGTGACGATGGTCGTCGTCCTCGATTCCGTGGTGTCGTTCGGCGGGGTGATGATCATCCTCCAGATCATCAGCGATGGTCGGGCGTCGCCATTGTCCGTGGTCCGGATATTCGCACGCACGCCTGCGTTGCTGGCGATTGCAGCCGGGACGTTCGCCGCCCTTCTGCACCTGTCCCTGCCCGATGCGGTGCAGACCTTCGTGACGTTCAACGGCGTGGCCGCCGCACCGGTCGCGCTGTTTGCTCTGGGCGTGATCCTGTCGGGCACACGGTTTCGCGCAGATGGCGCGGTGGCGGTGTTTTCCGCGATCAAGCTTGTCGCCCTGCCGGTGGCGGTGTTCGCCGCCATGATTGCCGCGGGCATCGCGCAGGACACCGCGCGCCTCTTTACCTTCACCGCCGCAGGCCCCGCCGGGGCGATGGCGCTCAGCCTTGCGTTGCTGCACGGTGTCCCGACCGACCGCGTTGCTCAGGTTCTGGTCTGGACCTGCGGCCTGTCGCTGATCACCATGGCCGTTCTGGCCTGACGCGACTGGACGCCCCCGGACGTCTGGGGCAAACGGGACGGATGACACCAGACATTCTTTGCATCGGGTCTGTCCTTTGGGACATCATCGGTCGGTCCACCGCCCATATGACGACCGGGTCCGATCGCCCCGGTCGGATCACCCGCCTGCCCGGTGGCGTGGCGCTGAACATCGCGATGGCGGCGCGGGCCTATGGCATGACGCCCGCCTTGCTGTCCGTGGTCGGACGCGACACCGAGGGGGATGAACTGATCACCGCGCTGTCGCGCATGGGTCTGGTGACGGAAACGCTCTACCGGTCGGACGACCTGCCGACGGATGTCTACATGGCCGTCGAAGGTGCGAATGGCCTGATCGCTGCGATTGCGGATGCCCATTCCCTCGAAGCCGTGGGGGACAAGATCCTGCGCCCCCTCGACGGTCCCTTGAAGGGGTGGACCGGCCCCGTCGCATTGGACGGGAACCTGACACAGGACCTGTTGGCCCAGATCGCAACCGATCCGCGTTTTGCGGCGACCGACCTGCGCATCGCACCTGCGTCGCCCGGCAAGGCGGAGCGATTGCTGCCCTTCCTCACGCACCCCACCGCCACCCTCTACGTCAATCTGGAGGAGGCCGGCCTGCTGCTCCACACGGCGCAAACCGATGCGGCGGCGGCGGCGGCGGCCTTGCGCGCACGCGGCCTCTACCGCGCGCTTGTCACGGACGGTCCACGGCTGGCCGCCTGCGCACATCCCGGCGGCGTGGAGGTCGAGCGTCCGCCCGAAGTCATGGTCACCCGCGTCACGGGTGCGGGCGATACCTTCATGGCGGCCCATATTGCCGCCGAACGCGCGGGCGCAGCCCCCGAAGCCGCGCTTGGCAGGGCGGTCGAGGCGGCGGCGACCTATGTCTCGGGCGATACGTACTGACGGATCAGGCATCGCCGGATTGCGCCCCATTCCGGGCGTGACGCCACAGTGACGCCAAGGGCCGCGCCTGATCGAAAAGCGCTGCAACCGCAGGCAAACCCGATACCGGATCGATCATTTCGTCGTCAGGTCATCACCTTGCGGGCCAGTGTCTTGTTACCGCCACTTGCACGGCCTATGTCCGATCCGACCGTATCGATCCCGACTGGGCCATCATGCAACTTGGCGACGACCTTTCCCCACGGCCGGCACGTCCCGGCCTGTTCACCCGGATCAGAAACAACTTTCTGACCGGGTTGGTCGTGATTGCGCCCATCGGCCTGACGTTCTGGCTGATTTGGTCCGTCATCGGGTGGATCGACGGCTGGGTCCTGCCGTTCGTGCCCCTGTCCTATCGTCCGGACATCTGGCTTTTGCAGAAGTTCGGTCTCGATGTGGACATCCGCGGCATCGGCGTCGCCTTCTTCTTGCTGTTCACCCTGCTGGTGGGCTGGCTGGCCAAGGGTCTGATCGGGCGTTCCATCCTGCGCTGGGCCGAGAACCTCGTGCAGACGATGCCGGTTGTTCGCTCAGTCTACGGCGGCCTCAAGCAGATCGCGGAAACCATCCTCGCACAGGATCAGAGCAGTTTCGAGAATGCCTGCCTCGTGGAATATCCGCGCAAGGGCCTTTGGGCGATCGCCTTCATCTCGACCTCCGCCAAGGGCGAGATCAAGCAGCGGGCCGGCGTGCCGATGATGTCCGTCTTTCTGCCCACGACGCCGAACCCGACCTCCGGTTTCCTGCTGTTCGTCCCCGAAGAAGACGTGGTCATCCTCGACATGACGGTCGAGGATGCCGCGAAACTCGTGATTTCGGCGGGTCTCGTCTACCCAGCTGGACAAGTCCCCCCCGACGCCCCAGCTTCTGCCAAGGCGGTCAGCTGATCCGACCCGGCATGGGGTCGGGGCGATGCCGTCACCGGACCATCATGAGGATTGGAATGACCATGACCCGAACTTTCCCCCGACGCGGCGTTCCGGCCCTTGCCGCCATATTGCTGGCCACGCCGACATTTGCCGACGTGACCGTGACCTTCCGCGAGGGCGCGCCGAAGGACAGGTTTACCATCGAACAGACCGGCGAATGTGGCCTTGGGTCGACGGATGTGACGATCGACCTGTCCGGTTCCGCCTCCGGCCTTGTCTTCGATGTCACGGGCTCGGGGGCCGGGGTGCAGGTGTTTCAGCCTTTCGAACTGGTCGCGGGTCAGGACCTGCTGTCCGGGCAACCTGTCGTGCGGGACGGCGACCAGCGGATCACCCTGCCGGTGACGGGCCTGTTGGCCGGACAGACCATCGCCTTCACGATCGATGTGGATGACACCGTCGGCACGCGGGAGATCACGGTCTCCGACTCCGAAATCATCGGCGCCTCCGTACGGGTCGGGGACCGCTCGGCAGAGTTCGGCGCCGACGCGATTGCAAGGCTCTCCCTGCCGGATTGCTTGTCCTGACCCTTCGGGGCGGATGACAATTCGGCCGGGGTCAGCCTTCGTCCATAGGCACGGTCCGGGCCACGCAGGCCGCGAAATCCTCGCCTCGCCGCTCGAAACTGTCGTATTGATCGAAGCTTGCCGCGGCGGGCGCCAGAAGGACGGTATCGCCCGGACCGGCATCCTCGGCCGCGCGGGCTACTGCGGTCGCCATGTCGGTGCAAACCTCCGCATCGACGCCAGCCCCGAGGGCAAGGGCGAATGCCTCCGCTTCGCGACCGATGACATAGGCGCGGGTCACGCGATCAAGATAAGGGCGCAGGGCATCGAGGCCCCCGTCCTTTTGCAGACCACCGCAGATCCAGCGGATATTCGCGAAGGCCTGCAGCGCCTGAACCGCCGCATCGACGTTCGTCGCCTTGGAATCGTTCACGAAGGAAACGCCACCGGCCCTGGCGATGACCTGACTGCGGTGGGGCAGACCGGGATAGCTGCGCAGGCCCGCCTCGATATCGCGCGGGCCAAGGCCCAGTGCACGTGCGGCGGCCCACGCACAGCAGGCGTTCTGATGATTGTGGCGCCCCGGCAGGCCGGGAATGTCGCGCAGATCGACGCTTGCCACCTGACGGCCCTTGCGGACCTCGGACAGCCATCCCTTGCGGGCGGTCACCTGCCAACCCGGCCCGGACAGCTTGCCGGTCGATACGCGGATGACGCGATCGTCGACGGCGGACTCCTGCAGCTGACCCGCGAGGAAACGTCCCTCGGCTTCATCGACACCGATCACCGCCCGGTCGGGCCCGCCTTCGGCGAACAGCCGACGCTTGGCCGCGAAATAGCCGCCGTGGCCCGCGTGGCGATCAAGATGATCGGGCGACAGGTTGGTGAATACGGCGACATCCGGTGTCAGCGACCGGGCCAGTTCGGTCTGATAGCTGCTCAGTTCGAGGACGATGACCTCATCCTCGGCCGGCATGTCGAGATCGAGAACCCCGCGCCCGATGTTGCCGGCCAGATGCGCCTTGCGGCCAGCCTGCAAAAGAACGTGGTGCAACAGGGCCGAGGTCGTCGACTTGCCGTTCGAGCCGGTCACGGCCACGACGCGCGGGGGGCTATCCCCCCAGCCGAGGCTGCGGAAGAACAACCCGATATCGTTGTCGACCACGACGCCCGCGTCCCACGCGGCGGCGATGGCCGGGTGCGGAGCGGGATAGAGGTGCGGGATGCCGGGGCTGGTCACGAGGGTGGAAACACCTTCCAATGCGCCCGAACGGGTCAGATCACGTACCTCGAACCCTTCGGCCTCGGCGGCCTCGCGCCCCTTTGCACCGTCGTCCCAGACAACGACTGCCGCCCCCCCGGCGCGCAGGGCGCGCGCCGCCGTCAGGCCGCTGCGCCCAAGGCCCAGAACGGCGACCGTCGCGCCGTCATACCCACGCACCGGGATCATTGCGCATCCTCCTGCATGGCCAGTTCCCAACCGAAAAGGCGCATCTCCTGCCAGCCGTTCACGGGGCTGGGGGGCGGATCCCCGGCGGATGCGGCGGCATAGCCCTGAACCACCGGGATCATCAGGATCAGCAGTCCGAACAGAAGCGCCACCGCCCCGTAGCGGGCCGCCTTCGTCGAAAGGCTCAGAGGGTTCTCACCACGTGTCAGCATATCGTCCCCCCATTACGCCCCCGCGGGCCTGCCATGTCATTTACCGGCGCCGGGTCTGTCCGTTCGCCGCAGTCACCGAACCTTGAGTGTCGCCAGACCGATCAACGCAAGGATCAGCGCGATGATCCAGAACCGGATCACGACCTGCGGCTCCGCCCAGCCCTTCTTTTCGAAGTGGTGGTGGATCGGCGCCATGAGGAAGACGCGTTTTCCCGTGGCCTTGAAATAGGCGACCTGAATGATGACCGACAGGGCCTCGACCACGAACAACCCGCCGATGATGGCCCAGACCAGTTCGTGCTTGGTCACCACCGCCGCGGTGCCAAGCCCGCCGCCAAGGGCAAGCGACCCGGTGTCGCCCATGAAGACCGCAGCCGGGGGCGCATTGTACCACAGAAAGCCGAGACCACCGCCGATCAGGCCGGCGGCGAAGATCAACAGCTCCCCCGAACCCGGCACGTAATGGACCTCCAGGTAGTCGGTGAAGTCGACCCGCCCCACCGCATAGGCGATGACGCCCAGTGTTCCGGCGGCGATCATGACGGGCATGATGGCCAGACCATCCAGACCGTCGGTCAGGTTCACGGCGTTTGCCGACCCCACGATCACGATCATCACGAAGGGAAGATACAAAATCATCCCCATGTTCCACAGAACATCCTTGAAGAACGGCACGGCGAGCGCGGCCTGAAGCTCCGGCGGATGCATCCAGACCGCAACCAGCCCGGCCAGCAGGGCAATGGTGAACCCCAGCGCAAGACGGACGCGCCCCGGCACACCCTTGGTGTTGCCCGCGCTGACCTTTGCATAATCATCGACGAACCCGATCGCCCCGAAACAGATCGTGACCCCCAGAACCAGCCAGACATAGGGGTTGTCGAGACGTCCGAACAGAAGGGTCGACACGGTCACCGCCCCTAGGATCAGGACGCCCCCCATGGTCGGGGTGCCCGCCTTGACGAAATGCGTCTCAGGACCGTCATCCCGGATCGGCTGTCCCTTGCCCTGCCTGCGGCGCAGCAGGTTGATCAGGGGCTTGCCGAAAAGGAAGCCAAAGACCAACGCCACGAAGAACGCGCCACCGGCCCGCACGGTGATATACCGAAACAGGTTGAAGACGTCGCCGCCGTCGGAAAATGTGGTCAGCCAATAAAGCATGTCGTTCCTACCTTTCGCCGCTGCGGTCGGTCAGCGCGCGCAGGCCATCCACGAGAATGGCCATGTTCATGGACAGCGATCCCTTGACGAGAACCGCATCACCCGGCCCCACCATGTCGCGCAGATGCGCGGCCATGTCGGCGGCCGTATCTTCGTGCAGGCCGCGCCGCGTGGCCGGCAGTGCGTCATGCAGATGTTTCATGAGCGAGCCGACGGTATGAACCTGGTCCACGCCTTCGGTCGCGGGCCGCGCGGCCAATGCCGCGTGCAGGTCCGGCGCCGTCGGGCCCAGCTCCTTCATGTCGCCCAGAATGGCAATGCGCCGGGCGCGGGCCGGAACCTGCGTTGCGGCCAACAGGTCGAGCGCGGCACCAACGCTTGCCGGATTGGCGTTGTAGGCATCGTCGATCAGGTCAAGCGCCGGGCGGTCCGGATCGAGTGTCACGGCATGCCGCTGACCGCGACCCTCGGGCGGGGTCCAGTCGGTCAATGACAGGGCCGCGCGGGCGACATCGGCGCCCACTGCGTCGACGGCGGCAAGAACGGCCAGCGCGTTCAACGCGAAATGCGCGCCCGGCGCCCCGATGCGGAACATCAGATCCCCGTGCGGACCATGCGCCGCACAGGCCGTGCTGTCGGCGCCGGTCACGACCTGTGTCAGCCGCCAGTCGGCGACCGTCGTGCCAAAGGACACCGAGCCTTTCTCGGCCAGGATCGGCGACGTTTCGAGATCGGCGTTCCAGATCGCCGTGCCGCCGGGCACGAGCCCGTCGAAGATCGCGGCCTTTTCGCGGGCAATCCCGCCGATGCCGTCGTCGAACGCCTCCAGATGCACGGGCGCGACGATGGTGACCATCGCGACATGGGGGGCGGCCATCTTGGCCAGGGGGCCGATTTCGCCGGGGTGGTTCATACCGATCTCGACGACCGCGAAATCCGCGTCGGGCGGCGTGGCGGCAAGGGTCAGCGGAACGCCCCAGTGGTTGTTGTAGGACTTGATGGCCGCGTGGGTCCTGCCCTGCGCCGCAAGCACATGGCGCAACATTTCCTTGGTTGATGTCTTGCCGACGCTGCCGGTCACCGCGATGACCCTGGCGCCTGTTCGGGCGCGACCCGCGCGGCCCAACGCCTCCAGCGCGGCCTGCACGTCTTCGACCAGCAGAAGGGGGCGGCCTTCGCACCCTTCGGGGATGCGAGACACGAGAGCGGCACCTGCCCCCTTGTCCAGCGCCTGCGCCGCGAAATCATGCCCGTCCCGCGCAGCCTGCAGGGCGACGAACATCTCACCGGGCTGAATCGTGCGTGTATCGATACTGAACCCTGTGACGGACCAATCCCCGATCGCCTGCCCGCCCGTCGCAGCGGCGGCATCCTTTGCGGACCAAAGCGTCATATTTTCCCCTCCAGAGCGGCGACGGCGATGGAGGCCTGCTCCACATCATCGAAGGGCAGCACCATGTCGCCCACGGTCTGCCCCGTCTCGTGCCCCTTGCCCATGATCAGCAAAGCATCGCCCGGTTGCAGCACGTCTACGCCGGTCAGGATCGCTTCTGCCCGGTCGCCGACATCCGCCGCGCCCGGGGCCCCCTCCAACACCGCCGCGCGAATGCTTGCCGGATCCTCGGAACGGGGGTTGTCGTCTGTCACGATCACGTGGTCCGCATTGTCGTGGGCCGCCTGTCCCATCAAAGGACGCTTGCCGCGATCACGGTCGCCGCCCGCGCCGACGATCGCAACGATCCGCCCCATCACATGCGGGCGCAAGGCGGTCAGGGCCGTGGCCACCGCATCGGGGGTATGCGCGTAATCGACGAATACCGCAGCACCGTTCGACCGGGTCGCGGCCAGTTGCATGCGTCCCCGCACACCGGTCAGACGGGGCAGAACGGCGAAGACGGCCTCCGCCTCCTCGCCCCCAGCGATCACGAGGCCGGCCGCCAACAGGGCATTCGCGGCCTGAAAACCGCCAATCAGGTTCAGCCGGACCGAGAAGGCGCGTCCCTGCCACTGAAACAGCAACTGCTGTCCCGTCGCATCGAACCGCTGCCCCGTCAGACGCAGCCGCGCGGCGTCGCCGCGACCCACGCCGATCACCTCCTGCGTGCGCGCCTCGCACCGGCTGGCCAGGGAAGGGCCATGGGGATCGTCGAGGTTGATGACCGCCACGCCATCGACGGGCAGGATCCGGTCGAACAGACCTTCCTTGGCCGCGAAATAGGCGTCCATCGTCCCGTGGTAGTCGAGGTGATCCTGCGTCAGGTTCGTGAAGCCCGCGGCTGCAAGGCGCACGGCCTCCAGCCGCCGTTGATCCAGCCCGTGCGAGGATGCCTCCATCGCGGCATGGGTGACGCCGGCATCGGCCATGTCGGCCAGCAGGCGGTGCAGGGTGATCGGCTCGGGCGTCGTATGGGCGGAAGGGGCGTGAAACGCGCCTTCGACACCCGTGGTGCCGATATTGGCCGCCGAAAGGTCCAGCGCTTCCCAAAGCTGCCGCGTAAAGGCGGCGACGCTGGTCTTGCCGTTGGTGCCAGTGACCGCGACCATGCACTCGGGCTGCGCGCCCGCCATGAGGGCGGCGGCAAACGCCAATGCGGCGCGCGGATCCTCGACCACGACCACGGGGGCGCCGACAGGCAGAAGCGACGCACCTGCGGGGTCGGTCAGCACGGCGACCGCGCCGCGATCCAGCGCATCTGCGGCATAGGTTGCCCCGTGCACGGTACTGCCCGGCAGCGCCGCGAACAGATCGCCCGCCCGCACACGCCGGTTGTCCACGGCCAACCCGTCAATGATCAGACCATCCGGCCCCGTCAGACCAAGTTCCGACAGCGTCTTGCCCATCCGTGCCCCCTGCCTCGCGCGGCCCGCGTCTAGCGCGCAGATGCCGCCCCGTCCATCAGCGCGCGGCGGCCTGTGTCAGATATGCACCGAAATCGTCACGTCCCGGATCGAAGTCCGGACGCAATCCCATGAGGGGCGCAACCCTGCGCACGATCTCGGAGGACACGGGGACGGCCGTCCAGCCAGCGGTGCGGCGATCTTCACCGGCTGCGTTGATCTCGGGTTCGTCGAGGGTGACCACGAGGACATATTTCGGATCGTTGGCGGGAAACACGCTGGCGAAGGTCGCAATGACGCGATCCTCCCAATAGCCACCGTCGTACTTGGGCTTGTCCGCCGTGCCGGTCTTGCCCCCGACCTGATAGCCCGGAACCTCGCCCATCGACGCCGTTCCGTCGATCACGACCTGTCGCAGCATGTGGCGCGACTCGGCGGAGACGCGGGGTGACACGATGCGCGGCCCCGGCGCGGGTGGCTGACTGCGCGCAAGCAAGGTCGGCGTGACCCGCGTGCCGCCATTGAGCACCGATGCGTAGCCGACCGCGAGGTGCAGGGGCGAAGCGGACAGGCCGTGGCCATAGCTGACCGTCATTGTGGTGATATCGGGCCACCGTGCGGGCACGAGCGGACGAATGCCGGGCGCTTCGGTCAGCTCCAGCTCCGTCGGCTCCATGAAGCCGAGCGAACGCAGGAATTCCTGCTGCCGGTTTGCGCCGATGTCCAGCGCCATGCGCGCCGTGCCGATGTTCGACGACTTGCGGATGACATCAGCCACCGACAGGCGCGGACCATAGTTGTCGAAATCCCGGATCTGGAACCGTCCCTGACGCATCGGACCGGCCGTGTTGATCATCGTGCCGGAGTTCGTCAGCCCCAGTTCCAGCGACTGCGCCGCGGTGAAGATCTTGAAGGTGGAGCCGAGCTCGTAGAGGCCCTGGACCGCGCGATTGAACAACGGGCTGTCGCCCGGATCACCCTCCGTCGCGGGGCGTGGACGGTCGTTCGGGTCGAAATCGGGCAACGAGGCGAGCGAGATGACCTCACCCGTATGGATATCCATCAGGATCGCGGCGGCGCCCTTTGCGTTCATCAGGCGCATACCGCCCGACAGAACCTGTTCGATCGCCGTCTGCACGGGGATGTCGATGGACAGGCGCAGGGGCGCGCCTTCCTGCGCGGGGTCGGACAGATAGGTATCAAAGGTCTTTTCGACGCCCGCGACGCCCTTGATCTCGGCCGCGCGCACATCCTGTTCGCCGTAACGTGCCCCGCCCAGCAGATGCGCCGCCAGCGGGCCATTCGGGTAGAGGCGCATCTCGCGCCGCCCGAACAGAAGGCCCGGCTCGCCCAGATCATGCACGGCCTGCTGCTGCTCGGGCGAAATGTTGCCCTTGAGCCAGAAGAACTTGGACCCGGAGGTAAACCGCCGCTGCCACGTTTCCGCATTCATGTCCGGAAAGATGACAGACAGGCCCTGCGCCGCGGCGATGGGATCGACCATCAGGTGCGGCTGTGCATAAAGCGCCGTGGCCGTGACGTTCGTGGCCAGCACCCGCCCCTCGCGATCGGTGATGTCCGCCCGCTGGCTGACGATCGCTGCACCGGACAGGGACCCGGTCGCAGGCTCGCGCGCTTCGGATGCGGCGATTGCGCCCATCTTCAGACCGACAACCACGAAGCCGAGCAGGAAACAGGAGGCGGTGAACTTGAGCCGCCGTTCCGCCCGCATCCTTGCCTTTTCCGGGTTTTCGCGCGGCAGGACCGGCGTGGGGTCCGGCGCGCGCGGAACCGTCGGCGTCACCGGAACGAAAGGATCGGAGGGTTGCGGGCGGCTTCGGCGACGGAACATCACGGCAATTGCTCTCCATCATCGGCAAGGGTCGGCGGTGCGATCACGGTTGCGGCGACATCGGCCCCATAGCGGTGGTTCATGATGATCACCTCGGACACCATGTCCTCCAACAGATCATCGGCCATAACGTCGTCAAGGGGATTTGGTACGTCTGGCGGGGCATAACCCACCTGCTCGGTCAGGGCGAAGTGATCGGGCGACAGGGGCATCAGGCCAAGGCGCTCGAAGTTCATCTCGGCCAGCGCATGCAGACGGTCAGGGCGGTTCAGGTAGGCCCATTCGGCGCGCAGCATCGACAGCTCCTGATGGCGCTCCCCAATCTGGCGTTCGAGGCTGGCCACCGCGCGTTCCGTGGCGCGGGTCTCATAACCTTCGCGGTAAGCCCAGAAGCCCAGGGCGACGACGGCAAAGACGGACAGAGTATAAAGCAGACCACGCATGGCGTTACCTTTTTCCCTCGGAATTGACGGCCTCTGGCAGGCCGAGTTGACGGCGTGTGACCTCCCCCGCGGGCGCATCCGTGCGACGCGCCAGTCGCAACCGCGCAGAACGGGCGCGCGGGTTGGCGGCCACTTCGGCCTCGCTGGGTGAAATGGCCCGGCTGACCCGGTCGAAACCGGGGATCAGGGCGGCGCGTTCCGGCAAATGGCGACTGCCACCGCCGCCCGTATCGGACCGGGCCGCAAGGAACCGCTTCACCGCGCGATCCTCGACCGAATGAAACGTCACGACCGCAAGCCAGCCGCCGGGCGCCAGCGCGCGTTCGGCGGCATGCAGCCCCTCGATCAGCTCACCAAACTCATCGTTCACGGCAATGCGGATCGCCTGAAAGCTGCGGGTGGCGGGATGGCTCTGACCGGGCTTGGACCGGGGCAGGTTCGCGGTGATCGTCTCGGCCAGTTGCAGGGTCGTCGTATAGGGCGTCTCTTCGCGCGTGCGCAGGATCGCGCGGGCGATGCGGCGGGCGGCCCGTTCCTCGCCGTAGCGATGCAGGATATCGGCAAGCACCCCTTCGGGCGCGGTGTTCACCAGATCGGCGGCGGTCGCCCCCTCGTCGCCCATCCGCATGTCGAGCGGGCCGTCGCGCATGAAGCTGAAGCCACGGTCCGCCCGGTCAAGCTGCATGGAGCTGACGCCCAGATCGAGGACGACGCCGTCCACGCCCTGCGCAACCTCGTCCATGCGGGAGAAGACGGTCTTGACCGTCCGAAGGCGATCACCGAACGCCGCGCCCCACTCCGCCGCCATCTCATGCGCAAGGGGGTCGCGGTCCAGCCCGATCATCAGGTCGGCGCCCGCATCCAGCATGGCGCGGGTATAACCACCGGCGCCCATCGTGCCATCGATCCACGTTCCCGACATGGGCGCGACGGCATCGAGGATCGGCCGCAAGAGGACCGGAACGTGAGGGGCGGCCGTAGCCGTCATTGCGTCGGTCCCGTGTGCGGAAGCAGCGTCAGGGGCGAGGTGTTCACGGGTTGGTTTGCCATCAATTGCGACAGGACGCTGACGGCAGCGGAGGGCGCCTCAGGGGAATAGATGCGGAAACTGTCGCGGTACCCGGCAAACACGGCCATGTCGGTCAGACCCACGAGATCCCTCAGGCGCTTGGGCAGGACGAAGCGGCCGTTGTCGTCGAGGGTCACCTCTTCGATGTTGACGAAAAGGTATTCCTCCAGCGCCTGACGCTCGATGCTGCCGGGCTGCATCTCGTCGATGCGGGCGGACAGGACCTCCATGCCCGCGAAGGTATAGGCTGTCAGGAATGCTTGGTTGTCGGAATGGGCGATGAACATGGTGGCGTTCTCCCCCTCTTCGCGGTCCGGGTGGTTCGCCTCCAGGGCACGACGGAAAGATGCCGGAAAGGACATACGTCCCTTCGCGTCGATCTTGACGTCCTTCTTGCCCCTGAAAACGTCTCTCACCTGGTTCGACGCCCTTACCTGTTCGAAGGGGGACCGGGCGGCCCGCCCTGATGTTTCTGTCACCCGCCGGAACGGCAAACGGCGGTTCGGGGTCTGCCGTCCCGAACCGCCGCCTGTGCCCCGTTAGTCCGGGCATCCGTCACGCGCAGTCACCTGGGGGGATGATGTGCTCGATGCGCGTCGCGGATCTTCATCGTCTGGAGACGTTGGAAGTGCCTTAAAGCCTGCCTCAATGTGCCGGTTCGGGTTCGTTTTTCTGTGACCCTGTTTCCGTCGTGCTCCGTGAGGAGAGTGATGACATGACCACGCGGGGCAGACCAGATGTTTCTTGGGAATTTGGACCGCCGCGTTTATCCACAGATTGGGGATAAGCTGTGTGTAAGGCGATTTTGATACTATATGTAGTAAGTCTTTTGTCGGATGGTAGTATTTGTTGATTTTCAGAAAGTGGTAATTATTCCCAGCCCGTCATAACCTCGTGGCACAAAACCCACATTTCACGGCAAACTACAGACCGTTTCAAATTCGGGCATCCTGCGAACCCTGCCCTTTCACAGCTGCCGCGGAGCGGCGTCTATCCACGAGATTCAAGCGCTTAGGACGCATGCACCCTCGGGGTGACAGAATCACCCTGACGATTCGCAGTCAACGGCACAACAAAGATCCCGCGCCGACGGATGTCGGGGCGGGATCAGGTCGGATGCCAGGATGCCGGTGGTGGAGTCGCCTCAGGCGAGGTCGTCGGACACGAGCTTGCGCGCGATTGTGGCATAGGCCTCGGCCATGTCGCCGTCTTCTGCCGCGATCGGCCGGCCCGCATCCCCTGCAAGGCGGGTGTCGAGATCGATGGGCAGCGCCCCGAGGAACGGCAGCCCGAGGCGCGCGGCCTCGGCGGCCACGCCGCCGTGGCCGAAAACATGGGATTCGTGACCGCATTTGGGACAGTGGAACGTCGACATGTTCTCGATCAGGCCAAGCACGGGTGTCTTGAGGGTCGCAAACATGTCCAGCGCCTTGCGCGCATCCAGCAGGGCCACATCCTGCGGTGTGGACACGACGATGGCCCCCGTCACCACCGCCTTGGTGCAAAGCGTCAACTGCACGTCACCTGTACCGGGCGGCAAGTCGACGATGAGAACATCCAACGGCGCGCCCCCGGTGTGATGCGTCCATTCGACCTGACCCAGCATCTGCTGAAGGGCCCCCATCAGCATCGGACCACGCCAGACCACGGCCTTGTCCTCGCCCAGCATCAGGCCGATGGACATCAGCGTGACGCCATGGGCCTGAAGCGGATGGATCGTCTTGCCATCGGGCGAGGCCGGACGTTTGGTCGCGCCCATCATCCGCGGCTGACTCGGCCCGTAGATATCCGCATCCAGCAGGCCGACCTTGCGTCCCTGCCGCGCCAGCGCCACGGCAAGGTTCGAAGAGACCGTCGATTTCCCGACGCCCCCCTTGCCCGAGGCGATGGCGATCACGCGCTGCACGCCCGGTACGCGCATGGGGCCATCCTGTGGCTTGGGGTGTCCGCCGACCTTCAGGGACGGCGGCTGCTTCGTCTCGGTCGGGGCGGACAACACTGCCTGCACCTGGGAAATGCCGGGCAGTTCGGCGATCAGGGACTGCGCGGCCGCGCGAATCGGCTCCATCTTGCGGGCAATGTCCGGATTGGGGGCCTCGATGACGAAACTGACGCTGCCCTCCCTTATGGTCACGGCGCGCACCATGTCGCGGGACACGATGTCCCCGCCATCCGGCAAGGTCAGCCGGGACAATTCTGCAAGGATATCGTCGCGCGTGGCCATGAACTGTCCTCCGGGGTCATAGGGTCGACGTTAGGTGGCGGCGTTTTGCGCGGAGCGCAAGGTCAGCACGATGGTCACGGCGCCACCCAGGCACCCTGCCCCGACCAGGGTCAGCGGCAAACCGAACAGGCCGGCAAGCCCGCCCATTGCGCCGGACCCCAAGGCGACGGAACCGATGCCGACCACGACCCACAACGACATCACCCGGCCCCGCAGGTCGTCGGGCAGATCCTGCTGCACCGCCGCCTGCAGGGTGACACCGCAGAAGGTAGAGGCAAAACCGAGTACCGCCGTCCACGCCAGGGCCGCCCACCACCCCGTCGCCAACCCGAGCGGCAACAGGGCGCAGACACCCGCGATCAGGACGCACCGGAGCAGGCGTGTGACGCCGGCCTTGCGGGCAGACGCCTTGGCAAGGGCCGCCAGCAGCGCACCGCCCCCTGCGGCGGCCGTCAGCAGGCCCAGGCCTTCTGCCCCCCGATCATGAACGCCTTCGGCCATGACGGGCAAAAGCTCCAGGTAGCCCCGAACCGGAATCGCCATTGCCGCCGTCAGAATGACGGCTTGTCGCGCGACCGGTGTCGTCAGGATATATCGGCCTGCCGCCCGCACCCCCACCATGATCGGATCGCTGCCTGCACCGGGCGGCAAGGGCCGTGGGTCCATCCACCGGACGGCAAACAGCATCGGCAGATACAGCGCGGCCGAGGCCCAGAGGGTCGCCACCGCACCGACGGAGGCCAGCGCGGTGCCCGTCAGAGCAGGCGCAATAAGCCGCGCCATGTTGAAGTTGAGGGCCGACAGGGCCACGACGCCGGACACATCGGCGCGCGGCACGAGGCGCGGTCCGAGTGACATGCGCACCGGATGGTGCGCCGAGGAGACGACCCCGACCGACAGGGCAAGAAACGCCAGACCACCCTGCCCCAGCGCCCCGCTGCCGGCCAGCACGGCCGCAAGAACGAGAAGAGCCAGCATCGCGGCAGAGGTTGTCATGATCGCCCGCCGGATATCGGCCCGATCCACCAGCACGCCGAAGACCGGTCCGGATACCAGCACCGGAACAAGGCCCAACGCCGCGATCAGACCGACATAGGCAGCAGACCCCGACATGTCCCATGCCAGCCACCCCAAAGTGACCCGCTGCGCCCAGAGGGCCTGCGTCAGCGGCACCGCAGCAATAAAGTAGGCACAAAAGCCCGGATGGGACAAAGCGGACATGGGCGTCAGACCGGTATTGTAACGGTGGTATGAAGGCTTCCCTTAGGAAACATATGCAGATGCTGCATAGCGGCATTGAACAACCTAGGCGTTGTGCAATCGCAGCATTCGACCCAAATAGGTCTCACGAAACACGGACACCGGCACTTCGGTCGGGACGTGGTTGGGGGCAAAACGCCCCTTCATTGAGAAAGGGTCTATCATGGCTTTCACCACTTACGGCAATACGGCCGGCGCTTCCATCTCCCTCCGTGACCGTCTGGTCGCGCGCCTTGCAACGCTTCGCACCGATTGGGCCAACTGGCGCCTGTATCGTCAGACCGTCAACGAACTGTCGGACCTGTCGAACCGCGAACTGGCCGACCTCGGCCTGAGCCGGTCGATGATCCGCTCGATCGCCCTGGAAGCTGCCTACGGCAAGTAAGAATACCTGTTTCCGTCACTGTCCTTTCCTCCCATCGGACAGTGCGGAACGCAGTCCGGCCACTCCTCCCTTAGGCCGGGTTGCAGCCTGAAGGTTCTTTCCTCCCAAGGAACCTCGGGTTCGGCCTCTCCCTCCCGAGAGGTCTTCGAGACCGGACCGGCGGCGCCCTCCTCCTCCCTTTAGGGCGTCGTCGGGACCCGGTCGGAACAAATCGGACGACAAGCGCGTTCGACTACAGATTTCGACGGTTGGCGCTCCTCCCAATAGCCGACCGATCGAATAGATCGCCGCTCCTCCTCCTCCCTTGGGGTTGGCGATCACACTTTGAACGGCGGCGCTCCTCCTCCCTTAGGCGCCGTCGTTCTTTGTTTTTCAGCCCCCTGCTTTTGCGCAATTCGGCATCTGGCGTTCGGCATCGACGTCAACGCCATTGACGCGTCGATGGACGTGTTTTCGTCCGGCGTCCGGCGCCGGGTCATGGCCGCGCATTTCCCGTAGAGAGATACAACGCCGCCGCATCATGCGTGCGGCCGTCGAAACCTGACGCCGCCGGTCCGTCCGATCAAAACGGAACGTCGCCCGCCTGGTCCGCGGGCAGCAGGAATCGCCCGACGATCTTCTTGGATCCGGCCTTGTCGAACGCAACGTCGAGCTTGTCGCCCTCGATCGCCTTGACGGTGCCGTAACCGAATTTCGTGTGGAATACCCTGTCCCCTTCCGAGAACGCCGAAACGACGGTGGCATTGATCGTCAGGTTCTTGGCTTCGCTCGGCTGACGCATCGGGCGTTGCGCGTTCGTCTGCAGCCGCTTCCATCCGGGAGAGTTGTAGACATCCGCATTGGCCGCCTTCTGCGGCATATCCGATTCGACACCGCCCGACATCGCCGCGTGTTGCGCGGCGGCCATGCCCGTCGCGCCGAACCCGCCGCCATAAAGACCCGGAGGCGTCAGAACCTCCACGTGGTCTTCGGGCAACTCGTCGACGAACCGGCTGGGCAAGGCTGACTGCCACTGGCCATAGACCCGGCGATTGGCGGCAAAGCTGATGGTGGCGATACGTTCGGCGCGGGTGATGCCGACATACGCCAGCCTGCGCTCCTCCTCCAGCCCCTTGACGCCGCTCTCGTCCATCGACCGCTGCGAGGGGAACAGGCCGTCCTCCCAGCCGGGCAGGAAGACGACCGGAAACTCCAACCCCTTGGCACCATGCAGCGTCATGAGGGTGATCTTGGGCTCCTCGGCCTCCGACTCGTTGTCCATGATCAGGGAGACGTGTTCGAGGAATCCCTGAAGGTTCTCGAATTCGCCCAGCGAATTCACCAGTTCCTTGAGGTTCTCGAGCCGCCCCGGTGCTTCGGGCGTCTTTTCGTTCTGCCAGAAGGTCGTGTACCCGGATTCGTCGAGGATCTCCTCGGCAAGGCGGATATGGTCGCGCCCGTCCAGCATTTCGGCCCGCCACCGCGCCAGCCCGTCGACCAGTTCCTGCAACGCCTTGCCGCCGCGCCCGCCGATCGTCTTGGATGTCACGCACAGACGCGCCCCTTCCAGAAGCGACAGGCCGTTCGACCGCGCCATCACCTGAATCGTCTGCTGCGCCTTGTCGCCCAAGCCGCGCTTGGGGGTGTTCACGATCCGCTCGAACGCCAGATCGTCGTCGGGCGAGACGACCAGCCGGAAATAGGCCATCGCATCGCGGATTTCCAAACGTTCGAAGAATCGCGGTCCGCCGATGACGCGATACGGCAGGCCGATGGTCAGGAACCGGTCCTCGAAGGCGCGCATCTGGTGCGCGGCACGCACGAGGATCGCCATATCGTCCAGCGAGAACGGGTCGAGGTTGCGGGTGCCGCGCTGCAACGCCTCCGCCTCCTCCCCGATCCAGCGGGCTTCCTCATCGCCGTCCCAATGGCCGATCAGGCGGACCTTCTCGCCCTCCTCGGCTTCGGTCCAGAGGGTCTTGCCCAGCCGCCCCTTGTTTCCCGCGATCACGCCCGAAGCGGCGGCGAGGATATGGGGGGTAGAGCGATAATTCTGCTCCAGCCGGATGATCTCGGCCCCCTCGAAGTCCTTCTCGAACCGCAGGATGTTGCCCACCTCGGCCCCGCGCCAGCCATAGATCGACTGATCGTCGTCCCCCACGCAGCAGATGTTGCGATGCCCGCCCGCCAGAAGGCGCAGCCAGAGATACTGGGCGACGTTCGTGTCCTGATATTCGTCCACGAGGATGTAGCGGAACCATGTCCGATACTTGGACAACACGTCGTCATGCCGCTGAAAGATGTCGATCACATGCAGCAGCAGGTCGCCGAAATCGCAGGCGTTCAACGCGAGCAGACGATCCTGATAGGCCCGATAGAGTGCGACGCCGCGCCCGTCGAAGGCCTGCGCCTCGGAGGCGGGAACCTTGTCCGGCGTCCAGGCGCGGTTCTTCCACTGATCGATGATCCCCGACAGCATCCGGGGCGGCCACTTCTTTTCGTCCATGTCCGCGGCAACGATCAGCTGCTTGAGCAGGCGATTGACGTCGTCGGTATCGAGGATCGTGAAGTTGGAGCGCAGGTGCATCTCCCGCCCTTCGCCGTTCACCATGACGGTGCGGCCGACCAGTTCGGCGTGGCGCCGCAGCAGCTTGACGCAGACGGAATGGAAGGTGCCAAGCCACGGCATCCCCTCGGCCGCCTGCCCCATCATGCCACCAATGCGGGTGCGCATCTCGCGCGCGGCCTTGTTGGTGAAGGTCACGGCCAGGATCTCGTTCGGGCGTGCCTTGCCCTGTGCCATCAGATGCGCGATCCGCGCCGTCAGGGCGCGCGTCTTGCCGGTGCCCGCCCCGGCCAGCATCAGGACCGGCCCATTGAGGGTGTTGACCGCCTGCAACTGCGCCGCGTTCAGCCCCTCCAGATAGGGGGCGGGACGCGCAGCCATGGCACGGGACGAGAGGCTTGCCGCCTCCATCGCATCGGAGTCGTCGTGATATGTCATGCATGACCAATAGAACGGGCGGGACCGCAAGGAAAGCCCGCGTTCACGATGCGTTCGCATCCACGCGCGTTCATGGGCGGCTATCCGCAATCACGATGGCGTTTTGCCTCGCTGTTCCCATAGGCTATCTCGCAGTTGGCCGCTGACGGCCATGAGGGGACAAGGACGCCGCCCGTGTTGCAGGACATCATTCGCTCGACCGGTTCCTTCGTGGCGAATCGCCTGCTGGCTGGGATCTGGGGGCCATCGCTGGCCGCGATGATCCTGATGTTGCCGCTGGCCTTGGGCATGGGCCTGTGGGACCGGTCCGGATTGTCGGACGGGATCGCACGGATCGCCCCGCCGCTTGCCTTCGATGCGGCGGCGGCGTCGGATCACTTCGATGCCCTGCTGACGGTTCAGATTGCCATCCTCGGGCTGTATTTCTCGATCACGCTGCTGGTGCTGACGCTTGCCGCATCATCCCTCGGAACGCGGCTGATTGAACGCTGGATCGCCCGGATCGAGATCCGGTTCACCTTGATGCAATGGATGGCCCTCGTGACTTTGTCGCTGATGGGGCGGTTCTTCGTGGCCGAGGACGTCGTCGTGCCCCGCGGCCTGATCCTGCTGGATCTTGCCCTGACACTGGCGGCACTCGGATGGTTGGGTTTCGGGTATCATCGGCTGGCACGGACCGCGCATGTCGATACCTCCGTGGCGGATATCGGCGAGACATTGGCGCGGGACCGACGCGATTGGCCGATGTGCGACGGGCCCGATCCCACCCGCAGCCCCGACCACGTGGTCCATGCCACCTCTGCCGGATACCTCGGCGCGTTCGACAGACAATCGCTGATCGACGCGGCGCGCGACGCTGGCGCCCAGATCGCGCTACGGATCCCCGACGGGGAATTCCTGAACGAGGGCGATCCCTTGGCCCATGTATGGGGGGCGGGCGACGCGCTGGACCGCGTGATCCTGAAAACCTGCGAGATGACGGCGTATCGCAACGACCATCCGACCGGCCCCTTCGGCCTGACCCTTCTGGTGGAACTTGCCGCCCGTGCCCTGTCGTCCGGCATCAACGACCACCAGACGGCCGCCACCTGTGTCGACTGGATCGGTCAGGGTCTTTGCGGGTCGCTGCGCAACCAGATGCGCAGGGACGGATGGCTGGCGGATGATGATGGCCGCGCGCGGCTTCATGTGCCCGATAGCGGGATCATACCGCAATGGCGCCCCTACCTGACGGTTCTGCACCGCGCGACGGCACCGCACCCCTTCGTCGCCGGTCGCCTGATGGATGCCTATATCGCGGCCCGAAAGCGGGCGCGCGATGACCGGGATCATGCGGACCTGACCGACATGATCGGCGAGGTCGCGCAAGGCGCGCTCCGTTCGGCCACGCCATTCGAACGCGACGCCTTGACCGCACGGATGACCGCGGCGGACATTGCGCCCGCGCCAACCGGCACAGGTGTCAAAACGGGCTGACGCGCTGTCGAAACACTGTAGACAAGCGCCGCCGCGCATGAACCTGTTGCCGCAGTGCGGCATAACAGTTACGAAAACGTCACGGATATCCGAGGGATCGACATGGCCAACTTCAAGAAAATTCTGATTGCCAACCGTGGCGAGATTGCGATCCGCATCATGCGCGCCGCAAACGAAATGGGCAAGAAGACCGTCGCCGTCTATGCCGAAGAGGACAAGCTGGGCCTCCATCGCTTCAAGGCGGATGAGGCCTACAAGATCGGCGAAGGGCTTGGTCCGGTTGCCGCCTACCTCGCGATCCCCGAAATCATCCGCGTGGCCAAGGCCAGCGGGGCGGATGCGATCCATCCGGGCTATGGCCTGCTGTCCGAGAACCCCGAATTCGTCGACGCCTGCGTCGCCGCGGGCATTACCTTCATCGGGCCAAAGGCCGAAACGATGCGTGCCCTGGGTGACAAGGCCAGCGCGCGGCGCGTGGCGATCGAAGCCGGCGTGCCGGTCATTCCGGCGACCGAAGTCCTCGGCGACGACATGGACGCCATCAAGAAGCAGGCGGCCGAGGTCGGCTATCCGCTGATGCTCAAGGCCAGCTGGGGCGGTGGCGGACGCGGCATGCGCCCGATCTTCGGCGAGGACGAGCTGGAGGAAAAGGTGTTGGAAGGCCGGCGCGAGGCCGAGGCCGCATTCGGCAACGGCGAAGGCTACCTCGAGAAGATGATCCAGCGTGCCCGCCACGTGGAGGTTCAGGTACTGGGCGACAGCCACGGCAACACCTATCACCTCTATGAGCGTGACTGCTCCGTGCAGCGCCGCAACCAGAAGGTCGTGGAACGCGCGCCGGCCCCCTACCTGTCCGAGACGCAGCGCGAACGCATCTGCGCGCTTGGCAAGAAGATCTGCGAACACGTCAACTACGAATGCGCCGGCACCGTCGAGTTCCTGATGGATATGGACTCTGGCGAGTTCTATTTCATCGAGGTGAACCCCCGCGTGCAGGTCGAGCATACCGTGACCGAAGAGGTGACGGGCATCGACATCGTCCGCGCGCAGATCCTGATCGCCGAAGGCAAGTCGCTGATGGAGGCCACGGGCGTGGCCTCGCAGTACGACGTCGAACTGTCCGGTCACGCCATCCAGTGTCGTGTGACGACCGAAGACCCGCAGAACAATTTCATCCCCGACTATGGCCGCATCACCACCTATCGGTCGGCCACGGGCATGGGCATCCGGCTGGACGGGGGCACCGCCTATTCCGGTGCGGTCATCACCCGCTACTACGACAGTCTGCTTGAAAAGGTCACTGCCTGGGCCCCCACGCCCGAGGCGGCGATAGCCCGCATGGACCGTGCGTTGCGGGAATTCCGCATCCGGGGTGTCAGCACGAACATCGCCTTCGTCGAGAACCTGCTGAAGAACCCGGTCTTCCTGTCGAATGAATACCACACCAAGTTCATCGACGAGACGCCCGAGCTATTCGATTTCAAGCCGCGTCGCGACCGTGCCACCAAGATCCTGACCTATGTGGCCGACATTTCGGTCAACGGACACCCGGAAACAGAGGGCCGTGCCCGACCCGCCGCCGATGTCCGCGCGCCCGTGGTCCCTGCCCTATTGGTGGACACGCCGCCGGACGGGTCCAAGCAGATTCTCGAACGGGAAGGTCCGAAGGCCCTCGCCGACTGGATGCTGGCGCAGGATCGCCTGCTGCTGACCGACACGACCATGCGCGACGGGCACCAGTCGCTGCTGGCCACCCGGATGCGGTCGATCGACATGGTCCGCGTGGCGCCCGCCTATGCCGCCAACCTGCCGCAACTCTTCTCGATGGAATGCTGGGGCGGCGCGACATTCGACGTGGCCTACCGCTTCCTGCAGGAATGCCCGTGGCAGCGTCTGCGCGATCTGCGCAAGGCGATGCCGAACCTGCTGACCCAGATGCTGCTGCGCGCGTCGAACGGCGTAGGATACACCAACTATCCCGACAACGTCGTGCAAAGCTTCGTGCGTCAGGCGGCCGAAACCGGCGTCGACGTCTTCCGCGTCTTCGACAGCCTCAACTGGGTCGAGAACATGCGCGTGGCGATGGACGCCGTGATCGAGACGGGCAAGGTCTGCGAAGGCACCGTCTGCTACACTGGCGACATGCTGGACCCGGCGCGGTCCAAGTATGACCTGAAATACTACGTCGGCATGGCCAAGGAGCTGGAGGCCGCGGGCGCCCATGTTCTGGGCCTCAAGGACATGGCAGGCCTGCTGAAACCCGCCGCGGCCCGTGTCCTGATCAAGGCCCTGAAGGAGGAGGTCGGCCTGCCCGTCCACTTCCACACCCACGATACCGCCGGCATCGCCAGCGCGACGATCCTTGCGGCGGCGGATGCGGGCGTCGATGCGGCCGACGTCGCGATGGACAGCCTGTCGGGCAACACGTCGCAGGCGACCTTCGGCACCATCGTCTCGTCGCTGAAGGGCGATGCCCGCGACACGCAGATCGACATGTCCGCCGTGCGCCGGATCGACGATTACTGGGATGCGGTCCGCGCTCAGTATCTTGCCTTCGAGAGCGGCATGCAGGCCCCCTCCTCCGAGGTCTACCTGCACGAGATGCCGGGCGGTCAGTTCACCAACCTCAAGGCGCAGGCCCGGTCCATGGGGCTGGAGGAACGCTGGCATGAGGTGGCGCAGATGTATGCCGACGTGAACCAGATGTTCGGTGACATCGTGAAGGTCACGCCGTCGTCGAAGGTCGTGGGCGACATGGCCCTGATGATGGTGGCCCAGGGGTTGACCACCGCGCAGGTGGCGGACCCCAAGGTCGAGGTCAGCTTCCCCGACAGCGTCGTCGACATGATGAAGGGCAACCTCGGTCAGCCCCCCGGCGGCTGGCCCAAGGCGATCCAAAAAAAGGCCCTCAAGGGCGAGGCCCCGTCGCTGGAGCGGCCCGGCAAGCATCTGCCCCCCGTCGATCTGGAGGCCGTGCGTGCCGAACTGGCCGAGAAGATCGGCGAGGAGGTCGATGACGAGGACCTCAACGGCTACCTCATGTATCCCAAGGTCTTTACCGATTATGCCGCGCGGCATCAGACCTATGGCCCCGTGCGCGCCCTGCCGACGCCCGTGTTCTTCTACGGGATGGAGCCGGGGGACGAGATCGAGGCCGAGATCGACCCCGGCGTCAGCCTCGTGATCCGCTGCGTCGCGCGCGGCGACACGACCGACGACGGCGATGCGCGCGTGTTCTTCGAGTTGAACGGCCAGCCCCGCGTCATCCGCGTGCCGGACCGCCGCGTGGCAGGCACGGCCGCCAAGATGCCAAAGGCCGAAGTCGGCAACCCCAACCACATCGGCGCCCCGATGCCGGGCGTCGTGGCGAGCGTGGCGGCGCAGCCGGGTGGCGTCGTGAAGAAAGGCGACCTGCTGCTGACGATCGAGGCGATGAAGATGGAAACCGGCCTGCACGCGGAACGCGATGCCACGATCAAGGCGATCCATGTGACCCCAGGTGCCCAGATCGATGCGAAGGACCTTCTGATCGAACTGGAATGACCATGCGACCACGGGCGGCGCAAAAACGCCGCCCGTGATCCGCCATTGTTTCCCAAAATGCGCCGTATCTGCCTTGGTTTCGGCGCAATACTCGCATGCTCCCGCCGCAGGAAATCGGTAGGCCGGTCTCGTCCCAATTTACGAGTGCCGCCATGCGAACGTTGTTCAAGTCATTCAAGGAATTCCTAGCCGACACGCGCGGCGCAATCACCGTCGACTACGTCGTCCTGACGGCCGTGACCGCCGGGGTCGGCATCGCCGCATCCGACCTCGTGATGGACGGCTACCGTGCGCTTGCGGCAAACGTGAACGGCGAATTGTCCGGCGAAGTCGTCAGCGCCGAAGAAGGCGGGGGCGAGACCGAGTCCGGCCTGTCCCTCGGCGTCACTTTCACGACGGCCTTCAACAACGATGCCAATGGCTGGTACGGCGGGTCCGTGACGGACGTCAAAGGCATCGGGAACGTCATGCAGATCGCCGGCAGCCGCGGTGCGCAGAGCATCGTGCAGGAATTCGCCATCGAAAAAGGCGTGGCTGAGGCGACCTTCTCGTTCGACCTGTATGCGCTCGACAGTCTGGATGATGAATCTGGGATCATCTTCATCGATGGCCAGGAGGTCGGTCGCCTGACCAAGGGCAATTCCGGAACGACGTTCACCCCGTCGACGGTGGCCGGCATCACCGTGACCGGCAAGGTCGTGGACGAGAACGTCTCTCTCGGTGGCAACATGAGCGATGCGCACAATTGGGTCGACAGCATGGCCACGGTCTCGATCACGGTCGCGAACCCCAACGAATACGTCGCGCTCGGCTTTGGTTCTGACGCCGATCAGAACGTCGGAAACGAAAGTTTCGCGGTCGACAACTTCACCGCCACGGGTCTTCAGGCGACCTCCTGACCGCGGCTGGTGCGACGTAGGGGCAAGATGAGAAAAACCGTCATGAAAGTCGCATTTTCCGCTTGCGCCGGAACGCCGGGTTTTCTAATTGATCGCTACCAAACGGTGCGGGCGTAGCTCAGGGGTAGAGCATAACCTTGCCAAGGTTAGGGTCGGGCGTTCGAATCGCCTCGCCCGCTCCAAAATAACCGAATACCCACGGTTAGTTAGACAAGGCCGCCTTCGGGCGGCCTTTCTCTTTTCGGCGCGCGGGGTAACATTGGGGTAACAGATTGCTACCCAGTCGGGCTTGCCGGAATCAGACTTTGCCGGTAAGAACAAATTAAGAACATTCATGCAGCATGGGTTCACCTATTGATCTAGCTGACCACAACGGGTTGTATGTGCAAAAAGAGGGTGGGCCACATGCTGACATCTTTAGAACTTTGTGCTGGTGCTGGCGGCCAAGCCCTTGGGCTGGAAAACGCGGGATTCGCCCACACTGCCTTGGTCGAGATAGACAAGCACTGCTGCAACACCCTGCGCCACAACCGGCCTGAGTGGAACGTCCTGGAAGAAGACATGCGAATCTTCAAGGAGCGCGCGGCTGACTACAAGGGTATGGACCTTCTAGCCGGTGGCCTGCCGTGTCCGCCCTTCTCCGTCGCCGGCAAACAGCTTGGCGAACAGGATGAACGCAACCTGTTCAGTGACGCTATCGACATCGTGGATGCGGCCCGGCCTCGCGCGGTGATGATTGAGAATGTGCGCGGGTTCTTGGACGCCGTGTTCCACGACTACCGCGAACGGCTTAAGTCACAGTTAGACAAGCTAGGGTACAAGACAGACTGGCGGCTCCTGAATGCGTCTGACTATGGCGTTCCCCAACTCCGGCCACGCGTTGTGATCGTCGCGGTACAGAAGGAGCGTGCCGACTTTTTCGACTGGCCAGAGCCAAACCCACACAACCCTCCGACCGTTGGCGAAACGCTGCAAGACCTCATGGCCGCCCGTGGCTGGCGCGGTGCAGAGGACTGGGCCGCAAAAGCTGACGAGATTGCACCAACAATCGTCGGCGGCTCCAAGAAGCACGGCGGTCCCGACCTTGGCCCTACCCGTGCCCGTGCCGCTTGGGCCACGTTGGGCGTCGAGGGGCGGACCATAGCACCCGAAGCACCGGACCCCTTCCACAATGGTATGCCGCGCCTTACGGTGCCGATGGTAGCCCGCATACAGGGCTTCCCAGACGACTGGCACTTCACGGGGGCCAAGACCAACGCCTACCGTCAGGTCGGAAATGCGTTCCCGCCTCCGGTGGCGCAAGCTGTATCGGCTCAAATCGCAAAGACATTACGCAAGCGTGTGTTGCGCGTGGTCAGCGCCTAAACTTCCAAACACCCCGGATTTGTGACAGCTTATTGAGAACACAAAGATTCTCAGAGCGGCAAGCGTTTGAAAAAGAACATTCCAGAAAGCGTTGTCGTCGCGGGCCACCGTGACCACGAATTGCTGACCACCATTGCGGACGACATTGCGAAACGCGCTGGCGGCGATGAAGCACTGGCGTCTAAGTTTGCCGCAATGCTACGCCAGTGCGTCGATGATGTAATTATGACACCTAAAACCGGGCGGCGCTCGTATGATGAGTTGGAGAAGACCGAAAAGACCTACATCGGCACCCGCGTAGAGATTGAATTGCGCGCCATGCTGAGCCTGCCCAAAGGTAAACTGGATACCATGATCCTTGGGCATGATGTGGACATCAAAAACACGATGGGCAGCAATTGGATGATTCCCACCGAAGCGGTGGACCATCCCTGCATTCTGGTGGCGGCTGACGAGGTCCGTGCGACCTGCTTTCTGGGGCTGATCGTGGCCCGGCCCGACTATCTGACGCTTGGCCAGAACAAGGACTCCAAGAAAAGCGTTTCGGCGCTGGGGTTCGCTAACATACTTTGGCTTCTGCTGGACCACCCGTATCCGCCCAACTTCTGGCGCACCGTCGCGCCCGATGCGATCGAACGGATATTTGCAGGAAAGTCGGGCAATCAGCGCATGGCAAACCTGTTCCGCGAGGTGCAGCGCGAACCGATAACCCGCGACGTGGTGGAGGCCGTGGCGCAGCAGCAGGACTTTATGCGGCGCATTAGATCGGACAACGGCAGGGGCACGCGGGACCACCTCGCCCGCGAAGGCATCCTGTTGCTGTCCGGGCACTACGACGCTCCGTTGATCGCGGCGTTGGGCTTGCCCGAGTGTTCCGGCAGTGAGTTTGTTTCCTATCGGCCAGTGTCGCAGCGCGAAGCCGATCTGGCGGTAGAACATGGAATTGCGCTAGATTGGCACCCGACTGATGGATAGTAACGAACTGCTGCGACGCCTCCGCAACGATGGTCATGTTGATTTCGTCAATAACTGTTTGTTCGATGACTACGCGTGGGTTTGCCCTACCCGAAGTGGTGATGAGTACGAGGATGTAAGAAGCCAGTTTAGCGAAGTTTTCGGAAACAGCCCGTCGGACATCGCGATAGTCGGAAGCGGGAAGTACGGCTTCAGTATGTCTCCGCAAAAGAGCTTTCGCGCTTTTCAGCCTGACGATACGCAATCGAATGTGTCGGACATCGACCTAGTGGTGGTTTCCCGCGCGCTCTTCAACGAGACATGGCGGCACCTTCGGCGCGCAGACTACAATGGTGCTGTAAATGCGAGAAAATATTTTCAGGAGGACGTTTTTCGCAGATTCATTACTGTTGGGACTGATAATGTTAACGATACGGCCTACCTGCGAGACCTGACAAAATTGCTGAATAGAGTTCGAAAAACTGCGACGACGAAATTCGGCATCACTCAAATTGTTAAGCTGCGGGTGTACTGTACATGGGCGGACGCAAAATCTTACCACGTCTGGAGCCTGCAAAAGCTGGGAGAGCAGCATGGGATTCAATAACGAAATACAATCCTCAAGACCAAATGTTACAGAAATTCTCACGAAGATGCGTGCGTCTGAGTATTTTGTTGATCGGTCTTTTCAAAGGAGACTTGTCTGGACCGACAAACAGAAGGTGAGACTCATAGAAACTGTGCTGATGGAATATCCGATGCCGGAGATTTATGTTTGGGAGCAGGTTCCAGATGCTGAAACTGGACAGCAGAAACTGAGTATCGTTGATGGACAGCAGCGTCTTTCAACTCTCAGAGAGTTCACAAGCAATGAGTGGCCGTTGAAAGCGGCGTTTCTCGATTCTGAGCATCAAAATGTAGCATACGCAGACAAGTATTGGAAGGACCTCAGCAGCCAACAAAGAACCGCATTTTTCCAATACAGCCTCAATGCGCGACGCATTCCAAGTTCTGTAAATGAGGGTGAAATCAGAAATATTTTCGCCCGCCTCAACGAGACGGATCGGTCGCTCAATCCGCAAGAAATGCGCAATGCAACCCTAAACGGTGAGTTTTTGACAGCTTCTCTTGAAGTTGCCGACAGCGATGAAATGAAGGCTTTAGACATCTTCACTAAGGACAATGTGCGTCGTATGGCTGATGTTGAATTCGCCAGCCAACTACTGGGCTACGAAAGAAAAGGTATAGTTAATGACACGCCCAGAAGTATGAACGAATTGTACGACGAATTCACCAATGAATATCAGGCCGCCGCGGCCGATACTGCGAAGTTAAAGCGATCACTAAAGAAAATAAGCGAGATCTTCCAAAACAATGACGTACGTAGCTTCTTCGAGACACAGAACTACGTCTACACGTTGCATACCTTGCTAGATACGAAGACCGGTATTTCGGCGGCAGACTGGCAAACGCCCCTCGCCCACTTTGTGACGGCATACAAGGCAGCACCGATTGAAGCCGATGACGAAGCAGCAATTGACGACAACCTTCGTGAGTTTAGGCAAGGTGCAAGTTCGCGCACACGGAGCAAGTCAAGCCGGACGCAACGCCTGTTCGGGCTGAAGAAATGGATAGAGGCTAACTATCCTGATCTGACTTGACCCTGTTCCTCACCAAAGTCTGGGGCTGGGACGTTCCCGTGGGGCCGCTGCAATTCAGCACGAGCGGCTGGCGGGACAACGCGCTGCGCCAGCTAGAGGGCGGCGACCGTGTGGTGCTGGTGGGCACCACGGGCGAGCAGACCCCCGACGATATGAAGGGTCGCCTGCTCGGCGTCATGCAGCCTTCGCGCGAGCCGGTCATGTCGATGGACTTCGACGTGCGGGCGCGGCCCGGCGACTTCGTGGATGGCGAATACAAGTGGCCGGTGGGCCTGATGAACCTGCGCGCTTGGTCTCTGCCAGAACGCCCGAAGCTGAACCAGATCAGCGACCGCAAGTTCAGCATGGACTCGGCGCAGGGCATCGTGCCGCTCATAGACGACGAAGCCGCGCGCGTACTGGCACTCGACTGGCGCGAAGAAGCCCTGATGCAGCCAACCGCGCAGGCGCAGGTACGCATGGCCAAACGACACGGCACCGCTAAGCGGACCGCCCCGCCGCCCACGACGACGCGCAGGGGCGTCATGCACATGCGGCGGGCACCCGCCTACACCTACGCCATGCGGGTCGCTGGCGCCCGACCCAGTGCCTTCAAGATAGGTTGGGCTTTCGACTTCAAGCAGCGGGCGCGGCAATTCAATCACGCGGCTCTGCCCGGTCTCGGCGGGTTGGAGTATCAGCCTTTTCGCTTCCACCTCTGGGACACCGCGCGGCAAGCCTATTCGATGGAGCAGGCGTTGCTCGCGCACCTGTCGGATCGGGTTCATTCCGACAACGGAGAAGTCGTCACGGGACTGAGTGACGACGCGCTCGACGCCGCATGGTTCGCGGGCGTCAGCGGTAAGCTGTGAGCCGCTTCAACGGCGAGTCCTCGAACGACCGTTCCAGCCGCACATAGGTCGCCAGCGTGCCGAGGGACTTGTGCCCCGACTGCACCTGAATATCCGGCAGGCTCAGGCCGTCCTTGGCCAGCGACGTGATGCCCCCCGCGCGCAGGGAGTGGCCGCCCATGCAGGCGGGGTCCATGCCCAAATCCTGCGCCGCGCGCTTCACCACTCGGCCCACCGCGCCGCCGCGCAGACGGTTCGGGCGCACGTTGCCGTGGCGGTCCACGCCTCGGAACAGGGCCTCGCCGGGGGCTATGCCCGCCGCCTCCACCCATCGCTCCACCGCCAGCACGGGGCAGTATCGGGGGGCGCTGCGCCGGTACGGTATCGCATAAGGCAATTCCTCGTCGCCCATGCGGCTTGTCTTCGAGCGGCGCAGCTTGATCAATAAGCCTTCGTTAGTGATCGTCGCGTAGCCCGTTCCGTCGCCGCCGGGGCCGAAGTCCAGCCCCACTATCTCGGACCGGCGGCGGCACCCGTACACGCCGACGCAGAGAATGGCGGCATCACGGATCGCGCGCGTGGTATTCGGCGCGGCGGCTATCAAGGTATCGAGGCTGGCGATCAGAAGCGGGCGCTTGCGCACCGGCTCGGCCCCGTGTTCGGCCCGTATGCCGCGCAGCACCCGCTGAACCTCCGCATGGCGGGCGGGGCTTGGCCGGGTGCCGACGCCGGGTTCGCCTATGGTATGGCCCTTCCCCAGTGTCTCTTAGTTGGCGGTCAGCGCGGCGCAGGCAACCTCCACCGATTGCGGCTTCACCGACTGCGCGAGGAACACGAACCAGCGGCGCACGTCGCGGTGGTCGGCCTTCCACACATCGGCGGGGGCGCAGGAGTCCGTGAAGCGCCGGAACCACCGGCCATATTCGCGCAGGGTCTTGGGGGCGTAGCCGCTGGTGGTACGGTAGCGACGGGCGGCCTCATCCAGCGCGACGATGTCGCCGCCGGGGCGTGCGAGGGCGCTCATGCCGCTTTGTACTTGAGGCACTGCATAGACTTGCTCCGGCGGGCGACGATCTTGCCGCCTTTCTTGAGCGCGTCGAGGATGGTCTGAACCGCGTCCACGGGCGCGGCGTGGGCGTCGGCCACCTGCGCCGCGCTGCGATACTTGCCCAGCGACAGGGCTTCCAGCACGTCCGCCTCGGTGGGGTCCGGCAGGTCGGCGCGCAGTTCTTCGAGGGTTTCGGCCAGCTTGGCCTTGGCGACGCCGGTGAGTTCCACCGGCTCCATGCCCTTGATCTTGCGGACCTTGTTGATGCGCTCCACCAGTTGCGCGGCGTTGAGGTTGGTCATGGCTGTTTTCTCCTGTGTGCTGGGGCGGCGTGCCCCGGTGCATTCAAGTTGGCAGGAGGTCTCTCGCGGCGAAATTAGCGTTCTAGAGAAAGTCCTGATACATCAGATGCTTGTTCACGCCGTCCGCGTTCCACTCGATGAAGATGCCGCGCATCAGCTCCGGTGTCATCAGCAGGGCGTCTCCCTCGCTGGCGGCTTCAAGCGCGGCATAACCGTAGCTTTCGGTGATCGGGAACGGCAGGTCGTTGAGCAGCGCAAGCGCCTTCCCGACGAAGAGATAATAGGTGGCATACTGCATGTAGCGGAAGTTGCGATACCAAGCCCTCCGCCGCTCGCCGCGTTCCTTTGCAAGGATCGTCGTCATGCTGTCGAAGGTGCGATAGAATGCCAGCGCGGCCTCTGCCCCCGGCTCGTCGCGGATGCGGTGGGCCAAGTGGTCCACCCAATGCACCACCTCTTCCGGCATGATGCGCAGCGGCTTGCGGTCGGTGTAGGTAAGATCGTCCTTAAGGGCGTAGGCGCAGGCGGCGTCGTTCATATTCTTCCTCCAATGCGGGGTCGTCCGGCGGCCCCAGTACCGCCCCCAGCCGGATCACGCGGCCCGCCGGGGGCCGGGGTGGCCGGGTGCCCCAACGATAGGCCGGTGCCCACACCACGGGCGGCACGGGCGGTTGCAGTAGCGCAGCGGCCCGCCGGAGCTGGCGGGCCATCGAGCGGCGGCTCAAGCCGGAACCTTGATGCGGATGTTGTCCGCCGGGTTGCGGCTGTCACCGATCAGCTTGCGGGTCATCGCCAGCGACAGAACGTAGCCGGGGTTTTCCACATCGGGCGCGGCCATGCGTTCGGCCAGCGGTATCACCTGCCCCAGCGCGCGGTCCAGAAGGCGGTGCATTTCCCGCCCGTTGGCCAGCCGCGCCCAGTCTTCGGCACGATGCGCTTCGGCATAGGCCCGCAGAGCCGCTGCGACGACCTCTGGGTCGGCACCCGCCAGCATCCCGAGGCCGGGGTCGGCGGCGGCTTGCAGGGGCAGCAGGTTGCCCGCCTTGGCCTGCCGGGTCAGGAAGTCGCGGCGTTCGGTATCCGACAGGCCTCGCAGATAAGCGCGCATCTCGCCCGCCTTTACCGCCGTGCCCGCATCGTCGGGGAGTGCCGGATACAGCGCAGCCTCGGCGCGGTCCATCGCGGTGGCCTCTGCGTCGGAGTCGGTCTGCATGGCCTTGGCAGAGGAATGCAATTCCCCGGCCAAGGCCCCGATCCGCTTCTTGCGCGCCACATCGTTCAGGTCGGGGTCGGCGGCCACCTGCGCCGCCTTGGCGTCGGCCACGGTCAGCGCGTCGTGCAGGTCCGACAGGATGGTGCCCAGCTTGTAGGCCGGGGTGCTGGCAACGCCCCCGTGGGGCACCTTGGCGGCAGCTCCAAGGTAGATGCTGGCTCCGAGGAAAGGCACGGTGAGCGGGATGTTATCGAATGTGTCTGCCATCTGGTTCGTCCTTTGTGGGTTAAGCGATCGCCAGACGGGCGGCCCGGCGACCTAGTGTTGCGTCGGGGCCTCCGCGAAGAGGTCGTCGGACGGGGGTTGCATTCCGGCCCGCTCCATGATCGCGCGCTGGTTCCGTTCCAGCACGTCCTGCTCGTACAGAGCGGACCACGCCTTGAGACCGTGGATGCCCGCGTAATAGGTCTTGTTGTCCAGGGTGCCCCGCATCCGCGCGTGGTACAGGCGAGCGACCTCCGCCCGCGCGTCGGATAGCGTGGTAAGAGGCCGCTGCTTGTGCAGGTAAGGAGAGGACGAACGGGTACCCATGCGCCCATTAGGGCAGGCCCGGACGGGAACGAAAGATGAAGTCGGGAGGGCAAACCGAAAAAAATCGGCACCGCCGATCCGACGTTTACCGGGACCAATTTTGCCGCCACCGCAGGGGGATGGTTTCGATCCGGCGGGCAAACTATACGTAAGCAGATTTAACGTAATAATTAATAATTTATTATTAGCTTCAATCCCCTCACGTAAATAGGCCACTACCGCTGCTCCTGCCTCGAAAGCCAGAACCGCATTGCGGCGGCAATATCGGCCTCCGAGGGGTTGTCGCCCAGCTTGCGAGCGAAGGCCTCTACGGCAGCCCCCAGCCGCTCTGGCGACCGAATGCGGCACAGCGCCCCCCATGCATAGGCTACGTCCGCCGCGACGGCTGGTGTGCAGGGTTCGCCCCGCATCACCGTGTAGAAGTCCGAGGCACTAAGCGTGCCATCCATCTGCAATCCCTCATAGGCCCGCCTGCGGCTGCCGAAGTGCGACAGGATCGCGTCGATGGTCTCTTTCTTCACCGCAGTGGTGCGGGTCCGGCTGGCAGGCATCAGTAGCCCTCCTCTTGCTCGAAGTTGGGAACGTCAAACTCCTCCTCGGAGTCTTCCTCTGGATAGGGAGGCCAAAGAGTGTCTATGTCGGTTCCCTTCACGGTATCCCGGCGAGGTTCGGCACTCCACTTACGGAGTAGGAAAAGAACAGTGCTTTGACTCAACTCGCGGAAGTTCCAAACCTGCAAACGCTTCATGAAGTGGAGTTGCCCCAGCTGAATCCACGGTTCCCCATCGACCCGGTGCAAGACGACCGCCCCGTCCAAAACTGCATCGGTCACTTCTGTCTTCCGAACGCGGACGTATTCGTACAAGTATTCGCGCAACCGCCCCACCGGGCCGCTATCGGTGGCGGAACTGACCTCTTCCACGTTGCGCAGCAGGTCTTTCACCAGCGCCGTCCAGTCTTTCTTCGGCATCTCGTCCAGCAGCACGCTCAGGTCTTCCACGCATCGGCGGATGAACTTGCCCTGATTGAGCAGGTGTTCCGTATCGGGCAGCAGCACGGTCTTGCCGTTCACTTCCACCGTCCAGAGCGGTTTCAATTCATCGGGTATCTTGCGCAGGTTCGCGACGGGCGGCGCATCCCCGATGCCGAATTTGCGGCGCAGGCATTCCATGCAGTTGCAGATGGGTTTCAGGACGCCGTTGCAGGCTGGCTCGTAGTCCTTCCGCAGCACGTTCTTTTGGATCGTCCGCACTTCGGCGTCCGGCAAGGGCGGGTCGAAGTGTTCCTCATTGGCGTCGCGCAGCACGTCCGCGAACCGTTCCGGCTCGTCGGTGACGCGCCTCGTATTGATCGCGTACTGGTGCATCCACTCGTTGCGCTCGCCGTCCAGCACGCCCTCGGCCATCTTGCGTTCGATGCAGGGTTGCCACTCCGCGTAGGGTCCGGCGTCCGTTTCCAGCGCCCTAAGAGAGTCCACTTCCGTCGCCACTTCCGCCGCCTTGGCGCACCACGCCACCTGATCCACGTACTCGCCGCGCCACAGGCCCCGGCGCGTGGTGCCGCAGAACGGCAGTGTCACGGTGCGGCCCGCGCCCTCCTTCTTCGCGGTGGCTGGGAACAGGTCGTACTTCTGCACGCGCAGCGCGGCGACGAAGGCGAACAGCACCGGCTGCACCTGGGCCATCGGCGTAGGCTTGCGGAAGAAGAACCAGACGTAGGCCCCGCCCGACTTCGACTCCGACACGAGGCAGGGCCATCCGAACTCTCGCGTCTGTGTCTCAATCCGCGCGGCCAAGCCGGGTTCGCCGTACTGGTCGATGTCGATACAGGCCCAGCGAACCTTGCTCTTGCCGTCCACGAAGGGGCAGACCGCCAGCGCGGGCTGGCCCAGCAGGTGCCGCCGAAAATCAGCCTTATCGGGCGCGCGCTTTTCCGTGGAGAAGGCGAACTCCACCTTACCGTTGTTGCGCACCTCGCCGGTCGGCTGCCCGAGGGCCAGCACCGACTGGTCGCATGGGAACGCCCGCATCAGCGCGTCCGGGCTGATGCTGCCCTTCTTGTTGGCCAACGGCATGGCGTCACCGCGCGTTGATGCGCGCGTTCAGCCAGTCGGCCACCTCGCTTTCGAGCCAGCCGACGCGGTTGCGCCCTATCTTCACCTGCTTGGGAAATTTACCAGCCTTCATCAGCCGGTGAATGTGAACGCGCGAGTAGGGAACCATCTTGTTCAGTTCCTGCCACGCGATGATCCTCGGGATCGTGGGTCGGTCTTCGTGAAATAGGTCTGCCATCGCGGGTGCTCCTGTATGGCGGTGTGCCCATGTTGTGCAGTGGCTTTACCCCGGCTCGCAAAACTCGTGCTTTTGGCAGGGCCGCAAATCACGAGTTTTGAGCGCGCAGTTCCGGCGGGGTAGCGACTTCCTATTCGCAAACAACGGAGTGACGAAAATGGAGAAACGAGTAAAGGAACCTTTCGACCTGCCGAAGCCGCTGGGTTTCGCGCAAGAATATCAGCTATTCAGATTTCAGCCGTGCCTGATCCGCATCCTTGAAAACGGCGTCCACGAAGACGGCACGCCCCTTCGTCCTTGGGGACTGCGGAAGAAGATAATGTACGAGCTGATGAAGAATGCCTTCCGGCGATTCGAAGACGACGACATGGAAGAGGTTCTATACGCCGCGAACGAGGCGCGCTTCTTCCCACCGCTGTCCGACGAAGAGATGCAGGAAGTGCTGGACACCATAGGCGATGGGACGTTCTTCAATATGGTGGATTGCGACGGCTACATCGGCCTCTACTGCAATCGGGCGCTCTGCGAGACGAAGCCTGTCGGCCTCGGGAAATGGCCACGGGATGAGTGGTACGACTAATCGGCGGTGGGGCGGCGCGCTCGTCGCCCCTTCCGCGCCCGCGTCTCCAGAATACTGCGTACTCCGCGCGCCGCCTGCACGCCCTTCGCCTCGCGCACGATCCCATACAGAAATGCCGTGTAAGGGTCCATGGGGTGGTGCGCCGGGGAGGCGCTGTCCGCAGGATTGCCGTGTTCGTCGGTGGTCGGGTTCTCGTCGAAGCGCCACTTCTTCGATCCGGGCCAGCACTCATCCAGCGTCGCCACGAGTTCGAAAACCTCCTTATTCGTGTTTCCGTCGATCTTTGCCGGAGCATGCGCCGCGCGGATCAGCGCGTGCAGGTCGTCGAAGGCGTTCAGCAAGTCGAAGACGATTTCGGCGGCGCGTTCCCGATCCTCGGCGCGCCGGAGGGTAACTGCCGCTTCGACTAGGTCGGTCTGCGTGCCCATGTGATCCAGATGCTCCGAGACGGTCTTTGCCGCGCGGCGGAGGGTGTCGAGCGACCCGCGCTCGTCCAACTCATCCCAATATCCCTCGCCCTGCGCCCGCAACACGCGCTCGACGGCTTCCGCCACCGCGTCGGGGTCCGCCCCGTGTCGACTGGCAATTTTGCGTACCTCGGGAATCACATCCGGGAGGCGGTCGGGACGAGCCTCCCGCATCCCACGAGCAGGAAGGTCGCGCAGAAATGCCTCGAAGGCTTTCCGCTCTTTAGCCTTCATCCCCCACCACCTCCCCCAGACGTTCGCCCCACGCCGTCAGCGCCACTTTCTTTTCCTCGATGTAGGTGTACCGATTGTATCGGGTGGTCACGCCGCGCGGGGCGTGGTTCAGCACCCTGCCGATAATGTCGTCCACCACGCCGAGGGCCGCCATGCCGGTGGCGCAGGTGCGGCGCAGGTCGTGGTAACGCCAGTCGCCGAAGCCCACCGCCGCGTCGAACTCCGCCTTGGCTTTGCTGTAGCCGCGGATATGGTTCGCCCCGGCGCTGGTAGAAAAGATATGCGGTCCCGATTGGCGGGGGCACTCCGCGAGGATCGCCAATGCGATCTCGCTGAGTGGCACCACATGCGCCCGCGCCGCCTTGGTCCGTTCTTTGGGCATCACCCATGTGTCGCCTTCCACCTCGTCCGACGTCATTGCGGCAACCTCCGTCCGGCGTTGCCCGGTCGCCAGCAGCAGCCGCGCCCAGTGGCCGAAGGGGTAGCCGATTTCCAGCGCAGCGTTCCAGACCGCCCGCACCTCGTCGTCGGACAACACCCGGTCGCGGGACACGGGGCGCACCGGCGGCTTGGCGCGCATAGCCGGGTTCACCTCCACAATGTCGTGGTCCAGCGCCCAGTTGTACATCGCGCGCAGAACCTTCAGCACATTCTCCGCCGCCACCGGCCCGCCCGTGGCCACGCCGCCCCGACCCTTGCCGCCCGACTTGTCGCCACGCTTCACCGCTACCTCTTGCAGCATCTGCGTCACATCTAGCTTGCTGACCCTATCGGGCCGCCGGGTGCCCCAGCGCGAGACGACGTGCACCTGTAGCTGCGATTCTTGTGCCCGCCACGTCTTGTTGTTCGGTCGGCAGTGCTGTTCCACGAAGGCGCTGGCCAATTCTTCGACTGTGGTGGTTCGCGCCGCCTTGGGCCTGCGCGGGTCCACCCCACGCTGCAGGGTTTCCATCTTGTCGCGGGCGATCTTTCGGGCGTTGGCAAGCCCCAGTGCAGGGTATCGGGCTTCCAGAGTTTCCCGCACCTGTTTGCCATTCACCCTGTAAATCAGACACCAAGACTTCGCCCCGCCGCTGGCCACGCGCAGGCCGAACCCCGGCAACAGCCCGTCCCAGTATTCAGTGCGGCCCGCGTCGGGCGGCTTCACTTTATCCACGAAGGCGGCGGTGAGGTTCTGCTTGGGCATGGCGGATGCCGGGAGTAGCTTCGGGTCGGCGGGTAACAAACGGGGTAACAGTTAGCCCGTAAACCCACGCTACCGCATGTTACCCGGCGTTCGCCAGAAGTATTCCTAACGCAACAAATTCAAGCAACTAGGTTATCCGGCGAGGGTTGGGGTTACACTCAAATCGGCGCTTGCCAAGGTTAGGGTCGGGCGTTCGAATCGCCTCGCCCGCTCCAATTTGGTCCTGCTTACCCCAGCAGGTCAGCAAAGGCCGCCTTCGGGCGGCCTTTCTGCTTTTCCGGACCGGCTTTCCGGACACGTGTCGCTTTCATCCATGCCAATGCCCCTGCGCGTTCGCCGGGTCGGTTTGCCATTCGGCCGTCAGGCGTCCCTCGACACGATCAGGCCCCGTCCTGATGTGCAGAACGGGGCCACAGCGGCGTCTCGGGACGAAGACGGGTCGATATCAGGTCTCTGGCGCCTCCTTGGCACCTGTCATGAAGGCCACGGCATCGGACATCGTGTAGTCCTTCGGATCGATCACGCAGAGCCGTTTGCCCAGCCGGTGCACGTGAATGCGGTCGGCAACCTCAAACACGTGGGGCATGTTGTGGCTGATCAGGATGATCGGAATGCCGCGCGACCGGACATCCAGGATCAACTCCAGCACGCGGCGCGATTCCTTGACGCCAAGGGCCGCCGTCGGCTCATCCAGGATGATGACCTTGGATCCGAAGGCCGCCGCCCGGGCGACCGCCACCCCCTGCCGTTGTCCACCTGACAAGGTCTCGACCGCCTGATTGATGTTCTGAATGGTCATCAGGCCCAGTTCGGACAGCTTGTCACGGGCAATACGCTCCATCTCGGGGCGGTCCAGCTGTCGCAGGAACCTGCCTCGGAACCCCGGCTTGCGGATTTCGCGCCCCATGAACATGTTGTCGGCGATCGAAAGCGCGGGCGACATGGCAAGCGTCTGATAGACCGTCTCGATCCCTTCCTTCCGGGCATCGGTGGGGGATGTGAATTGGATCTTGCGCCCCTCGAGGAAAACCTCCCCCTCATCCGGGATAACCGCGCCCGAGATGGCCTTGATCAGCGACGATTTGCCTGCGCCGTTGTCCCCGATCACGGCAAGGATTTCACCGGGGTAGAGGTCGAAGTCGCAATGGTCGAGCGCCGTGACCCTGCCATATCGTTTGACCAGTCCACGGCCCTTCAGGATGGGTTCGATAGACCCGTTCGCGATGTTTTCCATCAAGCTCATGCCGAAATCTTTCTGATCCACTGGTCTACCGCGACGGCACTGATGATCAGTGCGCCGATGAGGAGATACGTCCACTGCGCGTCGGCCCCGGCAAGCCGCAGGCCCAGCGTGAACACCCCGACGATAAGTGCCCCGAAGAGAGGCCCCATGATCGATCCGCGCCCACCGAACAGCGAGATTCCCCCGATCACGACGGCCGTGATGCTTTCGATGTTCAGCAACTGGCCGGATGTCGGGCTGACCGATCCGATACGACCGATCAGGGCCCAGCCCGCGATCGCGCAGATGAAGCCGGTCGTCGCATAGACCGAGATGAGCGTGCGCTTGACGTTCACACCCGACAGCTGCGCGGCCTCGGGGTCATCGCCCACCGCGTAGATATGCCGTCCCCAGGCCGTATGCTTGAGCATGTAGGCCAGAACGGCAAAGATGAGGACCATGGCGATCACGCCAAAGGTGAATGTTGCCCCACCACGGCCATCCGCATCGGCCCCGATCTTGAAGGTCGCGCCGAGGAACTGCAAAAGCGGCGCGTTCTGCTCAATGTCCTGCGAACGGATCGTCTCGTTCGCGGAATAAAGGAAGTTGGCGGCCAGAACGATCTGCCACATCCCGAGCGTGACGATGAATGGCGGCAGCTTCATGACGGCGACCAACCAGCCGTTGAACGACCCGATCAACGTCCCGACCGCAAGGCCGATCGCCACCGAGATCTCGACCGGGATGCCATAGCGAAACGTGAACTGCCCCATGATGACACTGGACAGGACGGCAATCGCGCCAACGCTCAGGTCGATGCCCGCCGTCAGGATCACGAGGCTCTGGGCCGCGGCGACGATCCCCACGATCTGCACCTGCTGCAGGATCAGCGTCAGCGCGAAGGGCGACAGGAACTTGGACTGCAAGAGGATTGCGAACAGGACGACCGAGGCGATCAACACGAACAGCGGGACCAGCGCCGGGTTCACGTGCAGAGCATGCTGCAGCCGGAAAAAGGCCCCCTTGCGCTCGGAAAAGGTTGCCACCTCGTCGGCTGTCGGCGGCTTGATGGCGGCTTCGTAGTTGTCGGAGTTGCCGGACACAGCACGATCCCCTCGATTTTCTGGATTTTCGATGCAGCCCCCTTCGCAAGAGGGCATTCGGGGCGGGAGATTCTCCCACCCCTGTCGCCGCTTCCTGAAACGGATGCGGACGGGTCAGATCAGCCCCAGCACAGGTCCTTGCCTTCGGAGACCGAGATGCTGTCGACGCCGTCGGCGGGGGAGTCGGTGACAAGCGCGACGCCCGTGTCGAAGAAATCCTTGCCCGGCGTATTCTCCGGCAGGGTGCCGTCGGCGGCGTATGCGGCAATCGCCTCGACGCCCAAGGCCGCCATGCGCAGGGGATACTGCTGCGACGTGGCGCCGATCACACCGTCGGCGACGTTCTGCACACCGGGGCAGCCGCCATCGACCGACACGATAAGGACGTCGTTCTCGCGCCCGATGGACCGCAGCGCCTCATAAGCACCGGCAGCGGCAGGTTCGTTGATCGTGTAGACCACGTTGATGGTCGGATCGACGGCAAGGAGGTTCTCCATGGCGCGGCGCCCGCCCTCTTCGTTTCCGGCGGTGACATCGTTGCCGACGATCCGGGGATCATCCTCATCGCCGTTCACGTTCGGATCGGCCAGATCGATGCCGAAGCCCTGCAGAAAGCCCTGATCCCGCAGAACGCCAACCGTCGGCTGGGACACCGCGAGGTCCAGCAGCGCAATACGCGCATCGGCGGCGGCATCCCCCAATTGTGCCGCGGCCCATTGGCCGATCAACTCGCCAGCGAGGAAGTTGTCCGTCGCGAAGGTTGCGTCGGCGGCGTCGACGGGGTCGAGGGGCGTATCCAGCGCGATCACCAGCAGACCGGCGTCGCGCGCCTGTGTCACGGCACCGACGATCGACGACGTGTCGGACGCAGTCAGCAGGATGCCCGACGCGCCATCCGCGATGCATGTCTCGATCGCCGCCACCTGTGTCTCGTGGTCGCCGTCGATCTTGCCGGCATAGGACTTGAGGGTGATGCCTGCCTCGGCGGCGGCCGCCTCGGCACCTTCGCGCATCTTGACGAAGAAGGGGTTGGTGTCGGTTTTCGTGATCAGGCAGGCGGAAACGGAATGGCCATCCGCCATCGCGGAACCGGCGGTCGTGATAGCAGCAAGTGCGCTGCCGATAAGCAACTTTTTCATGATGTCCTCCCAGACGATTTGCATGCCGGGGCCTCCACCCCGACAAAAGGACGGCCTGCGTAGATGAGCCGCTGTCCTTTCTAAACGCGATCCACAGGACCCTGTCAATTAATTAGTTAAGTTTTCTTATTTATCAGTTTACCAAGGTTTCGCGCCTCACTACGATGTCGCCATGCAAGGCGGACCCGTCAGATCCATCAGCACTGGGCTGAGCCAGAAAGGCGTTCGTGATCATAACGAACGGCTTCTCCTGTCGCTGCTGCAACGTCATGGGCCAATGCCGGGCAGCGATCTGGCGCGCTTGGCCGCCCTGTCGCCGCCGACCGTGTCCAGCATCCTCAGACGCCTCGAAGCCGAGGGCATCCTTGAACGAGGGGACCCGGTGCGCGGCAGGGTCGGCAAGCCGTCGATCCCGATGCGCCTGTCCTCGGACGGCGTATTTTCCTTCGGCCTCAAGATCGGACGCAGGTCCGCCGATCTGGTTCTGATCGATTTCAACGGCACACTGCGTAAGGAGTGGCAGCTGACGTATCAGGTGCCTGTCGTCGCCGACATCCTGACCTTTCTGGAAGACGGCGTGCGCAGCATCGTCGAGGACATGGAGCCAGCCCTCGCGCTGCGGATCTGTGGCCTCGGGATCGCTGCTCCGTTCGAGATGTGGAACTGGCCCGACAGGTCCGCCGATTTCGCCGCCGCCGCCGCAGCCTGGTCAGACCTCGACATCAAGGCCGAAGCAGAGGTCCGGACCGGCCTGCCCGTCTTCCTGCTCAACGATGCGACCGCGGCCTGTCACGCCGAGCAGACGTATGGACGCGGCAAGGAGTTTCAGGACTACGCCTATTTCTTCATCGGGGCGTTCATCGGCGGCGGCGTCGTCCTGAACAACTCGGTCTTCGAAGGACGTCAGGGCAACGCGGGCGCGCTTGGATCCCTGCGCAGTATCGGCCCCCACGGGGAAAGCATGCAGCTGGTCGACATGGCCTCCATCCATCAGCTGGAACTGCGCCTGCATGAGGTCGATCTCGACCCCCAGCAGCTCTGGCTCGATCCTGAAAGCTGGTACAGCCTGTCGCGATATGTGGACCCTTGGCTTGGCCAGACGGCGCAGGAACTGGCCAAGGCGGCCCTGTCGACCTGTTCCGTCATCGACTTCGAGGCAATCCTGATAGACGGCGCATTTCCGGCATCCATCCGCAGCGATCTGGTCAAACGTGTGCGCCGCTATGTCATGACCCAAGACGCGCGCGGTCTGATCAAACCCCGCATAGAGAGCGGCAGCATCGGTGGCAAGGCCCGCGCCATCGGGGCCGCGACACGGCCGATCGGGGCGCAATTCATGATGCAGGCCAGCCTTGCGATGACAATCTGACGAAAGTCGCCACCCCGGCCCAGGCAGGCCGGGGAAGCGGATCTTCAGGCCGGTCGGCGGCGGCGGGTGCCGCCTTGGACTCAAGAAACCCGAACCGGAACATGGGCGCCGTCGGCGATTTTGCCATCCACGCCCGTTCCATGTCGATTCCCCGTCAGAACAGCGTCAGGTCGATGAATTCCCCGTCGGTGCCCAGCGGGCTGTCGGGCAGATACATCACGAGTTGTTCGATCTGTGACGGGTTGTTGAAGGTGAACATGGTCTGAGCAATGCCGCCCGACGGACCGATCCGCACGAGCGAAAGGCTTTCGTATTCGGCAACACTACCGTCCAGATCGTACATGCGCTGCCCGACAAGGCGCATGGATTCGCTGGAAAAGGCGGTTCCGGTCAGCACAAGGATATCACCGTCATCGGCGCTGTAGTCTTCGATGCAGGATACATCGGCGCTGTAGGACGTGGTCATGAACCGGTCCGCCCCGGGCCCGCCGGTAAGCGTGTCGTCACCAAGGCCACCGAACAGGAAATCGTCACCGACACCGCCGTTCAGCAGGTCGTCACCGGTGCCGCCGAGCAGGGTGTCATTGCCGGTGTTCCCGTCGATGATGTCGTTCCCGTGCCCACCGAAGACCGAGTCATCGCCGTCGCCAGCGTAGATCGTATCATCCCCCAGATCGCGGGAGACGTCGGATTCGACGACATTTCGGTCATCACCCAGGATTGTATCATCGCCCGAACCACCGGCGATCAAATCCTCGCCGTCACGCCCGCGTAAATGGTCATCCCCATCACCGCCGAGAATCTCATCACGGGTATGCCCACCAACGATCCTGTCGTCGCCCTCCATCCCGTAAAGCTCGCTCGTGTAGTAGTAATAGCTATAAGCGTCGCCGTCTTTCAGAATGATATCGTCGCCCGTACCGGCATAGACAGTGTCGCCCCCGGACCCTGCGTAAATCGTGTCATCGCCAGCACCAGCCAGCACGTAGTCGTTGCCGGAGCCGCCATTAATCTGATCGTTACCGTCGCCTGTATACAGCGAGTCGCGTCCGTCGCCGCCCAACAGCAGATTGTCACCATTGCCGCCATAGATCAGGTCGTTGCCATGACCGCCCTCGACCGTGTCGTTGCCATCACCAGAATTCAGCGTATCGTTTCTATCGCCGCCATCGATATTATCATCCCCGCTGCCGGTGGTGACGTAATCGTCGCCATCTTCGGCACTGATGCGGTTTGCCCCCTCGCCGGCATGGATCGTATCGTCTCCGGGCCCCCCGGCGACGGTATCATCCCCCTCGCCGGCGCCAATCGCGTCGTCCCCCGCGGCGCCCTGGATCAGATCATGGCCGGTGCCGCCGATCAGCTGATCATCGTCGTCGCGGCCAAGCAGCGTGTCGTCGCCCGCCCCCCCGATCAAGGTGTCGGCACCTGAATCACCGTCCAACCAATCGTCCCCGTCCAGCCCCTGCAACACGTCGGCACGCAACCAGCCATCCAGCGTGTCATTCCCATCGGTTCCGACAAGGCGCCGCGAAGACAGCACCAGATCCTCTGCCGTCAGCTCTCCATCCTCGATGCGGAACTGCCAAACACCATAGACGCCGGTATTGCCCGTGATGTTGTCCCATGTGCTCGGGGTCGAGTTTATATAGCCGAGCGGCGGGCGCACCGTTTCGCCATCGAACCGAAAAAAGCTCGCGTTTGTCCGTTCCGGGCGATTTTCATAATAAGGCGACTGCATGTCGTCATAACGAAAGATCACCTCGGCATCGGCATCACCCCGATCGATGATTTCGACCTGAAAGCTGTTGAGGCCTCCACGCCATCGGCCGTTGGACACTCCATTCCATGTAACAATCAGAGAGTCGCGGGCCGTATCCGCATTGATCCAGACACCGCGATCGACAACATCTGCCGAGTCACGATCAATCTCCTGCGAAAAACTGGTAGCTGCGATATAGGTATCCTGCCAGCCAAGACCATTGCCGAACTGGATCCGACCATTCGCGTTGACCCGCATCCCGGTGTAGACGGTATCGCCCAAGGTCAGACCGTCTTCGAAGATGTCCGAAATCTCGAACCAAGTCCCCCAATAATAATTGCTGTTTGGCGCGCGAACGCCGCCATCGCCCGCGAAAGGCAAAAGATCACTGCTGGTAAAGGTGGAAAAATCGATACTCATCGCTTTATGCAACTCCGCTTTTGCATTGCTTTATAATATGTTAGGATAATTGGCATTCTTGCACAATGCGCCTTTGAACCCCGTTTGCACAGGGACACCCTTAAATAGAAGAAAGCAGCTTTTACCCTGCCCCTGCAGGGGCGCGATCCGTCGCAACCGTTAATTTTCCTCCGGGATATTGCCGATACAAAGCGAAAGGCGCACCACGTAGGAAAGTTCGATCATCGGCATGCGCTTTTGCGGATCCTTGCCATGCTCGGTGGATATCCGCGAACGAGACAAAGCAATCGTGCACAGTCAACTCGCAGATTGCGATGACTGACGCAGCGGAATGGATGATTTCCCGAAAATCTGCGCATCGACTTAAGTCACAAGCAAACACGGCCAATATTCTGCATTCGGAAAGAGCGGAACTTCCACTAGCTCCTCGACCATCTCAGATTTGGCCGGTTTCGCTCATCAGTTCTGCTTGGGATGCTCAAATTGGAAAATCGCTTTCGCACCGCGCATGGATGCCAAAGAACGTATTGACCAGACGAGGCCAAAGGCGGCATCGGGAAGGGTAAACCCTTCGCGGCCAAGCCGATGACCTCGTGAAAAATGGTGGGCGACCCTGGAATCGAACCAGGCGTGAGTCGCCTCGAGGGAGTTACAGTCCCCTGCCACACCTTGCGGCCTGTCGCCCACTGCGCGCCGAAGTACTCACCTTCGCCGATGGGGTCAAGCGGTGTTATGGCCTGTTTCTCGGGCGGGTGCTAAGGAAGGCATCCAGAGCTGATCCGAAGGTGAGAGAGATGGCGCAAAAGCCGAAATGGGTGGTCGAGAAGGAGCGGGACAGGCGTGCCGCGGCCAGTGCGACCGTATGGCTGTTCGGCCTGCATGCGGTGCGGGATGCCTTGCAGAACCCGATGCGTGATCGCCTGCGCCTGGTGCTGACGAAGAATGCGGCTGATCGTCTGGGCGACGCCGTCCCTGCCAGCGGCATGACCCCGGAAATCGCGGACCCACGACGCTTTCCCGTGCCCCTCGACCCCGGCAGCGTACACCAAGGCGCAGCGCTGGAGGTCAAACCACTCGATTGGGGCAAGCTGGACGACCTTGCCCGCCCAGGCCCCGGGGCCCCGGTCATCGTCCTGCTCGACCGGGTGACGGACCCGCACAACGCCGGCGCGATCCTGCGCTCTGCCGAAGTGTTCGGCGCCCGTGCCGTGGTCGCCCCTGCCCGCCATGCCGCGCCTGAAACCGGCGCCTTGGCCAAAACGGCAAGCGGTGCACTGGAGCGGCAGCCATATGTCCGGGTTGGCAATCTTGGCGACGCGATGGAGCGGCTGAAGGATCTTGGCTACACCATCGTCGGCCTGGACGGCGAGGCGCCGGAAACCCTGCACGAGGCGGCGCAGACGCTGGCGACCACGCCGACGGCCATCGTGCTGGGGGCCGAGGGGCCAGGCCTTCGCGACCGGACCAAATCGCTGTGCGACCGCATGGTGCGCGTCGACCCGGCGGGGGCCTTCGGGTCCCTGAACGTCTCGAACGCGGCCGCTGTCGCCCTCTATGCGCTGACGGAGCCTCGCGATGCCTGACGCCAAGGTCGCGACCTGCTGCTACTGCAACCGTCGCACCACATTGCGCGCCACGGCGAGCGATGGTCATGCGCTGGCCTGTGCATCCTGCGGGGCGCCGCTGACCCGGATGAAATCCCTGCGCCCCGAAACCGCACGGGCGGCGGCGGCCCATCCACCGGTCAAGCACCCCGTTCCGGTGAAGAAGGACAAGAAGAAGAAGTCCAAGAAAAAGACCCGAAAGGGCATGTTCCATCGCCTGTTGGAGGAGGCATGGGACGGCTTGGAAGACATCTTCGACTGACCCCGAAACCGGGTCCCGGAAAAATTGTCGAAATGACATGGCCGTGAGGGAACCTTTTCCGATCCATGACGTTTCCTAGATACCTGAGAGGGCGACGTCGGAACACGCGTCCTCAGTTCACTGTCCCTCGTTCCACACTTTGGCCCGCGTCTTCATTGCCGCGGGCCTCTTTTTCTGCTCCGCTCCGATCATGACCTCAACGCCCTCCGACGCGCTGCTGCGCGATGTCCTGACCCGCGCCCGCTCCGTCGCCTGCGTGGGGGTCTCGCCCAATCCCGTCCGGCCCAGCCACTTCGTCGCACGGTATCTGTCCCTGCGCGGTTACCGCGTGGTGCCGGTCAATCCGACATGCGCCGGCACGACCCTGTTCAAAGAAGAGGTCGTGCCGGATATCGCCAGCATTTCCGGTCCGGTCCATATCCTCGATATATTCCGCAAGCCGGAGGCCGTGCCCGCCCTCGTCGAAGACGGGCTGGCGCGATTGCCTGATCTGGTCTGCGTCTGGCTTCAGATCGGCATCGTCAGCCCCGAAGCCGAGGCAATGTGCGCCGCCGCCGGTGTGCCCATCATTCAGGACCGTTGTCCGAAGATAGAATACCAGCGGCTTTTCGGAGAGTTGCGCCAGGGTGGTTTTGCGACCGGCATCATCAGTTCGCGACTTTAGCGCCACGCTTGAACGCTTTGTCCCCGATTGAGCGACCATCCTGTCTGGACGCCCGCCACGATTCTCCCTAGGGTTGATGCGTTGTCGGGTGGTCGGTTTGCAGGTTGGCTGCCGTGGCAATACGCAAGACGGCGCAATGGATCCGCACCCAGCGCGTCGTCTTGCACTTCTGGCATCGCTCTTTCGTCAGCAGACCCGCGCCTAGCGCGATGCCTTTTCGGCAATGCCGGACGTGCCATCGCGGCGGGCCAGTTCCTGCATGACCTGATCCAGCGTCACGCCTCGCGCCGCCAGCATCACGCAGAAATGGAACAGGACGTCGGCGCCCTCGCTTACCAGGCCGTCGGCATCACCCTTCACGGCCTCGATGATGGCCTCGATCGCCTCCTCACCGAACTTTTCCGCGCATTTCTCAGGCCCCTTCGACAACAGTTTTGCCGTCCAGCTTTCGCTTGGGTCGGCGTCTTTGCGGGCCTCGACGGTGGCGAACAGGCGATCGATCTGGTGCATGGGTCACTCCATCCGCATGGGAATGCCGGCGGCCGCCATATGGGCCTTTGCCTCGGCAATGGTGTAGGTGCCGAAATGAAAGATGGACGCGGCCAGAACCGCACTTGCCCCGCCTTCCGTCACGCCTTCGACCAGATGGTCCAGCGTGCCGACACCGCCGCTGGCGATGACTGGGATCGAGACCGCATCCGATACCGCCCGCGTCAGCGGCAGGTTGAAGCCCGCCTTCGTGCCGTCACGATCCATGGAGGTCAGCAATATCTCGCCCGCTCCCTTCTGCATCGCCTTCCGGGCAAACTCCACGGCGTCGATGCCGGTCGGCTTGCGCCCCCCGTGGGTGAAGATCTCCCATCTGCCGGGCGCGACCGTCTTGGCATCGATCGCGCAGACGATGCACTGACTTCCGAACTTGTCCGCCGCCCGCGCAAGGACGTCGGGGTCGGCCACGGCGGCTGAATTGAAGCTGACCTTGTCTGCCCCGGCCAGAAGCAGGTTGCGCACATCGTCGACGGTCCGCACGCCCCCGCCAATCGTCAGTGGCATGAAGCAGGCCTCTGCCGTGCGCGTGGCAAGATCATACATGGTGCCGCGGTTCTGATGGGTCGCGTGGATGTCGAGAAAGCACAGCTCATCCGCGCCGGCGGCATCATAGGCCCGCGCCGATTCGACGGGATCGCCCGCATCGACCAGATCGACGAAGTTGACACCCTTCACCACACGGCCATCGGCCACATCGAGGCAGGGAATTATGCGCGTCTTCAGCATGTCGCGTTCCTAGTGGCAGGCGATGCGAGGGAAGATACCACCGCACCCTTGGATGAAAACAACAGGGCGGTCGGCGTCAGTCGCGAAGCGCGGCGAGCGCCGCGCCCAGATCGATGGCCCCATCATACAGCGCCCGCCCCGAGATGGCCCCTGCGATGGTGCCCTGCGCCTTTAGGCGTTGCAGATCGCCAAGGGACGACACGCCCCCACTTGCGATCACGGGAATATCGACGGCGCGTGCCAGTGCATCCGTCGCCTCCACGTTCGGGCCGCCCATGGCACCGTCCCGGTCGATATCCGTATAGATGATGGCCGCGACGCCCGCGTCCTCGAACCGGCGGGCCAGATCCGTGGCCGTGACGTCGGTTTCCTCGGCCCAGCCCTTTGTTGCGACCATGCCCTTTCGGGCGTCGATACCGACCGCCACCTGCCCGGGAAAGGCACGGGCCGCGGCGCGCACCAGATCAGGATCCTCGACAGCCACGGTTCCAAGGATGACGCGGGCCAACCCCTTGGACAGCCACCCTTCGATGGTCGCCATGTCCCGAATGCCGCCGCCCAGCTGGGCCGGCACATCAAGCGCGGCAAGGATCGCCTCGACCGCCGCGCCATTGACGGGTGCCCCCGCAAAGGCGCCATTCAGATCGACAAGATGGACCCATTCGCAGCCCGCGTCCTGAAAGCTGCGGGCCTGCGCCGCCGGATCGTCGCTGAACACCGTGGCGCTGTCCATCTCTCCATGCACGAGGCGCACGGCCTGGCCGTCTTTCAGATCGATGGCGGGATAGAGGATCATGGTGCGCTCCGTCGGACTGCTGTCGCGGCGCTTGTGCCGCAATCCTCCGCCAGAGGGAAGCATCTGCCGAAACGTCACACTTGCACGCCAGCCGTCGCTGATCGCAGGCTGGGATCAGTCTGGGAGGATATACATGAAACGCTTCACACTCACGTTGCTGGCCGCACTCGGCCTTGCCGCAGCCGCTTCGGCCGATCCGATCGAAGGCGTCTGGCAGACGGAGCCCGACGACGGCTCCTATGCCTATGTCACCGTCGCGCCCTGCGGGGGGAACTATTGCGGCACCATCACGCGGACCTTCGATTCAGGCGGTGAATACAATTCGCCGAACAAGGGACGACAGATCGTGCGCAACATGGCGGCGCAGGGGGGCGGCGCCTACGAAGGACAGGTTTGGCGTCCGTCCAACGACAAGGTCTACCTCGGCAAGATACAGATCAACGGAAACCAGATGGCCCTGCGCGGTTGCGTGGCCGGCGGCCTGATCTGTGCCCGCCAGAACTGGGTCAAGATCCAGTAGAGCACTGGCCGGGGCTCGGGCGATCCGGACCCCGGCAATCCGCCTTCGTCAGGGCATCCAGCCAAGGAAATTGGCGATCAGGCGCAGGCCCGTGGCTTGGCTTTTTTCGGGGTGGAACTGTGTGCCGATCACGTTGTCCCGCGCCACGATGGCCGTGACATCACCGCCATAGTCCACATGCGCAAGGCGGTCCGACGCCCGTGCCATCGTCATCGCATAGGAATGGACGAAATAGGCGTGGTCGCCCGTGGCCAGCCCCGTCAGCACCGGATGCTCCCCGGTCAGCACAAGGTCGTTCCATCCCATGTGCGGCACCTTCAGCGCCGGGTCCGAGGGCACGATCCGATCGATCGTTCCGCCAATCAGGTCGAACCCCGGCACGTCCTCGTATTCCCGCCCAGTCGTGGCAAGCATCTGCATGCCCACACAGATCCCCATGAACGGCCGTGCGCGTGGCCCGACCGCCTCCAGCACGGCATCTTCCAGCCCGTCGAAGCCTTGCAGGCCGCGCCGACAGGCCGGGAAGGCGCCATCTCCGGGCAAGACGATCCTGTCCGCCCGCGCCACATCCTCGGGCCGCTGGGACACGAGGATCGTCCCGCCATCCGTCTCGGCCGCCATCCGTTCGAACGCCTTCTGGGCCGAATGCAGGTTGCCGCTGTCGTAATCGACCAGAACCGTCAGCACGTCACAAAGACCCCTTGGTGGATGGAATGGCATCGGCCTTGCGCGGATCCTGCTCCAATGCATCGCGCAAGGCGCGGGCGACGGCCTTGAAGGCGGCCTCGGCGATATGGTGCGAATTGATGCCACGCAGGCAATCGACATGCAGGGTGATGCCGCCGTGTGTCGACAGGGCCTGGAAGAATTCGCGCACGAGTTCGGTATCGAATGTCTTGATCTGCGGCGCGGTCATCGCGACCTCCCACGCAAGATAGGGCCGCCCCGACAGATCCAGTGCCGCCCGCACCAGCGCATCGTCCATCGGCAGCAGACAGGACCCATAGCGGCAGATCCCGCGCTTGTCGCCCATCGCTTGCGACAAGGCCTGTCCCAGCGCGATGCCCACATCCTCGACGGTGTGGTGATCGTCGATGTGCAGGTCCCCTTCGCAACGCACCTGCATGTCGATCAGGGCATGGCGCGCCAACTGGTCCAGCATGTGGTCGAAAAAGCCGACGCCTGTCTGATTGTCGTAGGTGCCCGACCCGTCGAGGTCGAGGGTGACCGAGATGTCGGTTTCAGCGGTCTTTCGGGTGATCGTGGCGCGGCGCATGTGGGCATGGCTCCGGTCATTTGCGTTGTGGCGATCTATAGGCGCGACATGGCACCGGCGAAAGACCCGGCGCGCAAGACCCCGATCTGCGCCGGAAAGGGGGCAAATCGGCCCGTTGCCCCCTCGAAACGGGGTATGTCGATCGCCTGTTGCACTGCTACGCTCTGCCGATCACGGGAGGGATGGGACATGTTCGGAAAACTTTGTGCAGGGACGGTCATGGCGTTGGGTCTGTCCGGGATGGCGACGGTTGCGGCCGCCTGTCCGGATGTGCGGCAGAATGGGGCCTATGGCCGCTACACCGGGCAACAGATGTATGAGCCGAAGTACTTCAACGTCACCGCCGGCGGCAATTACAGCCTGCAGAAATCCTGTCGCGGCATCTTCAATGGCCTGCGCAGCGATCGGGGCGAAGGGTATTTCTCCATCAAGCCTGACTTCACCCTCGAGACACCGGGCCTCGCCGGGTTCACCCTCGTCATCGCGGTGGTCAGCGATTGCGACAGTACGCTGCTGATCAACACACCGGCCGGAAACTGGTATTACGACGATGACGACAACGGCAATCTCGACGCGATGATCAGCCTGACGGCCCCGTCTTCCGGCATCCTCGACATCTGGGTGGGCACCGCCGACGGCCAATATTGCGACGCCCAACTGCGGTTGGAGACGTTCTAGCCGCCGTTCACCGGCATCGCCCGCAACACCTCGGCCAAGGCCGCGCCGTGCATGTCGCGGTCGCGGCTGCTGCCCTGGATCTGCGGTCGCGGCAGGCTCAGCTTCACGACGTTGAGGTCGGGCAGGTCGAAACGCTTGACCTTGCCGACGCCAAGCCGGGCGGCAAAGGTCTCCGTCGGGATGGCGGCCACGATGTCATAGCCGTCATCATCGCAAAAGATGTCGATCGTGATCCAGAACGGCCCGGCGTTCTTGGACCGGATGCGGTTCGCATGATGGCCCAGTTCAGACATCCATCACCTCCAGTCGAAAGGCATCCATCGAGTCGTCCAGCGGCAAGACATGATGCAGCACGAATTCGTACTGCGGCCCAAGGTCGATTTCCGGCGGGCTGAACGGGAAGGCAAAGGTCGGCATCGGTTCTTCTGCCGTCAACGGATGATGCAGCAAAAGGGGGTTTACCGCCTTGGCAACCTCGCGCGCGACGGCCGCATCGGGGGCGATGACCTGTGCCATCACGCCGATCTCGTTCGGGGTGGCGGTCCCCGGCTCCAACGCGCCCAGCGTCGCGTCGAGGCCGATGCGTCGCAGTTCCAGATCGTAGGACACATCGCCCATGCGTTCGGTGATCTTGGCGCGGGCGCGGGCCTCCAACGAGACGCACCATTCATCGATCTGTGCGACGTAGCGCGGGTCGCGCACCAGCACGAGGGACATGACCCCCTGCCCCGCCACGCGCGCGCCTTCCAACTTGACGGTATAGGGCGCGGTGATCCACTCCGACCCCTCGACACGCACGGCCTTGCCATCGGCGGTATAGGTCGCCGCCGTCACGTCGAGGTATCCCCCCGGCTCATGCAGAACGATGGGATCGGAGTTCTCATAGAGCAGATGCGCCGCCACGGTGCGTTCGGTCGCGACGCTGGCCTCGGCCATCGGCATGACCGTGAAACCGGTCTCGTCGAACGTCAGTTCGATCACGCCGGTATCGGGATGCGTGCAGCATAGCGCACCGCATTCCCCGACCTTGGCCCCATGCCATGCCGCGCCGGGGTGGCAGCCGACGGCAAGGGGCAGCGCCGCGATGATCGCCGTGTCGGTGGTGCGCCCGCAGATCACGATGTCGGCGCCGGTGGCCAGCGCCTCCTGCACCTGTTCGACCCCTGCGAGGGCGACGATATTGGTGCAGTCGGACAGATCCGCCGCGCGGGTATCCGGCGCACCGGGCAGCGGGGTCACGACCTCCCACATCTCAGCCAGATGCTGTGGGTCCTGATCGGAGTAGAGCAACGCCACACGCGCATTGCGCCCCGCTTCCGACAGGCATTCCTGCGTGATCTCATACAGCCAGTCGACCGCGCTGCCCGCGCCGCAGGTGCCCGCCGTTCCGATCACCAGAGGGCACCCGGCGCGGTGGGCCGCATCGATCAGGGTGCCCCATTCCGCCTTGGTCTGGGCCCGTGAATACTTGCTGACGCCCCGTCCGAGGTAGGCAGGTCCGCTATCTGTGGATCCGCCGTCGATCGCGATGATGTCGGGGCGCCGCGCCAGCCCCGCCTCGAGGGCATCGGCATCCCAGCCGAGCCCGAGGGCACCGGCGGGCACGAGAACACGAACATAGCTCATGCGCGCACCTCGGGCATTGCAACGTACCTAGTCGATCGGCTTGGCATGATCCGGCGTCTCCATCGGTGGCACTACGGGTTTCCTGATGACTCTACGCAGGAAAATCGGGGCGACGAAACCCAGGATCGCCGCCGCCCACAGCCCGATCGAAATGCCCGACGAGAACAGGAAGGACACATCGCCATCCGACAGGATCATGGCGCGGCGCAGGTTGTCCTCCATCGCGTTGCCCAGAAGGATGCCGAGGATGATCGGCACCGTCGGGATGTCGAGCTTGCGGAACAGCCACCCCATGACGCCGAACCCGATCATCAGCAGCAGGTCGAAATAGCTGCCCGTCAGGGAATAGATGCCCACGAAGCTGACCATCATCACGCCGGGCAGCAGCAGAGCGGGCGGCACCATCAGGATCTTCACGAAGACCTTCACCATCGGCACGTTCATCGCCAGCAGGACGAAGTTCGCAATCAGCAGCGATGCGATCAGGCCCCAGACGACCTCGGGGCGGTCCGCGAACAGGGTCGGACCCGGCGTGATGTTCAGCGTCATCAGAACGGCCAGCAGGACGGCGGTGGTCCCCGACCCCGGCACGCCCAGCGTCAGCATCGGCACCAGCGCGCCACCGGCGGCCGAGTTGTTGCCCGCCTCGGGGGCGGCGACGCCCTTTGGTACGCCGGTGCCGAACCCGGCTTTGTCACCGCCGATGGATTTCTCCATCATGTAGGTCAGGAAACTGCCCAGCGAGGCCCCCGCGCCCGGCAGGACACCGGCGACGAAACCAAGGGTGGAAGAGCGCAGCATCGTCCACTTGGTGTCCCACAGGTCGCGCCAGGGCACCGTCACCTTGCCTAGCTTGACGCCCAGCGCGCTGCCCTTGCCGTGGCTTTCGATGAAGACGAAAACCTCGGAGACGGCGAACAGGCCGACAATGGCGACAAGGAAGTCGATGCCGTCGAAAAGGTGCAGGTTGCCGCCCGTGAACCGTGGCAGGCCGGTCTGGTTGTCCAGTCCGATCATCGCGATGCCAAGACCGATGGCCGAGGCCAGCGCCGCCTTTGCCTGGTTCTTGGACGCGATGCCACCAAGCGTGGAGAACGCCAGCAGGTAGAGCGCGAAATATTCCGCAGGCCCGAACAGATAGGCCACCCGCGCCAGCATCGGCGCGATCAACAGCAGGGCGATCGTCGCCAGAAGGGCACCGACAAAGCTGGCCACGCCCGAAATCACCAGCGCATCGCCCGCACGCCCGTTCCTGGCCATGGGATACCCGTCGAGACAGGTCATCATCGCGGGTTCGTCACCCGGAATGTTCAGCAGGATGGAGCTGATCCGCCCGCCATACATCGCGCCGTAATATACAGCCGTCAGCAGGACCAGCGCCGCCGTTGCGTCCAGCCCGAGCGAGAACGTGATCGGGATCAGCAGCGCCACGCCATTCGACGGGCCCAGCCCCGGCAGCGCCCCGACGATGGTGCCGATGAAACAGCCCAGGATCGCCAGCATCAGGGTCCAGGGGCTGAGGGCGACCGAAAATCCGAGCGCAAGATTCGAGAGGATATCCACCAGTGTCTGTCCTTGTCATCGCGCGGTGCCCCATACCGTCGGACCCGCGTCTTCAGTGAATTGCGCAGCAGCCGACAGCCGTGCCGCGCCTTTGCGCACCTGCTTGATTACGTCAGCACCGGCTTACCGGTCCGCACCGTATCGCAACCGATCAACGCCGCCTACAGGCCCGGAAACGCAGTCAGGCCAAGGCCCAGAACGAACTTGAAGATCACGAAAAGCCCGACCGACAGGCCAAGCCCCGCGATCACGGCGCCCTTTGCCTTGGGTTCGATCTGATAGGACAGAACCCCTGCGGCAATCGCGGTCGGGATCATGAAACCCAGCGGCTTGATCGCATAGGCATAGCCCGCCAGCACCGCGACGGACACGAGCAGCGACAGCAACGTCTTGCCCATCGGCCAATCCGGGGCATCGTCCGGGCGTGCCATCATCACCAGACCGCAGAGCGCGCAGACGCCTGCAACGATCAGCGGAAAGGTCTTGGACCCGACGGGATCCGTCATGAAGCCGGTCTGTAGCTGTAGGGCGGCGGCAGCATATGCCACCGCCCCCAGCACCACGACCGCGCCGAATGTGCGGTCGTTCAGTGTCACTGAATCACACCGATTTCACGCGACAGCGCTTCGACGTCGGCGATGTTCTGGGTGATGAACGCCTCGAAGTCGTCGCCCGTCACGAGGAACGGGGCCAGACCGTTGGCCGCCATGGCCTCGGCCCACTCATCGCTTTCGCCGACGGCCTGAAGCTTGTCGGCCCATGCCTGGAAATGCTCGTCCGAGACGCCCTTGGGCACGTAGAGGCCACGCCAGTTGACGGCGACCACGTCGAGACCCTGCTCCACCGCGGTGGGGATGTCATCGAAGCCCGGCACGCGCTCTTCGGTCAGGACGGCCAGAACGCGGACGTCCCCGGACTGGATGAAGCCCACGACTTCGGACATGTCGCCCGTCATCCCTTGGGTAAAGCCACCGACCGTCTGGGTGATCGCATCCGCGCCACCGTCCACACCGATGTACTTGATCGAACGGACCTCATCGATGCCGGATGCCTTGGCGAGTTGCAGGACCTTGAGGTGATCGAAACCGCCGGCTGCCGATCCACCCGCAAAGGCGACGGATCCCGGGTCGGCCTTCATCGCGTCCATCATGTCGGACAGCGTCTGGAACTCGCTGTCGGCCCCGACGACGATCACGCCGGGGTCGGCACCGATGGCCCCCAGAAAGCGGACCTGGTCGGCCGTGGCTCCACCATAGGCATTCTGGGCCAGACGCGTCGCGGTGGCCTGACTGGCCGCGATGATCAGATCTTCCTCGTCGTTCCGCTCGTTCACGACCGACTGGAACGCCAGACCGCCGCCGCCGCCCGCCATGTTCGTGACCTGAACGGGCTGCTCCGTCTGGCCGATGTCATACAGGATCTTGCCGATCTGGCGGCAGGTAAAGTCCCAGCCACCACCGGGGTTGGCCGGCGCGATGCATTCGGCGGCGGTGGCAGCGCCACCCACGAAAATGGCGGCACCCGTCAGCAGGGCGCGAAACGTGATTGTCATGTAGTCCTCCCAAAGACCGTAAGGCCCCCTCCCCGAGGGCCCTTGCGAGCGCAGTTAAAGCCCCGCAACCTGACACCAACCTGTCACGAACGCGAAAACACGGCCCGACCATGCGATTCCTGCTTATCGAAGATCATGCACAACTGGCGCAGACCGTGGCAGAACGGCTGGCGCTGGACGGCCATGCCGTCGATCACGCCGCCACGCTGTCGGATGCGCGCGACTATCTGGCGGTCACGGCCTATGACCTGATCCTGCTGGATATCATGCTGCCGGACGGGGACGGACGCGACTTTCTGGCCGACCACCGCGAGGGACGGTCCGGCGACACCCCCGTAATCGTGATGACGGCGCGGTCCGACGTGGCCGACCGCATTGCCCTGCTGGATACGGGGGCGGACGATTATGTCACCAAGCCGTTCGACACGATGGAACTGGAGGCGCGCATCCGTGCCGTCCTGCGGCGCCGCGCGGGCCAGTCGCGCCCGGTCATCCGGCACGGCGACCTGACCTTCGACGTTCTGTCGGCGACACTTTCGATTGCCGGGATCGAGGCACCCTGCGAATTGCGCAACCGGGAAATGCGCCTGCTGGAGATCCTGCTTTCGGCGCCGGACCGCATCCACCCCAAGGCACAGCTGACGGACCGGTTGTTCTCGGCTGCCGACGATGTCAGCGAAAATGCCATCGAGGTCTATGTCGCGCGCCTGCGTCGCAAACTCGAAGACTCCTCGGTGCGGATCGAGACGGTGCGCGGCGTCGGATACCGCCTTGCCTGATCGCGACCGGACAGCCCCCGCCGTGCATGGCGACTGGCACCCCGGCCTGTCGATCCGGCGGCGGCTGACCCTTCTGCTGCTGGCGGGGGCTGCGGCGCTGTCGATCATCCTGTGGCTGCTCGTGCGTGATGTGGCGAACGAGGCGGCGCAGGACACGCAGGACGGGATACTGGGGGCCGCGACACGTGCCGTGGCCGACGAAATGCGGGGTGGGACAGATGGGGTCGAGGTCGATATACCTTTCATGGCCTTCTCGATCCTCGGCGCCGTCGGCGAGGAACGCGTGTTCTACCGCATCGACGTCTCCGGCGAGACGGTGACCGGCTACGGCGATCTGCCCCTGCCCCCGGCGCCCGCCACGCTTGGCCCACGCTTCCTGTCCGCCACTTACCGGGGCGAACCGGTCCGCGTCGCCGTGATCGATCGCACCTTGCTGGCCGATGGGCGGTCCGTAGACGTGCGCGTCGCCCTTGCCCAAGGCAGCCGGTCCCGCGACGCCCTGGCCGGGGGGCTGTCGAACCGGGCCGGGGCCGTCGGCATCGGCTTCTTCCTGCTGGCCGCCGCGATGGCGGTTCTGACCGCGCGCAGCGTGACACGCCCGGTGCGCAATCTGGCCCGGGCAGTCGCGCGCAGGGGGCCGGGCGACCTGCGCCCCGTCGACCGCCCCGTCCCGTCGGAGCTGGTGCCGCTGGTCGATGCCCTGAACGGGTTCATCGCGCGGCTGGAATCCAGCGCGAACCGGACCGAAACCTTCATCGCCGAAGCCGCGCATCATATCCGCACGCCCCTGTCCGCCCTGCGCGGACGGGCCGAGATCGCGTTGCGCGGCGCCACGCCCGAAACGCGCGACCACCTGCGTGCTATCCTGCGCCTGACGGATGCCACCGCGCGCACCGCGGGGCAGCTGCTGGATCATGCGGCGGTGGTCTATCGCTCGGATCAGGCGGGACAGGCGCCGGTGGATCTTGCGCGCTTGGCCGAGGAGGTCGTGCGCACGGCGCGCCCCCTCGCGGAACTGCGCGATATCCAAGTGACCCTGCACCACGAGGGATGGGATCGGGCCATCGTGCGGGGCGATCGGGTTCCCCTCGAGGCGGCGCTGCGCAACCTGATCGACAACGCCGTGAAATATTCGCCCGAGGAATCGGAGGTCGTCATCGATCTGACGGGAACGCAGCCCGTGGTCCTTGCTGTCTGCGACAGGGGGCGTGGCCTGTCCGCCCCCGCGGCGGACCTGATGCCGCGCTTTGCGCGCGGCGACAACGTCACGGATGTCATCGGCTCCGGTCTGGGCCTGTCGATCGTAGAGGCAGCGGCAACCGCGATGGGTGGCAGGCTGACCCTGATGCAAAGACCGGAGGGCGGCACATGCGCCACGCTTACCTTGCCAGCGGCCTGATGGTCCTGCTGTCCCTGCTGCCGCTGGCGACACGGGCCTACGAGGTCGAACAGGACGTGACCTTCGAGGGCGGCGGCGCGACCCTTCTGTCGATCATATCGACTACGGACACGGACGTCTTTGCCCCAATCGTGCGGGCCTTTCAGGCGCTGAATCCCGGAATGGACGTCAGATACGTGACGGCCGCCACCACGCAGGTGCACAAGGCAATCGAAGCCGGCGCGCCGTTCGACCTTGCCATCTCGTCGGCGATGGACCTTCAGATGAAGCTGGCAAACGACGGTCTGGCCCTGTCCGCCCCGGGCACGCCGGGATGGCCCGCGCTGGCCCGCTGGCGGGACGAGGTCTGGGGGTTTGCGCAGGAACCGGTGGTGACGGGCATCGCACCGGGGGCCTTCGCGGGCCAACCACCGCGCACCCGATCCGACCTGATCGCCGCGCTGCGCGACGCCCCCGACAGGTTTCGCGGTCGTGTTGGCACCTATGATCCCGGCCGGTCCGGCGCGGGCTATCTGTTCGCAACACAGGATGCGCGGCAGTCCGAAACCTCCTGGCGGCTGGCCGAGGTGATGGGCGGCCTGCATCCGCGCCTGTATGCCTCGACCGGGGCGATGCTTGCCGATCTCGCGTCGGGGGATCTCCTGCTGGCGTACAACATCCTCGGGTCCTACGCGGCCGCAGAGGGCACGCAGGTGTTGGAGATGCTGGATTACACCCACATCCTCCTGCGCACGGCGCTGGTCCCGCGATCATCGTCCAATCCGGATCTCGGGCGCGCGTTCCTGACCTTCCTGCTGTCACCTGCCGGGCAGACGGCCGTGGCCGAGGCGGGTCTGCCACCGATAGACGAAACCGCCCTTGCCCGTGCGCCTCACCTGCGGCCGATCCGTCTGGATACGGGCCTTCTGGTTCATGTGGACCCGCTCGTACGCGGGCGATTCCTGCGGGAATGGACCAACGCAGTGCGGCAGCCGTGACCGCGCGTCAGACAGCCCCACGCCGCCGCAGGTCCGCGATGTCGTCCGCGGCGTAGCCCAGTTCCGACAGGACCGCGTCGGTATCCTGCCCCAACGGCGGCGGGGCGGCATCCACCGCCGGGGCCTTGCCGTCGATATGCATCCCGGTCCGGAACAGGCGCACGTCGCGCCCATCCGGCAGGTGATAATGCGCGATCTGATCGCGGACACGCATCTGATCCTGGTCCAGCGCCTGTTCCATCGTCAGGATACGACCGGCCGGAACGCCGATGGCATTCAGCTCCTCCTCCCAGTCGGCGGCGGGCCGGGTGGCCAGCACGCCCCCGATCCGGGCATTCAGGACGGTGCGGTTGGTCTTGCGATCCAGCCTCGTCGCGAACCGGTCATCGGCCAGCATGTCGTCCAGCCCCAGATGCCGGGCCAGCGCCTCCCATTGCTCCTGCTTGTTGGCGACGATGTTCAGCGGCCCGTCCGCACAGGGATAGGCCGCCGACGGGGCCGACGTCAGGTTCTCGTTGCCCGCCGGCACGGGCGCCACACCGCCGATCAACCAGTTCGAGACGGCCCACCCCATCGTAGCCAGAAGACTGTCGAGCATGGAGACATCGATGAAGCATCCCCGTGGCCGCGCGTTCAAGGCCGCCGTGATCGCCATGGCCGCCGTCAACCCGCCGACCGTATCGCTGACCGGCCATCCGGCGCGCAGGGGACCGGACGCCGCATCGCCGGTCACCGCCATCGCCCCCGATATGCCCTGCACGATCTGGTCGTAGGCCGGGCGCTGCGACAAGGGCCCATCCTGACCGAAGCCCGATATCGCGCAATAGATCAGCTCGGGTCGCAGGCCGCGCAGATACACAGGACCGACGCCCAGACGGTCCATCACGCCGGGCCGGAAATTCTCGACCAGGACGTCGGCATGCTGCACGAGGTCCTCCAGAACCTTGCGGCCCTCTGGTGTCTTCAGGTTGACAGTAACGGATCGCTTGCCTGCGTTCGGGGCAAGGAAACTGATGCCCATGCCCTGTTCGGACAGGGCTTCGTCCTGCCCGAGCTGACGCGCGAGGTCACCGCCATCCGGCAGTTCCAGCTTGATGACATCGGCGCCCAGATGCGCCAGCTGATGACAGGCGAAGGGGCCTGCCAGAACGTTGGTCATGTCCAGCACACGGATGCCGGCAAGGGGGCGAGATGTATCCATGGCCCCTGTCTATCCAAGCAGGAGGGGCGATTGCCACCTTTTCCCCACTGATTGCGAGGGTTAGTCTTGCGCCGTAGCATCGCAGAGGGAGAGCGAGATGAGCATGGCAGGACAGGTGGCAGTCGTCACCGGGGGCGCACAGGGGATCGGTCTGGCGGTGATGAAGCGCCTGCTGGCCGAAGGGGTGCGCGTCGCCAGCTGGGACATGAGCGACGACCGCAACGCGGAGGCCGTGGCCGACGAAAAGGACGCGATCGCCGTGCGCTGCGATGTCTCGGACTATGCCTCCGTCGAGGCCGCCCTGGCCAAGACGGTCGACGCCTTCGGCGCGCCGTCCATCGTCGTGAATTCCGCCGGGATCGCGGGTCCGAACGTGCCCGTGGCGGACTATGGTCTGAAAGACTGGGCCAAGATCGTCGCGATCAACCTGACCGGCACGTTCCACGTCAATCGCGCGGTCGTGCCGGGCATGCAGACCGCGGGCTATGGCCGGATCCTGAACATCGCCTCCGTCGCGGGCAAGGAGGGCAACCCGAACGCCTGTGCCTATTCCGCCTCCAAGGCCGGGGTGATCGGTTTCACCAAGTCGCTGGGAAAGGAATTGGCGGGTCAGGACATCGCCGTCAACTGCGTCACCCCCGCCGCCGCGCGCACGCCGATCTTCGACCAGATGAGCGAGGAGCACATCGCCTACATGCTCTCCAAGATCCCGCGTGGCCGGTTTCTGGAGGTCGACGAGGCCGCCGAAATGATCGTCTGGGCTGTCAGCCCGGCCAATTCCTTCACCACCGGCGCGGTCTTCGACCTGTCCGGTGGGCGCGCGACCTATTGAGCGGTCGGGCGGTGTCGCATGACCACTGAGGCCCGCCCCCCTGCACGGGCCGCCGCCGCGACCGAAGCGTTGCGGCGGTTGATCTTCGATGGCACCCTGCCCGCAGGGTCCGACCATCTGGAGACTGAACTGGCCGAACGGCTGGGCATGTCGCGCACGCCCATTCGCGAAGCCGCGGTGCAACTGGCCGCGCAGGGCCTCGTGGAACTCCGTCCCCGCAAGGGCCTGCGCATTCTGCCGATATCCCCCGACGACATGCGCCAGATCTACGAGGTGCTGACCGAACTCGAAAGTTTCGCCGCAGGGCGTGCCGCCGAGGCAGGGCATTCCGATGCCGCCCTGGCCCCCCTGAATGACGCGATGGCCCAGATGGACGCCGCGCTGGCGCGGGAGGACCGGCAGGCGTGGGCCGAGGCGGACGACCGGTTTCACGCGGCATTGATGCGCCTTGGCGGCAACGCGCGGGCCGAAGCCGTCGTCGCGATGATGGGGGACCAAGTGCGCCGCGCACGGGCCGTGACCCTCTGGACGCGCTCCCTGCCCGTGCAATCGAACGCCGATCATCGCGCCGTCGTCGACGCCATCCGCCTTGGCGACGCCGACGCCGCCCGCGCCCTGCACCGTGCCCACCGCCAAGCCGCGGGAAAGATGCTGTTGGCATTGATCGAACGGACAAATCTGCGCGCGATCTGACACGCATCAGCCGGGGCATATGTGCCGTTGTCGCCCGACTCGACTGGTCGACTAGTATCAGATCGAAGACCCAAAGTGCCTTTCAACCGATCAACAGGCGGTCGATAGATCGCCATTCCCCGCCTTTCTGCTGCTTTTTTGTGCGTTTCGCTGCAATGCGGCGTCGGACCCTTGCGAAAATGTGGAACCCGCCACTGCACGGATCGCACGGTCCGCTGCGTCACCATCTGGGGAGAGACACAAATGATCCGCACACCACTTCTGACCGCAGCACTTGCCCTTGCGACCGCACCGGCCCTTGCCGACGGGCACGTATCCTGCCCCGTCAAGGTCGGGGTCCTGCATTCCCTGTCCGGGACCATGGCTATTTCCGAGACGACGCTGAAAGACACGATCGAAATGCTCGTCGATCAGCAGAACGAAGCCGGCGGCCTTCTGGGGTGTGACGTGGAGGCCGTGGTGGTCGACCCCGCCTCCGACTGGCCGCTGTTCGCCGAAAAGGCCCGCGAACTGCTGACCGTCGAGGAAGTCGACGTGATCTTCGGGTCCTGGACCTCCGTGTCGCGCAAATCCGCGCTGCCGGTTCTGGAAGAGCTGAACGGCCTGATGTTCTATCCCGTCCAGTACGAGGGCGAGGAATCGTCCAAGAACGTCTTCTACACCGGCGCCGCCCCCAACCAGCAGGCGATCCCGGCGGTCGACTACTTCCTCGAGGAACTGGGCGTCGAACGCTTTGCCCTGCTCGGCACGGACTACGTCTATCCGCGCACGACCAACAACATTCTGGAATCCTACCTGAAGTCGAAGGGCATCGCGGAGGAGGATATCTTCGTCAACTACACGCCTTTCGGCCACTCCGACTGGGCAACCATCGTGGGTGACGTGGTCGAAATGTCCGAGGATGGCCGCCAGGTCGGCGTGATCTCGACGATCAACGGCGACGCCAACATCGGTTTCTACAAGGAACTGGCCGCCGCCGAGATTTCGGCCGACGACATCCCTGTCGTTGCCTTCTCGGTCGGTGAGGAGGAGCTTTCGGGCCTCGACACCACGAACCTCGTCGGTCACCTCGCCGCCTGGAACTACTTCCAATCCGCCGAGTCCGACGCCAACACGGCGTTCATCGAGACGTGGAAGGCGCGCATGGGCGAAGACCGCGTGACCAACGACCCAATGGAAGCCCACTACATCGGCTTCAACATGTGGGTGAACGCCGTCACCGAAGCCGGCACCACCGACGTCGATGCCGTCCGCGATGCGATGTATGGCCAGGAATTCCCGAACCTGACCGGCGGCACCGCCGTCATGCTGCCGAACCACCACCTCGCCAAGCCGGTCCTGATCGGCGAGATCACCGAGGACGGCCAGTTCGACATCATCAGCCAGACCAGCGAAGTCGAGGGCGACGCCTGGACCGACTACCTGCCGGACTCGGCAGTTCTGACCTCGGATTGGCCGGGCCTCGGCTGCGGCATGTACAACACCGAGACCGAGACCTGCGTCCAGATCCAGTCGAACTACTGATCCCGACCTGACGTGACATGCGCCGATCCCCCGATATCCCGGGGGGTCGGCGTTCCCCTGCCCGACCGGATATTCACCATGCCCTTCGCCGCCCTGACCCGCTGTCTCATTGCGCTGATGCTTCTGTCCCAGCCCGTGTCCGCGCAGGATGCGCCGGTGCAGACCCTGCTTCAGACCCACGCCGAGGATCTGGCGAAACCGTCCCGTCGCACAATTCAGCCCGTCATCGACGATCTGGCGGAATCCGGCCTGCCCGGCATCCCGTCGTTCCTCGAGGCTTGGGCTGACAAGGGCATCGTTCAGCGCGACGCCGACGGGTTGTTCTTTTTCGGAACGCGCGAGGGTGACCTCTATGTCCTGCGCGATGTAGACGGAGGTGCCGACGCGGGCACCGTCGGCCGTCGCGAGGCGACCGAGCTGAAACCGAACGCCGGTGTGCGTCGCCTGATCGGCACCGCCCTCGTCCGGTTCCAGCTTAACGACCCGGACCCGGACCGCCGCCGCGCCGCCCTCGAAAGCCTGACGCGCAGTCCCAGCGAAGACCTCCTCGCCCCCCTGCGCGCCTCCATCGACACCGAGGAGGACGCGGCAATCCGCGCGCGCAAGATCGCGCTAGACCGCCTGATCACCGTGCAGTTCGGCAGCGACGTGCCCACCCGCCTCGCCGCGATCGACTGGATGTCCGACCAGGTGTCGCTGGAGGCGCGCGCGGCACTCAACGGGTTGCTGACGACCGACACGCTTGTCGGGACGCCACCGGCCGGGGCGAACGTCGCCCGGATCCTGCAGGTCGGTCGCGACCTGACGGAGCGGCAGGCGCTGGAGCTTCTGGCAGCCGAAGATATCCTGCCCCCCGATGTGACCCGCGCCGACCGCGATGCCGCCCTTGTCGCCGCCATCGATGCAGGCACCGTGAACGGCATCCCCGTCGCCAGCCTGTCGACCGAGGAGGCGCGCTGGTCCGCCTACGAAACCCTCGTCTCGGCCGGCACCGCCCCGCCGCGCCCCCCGCTGGACGCGATCGAGACGCTGCTGTCCGACAACCCGATTACCGAGGTCTATGACGAAGACGATCCCGTCATCACCACCGCCGCCGAGGCCGCGCTGGCCGAGGTCGAATCCCGCGTCGCGCGTGCCCAGGCGGCCGATCTGGGGCTCGATGCGCTGTCGCTTGCGTCGATCTACTTCCTCGCCGCGATCGGCCTTGCGATCACCTTCGGCGTGATGGGCGTGATCAACATGGCGCATGGCGAATTCATCATGCTGGGCGCCTACACCGGCTATGTCGTGCAACAGGTCGTGCCTGACTACACCGTGTCGCTGATCATCGCGCTGCCGCTGGCCTTCGTGGTGGCCGCCGCCGCCGGGGTCGCGTTGGAGCGGCTGGTCATCCGGCACCTCGCCCATCGTCCGTTGGAAACGCTGCTTGCCACCTTCGGGATTTCGGTCGCCGTGCAACAGATCGTCAAGAACATCTTCGGCACCCAGGCCGTCCCCCTGACCTCTCCCGACTGGCTGGCCGGGGCCTGGACGCTGAATGACGTCGTCGGCATCAGCTACATACGTATCGGCATCTTCGTGCTGGCCGCGCTGTTCCTCGGCCTCTTGGTCTATATCCTGCGCCGCACCCGGCTGGGGCTGGAGGTGCGGGCCGTGACGCAGAACCCCGGCATGGCCGCCTCCCTCGGGATCGACCCGGACCGCGTCGGCATGGCGACCTTCGCGCTCGGCTCCGGCATCGCGGGGGTGGCCGGCGTGGCCATCGGCCTGTTCGCACAGGTCACCAGCGAAATGGGTGCCGGATATATCGTGCAGAGCTTCATGACCGTCGTGGTCGGCGGTGTCGGTTCCGTCTTCGGGACGCTGGCGGGTGCGGGCCTGATCGGCGGTCTGCAGAAGGGGATCGAGTTCCTGAACCCGTCCAACACGTTGGCCGCGCAGACCTACATGATCCTGTTCATCATCCTGTTCATTCAGGTCCGCCCCCGCGGCATCGTCGCCCAAAAGGGGAGGCACGCCCAGTGAGCCCCCTTCTTCCCTTCGCAAATATCCCGGGGGTCCGGGGGCTGGCCCCCGGCGCTTTCAGAAGGCGCACCGCATCATGCTGATCCGCAAACCCTCCGTCCTGATCTTCCTGTGCGCGCTGGCCCTGATCACGGTTCTGGCGACGCTGATGGCGCAGATGGGCCTCGTCTCGACATCCTTCGTCAAACTGCTGGGCAAGACCCTGTGCCTGTGCATCGCGGCGCTTGCGATGGACCTCGTGTGGGGCTTCACCGGCATTCTCAGCCTTGGCCATTTCGCCTTTTTCGGCATCGGCGGCTATGCGATCGGCATGTGGCTGATGTGGGACCGGACCGAGGCCATCGTCATGGGCACGCTCGCGCAATCCCCCCTACCCGCCACCCCGCTGGAAATCGAGGAAGCGATCGGCACGCAGGTGTTCGGCGTCGTCGGGTCGTCGGAGGTGCCGTGGCTCTGGGCCTTTGCCGGGTCCCTGCCGCTGCAACTGGCGTTTGCCGTTCTTATCCCCGGCCTGATCGCGCTGATCTTCGGATGGCTGGCGTTTCGCAGCCGGGTCACGGGCGTCTACCTGTCGATCCTGACGCAGGCGGGCACGCTGGCCCTGTCGTTGTGGCTGTTCCAGAACGATAGCGGCCTGCGCGGCAACAACGGGTTGTCCGGCCTGCAGAATATTCCGGGCCTCGACGACGTGCCACAATCGGTGCTGTCGCTGTGGTTCCTCTGGGCCTCGGCGCTGGCGCTTGCGGGCGCCTACCTTCTGGCCGCATGGACCGTCTCGGGCCGTTTCGGCAGTGTTCTGCGCGGTATCCGCGATGACGAGGCCCGCGTGCGCTTCCTCGGCTACGAGGTGGAGCATTACAAGCTGGCCGTCTTTACCGTGACCGCCATGCTCTGCGGGCTTGCCGGGGCGCTGTATTATCCGCAGGCGGGCATCGTGAACCCGGCCGAGATCGCGCCCATCGCCTCGATCTATCTGGCGGTCTGGGTCGCGATCGGTGGGCGCGGACGGCTCTATGGCGCCGTCATCGGGGCGGCAATCGTCTCGCTCGCCTCCAGCTGGTTCACGGGCGGCGGTGCACCCGACATCAACCTCGGCTTCTATGTCATCCGCTGGACGGATTGGTGGCTGGTGCTGCTGGGCCTCAGCTTCGTTCTGGTCACGCTCTATGCACCCAAGGGTCTGGGCGGGTTGGTCGACCTGTGGACGGGCCGCAGGTCGCGGAACGTCGGGCCGATGGGGCCTGATGTGGGCGCCCTGCGGTCGAAGGAGGAACAGGCATGAGCGCGCTTCTCGAAGTCTCCGGCGTGACCAAGACGTTCGACGGGTTCCGCGCCATCAACAACCTGTCGTTCACCGTCAATCAGCCGGAATTGCGCGCCATCATCGGGCCGAACGGCGCGGGCAAGACGACGTTCATGGATCTCGTGACCGGCAAGACGCGCCCCGACTCGGGCGAGATCCTGTACGGAGAGCTGTCGCGCGACCTGACACGCCTGTCCGAAGCGCGGATCGCCCAGTCGGGCATCGGCCGCAAGTTCCAGAAACCGACCGTCTTCGAAGATCAGACCGTGACCGAGAACCTCGCGATGGCGTTGCGGGCGACGCGGGGGCCGTTGGCGGTTCTGCTGCGCCGTCCGGACGAAAGCGCACGTATCGCGGATCTGGCCCGACAGGTCGGCCTGACGGATGCCCTGCCCCTGCGCGCGGGCATCCTGTCCCACGGACAGAAGCAGTGGCTGGAAATCGGAATGCTGCTGGCGCAGGAACCGCGCCTGTTGCTGGTCGATGAACCCGCCGCAGGCATGACCAGCGCCGAGCGCGAGCGGACGACCGAAATGCTGGTCGAAGCGGCCAAGACCCGTGCCGTCGTCGTCATCGAACACGATATGGAGTTCGTGCGGCGCCTCAACTGCCGCGTGACCGTGTTGCACGAGGGCAGCGTGCTGGCCGAAGGGTCGCTGGATTATGTCTGCGCAGACCCGCGAGTCATCGACGTCTATCTTGGACGCCCGGAAGAGGAGGCCGCCAATGCTTGAAGCGAAAGGCGTCACGTTGCGCTATGGCGGCAGCCAGATCCTGCACGGCATCGACCTGACCGCCGCCAGGGGCCACGTCACCTGCGTCATGGGATTGAACGGGATGGGCAAGACATCCCTACTCAAGGCGCTGGCCGGGCGGCACCCGATGGAAGGCGTCGTGACGCTGGACGGCGTTGCCCTGCCGGATGGCGCGCGCGCGCGGGCTCAGGCGGGCATCGCCTACGTGCCGCAGGGGCGCGAGGTCTTTCCGCAGCTGACCGTGGCCGAGAACCTAGAAACCGGCTTTGCCTGCCTGCCGCGCGACCAGCGCGAAGTGAAGCAGGAGATCTTCGACCTGTTTCCCGTACTGCACGAAATGCGGGGGCGGCGCGGGGGCGACCTGTCGGGCGGACAGCAGCAACAGCTGGCCATCGCCCGCGCGCTTGTCACGCAACCCAAGGTCCTGCTGCTGGATGAACCGACGGAGGGCATCCAGCCCAATATCATCGCGCAGATCGGCACCGTCATCGCGGGCCTGCGCAAGCGGGGCGACATGGCGATCATCCTGGTCGAACAACGGTTCGACTTCGCATGGGGTCTGGCCGATCGCATTGTGGCCCTGCGCCGGGGAGAGGTGTTGCGCGACGAGGCGCGCGCCGGTGCCTCGCGCGAGGCGGTGTTGGCGGACGTCTCCGTCTGATCAGGTGCGTAAAGGGCGGAGGGGCCGCCGCCCCCACCTTTCGTGCCCCCCCGAGGTATTCTGGGGCCAAGGGAAGAGGCGACGCGAAGTTTCGCCCGACCGAAGTCGCAGAAAGCTATGCCAGCTCAGCGTTGCGCATTTTGCCAATCCGGATGGATCCAAGGCACCGCATTCGACCGGGGCAGCGGCGCGCGCCCGAGGATATGGTCCGCCGCCTTTTCACCCACCATGATCGATGGCCCGTTGAGGTTGCCGTTCGGAATGCGCGGGAAAATCGAGCTGTCCGCCAGCCGCAAGCCATCGACCCCGATCACGCGACATTCCGGGTCGACCACGGCCATCGGGTCATCCACCGCCCCCATCCTGGCCGTGCCGCAGGGATGATAGGCGCTTTCGACATGGGCGCGGATGAAATCGTCCAGCTCGTCGTCCGACTGAACCGCCTCGCCCGGCTGAATCTCCTTGCCCCGATACGGGTCGAAGGCCGGCTGGGCGAATATTTCGCGGGTCAGACGGATGCAGGTGCGGAAGTCCTCCCAATCCTGCGCAGTGCTCATGTAATTGAACAGGATCGACGGTTTGGCCGCCGGGTCCGGCGACGTCAGGCGCACGCGACCCCGTGAAGGCGACCGCATCGGTCCAACGTGGGCCTGGAACCCGTGCCCCTCGGCGGCGGCCTTGCCGTCATAGCGGACGGCAATCGGAAGGAAATGGAACTGGATGTCGGGGTAATCGACGCCCGCGCGCGAACGGATGAACCCCGTGCTTTCGAACTGGTTGGACGCGCCCGGCCCCGATTTCGTGAACAGCCAGCGCGCGCCGACGTATGCCTTGCCCGCAAGGTTCCAGTACTTGAACAGGCTGACCGGCTGGGTCGCGGCCTGCTGGATATAGAGCTCCAGATGATCCTGAAGGTTCTCGCCCACGCCGGGGCGGTCGGCGACAAGGTCGATGCCGTGGTCCGCCAGATGCGCCGCGGGGCCGATCCCGGACAGCATCAACAGCTTCGGCGAATTGATCGAGGATGCCGCGAGGATCACCTCCTGCCGCGCCTCGATGATCTCGGTCTTGCCACCGCGCGACACCTCCACCCCCGTGGCGCGCCCCTCGCGGATCACGACCCGGCGGGCCAGACCGCGCACAAGACTGCACCCCTGATGGCGCAGAGCCGGGCGCAGATAGGCATTCGCCGTCGACCAGCGCCGCCCCTTGTGGACCGTCATCTCGAACGGGGCGAACCCCTCCTGCTGCTCACCGTTGTAGTCGGCGATGACCGGATAGCCGGCCTGACGCCCCGCCTCGGTAAAGGCACGCGTCAGGGGATTGTCGCGCGGGCCACGCGTGACGTGCAGCGGACCGTCCGTTCCCCGCCATGCTGGGTCGCCCCCATGCCCCCGATCGTTCCACGCCTCCTGCCGTTTGAAATAGGGCAGCACGTCAGCATAGGACCAGCCGCGCGCGCCCGCCTCCTCCCAGTGGTCGAAGTCGCGGGCGTGCCCGCGCACATAGACCATGCCGTTGATGCTGCTGGAGCCGCCGATGACCTTGCCGCGTGGCGTGGCAAGCCGGCGACCGCCCAGATGGGGTTCCGGCTCCGACTGATAGCCCCAATCGTAGAGCGGCATGTTCATCGGGTAGGACAGCGCGCCCGGCATCTGGATCAACGGGCCCGCGTCGCTGCCACCGAATTCGATCACGATGACGGATTTGCCCGCTTCGGCCAAGCGGTAAGCGATCGCGCAGCCCGCGCTGCCCGCGCCGACGATGACGTAGTCCGCGGCCATGCTCATCCCGCCATCCCCTTTTCTTGTCGCGCAACGGTCCCGGATTCCCGTGTGTCCGAACGGATTGCCCCGCGGGCATCAGCCCCCATGCCGAACCGACGCATCAATACGCCGCCTCGACCGGCGTCATGCCGACGTAGATGCTTTGGACTTCGGTGAAGTGATCCATCGCCATCCGGGCGTTTTCCCGCCCGATGCCCGACTGCCGCGATCCACCGAACGGCAGTCCGGGCGGCGTCAGGTTGTACTGGTTGATCCAGCAACTGCCCGCGCGCAGCTGACCGACCACGCGGTGCGCGCGGGTCAGGTCGGAGGTGAAGACCCCCGCGCTGAGACCGAACTGCGTGTCGTTGGCGCGGGCGATCACCTCGTCCTCCTGCTCGAACCGCAGGACGGACATGACGGGTCCGAAGATCTCCTCCCGCACGCAGGTCATGTCGTCGGTCAGGTTCGTCAGCACGGTGGGAGACAGCCAGAAACCGTCGCCATCGACCGCATCGCCCCCGGCGGCGATGGTGGCCCCTTCGCTTCGTGCGGTCGCAAGGTGCCGCAACACGATATCACGCTGGTCGGCGGTGGCCATCGGTCCGAAGTTCGTCGCCTCGTCCAGCGGATCACCCATCACCATACCCGACAACCGTTCGCACAGACGCGCGACGAATGCATCGTGCAGATCGGCGTGCACGAACACCCGCGTGCCGTTCGAACAGACCTGACCCGAAGAATAGAAATTCGCGTTGATCGCGCCGGATACGGCGTTCTCCAGATCGGCATCCGCAAACACGATGAAGGGCGACTTGCCCCCCAACTCCATCGTCACATGCTTCATCTGGCCGGCCGCCGCCGCATAGACACGGCGCCCAGTCGGCACCGACCCGGTCAGCGACACCTTGGCCACCCGCGGATCCTGTGTCAGCGCGGCCCCCGCCTCGCCTGCGCCCTGCACGACATTGAAAAGCCCTGCCGGCAGGCCAGCCTCCGACAGGATCTCCGCCACCTTCAAGGCGCACAAAGGCGTGGCCTCGGAGGGTTTGAACACCATCGCATTGCCCGTGGCCAGCGCGGGCGCCCCCTTCCAGCAGGCGATCTGCGTCGGATAGTTCCATGCACCGATCCCGACGCACACACCAAGGGGGCGGCGAATGGTATAGGCCCAATCGCCGCCAAACTGCATCGTCTGGCCGGTCACATCCGCGGCAAGCCCGCCGAAATACTCCAGCGCGTCCGCCCCGGATGTCGCATCCGCGACAAGCGTTTCCTGCAGGGGCTTTCCCGTGTCCAATGTCTCGAGCTGCGACAAGCCGTGGTTCCGTTCGCGCATCAGATCGGCTGCCCGGCGCAGAATGCGCCCGCGCTCGGTCGGATCGGTCGCTGCCCATGCGGTCTGTGCCCTTTCGGCCGAGGCAATCGCCTGCTCGATGATCGCGGGTGTCGCGGCATGCACGGTCGCGATCACCTCGCCCGTGGCCGGATAGATCACCGGGATAGGGGCGCCGGTCGCATCCTCGACATAGGCTCCGTCGATGAAATGGCTTGCAACGGGCTGTGCATTCGGTCGGGTCATCTGCGCGTCTCTTCTTCCTGGGTCAAATACTCCGGGGGGTGGGCCGAAGGCCCGGGGGGCGGCGCCCCCCTCCCCCGCCTACTCACCACGTGGGAACTTCTGGTTCTCTTCCAGCACGTTGAGATCCATGTGGTTGCGCATGTAGCGCTCGGAGGCGACGCGCAGCGGTTGGTAATCCCACGGATAGTAGCCGCCCTGCCGCAATGCCTCGTAGACGACCCAGCGGCGCGCCTGGCTTTCGCGAACCTCGGCGTCGAAACGGTCCAGATCCCAGCGCCTGTCGACCTCGGCACGGAACGAGGCGATCACGTCCGAATGGGCAGGGTCATCGGCGAGGTTGGCCAACTCATGCGGGTCCGCGACCAAGTCGAACAATTGTTCCGGGTCCAACCTGCACTGGGTGTATTTCCACCGACCCTGTCGAAGCGCGACCAGCGGCGCATAGGACCCTTCGGCTGCGTATTCCATCGCCACCGGCGTCTGCCGCGGGGTGCCATGGCACAGGGGCAGCAGGCTCTCCCCCGTTGTCCAGGGCGCCACCTCGGAGGTGTCGACGCCCGCAATCGCGCAGAGGGTCGGGCAGACGTCGATGTTGGAAACGGGCGTCTCGACGAGGCCGGGCTCGATGCCCGGCGAGGCGAGCATCATGGGCACGCGGGCCGATCCCTCCAGGAACGACATCTTGTACCACAGCCCCCGTTCGCCCAGCATGTCGCCGTGGTCCGACACGAACAGGATCGTCGCCTCCTGCCGCGTGTCCTCCAACACTCGCAGCACCTCGCCGATCTTGTCGTCGAGATAGCTGATGTTCGCGAAATACGCGCGACGGGAGCGGCGGACATCCTCCGCATCCACGTCGAAATTGCCCCGGTCATTGGCATCCAGGATGCGCCTGGAATGGGCGTCGTGATCCTCGTACGCCCATTCCCCCACCGGCGGATCGAGATGCGCGCAATCCTCGTAGAGGTCCCAGTACTTGCGCCGCGCCACGTAAGGATCATGCGGATGCGTGAAGCTGACCGTCAGGCACCAGGGCCGTGTGTCGTGGCCGCGGGCCGCATCGTACAGCCACATGCGCGCGTGGTGCGCGACCTCGTCGTCGTATTCCATCTGGTTGGTGATCTCCGCCACGCCGGAGCCGGTGACCGAGCCCATGTTGTGATACCACCAGTCGATGCGTTCGCCCGGCTTGCGGTAGTCCGGCGTCCAGCCGAAATCGGCGGGATAGATGTCGGTGGTCAGCCGCTCCTCGAACCCGTGCATCTGGTCGGGGCCGACGAAATGCATCTTGCCCGACAGGCAGGTGCGCCACCCCGCGCGCCGCAGGTGGTGCGCATAGGTGGGGATGTCGGAGGCGAATTCGGCGGCGTTGTCATAGACCCGCGTGCGCGACGGCAGCAGGCCCGACATGAACGACGCCCGCCCCGGCGCGCAGAGCGGCGAGGCGGTGTAGCAGTTCGCGAACCGCTTTGATCGCGCGGCCAGCTTCTTGAGGTTCGGCGCATGCAGCCAGTCGGCGGGCCCGTCAGGGAACAGCGTCCCGTTCAACTGGTCGACCATGAGGATCAGGATATTCGGCTGGGTCATGCGCCCTCCAGCAGGTGGTCTGTGGTCGTTTCGATCATGCGGATCAGACGCGCGGCATCCGCCGGACCATCCTGCAGCGCCTCGCGCAGGTAGTGGCCGTCGATCAGGGCCGCGAGGGTATCGGCAATTTCTGGTGCATCCGGTGTCAGGGGGCGCAGATCATGGATCAGGTTCGACCGCAGCCGCCCCTGATAGACGCGCAGCAGGCGCCGCGCCGCGCCACCCTTCTGCGCACTGACATAGAACGCCAGCCATGCGGCGACCACGTCGCGATGAAAACCCTGCGCGCCGAAACATGCCCGGATGGTTGCCGCAAGGCGGCCGCGCGGTGTCGTCGCCCCGATCAACTGGCGACGATGTTCGATGGCGAGTTCGCGCAGGATATGACGCATCGCCGCGGTCAGGATCTGATCCTTGGAACCGAAATAGTGATGCGCAAGTGCAGTGGACACACCCGCCCGGCGCGCGATCCCCCCCACGGTGACATCGAGCGAGCCCTGGGCGCCGATCTCGCCGATAGCGGCCGTGACAAGCGCCGCGCGCCGAGGTTCCGTCATATCAGGTCGTGCCATGTCCACTCCTCAGGTCATGCCTCGGGACGTGCCCAAAATTGATTGATCAGTCAATCAATCATTTTCTGGCCGGCATTGCGCGCTGGGTCTGCCCACAACAGCGCAGGCCCGGATCACCGGTCGCGCCCGCCCCCCGTCGCGGGGGGGGGCAATCGAGGCGTGGCCCTGTTCAAACCGTGTGGTGGCAGACATCGTTGGGCTGAATGGCAACCTGCCGGTCGAAAGCCGGAAGAGGCCGGCCTCAGGCGGTAATCTGAAAACCCCGGGCAACGTAGTTCCGCGTAAGGAACACGAGGACGATACCCGGCACGAGCGATAGCGTCGTCATGGCCATCACCAGACCGACATCTGTCTGAAACCCGAACAGCCCTTCGATCGCCATCGAGATCGGCTTGCCGCCTGTCGACGTCAGGATGCGTGCGAAAACGACTTCGACCCACGAGAAGATGAAGCAGAAGAAGGCCGCCACGGCCACGCCGGGGGCAATCAGGGGCAGCATATGCCTGACGAAGAAGCCGGGAACCGAATGCCCGTCGAGGAAGGCATTCTCGTCGAATTCACGCGGCACGGCTGAAATGAAACTCTCCAAAATCCAGATCGTGATCGGCACGTTGAAGAGACAATGCACAAGGGCGATTCCGAGGGGATTGTTCAACAGGTCAACCTGCGCGAACAGCAGGAAGACCGGCAGGGACAGGACCACGGGCGGCGTGATCCGAAAGGCGATCAGCAACAGGAAAACATGCCTGTCGCCGACAAACGAATAGCGTGACAGCCCATAGGCCGCGGGCAGGCCGACAACGATACAGATGACCATGTTCGTGGTCACATAGCTCAGCGAGGCCCAGATCGACCGCACCAGATCGGGGTCCTGAAACAGATTTCGATAATTCAGCAGGGTCAGGGCGCCTTTGGCTATGTCATCGCGCGGCAACGTCGAGACAAAGCTCAGCAGCAGGGTCTGAACCAGAGGGGCAAGCAAGGCGATCGTCAGAACCGCGAGCCCGAGAATGCGACATACGTGCAATATCATCCGTTGGTCCCGCCATGCCGCCTGAGTGTCGCCGTCATTGTCCAGGCCACCAGCAACACGATCAGGAAGTAAAGCACCGAGCGGGCGGCAGCGGGGCCATAGTTGAACGCAGCGATGTCTTCGCCCAGTTCCAGCGCCAGAAAGGATGTTGCCTTGCCGGGGCCACCGGCGTTGATGCCGAAGGCTTCGGTATAGATCATGAGGCTGTCCATGATGCGCAACACAAGCGCCATGGTCAGGACACCCCGCAATCTGGGAAGCTGGATGAACCGGAACACGGCCCACCGCCTCGCGCCGTCGATCCGCGCGGCCTGAAAGTAGGGGGCGGGAATGCTGGAAAGGCCGGAATAGGCAAGAATGGCCACGAGCCCGACCCAGTGCCAAGTGTCCATGGCCAGCAGCAGCAGCCACGTATGAACGGCGTTGAACTTGTAGTCGAAGGTGATGCCGGTGCCCGCGATGATCCGCCCCAGAAGGCCCAGTTCCGGATCGATGAGGCCGAGCCACATGCCGGGGATCATGTTCCACGGCACGAGAAGGGGAAGCGCCAGCACGATTAACAGAATGCTCCGCCCCAATCCATTTTTGGGTATGTTCAGGGCAATCAGAAGCCCGAGCGGAAACTGGATCAGCAGGGCGAGGCCCGAGAACAGCAGGCTACGTCCGAGGGTCACGTACAGATCGGCGGATCCGACCAGCTCGTCAAACCATTCCGTGCCGACCCAAAAGCGGCTTTCGAGTGTGAAGATGTCGAAGAAGCTGTAGTTCACGACCGACAGAAGCGGGATCAGCCCCACGAAGCCGAGGATCGCAAGTGCCGGGGCCACGTACCACCATGCCGCATTGCTGTGACGTTTCATCGTACCTCGGTCGAACGAAAATTCGGGCTGGCGCGCGAAGGATCGGACGCGGAATGCGCCCTACCCCGTGGTCGCCGCACTTCGATCATGGGCAAGGTCCGGTCCCTGTCGGGCAGACAGCATCCTGCATGTGGCTCCTGTCGCGGCATTGCCGGGGACAAGAATTGTCGCGATATCACCCGGTCGCAAAGCGGGAGCATGCCGGTCAAAGGGCTTGGGAAATGATATCCGCAAACTCCCGAGGGGTCAGTTTCACGGGGTTCTTCAGACTGGATGATGCCGTGGTCGATGCCCCTGCCAAGGCTTCGACATCCCCAAGCGTCACACCCCAGTCGGCCAATCGCGGCAGATCCTGATCGGAAAGCCAGCTTTCGAGGCCCGAGAGTGGATCGTCGCCCTGAGTCGGCGCGAATTGATCGCAAATGACCGCGATGCATTCTTGGATGTCGTCGCGAACGGCCGGCGAGCACGCGGATGAGGCGAGATTGGCACGGATGACCGGCGCCAGCAGGCGTGCACACACGCCCCCGTGTGGGGCCGGAAACGCACCGCCCACCACGGATGCAATCCCGTGGACCGCCCCCAACCCGCCATTGGCAAGGGCAATACCGCTGGCCAGACTGCCGCAGGCAAGGTCAGCCCATGCACCCTCGTCACCCGTTTCCAAGATTTCCACCAGCGCACCCAAGGTGGTGGCCATCGCGGGCTGGCTAAGCGCGCGGGTGAAGGGGGTCGCCTTTGCGGAGGTGAAACTTTCGATATTCTGGACGACGGCATCCATGCCCGCGAACAGAACAACCCTGCGCGGCGCGTTGCGCATCAGATCGGGATCCACGATGGCAATGTCCGCCTGAAGCCCGCGACCGCGCAAACTGACTTTGGCATTGCTCGTCGCGGCGCCGAGGACGGCATTCGCGGTCACCTCGGACCCGGTACCGGCCGTGGTCGGCAGGACGATCAGGGGGATCTGGCCCATTGGGCCATGGTTGACTGCAAAATCATCATCCGTGAGATCCGCACCCTTGAGGAGCGCAACCCGGAGCGCCTTGGCCGTATCGATGACCGAGCCGCCGCCACAGGCAACGATGCAATCGACGGAGCGTGAGGCCAGAGACCGGTAGGCGTCGTTGACGGTCCGCACGCCAGGCTCTCCGGCACAGACGACCGGCTGGACCTCAAGCCCGGCAGCCGACAGCAGTTTTCGGACGGGACCGGACGCCGTGTTCGAAGAACCTTTCACCAGCAGGATCGACCGAGCCGATGGCGGCAGCACCTCGGTCAGGCTTTGCAGGGCCCCCGCGCCGAAACGCACGTCGGTCGGGCACGAGAACGAGAACGGGCCGGGATGTGGCATTGCGTCAAAACTCCAGCGTTGCCTGAACGGCGCGCTTCCAGTTGTCGTATTTCTCCGTGCGGACGGATGCAGGCATCCGGGGCTGAAACTGACGATCAAGCTCCCACTGCCTTGCGAACTCTTCCTGACCGGGCATCGCGCCCATTTGCATACCGGCAAGCCAGGCCACACCCAGGGCAGTCGTCTCCAACGTCCGGGGGCGGTCGACGGGCGCGTCGGTGATGTCGGCCATGAACTGCATCGCCCAGTCCGAAGCGCTCATCCCGCCGTCCACCCGCAGGACGCTGTCGGCCGCATCGCCGGACCAGTCTGCGCGCATCGCGTCCAGCAAGTCGCGCGTCTGGTACCCGACGCTTTCAAGGGCCGCCTTGGCCAGCTCCTTCGGACCCGAGTTCCGCGTAAGACCGAAGACCGCCCCCCTGCATTCAGGGTTCCAGTAGGGCGCCCCCAGACCGGTGAATGCGGGCACCAGAACGACCGATTGCGTGTCGTCGGCCTGTTCGGCCAGGGATTGCGTCTCCGACGCCTGCCGAATGATCTGAAGCCCGTCGCGCAACCATTGAACCACCGCGCCCGCGATGAAGATCGACCCTTCGAGCGCATAGGTCGGCTTGCCATCCAGCTGGTAGGCTATGGTCGTCAACAGCCGGTTCTTCGACGCGACCGGCGTATCGCCCGTGTTCAGAAGGGCAAAGCACCCCGTTCCGTAGGTGGACTTGAGCATGCCGGGCTGAAAGCAGGCCTGCCCGATCGTGGCGGCCTGCTGATCGCCGGCGACCCCGCAGATCGGGATCGGCTTGCCGAACAGATCCGCACGGCTGTCACCGAAGGTATCCGCGCTGTCCTTGACGCGGGGCAGCATGTCCATCGGGATATCGAACAGGTCGCAGATCGTCCGGCTCCAGCGTCCCTTGCGAATGTCGTACAGCATGGTGCGTGCGGCATTGGTGGCATCGGTGACATGGGACGCGCCCCCCGTCAGCTTCCATATCAGGAAGGTATCGACCGTTCCGAACAGAAGATCGCCATTGCGCGCCTTGTCACGCGCGCCCGGCACGGTGTCGAGGATCCATTTCAGCTTGGTTGCCGAGAAATAGGGATCGATCAGCAATCCCGTTCGACTTGCGAACAGCTCCGAATGGCCCGCGTCGCGAAGCTCCTGACAGAAGGCGGCCGTGCGCCGGTCCTGCCAGACGATGGCGTTGTAGATCGGTGCGCCCGTATGACGATCCCAGACGACGGTCGTTTCGCGCTGGTTCGTGATTCCGATGGAGATGACGTCCGAAACGCTGATGTTGGCCCGCTCGATCACTTCGCGACATGTGCCGGCGGTGGTGCCCCACAGATCGCTTGGATCGTGCTCCACCCAACCGGAATTCGGAAAGATCTGCCTGAACTCTTCCTGTGCCTGCGCGACGGCCTTCAGGTCTTCGTCGAACAGGATTGCGCGCGTCGACGTCGTGCCTTGATCGATGGCGAGTACGTATTTCATGTCAGACCTCGTTTGGCCGCAGGAAGGGCGGACACGGTGGAACCGCCCGCAGGCACATGCCACCGAATGGCATCCTCAAATTGTAGATTCTTTCAAATGTGGGGCGCATGACGCGCCCCACATTCAGGGAGGGAACCCTACTGCCAGGATTTGATCAGCTCGTCATAAGCGATCGTGACCGGCTCTTCGTCCTCGTTCTCGAGCTTGGCGTACGGGGCGCCCGGCTGCGAGAACCAGTGCTCGGCGCTCATCTCGTCGTTCAGCACCGGGCCCAGGTCACCCTGAACACCTGCGCGCTCCAGACGCGACAGCACCTTCTCCTGATCGGCGCAGAGCGCATCGAGCGCTTCCTGCGGGGTTTTCGCACCGGACATCGCGTCGCCGATGTTCTGCCACCACAGCTGTGCCAGCTTCGGATAGTCGGGGACGTTGGTTCCCGTCGGCGACCACTGGACGCGTGCGGGCGAACGGTAGAATTCCACCAGACCGCCAAGACGTGGGGCACGTTCCGTGAAGTGGTCGGAGTCGATCGTGGATTCCCGGATGAAGGTCAGACCGACATCGGACTTCTTGAGGTCCACCGTCTTGGAAACCACGAACTGAGCATAGAGCCACGCGGCCTGCGCACGGTCCACAGGCGTGGATTCCATCAGGGTCCAGGAACCGGCATCCTGGTAGCCGATCTTCTGACCCTCTTTCCAGTAGGCCCCATGCGGGGAAGGCGCCATCCGCCACTTCGGCGTGCCGTCCTCGTTCATCACGGGCAGGTCGGGCTCGACCGTTGCCGCGGTGAACGCCGTGTACCAGAACATCTGCTGGGCAACGTTGCCCTGTGCCGGGATCGGGCCTGCCTCGGAGAAGGTCATGCCGGCGGCAGCAGGCGGAGAGTACTTCTCGAGCCATTCGATTGCCTTGGTCACGGCATAGACGGCAGCCGGCGCATTGGTTGCCCCGCCGCGCGCGACGCAGGATCCGGTCGGCTGGGAGTTTTCGTTGACGCGAATGCCCCATTCATCGACCGGCAGGCCGTTCGGCTCACCCACGTCGCCCATACCGGCCATGGACATCCACGCGTCGGTATAGCGCCAACCGAGGGACGGGTCCTTCTTGCCGTAATCCATGTTGCCGAAGACTTCGCCTTCGACATCGAGGTGGCTCAGATCGCGACCGGTGAAGAACTCCGCGATATCCTCATACGCGGACCAGTTGACCGGCACCCCGAGGTCGTATCCGTACTCGGCCTTGAAGTCGGCCTTGTTCTTCTCGTCGTTGAACCAATCGTAGCGGAACCAGTAGAGGTTCGCGAACTGCTGCGTCGGAAGCTGATAGAGCTTGCCATCGGGACCGGTCGTGAACGATGTGCCGATGAAGTCCTCGACGTCCAGCGTCGGCAGGGTCACGTCCGCGCCTTCGCCGGCCATCCAGTCGGTCAGGTTGCGCACCTGCTTGTAGCGCCAGTGCGTCCCGATCAGGTCGGAATCGTTGATGTAGGCGTCGTAGATGTTCTCGCCCGACTGCATCTGCGTCTGCAGCTTCTCGACGACATCGCCCTCGCCGATCAGGTCATGCGTGATCTTGATGCCGGTGATGGCCTCGAACGCCGGGGCGAGGACTTCGCTCTCGTACTGGTGTGTCGCGATGGTTTCGGACACCACCTTGATCTCCATGCCCCGATAGGGTTCGGCGGCATCGACGAAGAACTGCATCTCGGCTTCCTGCTCGGCACGCGACAGCGTCGACAGGCCGGCGATCTCGCCGTCAAGGAACGCCTTGGCCGCCTCCATGTCTGCAAAAGCAGGCGTGCTCAGCAGACCAAGCGACAGCACCAGCGCTGTACTTGATTTAAGCGTTTTTTCCATTTTTTCCTCCCGTTATGGAAATCGTTTTCCGTAATCGCCGCGAGGAACCGCTATGCCCCCGCAGCGACGACCGCCCATCTACACCCAGCGGAACACCGCAGCGGCGTAGACGAGACAGACAAGCAGCGCGAACGGTTGGTTCGCACCGACAACACCCAGCCATGCCAGATTGATGAAGGCAGAGCCGAGGAGTGTGATGAAGAGACGATCCCCCCTGGTCGTCTCGATCCTGAGAACCCCTTTACGAGGGGTCTCGGGAAACTTGATCGCAAGCACCGTGAAGACGGTCAGGATACAGGCGATACAGATGAAGAAGATCGCCGTGGGCCATGTCCATGCCATCCATTCCATAGTCTTGTCCTTTCGAATTCGGGCTTACACGCGACCCAGGGCAAAGCCCTTGGCGATGTAGTTGCGGACAAAATAGATCACCAAGGCACCCGGCACGACGGTCAGGACGCCAGCCGCGGCAAGGACCCCCCAATCGATACCGGCGGCCCCTTGGGTGCGGGTCATGATCGCTGCGATGGGCTTTGCATCGACGGTCGTCAGCGTCCGGCTGAGAAGCAGTTCGACCCACGAGAACATGAAGCAGAAGAAGGCGGCGACCCCGATACCGGAGGCGATCAGCGGCGTGAAGATCTTCACGAAGAACCGACCGAAGCTGTAGCCGTCGATATATGCCGTCTCGTCGATCTCCTTGGGCACGCCGCGCATGAACCCTTCGAGGATCCAGACCGCAAGCGGCACGTTGAACAGGCAATGCGCCAGCGCCACGGCGATATGCGTGTCGAACAGCCCGACGGACGAATAGAGCTGGAAGAACGGCAGGGCGAACACCGCAGGAGGCGCCATGCGGTTCGTCAGCAGCCAGAAGAACAGGTGGTTGTCACCCATGAACCGATAGCGCGAGAACGCGTAGGCCGCAGGCAGGGCGACCGCCAGGCTGATCACCGTGTTCATCACCACGTAGATCAACGAGTTGATGTACCCGTTGTACCATGCCGGATCCGTCAGGATCGTCGCGTAGTTCGCAAAGGTCAGGTTCCTCGGGAACAGGGTGAATTCGCTCAGGATTTCCGTGTTGGTCTTCAGGCTCATGTTCAGCAGCCAATAGAGCGGCAGCATGAGAAACAGCAGATAAAGGGTGATCACGACCGTCGAGCTCTTGATGCGAAAACGGCTCTGCGGCTTGTTGACGATCTTGGAGGTCGAGGTTGCGAGAGTTGCGTCAGTCATGTGCCTAGCCTCCCTTCTTATCTAGGTTGGTCATCACGGTGTAGAACACCCAGGAAATCAGAAGGATCACGAGGTAATACATGATCGAGAAGGCAGCGGCCGGTCCGAGGTCGAACTGTCCCAGCGCCATCTTCACGAGGTCGATGGACAGAAGCGTCGTGGAGTTGCCGGGCCCACCACCGGTGACGACGAACGGTTCGGTGTAGATCATGAAGCTGTCCATGAAGCGCAGCAGGATCGCGATCATCAGAACCCCCATCATCTTGGGCAGCTCGATGTACCTGAAGATGGCCCAGCGGCTTGCCTGATCGATCTTGGCCGCCTGGTAATAGGCGTCCGGGATCGACTTCAGCCCGGCAAAGGCCAGCAACGCCACCAGCGACGTCCAGTGCCAGACATCCATCACGATGATCGTGGCCCAGGCCGCAAAGCTGTCCTGCGTGTAATTGTAGGAGATCCCGATCGCATCCAGCGTGTAGCCCAGCAGACCGATGTCCACGCGACCGAAGATCTGCCAGATGGTGCCGACCACGTTCCACGGGATCAACAGCGGCAGCGACATCACCACGAGGCAGAAACTGGACCAGAAGCCGCTTTTGGGCATGTTCAGCGCCACGAAGATACCGAGCGGGATCTGTATCGCCAGAATGATGGCCGAGAACATCAGCTGACGCCCCAGCGCGTCCCACATCCGGTCGGAATGGAGCATGTCCTCGAACCATTCGAGGCCAGCCCAGAAGAACACGTTGTTCCCGAACGTATCCTGAACCGAGTAGTTCACGACCGTCATCAGCGGGATCACCGCCGAGAAGGCGACCAGGATCAGGACCGGCAGGACCAGAAACCACGCCTTTTGGTTTACTGTCTTTTCCATCAGGCGGCCTCCCCATCTTTCAGCCAGTCGTCGACATAGACATTCACGTGTTCGGGATCGAACACGACACGGTTCAAGTCGGGCGTGATCTGCACATCCTCACCGGCGAGGATATTGATTTCCTTGCCGAACAGGTCTGCGCGCACGATCTTGTGGCGGCCGACATCCTCGACGCGGCGAACCGTCACCGGCAATCCCTCGCCTTGCGTCAAGGTGACGAATTCCGGACGCACGCCGATTTCGACCTTGCCGGTCAGGTTGCTGTATCCGCGATCAAGATCGACGGAGGCCCCATGCACGGTCGCGACCTTGCCGGTCACGTCGGCGGGGATCACGTTCATTCCCGGTGAGCCGATGAAATAGCCGACGAAGGTGTGCGCCGGCCGCTCGAACAATTCCTGCGGCGTGCCGATCTGGACGACGCGGCCGTCGTACATGACGACGACCTTGTCGGCAAAAGTCAGAGCCTCCGTCTGGTCGTGCGTCACGTAGATCATCGTGTGACCGAATTCGTGGTGCAGCGATTTCAGCTGTGTGCGCAATTCCCACTTCATATGCGGATCGATGACCGTCAGCGGCTCATCGAACAGCAACGCGTTGACGTCCTCGCGCACCATGCCGCGTCCGAGGCTGATCTTCTGCTTGGCATCCGCCGTCAGACCGCGCGCGCGTTTGTCGAGCTCGGCCTCCATCCCGATCATCTGCCCGATCTGCTGGACGCGCTCGGCGATGTACTTGGGGTCGGCCCCGCGGTTCTTCAGTGGGAACGCAAGATTGTTGCGCACCGTCATCGTGTCGTAGACCACCGGAAACTGGAACACCTGCGCGATGTTGCGATCCGCCGTGGTCGCATGTGTCACATCGTGACCGTCGAACAGGATGCGCCCCTGGGACGGATGCAAAAGCCCGGAGATGATGTTGAGCAGCGTCGATTTCCCGCAACCGGAAGACCCGAGCAAGGCATAGGCCTCTCCGTCGGTCCAGTCGTGGTTCAACTCCTTGAGTGCAAAATCCTCTTCGCCCTTGGGGTTCGGATAGTAGGAGTGCGCAAGGTTATCGAGTGTGATTTTCGCCATGATCCGTCTCCCTATGCCGCAATCGCGTAAGACGCGGGCGCAACGAGGTCGCCGTTCTCACTGAAGATGTAGACGTGACTTGGATCGATATGGACCTGTAGCGGCGCGCCGAGTTTCAGGTCGTGGATCCCGTGGATCAGGCCGACCCATTTCTCACCGCCATGATCGAGGTGGATGAAGGTCTCGGACCCGGTCAGTTCCGTCACGATCAACGTCGTGTCGAAGACCATGCCATCGGGCGACTGGGGTCTGATCTCGACGTGGTTGGGACGAAAGCCCGCGATGTAGCGGCCGTCAGCCAGGCCTGCCAGCGGCCCGGAGGCCTGTGTCGCCTGTCCGTCGCCGAACATGACCTTCGCACCCGCCTTGCTGACGTTCAGGAAGTTCATCGGCGGATCGCTGAACACGCGCGCGGTCGTGGCGTCGACGGGCTGTCGGTAGACCGTCGGCGTCAGATCGAACTGACGCACCCGCCCTTCCCACAGGGCCGCGGTGTTCCCTCCCAGAAGCAGCGCTTCCTCGGGCTCCGTCGTGGCGTAGACGAAAATGGACCCGGCTTCTTCGAAAATCTTCGGGATCTCGACGCGGAGTTCCTCGCGCAGTTTGTAATCGAGGTTCGCAAGCGGCTCGTCCAGCAACACGAGGCCCGCATCCTTGACGAGGGCCCGGGCGAGCGCGCAGCGCTGCTGCTGACCGCCGGACAACTCCAGAGGCTTGCGCTGCAGCATCGGGGTCAGCTGCATCAACTCCGCAGATTTCCTGACGGCAGCATCGATCTCGGAGGAGGATTTGCCCATCAACTTCAGCGGAGACGCGATGTTCTCGTAGACCGTCATCGACGGGTAGTTGATGAACTGCTGGTACACCATCGCAACCTTGCGATCCTGCACGCGCATTCCGGTGACGTCCTGCCCTTCCCAGTGCACGGTCCCCGTGGTCGGCGCATCGAGGCCGGCCATGAGACGCATCAGGGATGTCTTCCCCGAGAGTGTCGGTCCGAGAAGAACATTCATCGTGCCCTTCTCAAGCGTCAAATCCGTGGGGTGGATATGGGTCGCACCCTCCACGGACTTTGAAACACCTTTCAATTCTAGCGTCATTATTGTCGTTCCTCTACTCGGCCGCAGCGGTGAACAGCGCGTTCAGCCGGTCTTTCATCCACTCATCGAGTGTGCTGATCTGTTCGTCGGTCAGACGCAGACCAAGTTTGCTTCTGCGCCAGACAACGTCTTCGGCGTTTCTTGCGTATTCGTTTCTCATCAGCCACTCGACCTCGGCCTGAAAGAGGTCGGCGCCGAAATCCCTGCCCAGATCGGCCAGTTCCCCGGCATGACCCAAGACGTCCGCCACCTCGGTCCCGTAGGCCCGGACAAGACGCAAGGCCCATCGATCCGACAGGAACGGGAAGGCCTGCTTGGCATCCGCGACAAGCGCACCGACGCCGTCCACCTCGAAATCCCCACCGGGCAAGGCGACGCCTGCCGTCCAAGGGCTTGCAGCAACCGGCAGGACTTTCCGGATCTCTTCCATAGCACTTTCGGCAAGGCACCGATACGTCGTGATCTTGCCGCCAAAGACGTTCAGCGATGGCGCACCACGGGCCGTGTCTAGCTGCAGGACATAGTCGCGCGTTGCCGCGGAGGCGGAACTTTCGCCGTCATCATAGAGCGGCCGAACCCCCGAATAGGACCATACCACATCGTCCACGCCTATGGGGGTGGCCAGATATGCGTTGATGAAGTCGATCAGGTAATCACGCTCCTGCGACGTGCATTCCGGCTTTACCGACGGATCTTCGTGGTCCTGATCCGTCGTGCCGATCAGGGTAAAATCCGTCTCGTAGGGGATCGCGAAGATGATCCGCCCGTCGGTGCCCTGAAAGAAGTAGCATTTGTCGTGCTCGAAGAGCCTTTTGGTGACGATATGGCTGCCGCGGACGAGGCGAACGTCCGCTTGCGAATTGCTCCGCAATGTCGTGCGCAGCACATCGCCGACCCACGGCCCACCTGCATTGACGACCATCGCCGCGGTCACCGTCGATTTTTCACCAGTTGTCGTGTCCTGGATGTCGACGCGCCATTTTCCATCGACCACCTCGGCGCCAATGACCTTGGCGCGCGTGCGAATGTCCGCACCACGCGCCTGCGCGTCACGGGCGTTCAGGACCACCAGCCGGGAGTCCTCGACCCAGCAATCCGAGTATTCATAGGCTTTCTCGAACTTCGGCTTCAGCCCGCGCCCCTCGACGGTCGTCCGAAGGGAAATGCTCGACGTTGCAGGCAGGATTTTGCGCCCGCCCAGATGATCGTACATGAACAGACCGAGACGGATCAGCCATGCAGGACGGCGCCCTTTCATCCAGGGCATGACCGTGCCGAGCAGCTTCGATGTCGGCGTCGACATGTCGAACCGCATGCTGTGATGGTACGGCAGGACAAAGCGCATGGGCCATGAGATGTGAGGCATCGCGCGCAGAAGGTTCTCTCGCTCGACAAGGGCTTCACGCACCAGCCTGAACTCGAAATACTCAAGGTAGCGCAGACCGCCGTGGAAGAGCTTGGTCGAAGACGCGGAGGTCGCGGACGCAAGATCATTCATCTCGGCCAGACACACCTTCAGACCACGCCCTGCCGCGTCCCTGGCGATGCCGCAGCCATTGATGCCGCCACCAATGATCAGAAGATCATAGTCCGAAGTCATGTATTCCCCCCAACTTCACTTCCCCGGTGAAGTTCACAATTGGTGACAAGATTCGACCATAAAAGGAAGCAAAAAATGTTCGTTTAGGATCGAAATCGCGCAAACTATTGTTTTCAAACGTCCCATGAATGTCCTGCCGACGCCCATCGGGTGCGGTTCGCTGCACTTGCAGCGTGAGATTCCCCGCGACTGCCCGTCGACAAACGTGACATTTTGCGAGTTTGCGCTAAAACGATCATAAGCGAAAAGGGTGGGCATGTGGGACTGACGATCAGAAAACCGGAGATCATCGCCATCGCGCGCCGCGAGGGTAAGGTGACGGTCGAGGGCCTTGTCGAGTATTTCGGCGTCACCCCGCAGACCATACGCAGAGACCTGACCGAACTGGCTGAATCAGGGGAGCTGGAAAGGGTCCACGGCGGCGCGATCCTTCCGTCGACCACCGTAAACATTGCCTACAATGAACGGCGTATCCTGAACCAACCGTCCAAGGTGGACATCGCGCGGGCCTGCGCACGGATGATACCGAACGATTGCGCCATCTTCCTGAGCATCGGAACCACGACAGAGGCCATCGCGACGGAGTTGCTGACGCACGAGGGTCTGCTGGTCGTCACGAACAACGTGAATATCGCCAGCATCCTGTCTGGCAACAAGAGCGTCGATGTCGTCGTGACCGGGGGACAACTGCGTCGCATGGACGGCGGCCTGATCGGAGAGATCGCCCGCCACACCATTCAGCAATTCCGCTTCGACTACGCGATCATCGGATGCTCGGCCCTTCGCCAGAATGGCGACCTGATGGATTTCGACATGCAGGAGGTCAGCGTCAGCAAGGCCATCCTGCATCAGAGCGAGCAGGTCCTGCTCGCGGCAGACAGCTCCAAGTTCGACAGGAAAGCCCCGGTCTTCGTGGCGTCGATGGAGAGTGTCACGAAATTCATAACCGACCGACAGGTGCCGGAAGACTGTAGTGCTCAGTGCGAACTCTCGGGCACGGAGATCGTCTACGCGAACACGGACTGATGCCGACGATAGGACCCTGGCACAAGCCGGCGCGCCGCGTCATCAGCTTTCGGGGAGAAGGTGGTACCACCGCCCCGGCTCGAACGGGGGACCTCCTGATCCACAATCAGGCGCTCTAACCAACTGAGCTACGGCGGCACTGGGGCGGAATTAGCGAAACCTCCGCCGCAGTGCAAGACCGTGATGAAACTTCATGTAGCCCTGTATCGCCCCATGGTTGGGGGCGGACTTTCCGCTGCGGACCAGAAGGTTAGACAAGACACTGGCCTGCCGGCGGGCGGTCGGATGGTCCCGGACAGGGGGAAGCAGGTCTTTTTTGTCCTTGGAATCGGTCCGTGCCACGCCCTCCGGCGTGTGCCGGCGATGACCAGCGACTTGCGCAAGCCAAAGGCCGCGTTTAACCGGAAGACATGGGTATAAACGACGAATCCGACATCGAAGCGAACCTGCAGATCGGGCCAACCGATCAGGGCATGGTTCGGTTGTTCATTCTTGGCGATGGAATCGAGATCCCGATGGACTTCGATCCTGAAGAGGCGCTGGAAATCGCCGAGGAAATTCGGGCTGCCGCCGCAATGGCCGAGCGGACCCGCGGCTGACGCTTTCCCGTCCTGTCATCGGGCGGGCGTCCGCGATATTCTCAAAAACGGCGGAGGACCTGCGGCGTCACGACGCGCCCACCGCCATCGGGTCGCGCGTGATCTGCATGCGCAAGGCGGCCGCGCGTGCGAACCGCAGGGTCAGCGCCTTGCGTCTGGCTGGTGCCAGCGGGTGCGCCGTGGGCATTCGCACGACGTCCGCGGAGAAGGCATCCGCGATGATCAGGCCGCTTTCCGCGGGCAGAAGGTCCACCGGGAAATCCGTATCGACCGCCCAGAAGAACCTGTCAGCCCATTCAAGATAACCTGTCCACTTGGCGTCGGACGTATAGTCGGCGCGGCTCGACTTGCATTCCACCACCCAGAACTCGCCCTTGGGGCCCAACGCCATCACGTCGAGACGTTTGCCCCGTTCGGGGGTGAATTCTTCGAGGCAGGCAAAATCGTGGGTGCGCAAATGGCGGCACACGCCACGGGCCAACAGCTGACCGGGCATCTGCATCTGGGGTGGGGGCGTTTCCATCATTCCCGTATCATGAACAAAATGGAAACATTGGTCCACCCCCTCCCCCATCGCCCTTGCCAGCAACCGGGTCGCATCCTATCTGCGCTGTGACGGTGTTTCTGTGCTTCTCGTCACCCGGACATAATTCCAGTGGCCTTAAGCAAATCCGAGGGAGCTGGCTCTGTCGCGGCCCTGGTCGCGTTACCTGGCGCCCACCTGTATATACAGGTCCTCGGGAATACATGATCCGACGGCTGCCACGGTTCATCGTCACCCAAGCGGCCCCCACGAGGGGCGCGTGGCTTGCAAGCCTCCAGCGCAGCAGCGCATGGGCCGAAGCGGCGCCCTGCGATGCAGGACGCCGAGGTCTCGCCGAAGCCTCAGCCTTTGGCCAACAATGCCTCCAGATCATCGAGGCTGTTCTGGCCCCAGAACCTTTCATCGCCGACGATGAAGAACGGTGCGCCGAACACGCCGGCATCGACCGCCTCTTCGAGGTTTCTGGCATAGGTCTCGGCCCCCTCCATCATGCCGCTGTTCACGAGCGACCGGTCGAAGCCCGCGGCCTCCAAGGCGTCGGCGATGACGTCATCCTCGGCAATGTCACGTTCCTCGGCCCAGCAGGCCCGTGTCAGGCCGGCCACCAGTGCCCCGATATCGCCGGACCCGTCCCGTGCCGCCGCGATAATGGCATAGGACGACGGGGCCGGATTGGTCGGCCAATGCGCGGGCTTGAGATTGATCGGCATGCCAAGCCGATCGGCCGACCGTTGCATGTCGATCAGGCGGTATTCCTGTCGGCTGGGGTGGCGATCCTTTGGCGGTGTGCCGCCCGTGCGGGCAAACAGGTCCATGATGCTGAGCGGCTTGTAGGTGATCGTGGCCCCGTGCCGCTGTGCCATCTCCTCCAGCCGCGTTCCGGTCAGATAGGTGAACGGGGAAATCGTGGCGAAATAATAGTCGATCTGCATGGCCCTGCTCCTTCGGTTGGCGATGCGAAAGCCCTAGCCCGCGCACATCGTGACGGCAATCATGCCCCATTCGCGCAGCATCGGCGGCAAGCCGCTTGGCCACGGGGGCAACGGGGTGCTAGGCGGACCGCACCTATCTGGCGACGATTCGAAAGGTCTGCCCATGCCCAGCCCCGATCCGAAGATTATCTCCGGCAATGGCAACAGGCCGCTGGCGCAAGCCGTCGCGCGGCGGATGTCCATGCATCGCGGCATGCGGGTGGAACTGGTCGATGCGCGGGTAGAGCGGTTCAACGATCAGGAAATCTTCGTCGAAGTCTTCGAGAACGTGCGTGGCGAGGACATGTTCATCGTCCAGTCAACGTCGAACCCGGCAAACGACAACCTGATGGAACTGCTGATCATCTCGGATGCGCTGCGCCGGTCATCCGCCGCGCGGATCACCGCCGTGATCCCGTATTTCGGTTACGCCCGCCAGGATCGCCGGACCAAGGCCCGCACCCCGATCAGCGCGAAACTGGTCGCGAACCTGATCGCCAATTCGGGGATCGAGAGGGTGCTGACGATGGATCTGCATGCCGCGCAGATTCAGGGGTTCTTCGATATTCCCGTCGACAACCTCTATGCCTCGCCAATCTTCGCGCTCGACATCATGCACAACTTCAAGGGTCAGATGGACGACGTCATGATCGTCTCGCCCGACGTTGGCGGCGTCGCCCGCGCGCGCGAACTGGCCCAGCGGATCGGCGTGCCCTTGGCGATCGTCGACAAACGCCGCGAGAAGGCGGGCGAGGTGTCCGAAATGACCGTGATCGGCGATGTGTCCGGCAAGAAGGTCATCATCGTCGATGACATCTGCGATACGGCGGGCACCCTGTGCAAGGCGGCGGATGTCCTTGCCGATGCAGGCGCGACCGAGGTTCACGCCTATATCACGCACGGTGTCCTATCCGGCCCGGCGGTCGGGCGGATCACCAACTCTCGCCTGAAATCGCTGGTCATCACCGACTCGATCCATCAGCCGGATCCGGTCAAGGCGTGTCACAACATCCGGATCGTCCCGGCGGCGCCGATGTTCACGCAGGCGATCCTGAACATCTGGAACGGCACAAGCGTATCGTCGTTGTTCGATACGTCCACGCTCGAACCGATCTACGAGCCCTTGTACCCCGGCCTCGCCCTCGACAACGGCGGCTGATGCCGGAGGAGCGACGGCGTCAATCCCAGAGGCTGAGCACCAGCAGGATGGGCGAGACGAACGCAACCCATATGCAGAACAGCATCGCGAAATAGCCGCCTTTGTGGTAGAGCTTCATCGTTTCGTTTCCGGGATCCGTCCGCGGCATCGCGCCGCCGGTTTCATTCGCATATGCCGTGCTGGCCTGCACGAAGGTCCGGGCGCGGTCCATCTCCTCTTGCAGTCGATTGCGGTAAAGGGGGGTGAGGTCCTGGGCGTTCATCGAAGTCTCCTGCTGCTTACGGGCAAATGGCGCGCTCTGGGAGTTTGTCCACCGGCCCCCGCCCCAATTCTTCGATGCGCCGAAGATCCCGTGATTGACCCTACCCGTGACGCGACAAAGCGACTACTGCGTCAGCGATGGACCGATTTGAGATCTTTCTGATGGCCCCGCCGGGGTTGGAGCCTGTCCTGGCGGAAGAAGCCCGCGAAGCAGGCTTCGATGTCGCGCAGGTCGTGCCGGGTGGCGTGACGATAGAAGGCGGTTGGCCGGATGTGTGGCGCGCCAACCTGACACTGCGCGGAGCAGGCCGCGTTCAGGCGCGCATCGGAGAATTTCGCGCCTTCCACCTCGCCCAGCTCGACAAGCGTGCACGCAAGTTCCCCTGGGGCGATGTGCTGCGCCCCGATGTGCCGTTCCGGGTCGAGGTAGCAACAAATCGCAAGTCGAAGATCTATCATGCCGGCGCCGCGCAACAGCGGATCGAGACCGCCATCGCCGAGGAACTTGGCGCGCCGTTGGACCCGAAGGCCGACCTGACCATCCGGGCGCGGATCGACGACAATCTCGTGATCCTGTCTGTCGACACCTCCGGACAACCATTGCACAAGCGTGGCCACAAGGAGGCCGTAGGCCGGGCCCCATTGCGCGAAACCATGGCGGCCCTTCTGCTGCGCGCCTGCGGTTATCGGGGGACGGAGCCTGTCCTGGACCCGATGTGCGGCTCGGGCACCTTCGTGATCGAGGCCGCAGAAATAGCAGCCGGCCTTGCTCCCGGACGCACACGCAGCTTCGCGTTCGAAACACTTGCGACCTTCGACGCGGATGCCTGGGCGAAGATGTCCGGATTCAGCGCGCCTGCCCTGCCTGACCTGCGCTTTTACGGGTCAGACCGCGATGCCGGGGCGTTCGGGTCGGCAAATGCAAACGCCGAACGTGCAGGCCTGAGCGACGTCTGCACCTTCGCCAAACGCGCGATCAGCGATCTGGAGGCGCCGGAGGGGCCGCCGGGCCTCGTGATGGTGAACCCGCCATACGGAGCGCGGATCGGGGACAAGAAGCCCCTCTACGGACTGCACGGAGCATTGGGAGAAGTCCTGCGCAGCCGCTTCTGCGGCTGGCGCGTCGGTATCGTCACCAGCGAAGCCTCGCTGGCGCGGGCGACCGGCCTGCCCTTCGCATCCGAGAGCAAACCCATTGCCCACGGCGGCCTGCGGGTGCGCCTGTATCAGACTGACGCCCTGCCGACGCCCTGACCCCCGCAGACGCAGCCGATGGCGGGGCGACCGATACATCCGTGCCAAGGTTACAGCCGACGGCGCATTTCCCGTCACACCTGTAACATGAAGCGTCATGAGGCCCTTCCGGGCACACAAGGACACACGTGCGCGTGAGGGTGGCTATCTTCGTAACGGGCCACGAGGCAGGTAGTTCGGGAAACCGGGCAACCACAGGCCCGCGCCCCTGGACAACGGACAAGACCCCATGCCCGATCGAACGATAGACCGCCCCGAACAGAAATCCGGCATCGCCCGCTATCTGCCCCTTACGGTGATCCTGATCACCGCCCTGATCGGCGCTTTCTTTCTGCGGGACTACCTGTCGTTCCAGACGTTGGCCGACAACCGCGAAGCATTGATCGCCTTCCGGGACGCGAATTATGCCTTGACCGCCGCGGCCTTCATCGGCGCCTACATTCTTATCGTCGGATTCTCCCTGCCCGGTGCCGCCATTGCGACGCTGACCGGAGGGTTCCTGTTCGGCCTGTTCCCCGGGGCAATCTTCAACGCCGTCGGGGCAACCGTTGGCGCGACAGCGATCTTCCTTGCCGCCAAGTTCGGCTTGGGCGATCGGCTTGCGGCCAAGATGGACACGTCTGGCGGTGCCGTGAAGAAGATCAAGGATGGCATCCGCGAGGATGAGACCTCCTATCTCTTCATAATGCGCCTGGTTCCGGCCGTGCCCTTTTTCGTTGCCAACCTGATCCCTGCGTTCGTCGGCGTCAGCCTGACGAAATACGTCGTCACGACCTTCCTCGGCATCCTGCCCGGATCGATTGTCTACACTTGGGTCGGTGCCGGTCTGGGCGAAGTTTTCGCCCGCGGGGAAACACCGAATTTCGGCATCATCTTCGAGCCGCAGATCATTGGTCCGATCCTCGGGCTGGTCGCGCTGGCCGTCATGCCTATCCTCATCAAGAAGTTTCGGCGCAAAGCCTGATCCCCCACGCATTCGGAAGGACCAATCCCATGAAGACAATCAAGACGGACGTATTGGTGATCGGCGCCGGCTCCGGTGGCCTGTCCTTTGCAGCGGGTGCTGCCCAGATGGGCGCGGATGTGACCTTGCTCGAAGGGCACCTCATGGGCGGAGACTGCCTGAACTTCGGGTGCGTTCCGTCGAAGGCGTTGATCGCGGCCGGCAAGCATGCGCACGCAATGAAGACCGGCGCGGCCTTTGGCGTCACCCCCGTTGCCCCCCAGGTCGATTATGCCGCCGCGAAAGCGCACGTTCACAAGGTGATCGAAACGATTGCCCCCGTAGACAGCCAGGAACGGTTCGAAGGCCTGGGCGTCCGTGTGATCCGCGAATACGGCCGTTTCGTCGATGCGGACACGGTCGAAGCGGGCGACCACAGGATCACGGCACGTCGCATCGTCATAGCGACCGGGTCCTCCCCCCTCGTCCCCCCTATTCCCGGCATAGATGATGTCACCGTCTATACGAACGAGACGATCTTCGACCTGACCGAAAAGCCGGATCGCCTACTGATCGTCGGCGGGGGCCCCATCGGGATGGAGATGGCGCAGGCCCATGTTCGCCTCGGCTGCGAGGTCACGGTGATCGAGGGCAGCACGGCCATGGGCAAGGACGACCCCGAAATGGCGAAGATCGTCCTCGACCGCCTGCGCGACGAGGGGGTGAAAATCGTCGAGAACGCCAACGCCGAACGGATCAGCGGCGCCTCGGGGATGATCACCGTTCATACGCCGGAGGGGGATTTCACCGGAACGCACCTGCTGATGGCCGTTGGGCGCAAGGCCAACATCGACAAGCTAGACCTCGACAAGGCCGGCGTCGCATACGATCGGGCGATCAAGGTCGATGCGCATCTGCGGACATCGAACCGCAAGGTCTATGCAATCGGCGACGTCGCGGGCGGTTTTCAATTCACCCATGTCGCGGGCTATCATGGCGCCACGGTGATCCGCCCGATTCTGTTCGGCCTGCCGACCAAGGCCCGGACCGATCACATCCCGTGGGCAACCTATACGGACCCCGAACTGGCACAGGTCGGCCTGACCGAAGCGCAGGCACGCAAGCAACATGGCACGAACCTCGAAGTCCTCCGCTTCCCCTACCATGACAATGACCGTGCGATCGCCGAAGGCAAGACGGAGGGCCTGATAAAGGTCATGGTCGTAAAGGGCAGACCCGTCGGGGCGTCCATCGTCGGCGCTCAAGCCGGAGAGCTCATCGGCCTATGGGCGCTGGTGATCGCCAACAAGCTCAAGATCGGCGCAGTGGCGGCGATGGTTGCCCCTTACCCGACACTTGGCGAAATCTCGAAACGTGCCGCCGGGCAGTATTATGTGCCACGCCTGTTCGAAAGCGACCTGGTCAAACGTGTGGTCCGCCTTGTTCAACGGTTTCTTCCCTGAGGCTTTCCCGGGTCGTGTCAAAGTGTCCAGAGCACGGCCCCAACAGCCACGGCGGAAATGGAGAAAACCGTCGATAGAATTGTAAACAGGGACGTCGACTGGGTGTCGGCGTCATGCGTGTTAAGACGTCCCGAAGCCTTGCAGGCTTGCCGTCTTGCGGACCAGAAGATCATGAGGGCCGCCACGATGAACACGCTGGCGACCAGTTTCGGCACCCAGGTCGGGTCGGCCTCCCGGAAAACAGCGCGCAAACCGACAGCAATGGCGATCGCCGCCATGCCGGTACGCATCCACCCGGCAAATGTCCGTTCGTTGGCTAGCGCCGTACGATCCTCTGCCCAGTTGGTCCGATGTTCGGCCCATTCAGTCGCTTTGTCTTTATCGTCGTCTTGTTCGTTCATCAGTACCGAACGACGGGTATGCGACGTTTGTTCCTGCTGTTTTTATTGTTTTGGTGTGTTTGCGACGCAAGAACCCCCGGTTGGTGTTTATCCAACTGGGGGTTTTTGTGTTTTATTTGTGTTTATGGAGAATTGGTGTGATTTT
>NZ_JBGEHM010000004.1:0-204414 GCF_041403465.1 Jannaschia sp. 2305UL9-9
CGAGATCGTGATGCCGCGGGCCTTCTCTTCGGGCGCGCCGTCGATCTGGTCGTAGGCCTTGAAGTCACCGAAATACTTCGTGATCGCAGCCGTCAGCGTCGTCTTGCCGTGGTCAACGTGGCCAATCGTGCCGATGTTAACGTGCGGTTTCGTGCGTTCGAACTTTGCCTTCGCCATGGGAAGGTCTCCTTCTGATAGGAAAGGGGCAAGGTCGGCCCCTGCCAGGATGGTATGAGTGTGGCGGGGTCGCCCCCGCCGCACCGATTAGGCGTATTTCTTCTGGATCTCTTCCGAGATGTTCTGCGGAACCGGATCGTAGTGATCGAACTGCATCGTGAACTGCGCGCGGCCCGAGGACATGGAGCGCAGCGTGTTGATGTAGCCGAACATGTTGGCCAGCGGCACGAAGGCGTCGATCGCGATGGCGTTGCCGCGCGTGTCCTGACCGTTGACCTGACCGCGACGGGACGTGAGGTCGCCGATGATACCACCGGTGTATTCCTCGGGCGTCACCACCTCGACCTTCATGATCGGCTCGAGCAGCTTGGCGCCAGCCTTCTTCATGGCTTCACGCATCCACGCACGGGCAGCGATCTCGAACGCCAGGACCGACGAGTCGACGTCGTGGAACTTACCGTCCAGCAGCGCGACCTTGAAGTCGATGACCGGGAAGCCCGCCAGCGGACCGGAGTCCATGACCGACTTCACGCCCTTTTCGACGCCGGGGATGTATTCCTTCGGAACGTTGCCGCCCACGACCTTGGATTCGAACGAGAAACCCTCGCCCGGCTCGGTCGGCGTGATGACCATCTTGACTTCGGCGAACTGACCCGAACCACCCGACTGCTTCTTGTGGGTGTAGGTGTGCTCGGCCTCGCGGTCGATCGTCTCACGGTAGGCAACCTGCGGCGCACCGATGTTCGCTTCGACCTTGAACTCCCGCTTGAGGCGGTCGACGAGGATGTCGAGGTGAAGTTCGCCCATGCCCTTCATGATGGTCTGACCGGACTCGAGGTCGGTTTCGACGCGGAAGGACGGATCCTCGGCGGCCAGACGGGCCAGACCGGCGGACATCTTCTCCTGGTCGGCCTTGGTCTTGGGCTCGACCGCGATCTCGATGACCGGATCGGGGAAGGTCATCGTTTCCAGAACGACCGGATCGGACGGATCACAGATGGTGTCACCCGTGGTGGTGTCCTTCAGGCCGGCCAGCGCGATGATGTCGCCTGCGAAGGCTTCCTCGATCTCCTCGCGGTTGATCGAGTGCATCATCATCATACGACCGACGCGCTCTTTCTTCCCCTTGGTGGAGTTGAGCATCGTCTCGCCCTTCTTGAGCACACCGGAGTAGATGCGCGTGAAGGTCAGCGAGCCGACGAAGGGGTCGTTCATGATCTTAAAGGCAAGGCCCGAGAACGGCATTTCGTCGTCCGCACGGCGGGGAATGACACGCTCTTCGTTCTCGTCGCCCGGCTTGAAGCCCATGTAATCGACAACGTCCAGCGGGCTGGGCAGGTAGTCGATGACGGCGTTGAGCAGGGGCTGAACACCCTTGTTCTTGAACGCGGAGCCGCAGAGGACGGGGATGAACTTGATGCCCAGCGTGCCTTTGCGGATCAGCGCGCGCAACGTGTCGACGTCCGGCTCCGCACCGTCCATCAGATAATTCTCCATGGCTTCGTCGTCCATCTCGACCGCGGTCTCGATGAGGTGCGCACGCCATTCGTCGGCCAGATCCTTGAGGCTGTCGCGGATCGGCTTCTTGACCCAGGACGCGCCCAGATCTTCGCCTTCCCAGACCCACTCTTCCATGGTGACGAGGTCGACCATGCCTTCCAGCTCGTTCTCGGCGCCGATCGGGATCTGGATCGGGGCAGGCGTGGCGCCCGTACGGTCCTTGATCATCTTGACGCAGTTGAAGAAATCGGCGCCGATCTTGTCCATCTTGTTGACGAACACGATCCGCGGAACCTTGTAGCGGTCGGCCTGACGCCAGACCGTCTCGGTCTGGGGCTCGACGCCGGCGTTGGCGTCCAGCACGGCGACGGCACCGTCGAGAACAGCCAGCGAACGCTCGACTTCGATGGTGAAGTCGACGTGGCCGGGCGTGTCGATGATGTTCATGCGGTATTTCGTGTCGGAGGTGCCGTCGTTGGTCGGCTCTTCCTGACGCTGCCAGAACGTGGTCGTCGCGGCGGACGTGATCGTGATGCCGCGCTCCTGCTCCTGCTCCATCCAGTCCATCGTGGCGGCGCCGTCATGGACCTCGCCGATGTTGTGGGATTTGCCGGTGTAGAACAGGATCCGCTCGGAGCAGGTGGTTTTCCCTGCGTCGATGTGGGCCATGATCCCGAAGTTACGGTATCGGGCGAGGGGATAGTCGCGTGCCATGAAGCTTGCCTCAGATAGCAGGAGAAAACGGGTTCGGGGGCCCCGTGTGGGCCCCCGTGGTATTGCTTAGATAAGCGCGAAACTCACCAGCGGTAGTGGCTGAATGCCTTGTTGGCATCGGCCATCTTGTGGGTGTCTTCGCGTTTCTTGACGGCCGAGCCACGAGACTGGACCGCGTCGATCAGCTCACCGGCCAGACGCTCTTCCATGGTGTTCTCGTTGCGGGCGCGGGCGGCCTTGATCAGCCAGCGGATGGCCAGGGCTTCGCGGCGCTCGGGGCGCACTTCGACGGGCACCTGATAGGTGGCACCACCGACGCGGCGCGACCGGACTTCGACCGACGGCTTGATGTTGTCGAGGCTCTCGGAGAAGACCTCGATCGGGGAGCGCTTGAGCTTGGTCTCGACCCGCTCCAGCGCGTTGTAGACGATGCGCTCCGCGGTCGATTTCTTACCGTCCAGCATCAGGTTGTTCATGAACTTGGTCAGAACCTTGTCGCCATACTTGGCGTCAGGCAGGACTTCGCGTTTTTCGGCGGCGTGACGACGTGACATGTCGTGTATCCTCTTGGCATGGGGCGGCGGGGTGATCCCCGCCCTATGGGTGACGGTAGGGCGGGGTGATCCCCGCCGTTCCCCTTACTTCGGACGCTTCGCGCCGTACTTCGAACGACGCTGGCGACGATCCTTGACGCCCTGCGTATCAAGCACACCGCGCAGGATGTGGTAGCGGACGCCGGGAAGGTCTTTCACACGACCGCCACGGATCAGGACCACGGAGTGCTCCTGCAGGTTGTGGCTTTCACCGGGGATGTAGCTGATGACCTCGAAACCGTTGGTCAGACGCACCTTGGCGACTTTCCGCATGGCCGAGTTCGGCTTCTTCGGCGTGGTGGTGTAGACGCGCGTGCAGACGCCGCGCTTTTGCGGGCACCCTTCAAGGTGCTGCGACTTCGATGTCTGACGCTTGGGCTGACGCGGCTTGCGGATCAGCTGCTGGATCGTGGGCATGTAGGGTGTCCCCGGTTGTTCATCTCAAATCTCTCGTTCGGTTCCGACCGACCAAAAGCGTGCGACCGCAGCACCCGGAATTCCGACCTGGGCAATGCGGTTGAGTGACAGAGGACGCGGGAAGCAGTATCCCGGATCTTGACCGACGGTTCTGGCTTGCCGGTCCCGGATGCTGAGCAACCGGACCGAATTGACGCAGCGCCTAAAGGAATCGCAGGTGGGTGTCAACTTGACTGTCGCGCCCGGTCGAACTTGTCACGCCCTGCCGCTGACGCCGGACACGATCGCCCTGCCGAAACGTCACAGATAGCTTGTCCTTCATGCCCTCGCGCGGCAGCGTGCAGGTCATGTCGGACCTTCAGATCCTCTTCGTCGTGCGTTTCGCCTATCCCGGCCCGGGCATGTTCCAGACGGAGCATGACAGCATCGCCGCACGTCAGGCCCACCTCTGGGCGCCCGAACGCATTGAGGCAAGGTTTCGCACGCTGGAGCATGTCTGCCTGCGGACCTTGCGGCAACAGACGGACGGAGGATTCCGCACGATCATCCTGACGGGCGATGCCCTGCCCCGGCCTCATGCCGACCGTCTGAGGGATCTGGCCGCCACGTTGCACGGGGCCGAAGCGGTCTTCTACCCCGCCAAGCAACAGCAGGACGCCCTGGCCGAGGTCATACGCCCCCGCGTCGATCGGGGCGGCCCGCCCGTGGCCTATATCCGGCAGGACGACGACGACGGTGTCGCGCGCCGTTTCGTCGCCCGCACACGCGAGGCGTTCCGCGATGTCGCCCCGCTGTTCGAGCGTCACGGCAAGCTGGCCCTCGATTTCACGAAAGGCATGCGTCTTCACCTGACCCCCGATGGCCCAAGGGTGCAGACCCTGCATGAAACCCACCTCGGCGTCGCACAGCCGGTCATCCTGCGGGCGTCGAACCAACGCACCGGCATTCATTTCCCGCATCACAAGCTGGGCCGATTGATGCCGTCCGTCACCCTTCCCGAAGTGCCTATGTGGGTGCGCGGGGTGGACGGAACGAACGATTCCCGCGTCCGCGATCGCACGAACCTTCTGAAGCCCGCGACCGATGAGGATCGCGCTGTTCTGACGGATCGGTTCGGCCTGGACCTTGACGCAATTGCCGGCAGCTTTCGCTGATGGGTCGGAGGGCGCTCTACCCGGCCTGCAACCCACCCGATGTGTCTCGGGACTAAGGAAGCTGGGCGCGTTTCCCTCAATGGGGCCTGAGGGGGCGGACCGGTGCGCGCGTTTCCCGCCAGAGTGTATAGATGCCCGTACCGGCAATCAGCGCGGCCCCGATCAGGGTCAATGGTGTCGGCCAATCCCCGAAGACGAGGTAGCCAAGCAGCAGGCCCCAGATCATCGCGGTATAGCGGAAGGGCGTGACGACCGCGACCTCACCCACGCGCATCGCCATGACCGAAAACAGGTAGCCGCCGAGGATGAATACACTGGCCAGCAGGACGACACCCCCCTGCCCGCCGGTCGGCATCTGCCATGTCTCGCGCAGCGACAGTGCAAGCCCCAGAAGGGTCACGCCGACGGCGGTGATCAGGGCGACCTTCAGGCTGGGCACTTCGGGCGACAGACGACGGGTTATCAAATCGCGCGCCGTGATGATCAGGACCGACAGGACGGCCAGCAGGGACCAGGAATTGAACCCCTCCGTTCCCGGCCGCACGATCAGGAGGACGCCGGCAAACCCGATCAGGATTGCCGTCCAGCGCCGCCACCCGACCGTTTCACGCAACAGCAGCGCACCGGCCGCCGTGATCGTCAGGGGCAAGGCCTGGAGAATGGCGGTGATGTTTGCCAACGGCATGTGGGTCAGTGCGATTATGAACGGTAGAAAGGCGCAAACCTCCGCGACCGAGCGGGCGACAACGCGACCACGGTCGCCCACGGGGATCGGACGGGTCAGCGCGCCGGTGCGCCACGCAAGGACGGTCAGCAGGATCGAGACGCCGACGCCGCGCAGGAATACGGCCTGAAACGTCGGCAGGCCTTCGGCCAGATACTTGATGCAGGCATCGTTGAAGGTGAAAGTCGCCATGGACGCCATCATCAACGTGGCGCCACGCAGGTTGTCGGTCACGTCAGCGGCCCCTTCGGCCCCATGTCGCGCCCGTCGCCGCGCGGCGCCTCGGGCATCAGCGAGATCGCGGCCTCGGGGTCCAGTCCGAACCGCTCCCCCAGCAGCTTGCGCCCACGTCGCGTCGCCATCTCAACCGCGTGCGGCGGGATGGAGCGGCCGCTGTCGTTGTGCTCGTGCAATGTGCGCAGGAACATGTAGTCGCGCCCCGGCTCCATGTAGGTGGGCACGTAGCAACCCAGCCGGCGGTGGTTATAGCGATAGATGCAGGTCGGCAGGTCGGCGGTCGTGATCATCGCACAGGCCAAGCCCAATGGCTGCGGCTCCCGAAACTCATGGAACGGCTGATCGGGGTCGTAGAGGTTCCAGTAGATGCCCCGGCTGAAGGCGATGGCATAGGGGTCATCGGCCAGCCCGGCGTGCAGGGTGCGGTCCGCGATGTCGCGTGTGCGGGCAATGTAATCGGTGGCGACGGCGTCGTCGTCATCGATACGGAAGCCCGTGATATGGGTCGTGCCCTCATCCGTGCCGCGCCGGAAACTGCGCTTGGCCGCCGCGAGCGCCCCCATGCGGTCGAGGAAGACGATCTTCACCCAAGAATAGCGTTCCTCCAGCGTGCGCAGCTGCTTGCGCCAGCGCATCGGCAGGCTGGTGCCTGACAGGATGACTAGGCGGAAATCCATGTCCGTTTGCGCGGCAAGGGACGGCAGCGTGATCGTCTCGAGGTAGATGAAGCGCTGCAACAGGCGGGGTTCATCGTAGAGATGCGCCTCGAGCGCGGCCTCGTCCATCTGGCTGACGGCGAACCCCTCCTTCGCCGGATAGGAAAAGCGCATGACGCCGATGATCTGGTTGCGAATGGCCATGGGAGGTTCGTTGCACGGGGCGCGGGCCGGGGCAAGAAGGGTGACGGGCACGAAAAAGCCCCGCCGGATCGCTCCGGCGGGGCGGTTGTCTTGCGCGGTCCTGCGACCGGCTTATTCGTCGTCGGCCGAGGTCGTGGCCGGTGCCGGCTTGAACACGTCGTCCGCCGAGGTCGTCGGCTCGGGCGCGGCAAGTGCCGCGGCCTTCTCGGCCTCGATCCGGGCGGCTTCGATGACGACGCTGTCGCGCTTGGTGGCGATGGCGCGCATCTCCTGCGTGGCGCCACCGGTGCCCGCCGGGATCAGGCGACCCACGATGACGTTCTCCTTCAGGCCGACCAGCTTGTCCTTCTTGCCCTGCACCGACGCCTCGGTCAGAACGCGCGTCGTCTCCTGGAAGGAGGCGGCGGAGATGAACGAACGGGTCTGCAACGACGCCTTCGTGATGCCCAGCAGGATCGGCTCGGCTTTGGCAAGGCGGTCGCCCCGCTTTTCGGCCTTGGCATTCGCCTCGACCAACTCGGCCTTGTCGACGTTCTCACCCTTGAGCAGCGTGGTATCACCCGAGTCCAGGATCTCCCACTTCTGCAGCATCTGGCGGACGATCACCTCGATGTGCTTGTCGTTGATCTTAACGCCCTGCAACCGGTAGACGTCCTGCACCTCGTCGATGAGGTAGTCGGCCAAGGCCTCTACCCCGAGGATGCGCAGGATGTCGTGCGGCGCGGGGTTGCCGTCCATGATGTAGTCACCGCGCTGGATGAAGTCGCCCTCACCCACCGGGATGTGCTTGCCCTTGGGCACCATGTAGTCGATCGGCTCCAGGCTCTCATCCTCGGGGATGACAGTGATCCGGCGCTTGTTCTTGTAGTCCTTGCCGAACTTCACATAGCCGTCGGCCTCCGCGATGATCGCGTTGTCCTTGGGCTTGCGGGCCTCGAACAATTCCGCCACCCGCGGCAGACCGCCGGTGATGTCCTTGGTCTTGGTGCCTTCGCGCGGGATACGCGCCACGACGTCACCGGCCTTGAGCTGCTGGCCGTCCTCGACCGACAGGATCGCATCCACCGACATGGTGTAGGTCAGCGGATTGCCGGCCTCGTTGCGCACAGGCTCTCCGTCCTCGCCCGCCAGGATGATCTCCGGCTTGAGCTCGTTGCCCTTGGGGGCGGAGCGCCAGTCGGTGACGATCTTCTGGGTCATGCCGGTCGCGTCATCGGTCTCGTCCCGGACGGAGATGCCCGCGTAGAGATCGACGAACTTCGCCTTGCCGTCGGCTTCGGCGATGATCGGCAGCGTGAAGGGGTCCCACTCGAACAGCTTGTCGCCGCGCGCAACTTCCTGGAACTCGGTGACGTGCAGAACCGTACCGTAGCCCAGCTTGTGCGACGTCAGCTCCTCACCCGCAGCATCGAGGATCGCGATGGACATGTTGCGGCCCATCACGAGGACCTGACCGGCGTCGTTGGTCAGGACGTTGCTGTTGCGGAACTCGACCTTACCGGCGGCAGAGGCCTCCATGAAGGACTGCTGACCACCCTGGGCAACGCCGCCGATGTGGAAGGTCCGCATCGTCAGCTGCGTGCCCGGCTCACCGATGGACTGGGCCGCGATGATGCCAACGGCCTCACCAAGGTTCACCTTGGTGCCGCGCGCCAGGTCACGACCGTAACAGGTCGCGCAAACGCCCTCCTCGGCCTCACAGGTCAGCGGCGAGCGGATACGCATCGTTGCGACGTTGGCCGCCTCGATGGCATCTGCCTTGCGCTCGTCGATCAACTCACCTGCATGACAGATGATGTCCTCGGTGCCCGGCGCATAGACGTCGTCCGCCGAAACACGGCCAAGGATACGCTCCGCCAGCGAGGCGACGACTTCACCGTCGTTGACCGCGGCAGATGCCGTGATCGCCTTTTCGGTGCCGCAGTCATCCATGCGAACGATGCAGTCCTGGGCCACGTCAACCAGACGACGGGTCAGGTAACCGGAGTTGGCCGTCTTCAGGGCCGTATCCGACAGACCCTTGCGGGCGCCGTGGGTCGAGTTGAAGTATTCAAGAACGGTCAGACCTTCCTTGAAGTTCGAGATGATCGGCGTCTCGATGATGTCGCCGTTCGGCTTGGCCATCAGGCCGCGCATGCCGCCCAGCTGCTTCATCTGCGTAACCGAGCCACGCGCACCGGAGTGCGCCATCATGTAGACCGAGTTCGGCTCGTTCTCGGCGCCGTTGGCATCTTCGCCCGCGATCGAGATCGTGGACATCATCGCCTCGGTGACCTTGTCGTTACACTTCGACCAGGCATCGACCACCTTGTTGTACTTTTCGCCCTGAGTAATCAGGCCGTCCATGTACTGCTGCTCGAAATCCTTGACCAACTCGCGGGTCGCATCGACGATCGGCCACTTGTTGTCGGGCACGACCATGTCGTCCTTGCCGAACGAGATGCCGGCCTTGAACGCTTCGCGGAAGCCGAGGGTCATGATCTGGTCGCAGAAGATGACCGACTCCTTCTGACCGCAGTAGCGGTAGACCGTGTCGATGACCTGCTGCACCTCTTTCTTGCGCAGAAGGCGGTTCACCAGTTCGAACGGCGCCTTGGCATTCAGCGGCAGCATGGACCCGAGACGCACGCGACCCGGCGTGGTCTCGTAGATCTTGAAGACCTCTTCGCCCATCTCGTCGATCTCGGTGATGCGGGCCTTGATGCGGGCGTGCAGATGCACTTCGCCCGCGTCCAGCGCATGCGTCACCTCGTCGATGGACGAGAAGGTCATGCCTTCGCCCTTCATGCCCTTGCGGTCCATGGAGACGTAGTAAAGCCCGAGGATCATATCCTGCGACGGCACGATGATCGGTGCACCGTTGGCCGGCGACAGAACGTTGTTCGTGGACATCATCAGAACACGGCATTCCAGCTGAGCCTCGAGGGACAGCGGAACGTGGACGGCCATCTGGTCACCATCGAAGTCGGCGTTGAAGGCCGAGCAGACGAGGGGGTGAAGCTGAATGGCCTTGCCTTCGATCAGAACCGGCTCGAACGCCTGGATGCCGAGACGGTGCAGCGTCGGCGCACGGTTCAGCATGACGGGGTGCTCGCGGATCACCTCGTCCAGGATATCCCAGACCTCGGGGCGCTCCTTCTCGACCAGCTTCTTGGCCTGCTTGACCGTCGACGACAGGCCCTTGGCCTCCAGCCGTGAATAGATGAACGGCTTGAACAGCTCCAGCGCCATCTTCTTGGGCAGGCCGCATTGATGCAGCTTCAGCTCCGGCCCCGTCACGATGACCGACCGGCCCGAGAAATCGACCCGCTTACCCAGAAGGTTCTGGCGGAAGCGGCCCTGCTTGCCTTTGAGCATGTCGGACAGCGACTTCAGCGGGCGCTTGTTGGCGCCCGTGATGACGCGGCCACGACGGCCGTTGTCGAACAGCGCGTCAACGGATTCCTGCAACATCCGCTTTTCGTTGCGGACGATGATGTCGGGCGCGCGCAGCTCGATCAGCCGCTTCAGGCGGTTGTTGCGGTTGATGACGCGGCGATACAGGTCGTTGAGGTCGGAGGTCGCGAAACGGCCACCGTCCAGCGGCACCAGCGGACGCAGCTCGGGCGGGATGACCGGGATCACGGTCAGGATCATCCATTCCGGGCGGTTGCCCGACTCGATGAAGGACTCGACGATCTTCAGGCGCTTGATGATCTTCTTGGGCTTGAGCTCACCGGTCGCCTCTTTCAGGTCCTCGCGCAGCGTGGCGGCTTCCTGCTCCAGGTCGATGGCGGCCAGCATCTCGCGGATGGCTTCCGCGCCGATGTTGGCCTGGAACGCGTCGGCGCCATAGGCGTCCTGCGCGTCCATGAACTCCTCTTCGGACATCAGCTGACCGTATTCGAGGTCGGTCAGACCCGGCTCGATCACGACGTAGTTCTCGAAGTAGAGAATCCGCTCCAGATCGCGCAGCGTCATGTCCAGCATCAGGCCGATGCGGGAGGGCAGCGACTTGAGGAACCAGATGTGCGCGACGGGCGAGGCCAGTTCGATGTGGCCCATCCGCTCGCGGCGGACCTTTTGCAGCGTGACTTCCACACCGCATTTCTCGCAGACGACGCCGCGATACTTCATGCGCTTGTACTTGCCGCACAGGCATTCGTAGTCCTTGATCGGACCAAAGATGCGCGCACAGAACAGGCCGTCACGCTCGGGCTTGAACGTGCGGTAGTTGATGGTCTCGGGCTTCTTGATCTCACCATAGGACCACGAGAGGATCCGCTCGGGCGAGGCCAGCGAGACCTTGATTTCGTCGAACACCTTTTGCGGGGCGATCGGGTTGAACGGGTTGTTCGTCAGTTCCTGGTTCATTTGGTAACCTTTTGAAAAGGGGCGCGTGGGGAAGCGATGGGCGGGGTGATCCCCGCCCGGCAAGTGACGGTCGAAACCGTCACTCGCTGTCTTCCTCCGCATCCAGGAGTTCCATGTTCAGGCCGAGACCGCGGACTTCCTTGACGAGCACGTTGAAGCTCTCGGGAACGCCCGCCTCGTAGTTGTCCTCGCCCTTGACGATGCTCTCGTAGACCTTGGTCCGGCCCGCGACGTCATCCGACTTGACCGTCAGCATTTCCTGCAGGGTGTAGGCGGCGCCGTAGGCCTCGAGGGCCCAGACCTCCATCTCACCGAAGCGCTGACCACCGAACTGCGCCTTACCACCCAGCGGCTGCTGCGTGACGAGCGAGTACGGCCCCGTGGAACGGGCGTGGATCTTGTCATCCACGAGGTGGTGCAGCTTGAGCAGGTATTTCACGCCAACGGTGACCTGACGGCTGAACTTCTCGCCCGTACGTCCGTCGAACAGGTCCGACTGACCGGAGGTCGAGAACCCGGCACGGGTCAGGGCGTCGTTGACGTCCCCTTCCTTGGCACCGTCGAACACCGGCGTGGCAATCGGAACACCCTTGGTGACATTGCCCGCCGCCTCGAGGAAGCCTTCCTCGGACATCTCGGCCAGCCAGTCTTCGTAGGCCTGCTCACCATAGGCGATCTTCATCGCGTCACGCACGGGGGTCATGTCGCCGGAACGGCGATATTCGTCCAGCGCATCATCGATCTGAATGCCCATGCCGCGTGCGGCCCAGCCCATGTGCGTCTCCAGGATCTGGCCGACGTTCATGCGCGAAGGCACACCCAGCGGGTTCAGCACGAAATCGACCGGCGTGCCGTCACCGAGGAAGGGCATGTCCTCCATCGGAACGACCTTGGAGATGACGCCCTTGTTGCCGTGACGGCCGGCCATCTTGTCGCCCGGCTGAAGCTTGCGCTTCACCGCGATGAAGACCTTGACCATCTTCATCACGCCCGGCGGCAGGTCGTCGCCGCGGCGGACCTTCTCGACCTTGTCCTCGAATCGTGCGTCCAGACCACGCTTGAGCACTTCGTACTGCTCGTTCAGGGCCTCGACCTGCTGGGCGTCTTCCTCGCCTTCCAGCGCCAGCTGCCACCACTGGCCAAAGGACAGGTCGGACAGGACATCGTCGGTGATGACGGTGTTCGGCTTGACGCCCTTGGGGCCTTTCACGGCGGTCTTGCCCGCAATCATCCCGCGCAGACGCGCATAGATGTTGCGGTCGAGGATTTCACGCTCGTCGTCGCGGTCGCGGGCAAGGCGTTCCACCTGCTCGCGCTCGATCTGGAGGGCGCGCTCGTCCTTCTCGACGCCATGACGGTTGAAGACACGCACCTCGACCACGGTGCCGTAGTCGCCCGGCTTCACCCGCAGCGAGGTGTCGCGCACGTCCGATGCCTTTTCGCCGAAGATGGCGCGCAGGAGCTTTTCTTCCGGCGTCATCGGGCTTTCACCCTTGGGGGTGATCTTGCCCACGAGGATGTCGCCCGGCTCTACGTCCGCACCGATGTAGACGATCCCGGCCTCGTCGAGGTTGCGCAGGGCTTCCTCACCGACGTTCGGAATGTCGCGCGTGATCTCCTCCGGCCCGAGCTTGGTGTCACGCGCGGCGACTTCGAATTCCTCGATGTGGATCGAGGTGAAGACGTCGTCACGGGCAATCCGCTCGGAGATGAGGATGGAGTCCTCGTAGTTGTAGCCGTTCCACGGCATGAAGGCGACGACGACGTTCTTGCCGAGCGCCAGCTCCCCCATGTCGGTCGACGGACCGTCGGCCAGAACCTCGTTCTTGCGAACGGTATCGCCCACCTTCACCAGCGGACGCTGGTTGATGCAGGTGTTCTGGTTGGAGCGCTGGAACTTGCGCAGACGATAGATGTCCACGCCCGCGTCGCCCAGGGCCAGGTCTTCGGTCGCACGCACAACGATACGCTGGGCATCGACCTGGTCGATGATCCCGCCGCGCTTGGCCATGATGGACGCGCCGGAATCGCGCGCCACAACGGCTTCCATGCCGGTTCCCACGAAAGGTGCATCCGCCTGCAACAGGGGCACGGCCTGACGTTGCATGTTCGAACCCATCAGGGCGCGGTTGGCGTCGTCGTTTTCAAGGAACGGGATCAGCGCGGCAGCAACGGAGACCAGCTGCTTGGGCGACACGTCGATCAGGTCGACGTTGTCACGCGATTGCAGCATGTAGTCGCCCGATTGACGCGTGCTCACCAACTCGTTGGCGAAGCGCCCGTCCTCGGTCATCTGCGCGTTGGCCTGCGCCACCGTGTGACGCATTTCCTCGGTCGCCGACATGTACTGAACGTCGTCGGTCACGACACCGTCGACCACCTTGCGGTAAGGGGTCTCGATGAAGCCGTACTTGTTGACGCGCGCGAAGGTCGCGAGGCTGTTGATCAGACCGATGTTCGGGCCTTCCGGCGTCTCGATCGGGCACATGCGACCATAGTGGGTCGGGTGCACGTCGCGCACCTCGAAGCCCGCACGTTCGCGCGTCAGACCACCCGGCCCGAGGGCCGACAGGCGACGCTTGTGCGTCACTTCGGACAGCGGGTTCGTCTGGTCCATGAACTGCGACAGCTGCGACGAACCGAAGAATTCGCGCACCGCGGCGGCAGCAGGCTTCGCGTTGATCAGGTCCTGCGGCATGACCGTGTCGATCTCGACGCTGGACATACGCTCCTTGATGGCGCGCTCCATCCGCAGCAGGCCGACGCGATACTGGTTTTCCATCAGTTCGCCGACCGACCGCACGCGGCGGTTGCCGAGGTGGTCGATGTCGTCGATGTCGCCGCGCCCGTCGCGCAGCTCCACCAGGGCCTTGATACAGGCCATGATGTCTTCGTCGCGCAGGGTTCGGACGGTGTCGTCGGCATCCAGTGCGAGGCGCATGTTCATCTTGACCCGGCCCACGGCCGACAGGTCGTAACGCTCACTGTCGCGGAACAGCTGGTCGAACAGGGTCTGCGCGGCCTCGACGGTGGGCGGCTCGCCCGGGCGCATGACGCGGTAGATATCCATGAGCGCGGTTTCGCGACCCATGTTCTTGTCCGCCGCCATGGTGTTGCGCATGTACGGACCGACAGAGACGTTGTCGATGTCGAGAACCGGGATCTCTTCGACACCCGCGTCCAGCAGCTCCTTCAGGGTGCCGCCCGAGACTTCGCCCGCCTTGTCGATTTCCCACGTCAGCTCATCACCGGCCTCGGCGTAGATCGCGCCGGTTTCCTCGTTGATGATGTCGCGCGCGGCGAATTTGCCGACGATCGCGTCGAACGGCACGAGGATATCGTTGATACCCCCCTCTTCGCGCAGCTTCTTGACCTGGCGCGGCGTCACTTTCTTGCCCGCCTCGATCACGATCTCGCCGCTGTCGGCGTCGATGATGTCCATCGCGGGACGGGTGCCGGAATACCGCTCGGGGAAGAACTTGGTCGCCCAGCCTTCACCCTTGCGGTGCGTGTAGGTCACGGTGTCGTAATAGGCATCCATGATGCCTTCCTGATCCATGCCGAGCGCATAGAGCAGCGTCGTCACCGGCAGCTTGCGGCGACGGTCGATGCGGCAGAACACGAGGTCCTTCGCGTCGAACTCGAAGTCCAGCCAGGACCCGCGGTAGGGAATGATGCGGCAGGCGAACAGCAGCTTGCCCGAGCTGTGCGTCTTGCCCTTGTCGTGATCGAAGAACACGCCGGGGGACCGGTGCATCTGGGAAACGATGACCCGCTCGGTGCCGTTGACGATGAAGGTGCCGTTCGGCGTCATCAGGGGCATGTCGCCCATGAAGACATCCTGCTCCTTGATGTCCTTGACGTCCTTCGCGCCAGTGTCCTCGTCGATATCCATGACGATCAGGCGCAGCTTGACCTTCAGCGGCGCGGCATAGGTCATGTCACGCTGCTGGCATTCGTCGACGTCGTACTTGGGCTCTTCCAGCTCGTAGCTGACGAACTCCAGCGTCGCGGTCTCGTTGAAATCCTTGATCGGGAAGACGGACTGGAACGTGCCCTTCAACCCTTCGCCGTCGACGGGCTGATCCTGATCGCCGGACCGCAGAAACAGGTCATAGGACGACTTCTGGACTTCGATCAGGTTCGGCATCGCGAGGACTTCGTCGATCTTGCCAAAATACCTGCGGATACGTTTGGAGGACGCTTGCGTCTGAGCCATGTGGTGGTCTCTTTCTTTCGGTTTCGCGCGCACGGGTGTCCGTCGGGCATCGGACGCCGTGGGCCAGCGAAGAGGTCGTTGAGGTCGGAACCATCTGGCGCATCGTCCCACGGACACGCCCCCGTTCCATCCTCCTGACCGGAAAAACCGCCATGCGCGGCTTTTCGAGACAGGAGAGGGTGGGACCGGATTGCCCGATCCCACCCAATCTTGGTGTCAGTAGCGGTGGGGCAAAGCCAACCGCCGTCCGATCACTTCAGTTCGACTTCGGCGCCGGCTGCTTCCAGCTTGGCCTTGATCTCTTCTGCTTCGGCCTTGTCGACGCCTTCCTTGACGGGCTTGCCGCCGGCTTCGACCAGGTCCTTGGCTTCCTTCAGGCCGAGACCCGTGATGCCGCGGACTTCCTTGATCACGTTGATCTTGGAGGCGCCGGCCGACTTCAGGATGACGTCGAATTCGGTCTGCTCTTCAGCAGCCGCGCCGGCGTCGCCAGCGGGACCGGCCATCATGACCGCGCCGCCAGCGGCGGGCTCGATGCCATACTCGTCCTTGAGGATGGTTTTCAGTTCTTGGGCTTCCAGCAGGGTCAGGTTGACGATGCTTTCGGCGAGTGCTTTCAGATCAGCCATTTTTCGATTTCCGTTCGTTTAGATGTGTTCCGGTGTCGTGCCATTCAAGACCACGACGAGGGATGACAGGTTTTGCCTCAGGCAGCTTTCTCTTCGATGGTCGAAAGAATGCTGGCGATGTTGGAAGCAGGCGCGCCAATGGCCCCGGCGATGTTGGAAGCAGGTGCACCGATGCAACCCACGATGGAGGCAATAAGCTCCTCGCGGCTCGGCATCTGAGCAACGGCCTTCACACCGTCGACGTCCAACGCGTTCTCGCCCATCGCACCGCCCAGGATCACCAGCTTCTGGTTTTCCTTGGCATATGCGTCGACCACCTTCGCCGCAGCGACGGGATCTTCGGAATAGGCGAGTACGGTCATGCCCGTCAGGTAGTCGGTGATGCTTTCCACCGGCTTGCCTTGCAGGGCGATCTTGGCGAGCTTGTTCTTGGCAACGCGTACAGACCCGCCCGCTTCACGCATGCGTGCGCGCAGGTCCTGCATTTCGGCAACTGTCATACCCTCGTAGTGGCTGACCACTACGACGCCAGAGCTTTCGAAGATCTGGCCGAGTTCGTCGACCAATTTCTCTTTCTGGGCTCTATCCACAGTTTCTCTCCAATAACCGCAAGTTACCTCGCGGATGGGGTTTCCCCCAGCTCATTTAGGATGGGCCTTACCATCCCTCTCAGGGTCCTTACGGGCCCCGTCCAGATCGCCCGACCAGGTCGGAAATCTCTTTCGGGTCCCATCTCGGGAAGGATTTAACAGGGTCGCCCCCTACCCTCCGTCTCGGACAGAACGGGGTGTCGCCACCCCGCCGACCGGCCCGCGCCGTCAGGCACGGACCAGATGCGTCGAAGCTTACGCCTCGTTGCCGGTCGCGCTATCGACGCTTACCGACACGCCCGGCCCCATGGAGGAGCTGAGCGAAATCTTCTTCATGTAGGAGCCCTTGGCACCCGCCGGCTTAGCCTTGGAGACCGCGTCGACGAAAGCCTTCAGGTTTTCGGTCAGCTTGGCCTCGTCGAACGAAACCTTGCCGATACCCGCATGCACGACGCCGTTCTTCTCGGCCTTGAACTGAACCTGTCCGCCCTTGGCGGCCTCGACGGCCTCCTTGACGTCCATGGTCACCGTGCCGACCTTCGGGTTCGGCATCAGGTTCCGGGGGCCCAGCACCTTGCCCAGACGACCGACGATCGGCATCATGTCAGGGGTCGCGATGCAGCGATCGAAATCGATCTTGCCCGACTGAACCGTCTCCATCAGGTCCTCGGCACCGACGATGTCGGCACCTGCGGCCTGTGCTTCCTCGGCCTTGGCACCACGGGCGAACACGGCCACGCGGACCGTCTTGCCGGTGCCGTTCGGCAGGCTGACCACACCGCGGACCATCTGGTCTGCGTGACGCGGGTCAACACCAAGGTTCATGGCGATCTCGACAGTCTCGTCGAACTTCGTCTTGGCGTTGTTCTTGACCAGAGCAACGGCTTCCTCGACCGAGATGTTTTCCTTGCCGGCGAATGCCTCGCGGGCCGCTTTTGCGCGCTTACCGAGTTTTGCCATCACTTCACCTCGATGCCCATGGAGTTCGCGGACCCCACGATGATCTTCATTGCCGCTTCGACGTCGTTTGCCGACAGGTCCTTCATCTTCGCTTCGGCGATCTCACGCACCTGCTTGACGGTGACCGTCGCGACGGTTTCGCGACCCGGCAGAACCGCGCCCTTGGGGCGGTTGCGCTTGCCGACGGGCTTCAGACCAGCAGCCTTCTTGAGGTAATAAGACGCGGGCGGCGTCTTGATTTCCATCGTGAAGGACTTGTCCTGGTAGTAGGAAATCACGGTCGGGCACGGCGCACCGGCCTCCATCTCCTGCGTCTTGGCGTTGAACGCCTTGCAGAATTCCATGATGTTGATCCCGCGCTGACCCAGCGCCGGGCCCACGGGGGGCGACGGGTTGGCCTTGCCTGCAGGGATCTGCAGCTTCATCTTGCCGACGAGCTTCTTCGCCATTGGCTTTCTCCTTTACGGCGGCGGGGAATTCCCGCCCTACATGTGCCCCTTGCGGGACGTTCTGCCGTGGTTCGACGACGCCTCGGCGCTGCCTCCCACGTCCGACTTACGCGGCCTTGCTGACCTGCGTAAATTTCAATTCCACCGGCGTCGCACGCCCAAAGATCGACACGCTTACCTTCAGGCTCTGCGCCTCGTCGTCGACTTCCTCGACCTGACCAGCAAACCCCTCGAACGGCCCGTCCGTCACGTTGACGTCCTCACCCACATCGAAGGTGATCAGGCTGCGCGGCGTTTCCTCGCCTTCCTGAACGCGGTTCAGGATCTGGTTCACCTCGGCGTCGCGCATCGGCATCGGCCGACCCTGCGGACCAAGGAAACCGGTAACCCGGTTGATCGAGTTGACGAGGTGATACCCCTCGTCGGACATTTCCATGCGGACAAGGACATAACCGGGCATGAAACGACGCTCGGAGGTCACCTTCTTGCCGCGACGCACTTCCAAAACCTCTTCGGTCGGGACCAGAACCTCTTCGATCTGATCCTCGAGGCCCTGCTCCTCAACAGCGGTGCGGATATGCTCCGCGACCCGCTTCTCGAAGTTGGACAGCACGCTGACTGAATACCATCGCTTCGCCATCTACCTCGTCCGCCCTTGCCTTGCGTTCCGTCCGCCTGATCGCGCCGAGAACCCGTCTTTAAAACGTGAAACGGCGCACATCCGAATCAATGTGCGCCAGCTCTGTGATCAAGTCGCGACCCCATACCCCCGCAGGACAGAAGGCACAAGGCCTGCGATCCGGTCGGTCAGAAATAGGCGAGAACTTCCGTCAGGCCCGTGCGGATGATCAGATCCACAAAGAAGAAGAATGTCGCCGCGACGATTGCGAGAAGAAACACCATCACCGTCGTGAGGACGACCTCACGACGTCCGGGCCAGACGATCTTTCCGATCTCGGCTCGGGTCTGCTGCACGAATTGGACCGGGTTGGTCTTTGCCACGGCATGTTCCTCTCGCTACGTCCGCCGCAGATATGGCGAGATGCGGCAAAGCGCAAGCATGCTGTCGGCTGCTTGGCACGGAATACCTTCAGGATGCCGATCGTGACGGCAGCGGTGCGGATGATGACAGCGCCAGATCCCATTTGCGCACCTCTTCGGCATCCGCGGTCAGGACGCCGTACTCCCGCGGCGGAACCACCGGCTGTCGCGCCACGGGTTTGCGCGGAACGCCTGCGGCACCGCTGATCGCCCGGTCGACCCCGGGATGGCGATCGAAGCGTTCGATCTGTGACAATATCTGCGAGGCCGCTTCCTTGAGGGACAGGTTTGCTGTCGACATCTCCTCGAACATGGCGGTGTTCTGCTGCGTTGCCGTATCGATCTCGCCCATGGCGCGATTGATTTCCGCCACCGATCCGGACTGATCGTCGGCCGATTGGGCAATCTCTGCGACCTGGTCTCCGATCCGGTCGATCCGCTCGCCCAGGGTGACAAGGGTATCGCCCGTCCGCGCAACGCGCTGGACGCCGAGACTGATCTGGTCAGAACTCCGTGTGATCAGGACACCGATCTGCTGGGCCGCGTCCGATGCACGCTGGGCAAGGGCCCGCACCTCGGAGGCGACGACCGCAAACCCCCGCCCTGCCTCGCCGGCGCGTGCGGCCTCCACACCGGCATTCAGGGCCAGAAGGTTGGTCTGGAACGCGATATCGTTGATGACGCCAAGGGTATGCGAGATCTCGTCGGAGGCGGCCTGAATCTCGCGCATGCTCTCGATGGCCTTCTGGACAACCTCATCGCTCTGCCGTGCGTCTTCCCGCGCCGATTCCGTAAAGCCCTTCGCGTCCTGGGCAAGTTTCGCCGTTGCACCGATCGCACCTGTGATCTGCTCGACCGCGCCTGTCGTTTCGGCCAGCGACCCCGCCGTCCGCTCCGTCCGTTTCGACAATTCCTCGGCCGAGGCCGACAGGTCGCTGGTTTCCTCCATCACCTCGGACGCGTTGCGATACAGGTCTTCGAACGCTTCCTGCGTATTGCACGCGACCCGGTTCATCGCTTCCTGCAGCAAGGCGAAAACGCCGCTGCGCTCGCCCTCCATCCGTGCGTAGAGACGGCCCTCGGCCAGCTCGGCGGTCAGATCGATCACATCCGCGAAACCCTGCTCGATCTTGCCGAACAGACTGTTTAGCATCTGTCTCAGCGCGACCTGATCTTCGGCGACATGCGTCTCGTCCATGCGGACCGCGAAATCTCCGTCCGAGGCCGCCGAGACAAGCCTGTGCAGATCATCCTGCAGCTTGGCCTGCTCCTCGAAACGCAAGGTGGATGCCGCGTGTCGTGCATCTGCCCGGGCGACCTCTGCCTGCCGCTCCTTTTCGACGGCAAGGCGTTTCTCCGCCTCGAGGCCGGCCCTCTCCGCTTCGGCACGCCGGCTCCGCTCCTCGGCCGCATGCCGGGATGCGACGCTTACGCGGATGATCTCCAACGCATGCCTGATCCTGTCGATCTCCGTCGTATGCGCCTTTGGAAGCGCCCCCTCCAATCGGTCCTCTGCGATATCCTGCATGGCCTCCGTCATCTTCGAGACAGGGCGCACCACGTGCAGGTGAACTTGCAGGATGACCGTGGCGCAGCCTGCGATCAGCAGGAGCAGTTCCGTCCAGAACAGGGCGCCCAGGATGTTGCCGCGGGATGCCGCCACCATCGCCCGCGAATACGCAACCTGGACCGAAAGCGACGGTTGCCCCGTGCCATCGGAAACCGGAAACACCGCGACGGATGTCTCGCCAAGACGGGTGACGGAAACCTGCTGTGTTGATCCGTTCGACGCGACTGCTGGAAACACCGGCTTATCGGCGGTGTCTGCAAAAGCCTCCATCAGCAGGCGACCATCGGCAGTAACGACGCGGATGCCCGCAATCTGATTGTGCTGCGCGTCGACCCTGGCGCGCGCCAGATCTTCTGCGGCCGCCATGTCCCCGGCAAGAAGCACCTCTGACAGCTGATCGGCAAGCAATTCCCCGTCACCGCGGATCATGATCTCGAACTGCTGCGACAGCCCCGCATCGATGCTGCGTGCCGCAAACCAATGCATGACGGCGAAACCGAGGATGAGGACACCACAGATTCCGGCGGCGCACCGAAACGCCAGTGACCTCCAGACCGGTGCAATTCTGGCGCCATCCGCCCGCGAAATGTCGGGGTCCGGGCCCTGCGCATCCTCGACGGGTCCTGTAAGGGTTGGAAGGTCGCTGGCCATAACCGTCACTCCTGCATGTGACGACAGCGCTAAGCCTCAAACCTGAAGAATTCCTTTCGTGATCGACGCCTGCGACCCGAAGTCATGCGCGGCTAGTCCGGCCGCAGGACGCGGCGGAAATGCTGCTCCACCTCTGTCGCGGCCTCGGCCCATGCGTCCCTTTCGTCCCCGAGGACCGCGCGGACCTGAACGTCGAAATCCGCGTAGTGTTGCGTCAACGCCCAGATGGAGAAGATCAGGTGATGGGGATCGGACCGTGCGATCCGACCGGCGCGCATCCATTCCGACAGGATGATGGCATGGGAATCGACAAGGTCCCTCAGATCGCCGGCAAGGGCATGTTCGATCTGCGGCGCGCCGCGCAGGATCTCTCCGGCAAACAGGCGGCTTTCACGGGGAAAGTCGCGTGCGAGGGTCAGCTTGCGACGGACATAGGCCAGTATCTCCTCGACCGGGTCCCCATGGGGGTCGAGCGCGCGCAGCGGGTCGAGCCATGTCTGAAGGAGGCTGTCGAGCAATGCGAGGTATATCGCCTCCTTGGAGGAGAAGTAGTAGAGCAGGTTGGGTTTCGACAGACCGGACGCGCCGGCAATCGCATCCAAGGTTGCCCCCCGGAATCCATCCGTCGAAAAGACATCGAGGCCGGCTTCGAGGATGCGGGCCCGGTTGCGGGCTTGGATTCGGGTCGGTCCGGCGTCGTCGGGCATGCGCGCTCCTCGGGCGACTACTGCAGCATTCTGCCAAATTTCTCAGCAGACGCTGTCCGATCACTCGGGGAGAGGAGCGCCGGTTGACTGATCGCTGCCCCGTGATAGCGTCGCTTTGACCAGACGGTCAAATCTTTGGACGGGGGAACGGAAGATGGCGACGACAGCGGGACAGAACATGCGTATCGACCCCGACCGCCTTTGGGACAGCCTGATGGAGATGGCTAAGATCGGCCCCGGCGTTGCCGGCGGGAACAACCGTCAAGCCCTGACGGATGCCGACGCGGAAGGGCGCGCCCTGTTCCAGAGCTGGTGCGAAGCGGCCGGGATGACGATGGGCGTCGACCGCATCGGCAACATGTTCGCCACGCGCGCGGGCGCCGATCCGGATGCCCTGCCCGTCTATGTCGGATCCCATCTGGATACCCAGCCGACGGGCGGCAAATACGACGGCGTTCTGGGGGTGCTGGGCGGGCTGGAACTGATCCGCACGCTCAACGACCTAAACATCAAGACGAAGCATCCGATCGTCCTGTCCAACTGGACCAACGAGGAAGGCACGCGGTTCGCCCCCGCGATGCTGGCGTCCGGCGTGTTCGCCGGTATCCACACGCAGCAATGGGCCGAGGACCGGACGGACGCGGAGGGCAAGCGTTTCGGCGACGAACTCGACCGGATCGGATGGCGCGGAGACGAGGAGGTCGGCGCGCGCAAGATGCACGCCATGTTCGAGCTGCATATCGAGCAGGGACCGATCCTCGAGGCAAAGGAGAAGGACATCGGCGTCGTCACGCATGGTCAGGGCCTGTCGTGGACGCAGGTGACCGTCACGGGTCGCGAGGCGCATACCGGGTCCACCCCCATGCCGATGCGCCGGAACGCCGGTCTTGGCATGGCCCGCATCCTCGAGGAGGTGGACGCCATTGCCCTGTCCCATGCACCGCATGCCGTCGGCGCGGCGGGGCATATCGATATCTACCCGAATTCCCGCAACGTGATCCCCAGCAAGGCGGTGTTCACCGTCGATTTCCGTTCCCCCGACATCAAGGTGATCGAAGAGATGGAGGCCCGGCTGCATGCGGCGGCCACACGGATTGCCGATGAAATGGGCCTCGAGGTCGCGTTCGAGAAGGTCGGCGGCTTCGACCCCGTCACCTTCGACGAGAGTTGCGTCACCGCGGTGCGTGGCGCAGCCGAGCGGCTGGGTTACAGCCATATGGACATCATTTCGGGCGCGGGACACGACGCCTGCTGGATCGCCGCCGTCGCGCCGACGGCCATGATCATGTGTCCCTGTGTGGACGGCCTGTCCCACAACGAGGCGGAAGACATCACGAAGGACTGGGCCCGTGCCGGGGCAGACGTCCTGTTGCATGCCGTGCTGGAAACGGCAGAGGTGGTGGCGTGAAGGAACGGGCCATCACGGTCCTCTACTGGGTCGGCATGCTCGGCTCCGTCCTGTTCCTGGCGTTCTGCATATACGGGACGGTAGAAGGCTGGCCGTACTACAGCTTTGCAAGGTTCATGGAATATGTCGGCGTCGGATATCTCTTCGCGCCGCTGCCATTCGCCATAGGCTGGGCGGTCCGTTTCATCGTGCTTGGCACGAAAGGGATTTCGCCGTGACCGTCGTTCGGGACTGCAATGGGCAACGCTATGAGGGTCGCCGCCATGCAATCCTGAAGACGGCGATCGATACGCCCCCCCTTGTGGCAGAAGCCGCGCGTTGATGTGCAACCTTCTTGCCGGATCATCTTGACCAAAGGACGGATAAACCAGTGCTGACCCGACCGGACACCATCACCCAGCTGCGCATCGATCTTGCCGCCGTCCTCAGGCTTGCGGCCCGCGAAGGGTGGCACGAAGGCGTCGCCAACCACTTTTCCGCCGCCACGTCCGAAGATGGACGGCAGTTCCTCGTCAATCCGCGCTGGAAGCATTTCAGCCGCGTCCGGGCGTCCGACCTGATCGAGGTGGACGCGGATGACCCCACGACGATGGACCGACCGGACGCCCCCGACCCGTCGGCCTGGGCCATCCATTCCGCGCTGCACCGCGATCTGCCGCAGGCGCGTGTCGCCCTGCACCTGCACCCGCCCTATGCCACGGCGCTCGCAGGACTTCGCGACCCGCGCATCCTGCCCATCGATCAGGTCACCGCACGGTGGCACAACCGCCTGGCCTATGACCGCGATTTCGGCGGCATCGCCCACGAGGCCGAGGAAGGCGCGAGGATCGCGCAAGCGATCGGCAACCACGACGCGGTGATGATGGGAAACCACGGGGTTACCGTCCTCGGGCGCAGCGTCGCGGAAGCATGGGATGCGATGTATCATCTGGAGCGGGCAGCCCGCACCATGGTTCTGGCCCTGTCGACAGGGCGCGACCTCGCCGTCATGGATGATGCCTTGGCCGAGGAGACGGCCGCAGGGTGGGCTGTCTACAAGGATGCCGAGGTGGCGCATTTCGCGGAAATGAAGTGTATCCTCGACGACGAACAACCCGACTATGCGGAGTGACCCGATGATCCCCCCCACCCTGTCGCGCGCCCATCACCGCGTTGCCCTGCTTTGCATCGGGCTGTCCGTATTGATGGCTGCGGGCTGTGCCGCTTCGCTGCGCAACCCCGTCGCGAGCCCGGAATTGTACCTACAGACCGACGCCCCCGTGCCCTTCGCCGTGCGCAGCCTGCTGCCACGCGGTGTCATCGAATCCGACGTCCGGGTGCGCGACAATTGCTACGGCTACGCCTCCGGCGGGGTCGTCTATCCCGTCCTCAACCCACGCGGCACGCAGTACTGCATCTGACGCCGCCCCATTCCCAACCGGCGCCGCGCCGCACCTCGCCCTCACCAAGGAGACCGCCCCATGTCCAAGGTCATCAAGAACGGCACCATCGTCACCGCCGACCTGCAATGGAAGGCAGACGTCCTGATCGAGGGGGAACATATCGCCCAGATCGGTGAGAACCTGACCGCAGACGAGGTGATCGACGCCACCGACGCCTATGTCATCCCCGGCGGCATCGACCCGCATACGCATCTGGAAATGCCCTTCATGGGCACGACGGCCGCGGAAACCTTCGAATCCGGCACCTTTGCGGCCGCCGCGGGCGGAACCACGATGCTGGTCGACTTCTGCCTGCCCGGCGAGGATGGCAGCCTGCTCAACGCGATCGATGCCTGGGACGCCAAGTCCAAGGACCAGATCTGCACCGACATCTCCTACCACATGGCCATCACCGGCTGGAACGAGGGCATCTTCAACGAGATGGAGGCCGTGGTCCGCGACCGCGGCATCAACACCTTCAAGCACTTCATGGCCTACAAGGGCGCCTTGATGGTGGAGGATGACGAGATGTTCGCCTCCTTCCGCCGCTGCGCCGAACTGGGCGCCCTGCCCCTGGTCCATGCCGAAAACGGCGACATCGTGCAGGCCATGCAGGAGAAGCTGCTGGCCGACGGCATCACCGGGCCGGAGGGTCACGCCTATTCCCGCCCTCCCGAGGTGGAGGGCGAGGCCGCCAACCGCGCCATCATGATCGCCGATGCGGCAGGCTGCCCCCTCTACATCGTCCACGTCTCTTGCGAACAGGCGCACGAGGCGATCCGGCGGGCCCGCCAAAAGGGAATGCGCGTCTACGGCGAGCCGCTGATCCAGCACCTGACGCTGGACGAATCCGAGTATTTCAACAAGGATTGGCAATACGCCGCGCGCCGCGTCATGTCCCCGCCCTTCCGCAACAAGATGCATCAGGACAGCCTCTGGGCGGGCCTGTCTTCCGGCTCGCTCCAGGTCGTCGCCACCGACCACGCCGCCTTCTCGGATGAGCAGAAGCGCATGGGCCTCGACAATTTCACCCTGATCCCCAACGGCACCGGGGGACTTGAGGAACGCATGTCGATGCTCTGGACCAAGGGCGTCGAAACGGGTCGCCTGACGCCCGAGGAATTCGTCGCCACCACCTCCACCAACATTGCCAAGATCCTGAACATCTATCCGATGAAGGGCGGCATCATGCGCGGCGGCCACGCCGATCTGGTGGTCTGGGATCCGTCGATCCACCGCACCGTGTCGGTCAGCACCCAGAAGTCGATCATCGACTACAACGTGTTCGAGGGCATGGAGCTGAAAGCCGCGCCCCGGTTCACCCTGTCGCGCGGCGAAGTCATCTGGGCCCACGGCCAGAACAGCCAGCCGCAGCCGGGACGCGGCCGTTTCGTGTCACGCCCGCCCATGGCGTCGCCGTCCAAGGCGCTGTCGAAGTGGAAGGCCCTGAACACGCCCCGCAAGATCGAGCGTGATCCGATGAACATCCCGGCGGGGGTCTGATGGGATACGCAAACCCGGCGTGGACCGCGGCTGCCCGGTCACGGGTGTTCGCATGAGGCGCGCGCCGTACGACCGCGCGCTCCACTTGCGGCTCGCCCTCCTGACCTACGGCAACGCCGTTCTGGTCTATTTCCTCCTGACCAGGGCAGAGGCCGATACCTTCGCGGGCGCAGTCTGGAAGGTGGTCACGTCTCTCTACTGGCTGCTGCCTGTTGCGACGCCCTTCGCCCTCGTCTTCGCCCTTGCCGGGGCGCCAGTGGTTCGGCGCGTCTTAGCGGCTCTGCACCCGCGCGGCCGCATCGTCGCGGGCGCAGCGGCCACCCTCGCCTTCTTGGTCCCCGCCGCCACGATCGTCGAGCTTGCCTTGGCGCAGCGGGACGGATTCAGCGTCCTGCGCTGGGCGCTCCAGATCGGCGGGGGCATCGCGCTTGCCGTGATCTGGGCCCTGCTGCCTCACCGAAGGATATTCGATGCCTGACCCCGTCATTTCCGCCCATTCCCTCGACCTCACCTTCCAGACCGGTGACGGCCCCGTCCATGCCCTGTCCGATGTCTCCCTCGACGTGAACGAAGGCGAGTTCGTCTCCTTTATCGGCCCCTCGGGCTGTGGCAAGACGACGTTCCTGCGCTGTGTCGCGGCGCTTGAGACCCCCACTGGCGGCACCCTCAGCATCAATGGGATGACCCCGGACGAGGCGCGCCGCGCGCGCGCCTATGGCTACGTCTTTCAGGCTGCGGGCCTTTATCCTTGGCGCACCATCGGCAGGAATGTCACCCTGCCGCTGGAGATAATGGGATACTCCAAGGCGGACCGTGCGCAGCGGATGCAGGATGTCCTCGCCCTCGTCGAACTCGATCAGTTCGCCAACAAGTATCCGTGGCAGTTGTCGGGCGGAATGCAGCAACGCGCCTCCATCGCGCGTGCCCTCGCCTTCGACGCACCGATCCTGTTGATGGACGAACCCTTCGGCGCGCTGGACGAAATCGTCCGCGACCGCCTGAACGAAGAACTGCTTGCGCTGTGGAAACGCACCAACAAGACGACCCTCTTCGTCACCCATTCGATCCCCGAGGCCGTCTTCCTGTCGACCAAGATCGTCGTCATGTCCCCCCGTCCGGGGCGGATCACCGACATCATCGACAGTCCCCTGCCGCGGGACCGCCCCCTCGACATCCGCGACACGCCCGAATTCCTTGCCGTGGCGCACCGTGTGCGCGAAGGCCTGCGGGACGGGATGGAGGCCGCATGATCGCCGTTCTGGGCAAATCCCTGGGCGATATCCTCGGGATCGTCATCGCCCTGTGGTTCATCTTTTCGGCCGACTTCGCCGACATCCCCTACAAACGCATTCTGGATGCCGTGGCGCTGTTCGTGATCCTGTTGTCCGCGGTGCGCATCATTCAACGCCTGAGGCAGCGGCCATGACGGCCGCAACCGAAGCCCCCGCAAGCGCCCCCGGCGCTGGCATCGGGCGCAGCCTGCGGTCCGTGACCGGTCACCTTCTGCCTGTCGTCGTCGTCACCCTGACGATTATCGCCCTGTGGTATGCCGCCTGCATTCCCATGAACGCGCAGCAATCCGTGCTGGAGGCAGAGCGCGCGGGCGCGACCATCACCCCACCGACAGCAGCCGAGAGGCGCGACATGGCGGGCCTTGCCATCGCGGTCGCCAACCCCGGCCCCGCCCTTGCCGGGGCCTATGTGCAGGATCGTCCCCGCCTGCCTGCCCCGCATCAGGTCGTGGCAGAGCTTTGGGACACGACGGTCGGCAAGAAGATCACCTCCAAACGCAGTCTCGTGTTCCATGCGGGCATCACCCTTGGACCGACCCTGCTCGGCTTTCTCATCGGGTCCCTCGCGGGGGTCGCTCTGGCCATCGGCATCGTGCACAGCCGGGTGATGGACCTGAGCGTCATGCCCTGGGCCATCGCCTCGCAGACGATCCCGATCCTTGCGATTGCCCCGATGATAATCGTCGTCCTGAACTCCGTCGGGGTACAAGGGCTGATCCCCAAGGCGATCATCTCCGCCTACCTGTCGTTCTTTCCGGTGACGGTGGGCATGGTGAAGGGCCTGCGCGCGCCCTCGGCCGCGGACCTCGACCTGATGCGGACATGGAACGCCTCGGCCATGCGCACATTGGTCAGCCTTCGCTTACCTAATTCGCTGCCCTACCTCTTCGCGTCGCTCAAGATCGCCGTCGCCGCCGCCCTTGTGGGGGCCATCATTGGCGAATTGCCCACCGGGGCCGTCCGTGGCCTTGGCGCGCGCCTGCTGGCCGGCAGCTACTATGGCCAGACGGTGCAGATCTGGTCGGCCCTGTTCGCGGCGGCCATCGTTGCGGGCCTGCTGGTCATGGTCATCGCCCTGATCGAACGCGTCACCCTGCGCCGCATGGGGTTGACCCGATGAGCGCGCGCACGATCAACGGCGCGGGATGGCGCCTCGCCCTGACGGCATTGGTGGCGCTCCTCCTCGTGGCGACAGGCGCACTCAAGGCGCTCGCGATCTTCGCCGCATGGATCGCCCTATGGGTCGCGAACGCGGCATTGGCCCGGTCCCGCATCGGGCACTGGGCCGCGCCGATCCTGTTCGGTGTGACCCTTCTGATGCTGTGGGAATTGACGGTCCGTCTCTATGACGTGCCTACGGTGATCCTTCCCGCGCCCAGCCTGATCGCGGGCGCCGTGGTCCGGAACCTGCCGATCCTCTGGGGCGATTTCGTCCAGACGGTGCTCAAGGGTGCGCTGTCCGGCTGGATCATCGGCGCGTCTGCCGGCATCGCCACGGCTCTTCTGGTTGCGCGCTCGGACTTTCTGCGCCGCGGCCTGCTGCCGGTGGGCAACTTCGTCGCCGCCCTGCCCATCGTCGGCACCGCGCCGATCCTCGTGATGTGGTTCGGCTTCGGGTGGGAAAGCAAGGCCGCCGTCGTCGTCGTGATGGTGTTCTTTCCGGTGCTGATCAACACCGTCGCGGGGCTTGCGGATACATCACCGATGCAACGCGACCTGATGCGGACCTATGGCGCCAGCAGCGGTCAGGAGCTGCGCTACCTCAAGTTTCAGGCCGCCCTTCCGTTCATCTTCAACGGCCTGAAGATTGCAACGACCCTTGCCCTGATCGGCGCCATCGTCGCCGAATTCTTCGGCAGTCCGACGATAGGCATGGGCTTCCGCATCTCGACCGAGGTCGGGCGCTTGAACCTGCCGATGGTCTGGGCCTCCATCTTTGTCGCTGCCGTGGCGGGCAGTCTGTCCTACGGTGCAATTGCGCTGTTGGAGAAACGGCTGACCTTCTGGCATCCTTCGCAAAGAGCACGGGCCTGAACCCGCGCCGCACCCACCGGGACGGCACCGCCGGACCCACAACAACAGAGAGACACAGATGAAATCCCTGATCACCTCCGCCGCCCTCGCGCTGGCCATGACCGGCGGCGCATTTGCCGATGGTCACGCCAACACCGTCACCCTGCAACTTCAGTGGGTCACCCAGGCACAATTCGCGGGCTACTACGTCGCCCTCGACAAGGGTTTCTACGAAGCCGAGGATCTCGACGTTACCATCCTGCCCGGTGGCCCCGACATCGCTCCGCCGCAGGTTCTGGCCGGTGGTGGCGCGGACGCCATGCTGAACTGGATGCCCTCGGCCTTGTCCGCACGCGAAAAGGGCCTGCCGGTCGTTAACATCGCGCAGCCGTTCAAGACCTCCGGCCTGATGCTGACCTGCTGGAAGGATACCGGCATCGAGGGTCCGCAGGACTTCAAGGGCAAGACGATCGGCGTCTGGTTCTTCGGCAACGAGTATCCGTTCCTGTCATGGATGAGCCAGGAAGGCATTTCCACCGACGGTGGCGAAGATGGCGTCACGGTTCTCAAACAGGGTTTCAACGTCGATCCATTGTTGCAGCGGCAAGCCGATTGCATCTCGACCATGACCTACAACGAATACGGTCAGGTTCTGGACGCGGGCGTCTCCGAGGATGAACTGGTGACCTTCAAGTACGAGGACATGGGCGTCGCGACCCTCGAAGACGGGATCTACGTCCTCGAAGAGAACCTCGAAGATCCGGTGTTCGTCGACAAGATGACCCGCTTTGTCCGCGCCTCGATGGAGGGCTGGAAATACGCCGAGGCGAACCCCGAAGAGGCCGCCGAGATCGTGCTCGAGAACGATGAGACAGGCGCACAGTCGGAAGCGCATCAGGTCCGCATGATGGGCGAGATCGCCAAGCTGACCGCAGGCTCCGACGGGTCTCTGGATGAGGCCGACTTCCAGCGGACGGTCGACACCCTGCTGGCAGGTGGCTCCGACCCGGTCATCACGGCACAGCCCGAGGGTGCCTGGACCTCCGTGATCACCGACGCCGCGCTCAACTAGGTGATGACAGTGGCCGCGGGGTGCCGGGCTGGCATCCCGCGGCCAACGACGCGCCATGCTCCGTGGCTTGGCGGACATATCCACTGATCACAACATCGCATGGATTGCGGGGCGCCGCCGTCCGGCCGCACGCGGCAATCGGACCGTGCTGAACGTCCCAAACGAACGGCAACGGGGCCGCAGACATGAACATCAGCCGCCTCACCCTCAAACAGCTCGAAGCCTTCGCGGCCGTCAACGATGCCGGCTCGTTCCGGCGTGCAGCCGAGCTTCTGGCCACGACGCAATCGAATGTCTCAGGCCGGATCGCCGCGCTCGAAGCATTGCTCGGCGTTCGCCTGATGCATCGCAACGCTGGCTCCGTGCGCCTCACGGAACGGGGCGAGGTGCTGCTCGTCAAGGCACGGGCGGTTCTGGGCGCCGCCGATGCCTTGCTGGAGGCCGCCGGCCGCCGCGATGCGATTGGAGGACGGCTGAGGCTGGGCACGACGGAACTGGTCGCGGCCACATGGTTGCGCGCGTTCCTGCGCCGCTTCCGTGCGGTGTACCCTTCGGTCGATGTCGAGCTTGGCATCGACCTGTCGATCGAAATCGCCCGCCGCTTGCGGGACGGGGAATGCGATCTGATCCTGATGGCGGGCGCGGAACCGGCATCCGGGCCGGGCGACCATGACCTTGGCCTCGAACCATTCGCATGGTTCGCCCCGCCCGACATCGCAAAGGCGCTTGCCCCCTCCCCTTCGTTGGCCGACCTGATGCCGCATTCGATCCTGACGCATTCGCGACATACGACCGCGGTGCAGGACCTGTTGGCGGTCTGCGCGCGTGAGGGGTTGCCGACGCACCGGATCGTCTGTTCATCCAGTGGCGCATCCTGCCTGCAAATGGCCGAGGACGGCATGGGTGTCGCGCTGATCCCGCTGGCCATGGCCCGTGGCTCCGTCGCGCAAGGCGCGCTGCAACAGATCCATCCGGACTGGTCACCTTCCCCGCTGAACGTGCTGGCCCGGTTTGCCCCCGACCGCGCAACACCGGTCGTCCTGCACAGCGTAAAGATCGCCAAGGAAGTCGCAGCGGAGGATCGCGATTTCCGATCGCCCTGATGAAAACAAACGATTTGCGCGATCCTAGGCCCCGTGCTCATTCTCGGGAAGGCACCTCAAGAACACTGGACAGTAGGCACAATGACTGGATCGAAAGCCCGGCTGGGCGTGGATATTGGCGGAACCTTCACGGACGTCGTTCTGGAAACGACCGGGGGAGAGCGCCATTCCACCAAGGTCCTGACAACCTACGCAGCCCCCGAGAATGCCATACTGGAGGGGATGGGCCGCGTTTGCGCCGCAGCCGGGATCGATCCGGGCGCGATATCGCAGATCATTCACGGCACGACATTGGCAACCAACGCGCTGATCGAACGGCGCGGCGCCAAGACCGCGCTGATCACCACCGAAGGCTTTCGCGACGTGATCGAGATGCGCACCGAAAGCCGCTTTGAACAATATGACCTGAACCTGACCCTGCCCGAGCCGCTGTTGCCCCGGCAGATGCGTTTCACCCTGTCAGAACGGGTGACGGCGGATGGCGCGACCGCAATTCCGCTGGACCGGCCAGAGGTGGAGGCGCTTGCCGACCGCCTCGCCGAGGCGGAGGTACAGAGCGTGGCCGTCGGCCTGCTGCACAGCTACCTCGATCCGATCCACGAACGCCTGGTGCGCGATGTACTGGCCGAACGCCTGCCCGAGGTGTCGGTTTCCCTGTCGTCCGATGTCTCGCCCCAGATGCGCGAATACGAACGGTTCAACACGACCGTGGCCAATGCCTATATCAAACCGCTCATGGCCTCCTACCTCGGACGGCTGGAACAGAGGTTGGCCGATGCGGGCGCGGATTGCCCGGTGTTCCTGATGCATTCGGGCGGGGGCATCATGTCGGTTGCCGATGCCTCGGCCTATCCGGTGCGCCTTGTCGAAAGCGGGCCCGCGGGCGGAGCCGTGTTCGCGGCCCATATCGCGATGCAGCACGGCCTCGACCGCGTGCTCAGCTTCGACATGGGGGGCACGACGGCCAAGATCTGCCTGATCCGGGACGGCGCGCCCAAGACCGCGCGCGTCTTCGAAGTGGCGCGCAGCTATCGGTTCAAGAAGGGATCGGGGATGCCGATCTCGATCCCGGTCATCGACATGGTCGAAATCGGGGCCGGCGGCGGATCGCTGGCATCGGTCGACGCCATGGGACGCATTCAGGTCGGCCCGGAAAGCGCAGGGTCGGAACCCGGCCCTGCCTGCTATGGCCGCGGGGGCGAGCGTCCCGCCGTGACGGATGCCGACCTCGTGCTGGGCAAGCTGGACCCTGCGAACTTTGCCGGCGGGACGATCCCCCTCTACCCGGACCGCTCCGCTGCCGCGTTGGCGGCACATGTCGGGGACCGTCTTGGCATGGATGCCGAGTCCGCCGCCCACGGCGTGGCCGAAGTGGTGGACGAGACGATGGCAAACGCGGCCCGCGTTCACGCCGTCGAAAACGGCGAGGATCTGTCCGGCTATACCATGATCGCCTTTGGCGGCGCGGCCCCGCTTCATGCCGGGCGGCTGGCCCAGAAACTGGGTATTTCGCGGCTGCTGGTGCCCGAGGGTGCGGGTGTCGGCTCGGCCATCGGGTTCCTGCGCGCGCCGGCCAGCTTCGAGGCGACGCGCTCGGCCTACATGCGGATGGGTGATTTCGATGCTGATGCGGCGCGGCATCTTCTCGCAGAACTGTCGCAGGAGGCGACCGGCTTCGTACGCAGTTGCGACGCAGAGGCGCGGATCGATACCGAGGTGAAACTGTTCATGCGCTACGTCGGACAGGGATGGGAAATTCCCATCACCCTCGACGCCGATCTTGCGGCTGCCCCCGATGCGGATGCGATCCTTGCGCGGTTCGAAGCGGATTACGCAAGGCTGTTCTCGCGCACGGTGGCGGGACTGGACGTGGAGATCACGGTCTGGGCAGTCAACGCCGCGACCGCGACCGACGCCGTGGACCGGATCGCCGCCGCGCCGGCGGGCCACGCGGTTCAGGGCGTTCCCCGTCGCCTGTTCGACGCAGGCCTCGGCACGCAGGCACAGGCCCACGAGGTCGCCCGTGCCGACATTGCGACCGGTGCGCGCGTCGCGGGCCCAGCCGCCATCGTCGAGGACGAGACGACGGTGATCGTACCCGTCGGCTACACCGCCATCCGACAGCCCGATGGCTGTCTCGACCTCATTCTTTCGAACACCCAAGCGGAGGACGCGGCATGAGCGTTGCTGACGTAGCTCTCCAGGTCATCTGGACCCGCCTCATCTCGGTGGTCGAGGAGCAGGCACAGGCCCTCGTGCGGACCGCTTTTTCCACCTCCGTACGCGAAGCCGGTGACCTGTCCGCGGGTGTCTACGATGCCGAGGGGCGGATGCTGGCGCAGGCCGTGACCGGCACGCCCGGTCACGTGAACGCCATGGCAGATGCGGTTGCGCATTTCATCGAGGCCATCGGCCTCGACACCATGGCCGAGGGCGATGTCTACCTGACCAACGATCCGTGGCTGGGCACCGGTCACCTGCATGACATCACGATGGTCACGCCGTCGTTCCTCGATGGGCGGCTGGTCGGTTATTTCGCCTGCACGGCGCATATTGTGGATATCGGCGGACGCGGCTTTGGCGCGGATGCCGCCTCGGTCTACGAGGAAGGGCTGCGCCTGCCGATCATGCGGTTCGCCGATCGCGGCACCGTCGACCCGGCCCTGATCAGGATCGTGCGCGCAAACGTGCGCGAACCCGATCAGCTGGTCGGAGACCTCTATGCCTTGGCCACCTGCAACGAGATCGGCCACCGCCGTCTGGTCGAAACCATGCGGGAATTCGCGCTGTCCGACCTGGCACAGGTATCGGACTTCATCCTTGGCGCATCCCGCCGCGCCACGTTGGAGCGGATCGCAGCCCTGCCCCGCATGACCGCAATGGGGGAAATGACGGTGGACGGCTTTGCGACGCCGATCACCCTGCGCGCGACCGTGACCGTGCATGAAGACAGGATCGTCACCGATTTCGATGGAACCAGCGCCGTCGATCCGAAGGGCATCAATTGTCCCCTGGTCTATACCAAGGCCTATGCCTGCTATGCGTTGAAGGTCACGATCGCGCCGGACATTCCCAACAACCATGCCTCGCTGGCCCCGTTCGAGGTGACGGCCCCGGAGGGGACGATCGTCAACGCCGTCCACCCCGCGCCGGTCGCCCTGCGCCATATCGTCGGGCATTTCGTGCCCGACACGGTCTTCGACGCCTTCGACAAGATCGTGCCCGATCTCGTCCCCGCCGAGGGGGCCGGGTGCCTGTGCAACTTCCAGGTTTCTGTGCGGCCCACGGGCGCAGGCGGGCGTCGCGCAGAGGTGCTGACCTTCAATTCCGGCGGCTCGGGCGCGCGACCGACGGCGGACGGGCTGAATGCGACGGCCTTTCCGTCCGGCGTGATGACGATGCCGGTCGAAGCCACGGAACATGCCGGCCCGGTGGTGATCTGGCGCAAGGAATTGCGCGAAGGATCCGGTGGCGCGGGCGAACGTCGGGGGGGGCTGGGTCAGCATATGGAGGTCGGAACCCTGCCCGGTCACGAGTTCGACCTGCAGGCGATGTTCGACCGCCGCGACCACCCGGCCCGTGGCCGCCGCGGCGGGGCCTCCGGTGCGGCCACGCTGATCGGGCGTTCCGACGGCGCGGCGATGCAGGTGAAGGGCAAGCAGCATGTTCCCGAAGGCGCCCGCGTCGTCATGGCGTTTCCGGGTGGCGGTGGCTACGGCGATCCGGCGGCACGCGACGGGGATGCCGTCGCCCGCGATCTGGCACGCGGCTACATCGACGCGGCGACGGCGCGGGATGTCTATGGCATGCCGCAGGACAGGGTCGATGCGGTTCTTGCCGCCGCACGCAAGGGGACGGACATCTGATGGCAACAGCGACGACGCCCGCGCATGGCACATATGACGTCATCATCCTCGGCGGCGCGCAGATGGGCGCGTCGGTCGCATGGTGGCTGACGCACGAGGGGTTCGACGGGCGCGTTCTCGTGCTGGATCGCGACCTGACTTTCGAAAAGGCCACCACGACCCATACCAACAGCTGCATCCGGCAGCAGTTCTCGACCGAAATCAATGTCCGGATCAGCCAGTTCGGAGCGGAGTTCGTACGCAACATGCGCGACTGGATGGGTGGGGATGCGCGCGTGCCCGACCTGCCGATCCACGACTATGGCTACATGTATCTGACCAGTACCGAGACGGGCGCGGCAACCCTGCGCAGCTCCTACGAGATTCAGCGCGCGGCAGGGGCGGGCACGCGCCTGATGTCCCCCGAGGAAATCGCCGCGGAATACCCCTTCTACGATCTGGATGGCATCCTGCTGGGCAGCCACGGCACCCGCGACGAAGGCTACTTCGACGGCCTCGCCATGGGGGACTGGTGGCGCCGCCAGTCGCGGGAACGGGGCGTGGAATGGGTCGAGGCCGAGGTGACGGCCATCGGTCGCGACGGTGACCGGGTCACGGGCGTCACCCTGAGCACGGGCGAAACGATCGGCTGCGGCATGCTGGTCAATGCAACCGGCCCGCGCGCGGCCGTCACGGCGGTTATGGCCGGAATCCCGGACCTGCCGGTAGAGCCGCGGCTGCGCTACACTTGGATCTTCAAGGCCGAAAAGCCGCTGGACCGACGCCTGCCGCTGACCATCGATCCGTCGGGCGTGCACGTGCGCGAAAACGGCGGCGGCACCTATCTGGCCGGATGCAAGCCGCATGACGACACGCCGCCCGCCTTCGATCATTTTCCGATGGAGGACGCGATCTGGCAGGACCACGCATGGCCCCAGATCGCCACGCGCATCCCCCAGTTCGAGGCGATCCGCGTCACCGCCGAATGGGCCGGGCACTACGAATACAACCATTTCGACCAGAACGCGATCCTCGGCCCCCATACGGAGGTCGGCAACTTCCTGTTCATAAACGGGTTTTCGGGCCACGGGTTGCAGCAATCTCCTGCGATGGGACGCGGCCTTGCCGAATGGATCACCCATGGCGCCTATCGCAGCCTCGACCTTACACCCTTCGCCTATGACCGCATTCCGGCCAACCGCCCCTATGTCGAAAAGGCGGTGATCTAAGCCCGCGCCCCACCAACCATCTGGCACGGGTTTTGCGACCTGCCCCCTGCATATCATCCAGCCCGCACCTGCCCGGGTGATCCGCGACTTTCCCGTGCTGGGGGACGCGCGTCTGTCGCGTGCAGCACCATGGTTGCCGTCCTTGCTACGGCAGGGAATCCTCGGCTGCTGAATTCTACGCCGAACGGGGTCCGATGGCGCCCGACGATCCGGCAAACACCTGTCACGACGATCCGATTGCCTGTCTCGCTCTAGGCAACAGCAAGCGCGCGCATCTTAACCTGTGACGCGAAGACGATGGCTGGCCTCCGGCGCCGCCCCCCACGACCACTAAAAGGAGAGACTACATGACCTATACCAAAGCCTTGGGCGCCGCGCTGGCGGCCACCCTCGCCGTGTCGGCCCCTGCGCTTGCGCAGACAACCTGGGTCATGGCCTCCGGCTATCCCGAGGACAGCTTCTTCACGAAGAACATCCGCATGTTCATCGAAGAGGTCGAAGAGGCGTCGAACGGCGAGTTGGAGATCGATCTGCGCCCCAACGGCGAGCTGATCAAGCTGGACGCCATCCGCCGCGCTGTTCAGTCCGGCCAGATCCAGATCGGCCAGATCCGGTTCGGCGTCTATGGCAACGAAAGCCCCATGTACACGCTGGACAGCCTGCCCAACGTGGCGGGCGACTACGAATCCGGCTGGGCCCTGATGGAGGCGCAGAAACCTTGGTTCGACGAGACCTTCGAGGCCGCGGGCGCCAAGGTCATCAGCTATTCCCCTTGGCCGGGCCAGGGGTTCTATACGACCTTCCCGGTCGAGGATGGCGCCCAGTTCGAAGGTGTGAAACTGCGCATCTATTCCCCCGCAACCCAACGGATGGGAGAGCTTCTGGGCTTCGAAGCCACGATCCTGCCTTTCGCCGAAGTGCCGCAGGCCTTCTCGACCGGTTTGATCGAGGCGCTGTTCACGTCGGCCCAGACCGGCAACGACATCCAGGCCTGGGATTACGTCGATCACTTCACCTACACCGGATCGATGCACAACAAGAACGGGATGATCGTAAATCAACGTGCTCTGGCGCGCCTGTCGCCCGAGTTGCAGGAGGCCATCATCGCCGCAGGCGAACGCGCGACCGAACGCGCGTGGGAGATGAGCCGCGAAGCCGGTGACGCCACAACGCAGCGGCTGCGCGACGCGGGCATGACCGTCAGCGATGCCTCGCCCGAGCTTCAGGCGAAACTGGCCGAGATCGGCGATGCCATGATCGAGGAATGGAGCGCCGAAGCCTCGGAGGCGGAGCTGGCCGTCCTGCAGGCCTATCGCGACGCAACGCAGTAACACCCCCCGGGGGCGGCGCCTTTCGGGGCGCCGCCCTTTTACTTGCAGGAGACCCCACATGCGCCGCACCGTCCATGCCCTTGCCACTGCCTGCGGCTGGCTTGCCGCCGGTTTTCTTGCCGCGATCGCGGTGGCCACATTGGTCCAGATCGGCGCGCGCCAGTTTGGCCACCCGATCGAGATGACCGAACTTTCGGGCTTTTTCCTCGCCGCTTCGACCTTCCTCGGTTTGGCCTACACCCTGATCGCCGGCGGACATGTGCGCGTCAGCCTCGTGTCGCAATTCGTGCCCGACGGCGTGCGCCGCATCGTCGAGTTGTGGTGCTGCGCCATAGGACTCGCGATCACCGGCTTCATGACATGGCAGGTCGGGTTCTTTGCACTCGAAACATGGCGCTTCAACGAACTTAGCCCGGGCCTGCTGGCGATCCCGATGTGGATACCGCAATCGGCCGTCGCTTTTGGCCTCGCCGTTCTTGTGCTGGCCCTGCTGGAACAGGCCGTCGTCGTCTTGCGCGGGCAGGAACCGGACTATGCGACCAACGATGATGGCGTGGCGGAATAGGCATGGATCCTGTCGCGCTCGCCTCGCTCGTCCTTGTCCTGTCGCTGCTGGTCCTGCTGGGCAGCGGTGTCTGGATCGCCCTGTCCCTGCTGACGGCCGGGTTCATCACCTTCGCCTTCTTCGCGCCGCTGCCGCCCGGATCGATCCTTGCGTCGACGATCTGGGACGCCAGCTGGAACTGGGCCCTGACGGCCCTGCCCCTGTTCGTCTGGATGGGCGAAATCCTGATGCGCTCGGGCCTGTCGTCCAGCCTGTTCCGGGGCCTGTCACCGTGGGTCGCGGGGCTGCCCGGCGGGCTGATGCATGTGAACGTCATCGGGTGTGGCGTGATGGCGGCGGTCTCCGGCTCCTCCGCCGTGACATGTGCAACCGTCGGCCGCATGAGCCTGCCGGAACTGCGCGCCCGCAACTACGATCACCGGATGATGGTCGGCTCACTGGCCGGGGCGGGCACCTTCGGCCTGCTGATCCCGCCGTCGATCATCATGATCGTCTACGGCGTCGTGGCACAACAATCGGTTGCACGCCTGTTCATCGCGGGCATCCTGCCGGGGCTGATGCTGGTCCTGCTGTTCTCGGGCTACATCGCCATCTGGTCGCGTCTGAACCCCGACCGCAACGGAGACGTCCCCCCCGCCATGCGCCTGCGCGAACGGGTGCGTGCCTCGGGTGAGCTGATCCCCGTGGTCCTGTTGATCGTGGCCATCATCGGGTCGATCTACGGCGGCATCGCCACCCCGACCGAGGCCGCCTCGATCGGGATCCTCGGGGCGCTGATCCTTGCAGGCATCAACCGCACGCTCAGCCGCCAGATGTTCATCGACAGCCTTCTGTCGGCCACGCGCATTTCCTGCATGATCGCCTTCATCATCGCCTGCGCCGCCTGCCTGTCGATCGCAGTCGGCTTTGCCGACATCCCGCGGGTCGTCGCATCGTGGGTCGATGGCATGAACTTGTCGCCCATCGGCCTGATCGCGGTTCTGACAGTATTCTTCCTGATCTTGGGATGTTTTCTCGAAGGAATCTCGATCCTCGTCCTGTCCAGTTCGGTCGTCCTGCCGATGATCCAGGCGGCGGGCATCGATCCGATCTGGTTCGGGGTCTATGCGGTGATCGTCATCGAATGCGCACAGATCACGCCACCGGTCGGTTTCAACCTGATCGTGCTGAAGTCGATGACAGGGCGGGGCGTCGGAGAGATCGCGAAGGCAACCCTGCCCTTCCTGTTGCTGCTTTTGTTCGCGATCGTCCTGATCGTCGCCTTCCCGGCGATCGTGACATTCCTGCCGAACCTGATGTTCAGGTAGGGTTCGTGCCGTCGCGGGTGCGGCCCGCATCATGACGGCGCGCGGCCGGAAACACACCCGGAACATCGGCGCCCGCGATGCTCCGGGTGACCGATATGTCTAGCCCTCGGACAGGGCCTTGAGACGTGCCATCAGGCTGGAGGTATCCCAACGCCCGCCGCCCATGGCCTGAACGTCCTTGTAGTACTGATCGATCAGGGCCGTTCCCGGCAGCGGGGCGCCGATCGCCTCGGCCTCCGACAGGCAGATCGCAAGGTCCTTGCGCATCCAGTCGACCGCGAAACCATGATCGTATTCCCCGGCCAGCATCGTCTTGTGGCGGTTGACCATCTGCCACGACCCGGCGGCGCCCCCCTGAATGACATCGACGACCGCCTCACCGTCCAGTCCGGCTTTCTGGGCAAAGGCCATCCCCTCGGACAACCCCTGCAACAGACCGGCGATGCAGATCTGGTTGACCATCTTGGTCAGCTGGCCCGCGCCGACATCGCCCATCCGCTTGGTCAACTTCGCATAGCTGGCCATGATCGGTTCGGCCCGGTCGTAGTCGTCCGACGCGCCACCGCACATGATGACCAGCTGGCCGTTTTCGGCCCCGGCCTGCCCGCCGCTGACGGGCGCATCGACATAGGCGATCCCCTGTTCGGCGGCCGCTTCGGCCAATTCCCGCGTGACGCCGGCGGAAACGGTGGTGTGATCTACGAACAGCGACCCTTTGGCCATGCCGGCGAATGCCCCGTCCTCGCCGAGGCAGACGCCCCGCAGATCGTCGTCATTGCCCACGCAGGCCATCACGATGTCGCAGCCCTCGGCGGCCGCGCGCGGCGTCTCGCCGTGACCGCCGCCGTGCTTGGCGACCCAGGCCTCGGCCTTGGTGGCCGTACGATTGTAGACCCGCACCGCATGACCGGCCTCGGCCAGGTGGCCCGCCATCGGCGCCCCCATGACTCCCATTCCCAAAAACGCGACGTTGGCCATGACGACCCTCCCTTTGCATCCATACTTGCAGACGGTTAGATGCAGGCCCGGGCCATCGGGTCAACAGGGGGTTTACTGAATGCAGCAGGTGTTTCGCTGGTCCTTCCGGATCGTCACCCTGACCTTGATCCTGCTTGGCGTGGCGCTTGCGCTTGCGCTCTGGCTCGCCTCGCGATCCCTGCCCGAATACGATCAGACACAGGAGGTGCGCGGCCTGACCGCTCCGGTCGAGATCGTGCGCAACACGCACAACGTGCCCCATGTCTTCGGTTCGACCGATGACGACGTGTTCTTCGGCCTCGGCTATGCCCATGCACAGGATCGCCTCTGGCAGATGATCCTGCTGCGCCGGACCGCGCAGGGGCGCCTGTCCGAGATTTTCGGCAACCGGACCCTGCGCACGGACGAACTGTTGCGCAGACTTGGCCTCTACCGCGCGGCAACGGCCAGCGTCTCGGCGCAGGATCCGGACACCCTCGCCATGCTCGAGGCCTATGCCGCCGGAGTGAACGCCCGGATCGACGTGCTGAACCGTGACGCCTCGGGCCGGGGCGCGCCGGAATTCTTCCTGTTCGAACCACAGGTCGCGCCGTGGCAACCGGCGGACAGCATCGCGGTGGTCAAACTGATGGCCCTGCAACTGTCCGGCCATGTCGGCGAGGAGGTCCTGCGCGCACGCGCCTCGCTCCTGCTGCCCGAGGAGAGGTTGCGCGATCTGCATCCCGACGTTCCCGGCGCAGGAACCGCCGAACTGGCCATGGCCGCCGACCTTTTCCCGACGCTCGGGCCCCGGCACTACGCGTCTTCGGAGCGCCCCACCCTCTGGCCCGTGCCCGAGCGTGGGCTGGCCGGTGCGTCGAACAGCTTTGCGGTGGCAAGCGACCATTCGGCGGCGGGCGGTGCCCTGTTGGCAAACGATCCGCATATGGGCCTGACCGCGCCGACCCTGTGGTATCTCGCCCGGCTCGAACTGACCTCCGGCGGGGTCATTGGCGGCACGATCCCCGGAATGCCGATTATTCTGGCCGGACGCAGCCAATCACTCGGCTGGGCGCTGACGTCCAACTACATGGACGATCAGGACATCCTGATCGAGCGCCTGAACCCGGACAATCCGCAGGAATACGAGACGCCCGACGGCTTTGCGGCATTCGAGACGGAGCGGTCGATCATCACCATCAAGGACGCGCCCCCCGTGACCCTGACCCTGCGCCGATCCGTCAATGGACCCATTCTGACCGGCAGCCAGTTCGACCTTGGCACGGTCACGCCGCCGGGTCATGTCGCCGCAATGTCGTGGACGGGCCTGTCACCCGAGGATACGTCGCTGCGCACCGGGCTGGACCTGATGCGCGCCACGACCATCGAGGATGGCCTGATGGCGGCCCGTCATTTCGTGGCACCTGCGCAGAATCTGATGCTGGCGGATCGGAACAGGATCGCGATGCAGGTAATGGGGCGGCAGCCCGCCCGCGACCCCGCCCATCAGAGCCAGGGCCGCATCCCCGCGCCCGGCTGGATCGCGTCGAACCGCTGGGATGGTCTGCGCCCGTTCACCGACAACCCCGTCTGGCTGGACCCGGCCTCGGGCCTGTTGGGCAACACGAACAACAAGGTCGTCGATCGTCCCTTCCCCGGCCACCTGACATATGTTTGGGGCGACAGTCAGCGCGTGCAACGCATGGAACGCCTGATGCAAGCGCGCGATATCCACACGCGCGAAAGCCTGATCGAGGCGCAGCTCGACACGGTTTCGAACGCCGCGCGCGCCCTCCTGCCTCTGGTGGGTGCCGATCTGTGGTTCACCGGTGAGGCGGCGCCCGCGGGCACCCCCGAACGCCGACGCCAGACAGCGCTACAACTTCTGGCGGCGTGGAACGGCGAGATGTCGGAACACCTGCCGGAACCGCTGATCTACGCGGCCTGGATGCGCGCCTTGCAGGATCGTCTGATCCGCGACGACATCGGCCCGCTCGCGGATGCCTACAACCGGCTGGAACCGCTGCTGATAGAACGGGTGTTCCGCAATACCGACGGGGCGGCGGCCTGGTGCGACGTCATTCAGTCATCCGTCGTGGAAAGCTGCACCGACATTGCGCGGCTGGCCTTGGACGACGCGCTTACCTACCTCGACGAAACCTACGGCGGACGGGTCGAAGCGTGGCGCTGGGGCGACGCCCATGAGGCGCGCCACGATCACCCCGTATTGGGCGACGTGCCATTTCTGGGGGCGGTGGTGAACATCCGTCAGTCGACCTCGGGCGGGGACAACACGTTGAACCGGGGGCGAACGTCCGGCGAAATGCCGACCCCCTTCGCCAATGTTCACGCGGCCACCTATCGCGGGGTCTATGACTTCGCGGATCCCGAGAGTTCGATCTTCATCACTTCCACGGGCCAATCCGGTCACCCGCTGTCGCGTCACTACGATGACCTCGGGGAATTGTGGCGCAGGGGGGAATACATTCCCATGACGCTCGATCCGACGCTGGCCCGCGCGGGCGCGGTCGGGGTGACCACGCTCCTGCCGATGCAATAGGGCGGATCGCCGCCTCGGGGTCAGGCCCCGGACGTCAGCATCTTGCCAAGACGCGGCAGGCGGGCGCGCTTCATCAGGGGGCGCAGCGGCCACCGCTCTCCCGACAGACGCTCCGCCGTGGCGCGCACCCCTTCGACCACATCGGCCACCGCGCGCCCGTCCTGCATCCACAGGTCCATCAGGAACGCGTCCGGCGGTTGCAGGTCGATCCCCTCGGCCGCGACATCGGCACGGGGAAAATCGCGAATGTTCAGGGTCACCAGACGATCCACCCCGGCATCGGATGCGGCCGCCAGAACGTGAATATCGTTCTCGTCCGGCAACCACAGACGCGCCTGCGTCGCCTCGCCCGGCCTTGTTTCGGCCCTTGGCCAATTCGCCCGCAGCAGCGCGATCTCGCCGCGCGCCACGACCTCGCCCCCCGGAATCTTGCGGGCGGCGCGGGCCCATTCCTCCAACACCCGCGGGGACCAGAACGGCTGATAGAGCCCGGCACCGGCACACCCGATCAGGATTTCGCGCAGGACCGTCGGGTAAAGGACACAGGCGTCCAGAAAGACCTTCACGGCAGCAGGCGGAAAGTCAGCGCCTTGAGGTATCCCGTTTCGGCCAGTTGCGGGTGTACGGGGTGATCCGCCCCGGCATATCCCGTGCGGATCAGCTGCGCGCTGCGCCCGGCGCGACCGATCCCGCGCACGCAGGCGGCATGGAACTTGACCATATCCGCCGCATGGCTGCACGAACATAGGGTCAGATAGCCGCCCTGCTCCACCAATGGCGCCGCCAACCGGGCAACCCGTTCATAGGCGCGCAGACCGGCGGTCAGGGCCGGTTTCGCAGGCGCGAAGGCGGGGGGGTCCGCCACGACGACGTCGAACAAGGCTCCCTCCTCCGCGAGGGCGGTCATGACGTCGAAGGCATCGCCCTTGCGGGTCGCGAAATCTTCAGCGCGGCCCATCGCTTCTGCCCCGGCTTCGGCCAGAGCCAGCGCCGGCGCAGACCCATCGACGGACAGCGCCTGCCTCGCCCCCCCGGCCAAGGCAGCGAGGGCAAAGCCGCCGACGTGGCTGAACACATCCAGAACGCGCGCGTCCTTTGACAGTTCGGCGACAAACCCATGATTCGGTCGCTGGTCATAGTAGAGACCGGTCTTCTGCCCCCCGGTAAGGTCGGCCATGTAGGTCGCGCCATTCATGGTGACCGGCACCGGCGCATCCTGCCCACCGGCAAGCCAGCGCGTCTCGCCCGCCAGCCCCTCAGCACTGCGGGCGCGTCCGCTGGCGTTCAGCAGAACCTGGGGCATGCCCAGCGATCCGAGGACGTCGGCGAAGACCGACGCCATGTCGTCGGCCCAAGCCGCATTCGGCTGCAAGACGGCAAAGTCCCCGAAACGGTCGATGACCACACCGGGCAGGCCGTCGCCTTCCGCGTGCACGAGGCGATAATAGGGTTCGGAAAACAGCCGGGTCCGGTGGTCGAGCGCCGCAGACAGCCGCTGCTTCAGCCAACCGGCATCGATGCGCGCAGTGGGGTCGCGGTCAAGGACACGCGCGCCGATCCGCGACGACAGGTTGACCGCGACCGTGGCGATATCCACCCGCTCGGCGTCCTGCAGGACGGCGATCGTCCCGGGCGTCAAGGCGCGGGCGCGTCGGTCAGTCACGATATCGTCTGTATAGACCCAAGGGTGCCCGTGGCGCAGGCGGCGGGCATCGGCCTTGGGTTTCAGGCGCAAAACGGGGCGGTCGGAGGACGCGGGCGTATCAGTCATGCCCTGCCCTAGCGCTGCCCCGGCGCGGGTTCAATGTCCGACCCGCAGGGCCGGGCAATCGGATCAGGCTTCTGCGGTGCGGGCAGGAAGGCGGAAACGCGCGGCGACCGATGCGAACAGCTCGCGGACATAGGCGGCACGCAGGGCACGGGCACGGTTTTCGATTTCTACAAAGTCGATTTCAACGGTATTGGGCATCTTGCTTCTCCGGTTTCGGACACCGTGACCCCCATGGCCAAGCGTCCGTGTTCCTTGAGACCGATATACGTGTGCAGGTGCAGAATGACCAATGCACGCGCAGAAACCCCGTCCTGCGTCAGCCGCATGATGGTCTTGCCTCAGACAGATATTCCAAGCCTGCCGACGCAGTCGTCGCGCCTGCCAAGGTGACGATGTCCGCCCCGTGCGGGACCATTCGGATCGTCCGCTACGGACGAGGTCTTTGCCCGTCGTGAAGCGATCATCGTCGGGATCGTGTCCGGTGCGGCATTGGCATGTGATCAACGCACGTCCGGCAGATCGGGCAGATCCCCCAAACCCGGCAGGTCCGGGAGATCCGGAAGATCGCCGAGGCCTGAAAGGGAGTCGTCTTCGGCTTTGGCGCCGCCGCCCGCCGCGACCTTTGGTGCAGGCATTCCGGTGTCGTCCCCGTGGATAGCGGCGGTCCGATCCGGGGCAGAAGACTGTTCGCCGCCAAGCGCCCTGCCATCGACAAGGGCCATGCCGGATCGGACCGGAATTTCCTGCATGCGATCCCGGTCAGCGGTCTTCCGGTCGTTCGGGCAGGTCTGGATGCACACCGCGCGCGCGCCATCGAGTTGACCGAGCCGCGCGCCGATCCGTGCACCGACGGGCATGCGAGGCCGGGATGCCGCGCCCAACCCAAGCGACCCGGGCGTCAGCCGCAGATCCTGCAAGGCCTGCCCCTCCACCTCGATCAGGTCCCCCGGTCGCAGGGCGACCAAACCGGCCAAGGTCATCTTGATGGGCGGCAGCACGGCCTCCAGGCGGACGGGGGCGGATCGGACCGTGGCATCCATCTTGCGCGACCACTCGGGATCGGGCTGAACGATCTGCACATCGTCCTCCGCCTCGTCGCCTGCCCCGTCCGGCAGCAGCAGCGTCAGGGTCGAACTCCGCGCGCCATCGCCGAGGGACAGGTCGATTGCAACCGTCAGATACCGTGCCGCCGTCAGAACCATGGGCAGGGATGCCGTCCCGGCAAGATAGGTGCCCGCCCGCATCCGCCCGGGCCGCGGCCCCCAGTGGTCACGCGGAAGCAGGGTCGCCGCCTGATCCACGAGGTCCTGCGCAAAAGGCTGCAACAATGCGGCATCGATACGCGTCGGACGGCGGGCGGGGCGGGCGGCGCCCTCGACCCGGCCGATGGTCTGCACCTCGATCATGCTGTCGACGAGGGCCCCGTCCAGAACGATCGCACCGCTGGTCATGGACAGCCGTTCGGCGGACGGCTCCGCCATACCGGCGGGTTGCGGTGGGTTTATCATCAGGCACAGGCCAAGGTCCGGCAATCCGTCGAAGGCCGTCTCGGCCGCGCCGCTGTGCGATGTGCGCGCGCGGACGGACAGGCCGAGGGCCGGGATGCCGTCCGCAATACGCATTGCCGCTGTGGCAAGGGCACGCTCCAACGGCGATGGTGGCTGTGGCGCCTCCGACGTTGCGGGTGCGGTCATGCCCGCCATGTGGCGAAGAATGGATTTGGACGAATCGCTGGGCATGAAACTCGGCAAGCTGAAGATGCGAGACTGTTCTGGCCCATTCAGGTTAACAAAGCCTTGCCCCCACATGGGCCCGCATCATTGCGCAGCTTCCTGAACGTCGCTCACGCCCGGCAGGCGCACGCGGAAAGATGCGCCATTGCGGCCCGGCAGATAGTCTATTCCCCCGCCAAGTCTGGCCATCACCTCGCGGCAGATGGCGAGGCCGAGGCCGGCACTTCCGGCTGCGGCCTGATCGCTGAGGCGGGCGAACTTCTCGAAGATCAGCCCCCGGTCGCGCGGCGCGATGCCTGCGCCGTTGTCCGTGAAATCGACAAGAACGTCGCCCCCCACATACGTCACGTCGATGCGTAATTCCGGCGCATCCGCCGTGCAGTATTTCGCGGCATTCGTGATCAGATTGATGAAGACCTGGCTGAGACGGTCAGGGTCCGTCGCTATGGTGATGTCCTCGCCCCCTGGCGTGCGCAGAACACGCAATCGCGCCTGCGCCAAGGAAGACGCCCGCTCGGCACGATCAAGAACATCGCGCAGCGTGACATGTGTCTGCGTCAGTTGAGCCTGCCCGTTCTCAAGAACGCTGAGGTCCAGCAGATCGTCCAGCAACCGGGTCAGGCGCTGGCTTTCATCCAGTATGATCCCGGAATACCGCTCGGCCTCCTCCGGCTCCAGCCCGCCACTGCGCAAAATCTCCGAGAAGGCACGGATCGACGTCATGGGCGTGCGCAGTTCATGACTGACCTGGCTGAGAAACGCGTCCTTCTGCACCCCGAGCGCGGTCAGCTTGTCGTTCGCTTCCCGCAATTCCCGCGCGGTTCGGGTCAGTTCGGTGGATTGCGCTTCGAGGCGGGCCGAATACTCCATGATCTGCGCGGTCTCGTCCGCCACGGCCATCAGGTCCTCGACGGATACGGCGGAATCGCCGGTGATGCCCGTCACCATGGCGTTTGCCGTCGCCGCCCCCACGGACCCCGCAAGGCGCCGTTCGAGACGTTCGATCATGTCTGGTGTCGGTTCGGGCAGGTCGCCGTTGCGGCCCTGGGCGCGCGCCTCCTGCGCGAACAGATGCTGCGCCTCGGCATCGCCCAGAATCCGCTGGGCCATCACCATCAGTTCCTCGGCGCCGGCGCGACCGCCCTGACGTCCGCGGGGCGTGGCGGCGCGGTCGAAAACCTGCACGAACCTCGGGGCCTGAAGCTGTTCCAGCGGGGATGGCAGGCTGAGCAGGGAAACGACGCAGAACGCCAGACAGTTCAGGCCGAGCGAGACGATGACAGCCGACAGCAACGGGTCGCCGGACACGCCGAACATCGCCTGCGGGCGCAACCATTCCACCCCCCATGGGCCGGACGCGAGGATCCCGTCGATGGCCGCCCCGCCCGCAAACACCGGCATCAGCATCGACCATGCCCAAAGGGCGAACCCGGTCAGGATGCCCGCCCCGGCCCCAAGACGCGTCGCCCCTTTCCAGAACAGGCCGAACACCAGCGCGGGCAGGACCTGGGCCACGCCGACGAAGGAGATCAACCCGATCGAGGCGAGCGCAGCCGTGCCGCCCGTGACGAGATAGTAGAGATATCCCAGCGCCAGCACGATCAGGATGGATGCACGCCGCGCGCGCAGAACAACGGTCCGCACATCGCCGGAAATCGTGGCCCGGCCTTCGCCCTGAAACGAAAGCCACAGGGGCATGACGATATGGTTCGACAACATCGTCGCAAGGGCCACCGCCGCGACGATCACCATCGAAGTGGCCGACGAGAATCCCCCGAGGAAAGCCAGCATCGCCAGCCCGTCCCGCCCTTCTGCCACCGGCAGGGTCAGAACGAAGAGGTCGGGGTTCGACCCCGCAGGCATGCGCGCAAGGCCCGTGACCGCGATCGGCACCACGAAGACCGACATTGCCATGAGGTAGAGCGGGAAGGCCCATGATGCCGTCATGAGATGGCGTTCGTCCGTGTTCTCGACCACCAGCACCTGAAACATGCGCGGCAGGCAGATCACCGCAGCCCCTGACACGACGATAAGGCCCGCCCAGCGCCCCGGTGTCGCGGTCCAGTCGGCAAGTGGCGAAGCCTCGATCGCCCGTCCAACGCCCACGAGTCCGTCGTTCAGCCCCCAGACGACGAACACACCGACCGAACACAAGGCGATCAGCTTGACCACCGCTTCGACCGCGATGGCGCTGACGATGCCGTGGTGACGCTCTCCGGCGTCGAGTCGCCGGGTCCCGAACAGGATGGTGAACACGGCCAGTCCTGCGGCGACCCAGAAGGCAAGCGACGTCAGATCCTCGGCCAGCGTGCCGGGCGCGGCGAAAACCGCAAAGCTGAGCGTGACCGACTGCAATTGCAGGGCAATGTAGGGCGTGGTGCCCACGACGGCGAGGATGGTGACGAGGACCGCCAAGGCGTTCGACTTGCCATAGCGGCTGGAAATCATGTCGGCGATGGAGGTGATCCGCTCGGTCCGCGCGATATGGACCAACTTGCGCAACAGCCACCACCAGCCGATGAATACAAGCGTGGGGCCAAGGTAGATCGTCACGAACTCCAGCCCCGACCGCGCGGCATATCCGACCGCACCATAGAACGTCCAGGCCGTGCAATAGATCGACAGGGACAGCGTATAGATCCACGGCCCGCGCAAAAGGGTCATGCGCCCTGCCTCGGCGGCCCTTTCTGCCATGAAGGCCACGATGAACAGGAAGGCGACGTAGACGACGCACCCTGCAACCAGCAGGTTCAGCGTCAGGGTCACGGTGCCCCTCCGGGGGCGTCCCCCTCGTCCCCCGTCGAATGGGGGGTCTCGGACCGGATGCGATGGGCAATCCAGATGGCGAGGATGATCAGGCCCGCCCAGGCGGCAAAGAGATAGACAAGCCATGGCCGGGTCGCACCGGTCGCGGCATCCGAACCCGACAGAACGAGGTCCGGCAACAGGAGGGCCGCCAGTCCGAGGACAGGCAGCAGCCGCGCCGCGTCTCGCAACCTGTCCTTTCGCCATGCCTGCCGTTGGGCCGCGCTGGCAGCGCTGCTGGGCGAAGCGGGTCGATCAGCGGCCATCGTCCACCGCGCGGCCCGGCGCGATCAACCCGTCGACCGCGTCCAACAGATCCTGATTGGAAAAGGGCTTGGTCATGAACCGGCTGACGCCCAGCGCCTCCGCACGCTCCCGGTCCTTGGTTTGCCCCTTGGCGGTCAGCATCATGACCGGCAAGTCGGGGCGATCCCCCTCGCGGATCGCGGCCAGCACATCGAAACCGGATCTTCCGGGCAGCATGACGTCCAGAACGACGACATCGGGCGCATGGCGCACGATGGCATCAAGGGCCGTCGCGCCATCCGAATGGGTCGACACGCGCCAACCGGCACGTCCGAGAATGAAGGCGATGGCCGTCGCGATGTTCGCCTCGTCCTCGATCAAGAGGACGCGGCGTGGCGCGGCAACGGGACCGTTCGGATAGGCTTTGGTGCTGTCACTCATGCCCGGCCTCCCCTCCGGTCACGTAAGGCCCGACTGTCGATGCTTCGCCGCGCCATGTCCAGACCCTGTCCGCATCATTGACCGAACCGCGTCAGACAGGTCACGCAGGCAGGATCGACGGTTCCCGGCGTGCCGCGCACCCCTCGCGCGGACAAACCCGGCACCCCGGCCCGACGGGCGTGGCAGACCCGGACCGCACCGCCCGCGTCAGCAACATCGTCGCATGCAGACCCTGCGCCGCCCCGAACGCCGATGCCTGCCGCAGGTCGGCGACCGCATGGGCGACCCACTGCGCCCCGTCCGGCATCTCGATCACGCGGACAAGGGGACGTCCCGGTTGCGACAATGCCTCGTATAGCGGCCAGAGCGGGCAGCCCGCGCCAATCACCGGGAGGGCAAAGCCCGCAACCGGCTTGCGCCGGATCATCGCACCCGATGCGTCGGCCACGACCAGTCCCCGGGCGGCATCGACCACCCCGAGCCTGCGCAGAACGACCGCAGCCTCACCCGCGACCAGTGGCAGGAGGGCATCCGGCTCGGGTGTGGCGGTCACCACATCCAGCGGCAAGCGCGCGGCATCCTCGGCATCCCCCTGAAGCAACGCGGCGGCCATTGCCCGTGCCTGCGGCTCGGTGATCTCCGAAACGATGTCTGGGATCGCGCTCGGTCCCTCGGCCTCCAGCGTCGGAAAGCGGTGACCATGCCCGTCCAGAAAACGCGCGACCATTTCCGAGGGGGTCAGACGGTCATCGCCGCGCGCGGCCGCCCGGTCGAGGTAACCCACGACCGCCTCTGCCCCATCCGCCAGTCGGCGGCTGTCGGCATCGAGATTGGCGTGGAACCGTCCCAGCCAGTTCGGATCGATCTCTGGCGTCTGTGCCAGAATGGAGGCCGTGGACCGCACCACCGAAACAGTCGACAGCAGCTCGTGCATCGCTTCGGCCAAGGCCGGATCATGGGTCAGGCGATCCGACAGGGCCTCGATCGTTCGGGCCTGCGCCGCGATGGTGGCCGATTGCGCCGCGATCACCTGCGCCCAGTCGGGGTTGCGCCGGGCCAGTTCGTCCGCGGTGGCAAGGCTCGACGGGGGCAACCCCTGCGCGGCGCCGGCCGACCGCAACCGCCCCAGCAGGTCGTCGTCCACGCCGGACGACAGCCCCGCGGGGTCGAGGTCAAGCGATTCCGCAAGCTGCAAGAGCAACCGCCCCCCGATCGGTCGTCGGTCATGTTCGATCAGGTTCAGATAGGACGCAGAGATGCCGACCTCGGCCGCAAGATGCGCCTGACGGATCCCGCGGGCCAGACGTTGCTCCCGGATGCGCAGACCGATTGAACCGATTGTTGCCACTCAACCCCCTGTTTCAGCACGATTGCTGCGCCTGCGAATGACCATTTGCCGCATGAGCGCGAAAACAAATTTACACCACAGCCAGCCGCCTTGTCATTTTGTTTACAAAAAAACGTAGCATCCACCAGTGACTTATTGAATTATTTTCATCGCCGGGACGATACTGCGGGTGTCCTGTCAACGCGACAGGCCACCGCCCCTTCAGGAGGAGGAGAGGCGGAACCACCATAAGGGAGGTCTCAATGACCAAATCGAACTTCACCCGCCGTGGCGTGCTGAAGACCGGTGCTGCCGCAGGCGCCGGACTCGCCGCTCCGACATTGTTCACCAGCAACGTCTGGGCCGACGGGCACACCGGTTTCACCAATGCGCCCGGCGCGGACGGTGTCACCCTTGGCTTCAACGTGCCGCAGTCCGGTCCATACGCTGACGAGGGCGCCGACGAGCTGCGCGCCTTCCAGCTGGCGGTCGAGCACCTGAACGGCGAAGGCGACGGCGGCATGCTGTCCACCTTCTCGTCCAAGGTTCTGGACGGCACGGGCATCCTGGGTCGCAAGGTCGGCTTCGTGACCGGCGACACGCAGACGAAGTCCGACGCGGCCCGCGCATCGGCGCGCTCGATGATCGAAAAGGACGGCGCCATCATGGTGTCCGGTGGATCGTCCTCGGGCGTGGCCGTCGCCGTTCAGGCCCTGTGCCAGGAAGCCGGCATCATCTTCATGGCGGGTCTGACCCATGCCAACGACACGACCGGCAAGGACAAGAAGGCGAACGGTTTCCGTCACTTCTTCAACTCCTACATGTCCGGCGCCGCACTGGCCCCGATTCTCGCCGCGCAGTACGGCACCGACCGCAAGGCGTATCACCTGACCGCCGACTACAACTGGGGCTATACCACCGAGGAGGCCATCACCTCCTCGACCGAAGCCATGGGCTGGGAAACGGTGAACACCGTCAAGACGCCGCTGACGCAGACGGACTTCTCGTCCTACATCGCGCCGGTCCTGCAGTCGGACGCCGACATCCTCGTGCTGAACCACTACGGCGGCAACATGGTCAACTCGCTGACCAACGCCGTGCAGTTCGGCCTGCGTGCCCGCGAAGTGAACGGCAAGCAGTTCGAGATCGTCGTGCCGCTGTATTCGGAGCTGATGGCACGCGGTGCGGGTCAGAACATCGCCGGCATCCTCGGCTCGCAGAACTGGGACTGGAAGCTGGAGAACCAGCTGGGTGACCGTTACGCGGGCACCAATGCCTTCGTGCAGTCGTTCGGCACCAAGTACGGCTTCCCGCCGTCGCAGGCCGCACACACCTGCTACGTGCAGACGTTGCTCTATGCGGATGCGGTCACCCGTGCCGGATCGTTCAACCCCTGTGCCGTCGTCGAGGCCCTCGAGGGTTACGAGTTCGACGGCCTTGGCAACGGCCCGACCCTGTATCGTGCCGACGACCACCAGTGCTTCAAGGACGTCGTCGTGGTGCGCGGCAAGGAGAACCCCGAGAACGAGTTCGACCTGGTCGAAATCGTCGAGGTCACCCCTGCCGACCAGGTTACCTACGCCCCCGACCACCCGCAGTTCGCCGGTGGCTCGCTGGGTGAATGTAACCCCGGCGCCTAAGGCACCGACCTTATACCGGGCGGCACAGACCGCCCGCCCCGTCGCGGCCCCACGCGGGCCGCGACGACAGCCCGATATTGTCGCCGCCTTGCGCGGGCCGCGACCATCTTCCTGATCCGATAGCCGCGCCGGGGGCACGTCATGGACGCCATAATCCTACAAATTCTCAACGGTCTCGACAAAGGCAGCGCCTACGCGCTGATCGCTCTGGGCCTGACGCTGATCTTCGGCACGCTGGGTGTCGTGAACTTCGCCCATGGTGCGCTGTTCATGATGGGCGCCTTCTGCGCCGTCACCTTCAGCCGTCTGCTGCAGGTCTCGCACACCGTGGTCGATCCGACCAAGACGGACTTCCTCGGCAACCCCGCAACGGTCGAGGTGCCATATCTCTACGACTGGCTGGGCGAGAGCGCGGGGGCGACCGTGATCGACTGGGCCGTGCCGCTGTCCATCCTGTTCGCCATTCCCGTCATGATCGCCATCGGCGTCTTCATGGAACGGGGGCTGATCAAGCACTTCTACAAGCGTCCGCATGCCGACCAGATCCTCGTGACCTTCGGCCTTGCGATCGTCTTGCAGGAGGTCATCAAGTACTTCTACGGCGCCAACCCGATCCCGACGCCCGCCCCATCGGCCTTCGTCGGCTCGTTCGACTTCGGCCTGATGCTGGGCTTCGATGCGGGATCGATCGTCTATCCCTACTGGCGCCTCGTGTACTTCTTCTTCGCCGCCATCATCATCGCCGCCGTCTTCGCCTTCTTGCAGTTCACCACCTTCGGAATGGTCGTCCGCGCCGGCATGGCCGACCGCGAGACGGTGACCCTGCTGGGCATCGACATCGACAAGCGCTTCACCATGATGTTCGGGATCGCGGCCGCCGTCGCGGGCCTGGCGGGCGTGATGTACACGCCGATCAACTCGCCCAACTACCACATGGGCATGGACTTCCTCGTGCTCAGCTTCGTGGTCGTCGTCGTCGGCGGCATGGGTTCCCTGCCCGGTGCGGTGCTGGCCGGCTTCCTGCTCGGCATCGTCGAGGCCTTCGCCTCCATGACGCAGGTTCTCGAAGTCCTGCCCGGCATCAACCAGATCGTAATCTACCTCGTGGCCATCGTCGTGCTGCTGACCCGTCCGCGTGGCCTCATGGGCCGCAAGGGCGTGATGGAGGAATAATCCAATGACCGACCAGACATCCAACACACCCATCGCAACCGGGGGGGCCTCGCGCCCCGCCACCAGATCCTCCGGCGGTTTCCTCGGCCTGACGAAAAAGGACGGCGGCCTGCTGATCCTCGTGGCGATCCTGGTGTTCGCGGCCCCCTTCATCCTGAACCCCTTCCCCGAAGGCTCGGCGATGGCACAGTTCAACGCGGGCTATCCCGACCTGATGCAGCGTTTCGTGATCTTCGGGATCTTCGCCATCGGCTTCAACATCCTGTTCGGCCTGACCGGCTACCTGTCGTTCGGTCACGCGGCCTTCCTCGGCGTAGGCTCCTACGCGGGCATCTGGTCGATGAAGCTGCTGACGCTGAACGTCATCCCCTCGATCGTCGTGTCGGTGCTGGTGGCGGGCCTGTTCTCGCTACTGGTGGGCTGGATCTCGCTGCGCCGCTCCGGGATCTACTTCTCGATCCTGACGCTGGCCTTCGCGATGATGTCCTTCGCGCTCGCCTATTCCGTCCTGACGCCGATCACCGGTGGCGAGACGGGCCTGCAGCTGAAGTATTTCGATCCCCGCATCCTCGACGGGGCACTCGAGCAAGGCACCACGCCCCGCGCCAACCTTTTTGGCTTGGAGATGGGCAGCAGCTATGAACTGGTCGTCGGATCGTGGCTCTTCACGCTGAACGCGGGCTACTACATCGCGGGCATCGCCATGCTGGCCGCCTTCTACCTGTCGATCCGCATCTTCCGCTCGCCCTTCGGGATGATGCTGAAGGCGGTCAAGTCCAACCAGAACCGCCTGAACTACACCGGCATCTCGCCCAAGCCCTACACCCTCGCGGCCTTCGTGATCTCGGGCATGTACGCGGGCCTCGCCGGTGGTCTGCTGGTGGCGATGGACACGCAGGTCGGCGCGGAACGCATGTTCTGGACCGCCTCGGGCGAAGTTGTCCTGATGACCATCCTCGGGGGTGCGGGCACCCTGATCGGGCCGGTCCTTGGCGCGGGCTTCATCAAGTACATGGAGAACATCGTCTCGACCATCAACGAATCGACCCTGAACGCATGGTTCGCCTTCCTGCCCGATGGCCTGCAAAGCGTCGTCGTCGCCATCATCTACCCCTTCGTGGGCAAGGGATGGCACCTGACACTGGGCCTGCTGTTCATGGCGGTGGTGATCTTCCTGCCCGGCGGCCTCGTGCAGGGCGGTCAGAAACTGGCCACGGTATTCCGCCGTGACCGCAAATCCGCGGATGCCGAAAAGGCCGCCGCAGATCAACGCGCAGCCGGGGAGTAACGGACATGGGCATTCTCGAAGTCAAGAACGTCGGCAAGCGGTTCGGTGGCCTTCAGGCACTGGGCGACGTCAACCTCTCCATCGCCGAAGGCACGGTCCATGCGATCATCGGACCGAACGGGGCTGGCAAATCGACGCTGCTCAACTGCCTCGTGGGCAAGCTGATCCCCGACACGGGCTCCGTCTCGTTCGAAGGTAAATCGGTCCTCGGGCGCAAGCCGCACGAGATCAACCAGATGGGCATCAGCCGCGTGTTCCAGACGCCGGAAATCTTCGGCGACCTGACGGTCATGGAAAACATGATGATCCCCTGCCTCGCCAAGCGCGACGGCTCTTTCGCCCTGAACGGTTACAAGTCGCTGCTTGGCGACAAGGAGATCACAGATCGTGCCGAGCACATGCTCGAGGACATGAACATGGCGGACAAGCGGCACATGCACGCGGCCTCCATGTCGCGCGGCGACAAGCGGCGTCTGGAGATCGGCATGTGTCTTGCGCAGGAACCGCGCCTCCTGCTGCTCGACGAGCCCACCGCGGGTATGGCGCGGGCGGACACCAACAACACCATCGACCTGCTCAAGCAGATCAAGGAAACCCGCCCGATCACCATCGCGATCATCGAACACGACATGCATGTCGTGTTCTCTCTGGCCGAGCGGATCACCGTGCTCGCACAGGGCACACCCCTGGTCGAAGACACGCCCGACAAGATCAAGGGCCACCCCAAGGTGCGCGAAGCCTACCTGGGCGAAAGCTCCGGTCACTAAGGAAGCGGCGGGGCGATCCCGCCCTACCCCCACCGTAGGGCGCGGATCACCGCGTCGCCTCTTCAGGAAGGAACAGACAGATGAACGTCAAACCAGACTTCACCCGCAACGCGAACCAGGCAATGACCGCACCCGCCTATTTCAGCGTCCATGACATCCACGCCTACTACGGCGAGAGCTACATCGTCCAAGGCGTCAGCTTCAACGTCCACGAGGGCGAGATCCTGGCCCTGCTGGGACGCAACGGCGCAGGCAAGACATCTACCCTGCGCACCTGCGCCCGTGTCGGTGACCCGGAATTGCAGCGAGGGGAGATCTGGCTGGATCACCAGCCGCTGCATACGATGAAGGCGCATCAGGCATCCGCCGCGGGCCTTGGCCTCGTGCCCGAGGATCGCCGCATCATCCCCGGTCTGACCGTGGAGGAAAACCTCAAGCTGGCGCAGATCGCCCCGCCCATCGGCTGGTCGCTGGAACGGTTGTACGAGTTGTTTCCCAAGTTGGGCGAGCGGCGCAAGCAGGAGGGCGTGACGCTTTCGGGCGGCGAACAGCAGATGCTGGCCATTGCCCGCGCACTGGCCCGCGATATCAAGCTGCTGCTGCTGGACGAACCCTACGAGGGCCTTGCCCCCGTCATCGTGGACGAGATCGAGAGAACGCTTCACGAGGTGCGCAAGCTGGGCATGACCACGATCATCGTGGAACAGAATGCCGTCCGTGCGCTGGAGCTGTCCGACAGGGCCGTCATCCTCGACACCGGCGGTGTCGTATTCGATGGCACGGCCGCCGAGGTGCTGGCGGACGAAGGCCTGCGCGCCGAATACCTCGCGATCTGACCGACCCAAACGACCTGCGGGGGCACCGGATTGCCCCCGCCTCCGCCCCAAGGGGCAACCGGAGGAGACCCACATGCTCGACGAAAAGAACCCGACCTACGCGCCATCCGCCGAGATGGCCGCAAACGCCCACGCCGACCGCGCCACCTATGACGCGATGTATCAGGCCAGCATCGAAGACCCGGAGGCCTTCTGGGCCGAGCATGGCAAGCGGATCGACTGGATCAAGCCATTCACCCGCGTCAAGCAGACGTCCTTCGCCCCCGGCAATATCGACATCAGATGGTTCGACGACGGCACCCTGAACGTGGCGGCCAACTGCATCGATCGCCACCTCAAGGACCGCGGAACGCAGACCGCCATCATCTGGGAACCAGACAGCCCCGATGACGAGGCACAGCATATCACCTATCAGCAGCTGCACGCGCATGTCTGCAAGATGGCGAACGTCCTCAAGTCCCTCGGCGTCACCAAGGGGGACCGTGTCGTCCTCTACATGCCGATGATTCCGCAAGCTGCCTATGCGATGCTGGCCTGCGCGCGCATCGGCGCCATCCATTCAATCGTCTTCGCCGGCTTTTCGGCCGACGCCCTTGGCGCACGGATCAACGGCTGTGACGCCAAGGTCGTCATCACCGCCGACGGCGCGCCGCGCGGTGGCCGGATCACGAACCTCAAGGACAACGTCAACAAGGCCCTGCTGCACGACACCGACGACGTCAAATGCCTCGTGGTCAAGCGGACCGGCCAGCAGATCGCCTTCCGGTCGGAGAACGACTACTGGCTGCACGAGGAGGAAGCAAAGGTTTCCAACGACTGCCCCCCGGAAGAGATGAACGCCGAAGACCCGCTGTTCATCCTCTACACCTCCGGCTCGACCGGTCAGCCCAAGGGCGTGGTGCACAGCAGCGGCGGCTATCTCGTCTATGCCTCGATGACCCATCAGTACACCTTCGACTACAAGGACGGCGAAGTGTTCTGGTGCACCGCCGACGTCGGCTGGGTCACGGGGCACAGTTATATCGTCTATGGCCCGCTCGCCAATGGCGGCACCACGCTGATGTTCGAAGGTGTGCCGACCTACCCTGACGCGGGCCGGTTCTGGGCCGTCTGCGAAAAGCACAAGGTCGCCCAGTTCTACACCGCGCCGACCGCCCTGCGCGCCCTGATGGGTCAAGGCGACTCCTTCGTGAAACCCTACGACCTCAGCTCCATCCGCATCCTCGGAACCGTGGGCGAGCCGATCAACCCGGAGGCCTGGAACTGGTACAACGACGTGATCGGCGGGGGCCGTTGCCCGATCGTCGACACGTGGTGGCAGACGGAAACGGGTGGTCACCTGCTGACCCCCCTGCCCGGCGCGACCCCCACAAAGCCCGGCAGCGCGACCCTGCCCTTCTTCGGCGTGCAGCCGGTCATTCTGGAACCGACGACCGGGGACGAGATCCACGAGACCGAAGCCTCCGGCGTGCTTTGCATCAAGGACAGTTGGCCCGCGCAGATGCGGACCGTCTGGGGCGATCACGCGCGCTTCGAGAAGACGTATTTCAGCGACTACAAGAACTACTATTTCACCGGGGACGGGTGTCGCCGGGATGAGGACGGCTACTACTGGATCACGGGCCGCGTGGATGACGTCATCAACGTCTCGGGTCACCGCATGGGCACGGCGGAGGTGGAAAGCGCCCTCGTCGCCCACCCGAAGGTCGCCGAGAGTGCCGTCGTCGGTTACCCCCATACCGTGAAGGGCCAGGGCATCTATGCCTATGTCACCCTGATGAGCGGGGAGGAGCCGACAGACGCGTTGCGCAAGGAGCTGGAGGTCTGGGTCCGTGCGGAAATCGGCCCGATCGCCAAGCCCGACCTGATCCAATGGGCGCCGGGTCTTCCCAAGACACGCTCGGGCAAGATCATGCGCCGTATCCTGCGCAAGATCGCCGAGGATGATTTCGGCGCGCTGGGCGACACGTCGACCCTCGCCGATCCGTCGGTCGTGGACGAGTTGATCGCAAACCGCATGAACAGGGGCTGACCGGTTCGGGTGGGGTAACCCGCTAACCAGTCGTTAATCCAGATGAACGGAAACCGTGGCGCGCGAGGGCGGGCCACGGTATTTTCATGACGGGGGGCAACGTCGGAGAAGATCATGTCACTGATATCTACCATCCAACCGCTCAGCCCTGTCACGAAGACCCAGCGCGATGCGCCGAACCTGTCCCCGCCACCAGCGGATCGCCCCGCGCCACCCAGCCCCGCATCCGGCGGATCGGCGGTGGGCGGCTTGGCACCTGCGGAACTGAGCCTTGCGCGCATGGCCATCCCCCCGGTGATGGCCAGCCGCGGCACCAATGCCACGTCGGATACCCGCCCGGGCGCAGAGGGGCGCAATGGCGCTGCGCCCGACACGTCGCAGGATGCCCGGGAAACCACGGAGGAGGAGCGCCGCGCCGCCGCGGCCGAACGTGGGCTGATCCAGAAAGAGTTGATGTCCCGCATCCCCGTCCCCGTAGATGCGATCCCGAAGCTGACCGGAGACCTGGAAACCCTGCGCCAGATGGACGCGAAGGATACCGAGCGCACGGTCGGTTTGGCCACTGCGGACAGGGAGGCCTAGCAAGTTGCCGGCGCCGTTCCTGCCCTGCACGGCCAAGGCTCAAAGGGTGCAAAGCGGTTGCCTGACAGGCAGCATCCCAGCGCATCGCCCGCCTTCGGGGCGGTTCACACTGGTCACGCGTTGCTGACGTGTGAAGTTCTTTCCCTCGCCCGCGCCCTGCGGTAAGTGCGGCAAAACACGACGCGAGGATGGAATGACCAAACACCACGAAAGCGACGTCGCCTTCATCAAGGCGCTGGCGGAACTTCTCCGGGCAAATGACCTGACGGAGTTGGAGGTGATGCGCGAATATGGCGACGACGACAGCCTGAACGTCCGCGTCTCGCGTCAACCCGCGCCGGTTGCGCAGGTTCAATATGCCGCTGCACCCGCCGCCACCACCCCTGCCCCGACGTCCGCGCCGCAGGCCGCGGCCGCACCCGCCGCCGAGGCACCCGTTTCCGATCCGGCACAGGACCCCGGTGCCGTCACCTCGCCCATGGTGGGAACGGCCTATATGTCCGCCGAGCCGGGCGCGGCCCCCTTCATCCAGATCGGCGACACCGTTGCCGAAGGTCAGACGCTCATGATCGTCGAAGCGATGAAAACCATGAACCAGATCCCCAGCCCCCGTGCAGGCAAGGTAAAGCGTATCCTTGTCGAGGATGGTGCCCCCGTCGAATTCGGTGCCCCGCTGGTCATTCTGGGGTAGAACCATGTTCAAGAAAATCCTGATCGCGAACCGGGGCGAGATCGCCCTGCGTGTCGTGCGGGCCGCGCGCGAGATGGGCGTCGCCACCGTTGCCGTCCATTCGACGGCCGATGCCGACGCGATGCACGTGCGCATGGCCGACGAATCGATCTGCATCGGCCCGGCGCCGGGCACGCAGAGCTATCTGAACATTCCGGCGATCATTTCCGCCTGCGAGATCACCGGGGCGGACGCTATCCACCCCGGCTATGGCTTCCTGTCCGAGAACGCTGCCTTCGTTCAGGTTCTCGAAGATCACGGCATCACGTTCATCGGCCCGTCCGCCGCGCATATCCGCATCATGGGCGACAAGATCACGGCCAAGGACACCATGAAGGAATTGGGTGTGCCTTGCGTGCCCGGATCCGACGGGGGCGTCCCCGACATGGAGACCGCGCGCGCCGTGTCCGAGGAATGCGGTTATCCGGTGATCGTCAAGGCGACCGCGGGCGGCGGCGGGCGTGGCATGAAGCTGGCCAAGACGGCTGCGGATCTGGAAACGGCCTTCCGCACCGCTCGGTCGGAGTCCAAGGCCGCCTTCGGCAACGACGAGGTCTATATCGAGAAATACCTCGGCACGCCGCGCCATATCGAGGTGCAGGTCTTCGGCGACGGCAAGGGTCGTGCCGTTCATCTGGGCGAGCGCGACTGTTCGCTTCAGCGCCGTCACCAGAAGGTGTTCGAGGAGGCCCCCGGCCCCTGTATCACACCCGAGATGCGCGCCGAGATCGGCGCGACCTGCGCCGAGGCCGTTGCGCGGATCGGCTATTCGGGTGCGGGCACGATCGAGTTCCTGTACGAGAACGGCGAGTTCTTCTTCATCGAGATGAACACCCGCCTGCAGGTGGAACACCCGGTGACAGAAGCGATTTTCGGCGTCGACCTCGTTCGCGAACAGATCCGCGTGGCCGCCGGCCTGCCCATGTCGTTCGAACAGGACGACCTGAAGATCACGGGCCACGCGATAGAGGTGCGGATCAACGCCGAGAAACTGCCCAGCTTTTCGCCCTCGCCCGGAACCATCACCCAGTATCACGCCCCCGGCGGTCTGGGTGTCCGGATGGACAGTGCGCTGTACGATGGCTACCGCATTCCGCCCTACTACGACTCGCTGATCGGCAAGCTGATCGTGCATGGACGCGACCGGCCCGAGGCCTTGGCCCGCCTGCATCGCAGCCTTGGGGAATTGATCGTCGACGGCGTCGACACCACGATCCCGCTGTTCGATGCCCTGCTGGCCGAGCCGGATATCCAGGATGGAACCTACACCATCCACTGGCTGGAAGAGTGGTTGGAAAACAACCTCGGCTGACCGGCCGACTGTCGGCGGCAACTTGCCCGACGGGTCGCCCTCTGACGGGGGGCGACCCGAGATCCCTTCCCCTGAACGGGCTGGGCCGCTAGGTTGACGCATGGCGCGTGACACCCCCGAACTGACGGCTGAGATGCTGCTGATGGCTTATGCCAGCGGCGTCTTTCCCATGTCCGAAGACCGCGCCGATGATGAGATTTTCTGGGTCGATCCGAAACTGCGCGGCGTCATCCCCCTCGACGCCTTCCACCTGTCCCGCAGCCTTGCGCGCACCTTGCGTCGGGCCCCCTACGTGGTGACGGTGAACGAAGCCTTCGACCATGTCGTCGGCGCCTGTGCCGACCGGGAGGAAACCTGGATCAACCGTCCGATCCAGCGTCTCTACAATCAATTGCATCGCCTCGGCTTCGCCCATTCCGTCGAGGTGTGGGACGACGAGGCGCTGGTCGGCGGTCTTTATGGCGTCACCCTCGGGGCCGCGTTCTTCGGGGAATCGATGTTCTCCCGGCGCACCGATGCATCGAAGATCGCGCTCGCCAATGCCGTCGCGATGCTGCGACTGGATGGCTTTCAGCTGTTCGATACGCAGTTCCTGACGGATCACCTGGCCTCGATGGGCGCGGTCGAGATATCACGGGACGCCTACCATGCGCGCCTGCGTCAGGCGATCGAGGGAAGCGCGCGGTTGAGCGAGATCGTCCCGCCGCCCGAGGACGTGATTGCGCTGCTGCGACATGGCACGGTTCAGCCTGCAACCTGAACCAACCCCGAAGCTGCTGTCGTCAGTCCTGATTTGACAGACAGCGCAGGACCCAGACGTCGTAGCGCCGATGCTCCAACGCGTTCAGCGCCGGAGAGGACGCGACCATCCAGCCTGCGAACAATTCCTTGATCTCCCGGGCATCGACGATCTGCACGAGGCCGAAGGCATCGCCCGCCGGGTTGTTCGACGGATACCGGCATTCGTGCAGGGTCACCTGCAACGGCCCGTAGGCCATCGTCTGCCCCGACGCCATCTCCACGTCGATCACCTCGCCCGAGGTCTTGTCGAGGGTGCGCAGGACCGCCCCTGCCCCCACACCGGTGCGGACTGCCTGCGCCGACGCCGGAAGGGTCGCGCAGAGCAGGGCCAGCGCGGCAAGACGCAGGACGGGGCGCATGATCACTCGGGGCTCCATGCCTCGTAATCCGCGGCCGGCTTCACGTCCGCACGGCGCAGGGAGCCTTGGCGCACGAAAGCCTCGGCGGTGCCGGTAAGGTTCGGCTGATGCGGCTTTTCCCACGCCTTGTGGGCAAGCGGCGCATCTTCGGGCGTGTTGTCATAGGTGTGGTGCAGCCAGCCATACCATTCCGGTCCGATCAGCGTGCTGTCGTTCTGACCGGAATAGATCACCCAACGGCGGCTGTCGTCGTCGTTGCGGTAGAACACGTTGCCTTGGGCGTCCTCGCCCACCTTGGTGCCATTGCGCGCGGTGAACAGCTGTGTGCCGATGGACTGTCCGTCCCACCAGGTCACGAGGCGTTTGAGCAATCCGGCCATGTCGACATCCTCCGCGTAGGGTCGTCCCTCCCTACACCGCCCGCACGGATGGTCAAGGTGGCAAGGCGCCCTGTGCTGCCGGGGATGAAGCGAATGCATCATCCTGTGCAATTTGTTTCAGGTCCATGCCTAGCCGTCGCCACTGGCTCGCATCTGGTGAAAACGTTATGCTGCGCGCCGATACTCGAGGGAGAACGCAATGACCGAGACACGCCAATACGGCTTCGACACGCTGCAGATCCATGCAGGTGCCCGCCCCGATCCCGCCACCGGTGCCCGCCAGACGCCGATCTACCAGACGACGGCCTATGTCTTTCGCGATGCGGAACATGCTGCCGCGCTCTTCAACCTGCAGGAAGTCGGCTACATCTATTCGCGCCTGACCAACCCGACGGTCGCCGTTCTACAGGAACGCATTGCAACCCTCGAAGGTGGCGCGGGGGCGGTCTGCTGCTCTTCGGGGCATGCGGCGCAGTTGATGGCCCTGTTCCCCCTGATGCAGCCGGGCTGCAACATCGTGGCATCCACCCGTCTGTACGGCGGCACGGTCACGCAGTTCAGCCAGACCATCAAGCGCTTTGGCTGGTCGGCCAAGTTCGTCGATTTCGATGACCCGCAGGCAGTGGCGGATGCCATCGACGATGACACCCGTGCAGTTTTCGGAGAGGCGATTGCCAACCCCGGCGGCTGGATCATGGATGTCCGGGCAATTGCCGATGTTGCCGATGCGGCGGGCCTGCCCCTGATCATCGACAACACGACCGCGACACCCTACCTCGTACGGCCCATCGAACACGGCGCCACGCTGGTCGTGCATTCGACGACCAAGTATCTGACCGGCAACGGCACCGTCACGGGCGGCTGCGTCGTCGATTCGGGCAATTTCGACTGGTCCGCCTCCGGCAAGTTCCCGTCCCTCTCCGAGGCTGAGCCCGCATATCACGGCCTCAAGTTCCACGAGACGTTCGGCGCCCTCGCCTTCACCTTCCACGGCATTGCCATCGGGTTGCGCGATCTGGGCATGACCATGAACCCGCAAGCCGCGCATTACACGCTGTGCGGGATCGAGACGCTGTCCCTGCGGATGGACCGCCACGTATCCAACGCCGAAAAGGTCGCAGGCTGGCTGGAACAGCACCCGGCGGTCGCGGCCGTCACCTACGCTGGCCTGCCGTCGTCGCCCTATCACGAGCTTGCCAAGAAGGTCTGCCCCAAGGGCGCGGGCGGTCTGTTCACCGTTCAGCTCAAGGGGGGCTACGACGCCTGCGTCAAGTTCGTCGACAACCTCGAGATCTTCAGCCACGTCGCGAACCTCGGCGATGCGCGCAGCCTCGTGATCCACTCCGCCTCGACCACCCACCGGCAGCTGTCGCCCGAACAGCAGGCCGCCGCAGGGGCTGGCCCGGATGTCGTGCGCATCTCGATCGGGATCGAGGATGCCGACGACCTGATCGCGGATCTGGATCAGGCACTGGCCAAGGCCGCCCCGCAGATGGCGGCCGAATAACGGACAGTCGGCGCGCCGGACAATGCTCCGGCGCGCCACACCTCAGGCGAGCAGGTCGAAGGCCTCTCCGCCCGCGATACGCATGTCGATACGGTCCAGATCGGCCCCGTCGACGAGGACGAAGACCACCTCGCCACTGGGGACATAGGTGACATAGGCCTCTTCCACGTCATCTTCGCCCGGGGCACCGCCATTGGGTGCCGTCGCCGCATAGCTGATCACGAAATCATCCACCGTCGCGCCGGCCTGCCCGAACAACAGCTCGTCGCCCTCGGCCGCGTCGTAATCGGCAATCCAGTCCGCGCCATGACCCACCGTGCCGTCATGATAGAACCTGTCGGCCCCGTCACCGCCGCGAAGATTGTCGTTCCCGAACCCGCCGTTGAGGAAGTCATCGCCACTGCCGCCGCGCAGGGTATCGCCGCCGGCACCACCCGTGACGATATCATCGCCATTTTGCCCGAGCAGCAGGTCGGCCCCGAAACCGCCCATGATGACGTCGCCGTCATCACCGCCATATATCAGATCGTTGCCATATCCGCCGTCGATGACATCCTTGCCGCCGGCGCCATAGATGACATCGCGCACGTCGGCGAAATCATCGCCACCGGTGATGACATCGTCTCCGTCACCCCCATTGAGCGTGTCGTACCCACGACCGCCGCTCAGGACGTCATCGCCCGCTTCCCCCGCGATCCGGTCATTGCCGCGCCCGCCTTCGAGGATATCCCGGCCGCCGCGTCCCTCCAACACGTCGTTGAAGTCGGTGCCGTTCAGCACGTCGGTCATGTCCGTGCCGATCTGCTGCGCGTCATCATCGTTCAGGATCGTCAACACGACCTCGCGGGTCGTGTAGGACGGAAAGCCGGTCGTGGCCTCAAGGGTCAGCCTGATCGTCTCGTCAGCCTCGAGGATGTCGTCCCCCGTGACTGTCAGGACCACCGTGGCCGTCGCCTCCCCATCCGAAAATGCACCTGACAGGGGCGTGCTGAAATCCTGCGCATCCGCATCGCCAGCGGTCGAGAGCTGAAAACTCGCCGCCCCTTCCGTCGTGTCGCGCGTGACCGTGATGGTCACCTCGGTTTCGTCGCCGGCGGCCCCTTCGGAAAGACCTTCGTCAGGGGCGTCGGTGCTCAGGTCATAGGTCACGCTCTCGCCGAACAGATTGGCGATGGCCGCCCCGATACCGGAATTGGAAGGCGCTTGCGCAGCGCCACCGGTGGCCGCGGCGATCCCCTCGAATTCCGCGATCGTGCTGCTATTTCCCCCCACCGCGATCGTGGAGACGCTGACCGGCACCACGCCATCGCCCGGATCGACATCGGCCGCGAGGGTCAGCACCTCGTCCCGCAGGCTGGCGTCCTTGGCCGTCGCATCGCCGATCAGGATGATGTCACGGTCGACATCCGCCCGCCACGTCCCGACAGTCCCGTCCAGCGCACGCAGAAGACCGGTATAGGTATACTCCGGAAAATCGCCGCCGCCGGTTGCTGTCAGCCTGTCGAGGCCCTCCGCCGCGGCCCCTCGCCGCGCGCCGATATCTTCCTGATCGGTGAATTCCAACAACGTCGTCACGTTCGGGTCATTGTAGCCGACGATGGCAACGCGCACATCCTCGGTGGTATCGACCCCGAACAGCAGGTCCAGCAGGTCTGCCCGGGCGGCGTTGATCGCGTTGAAAGGCCCGCCCATGCTGCCCGTTGTGTCGATCACGAAAACGATGTCGCGTGCGGTCATGATGATACTCCCTGTTCTGCCGCCAAGTTACGACTTTTCCGTCACTTTCGTCTATGGATTGTTCCCTTACCCTTGCCCCCCGGCAGTGTGCCGCCGGTTGCTCGGATCGGTGTTCGGATGCACTTTCCGCCGTCCATCCGGCCATGCTAGGCTCTGGCCATGACTCCGCAAATCGCTCTGGATCTCTCCCTCGACGGGATCACCGTTCTCAGCCGCGCGCCCGATGGCGGGTGGTGGCGCGAAGGGACCGTGCGCCTTGATGCGCCCGACATGCCGGACCGTCTGGCGCGCCTGCGCGACAGATGCGAAGCCCGCGTGGGCCCCGATTTCACGTCGCTTCTGATCCTGCCCGACAGCCAGCTTCTCTATACCTCGCTGGAGCGTGACGACCGCAAGGCGGATGAGACGATCCGCGCCCTGCTCAAGGGTCGGACGCCCTACCCGGTCGAGGATCTGACTTTCGATTACATGGTCATCGGTGATCGGCTGCAGGTGGCCGTGGTGGCCCTGGAAACCCTGCTGGAGGCCGAGACATTTGCCGCCGAATACGGGTTCCGCCCGGTCGCCGTGGTCGCCAATCCGCAGGACCCGGCCTATCCCGGCATTCCGAACTTCGGAAAGACGGGTCTGGCCCATGATCTGTTGGGCAGCAAATCGGCCCGGATAGACGTGCCGGGCAATTTCGATGCGGTCAAGGCGCCCCCGTTGCCGGACGACGCCGACCCCGCACCGATCCCTGCGGCTACGCCGGTTGTGATGGCAGAACCCGCCTTCAGCAGCCCGCGTCGCGCGCAGGAAAAGGCCACCGCGGAAGAAACCTCCGAGGCCCCTTCCCAATCTGATCCCGAGCAACCGGACCAGGCGCCTGCCGATGACGCCCCCACAGGCCCGGAGGAAGTCGTCGCGGAGGGCAGCTTTGCCGACCTTGTTGCCGCTGGCGAAACCGAGGCAGAGGCAGAGGCAGAGGCAGAGGCAGAGGCAGAGGCAGAGGCAGAGGCAGAGGCAGAGGCAGACAAGCCGTCCGACCCCCTCGTGCCAAGCGTTGCTTTCGCCAGCAGCCGCGCCCAGACACAGCGCGTGCCCGTACCCGAAGTGCGCGCGGCAAGCGGGGAACGCCTGGCTAAGGTGGCACCGCGCCTGACGCCTACGCCGACACCGCCGAAACGCGCCGCTGCTGCTCCGGTCATCGCGCCACCCGGCATGACAGCTGACACGCCTTCGGCCAAGGCGTCCGATCGCCCGAAACTGTCGGCGCAGGACAAACCGAACCCGAAAACCGCCAAGCCCAAGGATACGCCACCGCTTGTGGCGCCAACGGACGCCGTGGAGGCTGCGGCGACCGACACCCCGCCCACCGTTCCAACAGACAAACGCCGTCCGCTGGTTCCTGCCGGGGCCCTTGGCGCCTTGGCGATGCGGATCCGGGACAAGGCGGCGACCGCTCGCAAGGCCGATCCGGATGATGCCGCAAAGGCCGAACGCCAAGCCGAGGCGCAGGCATTGGCCCTGCCCGGCATAGCCAGAGAGAAGGCCGCAAAGCCCGCGTCCTCTGCCCGTCTGGGCTTGATCCTGACGCTCGGTCTTCTCGTCGCACTGGTCCTGATTGGCGCGGGATCCGCGCTTTTGGGCCCGTCCGACCAGGTGACGGAGACGCCACCGGACGTGCCCGGCGCCGCCGGGTCGGAGCAGGCGAACGTCGCGCCGGCAGAGGTGCCGGTCCTGCCACCTGCAACACCTGCGGCAATCGATATCGCACAGGCTGCGCCAGACAACGCGGCAGCGGCAGATGTCTTGGACGACACCGTCGATATCGCCGCGCTGTTGCCGGCGCCCCAAACGGACGCAGCAAGTTCGGCGCCTGCGAATGTGCCCAACCTGATCCGCCCGCCTTCGCCCGTGTCGGAGGCCACCACGCAAGCGGCCGTGACCGCCGCCCTCTCCGAAGATCAGCTGCTGCCGGAGATCACGCCGGACCTTGCCGTTGCGCCCAGCCTCGACACTGCCCCCGTGGCGGAAACCGAACCTGCGGTCTTCACCGAGGCTTTCGAAGCCACCGGCAGCTTCGTGACACCCCCCGCGCCCAGCGTGCCCCTCACCGACGACACCCGGCCCGAGGTGCAGACGGCATCCCTGGACCCGGCGATCGTTGCGGGCGATCGCGCGAACTTGCCCGCCGGCATTCCGCCGAACGACCAGCTTGCCGCGCAGATCAATCCGCCCCCAGCGGACCTTGCCGACGATCCCGACGCAGCACTTGGACTGGTCGCGGCCACGCCGGAGGGTGTCGTTGCCCCCGGCGGCTATACGGTCGTTCTGGGGCGTCCCGCGTTGCTTCCCCTGCCCCGCCCCGAAACCGCGGTCGAGGACGCGGATTTGGCCGCCACGGAAGACGCCGAGGCGGAGGCCGCCCAGCAGGTCGATACCGAGGCGCAGGCGATCCTGCGGCGCACGCGCCCTGTCGCCCGCCCCGAAGACCGCGAGGTCATCGCATCGGAGGGCAGCGAAGACGAGACCGGGGACGCCCCGCTGGACCCAGCCATCGCGGCCCTTGCCCAGACACGTCCCAGCCAGCGCCCCGCGTCGATCGAAGTCGCAGCCGCCGAAGCCGCCGCCGCCATTGCAGCCGCCCAGGCCGCCGCGGAAGCCGCCGAAGAGGCAAACGCAGCCGTCCTCGCCGCGCAGCAGGCGGCGTCCGCATCACTTGCCGCCGCCGAGGCAGACAGCGCCGCCGCACGACAGGACAGCGGCCCGGTTTCCGAACTCGCACTTGCGGCTTCCGAGCGGCCCAGCACACGCCCCCGGTCCGTTGAACGGGAGGCCGCGCGGATCGTGACGCGCCGTCGCGAACAGGCTTCTGCCGCCTCGACCGCCGCGCCGCAGGCAGCGACGCCAGCCGCGCGCACCGTCGATACGGGCACGCAACAGACCCGTTCCGCCGGGGGCAGCGTCGCGCGCGCCGCGACCGAGACCAACGTCCTGCGTCTCAATCAGATCAACCTGATCGGGGTCTATGGGCGTGCCGGTGCGCGACGAGCGCTCGTCCGACTGGCGAACGGGCGCTATGTGAAGGTCGAAGTCGGGGATCGCCTCGACCGTGGACGGGTGACCGCCATCGGGGAGAGCGAGTTGAGCTATCAGCGCGGGGGCCGCAACACCGTGCTGCGCCTGCCCCGCGCCTGACCCTGCGCAAAACGTTTACGATCAGAGGCCGAGGGCCGCTTTCGTCTGTGCGGTCCAGCCACTGTGAACGGTATCCCCGATCTCGATCACGGGACGTTTGATCAGGGTCGGCTGGGCCAGCATCAGGGCGACAGGTTCGCCTGCACGCTCCTCCTCGGACAGGTTGCGCCACGTGGTCGAGCGGCGGTTGACCATCGCATCGCCCAGCTGCGCGAACCATCGTGCGATTTCGGCCTGCTGCGGCGGAACATCGCGGAAGTCGCGAAGCTGTGCCTCCTGCCCTGCATCCGACAACGCCCGCAGCGCTTTCCTGCATGTGTCACATGCCTTCAAACCGTTCACGATGACCATTTATTTGCCTTCCTCTGCCTGCACCTGCCGTTCCCCTTGACCTTTATCGGCGGCAAGATAACTGGGAAAGTGTGCAGGGGGATTCAACGCATATCCAAGCCTTGATCGTTCCGCACCACTCCGTCGCAATGTTGCGGGCGGGACGACCCACGTAAGGAGACACGGTCATGGCTACTGGCACCGTGAAATGGTTCAACACCACCAAGGGATACGGCTTCATCGCCCCCGACGACGGCGGCAAGGACATCTTCGTCCATATCTCCGCGGTCGAACGCGCTGGCCTGACCGGCCTGCGGGACAATCAGAAAATCGAATTCGAGATGCGTGAAGGCCGTGACGGCCGTTCCTCTGCCTCCGACCTTGTGGCCCTGGACTGAGATCCACCGCATGATTCCCGCGCCTTCCGGGGCGCGGAACCTTGTGACGCCTGATTTGCATCAGGCGTCTTTTGTTTTTCAAGGATCGTCGATCAGACGCAGGTCTGCGCCTACTCGGCCCATTCCCACGGACGGGTGTAGTTCCCAAGGGTCGCGACGACGTCCCGCTCCTCCACCTCACCGGTGCGGGTCAGACGCGCGACTAGGCCGCGGCGCTTGTCTTCGACAACCTCCTGCACCCTCGCATTCAACCCGGCCTCCGACAGGGCGGCATCATAGATCCGGGTGATCGCGCGGCGGCGCAGATCGGGCTTGAAGACCTTGCCGACGGCGGTCTTCGGCAATTCGTCGAGGATCTCGATATGCTTGGGGCGCGCGGCCCGTTCGTGCACATGGGTCGCGCAATGCTTCGACAGGTCCTCGGGTGTGACCGTCGCACCTGCGACCAGCTCCACGTAGGCACAGGGCAGTTCCCCGGCGAACGCATCCGGCTGACCGATCGCACCCGCCATGGCGACATCGGGGTGTCCGGCTAGCGCCTCTTCGATCTCGGCCGGGTCGATGTTGTGACCGCCACGAATGATCAGATCCTTGGCGCGCCCGGTGATCCACAGGTAGCCGTCGGCATCGATCCGGCCAAGGTCGCCCGTGCGCAGGAACGAGCCATGGTGGAACAGATCCCGGTTCTTGTCCTCTTCGGTATAGGTCGATCCGTCCAGCACGCCGGGCGACGAGATGCAGATCTCGCCGACATCGTCCGTCGCGCATTCGACCGGCCCTTCGCCGCGGTCCATCAGGATGCGCACCTCGGTGTGCATGAACGGAATGCCGACGGACCCGATCTTCTTCTGCCCTTCGACCGGGTTGCAGCTGACGAGGCAGGTCGCCTCGGTCAGGCCATAGCCTTCGACAACGGTCACGCCGGTTTCCCGTTCGAACCGCTTGAACAATTCGATCGGCAGGGGCGAGGAGCCCGAGAACGCGGTCTTGACCGAACTGACGTCGGCATTCACCGGACGCTGCATCAGGGCGGACATGGCCGTGGGCACAGTGATGATGAACGTCACCTTCCAGCGTTCGACCAGCTTCCAGAAGTTGTCGAAGACGCCGTCGCCGCGATACCCCTGTGGCGTGGGGAACACGACATGCGCGCCCGAGGCGACCATGGCCATCAGGATCACGTGGCAGGCGAAGACGTGGAACAGCGGCAGCGGACAAATCACCACGTCCTGTTCGCTGAACAGAAGGCGATGTCCGATCCAGCCGTTGTAGATCATCCCGTCGTACGTGTGCTGCGCCACCTTCGGCATGCCTGTGGTTCCACCGGTATGGAAATAGGCGGCCACCCGATCACCGTCCGCATCCGCAAATCCAAGGGTCGTCGGCTGTTTGGCGACTTCCTTCATCAGGGACAGCACGCGGGCCTTGTGGGTCACCGGGTTCTTGGGACGGATCAGCGGAACGATAAGTTTCTTCGCGCCCGTCAGATAGCGATGGAGGTCCACCTCGAGCACGGTTTCGACCGCGGGGGCCAAGGCCACGGCGGCGGCGACCTTCTGGGCCACGTCCGTCTTGGGAAAGGCGCGCAGGGTAACGACGACCTTCGCATTCGTTTCGCGCAGGATGGCGGCGATCTGTTCGGCGTCCAGCAGGGGATTGATCGGGTTCACGATGCCTGCAACGGCGCCGCCCAACAGAACGGTCGCCGTCTCGGTGCAATTGGGCAGGACATAGGCAACGGTGTCGCCTTCCGCGATGCCAAGGCTGCGGAACAGGTTGGCGGTCTGGGTGACGCGGTCCTTGACCTGCGACCACGTCAGCGTCTCGGACGGGTCGGTCGGACCGGAGAACAGCTGATAGCTTATGGCGGGGCGGTCCCCGTGCCTTGCCGCGGTATCCGACAGCAAACGATAGAGTGTCTTGGCAGGTTTTGCCTGATCCCAGGGCGCTTGCGCCTCGATGTCAAGAATGTCCTGTTTTGTCGCAAACGCGCCCATTTATCCCTCCCCCTTTTGGTCTTGCCACAACACCCCCCGTTGTGGATCGCCTGTTTGATGGCCACGGCACATGACAAGCGCAACCACGACGCTACGGCGTTTGAAACGCCAAGGCGATGGGAAACGTTCCTTTGGCGTGGCTCCTATTCGGCAGCCAGCCCATCCGTAAACTGCAATCTGGCCAGCCGCGCATACAATCCGCCTTCGGCTACCAATTCGTCGTGCGTGCCCTCGGCGGCGATGGCACCGTCCTTCATGACAATGATGCGATCCGCCTGTTTCACCGTCGCCAGACGGTGCGCCACGATGATCGTCGTGCGACCACGGGCCAAGCGTGCGACCGCATCCTGCACGGCCCGCTCGCTTTCCGCGTCAAGCGCGCTCGTCGCCTCGTCCAGCAGCAGGATCGGCGCGTCGCGCAGGATGGCACGGGCAATTGCGATGCGCTGCTTCTGTCCACCGGACAGCATCACGCCCCGTTCACCGACGTAGGTGTCATACCCCTCCGGCAGGGCCATCAGGAACTCGTGCGCGGCGGCCGCCTTCGCGGCCTCCTCGACCTCGGCGTCGGTTGCATCCGGATTGCCGAAGCGGATGTTGTCGCGGGCCGAAGCCGCGAAGATCACCGGATCCTGCGGCACAAGGGCCATCCTGCGCCGAAAGGCGTTCCGGTCGAGATCGCGCAGATCCGTACCGCCGAGGGTGATGCGCCCGGACGCAGGGTCATAGAACCGCTGCAGCATCTGGATCATCGTCGACTTGCCAGCGCCGGACGGGCCGACAAGGGCCACGGTTTCGCCGGGCGCCACGGTCAGCGTCACGCCATCCAGCGCCTTGATCGAAGGGCGCGTAGGATAGCGGAAGGTGACATCCTCGAAAGCGATCGCCTCATCCGTCGGCAGATCGGCGGCGGTGACCGGGTCCTGAACGTCGTCCTCGACTTCCAGCAATTCCACCAGACGCTCGGTCGCGCCGGCGGCGCGCTGCAACTCGCCCCAGATCTCGGACAGGGCCGCGACGGAGCCTGCGACCATGATCGCGTAGATCAGGAACTGGATCAGCTCGCCGATGCTCATGATGTCGGCGCGGACATCGCGCGCACCGATCCAGAGCACGCCGACGATGCCCGCAAAGGTCAACGAAATGACGATGAAGGTCATGATCGCGCGGACACGGATGCGCGTCTTGGCGGACTGGAAGCTCTGCTCTGTCACATCGGCAAAGCGCCCGGCTGCCGATGTCTCGAAGGTATAGGCCTGAACGGTCTGCGCGCTCAGCAACCATTCCGACGCCTTGCCGGAGGATTCGGCGATCCAGTCCTGATTTTCGCGGCTCAGTTTTCGCAATCGACGCCCCAGAACGATGATCGGCACGATCACGGCGGGCACGATCAGCAGGACCAGTCCCGACAATTTCGGCGCCGTCCACAGCATCAGGCCCATGCCGCCCACGAAGATCAGGATGTTGCGCAATGCGATGGACACCGACGACCCGATCACCGACAGCAACAACGTCGTGTCCGTCGTGATCCGCGACAGAACTTCCCCGGTCAGGATGCTGTCATAGAAGTTCGGGGACATGCGGATCATCCGGTCGAACACGGTCTTGCGGATGTCCGCCACAACCCGTTCGCCCAAGCGCGTGACCAGATAATACCGCAGGCCGGTTCCGGCCGCCAACAGGGCCGCGATCAGAAGGGCAGCCGCGAAGTATTGATCCAGCAGGGCCGATGTTCCGGTCTGAAAGCCGTCGACGACCCGGCGCACGGCCAGTGGCAGGATCAGGGACACGCAGGCCGTCAGGATCAGCGCCGCGATCGCCGCCGCGACCATCGCCATATGGGGACGGAAGAACGGGACGAGGGATCGCAAGCTCCCGATCTTCTTGGACCCAGCCCGGTCCTCTTCCTTGGCGATATCGACCATCGGGCCCTCCGGTTGCTCGGGCAATCAGGTAGCGGCGCACTGCGCGGGGCGCAAGATTGCGGGCGGCCCTGCGACGATGGCGCGGGATTGACCCGTTGTCCTGCGGCGGTGAAGCTGTGGGGATTGGCCCGGCACAGGATCGTCCCACATGATCGACCTCATCCCGCTCATCTTCTACGGCATTGTCTGCACCGTTCTCGCGGCGGTGGTCCCTCAGCGTCTGAAACTATGGGTGCGGTCGGCCATCGGGGCCGTCGTCGGGATCGGCGCGGCACTTCTGTTGCCGATCCTGCGCGGAACGTTCGGACTGTGACCGGACGAGGAAGGATGGAGCGGGCGGCGGGAATCGAACCCGCGTCATTAGCTTGGAAGGCTAAGGTCTTACCACTACACAACGCCCGCGCTCTGCGCTGCTTCTACTGCCCCATCCTGCCCGATTGCAAGGGGCGCGCGCGCACGTTTTTCATCACCGGCTGCTTCTTTGTTCCCCCAAATATCCAAATTCATGGCCCGTGGCCCCGCACCCCGCGACCGGATATTGAACCCCGCCCCCACGGGCGCTAGACGGGCGCGACCGTTGATCCCCCCGGAGGCCCCATGTCCATCGACAAGGAAACCGCGCGCAAAGTGGCAAAGCTTGCCCGTATTGCCGTACCAGAAGACCGGCTGGAGCCACTGGCCCAGGAATTCAACGCCATCCTCGGCTTTATCGAGCAGCTGCAGGAAGTCGATGTCGACGGGGTCGAGCCCATGGTCTCCGTCACGCCGCAGCGTCTGAAACGTCGGGCCGATGCCGTCATCGACGGCAGCCAGCAAGCCGCCGTCCTCAAGAACGCCCCCGATGCCCGCGAAGGGTTCTTTGCCGTCCCGAAGGTAGTCGAATGAGCCTGACCGATCTGACCATTGCCGCCGCCCGCGATGCCCTGCGCGCAGGCGAGGTGACCGCCGCCGAACTGACCGAAGCGCATCTGACCGCCATCGAAGGCGCCGGTGCGCTGAACGCCTTTGTGCACCATACGCCCGATGTCGCGCGCGAACAGGCCCGTGCCGCCGACGCGCGCATCAAGGCAGGCGATGCCCCCGACATGTGCGGCATCCCGATCGGGGTGAAGGACCTGTTCTGCACCAAGGGCGTCGCCTCGCAGGCCGGGTCGCGCATCCTCGAGGGGTTCCTGCCGGAATACGAAAGCACGATCACCGAACAGCTGTTCACATCCGGCGCCGTCATGCTGGGCAAGCTGAACATGGACGAATTCGCCATGGGCTCGTCGAACGAGACCTCCGTCTATGGCAATGCCGTGAACCCGTGGAAGGCCGGCAATTCCGACGCCAACCTGACGCCCGGCGGATCGTCGGGCGGGTCCGCAGCTGCGGTGGCTGCGCGCCTGTGTCTTGGCGCGCTTGGCACCGACACCGGCGGGTCGATCCGACAACCGGCGGCCTTCACCGGCATCACGGGCATTAAGCCGACCTATGGCCGCTGCTCCCGCTGGGGCGTCGTCGCCTTCGCCAGTAGCCTCGACCAGGCCGGACCTATGACGCGCACCGTGCGCGATTCGGCCATCATGCTGCGCGCGATGTCGGGTCACGACCCGCGTGACAGCACCTCCGCCGATCTGCCCGTGCCGGATTTCGAGGCCATGCTGACCGGCGATATCCGTGGCAAGGTCATCGGCATCCCCCGCGAATACCGAATGGACGGGATGCCCGCCGAGATCGAGGCCCTGTGGCAGCAGGGCACCGACATGCTGCGCGACGCGGGTGCCGAAATCCGCGACATCAGCCTGCCGCACACGAAATACGCCCTGCCGACGTACTACGTGATCGCCCCGGCCGAGGCGTCATCGAACCTTGCCCGCTATGACGGGGTCCGTTTCGGCCATCGCGCATCGCTGTCGCAGGGCGACGGCATCACCGAGATGTACGAAAAGACGCGCGCCGAAGGGTTCGGCGACGAGGTGCAGCGCCGCGTGATGGTCGGCACCTACGTGTTGTCGGCGGGCTTCTACGATGCCTACTACAACCGCGCCCGCCGGGTGCGCACCCTGATCAAGCGCGACTTCGAGACTGTCTTCGCCGATGGCATCGACGCGATCCTGACGCCCGCGACGCCGTCCTCTGCCTTCGAATTGGGTGCGATGGCCGATGCGGACCCGATCCAGATGTATCTCAACGACGTGTTCACCGTGACGGTGAACCTTGCCGGCCTGCCCGGCATCGCGGTGCCGACGGGTCAGGATGCCAAAGGCCTGCCCATGGGCCTGCAGCTGATCGGACGCCCTTGGGAAGAAGGCGCGCTGATGGACGTTGCACAATGCCTTGAGGCGCGCGCCGGCTTCGTGGCGCAACCGTCGAAATGGTGGTAGGCGTCCGGTAAAAGACCCCAAGAGGCTGATATGCGCGCATCTCCGACCCTGCTGCCCCTTCTGGCCGCCATGACCTTGGCGGCCTGCGATCCCCCCGTGCCCGACAGCGGCGCACAGGGGGCGGGGTTCGAGACCCCCGACCAATACGCCCAGCGACGCGAGGCGGAGCTTTCGACAGGCGTGCGCGCACCTCAGGCGGTGCGCCCGCCCGCGACCGAAGCGGAAGAACTGGCCAGTCAGACGCGGGCCATCCTTGGTGGCGGTTCGACTTCGACGCCTGCCACGACCGCGGCCCCCGCCCCTGTCGCCACGGCAACCATCGGGACGCCCGCGCCTTTGCCGACCATCGCGGACCCGGCCACCCTGACCACGGCCACGGCGACGGCAACCGTCGATCCGTCAGCCGTCGATCTGAGCCGTGACAACCCGACGCTCAGCCGGGAACAGGATTTCGGCGCCGTATCCGCCGAACGGTCCATTCAGGACGATGCCGCCCGCGTGAACGCCGCGCGGCAGCAGTATCAGCTGGTTCAGCCCACCGAACTGGAACGCCCCAACGACAACGGCCCGAACATCATCGCTTATGCGATCGAACGCGCGCGGCCGGTCGGCGCCTCTGGCACCTATCGTCGTGCGGCGTTGGCCAGCACCCGCCGGTCGGAGCAGAAATGCGAAGGCTATCGCACCGACGATGTCGCGCAGGAAGAATTCCTGAGTGCCGGCGGACCGGAGCGCGACCGTCTGAACCTTGATCCGGACGGCGATGGCAATGCCTGTGCGTGGGACCCGGCAACGTTCCGCAATCTGGTCCGCCAGTAAGGTGAACCGCGTCGACAGCCCGAACCACGGCCCCCGGCGCAGCGGTTTCGTGGCACCGGACCTGATCGTCATTCACTACACGGCGATGCGGGGCGGTGCCGGTCCCGCGATCAAGCGGCTTTGCCTGCCCGAGGCCGAAGTCTCCTGCCACTATATCATCGACGAAGACGGCACCGTGACGCAGCTGGTCGCCGATGATCGCCGCGCCTGGCATGCGGGTGCGGGCCGCTGGGGAGCGACCTGTGACGTCAACTCCCGCTCTCTCGGGATCGAATTGTCGAACACGGGCGCCGCGCCCTTTCCCGCGCCACAGATGGACAGTCTCGAAACCCTCCTGTCCGACCTCATGGCGCGGCATGGCATCCCGCCGCAGGGGGTCATCGGCCATTCCGACTGCGCGCCCGGCCGCAAGATCGACCCCGGTGCGCGGTTCGACTGGCGGCGATTGGCCCGGCGCGGCCTGTCGGTCTGGCCCGCCCCCGGTGCGGGGAATGCGGACGCGGACGCCTTTCTGTCGAACCTGAAAACGGCTGGCTGGACGGCGGATGCATCGACCGAATCGCTGCTCGGTGCGTTTCGCCTCAGGTTCCGTCCCTGGGCCGATGGTCCGCTGGATGGGCGCGATTGTGCCATCGCCGCGGACATGGCGCGACGCTTCCCCGTTGACGCGGGCGCGGCCACGTCCTAGGCGCGGCGCCGTGCGGGGGGCCGGACGGCCGCGCGGGGGCAACCCCACGAGGAAAGTCCGGACTCCACAAAGTGACGGTGCCGGGTAACGCCCGGGCGGGGCAACCCGACGGACAGCGCCACAGAGAAAAGACCGCCCTGCATGCAGGGTAAGGGTGAAACGGTGCGGTAAGAGCGCACCGGGGGGGCGGCAACGTCCCCCGCATGGCAAGCCCCACCGGGAGCAACGCCGAATAGGGACCCACCGCCCCCGGCAACGGGGGCTCCGGTACTTTGCCGCAGGGGTCCGGGTTGGCAGCTTGAGGGTGCGAAGCGATTCGCATTCCAGAGGAATGGTCGTCGAACCGGAGCGATCCGGGGAACAGAATCCGGCTTACAGGCCCCCCGCACATACAGATCCGACGTAATCCGCCGATGCGGGATCGTTTCGGGGCGTCCTTGTTGACAGACCGGAACATGCGTCATTTGCTGTTGCGTGGGGGTCACGATGGCAACACAGACAGCGGCGGCGCAGACGCATGTACACATGTTTCCAGGCAATCCCGGCCTTCCGCCGGATGTCATAGATCAAGTCGTGCACAGCCCCGACAGGCTGGGCCTTTTGACCGCAGAGGGGCATATAGCGACGTTGAGCACGCGTCTTGCCTTCGATCTGGGCTTTGAGGGGCCGACGGACCTGAGTGGTTTGCCCGTCTTCAGCCTTTGGCAACACGCAGACAGGCCAGAGGTCGAACAGGCCTTCGCGGCCGCCCTGACGGGCAATCCGGCGTGGGTTCGATTCGATCTGGGGTATATCGCGCCGATATCCTATCCTGCGAAGGTCACTTTTGCCCCAAATGTGCATCAGGATACCGTTCTGATGACCGTTGATTGGCAAGGTTCCGATATCGTCGGATGATGCGCTTGACAGCACGGTGACAACAGATAGAAGGCACACTCCGGATTAGAGGGGCTGCGCGTTTTTGCGCCCCGACCGACGCAGGAGACACCCGATGGCGAAGCCCACCACGATCAAGATCCGGCTGAATTCCTCCGCCGGGACCGGCCACTTTTACGTGACGAAGAAGAACGCCCGCACCATGACCGAGAAGATGGTCGTGCGGAAGTTCGACCCTGTCGTCCGCAAGCACGTCGAATACAAGGAAGGCAAGATCAAGTAAGCAACCGCTTGCGATCTTGCTGATCCGAAGGGCCGCGCGGGTTTGATCCTGACGCGGCCTTTTTCATGCCCGCCCTTCCGGTAGCCCCATGTCCCTCCTGCGTCCTGCCACTCCGGATGATGCCGCCGCCATCGATACCCTTCTGGCGGCGTCCTATCCGCGGCTGCTGGCCGAGGACTATGCGCGGGATGTTCTGGCCGCTGCCCTGCCCCGGATGGTTCGCGCACAGCCCGCCCTGCTGGCCTCCGGCACTTTCTACCTGCTGTTCTCGACAGACGGCGCCCTAGTCGCCGCCGGCGGCTGGACCCGACAGGCGCCCGGCCGCACCGGCACGGTTCAACCCGGCGTCGGCAATATCCGGCACGTGGCCGCACACCCCGATCACCTGCGCCAAGGGCATGCACGACCTCTGATGCAGCATATCATTCAGGACGCCCGCAGATGCGGCGTCACGCGTCTGGATTGCCTGTCTACCCTGACCGCCGTGCCGTTCTATGCCAGCCTCGGCTTCGACCGGCTCGCCAACCTCGATGTCGCGATGGGCCCGGACATCACCTTTCCATCGGTGCGGATGGTCCGCGCGGTCTGACCGCATTCACCCGGTCAGCCTCGGGTCCTCTCCCATCTCGAGGCCGGGAAAGACCACCCGCGACAAAAGCCCCGCGTCCGTGCCGAACAGACCGCGCAGGGCCCACGCCGCGTAGGCGCGGACATCCCGCGTCGGCATCAGGTCGCGACGGTCCAACAGCTGCGCCTCGGCGAGGCCGGGCCAGTCGCCCCAGACACGGCCGCCTTTCAGGGCACCCCCGGCCAGAATCAAGGTGCCGCCGGTTCCGTGATCGGTGCCCTGGGTGCCATTTTCCGCAGCCGTGCGCCCGAATTCCGTCATCGCGACAACCATCGTGCGATCCCAGTGCGGCCCGAGGTCGGCCTGAAGCCGCAAGATGCCATCGGACAAACGCCTGAACATGCGCGTTACCTGGTTCCGTTGGCCGCGATGACTGTCCCATCCCGGCAGGGACAGGGCCGCGATCCGCGATTCCTCGCGCAGGCGGGCGGCGGCAAAGGCGAACAGCGCGCCGTCTGCATCGCGCGTCGGCGCATCGTCGCCCAGTCCTTCGGCCGACAGCGACAGCGCCTTCTGCGCGTTGTCCCGGAAAAGCGGATCGTTGTGGTACTGATGAAGCAGAAGGTCCTGCGTCGCCTGCGCAAGGTCCAGCCGCGCGTCCGGTGCCCATGTCGCGCGCGGCGCATCCCCGCGCAGCAGCAGCATGTCATCGCGCCCGATGGCAAAGGCCGTCCGCCCCGTGGCCCCCGGCATCGCACCAAGAAGACGGTTCAGCCAGCCATCCCGATGCTGCGCGTCCGGAACCTCACCGGCTGTTCCCGCCTCGAGAATATCCTGCCCGTCGAAATGACTGCGTCGACCGCGATAGGGGGTGCTGACCGCCTGGGCGAACCCCAGCTGTCCCTGTCGCCACATCGGCGCAAGGGCCCCAAGTCCGGGATGCAGCGCGTGAAAGCCGGTCAGGTCGATCGCGCCCGCCGCCGGGCCGATGTCGAAACCGGGCCGCAGGACGCGCAGCGCAGGGTCGCCATAGGGTTGCAAGGCGTCCAATCCGTCCATGGCCCCCCGCAGGATGATCACCACGAGGCGATTGTCCGACGGCATCTCGGCGAAGGCCATCGGGGTGATCAGCGGGGCGGCGGCAAGCGAACACCCCACTCCGGTCAGAAGGCGACGCCGGGACAATGTCGGGCCCATGCCGTTACCTCCTCTGGAACTCGGGCGAGGACAGGATCAACCCGACCCCCGCCGCGCGACTTTCGGCGGCCGCCGCGGCGAACCGACTGCGCGGGCCGGCCAGGTCCGCGAGGGCGGTTTCCAGAAACGCGCGGGGATCGGGCGGCTCCGGCAGGGAGGCGGCGACCGACATGGCCCATTCGATCCGCGCTGCCAGCGTCTGCGGCGTGATCCACGCCTCGGCCGCTTCGGGCCAGCCGTCGGGCCCCGGTGCCCGCTGCCAACGCTGTCCCATCAGTTGCAGGGGCGTCAGGACGAAGTCGCGCACGATACGGTTTCCCGCCTCGGGCAGATCGGCGCCCATCCCCAGTGCCCGTGCCCCGGCCACGATGAACTCCAGCGGTCGTCGAACCTTGCGCAGCGCGCGATCCGATGCCGCGGGATGGTCCAGCATCACGGCATAGACCGCCAGCAGGTCGCCATCCGTCTCGATCCAGCGCCGGGTCATCGCCGCGACCATGTCAGCGTCCGGCACATCGGATTCGAAGTGCCGCACCAGCTTGGTGCACAGGTGACGCGCCGTCGCCGGGTGAACCGAAAGATCCGACAATACCTGTCGGATCGCCCCCTCATCCGGTCGTGCGCCACCGTAGGAAAGGCCCAGCACCTCCTCCGCCCCCGGTTCGACAAACAGCCCGCGAAACACCGGCGTGCCGTCATGCCTTACGGACAGACCGGTCAAAAGCTCGGCCAGTTGGGTGACATCCCTCTGACCATAGGGACCTTCGACACCTAGGGTGTGCAGCTCGAGGATCTCGCGTGCGAGGTTTTCGTTCAGACCCGCCCCCTGACGCCCCCGTGGGGAATTGGGGCCGACCGACCGCGCCTGGTCCAGATAGATCAGCATGGCGGGATGCATCACGGCGGCCTGCAACAGATCGGCGAACCGGCCCGTCAGATGGGGGCGGATCGCCTCTTCGTGATAGGCGGCAACGGATCGGCGCAGCAGGCCGCCACCATCCGTCACGGTGAAATGGTCGCACCAGAACCACTGCAACCGTTCGCGCAGGCCATCATCGGTCATCGCGCCACGGGCCACGATTCGGCCAAGGTCGGCGTGATAGTCGCGAAACATCTGTCGGTTGATCTGTCGGTAAGCCGTCGCTGACGCGTCGCTGCCGTCGTTGCGCGCCCGACGTGCCTCCGCCCAGCGACGGACCATGGCGGCCTTTTCTGCCCAAGCTGGCTGAGGATAGCGCGCCGCCATGGCATCAGTCCCCTGCAAGCGCGCCAAGACGGCGCCGGCATCCTGCGGTGCGGCATGGGCGGGCGACAACCCCGTTCCGAACCGAACGGCGGCCAGCGTTGGGGACAGGGGCATCTTTGGCGGACCTTTGCAAAGCTCCGCCACAGGATAACAGGTCTTTCGGACGATTTAAGGGCGGGCGCAGCGATCGGTGACCGCTGCGCCGACGCCGATGGTTCAGTCCTTGGGGATAGGCCGCAGGCCGAGTTCCATCAACTGGCCGGACACAGGCTCGCTCGGCGCGCCCATCATCAGGTCCTCGGCACGCTGGTTCATCGGGAACAGGATGACTTCGCGGATGTTCGCCTCATCCGCCAACAGCATCACGATCCGATCGATCCCCGCGGCACACCCGCCGTGGGGCGGTGCGCCGTACTGGAAAGCCTTGACCATGCCGCCGAAACGCTTCTCGACCTCGTCACGGCCATACCCGGCCAGCTCGAACGCCTTGAACATGATTTCCGGACGGTGGTTCCGAATGGCGCCGGAGATCAGCTCATAGCCGTTGCAGGCAAGGTCGTATTGATAGCCGAGGACATCTTCCGGATCGCCGTCCAGGGCCTCCAACCCGCCCTGCGGCATCGAGAAGGGGTTGTGGCTGAAATCCAGCTTTCCGTCTTCATCCCGCTCGTACATCGGGAAATCGACGATCCACGCAAAGGCAAAGCGATCCTTGTCGGTCAGGCCAAGTTCATCTCCGATGACGGTCCGGGCGCGCCCCGCGACACCTTCGAAATCGCCCGGCTTGCCGCCGAGGAAGAAGGCGGCGTCACCGACGCCGAGGCCCAGTTGCTGGCGGATCGCCTCGGTGCGTTCGGGGCCGATGTTCTTGGCCAGCGGGCCCGCCGCCTCCAGACCGTTGCCCTGATCCCGCCAGAAGATGTAGCCCATGCCCGGCAGGCCCTGCTCCTGCGCGAACTTGTTCATCCGGTCACAGAACTTGCGCGAACCGCCGGTCGGCGCGGGAATGGCACGGATCTGGGTGCCCTCCTGCTCCAGCAGCTTGGCAAAGATCGCAAAGCCCGAGCCTTCAAAATGCTCGGACACGATCTGCATCTTGATGGGGTTGCGCAGGTCCGGCTTGTCCGTTCCATACATCAGCGCCGCATCGGCATAGCTGATCAGGGGCCATTCCGCATCCACGGTGCGACCGCCCCCGAACTCTTCGAAGATGCCGCCGATCACGGGCTGAATCGCCGCAAAGACATCCTCTTGCGAGACGAAGCTCATCTCCATGTCGAGCTGATAGAAGTCCGTGGGCGAGCGGTCGGCACGGGGATCTTCGTCGCGGAAACAGGGCGCGATCTGAAAGTACTTATCGAACCCTGACACCATCAGCAGCTGCTTGAATTGCTGCGGGGCCTGCGGCAGGGCATAGACCTTGCCGGGGTGCAGGCGGGACGGCACCACGAAGTCGCGCGCGCCCTCGGGCGACGACGCGGTGATGATCGGCGTCTGGAATTCGTTGAAGCCCTGATCCCACATCCGGTTGCGCATCGACCGGACGACATTGGATCGCAGGATCATGTTGCGCTGCATGACATCGCGCCGCAGGTCGAGGAAACGATACCGCAGGCGCGTTTCCTCGGGATATTCCTGATCGCCGAAAACCTGCAAAGGCAACTCCGAGGAGGCGCCGAGGACTTCGATGTCGCGGATGAAGACCTCGATCTCGCCTGTCGGGATCTTGGCGTTCACAAGGCTTTCGTCGCGCGCCTTGACCGTTCCATCGATGCGAATGCACCACTCGGACCGGACCTTTTCGACCTCGTTGAAGACGGGACTGTCGGGGTCGCAGATCAGCTGCGTCATGCCGTAATGGTCGCGCAGGTCGATGAACAACACGCCACCATGGTCGCGGATACGGTGCACCCAGCCGGACAGACGGACGGTATCGCCCACGTCGGCCTTGGTCAGTCCAGCGCAGGTGTGGGTGCGAAAGGCATGCATGGCGGGGTCCTCGGGGATCGGAAAAGCGGGAAAATCGGTCGCGTCGGTTGACCGTGACCCGCCTGCGAAGTCAACCCCGCGCCCCGCGACAGGCCCCTCCTATTCCGCGGCCATGCCCATCTTGGGCATGAGGATCGCGGGATCGAGGGTGTCGACCACCTTCACCCCTGCGGGGAATGCGCGGTCACGGGCGGCACGCCCCGGAAACCCGACGACGTGCAATCCGGCGGACAGGGCGGCTTCCGCGCTCTCGGGCGTATCCTCGATCACGAGGGCATCCTCTGGATTGGCGCCGAGGGCCGTCAGGGCAGCAAGATAGATGTCGGGCGCCGGTTTGCCGTTCTCGACCACGGTGCGGTTGCCGATCCACGTGAAATCGCGACGCGACATGGCCGGTTCCAGCCCGGACAACACCAGGTCGACCTGATGCTCCGACGTCGTCGTGCAGAACGCGACGGGGACCGAGTCGGCCCGCGCCGCCGCGATCAGGTCGGTCAAACCGTCCCGAGGTTGCAGCCCCTGTTCGGCGACCAGCTTGGCAAAGATCTGTTCCTTCAACTGATGCAGGGCATCGGCGTCGACCTTATCGCCCGCCGCCTCGGCGTATTGCGCGATCCTGTTGCGCCCCCCGGGCTGATGCAGCATCCGGTAGTAGACCTGCGGCTCCCAGACCCACTCGAGGTCGCTGACCGCGAAGGCGAGGTTGAACGCCCGGCGTTGCAGTTCGGACGTTTCAGCGACCGTTCCGATGGCCCCCATCAGGATTGCGGAATGCTTCATGTTTTCCACCTCGTGTGTTGTGCGCGTGACCAGATCCTTGCGGTACGGGTGCAAGGCACCCTCAGGCTAGGCACCATAAGATTAACGGTGCCCTAAACCGATTTCGGGCAAACGCCGCCGAAAGCCGTTCGGTTCCGTGTTAATTGTCGAACAAAGGGGCGCGCACATGCGGGCGGGGTTGCACCCCCACGCCCGCGCCCCTAAACGCACGACAATTTGGCTCTATACGGGGAAAGCACGATGCCTAAACGGACCGACATCCAGTCGATCATGATCATCGGTGCAGGCCCAATCGTGATCGGGCAGGCGTGCGAGTTCGATTACTCCGGTGCACAGGCCTGCAAGGCCCTGCGCGAGGAAGGATACCGCGTCATTCTCGTCAATTCCAACCCCGCGACGATCATGACCGATCCGGGGCTGGCCGACGCGACCTACATCGAACCGATCACCCCCGACGTCGTGGCCCGCATCATCGAGAAGGAGCGTCCCGACGCCCTGCTTCCGACGATGGGCGGCCAGACGGGCCTGAACACGTCGCTCGCCCTCGATGACATGGGAATCCTCGAGAAGTTCAATGTCGAATTGATCGGTGCGCGCCGCGAGGCGATCGAGATGGCCGAGGATCGCAAGCTTTTCCGCGAGGCGATGGATCGCCTTGGAATCGAGAACCCCAAGGCCGTCATCATCGCCGCCCCGAAGAAGGACGATGGCCGCTATGACATCCGCGCCGGGATGGACGAGGCGATGGACGCCCTCGAACATGTCGGCCTGCCCGCGATCATCCGCCCTGCTTTCACCCTTGGCGGGACGGGGGGGGGCGTAGCCTACAACCGCGCCGATTTCGAGCGCATCTGCCGGTCCGGTCTTGAAGCCTCGCCCATGGCGCAGATCCTCATCGACGAGAGCCTTCTGGGTTGGAAGGAATACGAGATGGAGGTCGTGCGGGACAAGGCCGACAACGCCATCATCGTCTGCGCCATCGAGAACGTCGATCCAATGGGCGTTCATACCGGCGACAGCATCACGGTCGCCCCTGCCCTGACGCTGACCGACAAGGAATACCAGGTCATGCGCACGCACAGCATCAACGTGCTGCGCGAAATCGGTGTCGAGACGGGCGGGTCGAATGTGCAATGGGCCGTCAACCCGGCCGACGGACGCATGGTCGTGATCGAGATGAACCCCCGGGTGTCCCGCTCCTCCGCGCTGGCATCCAAGGCAACGGGCTTCCCCATCGCAAAGATCGCCGCCAAGCTGGCCGTAGGCTATACGCTGGACGAGCTGGACAACGACATCACCCGCGTCACCCCTGCATCCTTCGAACCGACGATCGACTATGTCGTGACCAAGATCCCGCGCTTCGCCTTCGAGAAGTTCCCCGGATCGGAGCCTCTGCTGACCACGGCGATGAAGTCGGTGGGCGAGGTCATGGCCATTGGCCGCACCTTCCACGAGTCCATGCAGAAGGCCTTGGCATCGATGGAAACCGGGCTGACCGGGTTTGACGAAATCGAACTTTCCGAGGACCCCGCTGCCATCAAGGCCGCCCTTGGCCGACAGACCCCGGACCGCATTCGCGTGATCGCGCAGGCCATGCGCCATGGCTTGTCCGATGACGACATTCGGGCCGTCACGATGTTCGACCCGTGGTTCCTTGCCCGCATCCGTGAAATCATAGACTTGGAGGCCGAAGTTCGGGCCAACGGCCTGCCGGTCGAGGAAGCCGGACTTAGACGTCTCAAACAATACGGCTTTACCGATGCACGGCTTGCCAAGCTGACCGGCCGGACCGAGGACAACGTCCGCCGGGCGCGCCAGAACCTCGGCGTGGTTGCACAATTCAAACGTATCGACACCTGCGCAGCCGAATTCGAAGCGCAGACGCCTTACATGTATTCGACCTACGAAGCCCCCGTCATGGGCGAGGCGGAATGCGAATCCCGTCCCACGGACGCCAAGAAGGTCGTCATCCTGGGCGGCGGACCGAACCGCATCGGCCAGGGGATCGAGTTCGACTATTGCTGCTGTCATGCGTGCTTTGCGCTGTCGGATGCGGGCTATGAGACGATCATGATCAACTGCAACCCGGAGACGGTGAGCACGGATTATGATACTTCGGACCGTCTGTATTTCGAGCCGCTGACATTCGAGCACGTGATGGAGATCCTGCGGATCGAACAGGCGAACGGCACCTTGCACGGTGTGATCGTCCAGTTCGGCGGGCAGACACCGCTCAAGCTCGCGAATGCCCTGCACGACGCCGGTATTCCCATCCTCGGCACCACGCCGGACGCCATCGACCTTGCCGAGGACCGGGAGCGTTTCAGCGCCCTCGTCACGCAGCTTGGCCTGAAGCAGCCGAAGAACGCCATCGCCCATTCCGACGACGAAGCCCGGATCCGGGCAGAGGAACTGGGCTATCCGCTGGTCATCCGCCCCTCCTACGTCCTGGGCGGGCGCGCGATGGAGATCGTCCGCGATACCGCACAACTGGAACGCTACATCCGTGACGCCGTCGTCGTCAGCGGCGACTCGCCCGTCCTGCTCGACAGCTACCTGTCCGGCGCGATCGAGGTGGATGTCGACGCCCTGTCCGATGGCGAAAACGTGCATGTCGCGGGCATCATGCAGCATATCGAGGAGGCGGGCGTCCACTCCGGCGACAGCGCCTGCTGCCTTCCGCCCCATACGCTGTCGCAGGACGTCATCAACACCATTCGCCATCAGACCGAGGCATTGGCCAAGGCACTGCGCGTCGTCGGCCTGATGAACGTTCAATTCGCCGTCAAGGATCACCCCGACACCGGGCCAGAAGTCTACCTGATCGAGGTCAATCCCCGCGCCTCGCGGACCGTGCCATTCGTGGCCAAGGCGGTCGATTCCGCCATCGCGTCGATCGCGTCGCGCCTGATGGCGGGTGAACCGCTGTCGAACTTCCCCTTGCGCGACCCCTATCCCGCCGATGCCGAAATCGCTCATGTGCCGATGGGGGATACGATGATGCTGTCGCACCCCGACACGCCGTGGTTCTCGGTCAAGGAAGCCGTGCTGCCTTTCGCGCGCTTCCCCGGCGTCGACACCCTGCTCGGGCCGGAAATGCGCTCCACCGGCGAGGTCATGGGATGGGACCGCAGCTTTGCGCGTGCCTTCCTCAAGGCACAGATGGGGGCCGGTGTGACCCTGCCCGAATCCGGCACCGTGTTCCTGTCGATCAAGCCCGAGGACAAGACGAAGCAGCTGGTCCAGACGGCCTCCCTTCTGACGGATATGGGCTTCAGCATCCTCGCCACGTCGGGCACGGCAGAATACCTTGCCCGTCACGGCATCGAATCGCGCCATGTCAACAAGGCGCACGAAGGGGGCCGCACGGTCATCGACGTCATGAAGGACGGCGAGATTGTCCTGGTCATGAATACTACCGAAGGGTCGCAGGCGGTCGAAGACAGCCGGTCGATGCGCAATGTCGCCTTGATGGACCGTATTCCGTATTTCACCACGTTGGCCGGATCGCATGCCGCGGCCCTCGCGATGCAGGCACGCGTCGAAGGTGATCTGGAAGTGCGGTCCCTTCAGTAGACCCGCGCAACACGTCGGAGGGGCGGATCGGGTCATCCCTGACTCCTGCCCCTTCGATGGACCTGTACGCCGCTCTGGCCACCCGGCTGTCGGCCGCGGCGTATGCCCTATTGGCGTGGCAATGGGTGAAGACGCGGGCCCTGCCCTGCCCGGATCTGCAGAACTTTGATTAAAACCGAATGGACTGCGGGGCCTTCCAGACCCCCTTCCGACCCTCAGGCGCCCGATTTCCGCCGCCGTCCCCCGCGATCCTGACAGGACAGGTTTTGACTAAGGACTGCGCCGAGATGCCCGAACTATCCCTAGCCGCGTCGCCCCTTGATGTGCTTCGCACCCTCATCCCGCTGCCCCGCAAGGGGCGCTTGGCCGATGCGGCCTTTACCGAAGCGCAGCGTGCCGAGGTGCGGGAATGGGTGTTCGTCAGGCTGTCGCGACTCGCCCACTCGAATGCCCTGCACATCGCGCCGTCCGTGGCGCTCGGCTCCGTGTTCAGCGTGCGGGACGGGCGCAGATCGCGACACTCGACGGGCGCGCGCAGCGCCTTGTCCCACGAGCGTGTGGACATCCTTCTTCTCGATCGGGCGGCGCACCCCGTCCTCGCCCTCGATCATGCCACCGAAGACATGCCCGACCGCGCGACCCGGCAACGCGTCGCGACGAAGATAAAGCTGTTCGAACGCGCGGGCCTGCCGCTGATGATGCTGCACGGGGTCTGCGGCTGGGATGATGATCGCGACGCGATCGAAAGCCGACTTGCCGCGATCGCCACCGACATGGCACATCAGGGGCCGTCACGGCGAAACTGACCCCACGGCACTTGGCCGCCCGGCGCTTGACCCGGTCGGAGGCCGACGGCAGACACGTGTGACCCGACAAACCCTAGCCATTGCCGGGATTTGAGAGGTGACATGACCAAAGACATTCGTGCCGCGATCACCGGGTCCGGGGTATTTACCCCCTCTCAGGTCATTACGAACGACGAATTGGTCGTCGCTTTCAACGCCTATGCCGACAGGCAGAACGCCCTTCACGCCGATGAGATCGCCGCGGGCACATATGCGCCCGTCCCACATTCCAGCGCGGATTTCATCAAGTCGGCCAGCGGGATAGAACAGCGTTTCGTTCTGGACAAATCGGGGGTTCTGGACCCCGACCGCATGTATCCCCGCCTGTCCGCGCGTGCCGATGATGACCCGGGCCAGATGGCCGAGATGGCGGTTCACGCCTGCACCGACGCCCTTGCCATGGCTGGCATAGACGCAGGACAGATCGACGCCGTGATCTGCGCCGCCTCGAATCATGAACGTGCCTATCCGGCTGTCGCGATCGAGATACAGGCCCTGCTGGGCACCGGCGGCTTTGCGTTCGACATGAACGTTGCCTGCTCGTCCGCGACTTTCGGGATCCAGGCGGCGGCGGACATGATCCGCGCGGGCAGCATCCGGCGGGCCATCGTGGTGAACCCGGAAATCTGCTCGGCACATCTCGAATGGCGCGACCGCGACTGCCATTTTATCTTTGGTGATGTCTGCACCGCCGTTGTCCTCGAACGGGACGACCTTGCCACGGGGCCACGCTTTACCGTGGACAGCATGCGGTGCGCGACGCAATTCTCGAACAACATCCGCAACAACGACGGGTTCCTGCGGCGGACGCGCGATCAGATGGACGACCGCCGCGACATGCAGTTCGTGCAAAATGGGCGCCGCGTCTTCAAGGAAGTGCTGCCCATGGTTTCGGCCCATATCGCCGATCACCTTGCCGATGAGGGGCTGAACGCGGACGATTTGAAACGGTTGTGGCTGCATCAGGCGAACAAGTCGATGAACGACTTCATCGGCAGGAAGGTCCTCGGGCGGACACCCACCGCGGAAGAACAGCCCAACATCCTTCAGGATTATGCGAACACGTCATCGGCCGGATCCATCATCGCCTTCGCCAAGCATTCCGCGGATCTGATTTCCGGCGAACGCGGGCTGATCTGTTCGTTCGGGGCGGGCTATTCCGTCGGGTCCGTCGTCGTGACGCGCAAGGGCGGCTAACCCTCGACTGCCTCGATCTGAAGGCGTACCTTCATGTCGACAAGGACCTTCTGAAGCTCCAGCGTCTCTTGCAGCAACTGCTTGGCTTCGCCGGGTGTGATGGCGCTCGTCTCCATCGCCTCGGCGTAGGCACCCATCAGATGCGCAAAGCGTTGCGACAGCACCGCGACATCATGGCCGATCCCGCCCGCGGCATCAGCGACGGCCGCGGCCCTGCTGCGGGTGACCGTGTGCAGTTCGGTCAGCGCTACGGTCACATGGGGATAGCTGGCCTCGGCCTCGAGCAAGGCAACGGCGTCGATCGGCATGAAGCGCTCCGCATGCTCCTCGTGCGTTGCGTAATAGCGGCCGATCGTTGCCTTGGACTTGCCCGTGATCTCGCAAGCTGCGGCAACGCCGACGTCCTTTACCAAGGCTTCCGTATGGCGTTTCAGATAGGTCGCAATGTCGGCGGTCATCGGGCTCTCCCTGTCTTACTCTAGCACCGCGATTGTCGTTGGGGAAAGATCGTCGTCATCGCCCATGACGGTCCTGTGACACACCGCACGTGTCCCGCTTTGCCGTATCCGCGACCGGATGAGCCGGGCTGCGCCGTTGATCTGAAGAATGGCTGAAATGCCCGGACGGCCATGCGCGCAAATGGTGCAATTCCGGTTTCGCCACGCCCCACGTTGCTGGTGCAGGCGTCGGGCCTTCTTTTGCGCAGCGGCCCCTGCCCCGGGCGTTGCGAAGGCTTCCCTTTTTCGGCCATCGCGGGCAGGAGCAGGGGCATGGCCAAGCTCTATTTCCATTATTCCACCATGAACGCGGGCAAGAGCACCCTGCTGCTGCAAGCGTCCTACAACTATATCGAACGGGGGATGCAGACCTATCTGCTGACGGCGAATTTCGATGACCGCGCGGGCAAGGGCCGCATTGCAAGCCGGATCGGGATCTCGGCAGAGGCGGACACCTATGCCACCGACAGTGATCTGCATCAGATGATCGCGACCCGTCTGGGCGAAGGTCCCGTGGCCTGCGTGCTGATCGACGAAGCGCAGTGGCTGTCGCGGGACCAGGTCTGGCAATTGGCGCGCGTCGTCGACGACCTGAATGTGCCGGTCATGGCCTATGGCCTGCGCGTCGATTTCAGGGGTGAGCTGTTTCCCGGGTCCGCCGCCCTTCTGGCTTTGGCCGATGAGATGCGCGAAGTCCGAACGATCTGTCACTGCGGTCGCAAGGCAACGATGGTGATCCGCGTCGATGCGAATGGCGAGGCACTGACCACCGGTGCCCAGGTCGAAGTGGGCGGCAACGACCGATACATCAGCCTCTGCCGGCGTCACTACCGCGAACGTATCGGCGACCGCCCCCCCCGAGGCGTAAGGCCAACAGGGCACGCTGTCTAAGCCATCAGGTCCCGCACCATTGCCTCGGCACGAGCGATCAGGCGCGGCAGGTCGATCGTGGTGATTGCGCCGTCACGAACGATCTGACGTCCTTCGACGAACAGATCGCGTACCCGGCGCGGACCGGCCAGCAGAAGGGCGGCTGTGTCCCAACTGCCTGCCGCATCGATGCCCGAGACGTCCCAGACCGCAAGGTCGGCACGATAGCCGGGGGCGATGACGCCGATATCATCCCGCCCGAGGACCGCCGCGCCACCGGTGGTGGCCACACGCATCGCCTCCGCCCCGGACATCGCATCGGCCCCCCGCGTGACCCGTTGCAACAGCATGGCCTGCCGCGCCTCGCCGATCAGGCTGGCCATGTCGTTGGACGCGGAACCGTCCACCCCCAACCCCACCGGCACCCCGGCATTTAGCATTTCGCGAAGCGGGGCGATACCGGACCCAAGCCTGCAATTGGAGCACGGACAATGGGCCACGCCCGTTCGCGTGCGCGCAAACAGGTCGATCTCGGTCGCGTCCAGTTTGACGCAATGGGCGTGCCAGACGTCCTCACCGGTCCAGCCCAGATCCTCGGCATAGGTGCCCGGGCGACAGCCGAAGGTGGACAGGGAATAGGCGACGTCCTCATCGTTTTCGGCAAGGTGCGTATGCAGTCGAACGCCTTTGTCACGGGCCAGAACGGCAGTCTCGCGCATCAGATCGCGGCTGACGGAAAAGGGGGAACAGGGTGCGAGGCCGACACGGCACATCGCGCCGGGGGACGCGTCATGGAAGGCGTCGACCACCCGGATACTGTCTTCGAGGATGCGATCTTCCTTTTCGACCAGCGTATCGGGGGGCAGGCCCCCGTCACTTTGCCCGATGGACATGGATCCGCGGGTCGGGTGAAACCGCAGGCCGACCTCTGCCGCCGCGTGGATCGTATCCTCCAGACGCACCCCGTTCGGATAGAGGTAAAGATGATCGGACGACGTGGTGCAGCCCGACAATGCCAGTTCGGCAAGGCCCAGTTGCGTGGCCACGTGCATGTGGTCCGGCGTGAACCGCGCCCAGATGGGATAAAGCGTGCGCAGCCACCCGAACAACAGGGCGTCCTGCCCCGCCGGCACGGCCCGTGTCAGCGTTTGATACAGGTGGTGATGCGTATTCACGAGGCCGGGCGTCACAAGACAGCCACGCGCCGAAACGTCCGTCCCCGATGTCGGCAGATCCGGTCCGATGGCGGTGATCACGCCATCGCGCATGGCAATGTCTGCCGAAAGGGTCGATCCGTCCGGTTGCCAGACGGCCCCCCCGCGAAGACAGATCTCAGCCATTCAGATGCTCCATCGCCTTTGCATGCAATGCCGGGGTGGCCGCGGCGAGGACCTGTCCGCCATCGTGGGCCGACCCGCCCTGCCAGTCCGTCACCATGCCGCCCGCCGCCTCGATCACCGCGATCGGCGCGGCGATGTCGTAGGGCTGCAATCCCGCCTCGACCACCAGATCGACATGCCCCGCCGCCAACAACGCATAGCCATAGCAATCCATGCCATAGCGGGTCAGACGACAACCGTTCGCAAGCCGGTGAAAGGCTGCGCCCTCCTTCGCCGTGCCGACCTCGGGAAAGGTCGTGAGGATGGTCGCCTGCGACAGGTCGGTCGTGTCGCGCACGGCAATCGGATGGCTGTCCGTCCCGCGCGTCCACGTGGCCCGGCCTGCGGCACCTTCGAAACGCTCGCCGGTGAACGGCTGATCGATCATGCCGTAGATCGGTCCGGTCGCATCCTGCACCGCGATCAGGACGCCCCACGTCGGCGTACCGGAAATATAGCCGCGCGTTCCGTCGATCGGGTCCAGCACCCATGTCAGGCCGGATGTCCCTGCCTTGATCCCCTGCTCCTCGCCGAGGATCGCATCGTCGGGGCGCACCTTGGCAAGGATGTCGCGCATCGCCGCCTCGGCCTGCCGATCGGCCTCCGTCACGGGATCGAAATCCGCCCGCTTGGAGATCACGCTCAGCGGGGTCCGGAAATGCTTCAGGGTTATCTCGCGCGCCGCCTCGGCCAATCGGTGGGCAGTGACGCGCAAGTCGGTCAGGTCTGGCTCGTGCATGTCTGCTCCCAAAGGACGAAGTCTGGCTGCGGGATGCACGGACCCGCAGGGCCGGTCAAGGTGACGGCTCTATGCCGCGTCGTCCGACATCACCCGCGCCAGATCGAACAGGCGGCGGCGCTGCTGCTCCGGCATGCGGTGATAGCTGCGGACCAGATCGGCGGTTTCCCGGTCGGACAGAACGTCGAAGGAGGCGATGTCATCCGATGCGTCGCCGACACCTTCGAAGAAAAAGCCGACCGGCACCTCCAATGCCTGCGCAATCTCCCATAGGCGCGAGGCCGACACGCGGTTTGCCGCTGTCTCGTATTTCTGGATCTGCTGGAACTTGATGCCTACCCGGTCCGCAAGATCCTTCTGCGTCATCTGGACAAGCCACCGGCGGTGCCGGATCCGCTTGCCGACATGGATATCAACAGGATGTGTCATGGGCAGTCCTCCGAAGTCGTGGCGCCCACCTCCGCGGATCGCCTGCAGGTTGTTTTTGCCAAGACCCGTGCAACCATGCCATCGCCCCCAATGGATAAGCACTTTTGCAAGAAAGTCGTATCGGGTGCGGCGGGTACAGGAACGCAGTCCCCCTACCCTACCCCGCCATGTCGCAACACATTGATATCTGATGACTATCCGACCCTTTCAACGCCATTTCATCATCGCGCCTATCGCATTGCGATCGCGCACCCTATAGGTTTGAAAATACGCTTTGCGTTTACGCGGGAGGAGACCGACATGCGTGCCTGGATCGTCGAAACCTCGGGGACCGCCCCGGTCCTGCGTGACGTGCCGGCCCCGCATCCCGCCGCCGGGCAGGTTCAGATCGCGGTCGAAGCCTGCGGCCTGAACTTTGCGGATCTGTTGATGATCAAGGGCACCTATCAGGACACGCCCGCGGTGCCATTCGTGCCGGGGATGGAAGTATGCGGCACGGTCACGGCCACCGGCGACGGGGTTGTCACGCCCACGGTCGGAACCCGCGTGGCCGTGTTCGGCGGGTCCGGCGGCCTGGCCCAGGTCGGCCGCTTTCCCGCCGATCGCTGCGTGCCGGTGCCGGATGGGATGCCCGCCGACGTCGCGGCCGGTTTCATCGTCGCCTATTCCACAAGCCACGTGGCGCTGACCCATCGGGCAAGGCTGCGCGCAGGCGAACGCCTCGTGGTTCTGGGCGCCGCGGGGGGTGTCGGCCTGACGGCCGTGGAACTGGGCGCACGGATCGGTGCGGAGGTCGTGGCCGTTGCGCGCGGCCCCGAAAAGTTGGCCATCGCCCGTGATCACGGGGCGACGCATCTGATCGATGCGGAGGTGCCCGACCTGCGCGATCGGATACGTGCCCTTGGCGGAGCCGATGTCGTCTACGATGCCGTTGGCGGGTCCGCGTTCGACGCCGCCTTTCATGCCACGAATCCGGGCGGTCGCATCCTCGTCATCGGCTTCGCCAGCGGAACCGTGCCGCAGATCAAGGCGAACCATCTGCTGGTCAAGAACGTCGACGTGATGGGTGTCTACTGGGGGGGCTACCTAGGCTTTCAGCCCTCTGTCGTGACCGAAAGCATCGCGGACCTGTTCGCGATGTACGAGGCGGGGCGACTGGACCCCCATGTCAGCCACGTCTTGCCCCTCGACCGCGCGCCAGAGGCGCTGGATCTGCTCAGGACGCGGCAATCGACGGGGAAGGTCGTCGTGACGACCTGAGCCCGCCATAGGTCTTTCGGATGATCTCCAGCAATGCGTCGCGGGCGATGTTCCGACCCGTCGTGGACGCATAGAGCGAAATGCCGACGTCACCGATCTCCGGCAGGGCACCCCCATGATGGATGGTCTGTTGATCCGCCGTCTCGAACCCCTCGATCAGCGCGTGGATCGCAAGATCCGCCGATACGCTGACGTCGATGGCGCTGCTGTCTTCCGCCGTCAGGGCCATTTCCCACGCGATGTCCTGTTCATCCAGCGCCGACTGCACGCGCGCCCGGAACAGGCATGCGCCACAGAACGCAAGTCGCAGGGGGCGTTGCATCCACGTGATCCCGCCTTCTGCGCCGACCCAGACCAGCGGTAGTCGGATCAACTCCTCTCCGCCCGGCCTCGGGGCGGCTTCTGTCGTCAGGATGACGTCACAGGTCCCTTCCGCGAACCTTTCGTGCAGATCCAGCGTATTGCTGGAAGTCAGGACGATGCGCACGCGCGGGTATTCGGCCGCGAACGCGCGCAGCACGGCAGGAATGCAGCGCGGAACGATATCATGGGGCACCCCCAGACGGATCTCTCCCTCCGGGGCGGCATCACGCATCCGGTCGAGAACCTCGTCGTTCAGGTCCAGCATGCGGCGCGCATAGCCGAGCGCCGTTTCACCATCCGGTGTCAGGCGCATGCCGCGCCCCGTCCGTTCCAGCAAGGCCACGTCCAGCGCCTCCTCCAGCCGCTTGACCTGCATCGAGACGGCCGACTGCGTCAGGTTCAAGAGACTTGCCGCGCGCGTCACGCCCCCGGTGGAGGCGACGGTCGCGAAGGCGCGCAAGGCGGTCAGGTCGAGATTTCGTGCCATCGGATGCTCCTTTCAGGAACATGGTACCCCGGGCTCGATCATTCCGGAAATTGAAATATCTGATCACCCCATCACCGATGGTGAAATCGACGCGATAGGTGGCTGGGGGTGAAACCATAGCCAAAATCAATCGGACTCAGTCGTTTCTTAGAAATTGCCCGCTTGAATTACATCCCGGCCACGCCGATATTCCCACCAGAGAGGTCAGGCATTCCGCCTGGCCCGATGTTCCACCTTTGGAGGAGTTCCATGGCACAATTCGACGCCCTGCGGACCGGTTCAATCTCCGGCGCCCGCGCCGAGCAGATCGATCAGGGCCTGCGCGCCCACATGAACAAGGTCTACGGCACGATGTCCGTGGGCATGCTCATCACCTTTGCCGCCGCCTGGGCCATTTCCGGCTTGGCTGTCACTTCGGACCCGTCCGCCGCTGCCGCACAGCTCAGCGCGGATACGTATCTGACGCAGCTTGGCTATGCGCTCTACGCGTCGCCCCTCAAGTGGGTCGTGATGCTGGCTCCGCTGGCCTTCGTCTTCGGCCTGTCCGCGATGATCAACAAGATGTCGGCCGCCACCGCGCAGCTGGTGTTCTATGCCTTCGCTGCCGTCATGGGCCTGTCGATCTCTTCGATCTTCCTCGTCTACACCGGCACATCGATCGCGCAGATCTTCCTGATCACCTCGATCGCCTTCGCGTCACTGTCGCTCTATGGCTACACGACCAAGAAGGACCTGTCGGCGATGGGCACCTTCCTGATGATGGGCCTGATCGGCCTGATCGTCGCGATGGTCGTCAACATCTTCCTCGCCTCCTCGGCGCTGGCCTTCGCCATCTCGGCGATCGGTGTCCTGATCTTCGCGGGCCTCACCGCCTACGACACGCAGCGTATCAAGACCGAGTATGTCGCCCACGCAGCCCATGGCGATACGGAGTGGCTGGGCAAGGCCGCGATCATGGGCGCGCTGTCGCTCTACCTGAACTTCATCAACATGTTCATGATGTTGCTGTCGCTCTTCGGGAACCGCGAATAACGCGACCATCAGACACGCAAAGGGCCGCCTTCGGGCGGCCCTTTTTCGTTCCGGGTGGCCGTTTCACGCCGCGTGCAGAATCTCCCGTGCCGCCACGATCCCGTCCTGCATGGGTTGGTGCCCCGGTCCCGGATGCATGATCAGGCGGGCGGTCGCACCCAATCGGTCCAGCACCGCCTCGGACGTGATCGCACGGGCCAGCGGGATATGCGGATCCGCCTCATGACAGGTGATCAGGGCGCGCAGGCCGGTCAGGTCGGCGTCGTAGTCGAACGCCTTGTCGCAGTGACCATAGAGGGCATCCGTCGGATCCCCCTCATCCCCTTGCCCGACAAGACCACCTGACAGGGCAATCACGGCGCCAAGACCCGCCCCCCGCCGCGCGGCGTATTCCAGCGCAAGGCAGGCCCCCTGACTGAACCCGACGAGGGCGACGGCATCGCGCGGCAGGCCAAGGCTCCGGGCCGCCTCATCCACGGCTGCGAGGCCTGCGTCCAAAGGTCCCGCCATCTGCGCGGCGGGCGCAAGAAAGCTGGTCGGCCACCAGCTGTTGCCCGGCGCCTCGGGCGTGGCGATCTCCATGCCCTCGGCGCCCAGTGGTCCGATCAGGCCGCGCATGTCGCGGCCCGACCCGCCCCGCCCGTGGATCAGGACAAGGCCACGGATCATGTGTCGATCCTCGGCAGGGCCTGTTCGATCCGGTTGCGCATCCCTTCGTACTTCTTGGGCAGCTTCAGGGACTGGCCGAGGCTTTCCAGCGGCTCATCGCGGGTAAAGCCCGGCGGGTCGGTGGCAATCTCGAACAGTACGCCGCCGGGTTCACGGAAGTAGATCGCGTTGAAATACTGCCGATCGATGACGGGCGTGACCTGCATCCCCGCCGCGATCATCCTGTCGCGCCAATCCAGCTGATCGGCGTCGTCAAGCGCGCGGAACGCGACATGGTGGATGGACCCGGCCCCTTGCCGTGCCCGCGCTGCGCCATCTTCCCGATACAGGTCGACGATCGTGCCACGCGCATCGCCGGGGGCCTGCAGTCGCAGCCGCTCTCCCTTGCCTGATGCCTCGTGCCCGACCTCTTCATAGCCCATGTGATCGACCAGCAAACGCTGCGTCGGCCCGATGTCGTCCAGCCAGAGGGTCGTCGAATGGAACCCACCCTCGGCCGGGCCGTGATCGCCCGGCTCCGCGATCAGTTCGACCGCTGCGCCATCCGGGTCGGTGACGGTCACGACGCTCTGCCCGAACCGTTCCACCGGGTCGGACACCCGCGCGCCCTTGGCGCGCACCTCCTCGGCCCAGTGGTCCAGCACCGACGCCCCGATGGAATAGCCATAGGCCGAGGCCGTCCCGCTGCCTGCGCGGCCGGGGGCGGCACCGACGAAGGGAAAGAACGTCAGGATGGTGCCGGGGTCCGCGGTGCGATTGCCGTAATACAGGTGATAGGTGCCGGGATCGTCGAAATTGACGGTCTTCTTCACCAACCGCTGATCCATCAACTTGGTGAAGAAATCGACGTTCGCCTGCGGCGGGCCGGAAATGGCCGTGACATGGTGCAGACCGGTCATGTGCTTGGTCATGGGGCTGTCTCCTCCGTTTGACTTGAGGATCAGATAGACCATCCGTGCCGGAGCATAAGACCGATCCCTGCACAGCAATGGTTCGTGCGCTGACAGAAGGCATCAGGCCTGCGGGTTCCTCACCGACGCAGCAGCCGCCCCTCGCCGGCCGCACGGGGGCGGTGTACATGCGCCGATTGCACGATGCCGAAGCCCAGCATCAGCACCAGCATCGCGGATCCCCCATAGCTGACCAATGGCAGCGGCACGCCGACCACCGGAGCAAGCCCCATCACCATCGACATGTTCACCGCAAAGAACAAAAAGAACGCGACCGCGATGCCAAGTGTCGCCAGCGATGCGAACCGGTCCTTCATCCGCAAGGCGGAGGCGATACAGAACCCGATGATGAGCAGATACAGCACCAGAAGGGACAGGCCGCCGACGAAGCCAAACTCCTCCGCGAGGGTCGTGAAGATGAAGTCGGTATGCTTTTCGGGCAGGAAGTTCAGACGCGCCTGCGTGCCCTGCATGAACCCCTTGCCGGTCCAACCGCCGGACCCGAGCGCGATCTTCGATTGCGTGATGTGGTATCCGGCGCCCAGCGGGTCGCTTTCGGGGTCGAGAAACGTGTCGATGCGGCGGTACTGATAATCCTTGATCAGTTGCCAGTCGGTGCCCCGCGACTTGATCACCGCCGTCACCAGCCCCACGCCCCCGGCGATGACCGTCGCGAAATAGGCCCAGTGCACCCCGGCAAGGAACATGATCGCCCCGCCCCCCGTGATCAGCAGGATGGAGGTTCCAAGGTCGGGTTGCTTGAGGACCAGAAACACCGGCAGCAGGATCAACACCACGGGGACGAGGACCCAGATGGGTCGACTGACTTTGCTGGGCGGCAACCAGTCGTAGTAGGCCGCCAGCATCAGGACCAGCGATACCTTCATGAGTTCGGACGGTTGCAGCCGCATGAACCCCAGATCGATCCATCGCTGTGCCCCGCCCCCGGTGGATCCGACAAATTCGACCGCAAGCAGAAGCACCAGCGTCATGGCAAAGATCAGGGCGGAAATGTTGCGCCAGAACCAGATCGGCACCATCGCGGTCGTGAACATGACCGCCAGCCCGAGGATGAAGCGCTGCATCTGCGGCTCTGCCCATCTCCAGGAACCGCCCGCGACGGAATACTGGACGATGAAACCGATGCCCGCCGTCGCCGCGATCAGAAGGATCAGGGCCCAGTTCAAGGCCAACACCTTTTGCAGACCCTGCGGAACGCGGGCGACGTTGTATTCGAGATAGCTCATCAGGCCTCGGAGGTGCCGGGCCCGGACATCAGGCCGCGATTAATGGGCAGGTCGGACAGCATCTGTTCGATCTCCCCTCGTTGGCTGCGCGGATAGGCATCGATCGGGGGCAGCCCCCCGGCGAGGGCGAACAGCATGACATCCCGCGCGATCGGTGCGGCCGCCGTCGATCCGCCGCCGCCGTGTTCGACCACCACGGAGATCGAGTACTTGGGATCATCATAGGGCGCGTATCCGACGAACAGGGCATGATCGCGTCGGTTCCACGGCAGATCCTCGTTGCGGAATACGCCACGCGCGCGTTCCGCTGCGGTGATGTTCCGAACCTGGCTGGTGCCGGTCTTGCCGGCCCATTTCATTCCGGCGAGTTCGAACGCCGATCGCCCGGCGGTCCCGCCACGCGCGTTGACGACCTCGTACATTCCGCGCCGCGCCGCATCGAGAAGGCTGCGCGAAATCTTGAGCGGACCGTTCACGCCCGAAGGCCGCGCCTCGCCCCCGACCGACCGCACCAGACGCGGCGAGATATCGAGGCCTGATGCGATCCGTGCCGTCATCACCGCAAGCTGCATCGGGGACGCCAGAACGAAACCCTGACCGATCGAGGCGTTGAGACTGTCGCCGACGACCCATTCCTCGCCCCGGCGCGTCCGCTTCCATTCGCGGTCGGGGATCAACCCTTCGGACACGCTGGTCATTTCCATGGGGTGTTCCACACCCAGACCGAGACGGCGCGCCATCTCAGAGATCCGGTCGATCCCGGCCTTCTGGGCCATCTCGTAGTAGTAGACGTCGCAACTTTCCCGCAGGCTCTTGCTGGCGTCGACCTGCCCATGCCCGCCCCGCTTCCAGCAGTGAAAGCGACGGTTCGAGACATCGAGGTGTCCGGGGCAATAGACGGTTTCATCGACCGAAACCCCGGCCTCCAGCGCGGCCAGCAGGGTCACCATCTTGAAGGTCGACCCGGGCGGATAGAGCCCCTGAACGATCTTGTTGTGCAAAGGCCGGTGATCGTTGTCGCGCAACTCGGCATAATCGGGGACCGAGATACCGGACACGAACAGGTTCGGATCATAGCTGGGCGAGGATACGGCGGCGACGACATCGCCGGTGCGCACGTCCATCACGACGGCGGACGCACTTTCGTCTCCCAGACGCGCCTGCGTGAAGTTCTGCAAGGCGGCGTCGATCGTCAGCTGCACATCCTTGCCGGAGCTGCCGGGCGTGCGCCCCAGTTCGCGCATGATGCGGCCAGCGGCATTCTGTTCCACCCGCCGCGAACCTGCACGCCCGCGCAGGACGCCTTCCAATGACCGTTCCGCGCCGATCTTGCCGATCTGGAACTGCGGTGTCTGCAGCAGCGGATCGGTATCCTCCTCGTTCTCCAGATCGCGCTGCGACACGCGGCCGACATACCCGATGACATGGGCATAATCCTGCCCCAGCGGATAGACCCGGCTGAGCCCGACCTCGGGCGTGACTCCCGGCAAGGCGGGGACGTTCACCGCGATCGTGGACAATTCTTCCCAGGTCAGGCGGTCGGCCAACGTGACCGCCTGATGCGGACGGCGGTCCATCTCGCGCAGCGCGCGCTGCAGCGTCTCCTCGTCCAGACGGACGAGGCCGCGCAGATGGGTGATGACTCGGTCGACGTCGTCTGCGTCCTCGCGGATCATCGAGACCCGGTAGATCTGTTCGTTGCCCGCAAGGGTGCGGCCGTTGCGGTCGAAGATGATGCCGCGCGCCGGTGCCAGCAGGCGCACCTTGATGCGGTTCTCTTCGGCCAGCAGCAGGAATTCATCCGCCTGATCCACCTGCAGATGGTTCATGCGCGCCACCAGCAGGCCGCCGAAGGCCACCATGCCGCCGCCCGCGATCAGGGACCGGCGCGTCACCTGGCGGCTGGACAGCAATTGTTCCTGCGGCGTGCGTTTCATGGCATCCTCTGGTCTTGTGACAGGGTCGCGCGCTTCGGACGACGACGACGGGCGGGATCGTCAGGCGCGGGTTCCAAGGGAGTCGAGCTCTCCGGGGGCGAGACGGCGCACCCCGATCCACTGGGATAATATCGTGATCAACGGATAGAAAACAATCGTCGCCCCCGCGTGCAATGCCTGATCCAGAAGCGGTGCCGTTTCGGCAAGAAGCAGCAGAAGTATCAGGTGGTTTGCAACGAATACCCCGATGATCGTCATCGTGACCAATGCGATTTCGGCCCCGAAGGTCTGCACCTCGCTGTGATCGACCCGGCGGCGCAGATATTCCGACGACAGGAACACGAGCAGGGTCCAAAGCCCCAGCGGGCGCATCAACAGAACATCCGCCAATAGAAGAAGCGGCACCAACAGCCAGACCGGCACGTAGTCAGGGCGCCGCAGCACCCAGACGAATGCAAGCCCGAGCATGATATCGGGTGCGGGCAGCGACCCGTCCGACCGTCCGAACGGCAACAGGGCAAAGAACATGAACGCGAAGGTCAGCCCCGCGAACAGCGCCCGATATCCCCAGATCGAAGAGTTGATCATCGCCTATCCGTCTTCGGGCAACGGTGCGGGCGGCCCCTGTTCCGGGCCCGATGCCGGTGTAATCAGCGTGCCGGTCGTGTCGATTCTGGCCGGTTCGCGCGTGCGCAGGACGCGCAGGAATTCCAGCCGGCCGGTGTCGGCGGCAAGGCGCACCCGCAAACGGCCATCGGTCGCGCGCACCACCTGCCCGACCAGCAGATCGGGCGGAAAGACGCCCCCGTCGCCACTTGTGACGATGCGGTCGCCCGCGCGCACGTCCTCGGGGTTTTCCACGAATTCCAGCGCCGGCGCAGCCGTCGTGTCACCGGCCAGGATTGCCCGCTTGCCGGAAGGCTGGATCGTTACCGGAATGCGGCTGTTGCCGTCGGTCAACAGGATCACCCGTGCCGTCCGCGCCCCCACACCGGCAATACGTCCGACCAGCCCCAGGCCGTCCATGGCGGCCTGCCCGTCCAGGACCTGTGCATCCGCGCCGATGTTCAACAGGACCGATCGCCGGAAGGGCGAGCCGCTGTCGGTCAGGACCACGCCGGTCACATAGGTCAGATCAGGGGACAGCCGCACCTTGTTGAGGTCCAGCAATCGCGCGTTTTCCTGTTCCAGCTGAATGGCGGCCTCGCGGAAGACCTGCATCCGCTGCAACTCGCGGCGCAATTCCTGATTCTGTTCATAGACCCTTGCGTAGCCTTCGAAATCCTCGATCAGGCGCCCCATCCATGTCACCGGCGCCAGCGCCCATTCGAACGAGGGGACGACACGGTCGATGAGGCCCGCGCGGATACGCTCCGCCCGCGGGTTGTCGATACGCCAGAGCAGGGTCAGACCCATCAGGACGACGCAGAGGATCACGATCATCAGACGTCGCAGGGGACGGTGATAGATTTCATCCGAAGACTGGTTGCGCGCCATGGTTCATCCTTGCTGCCCCACCGTGGGGCCGCGCGTCTAGCTCTCGTAATCGATGACGTGGCTCAACTGCCGCTCGTATTCCAGGGCCTTGCCGGTACCGAGTGCGACACAGTTCAGGCTTTCGTCCGCAACGGAAATGGCGAGGCCCGTCTGCTCGCGCAGGGCGAGGTCCAGTTCCCCGAGCAATGCGCCACCACCCGTCAGCATCACGCCGCGGTCGACGATGTCGGCAGCAAGGTCGGGAGGGGTCGATTCGAGGGCGGTCATCACGCCTTCGCAGATCTGCTGCACCGGTTCGGCCAGCGCCTCGGCGACCTGCGCCTGGCTGATCTCCGTCTCTTTCGGCACACCGTTCAGCAGGTCGCGACCACGGATCCGCATCACCTCGCCGCGCCCATCCTCGGGCATGCGCGCGGTGCCGATCTCCTTCTTGATCCGCTCTGCCGTGGCCTCACCCACCAGCAGGTTCTGGTGACGTCGCAGATAGCTGATCAAGGCTTCATCCATGCGATCGCCGCCAACGCGAATCGACCGGGCGTAGACGATATCGGCAAGGGACAGGACGGCGACCTCGGTCGTGCCACCACCGATATCGACGACCATGCTGCCGGTCGGGTCCGTGATCGGCATACCCGCCCCGATGGCGGCGGCGATCGGTTCCGCGATCAGGCCGGCCTTGCGTGCACCGGCGCCCAGAACCGACTGGCGGATCGCCCGTTTTTCGACCGGGGTTGCGCCATGCGGCACGCAGACGATGATCTTGGGCTTGGTAAAGGTCGACCGCTTGTGCACCTTGCGGATGAAGTGCTTGATCATCTCTTCGGCGGTGTCAAAATCGGCGATGACGCCTTCGCGCATGGGTCGGATCGCCTCGATGCTGCCGGGGGTCCGGCCCAGCATCAATTTGGCATCCTCACCCACCGCCAGAACTTCCTTGCGGCCGTTCTTCATGTGGTATGCGACGACCGACGGCTCGTTGAGGACGATTCCCTTCCCCTTCACGTAAACCAGTGTGTTCGCCGTGCCGAGGTCGATGGCCATGTCACTGCTGAACAGGCTGCCGAAAATAGACATGTCGTATTCCCCAAACCGTACCGGCCCCCGAAGCCGTGCGCCCGGAGGGTTTTGCGCGGTGTAGCGGGTTCCACCCCCGGGTGCCAGTATAGGTTTCCCCACGGTCGGCAGAGCATTGCCGACCCTGACCCCTATGCGACCCCGACCCGGGCCAACCCCGGCGAACCCGACGACACTGCTACCGCGATATGGCTTGCTTCAATTTATATTTCCTATATTCTAGAAATATGGAAAAACTTACCGACCTGTCTCAGACCCTGACGCAGCTTGGCCACCCTGCCCGGCTGGCCGTATTCCGCCTTTTGATGTCGCGCTTTCCGGATCGCCTGCCGGCGGGGGAAATCGCGACTGTGCTGGGCCTGCCGGCCAGCACCCTGTCGACGCATCTGGCGGCGCTGCGGCGCGTCGGCCTGCTGTCGCAGCGCCGACGCGGGACGACGCTGTCCTACGCGATCGACCTCGCGGCCGTGCGCGAAATGTTTGGGACTCTTCTGGTCGACTGCTGCCGCGGGCGTGTCGACCTGTGCTTGCCGACCGATCTTCTGACCACCCCCACCCTGTTGGAGCGCCCCCTGATGGAAGACAGAAAATACAACGTCCTGTTCGTATGCTCGGGAAATTCTGCCCGGTCGATCTTTGCCGAAAGCATCCTGCGCGAAATCGCCGGCGATCGCTTCGTCGCCTATTCCGCCGGTCTCGATCCGAAGTCGGAACTCAATGCCTGTGCCGTGTCCCTGCTGCACGACAAGGGAATCGACACCACCCCCCTGCGCGCCAAGGACGTGGCAGAGTTCCGGGGCGAGGATGCGCCCAAGCTGGATTTCGTGTTCACGGTCTGTGACCGGTCCGCCAACGAGGTCTGCGCCCCGTGGGGCGGCATTCCGATCACCTCACAGTGGAGCACGCCGGATCCGGTCAAGATGACGGGCACCGATGGCGCAAAGGCCCTCGCCTTTCAGCAGGCGTATGGCGCGCTGCGCAATCGCATCGTCGCCTTCACGTCCCTGCCGTTCGATCAGCTGGATCGCATGGCCCTGCAATCCGCCGTCGACGAGATCGGCTTGCAACAGGACGCGGCGGATGCCTGACGGGACGGGCCCGGCGATCGCACCGCCGGGCCCACGCTGTCAGCCAACGTCCTTGTAGCTGATCTCCCGCGCATCGGTGCCGGCCTTTTCCCGCCGGACCAGCAGACGGTTCAGCGCGTTGACATAGGCGCGGACACTGGCAACCACGGTGTCGGTATCGGCCGACTGACCGGACACGATGCGACCGTCCTCTTCCATCCGGACGGTCACGGTTGCCTGCGCATCCGTTCCCTCGGTCACGGCGGACACCTGGTACAGCTGCAGGCGCGCCTCGTGGTCGATCAGGGCCTTGACCGCGTTGAAGGCCGCATCGACCGGACCATCGCCATTCGCCTCGGACGATTGCGCATTGCCGTCGATCATCAGCGTCAGCTCCGCCTCGGCCTGTCCCCCGGTGCCACAGACGACCCGCAGCTTTTCGACCTTGATGCGATCCTCGGCCTGCCGCTCCTCGTCCTGCATCAGGGCGATCAGGTCGTCGTCGTAGATTTCCTTCTTGCGGTCGGCCAGCGCCTTGAACCGCACGAAGACATCGGCCAGCTGGTTGCCCTCGACCTCATAGCCCAGCTCCGCCAGCTTGGAGCGCAGGGCCGCACGACCCGAATGCTTGCCCATCACCAGCGATGTCTCGGTCAGGCCGACATCCTCGGGGCGCATGATCTCGAACGTTTCGGCATTCTTGAGCATGCCGTCCTGGTGGATGCCACTTTCGTGGGCAAAGGCATTCTTGCCGACGATCGCCTTGTTGGGCTGCACCGTGAATCCGGAAACAGCACTGACCCGGCGCGAGATGGCCATCAGCTTGGTCGCGTCGATGCCGGTGGTGAAGGGCATGATGTCGTGACGCACCTTCAGCGCCATCACGACCTCTTCCAGCGCGGTGTTGCCCGCCCGCTCACCCAAACCGTTGATCGTGCACTCGATCTGCCGTGCACCGCCCTCGACCGCGGCGAGGGAGTTGGCCGTCGCCATGCCCAGATCGTTGTGGCAATGGGTGGCGAAGATCACGTCCTCCGCGCCCGGAACCTCGGCAATCAGGCGGCGGATCAACGCGGCACTTTCGTTGGGCGCGGTATAGCCGACGGTGTCGGGAATGTTGATCGTGCTGGCCCCCGCCTTGATCGCGATTTCGACCACGCGGGCGAGGTAATCCCACTCCGTCCGCGTCGCATCCATGGGCGACCATTGCACGTTGTCGCACAGGTTGCGGGCGTGGGTCACCGTTTCGTGGATGCGCTCCGCCATCTCGTCCTTGGTCAGGTTCGGAATGGCACGGTGCAGGGGCGAGGTGCCGATGAACGTATGGATGCGCGGCGATCTGGCGTGCTTCACCGCCTCCCAGCAGCGGTCTATGTCGCGCAGGTTCGCACGGGCCAGACCGCAGATCGTGGCAGATTGCGCAGCCTTGGCGATCTCGGACACGGCGGCGAAGTCACCATCGGAGGCGATGGGAAAGCCCGCCTCGATGATGTCCACGCCCATCTCGTCCAGCATGGACGCGATCTCCAGCTTTTCGGCATGGGTCATGGTGGCGCCGGGCGATTGCTCGCCATCGCGCAGGGTCGTGTCGAAGATGACAACGCGGGAGTCGGGTATGGAAGCGGGGGAAGTCATGGCGATGATCCTGATACTGTCTGGTTTCTTGTCTGGCGCTGCGTCCCTCCCGAGCGGTCGCGCCAGATGGCACGCTCAGGAGCGGGTAAGAAGAAGGTCCAGGATCAGGTCTTGCGTCATATCGCCATAGATACGGATTTCGCGCCCGGAAGAAAGGGAAAAATCCCGCGTCGCGTCGCGGGACCGCGCCGTGTCGATCGCGCAGGACACGGGGAGCGAAACGGGCTTGAAGGACGCGGTCCGCCGTCTAGCTGCCTCTGGTATGGAACACGCAGTCATCATCGGCGCCTCGGGCGGTATCGGGGCGGCCCTGGCCGACCACCTTGGCAAAACGCACGACGTCACCCGGTTCAGCCGACGCAACGACGGATTGGACGTCACGGACGAGGGGTCGGTCATGCGCGCCCTGTCCGGCATCGGCCGCCCGGTGGACCTTGCCATCATCGCGACCGGCATCCTTGCACCGGATGGGGCGCAACCTGAAAAGTCGCTCGACGCGATCGACGCCCGGGCCATGGCGCAGACCTTTGCGGTGAACGCCGTCGGCCCTGCCCTGCTGCTCAAGCATCTTGCCCCGCATCTGTCGGATGCCGCGCGCGTGGGGGTTCTGACGGCGCGGGTCGGGTCCATCGGCGACAACCGGATGGGCGGCTGGTACAGCTATCGGGCGGCAAAGGCGGCGGCCAATCAGATCACCCATGGCGCAGCGATCGAGATCGGTCGGCGGCGCAGGCAATCCGTCGTCGTCGCCCTGCATCCGGGCACTGTCGAGACCGCCTTTACCGAAGGATACAAGGCCCCCAAGGTCAGCGCCGCAGAGGCAGCCGCAAATCTCGTAGAGGTACTGATGGGCCTCGACCCGTCCCAGACGGGCGGGTTCTTCGACTATGCCGGGACGGCCATCGAATGGTAGGGCGGCTGATCCTCGTTCTCGGCGACCAGCTGTCCGACGACCTGTCCGCGCTGGCCGAGGGCGATCAGGCCACCGATACCGTCGTGATGGCCGAGGTTCATGCCGAGACGGACTATGTGCCCCACCACCCGCGCAAGATCGCCTTTCTGTTCGCCGCGATGCGCAAGCACGCGGCCCGTTTGCGCGACGCGGGCTGGACGGTGCGCTATACGGTGCTCGACGATCCGGAGAACACGCATTCGATCCCCGGTGAGCTGCTGCGCGCCGCCGAGGCGACAGGCGCCGAGGAGGTCATCGCAACGGAGCCCGGTGAATTTCGCCTGATCAGCGCGCTGGAGGACGCCCCCCTGCCCGTTCACCTGTTCCCGGACACCCGGTTCCTTGCCAGCCATGCGGAGTTCGAGGCTTGGGCAAAGGACCGCAAGGAATTGCGGATGGAGTGGTTCTATCGCGACATGCGCCGCAAGACGGGCCTGATGATGGATGGCGACAATCCGGCGGGCGGCAAGTGGAATTACGATCACGACAACCGCAAGCCGCCTGCCAAGGGCTTGAATCCGATCGGCCCCCTGCGGCACACCCCCGACGAGATCACCGAAGAGGTGATCGAACTGGTGCGCACACGGTTCGGCAACCGGTATGGCGCGCTGGACGATTTCTGGTTCGCGACGGATCGGGATGGGGCGCTTGCGGCGCTGGATCACTTCATCGACCATGGCCTGCCGCTATATGGCGACTACCAGGATGCGATGGTGGCCGATCAGCCGTTTCTGTATCATGCGATCCTGTCGGTCTACATCAACGCCGGCCTTCTGGGCTGGCGCGAGGTCTGCGAGGCGGCCGAACAGGCATGGAAGGACGATCACGTCCCGATCAACGCGGCCGAAGGGTTCATACGGCAGATCATCGGTTGGCGGGAATACATCCGCGGCATCTATTTCCGCGAAGGGCCTGATTACACGACGCGCAACGAGCTGGCTCATACCCGCGACCTGCCGGAATTCTACTGGACCGCCGACACCGACATGCGCTGCATGGCGCAGGCCATCGGCACGACGCTGGCCGAGGCCTATGCCCACCATATCCAGCGCCTGATGGTGACCGGCAACTTCGCCCTGCTTGCGGGTCTGGACCCACATCAGGTGCATGAATGGTATCTTGTCGTCTACGCCGACGCCTACGAATGGGTCGAGGCACCGAACGTCATCGGCATGTCGCAATGGGCCGATGGTGGGGTGGTCGGATCGAAACCCTATGTGTCGGGCGGCAATTACATCAACAAGATGTCCGACTACTGCAAGGAATGCGCCTATTCCGTCAGCAAGAAGACAGGCGACGGGGCCTGTCCGTTCAACCTGCTGTACTGGCATTTCATGGACCGTCACCGCGACCGGTTCGAAAACAATCCGCGCATGGCACAGATGTATGCGACATGGGACCGGATGGACGCGGACCGCCGCGCCACCGTCATCGCGGACGGGGATGCCATCCTTGCACGGCTCGATGCAGGGGATCGCGTCTAGGGCGGAAATGACCGCGCATTTTCCGCCACCCTGCCGCATTTCCGCCCCGCCATCGGGTCACAAAGGCAAAAACCGCCCCATGCCCGAGGGACAAGCAAAATGCAGTTCGACCGATTTCTCAACAAAGCCGTCTCCCGCCTGTCCGGGGGAAGCGACGCCGACGATCCGCGGCCCGTGCCGCGCGGCGCGCCTGCGGACGACCTTCGCGGATCGGGATCCTGGGCGAACGAATGGGGTGCGGCCAAGGGCGCGATCGAACGGGCCAAATCCCTTGCGGCGGGGGGTAAAGCGCCCAAGCGGCGCAGTGGCGTCGTGGCGCAGAACATCCCCGAAGGCACGGTTCGCACCAAGCCCCTGATGACCACGCGCGACATCAAGCTTCACAGCTGGCTGCAGGACCGGTTGGAGGCCGAGGCCCCGACCTGCACCATCCATGCAGGTGTGGCCCTCAATGCGTTTCTCGTTTCGGCCGAAGCGAACGAGGAATATGACCCCCTCTGCAACCTGACCGTCGACCTTCTGATTGCCGACGATCAGGGTCAGCCGCTTGTCGCGCTGATCCACGAGAACCGCGTCGACAGCCACAAACAGCTTTTGATGCTGGATGCCCTGCTGGATGCGGACATGCCGATCATCGACATCCAACCGCGGCCGGTCCTGTCCGCGATGTGGGCCGAAATCGCGGCGAACCTTCCCGAGGATTGAACGCGGGGGGCAAGCCCCCCGCCATCGCCCGGGACGGGCCTGACCGCGGATCGGATGATCAGTCGCCGTCACCCGTTTCAGGGGCGGCGTCTTCGGCGTTGCCTTCTGCTGGATCCGGCTCTTTCTCGGCCAAGGCGCCCGCGTTCCAACGGCCACGCTCGACCTGTCCGGTGGCATAGCGCATCGTGCCCGGACCCTGACGCCGCCCGGCGGCGAAGGATCCTTCGTAGACATCGCCATTGGCATAGGTGGCGACCCCCTCGCCCGCGATTTCGCCAGCCTCCCAGCCGCCTTCGTAGGTAAATCCGTCGGCCATGACGATCTTGCCCTGCCCCTGCCGCTGTCCGTCGACGAACGCGCCTTCATAGACCGTTCCATCGGCATAGGTGGCGGTGCCCTGACCGTGGCGCAGGCCCTGTTTCCATTCACCTTCGTAGCGGTAGCCGTCGGTGAACGTCATGACGCCGAAACCATCGTTCTGGGCGTTCACGAAATTGCCTTCGTAGACAAGGCCATTGGGGTATTCCGCGCGGCCCTGCCCATCGATCACACCGGCCGTCCAGCCGCCTTCGTAGGTTGCCCCGTCGACATAGGTGATCTTGCCTTCGCCATCGGCGAGATCATCCTTGAACGTGCCCACGTAGACGGATCCGTCGGGATAGGTCACTTCGCCCACGCCTTCGATCCGTCCCTCGACCCATTCACCCGAATAGACGTAGCCGTCCGTTCCGTTGAACGTGCCCTGTCCGTGGCGGCGATCGGCGACGAAATCCCCCTCGTAGGTGTCGCCGTTCGCATAGGTCACCTGACCCTGCCCATCCCGTTGCCCGTCGACCAGCGTGCCGGTGTAGACATCGCCGTTCGGCTGGGAAAGGGTGCCGACACCGTTGATCTGACCGGCTTCCCATGCGCCGTCATAGATCAGGCCGTCGGGCGTGCGCAGCACCCCCTGCCCCTCGCGCAGGTTGCCGACCATGCCCCCTTCGTAGGTAGAGCCGTCGGGATAGGTGATCCGCCCTTCGCCTTCCTTGACGCCGGCAGACCACCCCCCTTCGTAGCGATAGCCGTTGGGGCTCTCCATCACGCCCTGGCCATCGTGCAGCGCGTTGACGAAGCCACCGGTATACCGGGTGCCATCGGCATAGTCGGCCACACCTTCGCCCTCGATGCGACCGGCGACCCATTCGCCCTCGTAGGTGCTGCCGTCGGCAAAGATGATGCGGCCTGTCCCGTTCGGCTCTCCTTCTGCGAAGGTACCTTCGAAGATAGAGCCGTCGGGGTATGTCGCACGCCCCTCGCCCCGGATCTCGCCGTCCACCCATTCGCCGGTATAGACGTAGCCCGACGGCAGGGTGTAGGTGCCGGTTCCGTCCTGGCGCCCGTCACGGAATGTCCCCTCGTAGACACCGCCGCCTTCGTATTGCTTGGTCACAACGTCCTGCGCGCCAACCATCGCAGTCGTCGTCAGCAAGGCTGCACTTAGCGTCAATCCGTATAGTCGCGTCATCGAGGTCCCCACCTGCCCGCTGCAATCACTTTGCGCGAGGACGCTAGGCAATGCGCAGCCCGGTCGCAACATCCCATGTGCTGTGGTGCGGCGCATCGGCGCTTCCCCCCGCCCCCCCGGCGCGCTAGGTCACAGCCCGCGACCAACTGCGGGGACCCTGCGCCATGACCGATACCTTTCGCCTGACCATGGCACAGCTGAACCCCGTGATGGGCGACATCGCGGGCAACGCGGACCGGGCACGCGCCGCCTGGGCCGAGGGCAAGGCCGCAGGCGCCGACATGGTCGCGCTGCCGGAAATGTTCCTGACGGGGTATCAACCGCTGGACCTCGTGCGCAAACCGGCCTTCGTGGCCGACGCACAGCGGCACCTGAACGCCCTCATCGCCGATTGTGCGGACGGGCCCGCCCTCGGCATCGGCGCACCCCTGTGGCCCGTGGGCGCGGAGAAACCCTATAACGCCTGGGTCGTGGCCCAGAACGGCAAGGTTCTGGCCGAGGTCGTCAAGCACCACCTGCCGAACTACAAGGTTTTCGACGAAAAGCGCTATTTCGAAAGCGGCGATGTCTCCGGCCCCTATGTCGTCAATGGCGTCCGCCTCGGCACCCCGATCTGCGAGGATGCGTGGTTCGACGACGTTGCCGAAACGCTGGCTGAAACCGGGGCCGAGATTCTGGTGGTCCCAAACGGGTCCCCGTATTTCCGCGGAAAGCAGGACGTCCGATATGCCCACATGGTCGCGCGGACCGTCGAAACGGGCTTGCCGCTGGCCTATCTCAACCTCGTCGGCGGACAGGACGATCAGATCTTCGACGGTGCATCCTTCGTGGTGAACGCGGGCGGCGCGTTGATGCACCACCTGCACGCTTTCGAGGACGCGATCACCCACGTCGATTTCGACCGGACCGATACCGGTTGGTCCGCGCGCAAGGGGGATCTTGTGCCGCAACCGACCGGCCCCGGCGCCGATTACCGCGCGATGGTCGTGGCCCTGCGCGACTACATGGCCAAGGCCGGGTTCAAACAGGCGCTGCTCGGCCTGTCGGGCGGGGTCGACAGCGCGATCGTGGCGGCCATCGCGGTGGATGCGCTGGGCGCCGACAACGTCCGCTGCGTCATGCTGCCGTCCGAATACACTTCCGACCATTCGCTGGAGGACGCGCGCGGTGTCGCGGAACGGCTGGGATGCCGTCTCGACACGCTGCCCATTGCCGCAGGCCGCAGCGCGATCACCGAAACCCTGGCGCCCCTGTTCGAAGGCACGACCGCTGACCTGACCGAGGAAAACATCCAGTCCCGCCTGCGCGGCCTGCTGCTCATGGCGCTGTCGAACAAGTTCGGCGAGATGCTGTTGACCACCGGCAACAAGTCCGAGGTCGCGGTGGGCTATGCCACGATCTATGGCGACATGTCGGGCGGCTACAACCCGGTCAAGGACCTCTACAAGACCGACCTGTTCGAGGTTTGCCGCTGGCGTAATGCCAACACCGTCGACTGGTTCAAGGGCCCGGCCGGCGAGGTCATGCCGCAGCGGGTGATCGACAAGCCGCCCTCGGCCGAGTTGCGCGAAGACCAGAAGGATGAGGACAGCCTGCCGCCCTACCCGGTGCTGGACGATATCCTGAAACGCCTCGTGGACGATGAGGAATCGGTCGAACAAGTGGTTGACGCCGGGCACGACCGCGACACGGTCAAGCATATCGAAAAGCTGATCTACCTGTCGGAATACAAGCGGTTCCAATCGGCCCCCGGCGCACGCCTGTCGCAGCGCGCCTTCTGGCTCGACCGCCGTTATCCCATCGTCAACCGCTGGCGCGATCCAAGCTGATCCCGCCACGCCCCGCGCACGGTCGTCACCGTCCACGGCGGCGATGTTACTTCAACTGGGAGTCCTTCGATCCGCGCCGGTTGATTCCACCCCGTGCGCGTCGCTGTCCATCGCGCTCGGCCGCACAATCGATGCACAGTTTCACCCCCGGCACCGCCTTGCGCCGGGCTTCGGAAATCGGCTCTTCGCAGTCCGCGCAATGCATCAGGCTTTCGCCCTGCGGGGCCCTCGCGGCTTTCAGGCGCGCAAGCTCGTCCTGAATGGACGCCTCGATCTGTTCCGCGACCGCACCGTCGCGTGTCCAGCCACCTGCCATTGCACTTCCTCCGTCTCAGGATTGCAGGTCGAGGACCTCCTCGAACCCGCCGTAAATCATGCGTTTGCCGTCGAACGGCATTTCGCCCATGGCGGCCAGCTTCTCCGCAAACTCCGGATCTTGATCGAACATCCTGGCGTTGGCCGCATCATGCGTGGCCTTGTCGGGCCATTCGATCCACGAAAAGACAACGACCTCGCCTTCGGCACGTTTCACGGCCATGGGAAAGGACGTGATTTCGCCTTCGGGCACGTCGTCGCCCCATGTCTCTGTCAGGCGCAGGGCACCGAGAGGCTTGAAGATGACCTCCCACGATTCCTGCGCGTGGGCGATATAGGCGTCCTTGGCGTCGGCCGGAACGGCGGCAACGAACCCTGCGAAATAGCTCATGATCGGGTCTCCTTTGCGGCCCCCATCATAGCAAAAGGGCGGCCCTCGCACGAGCCGCCCGTCGGTTACCCGTCAATCACCACGCGTCAGGCCGGGACCATGCCCTTTTCGCGGGCCAGTTCCCGAACCCGCTTCTGCAGCTTCTCGAAGGCGCGCACCTCGATCTGCCGGATCCGTTCGCGGCTGACGTTGTACTTGGCGGACAGATCCTCCAGCGTCACCGTCTCTTCCGACAGACGACGCTGGGCCAGGATGTCCTTCTCACGGTCGTTCAGCACATCCATAGCCTCCGTCATCAGGCCGATGCGCGCGTCGTATTCATCCCGCTCGGCAAAATCCTCGGCCTGATCGGCGTCGTCATCGGCAAGCCAGTCCTGCCACTGCGTCGACGAATCGCCGTCGGTTCCCACCTGAACGTTCAGCGAGGCGTCGCCGCCCGACATCCGCCGGTTCATGGAGGTGACTTCGGCCTCGGTCACGCCTAGGTCGGTCGCAATGCGGGCCACGTTTTCGGGACGCAGATCCCCTTCTTCCAAGGCGCCGATGCGGTTCTTGGCCTTGCGCAGGTTGAAGAACAGCTTCTTCTGCGCGCTTGTCGTGCCCAGTTTGACCATCGACCACGACCGAAGGACGTATTCCTGAATCGCCGCCCGGATCCACCACATCGCATATGTCGCAAGGCGGAACCCCTTCTCGGGGTCGAACTTCTTGACGGCCTGCATCAGGCCGACGTTGGCCTCGGAGATGACCTCCGCCTGCGGCAGGCCGTAGCCGCGATACCCCATGGCGATCTTGGCCGCGAGACGCAGGTGAGACGTCACCATCTGATGCGCGGCATCGGTGTCCTCTTCCTCGACCCAACGCTTGGCGAGCATGTATTCCTGCTCGGGCTCCAGCATCGGGAACTTGCGAATTTCCTGCAGATAGCGGTTCAACCCCTGCTCGGGAGAGGGGGCTGGCAGATTTGCATAGGTGGCCATGGGAAATCTCCCTCATGTTAAGGGCATTAACACCCGTCGGTTTCCAGATGGGACGCAACGTCCGTCATTTCAAGTCGTTCCATGGCGAGATGATATCGCCAACGGCGCGACGCGGCTTGGCTGCTCCGAAACGAACATAACCTTACGGCGAACCGGGATAAACCTGCACAAGCGCACAAGTGCGTGACAATCCTACGCGCCGGCGTCAGCCAGCCAAAGCGTCAAGCAGCGCTTGCATGTCATCCGGAATCGGGGCCGAGAACGACAGCTCCTTGCCGCTGACCGGATGGACGAACCCAAGACTCTCGGCATGCAGCGCCTGGCGTGCGAACCGGGCCACGGCCTCGGCCCCCGGATGATCGCGCGGCAGACGACGGTGCCCGCCGTAGGTCGGATCGCCGATCAAGGCGTGTCCCGCATGCGCCATATGCACCCTGATCTGGTGGGTTCGTCCGGTTTCCAGCCAGCATTCGATCAGGGCCGCGGCCCCGAAATCCTGCAGGGTGCGCGCCCGCGTCACGGCATGACGGCCGCCATCCCATGTGACAGCCTGTTTCTGCCGGTCGGTGCGGTGCCGATCCAGCCGGGTGGTGATCTTCAGGATATCGCCTGATTCCCAGCTTACGCCACGGGTGCCACGCAGCCGTGGATCACCGCCATCCGGCACACCGTAACAGACGGCGACATAGCGACGTTGCGCCGAATGCGCCTCGAACTGGGCGGCCAGTCCGTGATGGGCCGCGTCGGATTTCGCGACGACCAGAAGGCCCGAGGTGTCCTTGTCGATCCTGTGCACGATACCGGGGCGCCGCGCACCGCCCACCCCCGACAACGCCCCACCGAAATGATGCAGCAACGCATTGACCAGGGTGCCACCGGGCGACCCCGGTGCCGGGTGCACCACCATCCCCGCAGGCTTGTTTATGACGATCAGGTCGGCATCCTCATGCACCACGTCCAGCGGTATGTCCTCTGCCCGCGTGTCGGGGTCATCCGCGACCGGCACGGTCACGACGATCTCGTCCCCTTCGGCCACCTTGTCACGTGCGGCGACAGGCAGTCCGTTCCGCGTGACGCGACCTTCCTCCAGCAAACGCGACAGGCGGGACCGCGACAGATGCGCGCCCGCTGGCACGTCCCGTGCAATTGCCTTATCGAGACGCGACGGCGGATCGGCCGCAATGACAAAGGTGACGCGCGTGTCTGAAGACATGGAACAGCTTCCCGAACCGGCCAACCTGCGGTTTCTGCGCATTCTGGTCACGGTTTTGACAGTGGTGATGATCGGAGGGCTGTTAACGGTCGTGGTGGTGCTTGTCACCCGCCTGCGCGCGCCTGCGCCGATCTCGACCGATATGCTGTCCGTGCCCGAGGGGACGGACATCCATGCGATCACTGAGACACCGACGCGTTGGTTGGCGACGACGACCGATGATCGCCTTCTGATCTTTGCGCCGGACGGCACGTTCCAGCGGGAAATCCCGCTGGACTGAGCATGGTGCCCGTGTCGCCTACAGGAGCCGCCCTGACGAACGCATCGGCAGGCAGGAATGGCTAGCCCAGCAGGGCAACCGGATGGTGACGGTGGCATTGCAGGGTGTGATCGTTGACCATGCCCACGGCCTCCATCCATGCATAAACGATGGTCGGCCCGCAGAACTTGAACCCGGCGGCCTTGAGGTCTTTTGACATGCGTTGTGACAGGGGCGTCTGCGTCGGCACGTCGCCCTGGCTTGCGAACCGCGGCTGCAGCGGCGCGCCATCGACGTAATCCCAGCACCACGCCGAGAAATCGCCGATTTCCAGGAAGGCGCGCGCGTTGCCGATGGTTGCCTCGATCTTGCCACGGTGACGGATGATGCCGGGGTTCCGCAACAGACGCTCCACGTCCGCGTCACCCCAGCGCGCGATGACCTCGGGATCGAACCCTTCGAAGGCGACGCGGAAATTCTCGCGCTTCTTCAGAATGGTGATCCAGCTGAGCCCCGCCTGAAACCCGTCGAGGACCAGCTTCTCCCACAGGGCGCGGCTGTCCCGTTCCGGCACCCCCCACTCTGTATCGTGATAGGCCTCGTAGATCGGATCGGATCCGACCCAGCTGCATCTTTCCATGGCGTCACCCTTTTGGAACTTGAACGCCACCCTGCCTGTTGTGCCGTCAGACATGCAATCGAAAGGACATCATCATGACCAAGATCGCAGACGCAAAAATCCTGATCGTCGCCACCAACGGGTTCGAGCAATCTGAACTGGAAGTGCCGCGCGACAAGCTGCGCGAACATGGCGCAACCGTTCATGTCGTCAGCCCGGACGGCGAGAAGATCAAGGGCTGGACCGGTCCCGACTGGGACAGCACCGTTGACGTGGACCATGCACTGACCGACATCTCGGACAAGGACTACCACGCGCTTGTCCTGCCCGGTGGCCAGATCAATCCCGACACGCTGCGCCTGAACGAGGACGTGATTTCCCTGATCAAGCGGTTCGCGGATGCGGGCAAGCCCATCGCGGCTGTCTGCCATGCGCCATGGTTGCTGATCGACGCGGGCCTCGTCGAAGGTCGCGAAGTGACCGCGTGGCCCAGCGTCCGCACCGATCTGGCGAATGCCGGCGGCAAGGTCGTGGACAAGCCGGTGGCCTGTGAAGACGCCATCATCACCAGCCGCAATCCCGACGACCTCGATGCCTTCGTGGCAAAGATCGTCGAGGAAGTCGAAGAAGGCCGCCACGAAGACCTCGCGGCTTAACATTACGGAAAGGGTCGGCGTGCCACGGTCCCGGGACGAAATTGCCGGGAACATGCCATGCCACGCCGACCCACCCTCGACGATGCCAGTGATCATGATCCGCTCAGCTATGCGGTGTCGGACCGTGATCGCGGGATACTCGACATGGTGCGGCAGGCGCTGAATGCGGGCAACGTGGCGCTTGCCTTTCAACCTGTCGTATCCGCCACATCCGGCACGGCCGCCTTTCATGAGGGGCTGATCCGTGTGCTTGATGATACGGGCAGGGTCATCCCTGCCGCGCAGTTCATGGATGTCGTCGAAACCGACCAGCTGGGCCGGGATATCGACGTTGCGGCGCTGCGCCTCGGCTTCGGGGCGCTGGCCAGACATCCCCATCTGCGCCTGTCCATCAACATGTCGGCCCGGTCCATCGGCTACTCGAAGTGGACGCAGGTTCTCAAGCGCTGGCTTGCCCGCGACGACACGCTTGGCGAACGGCTGATCCTCGAAATCACGGAATCCTCGGCCATGCTGGTGCCGGAGCTGGTCAAGACCTTCATGGCAGAGCTTCAGGATCAGGGCATCACCTTCGCGCTCGATGACTTCGGCGCGGGTCAGACATCGTTCCGCTACCTCAAGCAGTTCTATTTCGACATCCTCAAGATCGATGGCAGCTTCGTGCAGGCCTGCGACCGCGACCCGGACAATCAGTGTATTCTCAATGCCCTCATCACCATAGGGCAGCAGTTCGACATGTTCACAATTGCCGAAAAGGTCGAAACACGGGCAGAGGCACAGTTTCTCGTGAATGCCGGTATCGATTGCCTGCAGGGTTTCTACTACGGCGCCCCGGAGACGAAACCAACGTGGTTCCACCCCACCGACCAAGGCCGGCCAGCCGATCAGATCGGTCTGACGGGCTAGCCTCCACACCCTGCGTCCGCGGACCTGTCCGGTCGCCACATCCCGCCTGATCGCCCGCCCCTGTTGACGCAGATCATTTGCGCCGCAAACGCCGAGTTGCTAAGCCTTCGCACACATCCCCGTGCCGGGGGTCTATCGCCAAGTGGGGCCAACGCCCCACCCCCCGGCCGCAGAAAGGACGCACCTTATGACCAACGTGGTGATTGCCTCCGCCGCCCGCACCCCAGTCGGCAGCTTCCTCGGTTCTTTCGCCGGCGTTCCCGCGCATGAGCTGGGCCGCGCCGTCATCGAGGAGGTCGTCGCCCGTGCCGGTGTCGACAAATCCGAAGTGTCGGAGACGATCCTCGGTCAGGTGCTGACCGCCGCGCAAGGCCAGAACCCCGCCCGCCAGGCCGCCATCAACGCGGGCCTCCCGCAGGAGGCATCGGCCTGGGGCATCAACCAGGTCTGCGGCTCGGGCCTGCGCGCCGTGGCACTTGGTGCGCAGCACATCATGCTGGGCGATGCCTCTGTCGTCGTCGCCGGCGGGCAGGAAAGCATGTCCCTGTCCCCGCACGCACAGGCGATGCGCGCCGGTCAGAAGATGGGCGACATGAAGCTGATCGACACCATGATCCGCGATGGCCTGTGGGACGCATTCAACAACTACCACATGGGCCAGACCGCCGAGAACGTTGCCGAGAAATGGCAGATCAGCCGCGATCAGCAGGATGAATTCGCCGTCGCCAGCCAGAACAAGGCCGAGGCGGCGCAAAAGGCCGGCAAGTTCGCGGAAGAGATCGTCGCCTATACCGTCAAGGGCCGCCGCGGTGACACCGTCGTCGATCAGGACGAATACATCCGCCACGGCGCATCGATCGAAGCAATGCAGAAACTGCGCCCCGCGTTCACGAAAGACGGCTCCGTCACGGCCGCCAACGCCTCCGGCCTCAACGACGGCGCGGCCGCCACCTTGCTCATGTCCGCCGACGATGCCGAAAAGCGCGGGATCGAGCCCTTGGCCCGCATCGCAAGCTACGCGACCGCCGGTCTTGATCCGTCGATCATGGGCGTCGGTCCGATCTATGCGTCGCGCAAGGCGCTGGAGAAAGCCGGCTGGACGGTCGACGATCTCGACCTGGTCGAGGCGAACGAAGCCTTTGCCGCACAGGCCTGCGCCGTGAACAAGGACATGGGCTGGGATCCGTCGATCGTGAACGTCAACGGCGGCGCGATCGCCATCGGCCACCCCATCGGCGCCTCGGGCTGTCGCGTCCTCAACACCCTTCTGTTCGAGATGAAGCGCCGCGACGCCAAGAAAGGCCTCGCCACGCTGTGCATCGGCGGCGGAATGGGCGTTGCGCTCTGCGTGGAACGTCCCTGACAGGTGGTTCGGCGAAGGATCGCGCGACGTGACGCGCGACCCTGACAATCACGCGCCGTCGCCGGATCGACCAGTTGCGCCCTACGCGCAGCTTGTCTTTTCCGGCGGGGGCCTGCGCTGTTTCTGGCACGGCGGCTTCATGGCCGCCGCATCCGACGCATTCCGATTCAAGCCCGAGCGTGTCACCGGATCATCCGGTGGCGCCTTGTCGGCCGCCGCTTGGATCGCGGGGGTCGAACAGGCGCTATATGACCGCTTCAGTCAGGAACTCGCCCATCAGGACGACAACCTCGCACTCGACGACATGGATGGGGAGCATGGTCGCTCGCCACACCAACGCATCTACGATGCCATCCTGCGCGACGTCCTGACGGACGCGGTCTGCGCAGATATCGCCGATGGCCCCGCGTTTCAGATCAGCGTGTCGACCCCCGGCGCCTCGGCCGTTCCGACGGCGCGGGCCCTTGCGGGCGGCACGATCTATCAGCTGGAACAGCTTGTCTCACCAACGCCGCGGCCGCGCCTGTCCGCCGTCACCGGTATGGAACAACGGCTGATCGACGCGCGTCAGGCGGCGCGCGACGGCTCATTGCGCGACCTCGTCCGTATGGCCGCAACCGTGCCGCCCGCGTTTCGCCCCGACACATGGGATGGCGAAGCCATCTATGATGGCGGCATGGTCGACAAGGCTCCCCTGCCCGTCCCGGACAAGGGGGCGACGCTGATCCTGCTGACCAAAAGATTCCACAGACTGCCCGACGATGACGACGGCCGCTGCACCTACGTCCAACCCGAAAAAGACATTCTGCCGGGCGCAAAGCTCGACTTCACGGACCCCGATCTGCTGAAAACCGCATGGGATCAGGGTCGTAGTGATGGACAGCTTTGGCGCAATAAAATATCCCGGAACTGAAAGAGGAGGAAACAACATGACCAGAACAGCACTCGTGACCGGGGGAAGCCGGGGCATTGGCGCGGCAATCGCCAAGGCACTGAAGGAACAGGGGTGCAAGGTTGCCGCGACCTATGCCGGCAACGATGAGAAAGCCGCCGCTTTCACGGAAGAGACGGGGATCAAGACGTACAAGTGGAACGTCGCCGATTACGAGGAATGCAAGGCTGGCATCGCCCAGGTCGAAGCCGATCTGGGCCCGGTCGACATCCTCGTGAACAATGCAGGCATCACGCGGGACGCTCCGTTCCACAAGATGACGCCGGATCACTGGCATGCCGTCATCGACACCAACCTGAACGGCGTCTTCAACATGACCCACAATGTCTGGGGCGGCATGCGAGAACGCAAGTTCGGGCGCATCGTCACGATCAGTTCGATCAACGGACAGAAGGGGCAGTTCGCGCAGGCCAACTATGCCGCGTCCAAGGCCGCCGATATCGGCTTTACCAAGTCCTTGGCGCAGGAAGGCGCGCGCGCGGGCATTACCGTCAATGTCGTCGCCCCCGGCTATATCAACACCGACATGATGAGCACGATCCCCGAAAAGGTCATGGACGTGATCGTCGGCGGTATCCCGGTCGGCCGCCTGGGTGAGGCGGATGAAATCGCGCGCTGTGTCGCATTCCTGACATCCGACGACGCGGGCTTCATCACCGGATCGACGATCTCCGCCAATGGCGGACAATATCTCAGCTGATCACGGCTACGAAGATGCGGACAAGTCGCCCTTGCGACCTGTCCCGAACCTCTGGTTTTGGTCCGCCCCTTCATCCGAAGGCGGCGGGCTTTTCGATCAGGCGTGGCGGGCGGCGCGGCCCATTGCAAAGCTTGGCAGGCGGAAAGTCAGCAGCGCCCGGAATGCGGCGGCGCGCTCCTTGCGAGCACGTGCAAAGGCTTCGTCGTAGGTGCGTGTGGTATGCGTCTCAAACATGGCGGCTATTCCCTATAATCAAGTTTATGTTGTCTGTAACCTATATGCCCTGCCTCAAACGTTCGCACAAACGAGACTTTCCAAACCCTCACTTAAGAAATATCTAACTGATATGTCCGAACGCCTCCCCCCTCTGACCGCCTTGCGTGCCTTCGAGGCCGCCGCCCGGCACCTGTCGTTCCAGGAAGCGGCTCAGGAGCTGTCTGTCACCCCCGCCGCGCTGAGCTTTCAGATCAAGAGCCTCGAGGAGCATCTGGGCGCGCCGCTGTTTCGCCGTCTGAACCGCAGGGTCGAACTGACCGAAGCGGGCATTGCCCTGTCGGGGCCAAGTTCCGAGGGGTTCCAGACACTGGCGACAGGATGGCGGTCTGCCAAGCGCACCTTGGACAATGGCCTGCTGACGGTCACCGCGGGCCCTGCGTTCACATCCAAATGGCTGGCCCCTCGCCTGTTCGATTTTGCCCAGAACCATCCCGAGATCGAGTTGCGCTTTGCCGCGACCCTGCGAATGCTCGACTTCGCGACGGACGACATCGATATCGCGATCCGGTTTGGCCCGACTGACGGGACGGATGATGCGACGCTGCACAAGGCACTGGAAATTCAGGACTGGGTTACGCCGATGATGCATCCCGACCTTGCCGCGAAGTATCCGACACCGGCCAGCCTGATCGACGCGCCGATCATCTTCGACGATTCCATTGCCTTTCTGCGCAACTCCGTCTCATGGCAGGATTGGTTCAGGGTCGAGGGAATCGAAGCGCCCGACCTGCACGGCCCCCGGTTCAGCCAGGCGGACCACTCGATCGACGCGGCACAATCGGGCGCTGGCGTCGTTCTGGGGCGGGTGTCGCTGGCCGAAGCGTCCCTGCGGAAGGGACAGCTGGTGGCCCCTTTCGACCTCGCCCTCGTGCCGCGTGCGGTCTTTCGCGTCCTGTGCCCCAAGGGCGCCGAAACGCGGCCGAATACCCGTGCCTTCCTTGACTGGCTTGCGAACGAGGTTGGCCGGATGGACGATCACCGTGCCGGACGCCGAATGCTGGATGCAGGCGCCCTTTAGACGTGAAAAAGGCCCGCACGGGGGCGGGCCTTTCGACGTGGGTCAGATGGCGTCAGTGGGTCGTCCCTTGTCCCAATCGCTCGATCTGTTGCTTGATGGCCAGCTTGCGTTTCTTCATCTCGCTGAGCGCGATGCTGTCGGATCCCGGGTTCCTTTGTTCCGCTTCAACTTGTCGGGAGAGCGTCTCATGCTTCTTTCGCAGTTCGGAAAGGTGCGAGGTGAGCGACATGGCTAACTCCTGTGCTGTTGTGTACCCCGTCAGGACAGCACGAGTGTCATGCATCTGTCACGAAGTTTCGGGCCGGGGTGGCGAAATGTTGCACGGCAATTGATCTAGCCGAGGGCCAGCGACTGCATGTTTCGCAGAACGGCTTCGGCCTCGGGACGGTACGCGCCGGAGGCGCCGTCGGCATGCAGAACCAGGGGCGGCAGCAGGCGCAGCGCCGCGCGCGCGCCCTTTCGACCCTGCACGATGACCCGACCGGCCGGGCGATCCGGCCCGGAACTGATCGGCAGAATCGCGATACCCCCCAGTGCCTTGTCCATTGGCGCAAGCAGGTCCGACAGCCGGTCCGCCCGCGCGATCAGGGTGACACTGCCTTTCGGCGCGACCCGCCTGCAGGCGACCTCGGCCCAGCGCGACAGGTCACCGGGGGCCCCTTCGCGCAGGCCGGCCTCGCGCGCTGCCTGCCCGGCGGGCGATCCGGCCCCCGCCGGGAAATAGGGGGGATTCGCGATCACATGCGTCCACTGGCGTTGGCGCAAATCCGCCGGAAGGTCGAGGACATCGCCCTCCACAACTTCGGCCTGCCCGTTCCGTCGGGCCAATTCGGCGGTCGGGCCGTGTGCTTCCACCCCCGTCAGGACAAGGCCGGGCACGCGGCATTCCAGGCAATACATCGCGGCGCCGACGCCGCATCCAAGATCCAGAACGCTGTGCCCGGCCCGTGCGCCGATGGCCGCTGCCAGGAGCACCGCATCGGATCCGGCGCGGAACCCGGCCCGCGGCTGCCAGAGCGTCAGGCGCCCCCCGAGAAAGGCATCCCGCGTCAGTGTCGTCATTCCGATACGGCAAGCCCGTTGTCGGTAAGGGCGGCGCGCGCAAGGAACAGGTCGCGGTCCGCCACCATCATCCGCCGCGGCAAAATGCCGATCGATCCTTCGAGGACCGAGATATTGGCGTCCAGAACGAAGCAGTCTATACCCTCGCCGTCGAGGAGGGCGGAGGCGAAGGCGATGACCGTAGGGTCATTGGTGCGCAGCAATTCTCTCATGCGAAACAGGTATGGGGCGCGATGCCCCTTGTCGAGACACAGCAGGAACAGGACACGATGACAGAGGCCACGCCGATCAAGCCGCACGACCGTCTTGCCGCCGCCTGCGCGCCCGAGATGGAGGCGGTGAACGACCTGATCCGCGCCCGCATGGCATCCGAACATGCCCCCCGCATCCCCGAGGTCACCGCGCATCTTGTCGATGCGGGCGGTAAGCGTGTGCGCCCCCTTCTGACGATTGCCTGTGCCAAGATGTGCGGCGCCGTGGGCGACAATCCCATCAAGCTGGCCGCGACGGTGGAATTCATCCACACCGCAACCCTGCTGCACGACGACGTGGTCGACGAAAGCCATCAGCGTCGCGGACGCCCCACGGCCAACCTGTTGTGGGACAATCAGTCCAGCGTGCTGGTCGGTGACTATCTTTTCGCGCGGTCCTTCCAGCTGATGGTCGAGACGGGCTCCCTGCGGATGCTCGACATCCTGTCCGGTGCCGCCGCGACCATCGCAGAGGGCGAAGTGCTGCAACTGACCGCCGCGCGCAACCTTGCCACCACCGAAGCGACCTACCTTCAGGTCGTGCGCGGCAAGACGGCTGCCCTGTTTCAGGCGGCGGCCGAGGTCGGCGGCGTCGCGGCCGATGCCCCGGAAGAGCATATCCGCGCCCTCGCCACCTATGGTGACGCGCTCGGCATCAGCTTTCAGATCGTCGATGACTGGCTGGATTATGGCGGTGCCGGGGATGATATCGGCAAGAACCTCGGCGACGACTTCCGGGAAGGCAAGCTGACCCTGCCCGTGATCCGGGCGATCGCGCGGGGGGACGACGACGAACAGGCCTTCTGGAAACAGGCGCTCGAACAGGGTCAGGCCGACGACCTCGACCGCGCGCGCGCCATTCTGGCCCGTCACGGAACGTTGGAAGAAACCCGGTTGGAGGCCCTCGCCTGGCGTGACAAGGCCAGAACGGCATTGGCGACGCTCCCTCCGAGCGAACTTCGCGATATGCTGGAGGATCTGGCGGACTACGTCGTCGCACGGGCCCATTGACCCGCCGGGCCGTGCCCTAGGACAGGGTGCAGGCCCGCACCCACCACCCAGGCCGGTCCAACGCGAGGGCACCGTCGGCGGCGGCCTGAGCCGTGGGGAACAGGCCGAAACAGGTCGCGCCGGACCCGGACATGCGCGCGATCCGCGCTCCAGCGTCGCGAAGGGCGGCCAAGGCGGTCTCGATTTCGGGCGCGACCGAGATTGCTGGCCGCTCGAGGTCATTTCGCTGCGCGGCCAGCCAGTCGATCACGCCATCTTCGGTTGGCATGCTGTCGTGGCCGGGATTGTCCGTCGTCTTCAACGCGGCAAAGACAGCGCCGGTCGGACAGGCGACGCCCGGATGCAGCAGGACGGCGTGCAGTGATGACAAGCGAACAGGCTCCACCACCTCACCGATGCCGCGCATGCGGGCCGCAATCGCAGGCAGACACACCGGCAGGTCGGCCCCAAGCCGCAGCAAGTCGGCGGTTTGCGGCACGACATCCAACACCCGCAGGGCCGCCGCCGCATCGGACGACCCGCCGCCGATCCCACCGGGATGCGGCAAGTGCTTGTCCAGCCGCACCGACCTTTCTACCCCGGCAAGCGACAAGGCGCGCAGGATGAGGTTCCTGTCGTCTGTCGGCACACCCGCCGCGAACGGCCCCGTCACGGTCAGCCCCCTGCCCGGCGAAAGGTACAGATCGTCACCAACGTCCGCAAAGGCGACCAACGAATCCAGCAGATGATAGCCGTCGGCACGCCGACCGGTCACATGCAGCGTCAGGTTGACCTTGGCGGGTGCGAATACATGCAAGCCGTGATCACTCTTGCGCGGCTTGTGCGGCATCGGCGGCGGCCTCGTCCTTCAGCACGACATCCAGACCGACCGACAGCTTGCGGCGGATGCGGACGGCGTCTTCCTCCTCGGGGTCGAGGGACAGGGCGCGATGCCACTGAAACTCCGCCTCGCGCTTGCGACCGACGGTCCACAGGACGTCGCCGAGGTGATCGTTGATGATCGGGTCCAATGGCTCCAACGCGACGGCGCGTTCCATCGGTTCCACAGCCTCCTCATAGCGGCCAAGCCGGTAATAGACCCAACCAAGGCTGTCGGTGATATAGCCGTCTTCCGGGCGGGCCGCGACGGCACGCTGAATCATGTCCAGCGCCTCATCGAACTTGATCCGCTGCTCCACCAGCCCGTAACCGAGGTAGTTCAGGACCTGGGGCTGATCCGGATTGAGTTCGAGGGCCCGACGAAAGTCCGCCTCGGCCAGATCCCAGCGGTCCGTCCGCTCATAGGCGATGCCGCGCACATAGTAGAGGTACCAGTCACGGGCGATCTCGTCCTCGATCATGTCCACCGCGCGCTCGTATGCCGTGGCGCTTTCCTCGAAACGGTCGAGACGGCGCAGGGTATCCCCCAGCGCGGACCAGACGGCCTGTCGATCGGCATGGGATTTCGTCAGGGCGGACAGAACTTCGACCGCGGCATCATCCTTGCCCGAGGCAAGCAAGACCTCGGCGCGGGTGATCTCCGCGCCGAAGAACGACGGATGATCGCGCGGAACCCGGTTCAGAACCTCGTTCGCAAGGGTATACTGTCCCTGCTCCTCCAACAGCTCGCCCGTCAGGACGAGGGCATCGAGATGATCGGGCCGCAGAACATTGGCGGCGCGCGCCGACAACAGCGTGAAGGTCGAAGACGTCTCGCCCGCGAAAATGGCGGCAAGGGTGAAATAGGCCTCGGCCATGCCATCCGGACCCTGGGTAATGAAGGTCCATGGGATATCCTCGCCCGCCTGAACCCGCGTCGCCATGGCCTGCAGGACCGGGCTGTTCGTCGCCTCGTTCGCCTGATCCAGCAGGTCCATCGCATCGGCGCGCCGATCGAGTTGCAGCAGGATCTGCGCATGCGCCTCGATCCCGCGCGTGGTCACGCCGATGGGCCCGTGGGCGCGGCCCGACAGGATGTCATCCGCACCGGTGAAATCGCCCGTCATGGCCAAGGCATAGGCCTGGTGCAGATGCGCCAGCGGCCCGAACCCCTCCGTTTCGGCGAGGGTATCGAAAGCGGCAGTCGCGGCCGCGATATCGCCCTGTGCGACCGCGATCCAGCCGCGCAGCAGACCGTCGAGCAAGGCACCCGCCACCCCGCGCGAGTCGATCAGGTCTATCGCCTGATCGTAGTCGCCATCCTTCAGGAGCGACAAAAGCAACGCGCCGTCGGCGAACTGACTGGGATAGCCCGCCTCCGTCATCGCCTCGGCCGCCTCGGCGGCGCGCGTGACATCCCCGATAGCCAGATAGATGACGACCGCGTTCTCCAGAATGCGCGGCGTGGCCCCGCCGCGCGCCAGCAAGGTGTCGTAGTAGTCCGCCGCCGCCGCGTAATCGTTCGCATAGCCCGCGATGCGTGCCGCAAGATAGGGTCCCGACACCCCCTGCGCGGATACCGGGGCCGTGAGCGGCGCCAACATCATGGCAGACGCGAGCAGGAAAGAGCGGAGCATCATGGACAAGTCCTCAAAACCGAAGGGTCACGTCACGCTATTGAGCCTACCTGCGGCTTGCAACAGGGTGCCCTGCCGCGAAGGTCGCATGCGCGGGCCACCGCGGTCACATGTCTGGCATCTGAGGGGGCCGCCACACCGGCAGCCCCGTCGAAGGCATCACATGTTGGGGTAATTCGGCCCGTCGCCACCCTGCGGCACGGTCCAGACGATGTTCTGTGCCGGGTCCTTGATATCGCAGGTCTTGCAATGGACGCAGTTCTGGAAATTGATCTGGAACTTGGCCGAGGCCCCCTCGCCCAGGAACTCGTAGACACCGGCGGGGCAATACCGCTGCGACGGCCCGGCGTATCGCGCAAGATTCACGTCCACCGGAACCTTGGGGTCCTTCAGCTTGAGGTGCGCAGGCTGGCTTTCCTCGTGGTTGGTAAAGCTGAAGGCAACATTGGTCAGCCTGTCGAAGGACAGCTTGCCATCGGGCTTGGGATAATCGATCGGCTGATGGCCGAAGTGCGTCTCGGTCGCCTCGGCGTCGGACTTGCCGTGCTTGGCCGTGAAGGGCGACCAACCGATCAGGTTGTTCATCCACATGGACGCCCCCCCGATGGTCAGCGACGCCGCAAGGCCGTAGTTCGACCACAGCGGCTTGACGTTCCGCACGCGCTTCAGGTCCTTGCCGATCGCGCCGGTGCGGACCTCGGTGTCATATTCGTCGAGCGTATCGCCGGAGCGACCGGCTTCGATCGCCGCATGCGCGGCCTCGGCGGCGGCCTTGCCCGACAGCATCGCGTTGTGATTGCCCTTGATACGCGGCACGTTGACCATGCCCGCGGCACAGCCCAGCAGCACCCCGCCGGGGAAAGCCGTCCTGGGCAGGCTCTGCCAGCCGCCTTCGGTGATTGCACGGGCGCCATAGGCGACGCGCTTGCCCCCCTCCAGCAGTTCCGCAACCATCGGATGATGCTTGAACCGCTGGAATTCCATGTAGGGAAAGACATAGGGGTTCTTGTAGTTCAGGTGGACGACGAAGCCGACGTAGACCTGATTGTTGTCGAGGTGGTAGATGAAGCTGCCGCCGCCTGCGTTGCTGCCGAGGGGCCATCCCATCGTGTGCACGACCTTGCCGGGCTGATGCTTCTCCGGGTCGATTTCCCAGATCTCCTTCATGCCGAGGCCGTACTTCTGCACGTCAGACGCATCATCGAGCCCGAAGCGCGAGATCACCTGCTTGGACAGGCTGCCCCGCACGCCTTCGCCCAGCATGACGTATTTGCCATGCAATTCCATGCCCGGCTCGTATCCCGGGCCTTCGGTGCCGTCGGGGTTGCGCCCGAACTCACCGGCGACGACGCCTTTGACCCCCGACCGGTCCATGACGATTTCCGAACAGGCCATGCCAGGAAAGATCTCCACGCCCAACTCTTCTGCCTGCTCGGCCATCCAGCGACAGACGTTGCCCATCGAAACGACATAATTCCCGTGGTTGTTCATCAGCGGCGGCATGGCGAAGTTCGGCACCCGCACCTTCCCCTCCTCGCCGAGAACATAGAAGCTGTCCGAGGTGACGGGCACGTTCAGGGGGGCGCCCCGCTCTTTCCAGTCCGGGATCAGCGCATCAAGACCGACGGGATCCAGCACCGCACCGGACAGGATATGCGCACCGACCTCGGACCCCTTTTCGAGGACCACGACCGACCGCTCCGGATCCAGCTGCTTGAGCCGGATCGCGGCGGACAGGCCGGCAGGTCCGGCGCCCACGATCACGACGTCATACTCCATGCTTTCGCGGATCGGTGTTTCGGCCATGACGGTGAATCTCCTCGTTTCGCTGCTCCAAGACGGTATGGGGACGAGATGACAGAGGGTCAATTGTGACGCAGCGCTTTGTCGCGGCACAGGGGCGGGGGCGCAGCCTGCCACCGCACCGGTCAGAAGCCCCCCGCCACGGGCGTTGGCCTGCGTCTTCTTGGCTCGTTTACCTCGGCCCCCGGCTGCAACGCTTTGCAGGCAGGCTCTGGTCCGCTAAGGGGGCGCGACCCTGGGCTGAAGGAGAGGCCGATGACCCCGTTCCGCGTCGTGATGATCGTGTTGTGCATCCTTGGCGTCATTCTGCCGATGCGATACTTCCTGCCGTGGCTTTCGGCCAACGACTGGAACATCGGGGCGATGGTCGACGCCTGGCACACGAATGATGCCAGCAGCGGCCTCGTCTGGGACCTGACCGTCGCGGCCGTCACCTTGACGGTCTGGATCATCTGGGAATGCGTGACGCGGCGCAGGTGGCTGCCGCTGGTGGCGATTCCGGCAACCTATTTCGTGGGCGTGTCGCTGGGCCTGCCCCTCTACCTTCTGCTTCGGAGCCGGTAATGGACCACTTCCTGTATCAAGACGGCGTTCTGCACGCCGAAGACGTGTCCCTGATGGATATCGCGCGGGCGGTCGGCACCCCGGCCTACGTCTATTCCGCCGCGACCCTTCTGCGGCACTACCGCCTGTTCGACGAGGCCCTCGCCTGGGGGCCGCACCTCGTCTGCTATGCGGTCAAGGCGGCAAGCAATGTGGCGATCCTGAAACTGCTGGGGGATGCCGGCGCCGGCATGGATGTCGTGTCCGAAGGTGAATATCGCCGCGCCCGTGCCGCCGGTGTGCCGGGGGATCGCATCGTCTTTTCCGGTGTCGGCAAGACCGAAGCCGAGATGCGTCACGTCCTTGCCGGGGGCGTGCGCCAGATCAACATCGAGAGCGAGCCGGAAATGCGGCTGCTCTCACGCGTGGCCACGGAAATGGGCGTCGAGGTGCCTGTCACGGTCCGCGTCAATCCGGACGTCGACGCCAAGACACACGAAAAGATCGCGACCGGCAAATCCGAGAACAAGTTCGGCATCCCGATCGCCAAGGCCCGCAGCGTCTATGCCGAGATTGCCGGATTGCCCGGCCTGAAGGTCGTCGGCATCGATGTGCATATCGGCTCTCAACTCGTCGATCTCGATCCCTTTCGCCAAGCCTATCGCAAGGTTGCCGATCTGACCGAGGCGCTGCGCGCGGACGGGCACGAGATCACGCGTCTGGACCTCGGGGGCGGGCTTGGCATTCCCTATGCTCGCTCCAACCTCGCCCCGCCCGTTCCGATGGAATACGGGCAGGTCATCCGCGAGGAAGTCGGCCATCTGGGCTGCGAGATCGAAATCGAGCCGGGTCGCCTGATCGCCGGTAACGCAGGCATCCTGATGACCGAGACGATTTTCGTCAAGGAAGGCGAAGGCCGCGATTTCCTGATCGTGGATGCCGCCATGAACGACCTGATCCGCCCCGCGATGTACGGCGCGCACCATGACATCGTCCCCGTAGCCGAACCCGCACCCGGGATCGAGCAGCGGCCCTACGACATCGTCGGCCCGGTCTGCGAAAGTGGCGACACCTTCGCCAAGGGGCGCGACATGGTGCCGCTGGCGGCCGGCGACCTGATCGCGTTTCGCAGCGCCGGCGCCTATGGTGCGGTCATGTCGAGCGAGTACAACAGCCGCCCGTTGATCCCCGAGGTTCTGGTCCGTGGTGATCAATACGCGGTGATCCGCCAACGCCCGACCTTTGACGAGATGATTTCCCGCGATACCATACCGGAATGGCTGGACCACGCATAAGGTCGGGTCACACCCAACAGGGAGAGACCCTTGGCCGACGACAGACCGACGGATGCACACCTCACGCGTAAGCTGCGACTGACGCATGTGGGCCTGTGGGCGGAACGTGTGACGCGGGCCTTCTGGCCCGTCTGGACCATCCTGTTTCTGAGCCTCGCGATCTGGTCGGTCGACGCCCTGCCCCCGATTTGGTCCGCGGGCCTGCTGGCCGCCGGACTCGTGGCGCTTTCGGTAGCTGTCTTCCTTGGCCTGCGCGTGTTTCGACGCCCGACGATGTCCGACGCCCGCGACCGCCTCGATGCGACGCTGCCCGGGCGGCCCCTTGCCACCTTGGCAGAAAATCAGGCTATCGGCGCCTCGGACAGCGCCTCCGCCGCCGTATGGCAGGCGCACCGCGCGCGTCTCGCCGCCCGCCTGTCGGATGCCCGCGCCGTCGCCCCGGACCTGCGCGTGTCGACCCGCGATCCCTACGCGATCCGCTATATCGCCGTTCTGCTGGCCGCGATCGGCTTGCTGTTCGGAACGGTTCTGCGGGTGCCCGAGGCGCCGCTTGCCGCCACGCGGCAACCTGCGATCGCCACCGGACCCGCATGGGAAGGTTGGCTGGAGCCGCCGCGCTATACCGGTCTGCCGACGATCGCCCTGTCTGCCCTTGCCCCCGGCGAAGTCGACGTGCCCGAAGGATCCCGTGTGACCTTGCGCCTGTATGGTGAGGTTGGCGCCCTGTCGGTGACCGAAACGGTGTCCGGGCGCGATGTCACCGACCCCTCGGCGCCGATACAGGATTTCGTCGTTGCCCAGTCGGGCACCCTGTCGATCGACGGCCTCGACGACGCCCCGCTCTGGAGCGTTCGGGTCATGGCCGACACCCCGCCGGATATCGCCCTCGACGGGGACCCCGGTTTCGAACATCCCGATCAGGTCACCCTGCCGTGGCGGGGTGGCGATGACTACGGTGTCGTATCGGCCAGCGTCACGCTCGCCCTTGACGCCGATGCCGCCGAACGGCGTCACGGCCTGATGGTCGAGCCGGAGCCGCGCGAGGCGCTGACACTGGACATGCCCCTGCCGATTGCCGGTGGCCGGACCGAGATCATCGACGTGTTCCGCGCAGACCTGACCAAGCATCCGCTGGCGGGAATGCCCGTGACCGCGACCTTCGATGTGACCGATGCCGCGGATCAGACCGGCAGCACGGAACACAGGATCGTGCTGCCCGGCCGCCCCTTCTATGACACCGTCGCCGCCGCCTTGATGGAACAGCGCCGCGACCTGTTCTGGGCACGTGCCAACCAGCAACGCGTGACACAGGTACTGCGCGCCATCACGTGGAAGGCCGACGAGCTGTTCCACAACACCTCTGCCTATCTCGTCACGCGGATGGCGCTGCGACGGCTCGAGGCCGGTCCCCTGACACTGGAAGCGCGCGACGACGTGGCTGAAATGCTCTGGCAGGCCGCGATTCGGCTGGAAGAGAATTCACTGGATTCCGCGTTGGAGCAATTGCGCCAGGCACAGGACCGCCTGTCCGAGGCCATCCGGCAAGGCGCCTCTCCCGAGGAAATCGCGCGACTGACGCAGGAAATGCGCGACGCGATGAACGAATACACCCGGCAACTGGCCCAGCAGCAGCCACAGCAAGGCCAGCAACAGCAGCAGGCGCAGGGCGAAACCCAGGAAATCACGCCCGACATGCTCGATCAGATGATGGAGCGTATCGAAGAGCTGATGCGTCAGGGCCGCACCGCCGAGGCACAGGAACTGCTGCGCCAGCTGCAGGAGATGATGGAAAACATGCAGGTGACTCAAGGCCAGCCGGGTCAGGGTGGCCAGGGTCAGCAAGGCGAAGGCCAGCAGGCCATGGAGGATCTGCGCGACCAGCTGCGCGAGCAGCAGGGCCTGTCGGACGAGGCGTTCCGGGAACTGCAGGAGCAGTTCAATCCGAACGCACAGGCGGGCGACAGCGCACAGAACCAGGGGCCCAACGGTCAGGGCCAGGGACGTGGCACCGACCACAGCCAAGGCCAAGGCGAGGCCGAAGGCCAGCAGGACGGACAGGGCGGCGGCGGCCAGAGGGCGGAAAACCCCGGTCAGCAAGGCGGCGCCGAGGACGGTCAGGGTGGCCAGCAGGACGGCGCCGGAACCCTCGCGCAACGGCAGGAACAACTGCGCCGCGGCCTTGAACAGTTGCGCAACAACCTGCCCGGCGCGGGCACGGACGCCGGCGATGCGGCGCGCGACGCGCTCGGGCGCGCCGAAGAGGCCATGCGCGAGGCGGAAAGAGACCTCGCGGACGGCAACCTCGGCGGTGCGCTCGATGATCAGGCGCAGGCCATGGATGCCCTGCGGGACGGCATGCAGGAACTTGGCCGCGCCCTGGCCGAAGAACGTCAGAACGGCGAGGGCCAGAACCGGGGTCAGGCCTCGACACAGGAGGGCGACGGCTTCCGCCGCGATCCGCTTGGACGTCAGAGCGGCGAAGGCGGGCAACTGGGCACAGAAGACAACCAGCTGGGCGGACCGGACGCCGCCCGACGGGCCCGCGACCTGATGGACGAGATCCGCCGCCGGTCCGGTGAACGGGACCGGCCGGAGATCGAACTGGACTATCTGAAGCGCTTGCTGGAGCGGTTCTAGCAAACCCGCGCCAGCCGGGGCACCGGGGTGCCCCTAGTCAACCGGCAGGATCCGCGCGGTCAGGTCGTTGACGCTCGCCTCGAGGGCGATGCGCTTGGTGTCGACCCATGCGACATAGCTTGCGAGCGTTTCGGCAGAACCGGGAATCAACCCTGCGATCTGCGGCGCGAACGCATAGATCCCGGCGGCGACGATCACGAGGAACATCACGATCATGAACCCCACGCCGAAGCCGGAGGTGGCGGCCACGGGCTCCGGTTCGTCGTCTTCCGTGACGCCGTTCGCTTCCATCGCGCGTTCATCGGGGCGGAGGGAGGAGTTAATTTCCTCGATGTCGGGTAACAGATCCCGGCGGGACAGACGATTTCCCGCGGCCGGGTCGGGTTCCAGCCCGTCATCGAAATCGTCCGGTGCCTCATCCCCGATCGCATCCTGCATCGCCATTGCGATGGCATCCGCGACGTCGTCGTTGTCATCGGCAGGCGGCGCCTCGACGGCCGGTGCCGGCCCCTTGGCCTTCGGCGTCGGCATAGGCGCGACGTCCTCGGGGTCGGAGGCGGCACTGACGGCCTGGCGCGCACGGGCGACGGATGCAGCCGTGGCCATGCGCGCACGTTCGGCGGCCGCCGCGGCGCGCGACGCCTCGACGGAATCATCGATTTCATCCGGATCGGGCGCCGACGGCGTCTTGCGGCGGCGATCTGCCGCACGTTTGCGCGCCTCGTGCGCGCGCTCCTGCCTCAGGATATCCAGAGTTTTCTGATCCGCCAGGGGACGGCGGGGCGCAGGGTCCTCCGCCACAGGCGCCGACGCGTCCGCCCCGCCACCCGTGTCGGGGGAAGCCGACGGCTCCGACCAGTCATCGGGCATCTGCCGGTCGACCGCCGGCGTCTGCCTTGTGGTATCCGGCTTCTGCGCAGGTCTCCGAACCTCGGCCCGCGGTTCCGACGCGGCGGGTCGGCTACGGCCTTCCTGGAACCAGGTGGTGGCGCAATTCGAGCATTGCACGTCACGCCCGCCGGCCGGGATCATGTCGTCGGCGATATCGTATTGGGCGCTGCAATTTGGACAGGTCAGGCGCATGGGGTCCGGGCGTGTCCTTGCAAGAAGTTAAAACAGTCGCCCCTAACGCGCCTTATCGTTGCCGCAGTGTCAACCCCCGGACGCCGCCACCACGGCACGCAATGGGCCTGACGTGACTGCCGCGCATGGATTGCGTCAAAACTATGGCTGGGGCAGAAGGTCCCGAGCAATCGCCCGAAAAGCAGGCAAGGTACCGTGATCGAACTCAAGGGCGCAGGATATTCCTATGGCGGCGGCGATATCCTCGGGGGCATTGACCTGACCCTGTCGCCGGGATCGTTCCATTTTCTGACCGGCCCCTCGGGCGCGGGCAAGACCACCCTGCTGAAATTGTGCTACGGCGACCTGAAGCCGTCGGCCGGGGTTGTCGAACTGTTCGGGCGCGATAGCCGGTCCATGGGCCGCGATACCCTCGCGACCCTGCGGCAGAGCATCGGCGTCGTGCATCAGGATTGCCGGTTTCTCGACCACCTGCCGATCCGGGAAAACCTTGCCCTGCCGTTGACGGTCACCGGACGCAACGTCGCCGCAGCCGCCGAAAGCCTGGAACAGTTGATCGCATGGGTCGGCCTGTCACACCGCGCCCACGCCCGTCCGCCCGAACTGTCCGGTGGTGAGCGGCAGCGCGCCGCCCTTGCCCGTGCGATCATCATGGACCCGGACGTCATCATCGCGGACGAACCCACCGGCAACATCGACTGGGAAATGTCGCAGCGCCTGCTGACCTTGCTGGCCGAACTGAACCGCCTCGGGAAGACGATCCTCGTGGCGACGCACGACCTTGCGCTGATCCGCGCAGCCAAGGCGCAGGTGTCCGCCCGTGTCCTGCGCCTCGCGGGGGGCCGCATTCAGGCCGCGGGGTCCGACCTGTGAGGGCCGCCGCCGAGCAGATGGGCGCCGTTCTGGCTCTGATCATCGGGGATCGTCAGGCGGACCGCGTGGTCCCGCCCACGGGGTTCACCGTGTGGCTGACGGTCCTGACCTCCGCGGCGATGGCGTTCCTTGCGGTCTTTGCTCTTGCGCTGACCCTTGCGACCGGGCGGTTGGCCGAACGGTGGTCGGACAGTCTTGCACAGGCCATGACAATTCGCATCTCGGCCCCCGCCGAACAGCGGCAGGCGCAGACCGATGCCGTCCTTGCCATTCTGGAGGCCACACCGGGCGTTGCCTCCGCCTCTGCGCTGGATGCGTCGGAGCAGGCCGCGCTGCTGGAACCCTGGCTTGGCCCCGACCTGCCGCTCGACCGCCTGCCCCTGCCCCGGCTGGTCGAAGTGGTGGGCGAGGATCTGGATGCGCAGGGGTTGCGCCTGCGTCTGGCCGCTGAGGTGCCCGGCGCGGTTCTGGACGATCACACCCGGTGGCGCGCTCCCCTGGTAGAGGCCGCAGGGCGCCTGCGGCTGTTGGGCTGGGTGGCGCTTCTGCTGATCACGGCGACGCTGGGCGCGATGGTCACCCTCGGGGCGCAGGCGGCCCTGTCTGCCAATTCCGAGGTGATCCGCGTTCTGCGCCTTGTGGGTGCGCGCGATGCCTACGTGGCGCGAGCCTTCACTCGGCGGTTCACCCTGCGCGCCCTGACCGGGGCCGCGGGCGGCACGGTCCTCGGGATGATCGCGATCGCCGCCCTGCCCTCGGCGGAAGCGGCGGGCGGGTTTCTGACCGGGCTGGCCTTTTCGGGCGCGGGCTGGTTGCTGCCGCTGCTGATCCCGCTCATCTGTGCGGGGGTGGCGTTCGCCGCCACACGCCACGCGGCGCTGCGCGCCCTTGTCCGTTTCCAATAGGGGCACCTGATGCAACTGATCCGATCCCTCGTGTTCAACGTGACGATGTATGTCTGGATGGCCGTCATCGGCATCGTCTTTGCGCCCTGGGCCATCATGTCGCCGGACGGCGCGCGGCGCGCTTGCGACATCTATGCGCGACACACGCTGTGGCTTCTGCGCGTGCTCACCGGATTGCGTACGGAAGTGCGCGGCACGCCCCCGACCGAAGCCGCCCTCGTGGCGGCAAAACACCAGTCGTTCCTCGACATCCTGATGATCTGGGTCGCCATGCCACGCGGATTCTTCGTCATGAAGGCGATCTTGCGCTTTGCCCCGTTTCTGGGGGCCTATGCCCTGCGCCTCGGGTGTATTCCCGTCCATCGGGGCAAGCGGGCCGAGGCCGTCAGGATGATGCTGTCCGAGGTGCGCTCCGGCAAGCGGGCGGGCGGGCAGCTTCTGATCTATCCGCAAGGCACGCGTGTCGCGCCGGGTGTCGTCGCCCCCTACAAGATCGGAACCTACGCGCTTTATGAGCAACTGGGCCAGCCGTGCTATCCAGTGGCGACGAACGTCGGCGTCTTCTGGCCCAAGCGTGGCCTGTTGCGCAAACCGGGCCTTGGCGTGGTCGAGTTCCTTGACCCAATCCCCCCCGGTCTGGACCGGGCGACCTTCATGGCCCTGCTGAACGAAAAGGTCGAAACCGCGTCAAACCGGCTGATGGCCGAGGCGGGTTTCCCCATTGCCGAGACCGCGCCCAAGCCCGCCCTGCCAGAGGTGCCGGACCCCGTGATCAAGGGCTGACGCGATGACGCGGGCCATCATGGTGCAGGGCGCCGGGTCGAATGTCGGCAAATCGATGCTGGTCGCGGGCCTGTGCCGCCACTTTGCGCAACGGGGTTTGCGCGTCCGGCCGTTCAAGCCGCAGAACATGTCGAACAACGCCGCCGTCACCGCCGACGGGGGCGAGATCGGGCGCGCCCAGGCGCTGCAGGCGATGGCCTGCGGGGTCGAACCGATGATCGACATGAATCCCGTCCTGCTCAAGCCCGAGACGGACACAGGCAGCCAGGTCATCGTTCAGGGCAAGCGCCTTGCGACGGTCCGCGCCCGCGACTACGCCCGGTTGAAACCGCAGCTCCTCGGGGCCTGCATCGAAAGCTATCGACGCCTTGCCGGCGGGGCGGACCTGATCATCATCGAAGGCGCCGGAAGCCCGGCCGAGATCAACCTGCGCGCCGGGGACATCGCGAACATGGGCTTTGCCGAGGCGGCGGATGTTCCCGTCGTCCTTGCAGGTGACATCGACCGTGGCGGCGTGATCGCACAGCTTGTCGGCACCCACGCCGTCCTGTCGCCCGCGGACGCGGGACGGATCAAGGCGTTCCTCGTGAACAAGTTTCGCGGGGACGTGACCCTGTTCGACGATGGCATGACCGAAATCGCGGACCGTACCGGATGGGCGCCACTGGGCGTCGTCCCGTGGTTCGATCAGGCCAGCCGCCTGCCTGCCGAGGACATCCTGGACATCCGGTCGGCGCGACGGGACGGCGGCTTTCGCATCGCCGTGCCGCGATTGAATCGGATCGCGAATTTCGACGACCTCGACCCTTTGTCGAACGATCCCGGCCTGTCGGTCGAGATCGTGAAAGCGGGCGATCCACTGCCCGTCTGCGATCTGGTCCTGATTCCCGGATCAAAGACGACCATCGCGGATCTGGAGGCATTCCGCGCGGCAGGTTGGGATATCGATCTCGCGGCGCATGTGCGGCGCGGTGGGCATGTGTTGGGCATCTGTGGCGGATACCAGATGCTGGGCCGCAGCATCGCGGACCCCTTGGGCCTTGAGGGGCCGGCCCGCACCGTCCCCGGGTTGGGGCACCTCGACGTCGAGACGACGATGGCACCGACGAAACACCTTGCCCGTGTCGCCGCCCGTGACATCGCATCGGGCACGCCGGTGCGAGGATACGAGATTCATCTGGGCGAAACCGCCGGTCCGGACACGGCCCATGCCTGGCTCAGCCGTGACGGCCATGCCGTCGGGGCGGCCAGCGCGGATGGACGTGTGCGCGGATGCTATCTGCATGGCCTGTTCAACGGTGATGCCTTCCGCGCCGCCTATCTCGCGCGTCTTGGCGCGCAGGGCACAGCCTTCGACTATGGCGCGGGGGTCGAGGCAACGCTCGACACGCTGGCAGACCATCTTGCAGGATGTCTGGACCTCGACGCCCTCCATGCGCTCGCCGGCCCCGTTCGCGCATAGCGTTTGCCCCCTGCGGGGACCATGCTAACACGTATCCAACCTTTTTCTTTCCTGCCGGAGATCCCGATGCGCCGATTTTTCACTGCCCTTGCCCTGACCGTTGCGGCGGCATCCCCGGCGATTGCCGCGCAATGCATCACCAGTCAGAGCCAGTTCCCGAACTACAAGGCAGGGTTGGCGCGCGATGCGGCGGCCGCAGGCGTGGGCCAGCGCGGGTTGCAGGCCCTGCAGGGCGCGCAACTGTCCGGCATCACGTGGCGGTTCGAATCCAACCCGGCCAGCCAGTCCGGCGTGTCACAGGGCAATCCCGCCACGTTCCTTGCCAAACGGTCCGGCGGCACGGCGGATTCCTTCATCGCGCAGGTGCAGCGCAAGGTCGATGCGAATGCGAACACCTTCGCGGCGCTGGAGCGGTCCTACGGCGTGCCCGGTTCGATCCTTGCGACGATCTGGGGGCTGGAGACATCCTGGGGGGGCTATACCGGTCGCACGCCGATCCTTGATGGTGCGGTCACGCTGGCATCCTATTGCCGGCGCCACCCCCGTTTCGAAAGCCATGCGATTGCCGCCCTGTCGATGGCCGATCGCGGGATCATCGATGGCCGGACACAGGGCGGCCCATCGGGCGAGCTTGGGCACATGCAGTTCCTTGCCGGCAACTGGGCGCGTTTCGGCGTCGACGCCACGGGTGATGGACGCGCCGATCCCTACAATGCGGTCGATGCGCTGGCCTCGGCGGCGAACATGCTGCGCGCGAACGGCTGGCGCGCGGGGCAGCCGTTCGGTGAAGGGACGTCGAACTTTCGCGTGCTGTCCGCCTGGAACGACAGCGGCAACTATCAGCGCGCGATCGCCTATTCGGCGGAACGCGTCCGCTAAGGCCGCGTCACGCCACACGACAGGTCGGGCGCGATCCGTGCCTGACCGAACGACCTTGCGGCCCATCAACGCGCGTTCAGCGGCGCCTTGTCAGTGGCGATGTACGGGCGGCGGGACTCGAACCCGCACGGGGCATGCCCCTTCAGATTTTAAGTCTGATGTGTCTACCATTCCACCACACCCGCATACCCCCGCTTAGCCAGAGGCGCAGGCCAAGTGCAAGTCACAGCTCCGTCCCATCGGGCGCCGCATGCGTGGGCAGGGTCAGGAAACGACGTTCCGTCAGCCATGGATTGAAGACGAGCGCATCGCGAATGGCGGCCTGCCCTTCGGCCACGCGCCCAAGGGAAATCAGGGTCAGACCTCGCCCGGCGAGGGCCGCGACATGGCGTGGCTGCAACGCGATGGCCCGATCCAGATCCGGCAGCGCCGCCTCGAAATCGCTGCGGATGAAATTCGCGAAGGCCCGCTGGTTGTAGCCTTCGGCATAGTCGGGACAATAGGCCACAAGCGCATCGAACGCGATCAGCGCGCCGCGCAGATCGAACGCCGCACGCCGGGCCATTCCTTCGTCCAGCAGGTCCTGTGCATGGGCATCGGGCGCCGTCGCCCAGAGGGACCAGAGCCGCTGTCCAATCAGGCGGGCCTCCCGTTCGGAGGGGGCGGCCCTGACCTCATCCAGCAGGATGTCCAGCCGGGCCTCGATATCGGGACCCTCGGGACACTGCGCTATCGCGGCGCCGGTGGTCAGGGTGGCCGCAACGAATGCGGCAATGGCACGCGTGGTCCTTGTCATGGACGAAATGGTGGCGCCCGACGCCCGAACGTCAAATCACAACATCAAGGCCGTGCCCAGCCGGTCGCGGCCCCCGCGGATCAGTAGCCCGAGGACGTCGATACCGCATCGCTGACGGACAGGGTCTTGCCGACCGGCGCCATGGCGGGGGTGCGGGCGAATTCCGCGATCAAGGCATCCAGCTGTCCTTCCATCACGGCCGCAAGTGCAACTTCGCGCCCCTCCCATTCGGCCTTGGCAGAGATGACCGAGACGATGCGGGCTTCGCCATTGAAGCTCATGAACACCGGCGCACCGGAGGAGCCGTAGTCGACCGAACAGCTGAGAACGAGGATCTCGTTGTCACGGGCAAGGATGGAACAGGCTTCCTGCCGGGACGGCGCGTCGGCCCGGTCCTTGGCATAACTTACGACCTGAACCGTCTGTCCCGCGTTGACGCGGAACTGCGTGCGGAAGGGGCGGACATGACCAGACCGGACGGGGCGGTCCAACTCCAGCAGGGCGATATCGGCGCCGACCCGGCCAAGCCGGTCATCACGGCCGAAATCGTAATCGGGGTGGATCACGATGCGGCGGATCCCGCGATAGGCTTCGGCTCGGCCAAACCGAAGACCGGCCTGAAATTCGATGTCCTCGGCGGCAACCCGTTCGCCGGTTGTCTTGTCATAGAGGCAATGCGCAGCCGTCATCACGATGTCCGAGGTGACAAGCGCCGCCGTGCAGAACCCGTCGAAGCCGAAGTTCAGGCGTCCGACGGCTTCCCAGCCCCGGCTGTCGTCCGCAGTGCTCAGCGTATGCAGGCGGCTGTCGTCAGCGGCGGCGGGCGACATGGCATGCATGCAGACGGCTGCCACGGCGAAGACCTTGAGAACTGTGCGAAACATCGAAACACCCCTTCTGTTGCTCCCTTGCTAGGGGGCGAAGGCGGCGTGACGGGGACGCGATTGTTGCCAGTTCTGGAAACTTTCGCGGCGCGGGGGCGGGAATTGCGTCCGGTTGCGGGCCAATCCACAAGGATTGCCCCGCTTTCGCCGCGATCAGGCGGTGTTTCCTGCGCCGCCGATCAGCGCAGCATGGGGGGCTGCGCCTTGGCGGGGACGCCCGGCTCGAACGTGGCGATGGCAGGCGGCACGGGCCCGCCGGTCGCCCAATCCAGCAGTTCGACCGTATGGACGATGGGCACAGAGGCTGCGGAGCCGATCTGCATCATGCAACCGATGTTCCCTGCCGAGATGACATCTGGTGCCCGCGCCTCCAGCGTGGCGACCTTGCGACGCTTCAATTCGCCCGAAATCTCGGGTTGCATCAGGTTGTAGGTGCCCGCGCTGCCGCAGCACAGATGCGGATCCTTCGGCTCCAGCACGGTGAACCCGGCGCGTTTGAGCAGGTCCTTGGGCGCGCCCTTGATCTGTTGGCCATGCTGCAACGAACAGGCCGCGTGATAGGCCACCTGCATCGGCCCCGCGCCCAAGTCGTCGGGCACCCGCCCCGTCGGCACACCGCCGACGCCGTCGCGCGCGGGGCGCGGTGGCGTGGTATAGGGATGGTCCTTCGGCATGAGGTCCATCAGCACCTCGGACACGTCCTTGGCCAGCGCGCTGACCTTGGCCGCATCCTCGGCCAGCGGGTCGTTGCGGAACATGTGGCCGTAGTCCTTGACCGTCGTGCCGCAGCCGGAGGTGTTGATGACGATAGCGTCCAGACCGCCGTTCCGCGCCTCCCGCATCCAGGCGTTGATGTTGGCGGCGGCGGAGGCATGGCTTTCGTCGGTCTTGCCCATGTGGTGGGTCAGCGCGCCGCAGCACCCCATCCCTTCGGCCACGACCACCTCGGCGCCCATGCGCGTCAGCAGGCGGATGGTCGCGTCATTGATGTCGGTGTTCAGCGCCTTCTGCGCGCAGCCCGTCATCAGCGCCACGCGCATCTTGCGCGGCCCTTCTGCGGCAAAGGTCTGGGGGTCGTCGTTGCGGCTGACCGGGGGGATGACCTTGGGCGCCATCGCCAGCATCGCCTTGAGCCGCGCATCCGGCATCAGGAAGGCGAAGGGCCGCCCCATCTTGGCACCCAGCAGGGCAAGGCGGAACCGACCGGGATAGGGCAGCACCTTGGACAGGGTCCAGCGCAGCAGCCGGTCCATCATCGGGCGCTTGTAGGTCTTCTCGATATGCTCCCGCGCGTGATCGACGAGGTGCATGTAGTGCACGCCCGATGGACAAGTCGTCATGCAGGCCAGACACGACAGGCAGCGGTCGATGTGCTTGACCGTCTTGGCGTCCGCCGGACGGTCGTTCTCCAGCATGTCCTTGATCAGGTAGATGCGGCCACGGGGGCTGTCCAATTCGTCGCCCAGCACCTGGTATGTGGGACAGGTGGCGGTGCAGAACCCGCAGTGGACGCAGGAGCGAAGGATCTCGTTGCTGCGTGCGGTCGACGGATCTGCCAGTTGCTCGGGGGTGAAGGTGGTCTGCATTACATTTCAATCAAATAAAGGAAAAACCAGGGTGCGATGAGCGCAACAAGTCCGCAAGCAATGGCGGTTCCGATATACTCGTAAACGCTCATATTCTTCGTCTGCCATCTGACGGCCTGTGCTATGCCTACCGCCAGCGCTGAAAAAACTGCAAAGAGCGCACTTCCCTTGCGCATAAAGACACGCGCCGCTTCATAAGGCGCGGCGTCCCCCCCACCGAAGAATATCAACGCCGCCGAGATGAGAATGATGAGAACGGCCGCCAAGGCTGGCGCGCCTCTCGGCATCATTGCGACGATTACTGAAACTATCAGTGAAACGGCTATTAGGGATGGGAGGACGATCAGACCCATCAAGTCACCTCGAACAATCCACGGGGGTCGAACCGGGCGCGGATGCCGTCGGTCAGGGCGGCAAGGGCCGGTGCCTCGGGCTGCTCCGCGCCGGGGCCGGGGCCGCGGACGCGCGTGGCGTGGCCCGCGAAAGCGCCCAACCGGGCGCGCGCGTCGGTCCCCGCGGGCAGGCCTGCCCAGATCAGCCCACCGCCCCAGTCCAGCATGACGCGCGTGGTATCGAGTCGGGCGACCAGATCGGCGGCGTGGCTGGGGCGGCAATGGATGCGCCAGACGTCCTCGTCGGTGCCTGCGAACATGGTGGCATCGCGCACGGCGTCCCAGGCTGCCGTGTCGCTCCCGTCCATTTCGACCTCGACGATGCCGAAGCGGGACAACAGCTTGCGCAATTCGCCCGCGCGATAGGTGACGGAGGCCTCCAACCCCTCGATCCGCAGCAGGGTCACCGGATCGCCGTTCGCCACATGCGCCGCGCCGTTCACCTCGAACGGGGAGCCGAGGGCCGCGGACATGGCCGCCACCGCATCGCTGATGCCCAGACCGCTCAGGCGGATGGTGGCCCGCGCCGCCGTTGCGGGCAGGACGCGCAGGCTGACCTCGCTGAGGACACCCAGCCGTCCGCGCGACCCGGCGAGCAGTTTGACCAGATCGTAACCGGTGACGTTCTTCATCACCCGGCCGCCGTTCTTGACCACGGCTCCGGTGCCATCGACGAAGCGCACGCCGATCAGGCTGTCGCGGCAGGCGCCCACGGTAATGCGGCGCGGGCCCGAGACGTTCATGGCCACGGCGCCGCCGATGGTCGGCACGCCGTCGGTGCCCAACAGGGCGCGGTGGTCCATCGGCTCGAACGGCAGACGCTGGTTCTCCTCCGCCAAAGCCGCCTCCAACTCCGCCATCGTCGTGCCGGCACGGGCCACGATGGTCATCGCGCCCGGCTCGTACAGGGTGATCCCCGTCATGGCGCTCGTGGTCAGCGCCTCACCGGCGCCCGGCACGTGCCGCGTGGCCCCGCCGCGCAGCGACAGGGGGCCGTTCGCCCCCCGCAGGATGTCGGCCAGTTGATCTTCGGTCTCGGGTCTCAGCACCGGGCCATCCTTCTTTGTTCCTGCAAATATCCAGACACGCCGCCCACCTCAGGCGGAGCGGCGGTTTTCGGTCACCGACAGGGGAAACACCTTGGCCGGGTTCAGCAGCCACTTGGGGTCGAAGACATCCTTCAGGCGCATCTGCGCCTCCATGTCGTCGGGCAGGAACTGATGCCCCATCAGGTCGCGCTTTTCGATGCCCACGCCGTGTTCGCCGGTCAGGCAGCCGCCCACGTCGACACAGAGCTTGAGGATCTCGGCGCCCATATCCTCGCAGAGCTCTAGGTCGCCCGGCTTGTTGGCGTCATACATGATCAGCGGATGCATGTTGCCGTCGCCCGCGTGAAAGACGTTGCCGACGTTGAGGCCATATTTCTTCGAAAGCTCGGTGATGCCCGCCAGGACGCGGGGCAGTTCGCTGACCGGGATCGTGCCGTCGAGGCACATGTAGTCGCTGATCCGGCCCGTGGCGCCGAAGGCCGATTTGCGGCCCAGCCAGATCTTGGCCGCCTCGTCGGAGGATTGCGACTGGCGGAACTCGACCGGGTCGTGGCGGCGCGCGATCTGCTCGATCAGGGACAGCTGTTCGTCGATCTCGGCGTCGGAGCCTTCGACCTCCACGATCAGCAGGGCCTCGCAATCGGGATAGCCCGCGTGGGCGTAATCCTCGACGATGCGGATGATGATGCGGTCCATGAACTCGATTGCCACGGGCAACACGCCCGCCTTGATGATGTCGGCCACGCAGGCGCCCGCGACCTCCAGGCTGTCGAAACCGATCAGGACGGGGCGCGCACCCTCGGGCTTGGGCAGGATGCGCAGCGTCGCCTCGGTCACGACGCCCAACTGCCCCTCGGAGCCGCAGATCACGCCCAGCAGGTCGAGGCCCGCAGCGTCCATGTGCGCGCCGCCGATCTCGACCACGGTACCGTCCATCTGGACCAGCGTGACGCCGAGCAGGTTGTTGGTGGTGACGCCGTATTTCAGGCAATGCGCCCCGCCAGAGTTCATCGCGATGTTGCCCGCGATGGCGCAGGCCAGCTGCGACGACGGGTCGGGGGCGTAGAAGAAGCCGTCCGCCTCGACCGCGCCGGTGACCGACAGGTTGGTGCGGCCCGTCTGCACGCGGATGATGCGGTCGTCGTAGTCGGTTTCCAGAACCTCTGTCAGGCGCGCGACCCCTAGGATCACGCAATCGGCGGTCGGCAGGGCGCCACCGGCCAGCGATGTGCCGGAGCCGCGCGGGACGACGGGGACGTTCATGTCATGACAGATGGCCAGGACCTTGCTGACCTCTTCGGTGCTGCGTGGCAGGACCGCGGCCAGCGGCGGACAGCGATAGGCCGTCAGCGCGTCGCATTCATAGGCGCGCGTTTCTTCGATATCGTGAATCACCGCATCCTCGGGCAACACGGTCAGCAGGCGTGCCACCAGTTCGGCCTTGCGGTCGAGCACGAATGGATCGGGCTTCGGCATTTCCATGATCGGCACCTCGGATGTCGGGAACGGGTATCGTTGATATTGGTAAGATAATATAACCAATTTCCCAAATGGCAAGTCTCATCGCCTCTGCTAGGCATCTGGCATGATTTCGCTGCTCCTTTCCTCCTTCGCGTGGCTGGACCTTGTCGCCCTGACCCTGCTGATCCTGTCGTGGCTAGTGTGCGGTTGGCTGATCGAACATCCGCCCAAGGCGCGCACCTCCGTCACGGTGTTGATGCGGGACTACCGGAGGGAATGGATGACCGAGATGGTCACGCGTCAGCCACGCATCTTCGACGCCACGATCCTGAGCAGCCTGCGACAGGGCACGACCTTCATGACCTCGGCGTCGATCATCGCCGTCGGCGGTGTCCTTGCCCTTGCGGGCAACGCCGAACGGTTGGACAGCATCGTGATGGGCGTCGGCGCGGAAGGTCAGCCGGCGGCATTCTGGCAGGCGAAACTGGCTGTTGTCGCCCTGTTGCTGACCTATGCGGTTTTCAAGTTCATCTGGTCGAACCGCCTGTTCGGCTATTGCGCGGTGGTCATGGCCGCGACCCCGAACGACAAGGCGGATCCGCGCGCCCTGCCCCGCGCGGCGCAAGCGGCCGAGATCAATATCCGCGCCGCCCTCAACTTCAATCGCGGCCTGCGCTCGATCTACTTCGCCTTCGCCGCCCTGGCATGGGTGTTGGGGCCATGGGGCCTGTTGATCGGAACGGCATTGACCGCGCGGGCGGTCCTGTCACGGGAATTTGCGTCGACATCCCGCAGCGTGTTGTTGGATGATTGAGGGATGACACGCTTCATCCTCGCCCTGCCCCTCGCCCTGCTCCCCGCCGCCCTGCTGGCCGATGCGCCCGTCGTCGAGAAGGTCGAGGCGCGCCGGGGCACCGATGGGTGGACCTTTGCCGTCACGGTGCGTCACGGTGACACCGGGTGGGACCACTACGCGGACGGCTGGTCCATATTCGACGCGAAGGGTGCGGAGATCGGCCACCGTGCGCTGTTGCATCCGCATGAGACGGAGCAACCCTTCACCAGATCCCTGCGCGGCGTGGCCATTCCGGCGGACCTGTCGACGGTATTCGTGAAGGCGCATGATAGCGTGCATGGGTGGGGTGCCCCGTTCGAGGTCACGTTGACACCCTGATGCGGTGCACGCCTAGCTCGTCGGGTCGAGCCACAGCGTTCCGTTCCGAAATCCGCCCCGGATCAGGTGGCCTTTCTGGCGCACCTCCGGAAAGTCTACGACCCAGTCGCGAAACCGGTCATCCGTGATGATCCGCGCATTCCGGTCGCGCGCCGCGGTCAGGATCACGGGATCAGCCGGAGTGCCTTTCGGCATGACGGCCACGCGGTTCTGAGGCAGACCCAGCGCCTGCGCGAACCACGCGTCATCGCGGTAGCTGTTGCTCAGCAGATAGCCGGCATTGGCATCGAACATCACACCGGCACGCAGACCCCGCGCGGCCACCATGTCGACCACTGCCTGAACACTGCGCAGATCGGGCGTGCCATTGTTCCAGTACATGACGTTGGAACCATCGAGGATGACCTCCTTGCGGCGCAGCGCGCGCAAGGCCCCGAGCAGAAGCAGCAGGGCCGAAGCCAGAACACAGGCGCCCGCGACCAACTGCCAGTCGGCAAAATCCGCGTTGACGAAGGTAAGCGCAAGTCCGGCCACGCTCAGCATGAGCAGGAAGAGGGGCGCTTTCATCGACATGTTCAGGCCGCGTGGGCGCCGTCGGCGAGGGATTTGACGTAAGCCAGAACGTCCGCCACGCTGTCACCGCTGGCGATACGCTCGACGATGGCGGAGCCGACGACACAGCCATCGGCCACGCCCGCGATCTCCTGCGCGGCCTCCGGGGTCTTGATCCCGAAGCCGACGATGACCGGCAGATCCGTCGACTGCTTGATGCGCGCCACCTCGGGCCCGACTTTTCCGGCGCTTGCGGACCCGGTCCCGGTGATACCGGTGATCGAGACGTAATAGACGAACCCCGACGTGTTCTGCAGGACCTTCGGCAGACGTTTGTCATCCGTCGTGGGCGTGGCCAGACGGATGAAGTTCAGACCAGCGGCCTGGGCCGGGATGCAAAGCTCGGAATCCTCCTCCGGCGGAAGATCCACGATGATCAGACCGTCGACCCCGGCTTCCTTCGCCTGCTCCAGAAAACGGTCCACCCCGCGCGAATAGATCGGGTTGTAGTAGCCCATCAGGACGACGGGCGTGGTATCGTCGACCGCGCGCAGGGCACGAACGATATCCAGCGTTCCATCCAGCGTCATGCCCCCATCAAGGGCGCGTTGGCCGGCAAGCTGAATCGTCGCGCCATCGGCCATCGGGTCGGTGAAGGGCAAGCCAAGCTCGATGATGTCGACGCCCGCGCCGGGCAGGCCCAGCACGATCTCGGTCGCCGTGGCCGCATCGGGGTCCCCCGCCATCACGTAGGAGACGAAGGCGCGGCGGCCCTCGGCGTTGAGGCGGGCGAAAGTATCGTCGATGCGGGTCATGGGCCCCTCCGGATGTCTGCGCGTCACGGGAGTGCGCCGGATCGCACGGGAGGTCAATATCAGCACGCCGGTTCCCGGTGCGATCGGCATGCCCGGGGGCGACGGGGGCACAGATGCTGCACGGATATCGCGACAAGGTCATACCGCGGTCCCGGAACACGCAAAATGCGATCTGTTGCGCAGTCTCTCTGGAACCACAGGGGGGGCGATACCATTTCACTGATATGAATTATCTGCTCGCCATCCTGCTGCCCCCGCTGTCGATCTTCCTTGCCGGTCGCCCGATCCTCGGGATCGTGACGTTCCTGATCTGGATTCCCGCCCTGATCTTTTCGGGGGGCCTGACCCATCCGATGTTCATCCTGCTGGCGTGGTTCATCATTTTCGAACGTCGCAACAAGCAACGCTGACGCGCGGGCCATGCCGCGTCGGACCGGCCTTGCCCCGACGGAGCCGCACGGGTATGGCGTCGCGGTCTCAACCGGAGGGCGTCATGGGCTTCAAGATGGGTATTGTGGGTCTGCCGAATGTCGGCAAGTCGACCCTGTTCAATGCGTTGACGCGCACTGCTGCCGCGCAGGCCGCGAATTTCCCGTTCTGCACCATCGATCCGAACGTCGGCGACGTGGCCGTGCCCGATGCCCGTCTGGATCGTCTGGCGGAAATCGCGAAATCCAAGCAGATCATCGCCACGCGCATGACCTTCGTGGATATCGCCGGTCTGGTCAAAGGCGCCTCCAAGGGTGAAGGCCTCGGGAACCAGTTTCTTGCCAACATCCGGGAAACGGATGCGATCGCCCATGTCCTGCGGTGCTTCGACGATGGCGACGTGACCCATGTCGAAGATCGCGTGAACCCGGTCGAGGACGCGGAGATCATCGAGACGGAATTGATGATCGCCGACATGGAAAGCATCGAAAAGCGCCTTCAGGGTCTGTCGCGCAAGGTGCGGGGCGGCGACAAGGAAGCCGTCCAGCAGGAGCGTCTGTTGAAAGCCGCCCTTGAAGTGCTGGAGGCCGGTCAACCCGCGCGGACGGTCGAGGTGGCCGAGGATGACGCGCGGGCCTGGGGTCTGCTGCAACTTCTGACGGCCAAACCGATCCTGTATGTCTGCAACGTCGACGAAGGTTCGGCCGCCGATGGAAACGCCCATTCCGCCGCCGTTGCCGCCATGGCGGCCGCACAGGGCGCCGCGCATGTGGTCATCAGCGCACAGATCGAAGAGGAAATCGCCCAGCTGTCCGATGAGGAAGCTGCGGAGTTTTTGGGCGAGATGGGGCTGGAAGAACCGGGATTGGACCGCCTCATCCGCGCGGGCTACGAGCTTCTGTCGTTGGAGACCTATTTCACCGTGGGGCCGAAAGAAGCGCGCGCATGGACGATTCCCAAGGGTACCAGCGCCCCGAAGGCAGCCGGTGTGATCCACGGCGATTTCGAAAAGGGGTTCATCCGGGCTGAAACGATCGCCTACGATGATTTCGTTACCCTTGGGGGCGAACAGGCGGCCAAGGAGGCGGGCAAGATGCGCGCGGAAGGCAAAGCCTATACCGTCAAGGACGGAGATGTGCTGCACTTCCTGTTCAACACCTGAACGCCGCAAGGCCGCGCCACCCGGCAGGCCGGTGCCGTTCCACCGGCGGAATGTGGCAAAACCGTGGCAGGTGCGCCGCGTTCCCTCTCGAAACTGTGTAGCGGGCCCGGCGAAACCTTGCGCGACTCGGACGCGTTCCTGTTCTAGAACCGACATGACCGCGTCTGACCCCGCGGGTTCGACGTGATGCGAAGGAGCGATGAGATGCAGAGACGCGAAGTGATTTTGGGTGGTGCCGCCGTAAGCTTGATAGGCCTTGCCGCCGTGGAGCCAGCCGGCGCGCAAACCCTGCCCCCGTCGATGATGCCCGTCGAAGTTCGTATCCGGCCCGAGATCGCGCCGAACGAGATCCACGTCATTCCCGACAGCTTCATGTTGTACTGGACGCTGCCCGGTGCGCGCGCGATCCGCTACATGGTCGGCGTCGGGCGTCCGGGTCTGTACGAAGCGGGCGAATTCTTCGTGGGCGCCAAGAAGGAATGGCCCAGCTGGACCCCGACCCCCGACATGATCGAACGTGACCCGGCCGCCTACAAGCAATACGAGGATGGCATGCCCGGTGGTCCGAACAACCCCCTCGGCGCGCGGGCGCTTTACCTGTTCGAACCCGGCCGCGGCGATACCTATCTGCGCATTCACGGAACCAATGCCCCCGGCACCATCGGGTCCGCGGTTTCGAATGGCTGCGCTCGCCTCGTGAATGATCAGGCCGTCGACCTGTACAACCGGGTGCCGATGAAGTCGCGCGTCGTACTGCACGCCAAGCAGGCTTGATCCCGGGCCCCGATCACGGGGCCTTGCAGCAGAAGTCAGGATGGGCCGCCCCTCGAATGGGGCGGCCTTCTTCTTTATACTCCGGAGAACAGAGAGTCGCCTATTGCGGCAGAACGATCTGTATCTTGACCTCTGACGGCGGAGCGGATGCCGCAAGGTCGAACGCCTCGATCGATCGGTCGAAATCGAACGTCCGCGTGATCAGGGGTTTGACGTCTATCGCGCCCGAGGCCAGCATCGCGAGGCAGCGGGGAAATACGTGGGCATACCGGAAGATGTTCTCGACCCGCGCCTCGCGCACCATTGCAGCGCCCGCGTCATAGAGGATCGGCTCCGACTGCCCCCCGATGAGGACGACACAGCCACCGGGGCACAGCGGCTCGAATATGCCCTGCGCGGCACGGGGCGATCCGGTCGCCTCGAACACCACATCCGCACCCCAACCTTCGGTATCGTCGGACACCCGCTTGGCGATGGCCTCGGTCGCGACGTTCACGGGCGTGATCGCGGAATGCAGCGCGCCGGCGATTGCCAGTTTCTGATCGACGATATCCGTCACGTAGACGCGGGCGCAGCCGGCTGCGATCGCGGCCAGAGCGGTGACGAGACCGATGGGGCCAGCCCCCAGAACCACCGCAATATCCCCCGGCCGGATACGCGCCTTGGTCGCGGCGTGCACACCGACCGCCAGCGGTTCTATCATGGCGCCTTCGGCAAAGCTGACGTTGTCGGGCAACTTGAAGGTGAAGGCCGCCGGGTGGGTACAGGTGGGGCGCAGCACGCCATGGACCGGGGGCGTCGCCCAGAACCGGACCGCCGGATCGACATTGTACAACCCCAGACGCGTCGCCTTGGACGTCGGGTCCGGGATCCCCGGTTCCATGCATACCCGGTCACCGACCGACAGATGCGTCACGGCGGATCCGACCTCGATCACCGTACCGGCAGCTTCGTGCCCGAGGATCATCGGGGCATCCACGACGAACGGGCCTATGCGGCCATGGGTATAGTAATGCACGTCAGACCCGCAGATGCCGACGGTATGGATCTTGATGCGCACGTCATCGGGCGCCAGATTCGCCTCCTGCGCGTCCAGGGGAATATCGCGCAGGGACAACGCTCCGACATGTTCGAGAACGAGTGCTTTCATGGGGACACCAAGGTTGGAGGCAGGACTGCCCCACGTTCCCAGATCTAAGCGCCGCCGTCACGGGGCATTCGCACAAGTGGCTGGCAAATGCTCACGGGCGATCGGTGCGTATTGGGCGGCCCCGGGAAACGGCGCGCGCCGGGCACGCACGGGCGTCGTGATGCCTTGCGGGCGTCAGGCGCCGTCAAGGATGCGGCCCACCATTGCAATCAGATCTGCACCCTTGAACGGCTTGGCAATGCGGGGAACGACGGACGGCATACCCGATGCATGCCGCTCGACCTCGGACTCTCCGCTCAGCACGATGAAGGGAATGCCCAGATCGGCAAGGCGTGCGGTCACGGACAGGCTGGTCTGACCCTTTTGAAGGTTCAGATCGACAATCGCCAGACGAGGGGCGCCCGCGTCGATGCAGGCATGGGCGTCGTCCGACGTGCCGCAGACCACGATCTGGCCAAACCCTGCATCTTCCAGCGTCAGCGCGATGTCCATCGCAATGATGGCTTCGTCTTCCAGCACCAGAATTGCGCGGGTCGTTTTCAAGTTCATCCAGCCTGCAAATATCCGCGATACCGGTCAAGGATAGAGGATAGCAGACGTCGCACCTGCCGCCCATGCGGCGTGTCCGACACCTTGGGGTAACAAAAGCCGGCCGCGCCTGCCCGGACTGTTTCGCCCGGATTGCAATCGCGGCTGACTACGACTTGAACCGGCCGGCGCAAACGACGCCCCTGCCCCAATCCTCGACTAATCGACAGTATCGAGGGCCTCGGCCAGATCAGCGAGTCCTGCGCGCAGACCCGTCAGAAAATCGCCGGTGTCCGGCTTCGTCGACATGGGCGGGATGACGGCTTGGGCAAGGCCAAGGGCCTCGACGGATGCGCGGGCCTCGGGCGGGGGCGCTACCTCCCAGATCAGGACCTCTGCGCCCGTCTCTTCGGCAAAGGTCCGAAGGGTCGCCAATTGCGACGCATCGGGCACGTCGCCCGCCGTCCAGTCCAGCGACGTCACCTGCAGACCGTAGGCGCGACCGAGGTATTCGTAGCGGGGATGCGACGTGATCACCGGGATGGCCGCCCCGTCGACAAGCGCATCGCCCATCGCATCCAACTCCCGCAGGTCATCGCTGAGACGCGTCAGATTGTCCGCGACCGGGGCGTTGGGCAAGGCGCGCGTCATCGCACGGGCCAGCACCTCTGCCTGACGGATGGCAAGACCAAGGTCGAGCCATGTGCTGGGCGCGACGCCCTCATGGCTATGGCTGCCTTCCTGACCGTGGCTGTGGGTGATCGTGTCGGTGGCGATCAGATCGCTTTCCAGACCGCGGCCCGTATCCACCGTGCGCGACCGTGGCAGGGCGGCACGTGTCGACCAATCGGTCAGGCCCGATCCGTTCAGCACGATAAGGTCGGCGGCCTGAATCTCCACGATATCGGCAAGGGTCGGTCGCCATGACGCGGGATCGCGGCCTTCGGGAACGACCAGCCGGACCTCTGCTGCGTCGCCGACCAGTGTTTCTGCGAGAAAGGCCATCGGATAGCTGTCCGCCACGATCACGGGCAGATCCTGTGCGGATACGGGCCCGGCGCACAGGCCGATGGCCACGAGGAGCGTGCGCAACCGCATCACGAGCCCCCCGCGATATCGGTCGGGGTCAGGATCCAGTATCCTTCGTGGTCATCATCCGTCGTGACCGTAATGGCCATGCCCCCCGATGCCGCAACCGGGTCCAGGGGAAAGCGCGCCGTCCCGTCGTCCTGCAACGCATGGGTTCCGATCAGGTTGCCGTCCGCATCCTCGACCCGGACTTCGCCGAGCGTGGGGATGCGGCCCGTCGAAAACTTGGCCTCGACGACAACCACGTCCCCTGCATCCGTTGCCTCGACCGAGGCAAAGACGTTCACCCGATGGGCAAGCGCCGGCCCCGATAGGGCCAGCGTCAGAATGGCTGCAAGGCAGGTGCGGATCATCGGGTGATCCACTCCTCGAAACGCACCCAGATCACGGCGCCCAGTTCGACGGCCTTGTCTTCGCCTTCATAATCCATCGTTTCGGGCGCGGTGTTCAGGGCGGCAAACCCCCACCAGCCCGCACTGGGTGCGGCATAGGTAAAGACACCGTTCCCGTCAGCCTTGACGGTCTGGGTGATCATAAGGTCGGACGGCGCGCTGGTCTGCTGACCCTTGTTGTAGAACTCGACCTCGACCTCGGCGAAGGGCACCGGGGCACCGTCGAGGTGCACGATGCCCTGAAAGACGTTGCCCGCCCAAAGGCCGAAAGGCTTGGTCAGGGGCACGATCTCCGTGCGCAGACCCAGTTCCGCATCCCACCCTTCATCGTCGCCATAGGCGGAAACGTAGGTCTTGGTGAAATGCTGGATGAAGGCGTCCTCGGCGGGCTCCCAGTAGGGCACGGGCGTCATGGCGAACACATGGGTGCCGGGACGATCCAGACCATATGTCAGGGTGTAACCCGGCTCGTCCATCACCGTCGCCTCGGACAGATCGCCCAGAAGGTCGGTCGCCTCGCCCTCATGGGTGACGCTGAACGCCTGCGGACGCTCGAGGATCATGCCGTCTTCTTCGAAGGGGTGCGAAAAGGAGATCGTCAGATCGACTGACCGGCCATCTTCCTGTGAAATCATCGGATCGGAGGGGATGATCATTCCGTAGTGCGCCGCAGCAGGTGTTGCAGCGAGCAAGGCAAGGATGGCGAGACGTGTCATGAAAACTCCTTCAGGAACCAAGGGCGATGAGCCGTGATGCAATGGTAGGCGCCTGAGATTGCAAGGCAATGACAAGTGGCAGGGCAAGCAATGCCGCGCCGACAAGAACGAGTGCGACCTCGGCCAATGCCAGCCGCGCGATCGTGCCCCGCCCTGCCCCGAGCGCGAATGCCGTGCGCATCTCCGGCGCGCGCAGGCGCCATGACAGGAACAGCGCAAGCCCCAGCGCAAGCCCGGCCGCGACACCGACCACCACGGTCACCGCGTCGATCAGTGATGCAATGCGCAGCAGACGCGCGACGAGGGCATCGATCACGTCCGCGGGCACGACCGCTTGAACCGGCCCCTCGGCATCGAGATAGCGTCCCCGCAGGATCGTCGCGGATCGTGCGTCATAGGGCGCGACCATGACGGCGGTTACCGGGTATCCCGCCGGGGCGCCGTGGAAATGGAAGCTGTCGATATTGTCTTCGGTGATCCGGGCGAACTGCACCACGCGCGCTGCGGCGGCGGCCATGTCCTCTCCCTCGGCGATGATGTCGTCGTGGCCGTGGCCGATGCCCTGAATGACCCATGCCGTCTTTATGTCGACAAAGATCGCATCATCGTCCGGCGTGCCGGTCGGACCAAGGATGCCCGCGATCGTCATTTCGAGCGGATAGGCTCCATCAAGATCGAACAGATTTTCAGGGTCCGACAGGACCGTGTCGCCTATGGATGCGTCAAGCCGCGCCGCCACTGCGGCCCCCAGGACAGCCTCGCCCAAAAGGGCGAAGGGCCGGCCCTCTACCGGCGCAAGGTCGCGCAGATCGAAGTAGTCCAGCGTCGTCCCCACGATACGATTGCCGTCCGCCGTGAAGGCCGTATGCAGCGGGACCGGAATACCGAGGCCACCGTCCCAGATCGCCTCGGACGTGGCCATCGTGGTCGGTTCCGGCAGATCATCGGTGAAATAGGCCCCCGCCATCACGAGGTCGAGGCGGCTGCCCCGCGTGCCGAGCAGAAGCGGCGTCGCCTCGGCCCGGGCGGTCAGCGACGCCTCACCCTGCGCCAGCAGGGCACGGGTCAGAACAGGCACGGCCATCACGAGGGCCGCCGCCACCACGAGGATAAGCGTGCGAGCCCAGTGAAACCGCAGGTTGGCCAAGGCAAGATAGAGGGCATTCATGCGGGTGTTCTCAGGTCTGCAAAATCGATGACCCGGTCGAACCGTGGCAAGAGTTCATGATCGTGCGTCACGCACAACAGGGCCGCCCCGGTTTCGGCCGCCTGGTCGAACAGGAGGTCGAGGGCCGCGGCCTTGTTCGCCGGATCGAGGTTGCCCGTGGCTTCGTCCGCAAGGATGACCTTGGGCCGCGTCACCAGAGCGCGGGCGATGGCAACACGCTGCCGTTCCCCCTGGCTGAGCTGCGCTGGACGCCGCTGCATTTTTTCACCAAGACCGAACCTCGACAACAGGTCACGGGCGCGGTTCCGGGCCGCCTGGTCGAGACGCAGGCCCGCGCCGATCCGGTAGGGATAGAGGACGTTTCCTTCGGCCGTCAGATAGTCGACCAGGGCGAATTCCTGAAAGACGAACCCGATCGTCGCCGCCCTGACCCGACGCCGCGACCGGTCCGGCAGGATGGAGATGTCCTGCCCGTCCAGCGAAACACTCCCGGCCTCCGGCACCTTGATGCCCGACACGAGGTTCAGAAGCGTCGTCTTGCCCGAACCTGACGGACCGATGACGGCGACCCGTTCCCCCCCGTCGATATCAAGGACGGGCACATCCAGCGAGAACCCGCCGGAATAGGCAAATCGCAGATCCCGCACCGCGATCATTCCTGGGCGCTTTCCGATGCCGCGTCGTCGGCAAATGTCGTCAGGGTGCCCGCCTCGGTCCGATCGACATCCGTCAGCTCGAACTCCACGAGGCGCCACGCCCCGTCGGCAGGCGCAATCGTCAGCTCGGCACCATAGGCGTTGCCCCGCATGTGGGTATGCTCCGCATGCCCCACCTCGCCCAGGACGGCCCAGCGGATATCGGCGGTCATGCGGTTGTCGGCCAGTCGCCATGCCCCTTCCGTCAGGCTCAGCTCATGCACGACCTGATCGGGCAGCCCCCCGGTGGCCAGCGCCCCCGCCCTTTCGAGGTACAGCGATTCCAGCGCGCCGCCCGCCGCGACAGTGGCAAGGCCATCGTAGATTGCAGCCTCGTCCGTCAGGGCGAACGCCTCGTACACTGCTGAAAGGACAGCGACGGTGACGGGAAACCCCTGGCTCTGCAGCCCTGCGGCATCCACCGGCGCCGACAGGCCCGGAGCCGGAAGAACCTGCGGAGCGTCAGGCCTGAGATACCAGATACCCACCACCCCGATGATGCATGCGACGGCCGCCGCGACCGCCAGGACAGGCGTTTTCGGTGACGGATTTGCAGGCACGGAGGAGTCGTCCAGTTTCATATCCCGGACCCTAACGATTCCTTCCGAAGCCACAACGGCCGACTTGTCGCCCCCGGACAATAGCACCAACCAGCCTGATCGCCTTCCTCGCAATGGAACGGCTCCATGGGAAGGAAACAGAGACGCCCCCAATCAGCGCTGTCGATCGGTGAGGGCGCAAAAGGAAGAGCGTGACAAATCAAGCGGCGCACGGGCGAGCGCCATGCTTTTTCCGGAGTTCATCTTGGCAATGAACAAAAATGGTGCCCCCACACGGGCTACCCACAGCACACATCGCCTTGTTTTCAAAGGCTTCTTACACGGTCCTTTCGGGTTTGTGTAGGGATTTGTGTATGCACGTTCAGTTTGAACGAATGGGACCACACAATCGGTGATCACGGTGTTACTCGCCACTCTCCCACGCTAAACTCAATTTAGGTTAGCGTGGCGGAATGTTCATGAAAAAGAAGAAAAGTTCGGCGGTACTTGGCAACCATGTCCGCAAAAGAAGAAAGCTCGTACCCCCTTTTCTTGCGGCAATGGGTGATACTTACAGCCCATTCAGTTGGGCGCGGGACATAAGCCCTGAGGCAATTTGGATTAGCCTACTGGTTCAAAGGTATGGGCTAAAGGGAGGCGCAAGTCTGGTCGCATCGTTATGCAATCTTGCCGAGAGAACTGTACCCGACGACGCGACCCCTTCCTTCTGCCGATTTTCCGCCTTTCTTGAATTGACCATTGATCAAAAGGAAAAAATTGTCGCTCAGCTCAGCTTCTCCGAGGCCAGCAAAATAAAAAGAGCCCTTTATCCACTTCATAGAGTTTGTCCAAGTCATCCGCTGGCGTTCTTGTTCGAGGAAGGTGATCAAGCTCTTTTAGAAAAGGAGGTCCATCCGAATATCAATAGTCAGTTGAAGGCTCTTTATGACCGCTTTAGCAGGGAGTCTGTCCTGAGTGCAGCGGTGGCGACATATACGGCGATCTCTCAAGGGAGGCTTATGATGCCCAGAGAGCTATTGGATAAAACGATTGCCGATTTAGAAGCGATTGACGCTTATCCTAACACTGAGGCGTCTAAGTCTGCGGCAGGGGGCTTTAGGGCAGGCGCACCTGCAAACTTTGGGCAATTTGGGTATGAGGGAGCACCATCGACGCATGATGAATGGCTAAATATATTTTGGAGAGAAATCGGAATGATTGGAAGTTGCGTAAATCGCTACGGGTTCGAGTATGAGGATGTGTCCGATGATCCGTTTGACCAGTTGGTGACTGGCCTTAGGAATAAAGCCAAAAAGGAGTTGTCTGACCGTTTGGATGCTTGGAAGCCGGATTTGGCAGATATTGAACCACACGAAGTTATTGGCGCATTGCTTGCAAGGCAGGTGGTCATAACCTTGGAAATAGCCAATGCTCCCGCCATTTGGACGCCGAATACAGCCCCCACAATTCTGCGTAGTATGGGAGATGTTTTCATTACCCTCGCGTGGATTTCTGGAGATGCCCCCACCCGCTCGAAACAGTTTATTGAGCACGGACTTGGGGCTGTTAAGCTTGAGATTGCACACCGTGAAAAGGCTATCGAAGAAGAGCCGGATAAGCATGACGCCGATGAGTTGGCTGAAATGGTCAAAATGCAAAAGGCTTGGCTTGATGCACAGAGGATGGATCAGTTCATAGAGGTCAATTTGGGTAACTGGGCTGGGTCGAATACTCGAAGGATGGCTGAGGAGGCTGGCTGCTTAGATTTTTACAACTATGTTTATCAGCCATTTAGTAATGCGGTTCATTCGAGTTGGGCGCACGTTGGTCAGTTCAACGCGACATTTTGCAATAACCCAAGCCACCGTCAGCATTGGATAGGAACACTAGCGGAATTTGAGCCCGATCCGCATTGGCTCTATCTGGCGACTAAATACTTAGACAAGACTTTCAGAAAGTTTGATGAGTTTTCAGGTGTCAGCGTCACGTCTGACAGAGCCTTGGACCACATCGTTGATGCTTTGAACTCTCTCTACTCTGATGAAAGAACTGGGGAGTGATCCCGTCAAAGCGGTGGAGTGACAAAAGCGTCTTATGAGCGGACCAGCAAGCTACCCAGTGCTGGCCCTCGCTGATTACTTTGCCGATTTTCCAAGCGGACGGTTTTTGCCGAAAACAGTCCCGTCAAATGGGCTGGGTTCCGATGGCATTCGCTTGCGCCAGTCAAAGAGCATCACAAGACCAAAGATGTTAACCCAAAAGTCGCGGGGTCGGGTGTAGTCGATCCATGCCCAAGGTTCGCGCTTGAGGTTTTTGCGGTAGTAAATGTCAAAGTGCATGGGTCATTCCTTCCTATGCTTTTTCCACAGATTCTTTGCATAAGTGAAATCTTTGCACCTGTGTGCAATGCCCTATGCTTAAAGGGTAAATCACGCAATGAATTCCGCTGCAAGGGGTCGATGCGGGTGTAACATGTTACACTCCTATGGATGTTACACTGTGTCAAAACGCTGAGCTGTCTTTGATCCTACTGTTGCGCTCCACAATGTCGGCCATCTGTGCGTCACTCTCGGTATCCTCTTCGGCGGCTTCCCTTTGCAGTTCTTGTGTGAGGGGCCATAGATGTTCGCTGTCCAGAAGCATCTTTGCAAACTGGGGGTGCTGGGTCGCAAGTCCGTATGCCAAGGCATCAACCTGTTTCAGCCATGTTGGGCCAAACTCCACTTCGAGAGCAGCAAAGAACCTCTTTGCGGTTTTCTCTCGGCGGGCCTTGAAGGCTTCACTCAGGCCGTCTTTCGGGTCTTCCTCGTTTGCTGGCACTTCTTGGCTTCGCGTCCGACACCGCCACCAGCCCAGTTCCATCATCTCTTCGATGGCCATGCCGCCTTGCTTCAAGGTCTTGATAGCATCCACCATTCGATAGACCTGTTGCCGCGATACCGATGTAAGATCGACAAGGGCAGTGGGGCTTGTTTCTGTCCCCGTCACCAGCAATCGCCATGTCCATTCCTGTATCTCGGCACTGGTCATTTGATTGCGGGCTTTGGTGTTGTCGTCTCCGGCTTTCTTCTCGGCCTCTTTAGGGGTTCCTTTGAACACCGCCACGGCAACCCTGTATTGCCCTTGAGGGGTTTTCGTTTCGCGTGCGTGTTCGCGGTAAGCAGTCAGTCGGTGGTGGCCTTCAATCACGATCCACCGTTCCCCTGACCACCAGACAGTCATGAAATCCAGCTCCTTGCCTTGCCGGATGCGTTTAAACAATTCGCCCACCTGTTGCCCAAAGCGGGTCATGCTGACTAAACCATGGCGAACCTGAAACACCTCTGGGACCGCCTCAAGCACGCCTAGTTTTAGTTTGCGGGGCGTCTTGGGCTTGGGGTCTGCGCCGTTCTCGAACTCTTGGTAAAGCCCCGCCATCGCCTCTTCGTAGGTCTTCTTTGGTTCATTCATGGTCTGGCCTTCTAGTAGCGGTTCGGGTGTAGGTCTGGCGTTTCTGGGGGGCTAGAGGGCAACCTTCAAACGTAGCCCCTGAGAGACTCTGTAAGCGCCATTGGACGCCAACTAAAACAGATAGGGGAATACACGCCCCAAATCATTCCCGCCCTTCCAGCGGCCTCTCTTGCGGTCCCTCGGTGCATCACATGCCCCACTTTGTTAGAGCGGCTTCACAATCGGCTTGGCGGTCCCGTATCCGCAGCACTGTCTGTCTGGTCAGGCCTTCACCTCTGGCAATGGCCGACACGTTTCCTTCTGTGGCTAACCTATCCACGACCCGCTGGAAGGTCTTGCGATCATAGCTAGGCTTGCCGCCCCGATACTTGGCACCGTTACTCTTGGCAGCGTCTATGCCAGCCTTCTGGGCTTCTTTGGTGGCCTCTGCTTGTGCTTGTGCCGTTGCGACCATGAAAGCAATCAGCGCGTCCCTTACAGCTTCCTGCATCGGGTCTGTGGTGGCCCCGTCAAATGTCATGTTGTTGATAACTGTCCGCACGACAACACCTTGCCGCATGAACATCCTGATTGTGTCCGTCACGTCTTGATAGTTGAGGCCCAAGCGGTCCACCCACCGCACCACAAGAGTATCCCCACGGCGCAACATGTCGGCCAACCTGCGCCCCTCTGGGCGTTCCGCAAGGGTGGTGCTGATCCCTGATGTTCCTAGGTCTGCAACCACATCATCAATGGTGAACCCTGCGGCCTCTGCCTGTGTTTTCTGGTGGTCTATGTTCTGTTCGGCTGTCGATACGCGGGCATACAGTACGGTCCTGTTTGCGCTTTGGTTCATGATTATTCCTGTGTCCGTCAATGTAATGTCCATCGTCGTGCATGTCCGTGGACTCAGCTCAACCCGCATGAACGCCCTTTCGAGTATCTTTTTGAGTGTCCGTCACGGTATACCTACACGGATACCCACGGCTTTCTGTTCGATCCGACCCGCCTGCTTGTGACTGCTAACGTTCAAATGCCCCCGCTTCTAGCAATTCACTGTTCCGCACCTTTGGCGGATATCTCCTGAGTGGGGCGTATGGGGGAAATCGCTGTCAGCAATATAGCGATATGCTCTCTCAGAAATCTGACCCCAAATAACTCTCAGAAATAAGGTCAATCGCCAACGACTTTTGCGACCTCTCTTCGCAGTTCCAGCATGACTGTATCCAAGTCATTCCAGAGTGCTGCCGTTTGTTCTGCGGACGTGCTATCATCCACGAAACTCTTGAGAAATCGACCAGAGGCCCCATGCAACATAGTGGCAAGTTGAAAGATGTTGTTTTCCATTTGAGGTTTCCCGTTGGTTTGTTGTTTTCTACGCCCTGACGCCCACAAATCACTGACTGAGATACTGTCGTGTCGTTTCTTCGATGTCCCCGTCCCAAGGCTTTGGTCCAGCCGCTTTTCCTTTAAACGCCTTCTGTGCAATCCTGTATGCCTCTTGCACGTTCCAATGAACGACGGGGGCACGAAAATGGTCAGTTGATTTACCCGGCCCACCTATTGCGTAGCCGTAGGGGTTTTGCTCAGGTCCGCTGAGCCAGTAAACGAATGGGTCGCGGCGGTCTTCTGAAATTTGGGAACGTATCGCGGCTGCTTTCCAAAAGTCTTCAATTTTTAGTTGCCCCAAAGTCATCAGTTTTTCTCCCATCATTCCTTCCCACCTATCCACAATCGAAAGGTCAATGATGTTACTTTCGGTCTTGTCCGGTGGTCCGATTGCCAGCCAAGTTTTGAACGTTTTATGCTGGTGATGGACGGCAACTATTTTGTCGGCTTCGTCCAGGACTATCGCCTCGTCATTGGGCTTAACCTCAATGATTGCATTGAAGTCCTTCACAAAAAAGTCGGGGGTATAGATGCGTCCGTCCGGCAGCTCGAAAACCCTTTCCTCATAGGCGAACTTCACCCCTAACCTGTTGAAGAATACCGCCCACCGAGCTTCCGTTTTAGACCTGTATGTTACCCCATCAAACTCTGTGGGGATGGCGGCATCGGCTCTGCTCAATCCTTTAATGTTCATTCTAACCACGGGTCTTTGCCTCATATCCTGAAAGTGCTTTCAACAATCCGTCTCGCTTCTGTTCAAGGGACACAGGCCCACCGTAAGAGGCATCCTGCCCAGCCCCCGGCGCGTGGCCTTCAATGGCCTTCTGGGTGCCGTTAAACACCTCTGCGGCCTGCATACGGTCTTTCATGTTGTGCCGCAGGCTGTAGGGGACATGTTTGGGGTCTTTGGTGAACTTGCGGACCCGTTTTGTAAGTGCCTGTGATAGCCGATCAAGGCCACGGCTTTCGATGAACCGAGTAAAGACGTAGGAGTCTGGATCATTGCGACCTCTGATCATTTCCTTGGCAACCCTCAGGGCGTCACCCACAAGGGGGACGGTACGTTCCGACCAACCAGTCTTTAGGGTACGGTCAACGCGCTCCTGCAAGACGATATGAGGCACTGGATGGTCCAGCTTGACCTCGGATACCTTGAGCATCCTGATCTCGGAGGGTCGCGCACCTGTAAAGTCCAACAGCGTCCAAATCTGCAAGAGGTCCAGCTTCTTTTCAAAGCTGCCGTAGACGCCTTCGATAACTTCTATTGGTCGTGAGCTGCGCTTCTGGCTACGGTTGCCAATCTCTTTGTCCAGTTTGAGGTGACGAAAGGGGTTGTCGCCCCCAGCGTCCAGTTCGCTGATGGCAAGGGATATGACCGCGCTGATGTCGTTTTTCTCGCGCCTGATGGTGCTGGTCTTCACTTTGCCTTCTTTACGAGTGTCCCTCCAACGGCGGGCGTCCGCTCTGGTGATCTGTGATATTTGCTTGTCGGACCCAACTGCTGCAATCAACCGCTTCTCTGCCCTTGCCAGCCGGGCTTCTTGTTCCCTACGCTGTTCGGGCAAGTGCTTGCCCTTCTCTTCGAGGTAGAATTTGAAAGCATCTGTGATGGTCGGTTCAATCGGGCCGTTGGGGACGCCTTGTAGAAGGGCTGTAGCGACCTTCTCGGTCTCCTCTGGCACATTTAGGTAGTCGCCTGTGTCGTGATCTTGATAGCAGCTCACAAGCTGTTCTGCGGCCTCACCTCGCCACGTCCGCTCGTTATCGTCCAGCCCAGCACTGTAAGGGTCTGCACCACGTTCTGTAAGCAACGCTGTGAGTCGGTCGCGCTGTTCCGCTGGAGACAACCCCGTGACGCCACCCTTTGATAGTGCAATCAGGTGTTCAACGTGGCGATGGTAGGGGCCATAGGTCAGCAACGCTTCTACCTCTGTCTTGCCTAGAACCTTAATGAACTCGGACCTGCCGACCCGTTGCCGTAACGCCTTGGGGACGCGTCTGCGGTAGGTCAGGTTGCCGTTTCTTGGGTCTGCGGTGACGTATTTCACTGTGACATTCCACATGTTCGAACCTGCTTTGTGTATGCAGGCGTGTATGCAATAGGTCACATCCCTAACAAATATACCTTGTTGGTCAATACGTTAGGGTGGTTTTTGTGGTGCCCCCACACGGACTCGAACCGCGGACCTACTGATTACAAACCGCGATCCGTTCAATTCGCCAGGCTACCCTGCCCTACTCTAAATTACTGTATTTGCTTCGGAAATATTGACGACCGCTGCGCTTCCCTCCTACCGGTTTCTCCCCGATTTGCTTCCGGGAGCTTCCTATGCGCTTCCAAACCGGAGGCTCTGAACCGGGAGGGCCACGCCATGCCAAAGCTGACCAAACGCTTCGTTTATAGCCTCAAGCCCAAGGCTAAGGATTACTTCGTTTGGGATAGCGTCGTGATCGGGTTTGGGGTCCGAGTGGCACCGACCGGGATGCGGACGTATCAGGTCCAGTATCGCCACGGCGCGCGCACCCGTCGGAATGCGCTAGGGCAGCACGGTGTCCTGACGGTGGATCAAGCGCGGGCTAAGGCGCGGGAGATGCTGGGACAGGCGGCGATGGGTGCCGACCCGATTGAAGAGATCGCCCTGTCTCGGCTGGCGCCGACTGTCGCGGACCTCTGCGACCGTTTCCTTGAAGTCCACGTCGCCGAACGGTGCAAGCCTGCGACCGCCCGCGACTATCGAAGCTCCATCCGCCGCATGATCAAGCCGGTCCTTGGGACATTCCGTGTCAGCGATGTGCACCGCAAGGACGTGGCAAACCTCCACTACCGTTTTCGCGGGACGCCGATCCAAGCCAACCGGATGCTGGCTGTCCTGTCGAAGATGTTCAACCTGGCCGAAATGTGGGGGCTGCGGGATGATGGGACCAACCCGTGCCGCCATATTCCCAAGTATAAGGAGAACCGGCGAGAGCGGTATCTGAGCCAGGACGAAATCCAGCGGCTCGGGGACGTCCTGCGAAACGCCGAACGGGATGGCTTGGAAAGTCCCCATGCGGTTGCCGCGTTCCGGCTCCTCCTGCTGACGGGCTGCCGCTTGTCAGAAATCCAGACGCTCCGTTGGGAGTGGATCACGGAGCGCGGGATGGAGCTACCAGATACGAAGACGGGACGGCGCTGCATCCCCCTGCCCGCTGCGGCCCGTGATCTGCTTGCCGCAAAGCCGCGCACGGCAGGCAACCCTTTCGTGATCGAAGGCAAGTTTACCGACACCCACGTCACGGACCTTCAACACCCGTGGCAGAGACTCCGCGCGAACGCTGGATTGGACGACGTGCGGATTCACGATCTCCGTCATACCTATGCCTCCATCGCAGTATCAGGTGGGATGCCGATACAGATGGTGGGCCGATTGCTGGGACATACACAGATGCAGACGACGATGCGCTATGCGCACCTAGCGGACGATCCGGTTCGGGATGCTGCCGAGGCCAACGCCGCTGCAATCGTCGCGACGCTTGGGACAGCTTCTGCACAGAGAGGTTCCTGCGCGTGGTGAAATAGGGACCGACGTCATGAACTTTGACCCACGGGAAATCGCGGTACAGAACTTCGAGCCATATGATAAGGCGGATTTCGCGCGGCTTCGGGAGACGCTGGCCCTGACAGACGCAGAAAGCGCCGCGCTGAACACCGGTTTGCGGCGCGCGGCGAAGAACTGGGAATTTCAAAGGCTAGCGTTGGGCCGCTTATCAGCCGCTGAAACAAAAGAGTTCGGGAAGCTCTTCTCGGCACTCGCGACAACAATCAGCTCGCTAAAGAACATTGATTTGGACAGCTGGCGACGGCTTGAGAGCTGCTACTCTTACTACGAAGGCCATGAAGATAGCGCGAACCTAAGCTTCTTAGATGATGACTGGCGAGCTGATGTGTTCCTGACACTGAAATACGACCCATCGGATCCCGATCGACGCTGCTCCTACGATTTGCACGAATTGAAGACAGTCCTCCGCGACCTCTCGACAATTGTAGAATTCGGGGCCGTTCGATGGTCGGAACCTCGCGGGCCGAAACCAAACCGCGACTTGTCGCTTTGGCTCCGTGAGATTGCGCGGGTTTGGGAGGAGGACGTGGGCCGTCGCTTTACTCGCCAGTTCCACAACGGCGGCGAACCGATTTCGGAAGCTGCCGTTCTATCTCTCTACGCTTACCGCGTTCTCGATCCGTCGATCCGTCCGTCCGATATCGAACGTGAGATGAAAGACGTGATCCGCATTCGCAACGGCGGAGAATGGCGCGACTAGCGGCGCAGCTGGGAGAGTTGTAGCCCTCATATAGCGAAAACTCTCCCAGCGTTTCGGCGAGACCAGACGTCAGCAGTTTCTTAGCGTCCCCACATCGCAACCTAGCGGAGTGGAGATGATGCGCCTCGTCGGCCAAGAACCCCAGATCGACCCAAACCAGATGCTGACAGAGGTGCAGGTCGCTGACCTCGTGTGCCAGTCTGTGCGTACCCTTCAGAAATGGCGCGTCACTGGCCAAGGTCCGGCCTTCTACAAGCTCGGGCAATCCGTCCGTTACCGCTACGCCGAAGTGCAAAGCTGGATCGCTAGCAGGCGGGTGAAGCACACGACGGAGGCGCAGCGCCTCGTTTGCGGCGACGGGCGGCAGGCGGGACGTGATGCCCGCGCTTGCGCGGGCGCGCGGCCCGACTGACGCCCCGGAGCCGAGAGGGGGGTCCTTGTAGCACCCCCCTCTAGATATACACACACCAACGAAAGACCCTGAAAATGATCATCCTTTATTCCGGATTTGACGGTCTCGACCTCGCACTCGAGCTCAACATTGCGGACGAATTCGACGCGCTGCTCGCCGAACTTAAGGGCAAAGCAGCTGATATTGACGGGCCCGTCGGTGGAGACTAGAAAGGCATCCGCTTCACAGTTCATCCGACTGGCGCGCGCGGCGGATACGCCTATCGGCTCGACACGGGGCCGGACGGCGAAGTTTGGTTTCTCAAGCGACCAAACAAGCATGTTCCCTGGGGCGCACGGCTTTCCGCAAAGTCCGCAGCCCTGCTTTGCCATGGATTGTTGGGCTGGCGCACAAGGGTTGAACGCCTTGCTCGTTTATTCTCAGGTGACAGTCGTCCGATCATTGTAAGTATCAGTCGCGTCGATGTCGCCGTTGATATCCTCGACCCTGACTTCGTGCCCCACGACAATTGCTTCGTCATGCATTCCCGAACCGGCAAGAAGGCCATAGCGGAGCTTATCGAAACCAACGGCGTGTCGGGCCGTCTGACATCCGTGACCATCGGCAAGATGCCAGGGCGGCAGGTGATCCTTTACGACAAGCGCGAAGAGGTCCTGGCGAGAGGCAAGCGAGAGTGGCCGGTCGTCTGGAACAAGACTCTTGAGCGGCGCGGCCTTCCGTCCCTGAACATGGATGACCCGAGCGTCTCCCGCGTCTGGCGGATAGAGGCCCGCGCGGGCAAGGATTACTTGTCGAACCGTTGGCATGTACGCACTTGGGCGGACCTGTCCCACGCGCTGCCGCTGATGCTGCAAGCCGCAATGGAAGATATCCGCTATTGCGTTCCGACCGCTGACAGCAACCGAGCGCGTTGGCCGACGCATCCGATGTGGTCCGGGGCGTTGGCGGAGATGGTTCGCTGTGTTGAGCAGAGCGTTCCCGTTCTGGCCTCGGCTGACTATCGGTTGATAACGCGCGACAGACGCTGCGAGGTCATCGAAAAACAGATGCTCGGCCTTGCTGTCAGCTACGCCGTGCTACACGCCAAGCCGAGATCAGAGTTTGGTCAGTTCCTTCACTGGCTACCTGAGCGGTTGCTGTCAATTTCAAAGCGTCATCCAAAGTCGCTTGGACAACGGATGCAGCAGGCGGCAGATCGGTTCAACGGTCTCAGCTAGCCGGGTCGCATCTGGCCCAAAGCCGATATTTATTGGTGTTCGTGACGCCGCAATACAGCTTCACTAAAGCAAATATGCACGAACTGATAGAGATGCTACAATCAAAGACTGTATACTTATCTCATCTTGGAAAAGGTTTCGATCTACCGAAACAGAACCTGAAATTTACAGTCAGTTTCGCCGAGTATATCGCTGCTTTTCTGCGCTGGCCAAGACCCGGCGCTTTTCCTCCTCAAACAAGGCAGATAATTTTTCCCCAAAACTTTCTCCTTTGGGAATATTCAGGTCGAAGATTTCTATCTCTCGCTGCTCTTCCTTCTGGAGATATTTCAGAAATGCTTCGGCTCTCCTCAAGCGTACATGCACCCTTTCTGTTCTTTTCCTGTCCGAAAACAGCCTGTATTCTTCGTTCGCCAGCCCAATTATGCTGTTGCACGCCTCTTCATCAAAATAGTTACAGTCGATGCAGACAAGATCAAGATATGTGAAAGTAAAAGCCAAGTCTGTCAACATATAGATGCCGTAATTAGTCACCCTGACGCGGTCGACACTTTCGTCAAAGTAATCGAGTCTATTGTTCGCTTCGACGAAGCCATGGCGTAGAAGAATATCTAGGCAAAGGTTGAAGTCAGAGACCATCCTGAATTTTTCAGAAAAATATGCGCGAAGCTCAGCCATGGCGACAAATTCGGAAGACCCAGCACCAATGTTCTTTGACAGGCGGCGCAAAATCCTGAGGCTTGTAAAGTGTGACGACAGACGGCTATCTCTCGACTGAAATATATTTGGGATGTCGCTAAGCTGTTCATCGTAAAAGTACCGCGACGGGACCATAACCGGTTTAATCACTTGGTGTATTTGGAAAATCCAACGCCCAGCATCCAACATCTCCTGAACATTTGTGTACCCTGACAAGAGAAAAGATCGGAATAGATCAAGAGTAAGGCGGATATCACCATGCCCGCAAGCAGTGAGAAAGTTATTTAGCGGAGAGTGTGAGTTTCTTATGCCATCCGCCACAATGCTGAGGTAGGTACAGCAATCTTGAATCAAGGCATCATCGGTAATGTAGGTCAATTCTATTCTGCGGTCAGGGTTTTTCAAAATTTCGATAGTGTACTCAAGCCGCTTTAGAAAAACTGTTGAAGGCTTCGGAGAGCTCAGATGAAATCCGGAGTTCTGGAATGCATCAAGCACGCCATGAATTTTGGAATTGTGAAAGCGTTCCTCACGCATCGAAATAATGGTTACGCACGACAGACTGCGAGATATTTCTTGTGCAGTAGTGAAGCAGTAATCTTGAATTTCGCCACCGTACTGGTCTGTGTTGTCGATAACAACAATCACACCTTTACCATTTTCGGTGCATTTGAGTGCAAGACGCTTCGCGCAGTACTCATGATCACGCTTCCATTCTGATACCAAGCTATTGAGTCGATCATTGTACAGTTCACCTGCGGTCGACAGCCCTGATAATTCTTGCTTTGAGGCGATGGAGAAGCGATCTTGAAAAAGATCTCTAAGAAGTATGTCGCGAGAGGACTTTAAAAGATTCTCGGTGTCGAGATCAGCAACCAAGCGACGCCAAATCTCAGAATAGACCTTATCCCTGTCCTCCGGCACCTCCAATAGGTCGACAACCGCTGCAACTGAATTGTCTTTCAACCACTTGGGCGGAGTGTGCCGAAGAAGACGACGAATAAACGTCGACTTTCCTGCGCCTTTGCCGCCAAATAGGATTAGAACCTCTCCACCTCTTAGATTCTTGATATTTTTTGTGAGACGGCCACCAATCGCGCCACCTTTTCCGGTGTCCTCCAACTGCTCAACGCCATACTCCTCAAAGTAAGGTGTAAGGGAGTCTTTGATTATTGAACGCATCCCGCTCAAGACCTGCGTAAAGCCACGATCTGCCACATAGCATCGATCCATTAGCTCGATTTGGTCATCGTCGATGACGCCAAAGTTATTGTTGGCAATAGGACGTAACGCTGTCGCAAGTCGATTTGAAGTGATCGGGTGGGAATGTGCAGCAATGCGATCCTTGGCAATGTATACCTGCCGGTCTTTAGGCGGCGCGCTCGCCAAGTTCGTAGAAAGGGACGAGTGTTCAGTTATGGCGATGTACGAGAACGTGTTCTTCGCTTTGATCTCATCATCTACGAAAAATTGAGGTCCACGGATGACAAGGGCTTTTAGTTGATCCCATCGCTTCCCCTTTTCGAAGCATTTAAAGCACACCCACTCACTGCCGTTTGTAATTGCTCCATACTCGCAGCCTGTATCCATACAGTATTCACGAACTTGTTTCATTGCCGAACAGATAGTTTCATCCGTGAGAAGCGTCTTGATTGGCATATAGCAGTGTGTTTCGCCTGACTTATGTGGAAAAGGCAATGTGAACTGCTTGCCAGCTCTTTTAGCTTCGACGAAGAAAAGAAAGTCGCCGTTTTGCTTTTTAAGGATATAGTCAGAATAACCAGGAGCAATGTACTCCTCTACCTTTGTCAAAGCTCTAGGCCAAGCAAGGATATCATGCAAGATTGTGTCAATAACCTCATGACGGGTCTGGGCTTCATTTGCGTCGCAATCAGCAAGATTCGTGCAAAGTTTTTTCAGATTTCTTTCCATTATCCCACCAAGGCGTGCGTACGAGTAAGGTAATATTAGATCTTCGAGGAGACATTAATCCCACTATCAACTAGACCAATCAAGCTGATCGTAGTGGCATGTGCAACCTAAAGTGGCACTGCGATCACCTCCCCTTTGGTTAGTGGGGCCTTGTCGCCATCGAACGAACTCCGGCGTGTGAACCTGAACTTCAAGAATCGGAGCGATACAGTCGCTTCCGCTGCCGATAAACCAGCCGTTGGCCAAAGGCGCAGCGAATGCCCGGAATCCGCCAGGAGTTGCCACAGCGCCAATCAATCGAACCAGCGGCAAACGTTGCTATACGGCCACATTTGTAATGCTTCCGTACTGCTTCCAAGCCCCTCTGTTAGCGTGACAGAACACCAACTCAAACGACGCAAGATATTGAAAATACGGCTAAAAATGGTGCCCCCACACGGACTCGAACCGCGGACCTACTGATTACAAATCAGTTGCTCTACCAGCTGAGCTATAGGGGCACTCACGCTACCTCCTAACGACCTCTGCGCGTGCGAGCAAGAGGACGGCGAGCAATCCGACGGCAGTAATTACCAAAGCCGCGGGCGCGGCCTCGGACAGGCGTTCGAGGGACGCCTGATCATGCACGCGGGTCGCCAGGGTATCGAAACCGAAGGGTCTGAGGAGCAGTGTCGCAGGCAGTTCCTTGACCGCATCGACGAACACCAGAAGCAGGGCCATCGCGATGGATCCCCGCATCAACGGCAGGTGTATCGCCCGCAAGGTTGCCGCGGGGCTGCGCCCCAGCGAACGCGCGGCCAGCGGCAGGGAGGGGGGGATACGGCCAAGCGCCGCGTCAGCCGCGCCTTGTCCGATCGCGAAGAACCGCACGATGTAGGCGAGGACCAATGCGCCCGCGCTGCCGGTCACGATCAGGCCGGGATCCCAGCCGCTGATCGCGAGGATCATGTCGGCCAGCCGGTTGTCGAACGCCGCGAGCGGGATCAGAACGCCAAGCCCGAGGACCGCACCGGGCGCCGCGTAGCCGACCGTGGTCACGGGCAGCAAAAGCTGCGGGATGCGTCGGCCCGCCATGCGGACACCGTAGACCATCACCAGCGCAAGACCCACGGTCAGGATCGACGCGATGCCCGCCACGGACAGGGTATTGACGACGGCCCGGGCCAGTCCGGGCGCCAGCCAGTTGTCCGCCTCCATCACCGCGTGCCACCCCATGACCGAGACCGGGAACGCAAAGCCCGCGAGCACCGGGGCAAGGCAGACCAGCATGGCCGACAGCGCAGCCCCCCCCGTGAGCCGGCTACGGCTGACCGGGCGCATGGCGCGCGGGGCCTGCCAGAAACGCCGGCGGCGCCGGGACCGGCGCTCGATCGACACGAGGCCCGCGATCAGGATGAGGATCACACAGGCGATCTGGGCCGCCCCCCCTGCGTTCCCGCCCGAAAGCCAGACCGAGAAGATACCCGTCGTCAGCGTCTGGACGCCGAAAAAGTCGACGACGCCGAAATCATTTACGGCTTCCATCATCACGACCGCCGTGCCCGCCGCGATTGCCGGGCGTGCGAGGGGCATGCCAACCCGCCAGAACCTTGCGAACGGCCCTGCCCCGAGGGCGCGGGCGACTTCGAACCCCGCACCGGATTGTTCGGAAAAGGCCGTTCGGGCCAGCAGGTAGACATACGGGTACAATGACAGACCGATCACGAGGATCGCCGCAGGCATCGACCGGATGTCCGGGAACCAGTAATCCCGCGACGTGGCCCAGCCGAAGGACGCCCTCAGCGCGGTTTGAACAGGCCCCGCGTATTCGAGGAAATCGACGAGCGCATAAGCCCCGACGTATGCGGGGATCGCCAAGGGCAACAGCAGGGCCGAAGAAAGCCAGCGTCGCCCCGGAAAGTCATGCATCGCCACGATCCACGCGGTCACCGTTCCGACGACACAGGCCAACACCCCCGTTCCAAGCATGAGAACGACCGTGTTCGACAGGTAACGAGGCAGCGTGGTGGAGAGTAGATGCGGCCAGATGTTCTCGGTCGGAAAGGCGGCAAGCCAGAAGACAGCGACGATCGGAACAAGAACGACGGCAGCGATCAGGGCCGCGGTCACGGACCAGACATCGACGCGCAGGCGGAAAGCCGGCACGGATGGTTGAGCGTTTTCGTCGGACATCTTCCGACTGCGCCTAGATCATTGCCGTTTGCCTGTCCAGCAGGCCCCGGCTATCGTCAGGCAAACAACAAAAGACGACAGAGGGGTCGAGCCTTTGGATATCGCCATTCATCTGGGCGCGCATTGTACGGACGAGGATCGCATTCTGCGTGCATTGCAAGGCGACACCAAGCTGCTGCGCGAACGCGGGGTCGTGGTGCCGCCGCCCGGGGTTGCACGGCCCGCGCTGCGCAAGGCCCTGATGGCGGAGAAGAACTCCCTCCTGCCCGGCGGTGGCAGGGGCCTTGCCGCGGATCTGATGAACGGGGGCACGGGCGATCGCATCTTCCTGAGCCACGAAGGGTTCCTTGGCGCATATGCCAAGGTGCTGGCCGGTGACACGATGTACGATGACGCCGGTGCGAAGACCGCGGCCCTGCGTGATCTGTTCCCCGGGGATCGGGCCGTCTTCTACTTGGGCATCCGAAACCCCGCGACGTTCGTGCCCGCCCTCTTCGACGCGTCGTCGGTCGATGATTTCGAAACCTTCATTGCGGGTCAGGACGTCGCCCAGATGCGTTGGTCCGATGTCATCGACCGCATTCGCGCCGCCTGCCCCGATGTTCCGCTGACGGTCTGGTGCAACGAAGATCTGCCCCTGATCTGGCCCGACATCCTGCGTGCCATATCCAACGTGGACCTGGAACACGGTGGAGATGAGATGATCCTGAAGGAGATCATGACCGAGGCGGGTTTCAAGCGTCTCGAAACCTACCTGCGCGACAATCCGACGCCCAGCCTGACCATGTGGCGCAAGGTCGTCACGGCATTCCTCGGAAAATACGTCGATCCGTCTAAGATCGACGAGGAGATATCCCTGCCCGGTTGGTCGCAGGACCTGATCGCCATGCTGACGTCGCTTTACGAACAGGACCTGCATGCCATCCGCATGCGCGGGGACATCACGTTCCTGATGCCCTGACGGGGGACTTCGGCACCCCGTCAGGGCACCGGGTCAGGACATGCCCAATGCTTCCTTGTACATGTCGAGGATCGCTTCCTCTTCCGCGATATCATCCGCCTCGCGCTTGCGCAGGGCAATGATCTTGCGGAGGATCTTGGTGTCGTAGCCGCGGCCCTTCGCCTCGGCCATGACTTCCTTGACCTGCTCCGCAATGTCCTTCTTTTCCTGTTCCAGCCGTTCGACCCGTTCGATGAACTGCCGCAGCTCATCGGCGGTCACCTTGTAGGTGTCGGCGGGGCCATCTTCGACCATCTTCAACTCAACCATGCGCGGGTCTCCCGTTCTTGCTGCTCTTGTATCCTCAGGCCACCTTGGGTAGCGCCGGGCGCGGCGCGATGCAACGCGCGACAGGGGGTATCCTATGGCAGCTTTGGTATGGATTGGCGCAGGACTGGCCGCGCTGGGCTTGGCAGGCCTGATCTATTGTATCGTGGTCGCCGCGCGGGCCAAGCGCGAAGGCCTCGAAGGGGCCGAGATGGAGTCACGGCTGCGCAAGCTGGTCGCCATGAACCTCGGCGCTCTGGCCGTGTCATCCATCGGCCTGATGATGGTCGTTCTGGGCGTGGTGCTGACCTAGTACGCGCCCCAACCGTGCAATGCCCTCCTCGATTTCCGGAATGGCTGGCAGGGAATAGCTCAATCTAAGACAATTGGTAACATCGCGGTTCGGAAAGAACGCGGCACCGGGCACATAGGCAACGCCGGCTTCGATCGCATGCGGCAGCAGGGCGGTCGTATCCGTGCCATCCGGCAGCGTCAGCCACAGGAACATTCCGCCCTCCGGCCTGTTCCACGACACGCCCGGCGGCATATGGCGCAACAGGGCGGACAACATCGCATCACGTTTGCGTCCATAGCTGTCACGCGCGCGGTCTATCTGCGCCGTCAGCCCGTTCTCGACCAGGGCGAGGGCTGCCAGCTGATTCAGGCGCGGCGCGTTCAGATCGGATGCCTGCTTCATCAGGACCAGTCGATCGATCACCGACCGCGCCGCGATGACCCAACCCACCCGCAATCCCGGCGACAGGATCTTGGAAAACGACCCGAGCTGCATGACGCGACTGCTGTCGACATGACCACATCGGGCGATGTCCCGCGCCAGAAGACTGGCGGATGCGATCCCCTCGAAGCGGAGCGCGCCATAGGGATTGTCCTCGATCACCGGGAAATCATGCGTCTGCGCCACCGCCAACAGGTGATCGCGTGCCGTCTCCGGCATGGTGGCCCCCGTCGGGTTCGCGAAATCGGGAACGACATAGGCAAAGGCCGCGGGCCCGTCTCCGATCCCCTCCCCCATCCAGTTCCCGCCGCCCAGTTCGACGGGGCGCGGGCCATTCGGGGCAAAGGCTTGCAGGGCCCCGAGGTACGTCGGCCATTCCGTCAGGATCGCGTCCCCCCTGTCGATCAGCAGGCGACCCAGGAAATCGAGACCCTGCTGCGCCCCGGCCGTGATCAGGACGTTATCCGCCGTACAGGGTGCCCCCTCTGCCGTGGAGCGGGCCGCGATCCATGCGCGCAGGGCCGGATCCCCTTCGCTGACGGAATATTGCAAGGCCTGCGGCCCGCGCACCGGGTCCGACAGGATCGCCGTCATTGCATCGGCCATGCTTTCGGTCGGAAAAAGCGTCGGGTCGGGGATGCCGCCCCCGAAGCTGATGACGCCCGGAGCATCGGCAACCTTGAGAAGCTCGCGGATTTCGGATGCCTGGATACCTTGCATGCGGGTGGCCAGGCGCGGCTGATATGGAATGGACTGCATCATGCAACTGGGTCAACAATATTGACCCAGTTGCGGTCAAGATGCGCGATGCAAAGTTACAAAACCTGAGCGATATGTGATCGAATAGTTCTCACGGGGCGGGCGGCACCCGGTCGCCCCTGTCGAAAGCCTCCCACCCTTCGCCGTTGAATGCATCGACGCCAAGCTGGGCCATCACGTGGGGAAAATCGACCATGACCCAGTTGTCGACGATCTTGCCGTCGACGACCTTCCAGAAATCCATGTATCGGATCTCCACGCGTTTGCCGGTCGGCTCGATGCCCATGAGTACGCCGTGATGCGTAGCCTCCTGTCGCCCGAAGGCCGCCGCCCATTCGCCCATGTACAGACGCGCCTCGTCGATACAGACCTTGTCGCCGAACGCCGCCTGAAACGGCTTCTGCCAGTTTTCCTGAAACTCCCGCAGGCCCCGCTTCGTGCCGCAACCCTGATTGCCGTACCAGCCGAACCCTTCGGAGAAGAACTCTCCGATATCGGCGATCCGGTGATCGTTCAGGCCATCGACCATGCCCTCGATGACAGCGCGCGTGGCGTCCGTCTTGGACATGTCCGTATCCCGCGAAAGATAGGCCTGTTCTGGTCGTGCTCCGGTCATTTTGCCCTCATGCGTTGTGTTGCCGGTTCGTGGAACCGTTTGAAAAATGCCGCGTCGATAACGTTTTTGTCAGTGGTCGGAACGAAGGGGCCCGGCTTAGCGGGCGATGCACCGCGATCAAGGCGGCATGCTGCCGCGAAGGCGGAAATCCCCCACTTTTCAGATCGTTCCGGCAGCATAGATGCCCGCTCATCGGCAAACACGCCGCTCAACAAACTCGGAGATTGAACATGATCCGCAGAACCTTCCTCGCCCTGACCGCATCCGCCGCCTTGGCCGCACCGGCTTTCGCCGACGGTCACTCGATGGATATCGTCGACACCGCCGCCGCCGCAGGCAGCTTCTCGACGTTGCTGGCCGCGGCCGAGGCCGGTGGCCTGGTCGAAACGCTGAAGGGCGACGGCCCGCTGACGGTCTTTGCCCCGACCGATGACGCCTTTGCCGCCCTGCCCGAAGGCACGGTCGAAAGCCTGCTGCTGCCCGAGAACAAGGACCAGCTGGTCAACATCCTGACCTATCACGTCGTCGCCGGTAAGGTCATGTCGACCGACCTCAGCGATGGTATGGAAGCTTCCGCCGTCAACGAAGGCACGCTGACGATCGGAACCGAAGGTGGCGTGACGGTCAACGATGCGAATGTCGTCACCGCCGACATCGAAGCCTCGAACGGTGTGATCCACGTCATCGACGCCGTCCTGCTGCCATAACCGGACCGGCAGACAGCATGCGGGGGGCCGACACGGCCCCCCGCACCCGACACGGGCCGTCATGACAATCGATCGCCCGTGTGCGTATCGAACAGGTGACAGATGCTGGCCGGCACATGGGCCGAAAATGGCGCCTTGATCGTTGTCCGGTAGTCCTTGCCGGCCTTGACCGCGACCATGGCGCCCCCCGTCCGCACAGTGACCATCGTGGAATCGCCAAGCAGTTCCATCGAATATACCGGCGCCGCAATCTCTCCGCCGGTTTCCACGACCGAGGCATCCTCGGCCCGAAACCCGCAGACCACGGGACCGGACACGCCGGTGAAGCCGGGAATCGACACGCCGGGCGCCTCGAACGTGCCGTCGACCACGGTTCCCTCCATCAGGTTCATCGCAGGCGACCCGATGAACCCTGCTACAAACGTGTTCTGTGGCCGATCATAGATCTCGGTCGGGGTGCCGACCTGCTGCACGACGCCCTGTTTCATCACGACGACACGATCCGCCAGGGTCATCGCCTCGATCTGATCGTGGGTGACGTAGATCGTGGTGACCTGCAACTCGTGGCTGAGGTTCTTGATCTGCGCCCGCGTCGACACCCGCAACTTGGCGTCGAGGTTCGACAGGGGTTCATCCATCAGGAACACCTTGGGGGTCCGCACGATTGCGCGGGCCAGGGCGACGCGCTGTCGCTGCCCGCCCGACAGGGCGGCGGGTTTGCGGTGCAGGAATTCATCCAGTTCGACCATGGCCGAGGCGCGCCGGACACGCTCCTCGTGCTCCGCCTCGGGAACACCGCGCACCTTCAGCGGAAAGCGAATATTCTCCCAGACGTTCATGTTCGGGTAGAGGCCGTATGACTGGAATACCATGGCGACATCGCGGTCCTTCGGGTCCAGGTCGTTGACCCGGTTGCCCCCGATCAGGATGTCGCCCGAGGTCGGATCCTCCAACCCGGCAATCATGCGCATCGTCGTCGTCTTGCCACAGCCGGATGGCCCGAGCAGCACGAGAAACTCGCGATCCGCGATATCGAGATCGAATTCCTGAACGCCAACGAAGTCGCCCCAGCGCTTCGTTACCTTCCTGAGCTGAATGTCGGCCATGGCGTCCCCCTGTCATTGCCTTCACCCTAGACAGGGGGCGGTCGCTGCGGCAAGCGTTTTGCATTCGTATGCAAGGAGAGTCGTCATGCCTGCCATTTCGGATGCTGATCGGCGCTGGATGCACAGCGCATTGGCACGGTTGGCACGGGGCGATCTGGATCTGCTCGCCTCGAACGCGGTTGCCGATGTCGCCTATCCCTTCGGTCGGATCAGCAACGCGGATGTCGCATTGCCCTGGTCGCAGCTTCTGCGCGCCATGCCGGACCTGGAGCGTCGCGACGATATCTTTCTTGCCGGAGAGAACCACCCTGACGCGCGTTGGACCGGACCGCGCCCCGACCGGATGGTGGCCTGCTGCGGCAGCTATGTCGGCACCTTTCGAGAGCCTTTCGCAGGCATCCCCCCGACCCAGGGCGTCGTGCAGCTGACCTATGGCGAGGCGCATCATTTCCGCGACGACAAACTGTCGGCTTCGTGGATGCTGTGGGATCTGGCCGGGCTGATGCGGCAGGCAGGCTGCTGGCCGATGGCACAGCCGCTGGGTGCGCCCGGCCTATGGCCTGCTCCGCGCGGGGGCGCGGGCGTGCGTCTGACCGCATCGGAGGATCAAGGCACGCTGGAACGCGTGCTGAAGATGCACGAAGGGCTGAACAGCTTCGATGGGCGCGACATTACCAGCATATCGATGGACCATTGGCACCCGGACTTCATGTATTGGGCAGCGGGCAACATAGGCGCCTGTCGCGGCGTTGCGGGCTTCCGTGCGCATCATCAGATACCCTACCGCCGGGCCTTTCCCGTGGCTCAGGGGGCGGGCCATTTCATACGTGTCGCAGACGGCCCGTTTGCCGTGACGGGCGGGGATGTCGCTGTGACGCATCTCGGGGCCGATTACATGGGCATTCCGGCCACGGGACGCGACCTGCGGTTCCGCGTGATGGATTTCTATCGGTTCGACGATGACATGCTGATCGCGGAAAATTGGCTGCCGAACGATACGCTGGGGCTGATGGCGCAGATGGGCGTGGATGTATTCGCCCGCCTCGCGCATCTGACCGGTCAGCCGCGACTTACCCTCTGATTGCGAATGCCAGCTCGATGACCCGGGGAACCAAAGCACCATAGGCGCGCCCCTGCACCGGGTTCGACGCGTTGCCCGCCGCTGCCCGCGCGCCCACACCGGCGAGGATCGCGGCAAACCGATAGGCGGCAAGAACCAGCCAGACACGCAGATCCGTTGCCTGCGACATGTTGCGATGCGCCAGATACCGCGCCACGTAGTCCGCATCCGACGGCAGGTTCAGGGCGGCGCGGTCGACCCCGCCAAGGCCCCGCAGCGGACCGTCCCACGGCAGGTGCCATTGCATGACCTGATAGGCGAGGTCGGCCATGGGATGGCCAAGCGTGCTCAACTCCCAATCCAGAAGGCCGATCACCCGCGGCTCCTCGGGGTGGAAGATCATGTTGTCCAGACGGAAATCTCCGTGTGACACGGTCGCGGGCGCATCCGGGATCTGCTGTTCTGCCAGCCACTGGCCCAGGTCCTCCATGCGCGGATCGGGCGTCGACACGGCGGACGCATACTGACGCGACCACAGCGCCACCTGACGCGCATAGAACCCTTCGGATCTGCCGTAGTCGCCAAGGCCCACCGCGGCGGGATCAACCTCGTGCAGCGATGCAAGAACCTCGGCCATCGCGGCATAGAACGGGGCCGGGTCCGGCGCCTCCGGCAAGGCCGGATCCCAGAAGATGCGTCCGTCCAGATGCTCCATGACGTAGAAGTCACGGCCCAACGGGTTCGCGCCCCGGGCAAGCAGATACATGCGCGGCACGGGCACGGCCGTCTGTTCCAGCGCCTGCATCACCCTGAATTCGCGCGCGACATCATGGGCCTTAGGCAAAAGGTCACCGGCGGGTTTGGCCCGAAGCACCAGTGCGCCCTGTCCGGTCGTCAGGCACCATGTCGGGTTCGACTGCCCTGTGCCGAAGCGGCGCGCGCCGGTGATCGCAGGCTTGCCCGGCAGCCGGTCCGACAGCCAGGAAAACAGGTCTGGGGGCAGATCATTCATCTCCGCAGGGTTGCGCGCTTGCCCCCCGCTGGCAAGAGTGCAGCGACAGGGGGGGGACATTCATGGATCTGAGGTTGAGCGAAACGGGACGCATTCTGCGCGATGCGGTCCGTACCATGATCGCAGAGGACATCGCCCCTCTGGATGCCGAATTCCACGCCGAGACGGGCCGGAACGGCGATCGGTGGCAGTATACGGCCCGCCAGACGCAGATCCTCGAAACCCTGAAGGCGGCGGCCCGCGACAGAGGGCTCTGGAACCTCTGGCGTACTCATTTGCCCGGCGGCCCGGGCATCACGACCGTTGATTATGCGTGGATCGCTGAGGAAATGGGCCAAAGCTGGCTCGCCCCCGAAGTCTTCAACTGCAATGCACCCGATACAGGCAACATGGAGGTGCTGGCCCGCCACGGCACGCCCGACATGAAGACACGCTGGCTCGACCCGTTGATGGAGGGGACGATAAGGTCGGCGTATGCGATGACCGAACCGGCGGTCGCCTCGTCCGATGCATCGAACATCGCCATGACCTGTGTGGCCGATGGCGCGGATTGGGTCCTGAATGGGGAAAAATGGTGGATCACGGGCGCCGGCGATCCGCGCTGCGCCGTGCATATCGTCCTGTGCCGGACGGACCCGGACGCCCCGCGCCACGGTCAGCATTCGATGGTCGTCGTTCCCGCGGATACGGCCGGGATCACCATCGTGCGCCCGATGCAGGTTCTGGGTGAAGACGACGCGCCCCATGGCCACATGCACATCCGCTACGACAACGTGCGGGTGCCGCGCGATGCCATGCTCCTCGGGCCCGGTCGCGGTTTCGAGATTGCACAGGGCCGTCTTGGACCCGGGCGGATCCATCACTGCATGCGTGCCGTGGGCCTTGCCGAGAAATGCCTGACCCTGATGCTGGATCGGGGCGCGGCACGCCAGGCCTTCGGGTCCGACCTGAACAGCCTCGGCGCCAATCCCGAACGGATCGCCGAGGCACGGATCGCCATAGACGCCGCGCGCCTTCTCTGCCTGCGGGCCGCGTGGCAGATGGACGAGGCGCACAGGACCGGAGACGACCTCAAGATTGCCGCGCCCCTGATCAGCCAGGTAAAGATCGCCGCCCCGCGCGCCGCCCTTGCCGTCTGCGACGAGGCAATGATGATGCACGGCGCCATGGGGGTCAGTCAGGATACGGAACTTGCACGCATTTATGGCCACCTGCGGACCATGCGCCTTGTCGATGGGCCGGATGCTGTCCACCTGCGCACGATCTTCCGGCGGGAGATGCGCGCACGCGGCCTGCGGTGACACCCGGAACCCCGAACGCTACTTGCCCGTTGTCCCGTCGAACACTTTACAGGAGGGGCCGATGGCCAGCTACAGCGAAGGCGACAAGGTAAAATGGGACTGGGGCAACGGCACGGCCGAAGGCACCGTCCAGAAGACATACGAACAGAAGATCACGCGCAAACTGCAGGGGTCCGAAGTCACGCGTGACGGCTCCTCGGACGACCCTGCCCTCTATATCGAGCAGGAGGACGGCGACGGCGTGTTGAAACTGTCGTCCGAAGTCAAGAAGGCCTGAGCGTCGCTGGGGGAGCGATCAGGAACGCACCCCCCTCCCTCTGGCCGGAAATACCAAGGTGGTCCGGGGTGCAGAGCTCCCGGCGCCGCAGCAGCCGAAACGCCTTACCCGTAATGGGCAACCGGCGTGCCAGCCAAGGCCGCAACGTTCAAAAGCCCGCGCGCAGTGATTGATGGCGTTACGATGTGGGCCTTGTTCCCCATGCCCATCAGCAGCGGACCAACCTCCAGCCCGCCTGCCCGCGCCTTCAGGATGTTCCGGGTCGCACCCGCCGCATCGGTCGATGCGAAGACAAGCACGTTGGCCGGCCCATCCATCCTCGATTGTGGCAGGAACCGTGCGCGCAGATCCGCGTCGAGGGCCGCGTCCACATTCATCTCGCCTTCATACTGAAAATCGAGAGACATCGTGTCGAGCTGTGCAAGGGCGGCGCGCATCGTGCGACCGGATTCGGAATCGAGGTTGCCGAACTGCGATGCCGAACACAGGGCAACCTTGGGTTCGAGGCCGAACCGGCGGACGTGGCGCGCACAGGATGTGACCGTTTCCGTGATCTGTTCGGGGGATGGCTGCGCATGGACATGGGTGTCCGCGATGAACAGCGGACCGCCTTCCTGAATGATCAGCGACATCGCCCCGACGGGGTGCAGATCGCCCTGCCCCAGAACCTCCGTGACATAACGAAGGTGCCAGAGAAACTGGCCGAAGGTGCCGCAGATCAGGCTGTCGGCTTCGCCCCGCTGAACCATGACGGCGCCGATGGCCGTGGTGTTGGTGCGCATCACCGCGCGGGCAAGGTCCGGGGCCATGCCCCGACGCGCCATCAGGCCGTGATAGGTTTCCCAATAGTCGCGATAGCGCGGGTCGCTCTCGGGGTTGACGATCTGGACATTGCGCCCGGGTTCGATGGTCAGGCCGGCGCGGGATGCGCGGGTCGTGATGACGTCCGGACGCCCGATCAGGATCGGAATGTCCGTCGTCTCCTCCATGATGGCCTGGGCCGCGCGCAGGACGCGTTCGTCCTCGCCTTCGGCAAAGACAATCCGGCGTTCGGCGTTTGCGGCGGCGGCGAAGACCGGACGCATCAGCATCGAGGATTTGAAGACCGACGCGTCCAGCCCCGCCTTGTAGGCCGACAGATCCTCGATCGGGCGGCGCGCAACGCCGGATTCCATCGCGGCCTTGGCCACCGCGCTTGCGACGACACCCATGAGACGTGGATCGAAGGGTTTGGGGATCAGGTAGTCCGCGCCGAAGGTCAGCTGCTCCTCCTGATAGGCGGCTGCCGCCTCGGCGGAGGTCGTGGCACGGGCCAGCGCCGCGATCCCTTCGACGCACCCGATCTTCATCGCCTCGTTGATCTCAGTCGCGCCGACATCGAGGGCACCACGAAAGATGAAGGGAAAGCACAGGACATTGTTGACCTGATTGGGATGGTCGCTGCGCCCCGTGGCGATGATCGCATCGGGCGCGGCGGCGCGGGCAACGTCGAAGGGTATTTCCGGGTTCGGGTTGGCCAAAGCGAAGATGATCGGCTTCGGGGCCATTTTCTCGACCATCTCGGGCTTCAGGACGCCCGGCCCCGAAAGGCCGAGAAACAGGTCCGCGCCCTCGATCACCTGCGCCAGACCGCGCGCGCCGCCCGGCTGTGCGAATGCGGCCTTTTGGGGCGTCATGTCCGCTTCGCGTCCTTCGTGCACCAGACCATGCAGATCGCACAGCCAGACATTCTCGCGCTTCACGCCCAATGCCAGCAACATGTTCAGACAGGCGATGCCCGCCGCCCCGCCGCCGGTCGAGACGACCTTGATTTCTTCCCATTTGCGCCCCGTCAGGCGCAGGGCGTTGAGGGCGGCGGCGCCGACGACGATGGCGGTGCCGTGCTGATCATCGTGAAAGACCGGAATGTTCATGCGCTCGCGGCAGATACGCTCTACCGTGAAGCAGTCCGGCGCCTTGATGTCTTCGAGGTTGATCGCACCGAACGTAGGCTCCAGCGCGCAAACGATATCGGCCAGCTTTTCGGGGTCGGATTCGTCCAGTTCGATGTCGAAACAGTCGATATTGGCGAATTTCTTGAACAGGACGGCCTTCCCCTCCATCACCGGCTTGGAGGCGAGGGCACCGATGTTTCCGAGGCCGAGCACCGCGCTGCCGTTCGTGACGACCGCCACAAGGTTCCCGCGCGCCGTGTAGAGGGAGGCGGTATCCGGGTCGTCGCGGATCGCGGTCGATGCCTCGGCCACGCCGGGCGAATAGGCTCGCGCCAGATCGCGCCCGTTTGCCAAGGGTTTCGTCGCGCGGATCTCGAGCTTTCCGGGGCGGGGATAGCGGTGATAATCCAAGGCTTGCTCTCGCAATGCCGCCTGCTGCTCATCCTTGCGATCGCTCATCCGAATTCTCCCCCGGGCCTGTTTCGGGACCGTTTAACATTAAACCATCTGCGACAACCAGCGATCGTTTGACCCGGGCGCCTGCCCATGATGATGCTATGACCATGACCGACAACAGCAATACGACGGCGGAAATCGTCCTTCCCGCGCCGGACTTTGGCGCCGAACTGGGGTTCTGGACGAAACGCGGATTTCGCCTTGATGCGATCTGGCCCGCGGATGACCCCGAGGTGGCCCGTCTGTCCGGGCACGGAATGAACCTGCGACTGGACCGGACGGCCACCACGCCGGCGACCCTGCGCATGACGGCGGGCGAGGCGGCGACATCCCCCGCAGGTTCCCGCATCCTTATCGGCCCGGCCGTTCCGGATTATGCGATGCCGGAGATCCAGACAGGTTTCGGCCTGCGCCGCCTGTCGGATGGGGCGTCCTGGGTAATCGGGCGGGCGGGCATGCACTACCGCGACCTTGTGCCTGACCGGCTGGGCGGGGCGATCATCGCATCACACATCCGCATCCCGGACGGCGGGCCCGTTCCGGACATGGTCCACTATCATACCGTCGGGTTTCAGCTGATCTTCTGCTACAAGGGCTGGGTCGATCTGGTCTACGAAGATCAGGGTCCGCCATTCCGGTTGGAGGCCGGGTGCTGCGTCATCCAGCCGCCGGAAATCCGGCATCGCGTGCTCTTCGCGTCTGACAACATCGAAGTGATCGAGATCGGCGTGCCCGCCGTTCATGTCACGACCATAGACCACGACATGCAGTTGCCGAATGACCGCGTCGATCCCGACCGGCGGTTTCAAAGCCAGCGGTTCGTCCATCACCGCGCCGAAGATGCCGTCTGGGCGCCCGCACGGCAGGCTGGCTTTCAGTCGCGGGATACGTCGATTGCAGAAAACACCGGCGATGTGGCCGGTGTGCGGGTGCTGCGCGTGGATGGGCCGACTGCCCCGTTCGCGCATGACGCGGACATCCACTTCACCTTCGTGATGGCCGGGACAATGACGCTCGAGGTGCCGGACGGGCGGCATGACCTGAACCCGTCGGATGCCTTCGTGCTGCCGCCAGACACGCCTGCGACCTATGCCGACGCGTCGCCGGATCTCGAATTGCTGGAGGTTACCCTGCCGGGGAGTCCGCGGTTCACGCCTCGTTGAGGCGCAGATGCGGCGGCAGCAGGTCGTTCAGGGGTTGGGTCAGGCGACGGCTTTCGGCAATGCACAGCAGGATCTGGTTCCGCGTCAACGCCGGCCCCTCGATCTGACGGAAATCGGTGGCATTCGCCAGATAGAACCCGACCGAGGTAATGACCTCCCTGTCCGAAAGCTCGAAGCTTTCCCGCAGGTACCAGGCAGAGACTTCAGCCTCGGTCATCCCCAGAAGGCCAGCGTGATCGGCGGCCCATCCCGCCGGACATAGCGCATCATCGAAGCTGGCATGAACGACGGCTCGGCGCAGGGCCTCCTCGGTCATGATGACGGGCGACAATGTCGCCTGCGCGACCGTGACCCCCAGCGCCAGGGCCATGCATGCAAGACCGAGAGCCATGCTCACGGCCTCCAGACGACTGGCATCGCGCACCTGCCGATCGGCCGCCCTGACCCGCGCACCGACCCACGCCGAAACTGCGCCGACCCTGTTTCGGGGCGCGGCAAGCTGGCGGTGTCTTGTGAACATGGGCAGAACCTCGTCGAGAATACGGTCAAATTGGCACCTGAATAAGGCAGGATTAAGGCGCCATTGCCAACCCCATCATGCACTTCGGCGACAATGACCAGGCATGAGGCGCATTGATGCGCTGACTGAAAACAGTCGCGGGCCGCTATCCTCTATGGTGCCGGTCGCCGCCGCGTGTCAGGCAGCGCCATGCCACTTTGGATTTTCGCGACACTCTTTGCCGCCAGCACGCAGGCGATCCGGTTCTACCTCCAGAAGCGCCTCGCGGTCTCGGGGCTCAGCCCGACTGCCGCGACCTTCGCGCGGTTCGTCTATGCCCCCGTTCCGATCGCGTTCGGCCTGGGCCTTTGGGCCGTGTCGTCGGATCAGCCCGTCCCCTCCGTCGACGCATCCTTCATCCCTTTCGCCGTAGTGGGCGGTATCGCGCAGATCCTTGCGACGATCTGTCTTGTGGCCCTGTTCGCGCGGCGCAACTTTGCGGTCGGCATGGCCCTGTCGAAAACGGCCGTTCTTCTGACGGTCCTGACGGGGTTCCTGTTGCTTGGGGAAACGGTCACCTTGTCTGCACTGGTGGCCATGGCCGTGGGTTTTGCCGGCGTTCTGATGTTGTCGATGCCGGACAACGGGGGCTGGCGGGGCAATCCGTTCAATGTCGCGTCGCTGCTCGGCCTCGGCGCCGGCGCGTTCTTCTCCATCTCGGCGGTTGGCTATCGCGGGGCGTCGCTTGCAATTGCCACGGACGTCGCCTTGGCACGCGCAGCCATGACATTGTGTTTCGTGACCCTGTTTCAGACCGCCTTGCTGGCTGCTTGGCTGGCATGGCGCGATCGCGACGGGTTGATCGCCGTGTTTATGCGGTGGCGGGCCACGGCCCTCGTGGGCCTGACGTCGATGCTTGGCTCATTGGGTTGGTTCACGGCCTATACCCTACAGACGGCGGCCTACGTGAACGCCGTCGGCCAGGTCGAGCTGATCCTGTCCATGCTGATCTCTCTGACCCTTCTGGGCGAACGGCAGACACGCCGCGAAGTCATGGGCATCATCCTCGTCAGCGTCAGCGTTGCGGGCCTTGTTCTGACCAGTGTCTGAAGGCGCCCTCAAAGGCGCAGGAACACCGATGCCTCGCCGGAGTTGTCGAAAAACGGCACCCCCGGCGCATCCGTCCCGTCGGTGATTGCCGCGATCTCGGCCAGCACGACCTCCGTTATGAAGGGCATGTCCAGGGCGCGGGCACGCGACAGGGGCACCCATTGAAGATGGCTCAGCTCATCCTCCGCCTTCGAGAAATCGTCCGGATCGGTCAGGACAGCCGTCGCATCGGCCATCAGGAACCGCGCATCGAACCGACGCGGGCGACCGGGCGGCGTGATTGCGCGAAAAATGAAGCGCAAGGGATCGGCGTCCGGCGCCAGACCTTCGAAACCGGGCCATGACGGCGACGACGCAGATGGCCGTGCGATGATCTGGCCCGTTTCCTCGGCCAGCTCGCGCAGGGCGGCTGCTGCGATTGCCTCGGGCGGACGCGGGCTGCGGTTTGCCAGCTCCGCCCGGACCGACGCACGCAGGGGCCGCGCAAATCGCGTTGCACCATCGCCGTCGTCGACGGCCCCGCCGGGAAAGACGAACTTGGACGGCATGAAGGCGGCGGATGCCCCCCTTTGCCCCATCAGGACGCGGGGCCCTTCGGGGCTGTCATCTCGCAGCAGGACGACAGTCGCCGCATCCCGCAGAAGCGTCTTGTCGACCGCCCCGCCCGGCGCAAGTCCGGCCGCGGGCGTCATTCCCGCCCGAACCCGTGCATCCGCGCGGCCCACTGCACACCGACGATCATCCCCTTCAGACGCGGCAGGAACCACAACGACAAAGCCACGGACGCCACCATGAAGATTGCCATGAAGGTGAAAGGATCCGGTTCGAAACGGATGAAGAACCACAGCATCGCGGGGCCAATGATATGACCGACGATCAGCAGGGTCAGATATGGCGGACCATCGTCGGCGCGGTGATGATGCAAGGCCTGATCGCAAACCGGGCAGGAATGGCGCACCTTCAGATAGCCCTCCATCAGGGGGCCGGATCCGCAGTTCGGGCACCGTCGGCGCCATCCGCGCAACATGGCGGGCCCCATGGGGCGCGCCGGGTCGGCCTCGGACAGATCCGGGATCGCCTGCTGCTCTGCATCGGGGGTATCGTCGGTTTGGGTAAGATCACGCATGCTGTATCCTTCCGCGTCCCTCCTATGCCCCGCACGCGCAAACCGCTAGATGACAGGATGGCGCGGCGCGAATTTGTTGCCTGCATGTTTTTCAAACAAAGCGCGACGGAAACGATCTGCTGCCCCGTGGAAGGGGGGAACGGGCCGCAAAGGGCGGCGCGTCAGACAAACGGAGACGACCAAATGACCTTCCCCTCCCTCAAGACCTTGTCCCTGTCCCTGATGGCTGGTGCCGCTGCGCTGTCCCTGTCCACGATTGCCGAGGCCCGTGGCCCGGGTGGCAAGGGCGGTGAGCGGCCTGCATTCGAAGAGATCGATGCAAACGGCGACGGTGGCGTGACGATCGAAGAGATCCGTGCCCATGCCGAGGCACGCGCCGCCGAGCGTTTCGCGGCCGCTGACACCAACGGCGACGGTGGGCTGAGCCCCGAAGAGATCGCAGCCGCGGCACAGGGCCGGGCCGATGACCGGGCCGAGCGCCGTTTCGACCGCATGGATGCGAACGACGACGGCCTGATCACCCAGGATGAGTTGCAGGCGCGCGGTGAAGCCCGCGAAGGCGGCGACGGCGACGGCAAGCGTGACGGACACGGGCGCCGCGGTGGCGGTCGTGGCGGCATGGAGCGTATGTTCGAGCGGGCCGATGCCGACAGCAACGGCAGCCTGAGCGCCGAGGAATGGGCCGAAATGGGCCAGGGCCGCGGCCGCCGCTAATCCGATGACAACCGCGGGTGGCGTCCGGCGCCACCCGCATCACAAAGGTACATGATCCGCCCGTGACAGACCGCAATCCGTCATCCAACCTGCTGGAAGCCGAGCTTCTGACGCGTGCCGCGTCGGGCGATCAGGCCGCCGCCCGTGACCTGATCGATCGATTGGGCCCGAAGCTGCTGGCGTTCTGCTTGCGGCTGACCGGGGGCAACCGGGCCGAAGCCGAGGACATCATGCAGGAGACCTTCCTGCGCTTGTGGCGCAAGGCGGCCGAATGGGATGCAGGTGGCACGGCGCAGATGTCGACATGGCTGGGCCGGGTCGCCGCCAATCTTGCGATAGACCGGAAGCGGCGCGCGGCGCGGTCGGCACCGCTGGACGATAGCGTGGACATTGCGGACGAGACGCCGGGTGTCGAAGCGAGAATGATTGCCGAGGACCGGCAGGCGGCTCTGGGCGCAGCGCTGGATGCCCTGCCGGACCGGCAACGGCAGGCCGTCGTATTGCGGCACATCGAAGGCTATTCCAACCCGGATATCGCCGCGATGATGGGCACCGGCGTGGAAGCCGTCGAAAGTCTGGTGGCACGCGGCAAGCGTCGTCTCGCCACCCTGTTGAATGGGTTGAAAACCGAGGATGAAAGGGGCGCGCGTGATGGTTGACGAACACAAGATCGAAACCTGGCTGGCCGAGATGGCGGATGACACCGTACCGCTGGGCGATGACCTGCGCGCCCGCCTTATTGCGGATGCGCCCGTTCCCCCTGCCCCGCAGGCGTGGTGGCGGACGCTGGGCGTCGGACTCTGGGGCGGTGCCCTTGGTGTTCCGCTTGCAGCGGTCTGCGGTGTCTGGCTTGGCATCGCGCAGCCCGCGCTGGTGTTGCAATCCGTGCCCGGCCTGTCGCAGGCCACCGAAGAGGTGGCATCCGATGGCCTGCTGGATGATGTCTACGGAACAAGTTGGGAGGAATGGCTATGACACGAGACCGCCGCATGCAGATCGCGCTCGTGCTGTCACTGGCGCTCAATGTCCTCATCGTGGTCGCCGTGGTCAGCGCGCTGGCCTTTGCGCCTGACGGTCGGCGTTCCGGGTCGCGGCCCGGCGCCTCGGGTGGCCCCCCTGAACTGCAGGCCTTCAGCCGCGCCCTTGATGCACCGCGACGCGATGCATTGCGGGAACGTCTGCGCGCCGATCCCGAACTGCGAAGCGGTCGCGCCCGGATCGGGGAAAGCCGCCGCGCGGTGGTGGCGGCCCTGCGGGCAGACCCGTTCGATGCGGAGGCCCTGCGCGCGGCCATGCGAAATCAGCACGCGGTTCAGTCGGATCTGGCGACACGGGGTATCGACGGTCTGGTCGATGTGGTCGAGAGCCTGACACCCGCCGAACGCGCAGCTTTCGTTGCCGCGCTGGAAGACACGATGCGGCGGCGGCGTTGAGGCGTCGCGGTGCGGATCAGACCTGCGCGGCCAATTCGACCCGGTTCCGACCCGCATCCTTGGCCGCGTAGAGCGCCCGGTCCACGATTGCCAGCGCATGGGTCGGCGCATCTTCGCGGTCTTCCAACATCGCGACGCCGAGGGACATCGTGACGTTCAACAGGCTGCCGTTCCCGAGGCGTATTTCGAGGTTTTCGACCGCCCGGCGCAGACGTTCGGCCACGATGCGCACCTCTGACAGGCCGGAGTCGGGCAGCACGGCAAGGAACTCCTCACCGCCGATACGACAGATCAGATCCTCACCGCGCACGTTTTCCTTGAGGACCTGCGCGGCCTTGGACAGCACCTCATCCCCGACCAGATGCCCGTGGGTATCATTGACGGATTTGAAATGGTCGAGATCCATCAGGATCACGCCCGCGCGGATCCCCTGCGCCCGGCACCGCGTCGCCACCCGATCAAGGTGGTGCAGACCATAGCGGCGGTTGTGCAACCCTGTCAGCGGATCGATCACCGCGAGGCGAAGCCCGGTTTCCAACGTATCCCGCATTCGGTCGGCGCGGGTCTTGCGCGCAAGCTGGGTGCGGATGCGCATCGCGATCTCGTCCACGGGGAATGGCTGATAGGCGACGTCGGACGCGCCGAGGTCGAGGGCCGTTGCCGCGCGTTCGCTGTCACCTGCGGGCAGGATGACGATGAAGGCCGCGTGACGGGTGGCATTCCGGGACTTGAGTTCGGACAAAAGGCGCAGGCCAGCGTTTTTCGTGCCGAGGTCCGCCTCGATCAGGAACAGGTCGGGCGTGGTCGAGCGGTCCAGCGCAAGCGCAAGATCGCGACCGATGATCGAAACCTTTTCGCGAAACAGCGGGCGCAAGCGGTCGCGTTGCCGAAGCAGCCAGGCGGCGTCGCCCCCTGCAATCAGGGCGATCTGTCCGTCGACCGGTTGCTGACGCGGGCTCAGGGGTTGCTGCCCCGCTTCCCCGAAACCCATCTCCATGCCCATCAGGGCACTGCCCTGTTCTTCGTAGGTCCGCTCCTCGTCGCGCGTGCGCAGCAAGCTCCGGACCCGCGCCAAGAGCGCGATCTCGTCGACGGGCTTTGCCAGAAAATCATCGGCCCCGGCCGAAAGCCCCTCCATCCGCGCTTCGGAATCGTCGCTGGCCGTCACGAGGATGACCGGAATCGAGGCGGTGACCGGATCGGCGCGCAGACGTTCGCATGTCTGTGCCCCGGTTAGTCCAGGCATCATCATGTCCATGATGATGATGTCGATGTTGCCAGCCTGCGCCAACGTCAATGCTTCCTGACCCGAAGCGGCGGGAATCACGTCGTATTTCGCGGCGGTCAGCTTGACCTTCATCACGATCCGGTTCGTGGCGACGTCGTCGACGATCAGGATACGCCCGGTCATGGCATGTCTCTCTTTGGGTACTGTGAAGCCGCGGGCGTACTTAACACTCCGGTCAGATACGTTATGGTCATGGGAAGGTTAACAAAAGGTTTCCTCGCGGGGATGGCGCTAAGATGCTGACTGATAACGCCGAAGTCGTGGCACTCAAGGGTCTGAATTGGCTCGTTTTGAACGATCTTCTCGATACCTTCCAATCCGCCACGGGCGCGGACAGGGATCAGATCACCGCAGCCGCGGGCGATCCGGCGTTTCTTGCCGCGGTCATGGACTTTCTCATGATGTCGGACGACTGGGTGCAGGGCGTCTGCGAAGATCAGAACCTCAGTCATGAGGTGTTCCTCGCGGCGCGCGCGGCCCTGCCCGGTGGCGACCTGCCCCATTGGACCTGATCGCCACCCGAACGGGTCACTCCTCGAACCACCAGATGTCAGGCTGGAACCCGATCCAGTCGCCATAGATCGGCAACCGGTCGGCGGCATAGGTCAGTCGGGCGTCATGGGCCAGCCAGCTGACGGGGTTGTGCCAGATCGGGATGGCATAGCGCCCCGACGTCAGCACCCTGTCCAGCGCACGAACGGCCGCGACGTAGTCATCCTGTGTCGGCGCCGTCAGCATCGCATCGATCATCGCGGGGATCGCCGGGTTGTCCGCCCCCATGATGTTGCGGGTTCCCGGGGTCGTCACGCCATCGGGGCCCCAGTAGGCGAGCTGTTCGTTGCCCGGCGACAGCGACAGGCCCCAGCGATACCAGATCATGTCGAAATCATAGGCCGTCTGGCGTTCCTTGAACTGCGCGTCGTCAATGCTGGCGATGCTGACCTCGATGCCCAGTCGCTTGAGCGCCTCGACATAGATGTCGACGATGCTGCTGACCTCGGATGATCCGTTCTGAAGCAGGATTTCGAAGGTCACCGGCCCCTCCGGTCCGGTCAGGACACCGCCTTCAACGGTATACCCGGCGTCGGCCAGAAGATCGGTTGCGGTGCGGATCCCGCCACGGTTCGCCGCGCGTCCGTTCGTCCGCGGAAAGGCGTATCCTTCGATTGCGCCGGGCAGCAGGTCTGTTGCGAAAGGCGCGAGAAGGTCGGCCACCTTGCCCGATGCCGCGCCCGGCTGCATGCCCAGCGGCGAATTTGCAAAATAGGACGTGATCCGGGGCTGCCCGCCGCCGTTGATGACGCCGTCGATGTATTCAAAGTTGAACGCCTGGATGAGAGCCTCGCGAACGCGCCAGTCGTCGAACGGGGCGCGACGGGTATTCATCACGAGGCCGGTCATTCCCGTGGGGCGCTGATGCGGCACCTCGGACAGGACGACCTCGCCGGACTGCACCGCCGGGAAATCGTAGTCCCGCGCCCAGGATGCTGCATTCGTCTCGCGCATCGTCGACAATTCGCCCGCCTTGAACGCCTCGAAGTGGGCCGTCGCGTCCCCGAAGAATTCCATCCGGATGACATCGACGTTGTTGGTGCCACGCCGGAATGGCAGGTCCGCGCCCCAGTAGTCCGGATTGCGCGTCAGTTCCACGAACCGCCCGGCGTCCACATCCGTGATCACATAGGGGGCGGAGGTGATGGGAATCACCTCCAGTCCTGACCGGAAAAACGCCGACTCATCCTCTGCCCACTGCGCCTTTTTCATGACCGGACGCATGCCGAGGATCATCAAAAGCTCGCGATCGGGGGCATCGATGGTGAAACGAACGGCGTCGTCTCCGACCTGAACCAGCTCCGTCACCTTGGAGAATGCGGTCCGGTAGCGGCCATGAGCGCCTTCTTGCCCAAGGATGTTGAACGACCAGATGACGTCTTCCGGAGTGACCGGCGTCCCGTCCGAGAAGGCCGCATCAGGATGGAGCGTATAGGTGACCTCGGTCTGCGCCTCGTTGACGGAAACGGACTGGGCCAGAACACCATAGAGGGTGAACGGCTCTCCATAGCTGCGCCCCATCAGCGACTCGTAGGCAAGGAACCGAAGCTGCCATGGCACACGCCCTTGTAAAATATGGGGATTCAGGCTGTCGAAGCTGCCGACCTGGCCATCCGCGAAGGTGCCGCCCTTGGGGGCGTCCGGGTTAACGAACGGCAGATTTGCATAGTCCGCAGGCAGCGCAGGTTCGCCATACAGTGATATGCCGTGCCCGTCGGCCCCCGCGACCGAGGGAATCAATGCGATGGCGCCGATGGTCAAGGCGACCCTCAGGCGTCGGAACAGCCCCCGATGGTTTTGCAAAGCGTCGAAACGGAGCAGCGTCATATCCAAGACAATCCCTCAGGCCCATGTAAGATTGAAACAAACCTTACCTACGCGGAATCCCGGTGCCAAACTTTCTCTTTGCGTATCGGACGTAAACGTCTATAAATAACCCACTGCTCGATAGGTTTCTTGCCTGTATGAAACCTGCCTCAATGACTTAGCGCCCGCCTTGTGCGGGCGTTTTTTTTCGTCTCGACGCCCGGCCCGAACGCCCCCGTCAGAACGGCGGACCATCGTATTGCGCCGGGCCGGATGCAGCCGCACGCCCGTCGTCGATGACGGCGCGACGGCCTGCGCGCGGCCCCCCGCGCCTGACGACCTGTTCCCTTTGCAGGTGCAGCATCTATAACCGACATGACGCTGCATTCGGAGAACGCAATGACCGACACATCCCCCCTCGCCGGCAAGACCGCCGTGATCACAGGCTCCAACTCGGGCATCGGCCTGGGTGTGGCGCATAGTTTCGCACGCGCCGGTCTGAACGTTGTCCTGAATTCCTATACCGACCGGGACGAAGACCATGCCCTCGCCGAAAAGCTGTCGGGCGACTACGGGGTCAAGGTCCGTTACATCGGTGCCGACCTGTCCAAGGGAGAGGAAGCGCGCCGCCTGATCGAGGATGCGGGCACCTGCGATATCCTTGTGAACAACGCAGGGATCCAGCATGTCGCCGGTATCGACGAATTCCCGGCTGACAAATGGGATGCGATCATTGCGATCAACATGACGTCGGCCTTTCATACCACGGCCGTCGCCCTGCCGATGATGCGCAAGGCGGGCTGGGGTCGCGTCATCAACATCGCGTCGGCCCATGGCCTGACCGCGTCGCCCTACAAGTCCGCCTATGTGACGGCCAAGCACGGCGTCGTCGGCATGACCAAGGTCGTCGCCCTTGAAACCGCGCAGGAGCCCATTACCGCAAACGCGATCTGCCCCGGGTACGTCCTGACCCCGCTGGTCGACAGCCAGATCCCCGACACGATGAAGAAATACGGCATGGATCGGGAGACAGCGATCAAGGAGGTCCTGCTGGACCGCCAGCCCTCGAAGGAATTCGCGACCACCGATCAATTGGGCGGCACCGCGCTGTTCCTGTGTTCCGACCATGCGGCCCAGATCACGGGAACCACCATCAGCGTCGATGGCGGCTGGACCGCGCTGTGACCGATCTGTTCGGCGACGACGAAAGCGGCCCGCCCGCCGCGGCGGTCGAGATCGAGGACGCCTTCATGGATGGCGCGCATCTGACGCGCGCCTCCCTGCGGGACGCCGTTCTCGAGGCCAGCGTGCTGACACGTGCCACGGTGCGCGATGTCCGGGCCGAGGCAGCCGTCTTCGAAGACGTCCGCCTTGCGCGGGCGGTGTTTCGCAATGTCAATCTGGCCGATGCCACCCTGTCCGATGTCGACCTGTCCGGTGTGACGATCACGGATGCCCGTCTCGACGGGATGACCATCGACGGCATCGCCGTGACCGACCTGCTGGCGAGGTGGAACAATGGCTGAGATGCATCGCATCAATCTTGCACTGCAGGGTGGCGGCGCCCACGGGGCCTTTACCTGGGGTGCGCTGGACGAGTTGCTGGCGGATGAACGGATCGAGATCGCCGCCATCAGCGGCACCTCGGCCGGGGCGCTGAACGGGGCTGCCGTCAAATGCGGCCTTGCGACCGGGTCGCGGGCCCTGGCACGCGAACGGCTGGAAATGGTGTGGTCGCAGGTCGGGGCCGTGACGGATGTTTGGATCACCCCGTGGTTCGCCGTCACCTCCCCGCTTGCGATCAGCCATGCGATCGAGATGTCGCCCGGCTATCAGATGATGGATGCGTTCGGCCGCGCCGTGTCGCCCTATGCCTTGCCCGATACCGCGCCCGACGCATTGCGCCGCATCATAAGCCACCTGTCGTTCGACCGTATCTGTTCCGACGTGGGACCGGTGTTCCATGTCGGTGCCACGAACGTCCGGTCGGGCAAGATCAAGCTGTTCACGGGTGCCGAAATCTCGCCCGAGGCGATCATGGCCTCGGCCTGCCTGCCGACCCTGTTCCCCGCGGTCGAGATCGACGGGGAACACTACTGGGACGGGGGCTATACCGGGAACCCCGCCCTGTTCCCCCTGTTCGACCGGGCCTTGCCGCGCGATATCCTGATCATCAACATCAATCCCCTCGACCGTCCCGAACTGCCGGTCACGGCCCGCGACATCCAGAACCGCATCAACGAGATCAGCTTCAACACCTCGCTGCTTCGCGAGTTGCGCGCGATCGAGTTCGTGCAACGTCTCGTGCGGAACGGAACCGTAGGCCCCGGTCAGATGAAGGACGTTCTGGTCCATATGATCGCGGATGACGCGCTGATGCGGCAATTGTCGGTTGCGACCAAGACCGTTCCGAATGCCGCCGTGATGAATGCCTTGCGCTCCGCCGGGGCAACTGCCGCCAAACGGTTCCTCGATCAGGATTTCGACGATCTGGGACAGCGTTCCACCGTCGATCTGGAGGCGATGTTCGCCTGACGGCAGGCCCGGGGTGGAACTAGCCGCTGCCCCGGGTCGTTTCCTGAATGACACAACCTTCAGGAGACCATCATGAGCCGTCAGGATTTCGAAGCAGACTGGACCCCGTTCCGCGACGCCCTTCGCACCCGCTTTCCCGAGCTGAGCGAAACCGACATGTCCGACGCGGATGGAGATGTCCGCGCGCTGGCCCTGCGCCTGTCCGCGGCCGATGGTTCCACCCCTGCCGAAGCCGAACAGAGGCTGACGGCATTCCTGTCCGGCCCGATGCCCGCCGATGCCTATGCGGCACCGCAACACGACGGCGCGGCCTTTGGCGCGTCCGGCGACTACGTGCCCGATGGTGAAGATGTGCTGGCGGATGACGCGCGTTTCGGCGACGATGATCAGGCAGATCGCCCTATCGGACGGAGAGATGGATGAAACGATACCTGTTGATCGCTGCGCTGGCTGTCCCGACCATGGCGGCCGCGCATGATCCCCTGACCTACCCACCCTACGCGCCCGCGATCCAATGGCTGGACGGGCCGAACACGGGGCGATCCCCGGGCAACACGAATATCCGCGTGGTGCAAAACGGACCAGACGAGGTGATCGCCCTCTCTCTCAACCAGCAGTATCTCTATCAGGCCGAATACAAGAAGCGGCTGGCGCAATTGGCCATGCACATGCCGGTATCGCAGGCCGAGCCGCGCGCCGCGCATGATGCGATACAGCGGGTCTTGCAGGTCTATCCCCGAAAGCGGGTCGGCCCCTTGCAGACCACCCCGATTGCCGGTGGGCGCATCGGCCACGATGGCTGACGACTGCACCTCGGGTCGGTCAGCTCAGGCTGGTCACCCAGAGGATGGTCGCGTCTTCGGGTGAGGTGCTGATGACGTTGTGGCCCATCGTGCCATCGTAATAGGCACTGTCGCCGCGACGCATTTCGATGGCTTCGTAGAATTCCGTGTACAGGCGAACGGTCCCGGTAAGGACGAGCATGAACTCCTCCCCGTCGTGCCGGATCCACCCATCGAAGTCATCGAAGCTGCGCGCCCGGATGCGCGACTGATACGGAAGCATCTTCTTGGTCGTCAGGGACCCGGCCAGCAATTCATGCTCGTAGGTGGTCGTGGCATGTGCCTGACCATCGCCCTTTCGCGTGATGTCGCGGCGGCCCATGATCTGATCACGCTTGGGCGGCGTGAACAGCTGCGGGACCGAAATCTCCAGACCGGTGGCCAGCTTTTTCAGCGCCTCGAAGGTTGGCGACATCTGTCCGTTTTCGATCTTCGAAAGAGTCGACCGGGCAAGCCCCGCCTGTTGCGCCGCCTGCTCCAGGGTCCAGCCGCGAGCCTTGCGCAGATCGCGCACGCGGGGGCCAAGCTCCAATGGCTCGGCCTGGACCGGATCCCCCGTTTCCCGGGCCAGGCGAAGGATGTTGGGTTCCTGGGGGCTTGTCATGGCCGGCAGGATAGGACGTGGGTCGCGCCGCCACAAGGACGGGCGGGCCAATGCCCGCCTGTCCCTCGTTTTCCGAATGCCCAATAAGTGATCAGACCCCCTCCAGAATCATGATCTGCGCGTCCCCTGCCCCGATCCGATGCTGTCGCGCGGCCTGATATTCGGGCGAGTTGTAGCAGGCGAGCGCGGCCTCCATGCTGTCGAATTCGATCACGACATTGCGCGGACGCGACGGTCCCTCAAGGCTTTCGACATGGCCGCCACGTGCAAGGATGCGGGCGCCATGCGTGGCGAATGCCTCGGATGCACCAGCCGCATAAAGGCCGTAGGGGTCCGGGTCCGTCACCGTCACATGGGCGATCCAATAGGCTTTGGGCATGTCATCCTCCTGCTCAGCGCCCAGAGGGTGACGCCACCGGACCGCGCCGTCAATCTGTGCTGGACCTTTGGGGCAACCTGCGGTCCCCTCCGCCGCAGGAGGACAGTCACATGAAGATTACCTGGTATGGGCAAGCGGCGTTCAAGCTGACGGGGGCGGACAAATCGGTCATCACCGATCCCTACAGCCCCGAACTGATGGGATATTCCGGGTTCCGGGACACGGCCGACATCGTCCTGACGTCTTCGGACGATGACGAGGGTCACTGTCGCTCGGACCTGATCCCCGGATCTCCGGCCATCGCCAACGTGATGGATTTCGCAGACGGTGGTCGTGGCAGTGGCAGCATCGGGGGACTGCAGGTCGAGGCGATGCCCGCCGAGGAATGGGAACACCATCCGCGCGGCGTCGCCAACCAGAATGCGATGTACCGCTTCGAACTCGACGGGATGAAGATTGCCCACATGGGCGACGTCGGTAACGCGCTCGACGAAGACCAGATCGCCTTCTTCGAAGATGTCGACATCCTGCTGGCCCTTGCCGGCGGCCCGCCGACCATCGCCTTGCCGGACTTGATGGAAATGATCCATCGCACCCGGCCCCGCCTCGTGATTCCGATGCATTTCCGGACACTTGGGTGCAGGATCACCAGAATGCACTGGGTCCAGTCCTTCCTCGACGGCTTCCGCGAGGATCGCGTGGATTTTGCCTTCTCTCCACATGCCACGATCACGAAATCGGACCTGCCGGACCGCACGCGCGTCCTCGTCCTCGACCGGCTGCAATAGGACCGGACGGGGCGCGTTCATACTCCGCCTAAATTTTACCAGTTGATAAAAAATCGGATCGTGGCACTCTGACACGACAAGATCATGCGAATTGGCAGACGGAGAATGACATGACCGAAGCACTGCGGTTGGACGGAATCCGGGCCGGACGCCTTGGCCCGGAAGAGCTTGCACAGAACTTTTCCGACCTGCATCCGGCACTCGACAGTCACGAGGCCACGGTCGCTTCGGACCGCTGCTACTTCTGCCATGATGCGCCCTGTATCACGGCCTGCCCCACCGATATCGACATCCCCCTGTTCATTCGCCAGATCTCGACCGGGATGCCCGAAGCGGCGGCCAAGACGATCTTCGATCAGAATATCCTCGGCGGCATGTGTGCCCGCGTCTGCCCGACGGAAACCCTGTGCGAACAGGCCTGCGTGCGGGAGGCGGCGGAAGGCAAGCCGGTCGAGATCGGGCGGCTGCAGCGCTATGCGACCGACACGATGATGTCGGCGGGCGAGCATCCCTATGTCCGTGCCGCCGCGACCGGCAAGACGGTCGCCGTCGTCGGCGCCGGACCGGCGGGCCTGTCCTGTGCGCATCGTCTGGCCATGCTGGGCCACGACGTGACGATGTACGATGCGCGCCCCAAGGCCGGTGGTCTGAACGAATACGGGATCGCGCAGTACAAGACACCGGGTGGTTATGCGCAGGCCGAGGTGGATTGGCTGCTGCAAATCGGTGGGATCACGGTCGAAACGGGCCGCGCCATAGGCAACGACCTGTCGCTGGCCGGGCTGCGTGCGGAATTCGACGCGGTGTTTCTGGCCATCGGCCTCGGCGGTGTCGGCGCCCTCGGGCTGGAGGGTGAGGATTTCGCGGGCACCGACAACGCCGTCGACTTCATCGCGACCCTGCGGCAGCAATCGGACCTGGCCGCCCTGCCCGTAGGACGCAACGTCGTCGTCATCGGTGGCGGCATGACCGCCGTGGATGCTGCCGTGCAATCCAAGCTGCTGGGTGCGGATACGGTGACCATCGCCTATCGCAGGGCGCGCGATCGCATGCCCGCCAGCCGCTACGAACAGGACCTTGCCGCCAGCAATGGCGTCCGCCTGATGTTCAATGTCCAGCCGGTTGCCTTGCGCGGTGACAGTGCCCTGCGCGAGGTCGAACTGGCCTATACCGATGCCGCCATGGTTCCGACCGGCGAGACGATCACATTGCCCGCCGATCAACTGTTCCGTGCCATCGGGCAAAAGCTGGAATCGGTCGAGGGACTGGACCTCGCGGGCGGCAAGATCGCCGTGACCGGCGCGGGGCGGACATCGGTGGACGGCGTCTGGGCCGGGGGCGATTGCGCCGCCGGGGGCGAGGACCTGACCGTCACCGCCGTGGCCGAAGGTCGCGATGCAGCGATGGACATTCACGCGGCGCTGACCCAAGCTGCCACATGAAAAAATCAAAATCCCCCCCCGCCCCGAAAACCGCAGCCCTGACCGCCGAACAGGTGGCAAGCCGGAATGCCTCCGCCCTCGCCCGCGTCGCCGACATGGATGAGCCGGACAAACTGCGCAACCTGATGGCCAACGCGGACCGCATGGGCGTGTTGCCCGTGCGCGATGCGGCCTTCCGCAGGCTTGCCCTTGTCCAGACGGACGCCGCCCTGGACGTTCGGGCAGAGGCGGCCGAGGAAATCGAGCATGACTTCACCCAGACGATCTTTGCCTACGAGCAACTGGTCCGGGAAGAATTGGGCAAGGCCAAGCGCCTGACCAAGACCCGCATGGCGATGACCAAGTCCGGCGCGGCCAAGGCCCTGACCGGGTTTGCCGCGGCGACTGCTGAATATGGCGCCTTTGCCACCCTCATGGAACGCGGCCTGTCTGACATGACCGGAGAGGCCGTCATCCTGCGCCACGCCGCCGCCTTCGACGAGGCGACGCGCGACGCGGCGACCGCGCGCCTGACCGAGGCCGGGATAGACCCCGCGACCTTGGCCGCATGACCAAGACCGGCGGCCCGTGAACCGGGCCGCCGCCACACCGACACCGACCCCGCACCCGGAGGCTTTGACATGGCAGACCTGACCACCACCTTCGTGGGCATCAAATCGCCCAACCCCTTCTGGCTGGCCTCTGCCCCGCCGACGGACAAGGAATACAACGTCCGCCGCGCCTTCGAGGCCGGTTGGGGCGGTGTCGTCTGGAAGACGCTGGGCGCCGAAGGCCCGCCCGTCGTCAACGTCAACGGCCCCCGCTATGGCGCGATCTACGGCGCGGACCGGCGCCTGCTGGGCCTCAACAACATCGAGTTGATCACCGACCGCCCGTTGGAGACCAACCTGCGCGAGATCAAGGCCGTCAAGCGCGACTATCCCGACCGTGCGATGGTCGTCTCCATCATGGTCCCCTGCGAGGAAGACGCCTGGCGCGCGATCCTGCCCCGCGTCGAAGAGACGGGCGCCGACGGGATCGAGCTGAACTTCGGCTGCCCGCACGGTATGTCCGAACGCGGCATGGGCGCCGCCGTGGGCCAGGTGCCCGAGTACATCGAAATGGTCACCCGCTGGTGCAAGCAATACACCCGGATGCCCGTCATCGTGAAGCTGACCCCCAACATCACCGACGTGCGCAAACCCGCCGCCGCCGCCAAGCGCGGCGGGGCAGACGCGGTGTCGCTGATCAACACCATCAACTCCATCACCTCGGTCGATCTGGACGACTACGCGCCCGAGCCCACGATCGACGGCAAGGGATCGCACGGCGGCTACTGCGGCCCGGCGGTCAAGCCCATCGCCCTGTCGATGGTGTCGGAAATAGCTCGCGACCCGGAAACGCACGGGATGCCCATCTCCGGCATCGGCGGGGTCACCACCTGGCGCGATGCGGCGGAGTTCATGACGCTGGGTGCCGGCAACGTGCAGGTCTGCACGGCGGCCATGACCTACGGCTTCGGCATCGTGAAGGAGATGACGTCGGGCTTGTCCCGCTACCTCGACGACAAGGGGATGACGGTGGCCGACCTGGTGGGCCGGGCCGTGCCGAACGTCACCGACTGGAAGCACCTGAACCTGAACTACGTCACCAAGGCGCGGATCAGCCAGGATGACTGTATCAAGTGCGGCCGCTGCTACGCCGCCTGCGAGGACACGTCCCACCAGGCGATCAGCATGTCAGCCGACCGCACCTTCGAGGTGATCGACGCGGAATGCGTGGCCTGCAACCTGTGCGTCGACGTCTGCCCCGTGCAGGACTGCATCACTATGGAACGCCTCGCCCCCGGAACGGTCGACCCCCGGACGGGCAAGGTGGTCGAGGCGGAACCCGCTGACTGGACGACACACCCCAACAACCCATCCGTGCCAGTCGCCGCGGAATAGCACATTCCGGACTTGGAAACGAAAGAAGGCGGGCCCACATGGCCCGCCTTTTTCGTCCGCTCAAGGCTCCCGCCGGAACGCGCGTCTGATCAGGCCTCTTTCCCGGTCAGCTTGGCGAGGATCTCGTTCAGATCGATCCCGAGCGAATCGAGCATGCTGAAATCGATGCCCTTCTCTTCGAGGAACGTCTTCGCCGCGTCGATATCGAGCCCTTCGAGCATCGCTGGATCGATGCCGAGTTCGGTCATCTTTTCAGAGATATCGAAATTGCCGCTGCCAAGTGCGCTGGCAGCTTTGCCCATCATGTCGCCCAATCCCATGTCACGTCCCCTTGCTGTCGTGATTTGATCGAAGGATGCCCTTCGGGTGTCAAAGCTATGCGGACGTGGTTGTTCTGTCAGGCCCAAAATCCGATGCGCCCCTGAAAGGTGGAGCCTTCGACGAAAGATGAAGCGAATGACCGTGTTTCCTGCAACGGCGACGTGTCGCCGGTCGGCTTGGAAATGGCAGGGGCATCAGGATTCGAACCCGAGGCCTGCGGATTTGGAATCCGCTGCTCTACCAACTGAGCTATACCCCTGTGATGCGAAGCGGAATACGTCGCCGGCCCGCGCCATGCAAGCGGATTTCGCCGATTTTCTGCCTCGGATTTCGCTTCCTTCGGCAATCGGCTGCGGCCTCACCCCGCGCAGCCTCCCGATCCTCGCCATGACCCTGACCGCTTTAAGGCCCGCGCATTCACCCCTGCCGCTGGAACGACAAAGGCCCCCGCGAGGGGGGCCTTTGCGCTTTCTGCCGTCGGCAGATGTTTCGGGCGACAGGTCGCCTTACTCGACGATCTTCGACACCACGCCGGCGCC
>NZ_JBGEHM010000005.1:0-181414 GCF_041403465.1 Jannaschia sp. 2305UL9-9
ACTCACCCCTCAACCAACCACAACCTCCCACAAACCACCAGAATCACACACAACCAAACGCCTTAAAACGAGGCACTTCGAGCGCGGGATTGTGCCGGGAGGGGAGAAGGGCACCACATGTAGAACTTGGTTCGGACCCAAACAGGATGGGCAGATCCCGCTTCGGTCGGAGTAGGATCCGAGAGCATCAGAGGCAGACGAAGTCTCCCCCATTTTTGCGCCTGACAGATACCTCTGCGCCGCTCGGCCCCGCGCAGACTTTCCCTGCCGGTCGTCGCTGCAATCGTCAGGCCCTGCAGAGCAGGTCGGGACGATGCCCGCCGCGTTCCCGCTGGAGGCATTCGACACAGCATGCGTGGGACCGCGTGTGTTCTGGCTCTTAGTCCGTACGGCAGTTCCGGACTGCCTCCCCTTCCGGCGACGTCTGCCCCCCACATGATCCTCGGCCAATCGCAGACACGCAACGCGGGGACTATCCTATAGCCCTGTCAGCATGGCACCCTGCTCGCATCGCATAGCAGCAAGGCCAGAATCCGGATCACTCGGTGGGCCTTCGACGAGGGGGACAGGATATGGACGATCTGGCGTTCGAGATCTGGGACGTGTTCACGGATGTCGCCTTTGCAGGCAATCCCCTGGCGATCGTCGATACAGACGGGACGCTCAGCACCTCGCAGATGCAGACGATCGCCCGACAGTTCAATCTGTCCGAGACGATCTTCCTCATGCCCCCACATGACCCGAGGCATACTGCGCGGGCGCGCATCTTCTTTCCGACGGCCGAGATCCCTTTTGCGGGCCATCCCACCATCGGTGCCGCGCTCTGCCTTTCAGGACGCGGCGGGGCCATGGATATCGCGTTGGAGGAGCAGGCCGGCTTGGTCAGCGTCAGGATTGCCGACGGAGTTGCGCAGTTCACGGCACCTGTCCTGCCGTCCCGCCATGTCGACGATCCGGACCCGGAGCTTTGCGCACTGGCGCTTGGCCTTGCGCCTGCGCAGATCGGGCCCCATCGACCGGGTGCTTTCGCGGGCGGGCCGGCGTTTCTTTACATTCCTGTTCGTGACCGGATCGCCCTCAGGACAGCTTCCCCGCGGGAGCCTTATTGGTCAGACCTCATGGGCGCCGCAAATGTAGACAGCGCCTGGATCTACGATCCCGACTTCAATGCGCGGATGTTTTCGCCGACGGCGGGGATTCCCGAGGATCCCGCGACCGGATCGGCCAGTGCGATCCTCGCGGCACAGCTCTTGTCGAACGATGCCCTTCGCGATGGAACGACTGCCTTCACGATCAGGCAGGGGGAAGAAATGGGACGACCGTCCCGCATCGGGTTCGAAGCAGATGTCACGGACGGTCAGGTAACCGCCGTCCGCATTTCCGGGGGCGCCGTACCCGTGGCTCAGGGTCGGATCAGAATCCCAACCTGAACCGTCGGGTCAGACCAATCCGTGCGGACAGCTGATCGTCGTCACGCGTGATCGGGCTGTTCGCGGCGTCGTTTTGCAGGTGGTCATACCGGATGGCAGCGTCCACGCCCCAATTGTCGTTGATACGGTATCCGGCGCCCAGCTCAACGCCGGCGGACAGCAGCCCGCCGGACGGCGCATAGGCCGCAAACGTCGACCCCGGCGCCGCGGCTTCGGCCGCCGTCACGCCGAAATATGTCGCCGCATAGTCGCTGTCACCGAAGAAGGCGCGGGGGCCGGCCCGCAGGGTCAGGCGATCGGATGGGCGCAAAAACACGTCCGCGCCAAGCTCACCCACGAAAGCCTCGTGCCCGATGACACCATACCGGACGGTGCCATACACCTGATAGGCATCGGTCGCATAGCGCAGCCCCCCGCCCAGCTCCAACGACGCATCCACATCATCAAGTCCCGCCAGTTCGGGATCGTCGCTTGCCGAGCGTTCGGAGATATAGCGGAAAGACCCCGTCACGCCGAAACCGTTCGGCCGATACAATGGGTCCGGATCGCCGATCGTGAAACCGCCGAGCCGCAGATAATTCAACTCGAACCCGAGGTCCGGGGATGCATCGTTGTTGTCAGATCCGAAATAGGTCGGTGTCGAGGCCACACCCCCACGCAACGTGAACCCGAGTGCCGGGCCACTACCCTGGGACGAGAAATTCGTCTCGCCAAGGTCAGACGTCAGGCCGTCCTGCGCCATGGCCGGAACGGCAGCGAGACAAGCGAGGAGGGCAATCGGTCGAAACATGTGCGGGTCACCAGAGTAGAGAAAGATTGGTCAGTCGTTGGCAAACACCTAGCACGCCAAAAAGTTTCCGCACCTTCAAACTTCCGTCAAATCGCGTGACAGCGACGCCAAGCAGCAGTACGCGGATGCAATGTTGTCTTATCAGCACAGCTTTCACGCAGGAAACGCCGCGGATGTGCACAAGCACGCCCTGCTGGCCTTCGCGCTCGACTACCTGACCCGCAAGGACAAGGCGCTGAGCTATCTCGAATCACACGCCGGGCGGGGGTTGTATGACCTGTCCGATGCGATGGCCCGGCGCACGGGTGAGGCATCGGCAGGTGTGGCGCGGCTAGAGCAACGATTTGCCCCGGATCATCCATGGCGCCGCACCCTTGATGCGATACGCAAGGAACACGGCCCCACCTGTTACCCCGGATCCCCCCTGTTCGCGGCCCATCTGCTGCGCCGCTTCGACAGCCTGCATTTCGCCGAACTGCACCCGCAGGAACATGCCGCCCTGACCGAAAGCCTGCCGCGCAATCCAAACACGCGCATCTACAAGCGTGACGGACTGGAAATGGCCAAGGCACTGACACCTCCCGATCCGCGCCGTGGCCTCATGCTGATCGACCCTTCATGGGAGGTGCGCGCCGATTACGAGACCATCGCCCGACTGGTGCCGACGATCCATGCCAAGTGGAACGTCGGCATCATCATGCTGTGGTATCCTCTGCTGGTCGACCGGCGCCACGCACCGATGCTTCGGGCACTGAAGGCCGCTGTTCCCGACCTTCTGGTCAGCGAGGTGTCCTTCCCCCCGGCGCGCGAAGGGCACGGCATGATCGGGTCCGGCATGGCGGTCATCAACGCGCCCTGGGGCCTTGCCGACGAAGCCGGCCGCATCGCGGATTTGTTCAAGGAGGAGTGAGAGATGGCCAAGGGGTACTGGATCGCGCATGGACGCGTCGATGACGTCGAAGGATACGAAGCCTATCGCGCTGCCAATGCGGCCCCCCTTGCAGAGCATGGCGGCAGGTTTCTGGTGCGTGGTGGCAGCCGCAAAACCGTCGAAGGATCGGCCTTGCCGCGAACCGTGGTGATCGAATTCCCCAGCTATCAGGCTGCCCTCGATTGCTATGCCTCGGATGGATATCAGGCCGCGCTCAAGCTGCGCGAGGGGATCAGCATTTCCGACCTCGTCATCGTCGAAGGGTGGGAGGGGTAGCGAACCCGACACCCCCGTCCTATATCGCGGTCATGTTTGCCGATCTTCTGCGCCGCCTCGCGGCCCCCGCCCCGGACCGCCTGCCCGAACCCGACGCCCGCCTTGCGCTGGCCGCCTTGATGGTGCGGGTCGCCCGCAGCGACGGTGACTATGCGCCCGCCGAAGTGGCCCGGATCGACCGGATCCTGATGCGGCGCCATGGCCTCGATGCCGCCGCCGCTGCCAACCTGCGACTGCAGGCCGAAGGTCTGGAGGCCGAGGCCCCGGATACCGTCCGCTTTACCCGCGCCATCAAGGACGCCGTATCCCTCGAGGATCGTGTCGCCGTGATCGAGGCGCTCTGGTCCGTCGTGCTGGCCGACGGGGAACGGGACGCGGAGGAAGACAGCCTGCTCCGGCTGCTTGCAAATCTGCTCGGCGTCAACGACCGCGACAGCAACCTTGCCCGCCGGCGCGTCGAAACCGGCGGATGATCGCAAGCCTTGCATGGTATCCCGGTGCCCGCCCCGCGTGGGAGCGTCTGTGGACATCGATCCGCGCGCATTTGCCGACAAGGTCACCTGAGCATCTTGTCTGGCCCGAGGATTTTGCAACGCACTGGCGCGATCAAGGCCTTCTGCTTTCGATGACATGTGCCCTGCCCCTGCAGCAGGGGTTGGCGGATCACGTGCATGTGGTCGGCAGCCCCGACTGGGACCTGCCCGACATGCCCCCGGGTCATTACGCGTCTCACGTCGTGATGCGGGCAGATGATCCACGCACCCCTGCGCAGGCCGCAACGGACGGTCTTGCAGTGAACAACCCGGACAGCCAGTCGGGATTCGGCACCCTCGTCGCAGCCGGATTGGCCGGCCGGGTGATTCTAACAGGCAGCCACGCGGCCTCTGCCCGTGCGGTGGCGGACGGCCGTGCGGCCCTTGCGGCAATCGATGTGGTGACGTGGACCCATCTTGCGGCCCCCGACCTTGCCATCCGCGAAACGACCAGACCCACGCCCAGCACACCCTTCATCACCGCGCAGGCGGACCTGATCCATCCGTTGCGGCATGCCATTCGGGCCGCCATCGCCGCACAATCGCCTGCGGATCGGGCAGCGACCCGTCTCGTGGGCCTGACGATGCTGCCTCCTGCGGCTTACGCGACAACCGCTGCCGCCCCCCATTGCAATTCAGCGCGAATTCCGGCGTAAACGTGCGAACCAATCGCAGCCAAAGGCCCGACCTTGCCCGACGCACCCCCCGTCATCGAGATCCGCGACCTGCACAAGGCCTATGGCCCGCTCGAAGTCCTGAAGGGCGTCGACCTGACGGCGCGGCAAGGTCAGGTGGTGTCCCTGATCGGATCCTCGGGCTCCGGCAAATCGACCCTCCTGCGATGTGCGAACCTTCTGGAGGACAGCCAGAAGGGTGATATCCTGTTCTGCGAGGAACCGATAACCTGGCGTGGATCCGGTCATGCCCGCCGCCCGGCCGATGCCGCGCAGATCACACGCATCCGCACCAACCTCAGCATGGTCTTCCAGTCGTTCAACCTGTGGTCGCACCTGACGATCCTGCAGAACGTGATGGAGGCCCCGGTCCACGTCATGCGCCGCGACCCCGCCGAGGTAGAGGCCCGCGCCCGCGACTATCTTGCCAAGGTTGGAATTGCCGACAAGGCTGATGCATGGCCGGCGCAGCTTTCGGGCGGTCAGCAGCAGCGCGCGGCGATTGCGCGGGCCCTTGCGATGGAACCCAAGGCACTGTTGTTCGACGAACCCACAAGTGCGCTCGACCCCGAGTTGGAACAGGAAGTGGTGCGCGTCATCAAGGCGCTGGCCGACGAGGGGCGCACGATGGTGATCGTCACGCATGACATGAAGCTGGCCCATGACGTCAGCGACCATGTCATCTTTCTGCACAAGGGTCTGATCGAAGAAGAGGGCCCGCCCGACGCCCTGTTCGGCCAGCCGAAAAGCGAACGCCTGCGCGGGTTCCTGTCCGCGACCAGCCACTGATATACCCATCCTATCGGGACCGCCCATCAAGGGGCGGCCCACAACACGGAGAGACGAAGATGAAACTGATCCTGACCGCAGCGGCGCTTGCCACCACGGCCACCATGGCCCTTGCCGACGGCCACAGCGTCGTTCGCATGGGCACCGAAGGCCAATACCCTCCCTACAACTTCCTCAACGACGCCGGCGAAGTCGACGGGTTCGAGCGCGAAGTCGGCGACGAGCTGTGCGCACGCGCCGAACTGACCTGTGAATGGGTCACGAACGAGTGGGACAGCATCATCCCGAACCTGACCTCGGGCAACTACGACACGATCATCGCCGGCATGAGCATCACGGATGAGCGCGAGGAGGTCATCGACTTCACGCAGAACTACTTCCCGCCCGCATCCTCCGCCTATGTCGCCCTGTCGGCCGATGCGGACCTGACCGGTGGCGTCGTTGCGGCGCAGACCAACACGATCCAGGCCGGCTACGTCGCCGAATCGGGCGCCACCCTTCTGGAGTTCGCAACCTACGACGAGACCGTCGCCGCCGTTCGCAGCGGCGAGGCCGACGCCGTGTTCGCCGACAAGGACGCCCTGCTGCCGACGGTCGAGGAATCGGGCGGTGAGCTGGTGCTGGCAGGCGAAGATGTCGCCCTCGGCGGCGGTATCGGCCTTGGCCTGCGCGAAAGCGATGACGAACTGCGCGGCAAGTTCGACGCGGCCATCACGTCGATGAAGGAAGATGGCTCGCTCAACGAGCTGATCCTCAAGTGGTTCGGCGAAGACGCGACGACGTTCTGATTGCCAAACGGGGGCGGCGCACCGCGCTGCCCCCTGCCCCGGCTCTTCATCCATCTTTCTCCGGCATTGATGCCGGACCGGTTCCCCGAGGGAGCGTTGCGCCATCTTCGCCTGTACCGACCCTGACACGCTGAGCGGCCTGAACTGGCTGATGTGCTACCTGACGACGGGCAAGCACATGGCGTTCTATGGGGCCTTCGGAACGGTGCTGATCCTGCTGGCGGTCACCGCGCCGACCGCGCTGGCCTTCGGATTCGGTGGCGCCGTTGCGGCCCGGTCGCATGTGGCCCCCCTTCGATGGCTGGGCAAAGGCTATATCGCGATCGTGCGCGGCGTGCCCGACATCGCGTTCTTCCTCTTCTTCGTCATCGCCCTTGATCAGGGATTCGAATACCTGCGCCACAAGGTCCTCTGCCCTGACTGGACGGATCCGATCCGGCAGGGCACCGATTTCCTTGTGTGTCCGGCCGCTAAATTGCCCCTCGGCACGTCGCCCCAATGGGTGCATGAGGCCTATGGCTTCGCCATTGCAGTGCTGACCTTTGCGATCGTGTTCGGCGCTTTCGCTGCCAATATCCTGTACGGCGCGATGCGTGCCGTGCCCCGTGCCCAGGTCGAGACCGCCGAGGCCTATGGCATGACCCGCCGTCAGACGTTCCGCCGGATCGTCGTGCCGCAGATGTGGGTCTACGCCCTGCCCGGCCTCGGGAACCTCTGGATGGTTCTGATCAAGGCCACGCCGCTTTTGTTCCTGCTCGGGGTCGAGGATATCGTCTATTGGGCGCGTGAACTGGGCGCCGCCAAGACGGCGCGCTTTTCCGACTATCCGCACCCGGACTGGCGAATGTGGTATTTTCTCGCGCTGCTGGTGTTCTACCTCGCCTTCACCCGCGTGTCCGAAATTGTCATCGCGCGCCTGTCGACCCGTCTGGCCCGTGGTCAGGCCACCGCCGCGGGCGAGGCGATGCGCCGCGAGGGCATGGCATGAGCTGTCTGGAGACCATCGCGGATTACGGCCTTCGGTCCCTCGGCATCGGAGAGCGTTTGCTGCCCCGATCGGATTTCACGCTGTGCCAGCAGGTTACCCTGATCGGGTCCGGCATGCTGTGGAACATCTACTTCGGGGCTCTTGCCCTTGTGTCGGGTTTCGCGCTGGCGACGATGGTCGCGGTCGGCAAGGCCTCCGACAACATTGTGGCGCGCAAACTGTCGGAATGGTTCGTATTCCTGTTCCGCGGCTCTCCGTTGTTCATTCAGTTCTTCTTCGCCTACTTCCTGTTCTTGTCCCTGAAACAGGTCGTCCCGTGGATGGGGGCCTTTTCATCGGCGTGGGCCGGGGCCCTCGTCGTTCTGTTCCTGAACACCGCCGCCTATTCAGGCGAGATTTTCTACGGCGCGCTGCGCACGGTGCCCAAGGGTGATCTGGAAGCAGCCGAGGCTTACGGCATCACGGGTTGGACGAAGTTCCGGCGGATCACCTGGCCGACGATGCTGCGCCTTGCGTGGCCCGCCTATACGAACGAAGCCATCTTCCTGTTCCATGCCACCACGCTCGTCTTCTTCACCGGTTTCCCCGCGCGCCAGCAGAAGGGCGATGCCCTCTACTATGCGCAGTATTTCGCAGACAAGACGTTCAACCCCTTCGTGCCCTATCCGATCCTTGCAGGGTATTTCATCCTCTTGACGCTGGTGATCATCGGCATCATGGGGGCGATGAACCGGCGCTTGAACCGGCACCTTCCCCAAGCCGCAGGGCGACGCCCCCGGCTGCTGCCCCAGATCATCAGATGAACGACACGGCGACTACGCCCCCTCGGGGCGACGCCCCCCTCGGCTGGCTACACGACAACCCCCACATCCATTCCGTCCGCGCGGCGGCCTGTGATCTGAACGCACAGGCACGCGGCAAGCGCATCCCCCGTCGGTTCGCCCACAAGCTGGAGACGGAAGGCACGCGCTTTCCCTACTCCATTCTGAACCTCGACATCTGGGGCGAGGATATCGAAGACAGCCCCCTCGTGTTCGATACTGGCGATGCGGACGGCATCCTGAAACCGACCGACCGCGGTTTCGTTCCGATGCCCTGGCTCGACACGCCTACGGCGATGCTGCCGCTGTGGATGTACCACCCGGACGGCACGGCCTTTGCCGGCGATCCTCGTCATGCGCTGGCCCGCGTTCTGGCCGATTATACCGCCCGGGGCCTGACACCTGTCGTCGCGACCGAGATGGAATTCTACCTGATCGACGACAGCACCCGACAGCTGCGCGTGCCAAAATCGCCCGTGTCCGGGAAACGCCGTCCGGGGGCCGAGACGTTGTCGATGCGGCAGCTGGATGCCTTCGACAACTTCTTCACGCAGCTTTATGACGCCTGCGAAGCGATGGACATTCCGGCCAATACCGCCATTTCGGAGGCTGGGATCGGTCAGTTCGAGATCGACCTCGCCCACCAACCCGACGCCCTGAAAGCCGCCGATGATGCGTGGTTGTTCAAACTGGCCCTGCGCGGTCTGGCGCGGAAACACGGCTTTGCAGCCAGCTTCATGGCCAAGCCCTATCCCGACTATGCGGGCAACGGAATGCACGTGCATTTCTCGGTGCTGGACCGGACAGGCGCCAATATCTTCGACAACGGCACGCCCGAAGGCTCTCCGCTTTTGCGTCATGCCGTTGCGGGGCTGCTGGGCGCCGCGCCCGCCTCGACCTTGATCTTCGCGCCGCATGCCAATTCCTACGACCGACTGGTGCCCGGGGCCCATGCTCCGACCGGATTGGCCTGGGCCTATGAAAACCGCACCTCTGCGATCCGCATTCCAAGCGGGCCGAACGCCGCCCGCCGGATCGAGCATCGCGTTTCCGGTGGCGATGTGAACCCGTACCTGCTGCTTGCGGTCATTCTGGCCGCTGCCCTGCGCGGCATCGAGGATGGGGCGGACGCCCCTGCCCCGATCACCGGCAACGCCTATGACCTCGACCTGCCGCGGATCCCCGCGACGTGGGGCGAGGCGATCGCGCGGTTCGAGACGGACGGATGGACACGGCGCCTTCTGCCCGAAGGCCTGATCCAGAACATGATCCTGACCAAGCGGCAGGAGTTGCGGGACATCGAGACCCTGACGGAACATGAACGCATGGACCTCTACCTCGATACGGTCTGACAGATGGCTGTCGCGTTGACGGTCAACATCGGCCGGCCAGAACCATCGCCCAATAAAGACGCCCGTCGCGTCCCCGCGTGACGGCTATCGCCCCATGATCCACCCTTGGATCCAGAATGTTCGCCCGATGACCGGGGGACTGCATCCAACTGCGTATGACGGCGCTATCCGATCGCTGTCCTGCGGCGACGTTCTCGGCTACGAAACAGGCCGCGAAGCCGGTCGAGCGGACACGATCGAACACCGTGGTCCCACCCGGCCCCTCGTGACCAAGGCGGCCGAACCGGGCCATGTGATCCGCCTGCTGCCGGGCCGCCTGCATCAACCGCGTATCGGGGACAAGCACCGCCATCCCTCGCGCGACGCGCTCGGCCGATGCCACCGCAAGGGGATCGGCGCGACCAACGTCGGCCAATACGATCATCATCAACAGCAGGCGCAGCAACGGCATCGGACTCTCCCCGACTGTCAGTCTGCGTCGAAATCCATTGACGAACCGTTGCCGCTGGACGGCGGATCAGCGGCGCACTAGCGTGCTGCGCAGCACTCCAGAGGATCCCATGCACATCGGCATTTTGCAGGCCGGGCACCCGCCCGAACCCATCATCCAGACGCGGGGTGATTTCGACGTCATGTTCTCGCGATTGCTTGACGGCCACGGCTTCACGTTCAGCGCGTGGGACGTGGAGCACATGATGTTCCCCCCCTCGGTCGATGCTGCCGACGGCTGGCTGATCACGGGATCACGGCACGGGGCCTATGAAGACCATCCTTTCATCCAACCGCTCGAGGCTTTTGTGCGCGCCGCACGGGACGCGGACAAACCGATGGTCGGCATCTGCTTTGGCCATCAGATCATCGCGCAGGCCCTTGGAGGCGTCGTGGCGAAATTCGATGGTGGCTGGGGACTGGGCAACCATACCTACGAAACGACGGAGGGCGCCGCCATCGCCCTGAACGCCTGGCATCAGGATCAGGTCGTGACCCTGCCCGCGACGGCCAAGGTTCTTGCGCGCAACGCGTTCTGCGAAAACGCGATCGTCGCCTACGGCCAGACGGCATTCACGATTCAGGCACACCCGGAATTCGACAACGCACTGCTTGCCGATTACGTCAGCGCACGCCGTGGCACAGGCACCTATCCCGACGCGCTGATGGATGCGGCGATCGCGGCAACGGACCGCCCCATAGACGATACGGTCATGGCGCATTCCATCGCGCAGTTCTTCAAGACACGGGTGGCACATGTCTGACTGGATGGATCTGACCCCCGAGCACGCCCGCCAATACTTGGAGGGGCGTCGCCTGGATGAGGTCGAATGTATCGTGGCCGACCTGTCCGGTATTGCCCGTGGCAAGGCGATGCCCGCCGCCAAGTTTGCCAAACAGCCCAAGTTCTACCTGCCGAACTCGATCTTTCAGCAGACGATCACCGGCGATTGGGCGGAAGACGGCGATGCCGCCTTTCTGGAACCGGACATGATCCTGACCCCGGATTTCGGAACGGCCTGCGCCGCGCCCTGGACGGCGGACTGGACGATGCAGGTCATCCACGACATGCACGATCAGGCCGGAATCCCGGTCCCCACGGCCCCCCGGAATGTCCTGAAACGGGTGCTGGACCTCTACACCGCCCAAGGCTGGCAGCCAGTCGTCGCGCCGGAGATGGAATTCTACCTCGTGGCGCGGAATACCGACCCGTCCAAGCCCGTTCAGCCGCCCATGGGCCGATCGGGTCGCCGCGCCGCCGGGCGGCAGGCCTATTCCATGTCGGCCGTCGACGAATATGGCCCCGTCATCGACGATATCTACGATTACGCCGAGGCCATGGGCCTGGAGATCGACGGCATCCTGCAGGAGGGTGGGTCCGGTCAGGTAGAGCTGAACCTGCGCCATGGCGACCCGGTCCGATTGGCGGACGAGATCTTCTATTTCAAGCGGTTGATCCGCGAAGCCGCGCTTCGACACGATTGCTATGCAACCTTCATGGCGAAACCGATTCAGGACGAACCCGGATCGGCCATGCATATCCACCATTCGGTCGTCGATATGGCCACGGGACGAAACCTGTTCGACGGCGGCGACGGCACCGAAACGCCCGAGTTCATGCATTTCATCGGCGGCATGCAGCGGCATCTGCCATCGGTCATCGCCCTGATCGCGCCCTACGTGAACAGCTATCGGCGCTATGTCCGCGACTTCGCAGCACCGATCAACCTCGAATGGGGGCGCGACAACCGGACCACGGGCCTGCGTGTGCCCGTGTCGGAACCCGATGCCAAACGGGTCGAGAACCGGATCGCCGGGATGGACTGCAACCCCTACCTCGGGATCGCGGCATCGCTGGCCTGCGGGTATCTGGGCCTGATCAACAAGATCGACCCCGCCCCGCAGTTCACGGGCGACGCCTACGACAGCGCGGACGGCATCCCCCGCGACCTGTCCGAAGCGCTGGACCTGTTCGAAGCCGCCGAGGACATGCACGAGGTGCTGCACCCGGATTTCGCCCGTGTCTACACCGCCGTCAAACGTCTCGAATACCGGGAGTTTCTGCAGGTCATCTCCCCTTGGGAGCGGGAGCATCTGCTGCTGAATGTCTAGCTGGCTGCACGCCAACGGCGACCGGGGCCGCTGGCCCGAAACGTGGTATGGCGCGGGCCTTGAAGTGCCGGCCCCCTTCCCACCGCTCGCGGGCGAACGACAGGCCGACCTCTGCATCATCGGCGCGGGCATTACGGGGCTGTCGGCGGCGCTGCACGCGGCCGAAGCGGGCCTGTCCGTCATCGTTCTGGAGGCGCAGAGGGTCGGCTGGGGTGCGTCGGGACGCAATGGCGGCCAGATCGGCTCCGGTTTCAACTGGGACCAACAGGCTCTCGAACGCCGCTTGGGCAAGGATGCGCGCGCGCTCTGGAACCTCAGCGAGGATGCCAAGCGTCTGACAAAACGCCTGATCACCGACCATGCGCCTGCCGCCGACTACCGTGCCGGGGTGCTGTCCGCCTGCCTGTCCGATGCGGAACTGGACGCGGCAGGTGCCAAGGCCGGCTGGATGAACGACACGCACGGAACCACGCTGACTGTGCTGGACCGGGCGCAGGTCCGCGCGCGGATTGGGTCGCAGGCCTATGCCGGTGGCGTGCTGGACATGTCGGCGGGCTACTGCAACCCGCTGGCCTATGTCCTTGGCCTTGCGCGGGCCGCCGTGCGGGCGGGCGTCACCATCCACGAGGGGACGGAGGTGCACCGCATATCCGACGTGGTCGCCACCGCCCGCGGGCGGGTGCGCGCGCGCTTCGTGTTGCAGGCGACGAACGGTTACGCCGCGCATCTGACGCGCAAGACGGCGGCACGGGTCCTGCCGATCAACAACTACATCGCGGTGACAGAGCCCTTGGCCACCCCCCCTATGGCGGAACCTGTCGCCGTCGCGGATTCACGCTTCGTGGTGAACTACTTCTGGCAGACGGCGGACGGGCGGCTGGTCTATGGCGGGGGCGAAAGCTACGGCAAGCGGTTCCCCGGCGACATCGCGGGCCGGGTCCGCGCGAACCTGTCGCGTGTCTATCCGGAGCTTTCGGACGTGCGCTTCGACCACGCATGGGGCGGCACCCTTGCCGTCACCGCCACCCGCTTGCCCTACCTCGCCGAGGTCGCGCCGGGCGTGTTCTCGGCCGGAGGATACTCGGGCCACGGGCTGGCCCTGTCCGCGCTGTTCGGCAAGGTCGCGGTGGAGGCGATGCGGGGGGACCGGGCGCGGTTTGACCTGCTCGGCCGGTTGCCCGTGCCCGCGCTGCCGGGAGGGCGTTGGCTGGGGGGATTGGCGGCGCAGGCGGGGATGGTTTTCGGGGCGATGCGCGATCGGCTTAACGCATAATGCGATGACTACCCTAGCATAGCAGGCCTCTGAATAACCTGCATAAGGAACTGCTAGACAGAAAACTGGATTTTTAAACTATTTTCTTCGCTGTGTCGCTTAATTTCTTTATATAGTCAGTCGCGATTATCGCCACATGTAACGGAGAGGGATCGACTATGCGCTCGCCCAAGTGCATAGTTGGTGGATCTATCACCCTTCCTCTTGCATTGATTGGCGCTAATAGCACTTTTTCTGGGCTATATTCTATCTTGACCGGCTTTCTATCCAACGAACGGACCTCCAAGCCTTTAGGAAAACCTCCAACCACGACCATAGCACCCATGTTGAAACGACCCGTGATTTCGACATTTCGAATACCCCCGCCGTTTAGAACAATAGACTGACTCGAGTTCGGTTCTGCGGCTCCAATGACCGTTACCGGAGCTTGAGCGTTCAAACTATCGTCTAGCATATGTTCCGCGGCGTTTCGAGCTTCGAACAGATATTGCAAGAGCTCGTCCGACTTCCGCTCTTTCTTTACCCCGCCGTACCATTGCCTAGACTGCGCAGACAATTTAGAGCCCACCTCTAGAATAGTATATACGTTTTTCCAGTTTACTAAAAACTGATACCAAAAATCAGAGAATTCCTGAAAAGATCGTGCGCCCGACAGGTCATTGATAGCTTTATCAATAAGGCGAATTCGACTTGCGACTTTTTGCAAGGCTCGACGATCCATAATACCCCTCCAGTTCGCACCAAAAAAATTACAAGAGCGCGTCAATACTTTCGCGAACGCTTTCTTCCTCAGGCCTCCGAAATTCGAAATATACCGCCACTAGAAATACCATTTCTCTCATCAATGCATGTGTCACCCTACAACCCCCATAAACTCCCGCCATTCCCCTTTGCTCATCCCGCTCGTCTCCTGCGTGACCTCTTCTCCGGCGGCCATCCTCCGCACGCAGTCGACGCCGCGCGCGGAGAGGGTGGCGCCGCCCAGGCGGTAGTCCTCGAAGGCGCCGTAGGCGGCGGGCACCCAGTCTTTAACGATTTCGCAAAGCTTTTTCGCATAGACCCGAATCTCCATCTGGGCGTGGGCGTCGGCGCGCAGGCGGAGGAAGTGGAACAGGTTGTGGAGGTCAACTTTCCAGTACCATTGGGTGTAGATGTTCGCGGGCAGGTTCATGCGGGCGAGTTCGCGGGCGAGGCCTTGCTGGCCGTCCTGTGAGATCATCGCCTCGTAGTGGTCATAGGCGCGGTCGCTGTCGTCGCGCAGCCAGTCGAGGACGCGTTGCGCCTCGTCTCCCGACAGGGCCTCGCCCCGGCCCTGGTTGTTGACGACGCTCTGCGCGGCAAGGTCTTCGGGTGCCGGGATGTAGAACTCCCGGTCGAGGATCGAGTAGCGGGCGGAGTATTCGTTCACGTTGGCGGTGCGGTGGCGGATCCACTGCCGCGCGACGAAGACGGGCAGTTTGACGTGCAGCTTGATCTCGCACATCTCGAACGGGGTCGAATGCCAGTGGCGCATGAGGTAGCGGATCAGGCCTTCGTCGTTGCTGACCGCCTTGGTGCCGCGCCCGTAGGACACGCGCGCCGCCTGGCAGATGGCCGCATCGTCACCCATGTAGTCGATGACGCGGACGAACCCGTGATCGAGGACCGGGTAGGCGGTGTAGAGATGCGCCTCCATCCCCGGTGCGGTCGCGCGGCGGGTCTGATGGGTTTCCGCGCGCTGTGCGTCGATCTGTGCCTGCTGTTCCGGTGTCATGTTCTGTCCTGCCCGATTCTGTCGCCCCCGAGGCTATCGCAGGGTGGCGGGGCGCGCACGGGGGCGGGGTGCGTTTTCCGCCCGGTGGCGGTCGCGCCACATCGAAGGCGCGCGCGCCGCGGAGGAACGGCAGGCGGCGGATCCCGTTGCGCAGGCGCAGGTTACCCCCTGCGCCATTGCGCCGAAATCGCCGGGGAACGGGGTGGACGGCCCAAGCGGGGACGCTACCCTGCGCGGCAGCAAACCAAGGAGAGCCAGATGCCGATCACATACCTGCACACCATGGTCCGGGTGAAAGACCTCGATGCCTCCATCGCGTTCTACAAGCTGCTGGGCCTCGTGGAACGGCGCCGGACCGATAACGAGAAAGGGCGCTTCACGCTGGTGTTCCTGTGCCCTCCCGAGCAGGCGGACGGCCACGCCGATGTCGAACTGACCTACAACTGGGACGGCGACGACGCCCTGCCATCGGACAGCCGCCATTTCGGGCACCTCGCCTATACCGTCGATGATATCTACGAGACGTGCCAGACCCTGATGGATGCGGGCGTGACCATCAACCGCCCGCCGCGCGACGGGCACATGGCCTTCGTGCGCAGCCCCGACAATGTCTCGGTCGAATTGCTGCAGGCCGGTGAGGCCAAGGCACCGCAGGAGCCTTGGGCCAGCATGGAGAACACCGGCCACTGGTAAGGCCCTTCCGAGGTCGACCTCCTATTGTTGCGTCGGATTGGGGGCATTGCCCCCAGTCCGAACGCAACGCCGTCGCAGATTTGCCCAGATCGCTGATTAGGTCCCTTGCCTCAGCCAAGGGCAATGAGGGCGGATGCAGATGCACGGGACGACATTTCTGAGGGACGAAACAGCCGCGATCTCGGTCGACTGGGTCGTGCTGACCGCCGCGGCCGTCGGCATGACGCTGGCGGTCGTGACCGTGATGGGCGACGGGTTGGACCACGCGGTGGGCGACATCGATGCCAACCTGAACGCCCCGTCGGTCATTGCGCGGGTGCAGGCCGGCTTCGGCCACACGGCGCATGACCCCGTGGCCTACGGTGCCTTGATGCGTAGCGTGTCGCAGCTTGATACCGCAGATCTCGACCAGATGGCCGCCTACTCGAATGCCTTGAACGAAGCCCTCGACGGGGATTCAGATGCCGATACGGTCGGCAACGTCGCAGACCTCAGCTCGGCCGTGGATATCGCCTATGCGAACGCCGGGACCACCCGCACCACCGCAACCGCCTTCGATGAGGAGGAGCTTACGCGGATCAGCAGCGACATCGGGTATGAGGCGCCTTCGATAGCCGACGGCTGATTGCACCGATCAATTCAGGTCACGGCGCCCCAGCGGCAGGGTTCTGCCCGAATGGCACATTATCTTGCCTGCCTGTCTCAGACTGGCAAGACGGCCGCGGCGACCCTGCGCCCCTCACCCACGAGGACGTTGTAGGTCCGGCAGGCGGCGGGCGTGTTCATCACCTCCAGCCCGAGTCCCGCCTCCTCGACGGCCATTCGCAGATCAGCCGGCGCATGGGCGATATCGGCGCCGGTCCCGACCAGAATGACATCCACGAGCGAGGCCAGCGCCAACAGGCCGGCCGCATCCGAATATCCGCCCCAGGATGTCATCCCCCCGCTGTGAACGATCAGCGGCCCGTCCACGACCTCTCCTCCGACACGGAAGAAACCGGGGCCATAGCCGTCGAAAGGGCGGGCATCATCGAAGGTCACTTCGGTCAGGTTCATCACAGGCTCCAGACTGGAAGGGCCATCACGGCGGCCCCGGTGATAATGATATAGGCCGCAGCGCGATACATCCGCTCCGCCCCTGTCCGGAACACCCATGCCCCGGCCACGTTGGCTCCCAGATAGGGCAGGATGAGCACCGCGCCAAGCAGGAGCGGTGCGGCCGTCAGGCGCCCCTGCACCGCAAGCATGCTGATCAGCATCGCGTCCCACAGGACAAGATACATCAGAACATTCGCCCGGATCGTCGCGGCAGGCAGCGACGCAGACATATACGTCAGGATCACCGGGGGGCCCGCAAGACCCGACAGACCACCAAGGAAACCGGACATCCCCCCACTTCCGAGGATGATGGCCGGCGTGATCCGCCCGCTCCACCGCCAACCGGTCGCCATCAGGGCCACAGTGACAAGGCAAAGCCCAGACACGACCCAGCGAAACCCCGCATCGCCGATCCGGTCGAGGGCCCACAGCCCGGCGAGCAAGGTCACCCCGGCAACGGCCCCGATTGCGGCGACCTGCCGGGGCCGCCCCTCCCGGACGGCACGCGGCAGGTTCGGCAGGGGCCCGACGAGGTCCATCACAGTCAAGGTGATCAGCACCCACACCGGCGGCAGAACGGTCGCGGCGAGGGGAATATAGATCAGCGCAGAGCCGAAACCCGAAAAGCCCCGCACGATCCCCGCAAGAGTTGCAACCGCGACAAGGAAAACCAGGTCTGCGATCGCTACGCCAAAGCCGGAAGCGAAGTCAGCGAACATTGGGTGACCTTTGAAAACAATCGTCAAAAGCGATGCAAATCGTTGCGACGCCCCCGCAACGACGCCTCCTGCCTGCCCTGTCGGCGCCATCTTTACATGACACTGATCGCGGCGGAGCCCGTCGCAATCCGCAGGAGGAAAACCAGATGAGCAGGAGCTGTGCCTTTCTGTCGAGGGAAGACGGCGCAATCAGCGTCGATTGGGTCGTGCTGACCGCGATCGCAACAGCCACGGCGATGGGCACGGTGGGCATACTGTCGTCCGGCGTCAAGACAGCCAACCACGAAGTCGAGGTCCAGATGGGCCTCGCCGCCAGTGCTGGCGATACGTGGGGCGCAGCCATGCGCGACTACATCCCTTATTCCGAGACGAACCACACGGTCCTCCATACGGGGTTGAGCACGCTCTCACGTGATGACCTCGACACGATGTCGGATTTCCTGATGAGCTTCGTCGCCGACCAAACGGACACGGCCGAGGGTGCCGACGAACACGGCGCCCTCAACGATATCAGCTTCGCGACCGGTCTTGCTAATTCGGAACGGGGCGAGGCCCGCCCGACGGCAGACACCACCGACCCGGATGAGATTGCGCGCATCGCCAGCCAACTGGGATGGTCGACCATTCCGGGAACGGATTATGCGTTGACGACCGAAACGTCGCCGGACCCCATGGCAGGGACTGGTGGGGATCAGGCGCCTGCGCCCGAGGAAGACGACGAACCGATCGTCAATGCATCCGTCGATACATCCGATGATCCCACGGACACCTCGACGGACGGCGGCGGGCAGACGTTTGCCGAATGGCTGGCAGCCCTGTTGGCCTACCTCTACGGCAACTAGGCCTTGTCGTAGCTTGCTGCGGACCCGGAGGGCAGTCCAACCTGCCCTCCTTCGGTTGTAGTGTCGCCTGGGCCTAGGCGTCGATATCCGCGAACTGCGTGCCGGCATCGGACGGCTTTTTCGGGTCACGGTCGACCCCCAGCATCAGAACGACGTTCTTGGCTACGTAGACCGAGGAATACGTCCCCACGATCACACCCCAGAAGATCGCGAAGACGAACCCCCGGATCACGTCACCGCCCAGCACCAGCAACGCGATCAACGCAAGCAGGGTCGTGCCGGATGTCATCAAGGTGCGCGACAGCGTCTCGTTGACCGACTTGTTCATGATGTCGACGAGCGGCGTCTTCTTGAACTTGATCAGGTTCTCCCGCAGGCGGTCGAAGATGACCACGGTGTCGTTGATCGAATAGCCAAGCACCGTCAGCAATGCCGCGATCGTCGCAAGGTCGAAACGGATCTGCAGCAGGCTGAAGATACCGATCGTCAGCACGATATCGTGGACAAGCGCCGCCACGGCCCCGACGGCGAACTGCCATTCGAACCGCAGCCAGATGTAGAAAAGCATCGCAACCATGGCTGCGCCAAGGGCCAGCAAGGCAGAGGTGATCAGCTCACCCGATACCTTCGGCCCCACGGATTCGACGGACGGAAAGGTCAGCGACGGATCCACCGTCTGCAAGGCCATCTCGACCGCGGTAATGGTCTCGGGCGTGACGGCCTCGGCGCCGTCCTGCGATTGGATGCGGACCTGTGCGACGTTCTGATCGGGTGCGAAGGTCGGGTCGAACACCTCGGTTATGGTGACGTCGCCAAGGGCCAGCGGCTCCAGCGCCGCGCGATAGGCACCGACATCGACCGCCATGGTGGATTCCGTACGTATCGTCGTGCCGCCAAGGAAATCGATACCGAAGTTCAGGCCGACGATCAGCCAGACGGCGATGGCCGCAATCATCGCCACCACGGACCCGCCGAATGTCAAGTTGCGGTAGCGCATGAAATCCCAGTTGGTTTCCTGGGGAACTAGGCGAAGACGCATATCAGACCTCGATCGTCTTGGGGCGACGGCGTTCGAACCAGAACACGATCAGCAGGCGGGTGACGAAGATCGCCGTGAATACGGAAGTGACGATCCCAATGCCCAGCGTGACGGCGAACCCGCGCACGGGGCCGGAGCCGAGGGTGAACAGGATCACGGCGATGATGAACGTCGTGATGTTGGCATCGACGATGGCAGACAGCGCCCTCTCGTAGCCCAGCGCGATCGCTCGGGATGGTCCCTTGGCAGTCTTCAACTCCTCGCGGATACGTTCGAAGACAAGGACATTGGCGTCGACGGCCATACCGATCGTCAGAACGATACCCGCGATCCCCGGCAAGGTCAGCGTGCCACCGATAAGGGACAGGGCTCCGAAGATGAGGGCAACGTTGATGCCCAGCGCAACGGTCGCGAACACACCGAACAGGCCGTAACTGGCGATCATGAAGAACACGACGGCTGCCATCGCGATCAGGGACGCGATCTGTCCCGCGTCGATGCTGTCCTGACCCAGTTCCGGCCCGATCGTGCGTTCTTCGAGGAACGTCATCTCGGCGGGCAAGGCGCCCGCGCGCAGCAGGATGGACAGGCGGTTTGCCTCCTCCACGCCGAACTGGCCTGTGATCTGGCCGGAACCGCCGGTGATGGCGTCCCGGATGGTGGGGTCGGTCACGACCTCTTCGTCCAGAACGATCGCGAACGGTGCCCCGATGTTTTCGGCGGTGTAGACACCGAAGGCGCGTGCGCCGGCGGGGTTGAAGCGGAAGGTGACGGCCGGGATGCCGTTCTGATCAAAGGCGGGCTGACTGTCGACAAGGTCGTCGCCGGTAACCACGGGCGTGCGTTCCAGCAGGACGAACCGGTCAGGCTCATCCATCGCAGGGTAAAGAAGTTGGTCCGCGGTCGGCTGTGTCGACGGATCGACCGACCGGCTGATGACCGGGTGGAACGTCAGGCGCGCGGTGGTGCCGATCAGTTCCTTGAGTTCCTGGGCAGATCCGATGCCGGGCACCTGGATCAGGATCCGGTCGGCGCCCTGTCGCTGGATCGTGGGCTCCCGTGTCCCGGCCTCGTCCACACGGCGTCGGATGATTTCCAGCGACTGCTGCATCGTGCGATCGTCGGTGGCGGCCTTTTCCGCGTCCGACAAGGTCACGGTAAGCACGTCGCCTGCGCCGCTGACCGAGATATCCGTCTGTCCGACACCCGTCAGGGACACGATGGGCTGCGCGAGGGCGCGCACCGCGGTCACTGCGGTCTGCAAGCCATCGGGGTTCGAGATGCGAACGCGCAATTCGTCGGGCGCGCCGTCCTGTCGGCGGATGGTGCCGACCTCGGCCCGCACCTCGCGCAAGGCATCGCGCACCTCGGGCCAGTATCCATCCAGCCGCGCCGCATAGACGTCACCCAGCTGGACTTCGGCCAGCAGATGCGCGCCACCGCGCAGGTCCAGCCCCAGGTTCACCAGGCCGGACGGAAGGAAGTCGGGCCATTCCGCAAGGGCATCTTCGATTTCCGGCGTCGAGATCGCGCCGCGTTCCAAGGCCGTCAGGGCATCATTGTGCCGCTCGACAGGGCCATAGAACAGGTTCGGGGCGGCAAGCATCAAGCCGGTCACGCAGACCAGCAAAATCGCCAGACGCTTCCAGAGCGCGATCTGAAGCATGGATCAGGCCGCCGGTTCGGTCTTGGACAGGACCTGCGCGATGGTGGCGCGCACGACGCGAACCTTGACCCCCTCTGCGATCTCAACCTCGATTTCACCGTCTTCCTTGACCTTGGACACCTTGCCGATCAGGCCACCCTGCGTGACGACCTGGTCGCCGCGGCGCAGTGCCTCGACCATGGCCTTGTGTTCCTTGACCTTCTTCTGCTGCGGACGGATCAGCAGGAAATACATGATCGCAAAGATCAGGATGAGGGGGATGAAGCTGCCAAAACCGGCGGCGGCGCCACCCATATCCTGGGCGTAGGCGGGGGTTACGAACATGTCTGATCCCTTGATTAGTGCGGTGCGATCGCACCCCTGTCTTGAAGTCGGCGCAACCTACTGAGGCGACATGGGGGGCGCAAGGGCGGGTTCCAAGGGTCTTTCGATCATTGCGACGGCTGCGTCTGCCTATGGCACGACGCTGCCCGGGGTAGTATGGGGACGGAAACACGCAAGACCGACAGCCCCGAGGACTGGCCCCATGCACGATATCCGCACGATCCGCGATGCCCCCGATGCCTTCGACGCCGCACTGGCCCGCAGGGGTCTTGCGGCGATGTCGTCCGACCTGCTGGCACTGGATGCTGCCCGGCGGGCCTGCATCACCGCGGCCGAGGCCGCCCTCGCGGACCGCAACGCTGCCTCGAAACAGGTGGGCGCGGCAAAGGCCGCAGGCGACGAGGCCGAGTTCGAACGCCTGCGTGCGCTTGTTGCCGACAAGAAGGCCGAGATCGCCAAGCTGGAGGAAGAGGCCCGCGAAACGGATGCCAAGCTGCGCGCCGCCCTGCTGGAAATACCGAACCTGCCGGACGATGACGTCCCGGACGGCACATCGGAGGATGACAACGTCGAGTTGCGCCGCTGGGGCACCCCCGCGACCTTCGATTTCAACCCGGTGGAACACTACGACATCGCGGGTGTGAAACCCGGCATGGATTTCGAGACGGCCGCCAAACTGTCCGGTGCACGTTTCGTGATGCTGCGCGGTGCGATCGCGCGGATACACCGGGCGCTTGCACAATTCATGCTGGATACGCACACGGACAAGAATGGCCTCGTTGAACATGTCACCCCCGTTCTGGTGCGTGACGAGGCGATGTTGGGCACAGACAAGTTGCCGAAGTTCGGCGATGACAGCTTCCTGACACGCGAAGGGTTCTGGCTCATCCCGACATCGGAAGTGACGCTGACCTATTCCGTGGCGGGCGACATCCTGGAGGCATCGGACCTGCCACGCCGCATGACGGCGCATACCTTGTGCTTCCGCTCCGAGGCCGGATCGGCCGGTCGGGATACATCGGGCATGTTGCGTCAGCATCAGTTCGAAAAGGTCGAAATGGTGTCGATCACCCACCCGGACGACAGCCGCGCGGAACTGGATCGGATGACAGGCTGCGCCGAAGATCTGCTCAAGGCGCTCGGCCTGCCGTTCCGCACGATCGTCCTGTGCACGGGCGACATGGGCTTCGGCGCGCGTCGCACCCATGACATCGAGGTCTGGCTGCCCGGTCAGAACATGTATCGCGAAATCTCCTCCTGCTCGACGACGGGGGCATTTCAGGCGCGGCGCATGAATGCGCGGTTCAAGCCGGCCGGTCGCGGCAAGCCTGAATTCGTCCATACGCTGAACGGATCCGGCCTTGCCGTTGGCCGCTGCCTCATCGCCGTTCTGGAGAATGGGCAGAGGGCGGATGGCTCCGTCGTCCTGCCCGAGGTGCTGGCCCCATGGCTGGGGGGCAAGACGATCCTGTCACCGGACGGCACCCTGATCTGACGGTCTGAGGGGGCTCTGCTCCCGCCTTCGGCCCTCCGAGGTATTTTCGCCGGAGGAAGGAGCGTTAACCATTCTTTAAGCGTGGTTGGCGCCCTTTCGAGGCCGCAAGACACGTGCCCGGAGCCCCACCCCAGACGACCATTCGCTCCATCAGAGCGTTTTTACCAAATCCGGCAATTCGTGCAGGGACGCGATCTCATGATAGCGCGGTGCCGCCACCGGCGGGTCTGCGCGTTCCAGCGCCCATTCCTGCTCTGACGGACAGAAGACACCCCATGCCCCCGCCTCGATGGCCGGGATGACATCGGACTTCATCGAATTGCCCACCATCAACCCCGCCTGCGCACCATCGCCATGGTCTGCAAAGGCACGGGTATAGGTTGCCGCCTTCTTGTCGCTGACAATCTCGACCCCGTCGAACAGGTCGCCAAGCCCGCTTTCGGCCAACTTGCGTTCCTGATCGAGCAGGTCGCCCTTGGTGATCATGATGAGGACATGCGTCTGGGACAGTTGTCGCACCGTGTCCTCTGCCCCCGGCAGAAGATCGACAGGGTGCCGCAACATTTCGCGCCCTTCGTTCAGAAGATGCGAAATCGTGCTGGCGGGCACGCGGCCGTCGGTCACCTCGATCGCCGTCTCGATCATCGTGAGGACGAATCCCTTGATGCCGAACCCGTAGTGCCCAAGGTTCCTGCGCTCTGCCTCCAGCAGGCGTTCCATCAGGTGGTCCGGATCCGCATGATCGCGCAGAAGCTCTGCGAAACGCTCCTGCGTCATTCGGAAGAACGGCTCGTTGTGCCAAAGCGTGTCGTCGGCGTCGAAGCCTATGATCGTCGGTCCGGTTGGCACGTCGCATGTTCCTTTCTTTTGGGGTGTGCCACGCGTCACGTAACAGACCCTCTTTTCCTGCGCCGCCATTCGCCTATATGGTGACGCCTGATCAAGCCATTTGCCATTGCCCGGAGCATCGTCATGCACCGCACGGATTCAGCCCCTTTCGCCATCCTGTCGATGGCCAGCACCCCCGACGACGGGGACAACGACCTCGGGATCGCGACCAAGGTCAAGCCGAAGACCGCAAAGCCGCCTCTCTACAAGGTGATGCTGCTGAACGACGACTATACCCCCATGGAATTCGTCGTGATGGTGTTGGAACGGTTCTTTTCGATCGGTCATTCCCATGCGGTCGAGATCATGCTGACCGTGCACAAGAAGGGCTTGGCCGTGGTCGGTGTCTTCAGTCACGAGATCGCGGAAACCAAGGTCGCACAGGTCATGGACTTCGCCCGGCGCAATCAGCATCCGCTGCAGTGCACGATGGAGAAGGAAGAGTGATCCTCCGGTCCTGGTCCCCTGCCTAAGCCTTCTGCGGCCATGAGCCCCCGCCTGTCCCTTGCCGTGTCCAACGGCGCCGTCAGCCTTCCGGAAACGGGGCAGATCCTTTTGCTGCGTCCGTCGGCCGATGTGTCTCTGGACGGATTGCCGGTCGATCGTCTTGCCGTCCTGCACGGGTTCCGCCCCGACTTCGATGCCCTGACGGCCCGCGGCCTGAACGTATCCACGACCGCCGATGGGCCATTTTCCGGTGCCATCGTTTTCGCGGCCCGCGCAAAGGCGCTGACCCACGATCTGCTGGCACGGGCCTGCGCCGCAATAGGGCCCGGCGGCCGGATCATCGTCGACGGCGCGAAAAGCGACGGCATCGACAGCCTATTGCGTGGCTTGCGCAAGGTCACTGACGTGGGTGAGGTCTATTCCAAGGCGCACGGCAAGTGTTTTGCCATCACCGCCCCCGACCCGGTGCCTGATGGCTGGACTGCCACGATGGGGCAGGTTGACGGGTTCGCGACGACGGCTGGCGTGTTTTCTGCTGACGGCATCGACCCGGGATCGGCCCTGCTGGCCGAGCATTTCGACGGCGTCAGCGGATGTGTCTGTGACCTTGGTGCCGGCTGGGGATACCTTTCGGCACGGTTGATGGCATCCAAGGCCGCGACCGGGGTCGCGCTGGTCGAGGCCGAGGCCGCCGCACTGGATTGCGCGCGCAGAAACGTCACCGATCCGCGCGCGCAGTTTCACTGGGCCGATGCGACGACCTGGACCGGCGGTCCGTTCGACGTCGTGGTCAGCAATCCGCCGTTTCATACCGCAAGGCAGGCCGATCCCGCCTTGGGGAAGGCGTTCGTGTCGTCCGCGGCCCGATTGCTGACGCCACGCGGTCGTCTGTTGATGGTGGCGAACCGACATTTGCCGTATGAAGCGACTCTGCGCGATGCTTTCGGGGAAATCACTGTCCGGGCCGATACGAATGGCTACAAGGTGATCGAGGCCACGCGCCCCAAGCGACACAAGCCATGAGGCACGATCCATGACGCTGAGTATCGACGGCAAGACAGCAATCGTTACCGGCGCCGCGAATGGCGTCGGCCTCGCCATTGCCCGCCATTTCGTCCAGCAGGGCGCGAACGTCATGTTCGCGGACCGCGACGAGACACGGCTTGCAGATGAGGTCGGAGAGGCCGGCAACCTGGAAGAGGGGGGGAACGTCCAGTATTTCGCGGGCGACCTTCGCGAACGCCTGACCGTGGCGAACCTGCTGTCGGCGACAATCGACGCTTTCGACCGTGTGGATATCCTGGTCAACGCCTCGCGGCAGCTGATGGTCACGGACCCCCTGAACCCCGAGGATACAAGCGTATCGACCCTGCTCGAGCAGAACCTGATGACACCGCTGCGCTTGTCACAGGCGGTTGCGAAGCGGATGATCCACCAGGCCGAGGTCGAAAAGCGCGAAGACGGCACAATCGGCACGATCGTCAACGTCGGGTCCATAGCGGGCCGGCGGACACAGCCGGAATTGCTCGCCTATTCCGTCAGCGCCGCGGCGCTGGATCAGGCGACACGCTCGCTCGCCGTGTCCCTTGCCGCGCGCCGCATACGGGTGAACGGTCTGGGCGTCGGATCCGTCATGTCCGCCAATCTTACCAGCCGTCTGGCCGAAGAGCCTGACCTGCGCCAACAGATCCTGCGCGCCACGCCAATGGGCCGTATCGCGGCGCCGAGCGAATTGGCCGAAACGGTACAGTACCTTGCCTCGGACGCGTCCAGCTTCATGATTGGCCAGATCCTGACCGTCGATGGCGGTCGCACCCTGATCGACCCGGTGGTCGACCCGACCCACTAGGACAAAAGCGGCGGCACGGATTGCGCGCCGCAAACCTGTCACCGCGCGCCGTTGCCCCGGATCCTGCGATATCCGGCGCAGATGACACGCGCCGATGCCTCGATTGTCCACTCGACGGCCTTGGCCTGATATCTGAACGCCTGCATGGGGCACCCCCACCGTATCGCAGACCAAGGCTGACACATCGGCCTGACCAAGCGGTTAACGACAGAGGCGTGATTGCGGCGCGCGCCCGTGCCGCCTATATCCGCCCCATGTTGGATATGCCCCCCTCGAACCGCCCTGCCCTGCCGCCCGAAATCGGACGTCGCCGGACATTTGCGATCATCAGCCACCCGGACGCGGGCAAGACGACCCTGACCGAGAAGTTTCTGCTGTACGGTGGCGCCATTCAGATGGCCGGCCAGGTGCGCGCCAAGGGCGAAGCACGGCGAACCCGGTCCGACTTCATGAAGATGGAGCAGGACCGCGGCATTTCCGTCTCTGCGTCCGCGATGTCCTTCGACTTCCACACGACAACGCGCGACTATCGCTTCAATCTGGTGGACACGCCGGGCCACAGCGATTTTTCCGAAGATACCTATCGCACCCTGACGGCCGTCGACGCGGCGGTGATGGTGATTGACGGGGCCAAGGGGGTGGAAAGCCAGACGCAGAAGCTGTTCGAAGTCTGCCGCATGCGGGATCTGCCGATTCTGACGTTCTGCAACAAGATGGACCGCGAAAGCCGCGATACGTTCGAGATCATCGACGAGATTCAGGAGAATCTCGCCATCGACGTCACCCCCGCCTCCTGGCCGATCGGCGTCGGGCGGGAGTTCATCGGCTGCTACGACGTGCTGCACGACCGGCTGGAACTGATGGACCGGGCCGACCGCAACAAGGTGGCCGAGACCGTCAAGATCAGCGGGCTGGACGACCCCAAACTGGCCGAACATGTGCCCGCCGACCTTTTGGCAAAGCTGCGCGAAGATCTTGAAATGGCACGGGAGCTTTTGCCCCCGATGGATGCGGCGGCCTTCCTCGAAGGCTCGCTGACTCCGATCTGGTTCGGCAGCGCGATCAATTCCTTCGGCGTGCAGGAACTGATGGCCGGCATCGCCGAGTTCGGGCCCGAGCCGCAGCCGCAACGTGCCGAGCCGCGCCAGGTTTCCGCGGACGAAAAGAAGGTCACCGGCTTCGTGTTCAAGGTGCAGGCCAACATGGACCCCAAACACCGCGACCGCGTGGCCTTCGTGCGCCTCGCTTCCGGCCATTTCGAACGGGGCATGAAACTCACCCACGTGCGGTCGAAGAAGCCGATGGCGATCTCGAACCCCGTCCTGTTCCTCGCAGCCGACCGCGAATTGGCCGAAGAAGCCTGGGCCGGCGACATCATTGGCATCCCGAACCACGGTCAGTTGCGCATCGGTGATGCCCTGACCGAGGGCGAGGCGCTGCGTTTTACCGGCATCCCGTCCTTCGCGCCGGAGCTGTTGCAGGGCGTGCGGGCGGGCGATCCGATGAAGGCAAAGCACCTTGAGAAAGCGCTGATGCAATTCGCCGAAGAAGGGGCCGCCAAGGTCTTCAAGCCCGCGATCGGGTCCGGCTTCATCGTCGGCGTCGTCGGTGCATTGCAGTTCGAGGTGCTCGCCAGTCGGATCGAGCTGGAATACGGCCTGCCCGTCCGCTTTGACGCCTCACAGTTCAAGTCGGCGCGCTGGATCAGCGGCGCGAAAGATGCCGTCGATGGTGTCATTGCCAAGAACCCGCAGCATATTGCCCATGACAACGACGGCGACCCGGTGTTCCTGACCCGCTTGCAATGGGACATCGACAGGATCGAGCGGGATCATCCCGATGTGGTGCTGAGCGCCACGAAAGAGATGATGGTCTGACGCCCCGTTCGCCGATCGCCAGCATGGAAAGGTTCAACCCGATGATCCCTCGCAGCACCGTTGCCGCGGCCCTCGGGCTTCCGGCAGACACGGACACATTGCCGCCCGGCGATCTGCCCCTCGACCGATTCATGGAGCGCTATGTTCAGTATTTGGGGACGGAGGATGCGGCGACCGATACGCCGGACGCATGGACGGGCGCCGTCATGGATCATCTGATCGCCAACGACCCCGATCTGGCGTTCACGGCGATTCGCGCGGGCCTTCCGCTGGACTCCGACGGCCTGTTGGCCGACGCCCTTGCCGACCTTGGCGAGCAACCGGGAATGAAATCGCGCATCGAAGAGGCGGCACAAGACGACGCTGACCTCGCAGCGCGTCTGGATACCGGGGACTGACCCGCTAAGGCGGCGAAACCTTGCCACGGCGGATCCACGAGATTGACAGACGGGCGACGTCCTCAGATGGTCCGCCAAGCTCACTTCATTCACGGAGGCCTCGATGCACCGCAAAACCGCCCTGTCCTTTGCCGCCCTTCCGATGGCAGCAACGCCCGCAATGGCCGACGTCGATCCGGCGTGGCACCTGCTGGGACAGATCGAGGTGACGGAGCACGAGACCGCGGAAAGCTGGACCGTCACCAAGCGATTCCCCGCCGAGATCGAGGGCGGCGTCGATGAGTTCCAGATCTCGGGCTACCTGATCGCCGTCGGTTGGGAAGCGGAGACCCGTGATTTCATGCTGGTATCGGATGCGGGCCAGTGCCCCTTCTGCGGTTCGGGCGACCATGGCACAGCCATCGAAGTACGGCTGGCCGACCCGCTGCCCGCCACGGACGAGGCGCGGCAGGCCACGCTGCGCGGTGCGCTCCACCTCGTGCGGGATGCCGACACGATGCAGGCCGTCGTGATGACCGACGCTGTCCTCCTCGATCTCTGATCGGCCCCATCCGAACCGGGTTCAACCGGACGGTCATTTTCTGGCGACAAAAGCACGTGGTACGCTGACGGGAAACCGCGGCGTGCTGCATCGTGAGGGGGTCATCGGCCCCGCACGCTGGAAACACCGGGCTTGGGTTTGCTGTGCCCTGTCCTTCCGGGGCAGGCATCGGGCCATCATGCCACCAAGCCGCTGGACCGCCTTGTTTTTCCTGGACGAAGCGGTTGCCTTGGCGGCCGGCCATCGGCCTTGCGGACAATGCCGGCATGCCGATTACGGTGCGTTCAAGGCCGCGTGGACCGACGCATTCGGGGCGTGGCCCGGCCCCTCGGATGCCGATCACGAGTTGCATTCGGCCCGCGCCTGTCCCGGCGCAAGGTACCTGCGCCACCATCAGGACGACGCAAGCAACCTCCCCCCGGGCGCCATGTGCCGAACGGATCAGCTTACCCTGTTGATCACCCGCTCCGGCGCGAGGGTCTATCAGCCGGAGGGATACGGCCCGCTTCGCCCCCGTCCGACCGGACGTGTGACCGTGTTGACGAATCCGGTCACCCTGAACGTGCTGCGCGCGGGATATGCGCCGATGCTGCACGCAAGCGCGCGGACGTAAGGGGCGCCGATGCAGACCGAAGCGCCATTTCTTGCCAGAACAGCGGCGTGGTGACAGCAAGTTGACCGCCGACGCCCCATTTGCTAGGCGATGCGCGCTTGCAGGAGTCTTCAAGCCCGACGTTTCCGAGGGATGCACAGTAAGGCCGCGTCCCACATTCCCGAGCCACGGGCAATTCGGCCCCCCGCTCCAACCAGGACGCATATGACAAGTTTTTCCGATCTCAACCTCGATCCCAAAGTTCTCAAAGCGATCGAGGCCACCGGTTACACAACCCCTACCCCCATCCAGGCCGGTGCGATTCCACCCGCCCTGCTTGGCCGTGACGTTCTGGGCATTGCCCAGACCGGCACCGGCAAGACGGCAAGCTTCACGCTGCCGATGATCACGATGCTGGCCAAGGGGCGTGCACGCGCCCGGATGCCACGATCCCTCGTTCTGGCACCAACCCGGGAACTGGCCGCGCAGGTTGCCGAGAATTTCGACAATTACGCCAAGGGCAGCCGCCTGAAGAAGGCCCTGCTGATCGGCGGCGTGTCCTTCAAGGAACAGGATCAGCTGATCGACCGCGGTGTCGACGTCCTGATCGCGACGCCGGGGCGCCTGATCGACCATTTCGAACGTGGCAAGCTGTTGCTGACCGGGGTCGAGATCATGGTCGTGGACGAAGCCGACCGCATGCTGGACATGGGCTTCATCCCCGATATCGAGCGCATCTTCGAGATGACGCCCTTCACGCGCCAGACCCTGTTCTTCAGCGCGACGATGGCGCCGGAGATCGAGCGTATCACCAACAAGTTCCTGTCGAACCCCGAGAAGATCGAGGTAGAGCGTCAGAATTCCACCTCCGAGACGATCACGCAGGTTCTGATCGAGCATGAGCCGCGGAACCGCAGCTTTGCCGCCAAGGACAAGCGGGAGATCCTGCGCGCGATCATCGAGCGTGACAGCGCCCAATCCGACAACCCGCTGCGCAACGCGATCATCTTCTGCAACCGCAAGACCGAGGTCGACGTGGTTGCCAAATCGCTGAAGAAGCATGGCTATAATGCCGAGCCGATCCACGGCGATCTGGAACAGTCTCACCGGACCCGGACGCTGGACGGTTTCCGGGACGGGTCGATCAAGTTTCTGGTGGCCTCGGATGTGGCGGCCCGTGGCCTCGACATTCCGAACGTCAGCCATGTGTTCAATTTCGACATGCCCAGCCATGCCGAAGATTATGTTCACCGGATCGGGCGCACGGGGCGCGCGGGCAAGCTGGGTACGGCCTATACGATTTCGACGCCGTCGGATGCAAAATACCTCGACGCTATCCAGAGTCTCGTGAAAGCGGACATCCCGCGTGGGGAAAACCCGTGGACCCCACCCGGCAAGTCGCCGCGAGACGAGGCCGCCAAGGAAGATGCGCACAACGCCGAAGAACCAAAGCGCACCTCTTCGCGCACCCGGAGCCGGTCCAAGGCAAAACCTGTTCAAGAGGCGGCCGCCACCCCGGCCCCCGAGACACCGGCCGAGACCAAGCCCGCAGCCCGCACATCCGAGCCGCGCGAGGAGCAGAAGCGCACGCGTGGGGATCGGTCGCGTGGCGGTCGCGGGCGCAATGACAACGGCCCGCGCGTTGTCGGCCTTGGCGATCACGTTCCCAGCTTCATCGAGATGAGCTTCGACGAACGGCGTGCCGAAACGGCCTGATCCTCTGCGATCAGGGATAATGAAAAAGGCGCGGTGGAGAGATCCACCGCGCCTTTTTTCATTCGAACATTCCTTGCAGGAAGCCGCCCTCAAAGGGCACAGCCAACGCACGCATAAACGGATATACGGCGGCCCGATGGCGTTGCGATGTAGGTAAGGGATATGGCGCGCTGGGGAGGATTCGAACCCCCGACCCCTTGATTCGTAGTCAAGTACTCTATCCAACTGAGCTACCAGCGCACTACTCGGGTCGGATAAACCCCGACGCGGGCGGGCGCAAGCGGGTTTTCCGCCCTTTTTGCCGCCGACACAAAGAAATCTTCCTGCGCTTACGCAGACACTTCACGCGGCAGGTAGATCAGGAAAACGGACCCCTCTTCGCCCGTGCGTTCGAGAGTCAGATCCCCGCCATGCCCTTGCACCAGCTCCCGCGCGATGACGAGGCCGAGGCCCGTGCCCCCTTTGCGCACATTGCCCTGAAAGGCCTGGAACAGGTTATCCTGCGCCCGTTGCGGAAGGCCCGGCCCCGTGTCGCAGATCCGGATATGCCAGCCGTCGGCATCTTCCGAGGCGCGGACGGTGATCTCGCCGGGTTGGCCGGTCGCCTGGATGGCTTGGCGCGCATTGCGGATCAGGTTGCCGACGACGCGGTGCAACTGCTCGGGGTCGGCGCGCAGCATCATGTGGGGGTCCGCCTCGTGCCGGATGGCTACCGCCTCCGCGTCGACGGCCAGCTGTTCACCTTCGCAGACCTCGGACAGGAAATCGGGTGCAGGGATCTGTTGCAGGGCGGGCGGCGCCTCCTCGGCGCGGCCAAAGGCCATCGTGCCCTCGGTCAGGTTCACGGCACGGGTCAGCGATGCGACCAGTTTGGGGGCCACACGTTTGACCGTCGGATCGTCCACCATTTCCAGCCGGTCACCCAGCAGGGTCGCGGTTGTCAGGATGTTGCGCAGGTCATGACTGATCTTGGCGACGGCACTGCCCAGTTGGGCCAGCCGCTCCTTCTGGCGGAGCGACTGCGTCAGCTGGGTTTCGAGGGATTGCAGCGTCCGCTCCGCCTCGCGCAGTTCCTTGATGCGGGACTTCGGCTCTATGACGCGGCGCGCATCTTCGGGCGCGGCGGCATAGGCGTTCATCTGGCTGACCAATGACTTGATGGGAACCACCATCAGGCGTCGGACGGCAAGGAACAGGAAGATCGAGGTGATGACCGAGATGACCAGCGACAGCCAGAGGATGTTGATCCCGTAGGCGAACATCGCGGCCTGCAGGTCACGCGTATCGATCGCCGCCTCGATCTGGACACCGCCGGCGCGGGCAGGCTCGGCTATGACGCGAATGACGGAAGGCGACGTGCTGGTGAACCGCAACATCGCGTCGCGGATCAGGACCCATGGATCGGAATTGCGCAGATCGATCGTTTGCGTCACCGGACCGGGCAGGTCCGAGGACAGGACAAGCTGCCGCATGGTATCGCGTCGCAGCACGACGTTCAGAACGCCGGCATTCTCCAGAAGCTCCGCCTCGACCTGCGGGTCGATCATCTCGTCGGCGCCCAGCAGGGCGAGGGCGGCGATCTGCGCCCGCTCCATGCGGTTGGTCAGGAATTCGACGCGATAGCGGGCAATCGACGGCAGGAAGATCAGCACCTCGGCCAGCATCACGAAGACGATGGTCAGGATCAGGAAGCGTCCGGAAAGGGATGTCAGCATGGCGGCCCGGCGAATTGATTTGCACCGTTATGCCTGCTCATGGCCATTGGGGACAGGGGCCCGGGCCGCCGTCTCACGACAACGGCATCTGTGGTGAGGGCGCGCCCCCGAACGGCTTCGGGGGCGCGGTGCATTACGACGGGTCGGCCGTGGTGCGCAGATAGGGGAAATGGGTCGTGAACGCGCCGAACTTGGCCTTTGCATCCTCGTCCGACACCGTGGCCGGGATGACCACGTCGCGGCCGTGCTCCCAGTTGGCGGGGGCGGCCACACCATGCTTGCCAGCCATCTGAAGGGCATCGACCGCGCGCAGGATCTCGGCAAAGTTGCGGCCGACGTTCATGGGATAGGTCATCGAAAGCTTCAGCTGCTTGTCGGGCCCGATGATATAGACGGACCGCACCGTCGCCGTGTCGTTCGGCGTCCGCCCGTCGGGCAGGTAGGCATCTTCCGGCAGCATGTCATAGGCCTTGGAAATGGCCAGATCCTCGTCCGCGATGATCGGAAAGGTCGGCTCCGCACTGGCGAAGGTGGCGATGTCGCCCTTCCATTTGCGGTGGCTGTCCGCATCGTCGACGGAAATGCCGATCACCTTGACGCCGCGCCTGTCCCATTCGGGGGCAAGCTGCGCCACGGCGCCGAACTCGGTCGTGCAGACGGGGGTGAAATCCTTCGGATGGCTGAACAGGATGGCCCAGCTGTCGCCGATCCAGTCATGAAAGCTGATCTGGCCCTCGCTGGTATCCGCGGTGAAGTCGGGAACGACCTGATTGATTCGCAAGCCCATGTGTTGCCTCCGTGGCTCTGAGTCTGTCGTGACGGAACTTAAGGAGCGTGAGGCCGAGGGAAAAGGGTTCATCGCGAGGGTGCGGGCATCTCATCGTGCCCGAAACCATGGCCATGGCCAGATGACGCGTGCCGGAACGACCGACCTTGCCGCGACATCAGAACGGACAGGGCGCCTCCAGCCGCATCATGTGCCCTTCGATCGGATGTTCGAATTTCAATCCCTCGGCGTGCAACATCATGCGGGGCCAGTCGGCATGATCGACGGAATAGAACGGATCGCCGAGGATCGGATGCCCCAGGGATTGCATGTGTACGCGCAACTGATGACTGCGCCCCGTGCGCGGCATCAGACGCATCCTTGTCGTATCCCCTTCGTGGCCCATGCGCTGCCAGTCGGTCACCGACGGTTTCCCGGTTTCGAAGTTCACATGCTGAAGCGGGCGATTGGGCCAGTCCACGATCAGTGGCAGGTCGATGGTGCCCGACGGCTCTGCGACCAAACCCGCCACCCGCGCGATATAGCGTTTCTTGACACGCTTGGTTTCGAACAATCGCCCCGTCTTGCGCTGCGCTTCCTTGGTCAGTGCGAAGATCATGATGCCGGAGGTATCGCGATCAAGCCGGTGGCACAGCAGGACCTCCGGGTGGTCGGCGGCCAAACGCGACAACAGGCAGTCGGCCAGATGCGCGCCCCGCCCCGGAACCGACAGAAGGCCATGCGGCTTGTCCACGACCAGCAGGTGATCATCGCGGTAGATCGTCGGGATCGGACCGGCGGGCGGGTCGTATGGCGTGGAAACATCGGACATGACCTGCGCCTACCCCGGCAAACGTGCGGACGCTAGATCTGCGTCAGCGCCATGGCGAAAACGAAGCTCAGGCACAGCAGCAGCACCGTCAGGCCCAGCCATACCTGCCGACGGGACCGCGTGGCAGGATCGGCAAGATAGCTTCGCAGGGCGGCAATCTGGGCCGCAGGCCCGGGCAAGGGCCCACCGGCCTGCGCGCGCCGGAACACCGCCCAGAGAACCGAAAGGGTCATCACCACCCAGGTCGCGAAGACCAGCGCCTGCACCGCGAGGAACACCACCATCAACGCATCCTTCTCAGGCGCCGTGCTGCCCAGACAGCCGTGCCGCCAAAGAACGCGCCGGCAATGCCCACCACCTCGACGGCCGCGATACCACCGACACCGCGGAACGCGACAACCCCGGCCAGCAGAACCAGACCACCCAGAGAGGCGATCAGGTAAAAGCGGGTTTCGCCGCGCGTGGGCCCGAAATCCTTCATGGCGGACAGATCAGCACAGGATGCGCCCGCCATGCAACATCACGCCAGATAGACCCGGAACCACGCAATCGTCCGCTCCCACGCGGCCTCGGCGGTTTCCGCGTCGTAACGGGGCGTCGTGTCATTGTGGAAGCCGTGGTTCACGTCCGGCCAGATCAGGGCCTCATAGACCTTGTCGTTCGCCTCCAGCGCCTTCTGCATCTCGGGCCAGCCCGCGTTGATCCGGCCGTCGAGCGCGGCATACTGAAACAACAGCGGCGTCTCGATCCGCGGCACATCCTCGGCCGCGGCCTGCCGTCCGTAGAAGGGCACGCCCGCGTTCAGTTCAGGATAGGCCACCGCAAGGGCATTCACGACGCCACCGCCATAGCAGAAGCCGGTCGCCCCGACCTTGCCGTTCGTGCCGTCCATCGCAGCAAGATATTCGTACCCGGCGAAAAAGTCGTTCATCAGCTTTTCGCCATCGACCTGACGCTGCATCTCGCGGCCTTCGTCATCCGTGCCGGGATAGCCCCCCATCGAGGTCAGGCCATCCGGCGCCAGCGCGATGAAGCCGGCCTTGGCCACACGGCGGGCGACGTCGCGGATATAGGGGTTCAAGCCCCGGTTCTCATGAACCACCAGAACCGCGGCGGGCGTTTCGACCCCGACCGGACGGACCAGATAGCCATTCACTCTGCCGTGACCATTCGGACTGTCGTAGGTGATATCTTCGCCGAGGATGTCGCCGTCGTCTTCGGCAATCTGCTGGGCCAGGGCGTAGTTCGGGCTGAGCGTGTTGAGAAGGGCAAGCGCGGTCACACCACCGACGGCCCATTTTCCGGCACGGTCGAGGAATTCACGCTTGGTGATCTTGCCGTGCGCGTAGAAATCATAAAGATCGAGAAGATCCTGATCGAAGTCCCTGGCAGTCATGCGGGTCATGCGGCACTCTCCTGTTTCGACATGCCCTGCGGCATGTTGTCCCGTAGTTAGCGCGGTTGACGCAGAGGGAAATGGAACTTGGATACCAATTGGGGCATTGTCAGAAGATGAAGCACATCGCACTCGCCGCCGCCCTCCTTGCCACCCCCGTCGCTGCCGAACAGGTTGGCGAAGTGGGCGTGGACTGGGTCGGCAATGACATCATCATCGACGCCATCGCGGATCCCAAGGTCGAAGGCGTCACCTGTCATATCGCCTATTTCGACCGCTCGCTGATTGATCGGCTGTCACAGGGCAACTGGTTCGAGGATCCGTCCAACGCCTCCATTGCCTGCCGTCAGACCGGGCCGATCAAGGTGGGCGATATCGACATGTCCGAAGACGGAGAGCAGGTTTTCCGGGAAAGCCGGTCGATCATCCTAAAGTCCCTGCGGATCAAGCGGATTTTCGACGAGGCGAACCAGACGCTGATCTACCTCGTGCATGCGCAGGAGCTGACCGAAGGTTCGGCCAAGATGTCGATCTCGACCGTTCCGCTGTTCGGGGCCGTTCTGGCGGAATGATCGGTGGGGGGCGTGCCCCTGCCCCATGCCGGCCTTGCACCAGATGTCAAAGGAACGCCAAGGCCACCCCATAGGCGATGAAACAGACCGCCAGACCCCGGCGCAACCGCATGCTGCCGACAAGTCCAAGGGCTCGCCTGCCCAGCCATGCCCCCAGTGCGCACCATCCCGTATAGCTGAGCGCGGTCAGGGTCAGCGCCGTGGGCGCGATCACCGACATCTGCGACCAGATCGACACGTCCGTTCGGACGAACTGCGTGAAGGCAGCAAGATAGCCTGCGACCGACTTGGCATTCACCGTGGCGATCAGGAATGCCCGCAGCCAGATGCCCCGGGCGGGCGGCGCGTCCGTGTTCAGCGGGTGTCCCGCCCTCCTCCATGCTCGCAAGCCAAGGCCGATCAGCACCGCGGCCCCGACGAAGCGGATTGCATCGAACGCCACCGGTGACGCCAGCAAAAGCGCCGAGACACCGCTGGCCGATAGCACGAGAAACAGCGCCGCCTGACACAGGATTCCGACCACGCACCACAGCGCCGGGCGAAACCCGACGGACCATGCCGTCAGGATGCAGTTCACGGCGTTCGGGCCGGGCGACGTCACGAACAGCGCCCAGAAAGATGCAAAGATCAGCCAGTCGGCCACGCTCATGCGGCGTGGCCTCAGATGTTCAGGAACTTCTGCGCAATTCGCGGGATCAGGCCGTTGAAGCGCAATGGCGCGTCCGTCACCACGAGGCAGATGCAATCCTCGCCCAGATCGGCGACGGGCATGTGCTCCACGTCGTCACCCGCAATCTCCACGTCGCCACGGGCATAGCGGTCAGGCCCGTCGATGAACGCCCCCTTCAGGACGAGCGTGATCTCCGTGCCACTGTGGCCATGATCCGGCATCGCCTGCCCGGCGGGAATCGACAGCAGACGGGCCGTCGCCTCGTCGGCATCATCCCCGGCGATCATCACCTGTCGCACGCCCATGCCAACCCCGCGCCAACGCAGCACATCGACATCGCCCCCGAGAACCTCGCGCAGGGGTTTCGGCAGAACGGCATCGACACGGGGGGTCTTTACGTCCGTATGGACGGTGTCCTCTCGCCCGGTGCCCGCGATGCGGCCCATGATCTCGTCGAAGCACCCATCACGCAGGGGCGCGACCTCCACCTCTTCCAGAAGGCATCCGCCCATCGCCTCGAAGCTGGACAAACGCGCCCTTGCGTCGTCATCCAGTGACACGGCGGTTGCGACCATGAGGTCGTAGGCCTGCGGCAGCAGGCCGGCCGCGTAGCCCATCAGCAGGTCATCGTTGATCGGATGATTGGTCGTCATCGCTGCACCTTCAGTATTTCCGTCACCGTTGGGCCGTGCCCTGCAGATCGGTGTCCATTGCATGTCGCAGCCGATCTATCGCGAGACGGATGCGTGATTTTATCGTTCCCAGCGGCAGACCGGTCTGGGCGGCGATCTCGCTGTGCGTCAGATCGCCGAAGAAAGCCTTCTCTATCAGATCGCGCTGCTTTTCCGGCAGAACGGCCACCGCTTCGGCCAGCCGCCTGCTGTCGTCGCGCAGGGCCAATACCTCGGATTGTTCCGGTTCCGCCTGCGGGCCCCATGGCAGATCCTCCGGCTCGGGACGCCGGATCTTGCGGATCAGGTCGATCTTGCGGTTCCGGGCAATCGTGAACAGCCACGTCGCCACGGTGGCGCGCGTCGGGTCATACATGTGGGCCTTGCGCCAAAGCGTGACCATGACGTCCTGCATGCAATCCTCCGCCGTGCCGGGGGTCAGCCCGGTCCGGATCAAAAAAGCCTTCACCCGAGGACCGTATTGCCGGAACAGCTGCTCGAATGCGGCGCGGTCACGATCTGTGCCCACGGCGACAAGCAGGGATGTCCAGTACGCCTCGTCTTTGGTGTCGAACGTCAAACGTCTCTCCGATGCGAGGTCGATGGCGGTGCGGAATAGCGCCGGCAACGTGACCCGTATTACTCGAAATAGGACGCTCATGTCCAACTGACAGATACTACGGCCCGCCTTCCGCATTGGATCACCGAAGGAAGGATGTCGCAGGTCGAAAAGTATCATGGGACGCGACGGCAATGTGATCTGCTGCTAGGCACAGGCCGTAACCACTACGAACCTGCCCCGATACGGATACCCTGATCCTTGCCATTCGAAACGACAACGCCCTGCCCGCGCCGCATCGCGGTGGTCGGCGGCGGCATCAGCGGCATGGCCGCGGCCCATGTCCTGTCCCGCACCCATGCCGTCACCCTGATCGAGGCCGCCCCGCGCCTTGGCGGGCACGCGCGCACCATCCTGGCCGGCAAACGGGGGGATCAACCCGTCGACACCGGGTTCATCGTATTCAACAAGGTGAACTATCCCAACCTGTTGCAGCTGTTCGAAGACCTCGACGTGCCGATCGCCCTGTCCGACATGTCCTTTGCCGCCTCTTTCCGTGGCGGCGCGCTGGAATACAGCACGCAGACCATCGACACGGTGTTCGCCCAGCGGCGCAATCTCGCGAACCCGCGTTTCCTGCGGATGGTGCGCGATATCCTCAAGTGGAACGCCAAGGCCGCCGACAGCGCGCGGGACACGACCCTGTCGCTTGGCGATTTCCTCGATGACATGGGCTTGGGACAATCGTTCCGCGATTGGTACCTGGGCCCGATATCGGGGGCGATCTGGTCGACACCGTCACAGGACGTGATGGCCTTTCCGGCCGCTGCAATGGTGCGCTTCTTCGCGAACCATCACCTGTTGTCCGCCTCAGGTCAGCATACGTGGTACACGGTCGAGGGCGGATCGACGGCCTATGTCAGCAGGTTGCAGGCCAGCCTGACGCGCGTCGGCGTCGACATCCGTCTGGGTGCACCGGTGCGCGGCATTCGCCGGTCCGGATCAGGCCCCGAGGTTCTGCTGGATGGTGGCGAATGGGAAGCGTTCGACGATGTCGTCCTTGCGACCCATTCTGACGACAGTCTGGCGATGTTGTCGGATGCGTCGCAGGATGAGGCGCGTCTTCTGTCCCGCATAAGGTATCAGGACAATCACGCGGTGACCCATGCGGACGCGCGCCTCATGCCTCGACGCCGCAAGGTCTGGGCCTCGTGGAACTACGCCGAGCCCGAGGGCAGATCACCCGACAAGCTGGGCCTGACCTACTGGATGAACAGGTTGCAGCCGATCCCGATGGATGACCCCCTGTTCGTGTCTCTCAACCCGCAGACGCAACCGCGCGACGAGGCGATCTATGATCAGGTCGCCTTTCGTCACCCGGTCTACGACCTGTCGATGATGGGTGCCGTCGAACAATTGCGTGGCATCAACGGAGCGCGGAATACATGGTTCTGCGGTGCCTGGATGCACAACGGCTTTCACGAGGATGGCTTTCGCAGCGCGCTCGACGTCGTCGAAGCCATGCAGAGGCGTGGCACCGTTCCGGTTGCCGCGGAATGATGCCGCTGCCGCAACATGTCCCGGCATGGACGTTTCACGGCCGCGACGGAGAGGGCGTGAAGAACGGTTTTCGATATGGCATCGATTACGTTCTTCTGGCGCCTGCGGAAAAGGCGGCCCTGCCCCGGCTGTTCTCGCGAAACTCGGCAAACCTCGTCTCGCTGCACGACAGCGATCACGGCGGGCCGAAGGGCGCGGGGCGTGGGATCGACTGGGTCCGCGATGTCCTGCGGGACCATCAGATCAAGGCGGCGCCGGGCCGCGTTTTGTTGCTAGCGCAACCCCGCATCCTTGGCCACGTGTTCAACCCGGTTAGCTTCTGGTTGTGTCACGATATGGACGACAGGCTGCGCGTCGTCATTGCGGAGGTATCGAACACCTTTGGCGACCGGCACAGCTACCTTTGCCACGCCGATGATTTCGCGCCCATCACGCGCGAGATGACGCTGACGGCGAAGAAGATTTTCCATGTCTCGCCCTTTCAGCCGGTCGAGGGGACCTATTCCTTCCGCTTCGACATCGCGCCCGATCGCATCGGCGTCTGGATTGCCTACGAAAGCGCCAAGGGGCGCCTTCTGGCGACACTGACCGGGCCGCGCATGCCGCTGACATCCGCTGGCCTGCTGCGTGCGATGCTGCGCCGGCCTTTTGGATCGCGCCGCGTGCTGACCCTGATCCACTGGCAGGCCATCAAGCTCTGGTGGAAAGGTGCGACTTTCCGGTCTCGCCCGGAACCGCCCGCCTCCGAGGTCAGCCGATGAACAGCCGCCGGTCCCGGCGGGCCACCCGCGGATCCAACGTGGCAGACAGCCGCGCAGCCGATGGCGCGTAGGACCAGCGGCCTGCCACGCCACGCGGCTTTCGCGGCGGTTCTGGCGGCTGCGGGCCTTCCGATCTATATCCACGCGCCCAAGTTCTACGTCGACAGTTACGGCGTCACGCTGGCGCAACTGTCGGTCGCGCTGTTCGCGCTGCGCGCCATCGACGTGGTACAGGACCCGATGCTGGGTCGGCTCGCCGCCGTGACGGCCATGCACAGAACGCTGATGTGCTGGATCGCGGGCGGGCTAATGGCCCTGTCCATGGTGGGCCTGTTCGCGGTCGAACCGATGCTGCCCCCGGTCTGGTGGTTTGCCCTGACGCTTGGCGGTCTGTTCAGCAGCTTCTCGTTCCTGACGATCTGCTTCTACGCACAGGGTGTGGCCAAGGCGGCAAGCATGGGGGACGGCCACGTACGACTTGCCAGCTGGCGCGAAACGGGTGCGCTCAGCGGGGTCTGCCTTGCGGCCGCATTGCCCGCCATTCTGGCCGGAACCCATGCGCCATTCACGATCTATGCCCTCCTGTTCACCGTTCTGACGGGCGTCGCGCTCTGGGCCATGATGCCGGAATGGAGCGGTCGGGGCACCGTTCCGGGCGACAGCGGCCTGCGCGCCGTCCTGTCGGACGCCCCCGCCCGTCGCCTGCTGATCATCGCGCTGGCGAATGCGACGCCCGTGGCCGTGACATCCACCCTCTTCCTGTTCTTCGTCGAAGACCGTCTGGGCGCGCCCGAAGCGGCTGGTCCCCTGCTGCTGGTCTTTTTCCTCGCGGCGGCGGCCGCCGCCCCGGTGTGGGGCCGTATCGCACGGGCTTGGGGGGCACATTCCGCCCTGATGGGGGGCATGATCCTCGCGATCGTCAGTTTCGGCTGGGCGCTGACCCTTGGTGCGGGGGACACGTTGGCCTTTGCGATGATCTGCGTCGTCTCCGGGGCCGCGGTCGGGGCGGACCTTACCCTGTTGCCCGCGATCTTCGCGCGCCGGCTGCAGGTGATCACACCGGGCGCGGCCGATGGGTTCGGCCTGTGGTCCTTCGTCAACAAGGCAACGCTTGCCATGGCCGCCATCGCGCTGTTCCCGATCCTCGATCTGGCGGGCTTCGTACCCGGAACGCAGAATGCCCCCGCCGCGTTGAACATGCTGACCCTGCTCTATGCCGGGCTACCATTGGGGTTGAAGATATTGGCGCTGATCCTTTTGATTGGCGCACGGCAAGACTTGCAGGAGTAGACGATGCGCAACTGGACGGGAAAACGCTATTGGATCGTGGGGGCATCTGACGGTTTGGGCGCCGCCCTTGCGCGCAAGATTTCTGCCGCCGGGGCCGAAGTGATCCTCAGCGCGCGCAGCGAAGACAAGCTGAAGATATTGGCCGACGACCTTTCGGGACGTGCCTCCGTCGTTCCGGTGGATGTGTCTTCGCGCGAAAGTGTGGACAAGGCCGCCGCCACGGTCGGTCCCGTCGATGGCATGGTCTATCTGGCCGGTGTCTACTGGCCGCAGAAGGCGCAGGACTGGGATGCCGATCAGGTCGAGGCGATGTGCGATGTCAACTTCACCGGATGTGCACGGGTCGTCGGGTCCGTCATCAGGGACATGGTGGCCCGCGATGCCGGACACATCGTCCTGACCGGATCGTTGTCCGGCTTTCGCGGTCTGCCCGGTGCCACCGGATACGGTGCATCGAAAGCGGGCGTGATGTGGCTGGCCGAGGGGATGCACGCCGACCTGCGCCATACCGGGGTCGAGGTTCAGGTCGCGAATCCCGGGTTCATCAAGACGCGTCTGACCGACAAGAACGATTTCGACATGCCGTTCCTGATGGAACCCGAAGAGGCCGCGCAGGAGATGTTCGAACTGATGAACGGCGGCACCTTCAAGAAAAGCTTCCCGATGCTGTTCTCCTGGCTTTTCCGGGGGGGACAGTTCCTGCCGGACGGTCTCTGGTATGGGCTGATGGCACGCAAGTAGGCGACCGCCACGGCCGGTTCGTGGCCAATCGGAAACAGGCAGGGTCGTTTCCCCGAGCCCCCGTGTCGCCCGCGGTCTTTCCGCAAACCGGCCAAGCCCCTAGGCTGTCATGGACAGACAGGGGGACACCATGGCCGAGACGATCCGCTTTACCTTGGACGGCGAAACCGTCGAGGCCCGCCCCGGCGACACCATCTGGGAGGTTGCGAATGGGCGCGGCCTCGTGATTCCGCACCTTTGTCACAAACCGTCCCCCGGCTATCGCCCCGACGGCAACTGCCGTGCCTGCATGGTCGAGATCGAGGGAGAGCGGGGCCTTGCCGCGTCCTGCATCCGGGAGCCTGCGGAAGGCATGGTCGTCACGACCGATAGCGCCCGCGCAAGGTCCGCCCGCAAGATGGTCATCGAAATGCTACTGGCCGATCAGCCGGAGCAGGACGCCGCGCATGACCGATCATCGCATCTATGGGACATGGCCGCCGAGGTTGGTGTCACGGAAAGCCGTCTGCCCACGCTGGATGCAGGGCGCATTCCCCTTCTGGATGACAGCCATGTCGCCATGCGCGTCAACCTCGATGCCTGTATCCAATGCGGCCTGTGCGTCCGCGCCTGCCGCGAGGTGCAGGTCAACGACGTCATCGGGATGGCCGGGCGGGGCCACGATGCCTATCCTGTCTTCGATTTCGACGACCCCATGGGCGCGTCGACCTGCGTGGCCTGCGGCGAATGCGTTCAGGCCTGCCCTACCGGCGCCCTGATGCCCGCCACGATGGTCGCTGCCGATCAGACCGGGGACAGCAAGGATTTCGATCGTGCCGTCGAAAGCATCTGTCCCTTCTGCGGTGTCGGCTGTCAGGTGTCGCTGAAGGTCAAGGGCGACAGGGTCGTCAAGGTCGATGGCATCAACGGTCCCGCAAACGAAGGGCGCCTATGCGTGAAGGGGCGCTTCGGCTTCGACTACATCCACCACCCCCACCGCCTGACGGCACCGCTCATCCGGCGCGAGGATGCCCCCCCCAAGGGGTTGAACGTCGACCCCGCCAATTGGTCCGAGGTCTTTCGCGAGGCCACGTGGGAAGAGGCGCTGGACGTCGCCGCAGGTGGCCTGAAGGGGCGCGGCCGCGAGGTGGCGGGCTTTGGCAGTGCCAAGTGCTCCAACGAGGAAGCCTACCTTTTCCAGAAGTTCATCCGACAGGGTTTCGGGCACAACAACGTCGACCACTGCACCCGCCTGTGCCATGCGTCCTCGGTTGCTGCCCTGTTGGAGAACGTCGGCTCCGGTGCCGTGACCGCCACGTTCAACGAGATCGAGAACGCGGACGTCGCCATCGTGATCGGTGCCAACCCCGTCGAAAACCACCCCGTCGCGGCGACCTACTTCAAGCAGTTCGCGAAACGGGGCGGCAAACTGATCGTGATGGACCCGCGCGGACAGGCCTTGAAACGGCACGCGGCCCACATGCTGCAATTTCGGCCGGGGGCGGATGTCGCGCTGCTGAATTCCATCATGCATGTCATCGCCGACGAGGAACTCGTCGACCGGCAGTACATCGAGGCGATGACCGAAAACTGGGAGGCCGAGCAGGCGCATCTCAGGGGCTTCGCGCCGGAAAAGATGGCCGACCTGACGGGGATTCCGGCGGATGAGGTCCGCGCCGTGGCGCGCACCTTCGCCGGGGCGAAATCGGCGATGATCTTCTGGGGCATGGGCATTTCGCAGCATATCCACGGGACCGACAATTCGCGCTGCCTCATCTCGCTGGCGCTGATGACGGGACAGATCGGGCGGCCCGGTGCGGGCCTGCACCCCCTGCGCGGCCAGAACAACGTGCAAGGCGCGTCGGACGCGGGCCTGATCCCGATGTTCCTGCCCGACTACGCCAGTGTCCTGTCGGAAGATGTCCGCCAGAAATATGCAGGCATCTGGGGGGATGACGGCGGCTTCGGCGGGCAGATCCTCGATGAAAAGGGCCTGACTGTGACCGAGATCCTCGACGCGGTTCATGCCGATACGATCAAGGCGATGTATATCCTGGGCGAGAACCCCGCGATGTCGGACCCGGACGTGGCCCATGCGCGCGATGCCCTGGCCAAGCTGGACCATCTTGTCGTGCAGGACATCTTCCTGACCGAAACGGCGAATTTCGCGGATGTGATCCTGCCGGCCTCGGCCTTCGCGGAAAAGACCGGAACCGTGACCAATACGAACCGACAGGTCCAGATGGGCCGCCCCGCCGTGCCACCGCCGGGCGACGCGCGCGAGGACTGGTGGATCGTGACCGAACTTGCCCGGCGCTGCGGGATGTCATGGACCTATGATCACCCCTCGCAGGTGTTTGCGGAAATGACGCAGGTGATGCCGTCGCTGGACAACATCACATGGCAGCGGTTGCAGGACGAAGGCGCGGTGACCTACCCCTCCCTGTCGGCCGACGACCCGGGTCAACCGATCGTGTTTGCCGACAGCTTTCCGCGCGACGGGGGCCGCGCCCGGTTCACCCCCGCGAATGTCATCCCCCCGGATGAGACCCCGGATGCGGAATATCCCATGATCCTGACCACGGGGCGTCAGCTGGAACATTGGCACACGGGGTCCATGACGCGCCGGTCTGCCGTCCTCGACGCGGTAGAGCCGGAGGCGAATTGCTCGCTCCACCCCGGCACGCTGCGCCGCTTGGGCGTGCCGCCCGGGGGATGGGTCCGCCTGTCGACCCGCAGGGGCAGCGTCACCTTGATGGCCCGTGCAGACCGCGCCGTGGCCCCGGACATGGTCTTCCTGCCGTTCGCCTTCGTCGAGGCGGCGGCAAACCTTCTGACCAATCCGGCATTGGACCCCTTCGGCAAGATCCCTGAGTTCAAGTTCTCGGCCGTCAAGGTCGAGGCGGCCGAGACGGTCGCCGCCGAATAGCCGCAACGAAAAAGAGGAAGACGCGGGGGCGTCCTCCTCCCAATCATGACCGACTCGGCACTTGTTACCGGGCGGACATTGGTGTCCGAACCCGATGATATGCGATAACCAGTCGCCTATTCGGCCGCGAGGCGCGTGATCAGGACGGTAACCTCCGGCCGCTTGCCCACTTCGTCCTGTGCGATCTTGCGAACGCCCTTCACGATCAGGGCCTCCAGCTTTTCATCGTCACCTGCCGTGCGGGTATCGACGCGGGCCAGTTGGCTGGCCAGATGATCCTCCATCATGTCGGCAAGGGACGCCCCGTTTCCGGCCACATCCGGCAGACCGCGCAGATCGACCCAGGTATCCTCGAGGATCTCGTCATCGTCATCGACCATGACCGCGACGACGGCATGCCCGTTCAGGGCCATCCGGATACGATCCCGCACGACGCCGTCGAACTGACCCACGAGTGCGGAGCCATCCAGATAGGTGCGCCCGGTCTCGACATGATCGACGACCTTGGGCGCATTGCCCGACAATTCCAGCATGGTGCCGTTGGGCGCGACGACCCCCTTTCGTCCGAGGGTATTGGCCAGTTTCGCATGTTCCCGCAGATGGCGATGTTCGCCGTGCATGGGGATCACGACCTGCGGGTCGGTGATCTGATGCACGGTCTCCAGATCCGGGCGGTTGGCGTGCCCCGAAACGTGGTAGAGCCCGTCATCGTCGGTGACGACATCGACACCCATCTCGGACAGGTTGTTCATGATGCGGGCCACGTCCTTCTCGTTGCCCGGAATCGTCTTGGACGAGAACAGGAAGGTGTCACCCTCCTTCAGCTCCATCCCGAAGTACTTGCCCCGCGACAGCTGTGCCGAGGCGGCGCGCCTTTCGCCCTGCGAACCCGTGACGATCAGCATCAGGTTTTCACGCGGCAGGCTGGCCGCATCCTCGGGCGAGATGGTCTTGGGGAAATCCGTCAGGATCCCCTCCTCCATCGCGGCCTCGGTCATGCGACGCATTGCGCGCCCCATCAGGCAGATGGACCGTCCGGCGGCAACACCCGCATCGGCCAGCGACTTCAATCGCGCAACGTTGGACGCAAAGGTCGTCGCGACGAACATGCCCGTGGCGCCCTGTACCAGGGGGACGAGGTTCGGCTTCACCTCGGCCTCGGACCGTCCGGGGCTCTTGCTGAACACGTTGGTGGAGTCGCAGACAAGGGCGCGCACGCCGTCCTTTGCCGCCTCGGCCCAGAGCGCATCATCGAAGGCCTCGCCGACGACAGGCGACCGATCGATCTTGAAGTCACCGGTATGGATGATGCGGCCCGCCGGCGTATCGATCACCAGGGCGTTCGATTCCGGGATGGAATGCGATACCGGCAGAAACCCGACCTTGAACGGCCCGGCATCGATCATGGCGGGATACGGTTCGGCCGTGATGACCTTCTTCGGGTCCTGCCCCTTCTCCTGCAGCTTGCGACGCGCGAGGTTCGCGGTGAACTTCCGTGCGTGGATCGTCTGCTTCAGGCGTGGGAACAGATGACCGACGCCACCGACGTGATCTTCATGCCCGTGGGTGATGAACACCCCTTCGATCCGGTCCAGCTTGTCCATCAGCCATCCGATGTCCGGAAGGATGATGTCGACGCCCGGCGTCGTGTCCATGTCGGGAAAGGCGATCCCCAGATCGACGAGGATCAGGCGTTCCTTCCCCTCGGGGCCGTAGCCGTAGACATAGGCATTCATGCCGATTTCGCCCGCCCCACCCAAGGGGAGGTAGATCAGTCTGTCGCGTGCCATTCGTGTTATTCCTTGTTGAATGCGTGGATGACGGTCAGACCGTGCATCGTAAGATCGTCCTCGAAGGCATCGAACAACGCCTCCGCCTGGCTGAAGAGCGGCGCCAGCCCGCCGGTGGATATGACCTTCATCGGTCGGTTCCGTTCGGCCCGGATGCGGGCCGTTATTTCCTTGATGAGGCCGACATAGCCCCAGAAGACGCCTGACTGCATGCAGGCGACAGTGTTGGTTCCGACAACACGCTGCGGTTGCGTGATGTCAACATGCGGCAAGGCGGCTGCGGCCATGTGCAGCGCCTCGAGTGACAGGTTCACGCCCGGCGCAATGACACCGCCCACGTAGGCCCCGTCCGATGCGACAACGTCGAATGTCGTCGCGGTTCCGAAGTCCACAACGATCAGGTCGCCCCCATGGCGATCAAAACCCGCGGCCGTATTCACAAGACGGTCGGGCCCGACGGTCGTGCCCGCGTCCACGCGCGGCTCTACCGGCAGGTGGCACCCCGCCTTGCCGACCACAAGGGGCCGGGTGTCGAAATACCGATCACAAAGCACGCGCAGGTTGAAGACGACGCGTGGCACGGTGCTCGAGATGATGACATCCGTGATCGTCACGTTGATGTTGTGCAGGTCCATCAACGTGCGCAGCCACGTGTAGTATTCGTCTGACGTGCGCTGATGCTGCGTGGCGCAACGCCAGCTTGCGACGAATTCCGTCCCGTTCCAGATCGCAAAGACCGTGTTGGTATTGCCGCAGTCGATGGTCAGCAGGTGGGAGGGTGTCATCATGCTGCCGTTCCGAAAAAGACATCGCCCGCAGGGATGGTGCGCTGTCCGGAAGACGTGCCCAGTACGAGGTGACCCAGCGGATCGACGTCATCGAACGTGCCTTGCAGCGTTTCCGACGGCAGCTTGACGGTAATGGCCCGCCCGATACCTGCGGCCTGCGCCAGCCATGCGGACCGGATGGGTGCGAACCCATCCTGCTGCATCTGCGCCTCGCGCATGGCAAATGCCGATGCGAAGGTGTCCAGCATGGCGGATGGTGTGACGCGGATGCCGGCACCATCGAGCAGTGAGATTGGACGCAGGGCCCCGGCCTCGACGTCGTGCACATCGGGGGCGGCGATCAAATTGATACCAACGCCAAGGATCAGAAGGCCGGGCGTCGGACTCTCCAAGAGGATCCCGGCCAGCTTGTCCCCCTTCAGAAGAACATCGTTCGGCCATTTCAGGGCGACATCCGCGACGCCGATCGCGGTCAGCGCATCGTGCAAGGCCAGCGATGCCACGAAACTGCGCAGCGCAAAATCCGCAGGCGTGCCGTGCGGGCGCCAGGCCAGGGAGGCCGCGAAATTACCGGCAGGCATCGCCCACGGCCTGCCACGGCGGCCACGGGCGGCCGTCTGCGCGAGGCCCAAAAACCAGGTCGCGGCGTCCGGCGCACGGCGTGCAGCCTCGGCTGACGTGCTGTCGATGGATGTCAGGACGACCTTTTCGACCCCGTCAGGCCAGCCTGCCACTCAGTTCACCAGCGTCACAGCCGCCGCCGCGGCAATACCTTCGAGGCCGAAGAGGTTGATGATCCCCAATACCATGATCGCGGCGGACAGGGTCAGGGCGGCCATCTGCACCATTGGCATTGCCCCGTCGACAGGTGCATCGGTCTTGCCGAAGTACATGTAGTAAACGATCCGCAGATAGTAGAAGGCCCCGATGACCGAGGCGATCACGCCAAGAACGGCCAGCCAGACCAGACCGGCATCCACCGCCGCCTGAAGCACGGCCAGTTTCGCGAAGAAGCCGAGCATCGGCGGAATGCCTGCAAGGCTGAACATCAAGACCAACAGCGACAGGGCCTTGCCCGGATGGGACTTGGACAAGTCGTTGAGCGACTGGATATCCGTCACCTCGACACCATCGCGGGACATCGACAGGATGAACGCAAACGTGCCGATGTTCATCACGACGTAGATCGCCATGTAGAGCAGCATCGCCTCGACGCCGACGGCCGTCCCGGCGGCCAGTCCCATTAGGGCATATCCCATGTGCGCGATCGAGGAATAGGCCATCAGGCGCTTGATATCCCGCTGACCGATCGCCGCGATGGCCCCGACGAACATCGACAGGACCGACAGAAGGGCGACGATCTGCTGCCAGTCGCCGACGACGCCGCCGAAGGCATCGTGAACGACACGGGCAAACATGCCCATCGCAGCAACCTTCGGAGCCGTCGCGAAGAAGGCGGTGACCGGCGTCGGGGAGCCTTCGTAGACGTCTGGCGTCCACATGTGGAAGGGCGCCGCCGACACCTTGAACGCAAGCCCCGAAATCATGAAGACCAGGCCGAACAGCAGCCCGAGCGGGATATCACCCGTCGATGCAGCGACAATCACGCCGCCGAAGTCGGTGGTTCCCGTGTAACCATAGGTCAGGGAGATGCCGTATAGCAGCAGACCGGAAGACAGGGCGCCCAGCACGAAGTATTTCAGGCCCGCCTCGGTCGATTTCAGGTGGTCGCGGCGCATCGAGGCAACGACGTAGAGCGACAGCGACTGCAACTCCAACCCCATGTAGATGGTCAGCAGATTGCCGGCCGAGACCATCACCATCATGCCGATGACCGACAGGGTGATCAGGACCGGGTACTCGAATTTCAGAAGGCCGGTGCGGGCCATGTAGTCCTGTCCCATCACCAGCACGACGGCCGCCGACAGCAGGATCGTGACCTGCGCGAACTTGGAGAAGCCATCCTTGACGATCATGCCGTCGAACCCTGCACCGGGCGCATCGGTGACACCGATCCAGAACGCCATCAGCGTCAGAACCGCGGCCGTCAGCCAGACGAGCGGCCCGGCGAGCGCATCCTTGGAGGTGTAGACCGCCCCCATCAGGGCCGCCAGCGCGTATACTGCCAGCAGGATTTCAGGCAGGATGATGGTCAGGTCGGAAGCAAGCATTCCCGTTCCCCTCAGTGGCCGGCATCTGCGACCGCGTGCCCGAGCACGAGATCAGCAGTGGCGACGTCATAATTCTCGACCAGCGCCGCGACGGACGGGCCGATGATATCGGTCAAAAGCGAAGGATAGACACCCAGCAGGATGGTGAAGAACACCAGCGGGGCGAAGATCGCCTTCTCGCGGGTCGTCATGTCGGTGATCGACCGCAGGCTTTCCTTGATCAGGTCGCCGAACACGACCCGGCGATACAGCCACAGCGCATATCCCGCCGAGAAGATGACCCCGGTACAGGCCACCAGCGCCACCCAGGTGTTCACCTGGAACACGCCCATCAGCGTCAGGAATTCGCCGACGAAGCCCGAGGTGCCCGGCAGGCCGACGTTCGCCATCGTGAACAGCATGAAGATCAGGGCATAAGCCGGCATGCGGTTCACGAGACCGCCATAGGCGTCGATCTCGCGGGTGTGCATCCGATCATAGACGACGCCGACACACAGGAACAACGCGCCCGAGATGAAGCCGTGGCTGATCATCTGGAAGATGGCGCCATCCACCCCCTGCTGGTTGGCGGCGAAGATGCCCATGGTAACAAAACCCATGTGCGCGACCGACGAATAGGCGATCAGCTTTTTCATGTCGTCCTGCATCAAGGCCACGAGCGAGGCGTAGACAATGGCAATGGCAGACAGCCAGAGGACCAGCGGTCCGAGGATTTCGGACCCGACCGGGAACATCGGCAGGCTGAACCGAAGAAAACCGTAGCCGCCCATCTTCAGCAGGATCGCGGCCAGCACGACCGACCCGGCGGTCGGAGCCTGCACGTGCGCATCGGGCAACCAGGTGTGCACCGGCCACATCGGCATCTTGACCGCGAAGGACGCGAAGAACGCAAGCCACATCAAGGTCTGCGCCCCGCCGACCACGTTCATGCCCAGCACGTTCAGAGGCGCATAGCTGAACTGGTGCGTCAGCAGCGTCGGAATGTCGGTGGTGCCCGCATCAAGATACATGGCGATCATGGCGACCAGCATCAGGACCGATCCGATCAGGGTGTACAGGAAGAACTTGAACGACGCGTAGATGCGGTTCGCGCCCCCCCAGATGCCGATGATCAGGAACATCGGGATCAGGCCGGCCTCGAAGAAGACGTAGAAGAGGATCAGGTCAAGGGCGCTGAACACGCCGATCATCAGTGTCTCGAGAATCAGCAGGGCGACCATGTAGTCCTTCACCCGATGCGTCACATCCCAACAGGAGGCGATGACGAGGGGCATCAGGAAGGTGGTCAGCATCACGAACAGCACCGAGATGCCGTCGACGCCCATCTTGTACTTCAGACCCAACAGCCACTCACGCTCTTCGACGAACTGAAAGCCGGTGTTCTGCGGATCGAACCCCGTCAGGAGGAAGATCGACACGAGGAACGTGAAGCTTGTCGCACCAAGCGCCAGCCATTTGGCGTTCCGCTGCGCCGCGGCATCTTCGCCCCGCAGGAAGACGGCCATGATCAGCGCTGCGATCAGCGGCGTGAACGTTACGATGGAGAGGAGGTTATCCATGACTTGCTTCCTGCTCTCAGTTGCCGGACGCGATCGTGGTCCAGGTAATCAGGATCACGATCCCGATCACCATCGCGAAGGCGTAGGTAAAGATGTATCCGGATTGCGCCTTGTTCAGCCACTTGGTGGCGAAAGGCACGATCCCCATGGCAAGCCCGTTGATGCCGCCGTCGATTACGGTGCCGTCACCCTTCTTCCATAGGAATTTGCCCAGGGTTTTCGCGGACCGGACGAACAACACGTCGTAGATCTCGTCGAAATACCACTTGTTCAGGATGAACCGGTAGAGCGGCGCCAGTGTCGTGGCCCATTGTCCGGGCAAGGACGGCCTGCGGATATAGAAGAGCCATGCCGTGCCGAGGCCCAGCAGCATCGCGATGAAGGGCGAAACCTTGACCCACGTCGGCACGAGGTGCGCCTCGTGGATGACATGGTTGTCGTCGCCGAAATACAGCGCCCCTTCGCCCGGCGTCTGGTGCGGGCGATCGTGCGCCTCCTCGCCCTCGGTCGCGGCGAAAGCAGCACCGAACGCAACGGCGGCGTGATCGGTCGGCGCGTCTTCGGTAATCCCGAAGAAATGGTCGACCTTGTCCTGGCTGCCGAAGAAGGGGCCATAGAAGACCATACCGGCCAGTACCGACCCAACCGCCAGGACGGCCAGGGGGATGGTCATGACCGCGGGGCTTTCGTGTGCGTGGTCATGGGTGTGCTTGTCACCGCGCGGCGTTCCGTAGAACGTCAGGAACATCAGGCGCCAGGAATAGAAGCTGGTCATGAGCGCGGCAGCAACAAGCACCCAGAACGCGCCCGTCGAGCCGACATAGGCCACCTCGATGATTGCGTCCTTGGACACGAAGCCTGCGAAGCCGACCGGGAAACCGATGTAGAGAAGCGGGATGCCGACGCCGGTGATGGCCAGCGTGCCGATCATCATCGCCCAGAAGGTATAGGGGATCTTGTCCTTGAGCCCGCCATAGTTCCGCATGTCCTGCTCATGATGCATCGCATGGATCACGGATCCTGCCCCAAGGAACAGCATCGCCTTGAAGAAGGCATGCGTCAGCAGGTGGAACATCGCGACCGAATAGGCACCAAGGCCTGCGGCCACGAACATGTACCCCAGCTGCGACATGGTGGAATAGGCAATCACGCGCTTGATGTCGGTCTGCACCAGTCCGATCGTCGCCGCGACGAAGGCGGACGCGGCACCGATTACGACGACAAACCCCATGGCGTTCGGCGCGAATTCCATGATCGGCGACATGCGGCAGACAAGGAAGACACCCGCCGTGACCATCGTGGCCGCGTGGATAAGGGCGGACACCGGGGTCGGTCCCTCCATCGCGTCCGGCAGCCAGACGTGCAGGCCCAGCTGCGCCGATTTACCCATGGCGCCGATGAACAGAAGGAAGGCGACCAGTTCAGCGGCGTTCCAATCGGTCCAGAGGAACCGAATCGTCGTTTCGGCGATTTCGGGCGTTGCGGCGAAGATGGTCGAGAAGGCGATGCTGTCGGTCAGCAGGAAGATCGCGAAGATCCCCAGCAGGAAGCCGAAGTCGCCCACGCGGTTGGCGATGAACGCCTTCATTGCAGCCGCACCGGCGGACGGTTTGCGCCAGTAGAACCCGATCAGGAGGTAGGAGGCAACGCCCACGCCTTCCCAACCGAAAAACAGCTGCAACAGATTGTCGGCCGTCACCAGCATCAGCATCGCGAAGGTGAAGAACGACAGGTAGGCGAAGAAGCGCGGCTTGTAGATCTCGCCTTCTTTCCACTGCGGATCGTGATCCATATAGCCGAAGGAATAGAGATGCACGAGCGCGGACACGGTGGTCACGACGATCAGCATCGTCGCCGTCAAACGGTCAAGGCGAATGGCCCAGTCGGTGACGAGGCTGCCGCTCTCGATCCAGGAAAACAGTGTGATGATCTCGGTCTGACCATCATGGATCAGGAACACCAGCCATGACAGCAGGGCGGACAGGAACAGCAGGCCCGTCGCCGTGACCATGGCGGCCTTCTCGCCGATGAATTTCCAGCCGAAGCCACAGATGATCGCGCCGACGAGCGGGGCAAAGAGAATGATCGTTTCCATGGCCGTCAGCCCTTCATCACGTTGACGTCTTCGACGTCGATGGTGCCCCGGTTGCGGAAGAAGCAGACCAGAATGGCAAGGCCGATCGCGGCCTCGGCGGCGGCGACGGTCAGAACGAACAGAGTGAAGACCTGCCCCGTCAGATCCCCGAGAAAGCCGGAGAAGGCGACGAAGTTGATGTTCACCGCAAGAAGCATCAGTTCGATCGACATCAGAATGATGATGACGTTCTTGCGATTCAGGAAAATCCCGAAAATGCCGATGACGAACAAGGCCGCCGCGACAGTAAGGTAGTGTTCTAGTCCGATCATCATCGTCCCTCCGGGGCGTCTGCCGGCCCCTTGGTCGTTCCCCCGCGCCGCAGCGCGAATTTCGTTCAGAGGCCCTGGCCGGGCTTCACGTCGGTCACGTTCATGGCCTTGGCCGGATCGCGCCACATCTGGTGCAGCACATTCTGGCGTTTGACATCGCGGCGGTGGCGCAGGGTCAGGGCGATGGCCCCGATCATGGCAACCAGCAGGATCAATCCCGACAGCTGGAACATCAGGAAATACTGATCATAAAGCACCAGCCCGAGCGCCGCCGTATTCAGGTCTGCCGGGATCGGAATGCTGGACAGGCCATCCGCGACCACGACGCCTTCGGCTACGTCCCACACGCCATAGGCGATCACGAGCTGCATCAGCAGAACGATGCCGATCAATCCGGCAAGCGGCACGTATTTCGCCATCTCGGCCTTGAGTTCGGCGAAATCGATATCCAGCATCATCACCACGAACAGGAACAGAACCGCGACCGCACCGACATAGACGATGATCAGCAGCATCGCGACGAACTCCGCTCCGATCAGAACGAACAGCCCCGCCGTCGAAAGGAACGTCAGGATCAGCCACAGGACCGAATGGACGGGGTTGCGGCTGACCACGGTCAGCAATCCCCCGGCGACCGTGGTGATCGCGAACAGGTAGAAAGCGAAGTCGAGAACGGTCATTCGGTTTCCTTCAGCACGTCGTTGGCCAGTTCCATGGCCTTGTTCATCGCAGGCAGACCGCCGAACAGCCCCATCAGGCCGATGGTTTCGGCGATCTCCTGCTTTGTGGCGCCCTGGGCCGTCGCCTGCCGGACGGTCATGCGGATCTGCGCCTCTGCCTGTGCACCGAGCACGGTCAGGCCCGCAAGGGTCAGCAGCATCTTGGTCTTCGCGTCCAGCCCCTCGGGGCTGACACCCTTGCCCATGAACTGCTCCACCACTTCGGGCGGCATCGTCGGCCAGAGCTTCTCGAACCCGGTCGGCGTGAAGCTTTCAAGCGCAGGGTTCATGGCCTTGGCCATGTCCTGCATCTGCGACATCCACGCCGCGAAGGGGTTCGCAGCATCGGTCATCGGTAGGGCGCATCCAGTTCGAGGTTCTTGGCGATCACGGCTTCCCAACGCTCTCCGTTGTCGAGCAGCTTTTCCTTGTCGTAGAAAAGCTCCTCGCGCGTTTCGGTGGCGTATTCGAAGTTCGGACCCTCGACGATCGCATCCACCGGGCAGGCTTCCTGGCAGAAGCCGCAGTAGATGCACTTCGTCATGTCGATATCGTAGCGGGTCGTCCGGCGACTGCCGTCGAGGCGCGGCTCGGCGTCGATGGTGATCGCCTGAGCGGGGCAGACCGCTTCGCACAGCTTGCAGGCGATGCACCGTTCCTCGCCGTTGGGATACCGGCGCAGCGCATGTTCGCCGCGGAAACGCGGGCTTTGCGGCCCTTTCTCGTGCGGGTAGTTCAGCGTGGCCTTCGGGGCGAAGAAGTACTTCAGCCCAAGCTTCATACCGTTCCACATGTCCGCAAGCAGCACGTACTTCACGGACCGGTTCCAGTCGATCTGGGTCATATCAAGCCCCCATCGCGTAGCGGGCCCAGAATGACCCGAGGATTTCGAATTTTGCAAGGAACGCGATCAGCACGACCCAAGCCAGCGAGAATGGCAGGAACACCTTCCAGCCGAGTCGCATCAACTGGTCATAGCGATAGCGGGGCACGATGGCCTTAACCATTGCGAAGAGGAAGAAGAAGAACGCCATCTTGGCGACCATCCACAGCGGGCTGTCGGGAATGAACGGGATCGGGGACAGCCAGCCACCGAAGAACAGCAGCGAGATCAACGCGCACATCAGGAAGATGGCGATGTATTCCCCCGCCATGAACAGCAGGAACGGCGTCGACGAATATTCGACCTGATAGCCCGCGACGAGTTCCGATTCAGCCTCGGGCAAGTCGAAGGGCGGGCGGTTCGTTTCGGCCAGCGCGGAGATGAAGAACAGGAAGACCATCGGCAGATGCGGCAGCCAGTACCAGCCGAAGAAACCGAAGCCCGTGTCCTGTGCCCGCACGATGTCACCGAAATTGAGCGATCCGGTCGACAGGACGACGCCGATGATGATCAGGCCAAGCGACACCTCGTAGGAGATCATCTGCGCGGCGGACCGGAGGGAACCGAGGAACGGGTATTTCGAGTTCGACGCCCAGCCACCCATGATCACGCCGTAGACCTCCAGCGAGGAGACGGCGAAGACGAACAGGATCGCGACGTTGATGTCCGACAGAACCCAGCTGTCGCTGAACGGGATGACCGACCAAGCCAGCACGGCAAGCACGAAGGATGCCATTGGCGCGAGCATGAAGACCGTGCGATCCGCGCCGGCGGGAATGACGATTTCCTTGACGACGTACTTCAGGGCATCGGCAACGGTCTGCAAGAGACCGAAAACCCCGACCACGTTCGGGCCGCGACGCATCTGCACGGCAGCCCAGATCTTGCGGTCGCCGTAGACGAGAAACAGCAGCGAGATCATCACGAAGCCCAGCACCGCCAGGCATTGCGCAAGAATCGTCAGGCCGATGCCCGCCGGTGTAAGTAGAAACTCACCCATAGTCTGTCCTCATACGGTCGGGATGCCTTGGTCATGGCAGTTGTCGACCACCACTTCCGCATCGATCGTTCTAACCCCCCGGGGGAGGTCCGGCGAAACGGTGTAAACCGCATCCGCGCGCCAAAGGCCACCCTCTTCCTGCACGGTTGTCCGCACATGTCGCGCAAAACCGAACCCTCGGATCAGCGCATACTGCGCCGCAGCACATCGTGCATAGGTGTCCACGTCCTCATCGTCACGGGCCCCAGCCATGGTCACGATGAAATTTACCAGATCCCCTTCCAGAAGACGTGTCTCCACCCCGCGGTAATCGGGGCGGAACACATCGACGCGGGGGACATCGGCCGCCTGACACCCCGCAAGTGCGAGGCTCAGGGCAAGGCCGACGTTCTGCAAACCCGTCACTCTGCTGCGATGGGCTGCGTGTCACGCGATTTGGCAAGGGCGGCAAGCTCTCCCATCAACTCCGATGCGCGGGCAATCGGGTTGGTCAGGTAGAAGCTGCGCACCACGCTGTCGAAATCGCCACCGTTCAGGGTCGGCGTCGGCGGCAGGGGGTTCGCGGCATTGAACGGCACGGCATCGATTTCGGCCAGTTCCGGGGCCAGATCGATCATGGCGCGGCGCAGCTGCGACAGGCTGTCGAAGGGCAACTGGCATCCCGCTTCGGCCGACAGGGCCCGCAGGATCGCCCAGTTCTCCTTCGCCTCACCCGGTGCAAAACTGGCACGGAGCGCGAGTTGCGGGCGACCTTCGGTGTTGACGAAAAGCCCCTGCTCCTCGGTCCAGGCCGCACCGGGCAGGATCACGTCGGCACGATGCGCGCCCCGATCCCCGTGGGACCCCTGATAGATCACGAAGGGACCGGCGGGAATCTCGACCTCGTCGGCCCCGAGGTTATAGACGACCTCGGCACCAAGTGCGGCGTCGATCCCCCCCTCGCAGGTCGCGCCCACATCCATTGCACCGACACGACCGGCCGCCGTGTGCAACACGAGGATGTCAGAGTTCGTCGATTGCCCAAGGGCGCGTACGACGGACAGGACATCCGCGCCGTCATCACCGATCAGGGCGCCCTGCCCCACGATGATCACGCTCTTCTTGTCGGCCAGATCGCCCTGATCCCCGGTGACCAGCTTGGACAGGGCATCGCGCCCGGTGCCCAGGTGATCAACGTCGTAGGTCAGATCCTCATCGGCGCCAATCCGGGCAACGGTGGCGCCACGCAGCCACGCCTTGCGGATGCGCGCATTCAGGACCGGGGCCTCCTCGCGCGGGTTGGTGCCAACCAGCAGGATCATCTCGGCCTCATCGAGATCCTCGACAGCCGCCGTACCGACGTATCCGGCCCGATCACCAGCGGGCAGTTTTGCCCCGTCCGTCCGGCATTCGGTCACGCCACCCAGGGCATCCATCAGTGACCGCAGGGCAAAGGCCGCTTCGGTCGGGGCCAGATCGCCGACAAGGCCGGCGACGGACTTGCCCTTCATGGCCTCGGCCGCCGCGGACAGCGCTTCTGGCCAGGTGGCAGGCTTCAGCTTTCCGTCGACGCGGATATAGGGACGGTCGAGACGTTGACGGCGCAGACCATCCCAGACGAAGCGTGTCTTGTCGCTGATCCACTCCTCGTTGGTGCCATCGTGGTTGCGCGGCAGGATGCGCATCACTTCGCGGCCCTTGGTATCGACGCGGATGGATGCACCGAGCGCATCCATGACGTCCACGGTCTCGGTCTTCGTCAACTCCCACGGGCGGGCGGTGAACGCATAGGGCTTGGAAACCAGCGCGCCGACCGGACACAGGTCGATGATATTGCCCTGCATGTTCGATTTCAGCGTCTCACCGAGGTAGGAGGTGATTTCGCTGTCCTCGCCGCGGCCCGTCTGGCCCATCTGCGTGATGCCGGCGACCTCGGTCGTGAAGCGCACGCAGCGTGTGCAGCTGATACAACGGGTCATATGGGTTTCGACCAGCGGACCAAGGTCCAGATCGACGGCGGCGCGCTTGGGTTCGCGGAAGCGGGAGAAATCGACGCCATAGGCCATCGCCTGATCCTGCAGGTCGCATTCGCCACCCTGATCGCAGATCGGGCAATCCAGCGGGTGGTTGATCAGCAGGAACTCCATCACGCCCTCGCGGGCCTTCTTGACCATGGGCGAGTTGGTCTTGACCGCAGGCGGCTGTCCATCCTTGCCGGGGCGCAGATCCTTGACCTGCATCGCGCAGCTTGCGGCAGGCTTCGGCGGCCCGCCGACGACCTCGACCAGGCACATGCGGCAGTTGCCGGCGATTGTCAGACGTTCGTGATAGCAGAAACGGGGAATCTCGATTCCGGCCTCTTCGCAGGCCTGGATCAGGGTCATCGCACCCGGAACCTCGATTTCACGATCGTCGATGATGATTTTCTTCAGGTCGCTCATGGCGGGTCGCTCCGGGTCTGAGGCGTTTTCACCGGGTTTAACCCCGCCGCGCGCCCATGACCAGAACCCGAACGACGCAGGCGGCGTTAATCCACCGCCAAAAGGCGCCCGATCTGACTGTCGCTGTCGATTTCGGAACGTCCGACGCGACAATGCGCCTCGACATCCCCCGATCCGGCACCTTTCGCCGCCAGACGATTGCGCGCCACGGCCTCCAACCGGTCTTTCGCCCGATCGTCATCGATGAAGGCCTCGACCTCGGCATCGGTGTAGCCGAGATCGCCCGCCGCGGACTTCAGGGCCAGCAGATACTGCAGCCCCCGCAACATCCGTCCGTCGATGGACGGACAGACATCCGCGATTTCATAGGCGATTCCGACCGTGATCAGACCTTCGGTGATACTCGGCTCGTCCTCCAGCCCGGCAAGGGCGGGGGTCGCAGACATCGCAAGGGCGGCGGCAAGGGCGCGGACAACGGACATATGGCACGGGTCTCCAACAAATACTGATGGAGATATCGGTCCGCCGCGCCTGTCATTCAATATCGCCGCCCCGTCAGGCAACGACGGCGGACATCACCGGGCGATGCACTGCCCCGTCATGACAAGGGCGCCCCGGTCATCAAGCCGGATCGTCTCCGCGTCCTGCTCCGGGCCGTATGTCCAGCTGATCTCGGACCCGCCAAAGCGGTTCAGGCAGTAGCGCACCGCCTCGACCCGACCCGCTTCGATGGCGCCGGAAATACCGCGACCGGCCCCGGCGGTGGATACCGCAAAGCTGCGATCGTCTTCGGACGTGACGGACAGACGGGATCGGAACCGGATGCCGCGAACCTGCTCGGACGATCCGCGGACGCCGCTCGGGCCGAACAGCCCGCTGTCCCCCGAACCGATGCCCGAAAAGCCGCAGCCCGCAACAAGCCCCGCAACGGCGGTCAGCATGATGATTCCCCGTGCCGTCATCCCTCGACCTCCAGCAAGAGGGCCCCGATCGGGGTCGCCTCGGAAATTTCCGACCTGCCTGCGGCGCAGATCTTCGCCTCGTCCACGTCTTCGGCCAGATCGTGACGCGCAACGAACGCGTCCTGCAGAACCGCAATAGCCTCGGACGGGTCTTCCATCTGTTCGGCCAGCGTTTCAGGCGAGAACCCGTCTTCGCTCAACTGGCGCAGCGTCCTGTCCGTCAACAGCGCCATCGCGCCCGGATCAATCGACAGGGTGGCGCAATTGACCGCAAGAATCTGAGCGGTCGACGTCTGCATCGCAGTCGCAACGAAATACTCGGGCGCGGGAACGCCCTGTGAAACGGCAGGCGTCGCGATCAGGAAGAGGCCAGCCAACAGCCTCATGCCGCGAAGGCCCCGATCAGGCCGATGATGGCCAATCCGATGACGCACAGCAGGCCGATGCCCCAGAACAGCGACCGAAGCCATTGCACTTCCGTCCCGATATGGACCGCTGCCATCGCGATGCGGGACACCAGAAAGACGGATGCCAGCGCATTGGTCCACGCCGGCGATGCCCCGACGAGGATGCAGACGAGGGTCGCGGCAACGAACGGCCCCGTGATCTCGATTGCGTTCAGGAACGCCCGGCTTCGACGATAGGCAGGGTCGGAATAGTCGCGGACCGGATGGCCCGACGCGGTCCGTTCCCGCGCCTTGCCCGCAGCGGATGCGAACAAGAGCACAAGCATCAGAATCGCCCAGCCCGACATCGCCGCCAGCGCATGACCATAGTCCGCAACGGACACGATGCCTTGCCCCTCGACGATTGCAGCCGTGGATTGTGCCAACGCTGCGCCCGGCAACGTCGTCAAACCCACGGCCATCGCAAACCGGGTCGTCATTCGGCGGCAACCGCCGAAACCGGACGACGCTTGTGCTTGATGCGGTCCTCGATCTCGTCCCGGAAGTGGCGGATCAAGCCCTGGATCGGCCAAGCCGCCGCATCGCCAAGCGCGCAGATGGTGTGCCCTTCGACCTGTTTGGTCACGTCGAGCAGCATGTCGATCTCCTCGACCTCTGCCTCACCCTTCACCAAGCGGTCCATGACGCGCATCATCCAGCCGGTGCCTTCGCGGCACGGCGTGCACTGGCCGCAGGATTCGTGCTTGTAGAAGGCCGACAGCCGCCAGATCGCCTTGATGATGTCCGTGGAGTTGTCCATCACGATCACCGCAGCCGTTCCCAGGCCCGATTTCTGTTCGCGCAGATAATCGAAATCCATGATCGCGTCGCGCATGTCCTTGCCCGGGATCATCGGCACCGACGACCCGCCGGGGATCACGGCCTTTAGGTTGTCCCAGCCGCCACGGATGCCGCCGCAGTGCTTTTCGATCAGCTCTTCGAACGAAATGCTCATGGCCTCTTCGACGACGCAGGGCTTGTTGACGTGCCCCGAAATGGCGAACAGCTTGGTGCCCGCGTTGTTCGGGCGTCCGAAACCCGCGAACCATTCGGCCCCGCGCCGCAGGATCGTCGGGACGACCGCGATGGATTCGACGTTGTTCACCGTCGTCGGGCACCCGTAAAGGCCCGCGCCCGCCGGAAACGGCGGCTTCATCCGGGGCATGCCCTTGCGGCCTTCGAGGCTTTCCAGAAGGGCGGTTTCCTCGCCGCAGATGTAAGCGCCCGCACCGTGGTGAAGATACAGGTCGAAATCCCAGCCGGAGCCACAGGCATTCTTGCCGATCAGGCCCGCATCATAGGCCTCGTCGATGGCGTTCTGCAGGGCCTCTTTCTCACGGATATATTCGCCGCGAATGTAGATGTAGCAGGCATGGGCGCCCATCGCGAAGGATGCGATCAGCGCCCCTTCGATCAGGGTGTGGGGATCATGGCGCATGATCTCCCGGTCCTTGCAGGTGCCCGGCTCCGACTCGTCGGCATTGATCACGAGGTAGGCGGGACGCCCGTCGCTTTCCTTGGGCATGAACGACCATTTGAGGCCGGTCGGGAAACCCGCACCGCCACGACCACGCAGGCCGGATGCCTTCATGATCTCGACGATCTTGTCACGGCCAAGGCCGATCAGGTCCTTCGTGCCGTCCCAGTGGCCGCGCGATTGCGCACCCTTCAGGGACCGGTCCGCCATGCCGTAGATATTCGTAAAGATCCGGTCACGGTCCTGCAGCATTTCTCTCACTCCTCTTCGCGGCGCATCTTTCGAACGCGCAGCAACATGATCAGCGCCCAGCCGAGGGCTGCCAATGCGACCAAATCAAGCAGCCCCATCAGCCGTGTCGGCAGATTAAGCCAGGCACCGAGACCCTGAAAGGGAATCCAGATCGCAAACGTGCCAAGAATCACAAGCGCGATGGTGCGTTGCGTCTTGGCGATCTGCCGGTTGCGATCAGTGGGCTCGGTCATTGCGGCCCCTTCAACAGCGCGGGCATGGCGCCGTCAAGTCGCAGCGCGGCAAGCTGCGATCAATAGACGCCGCCCTTGTCCACCCTTTTGGAGAAGTCCGTCTCCTCTCCGGCCGCAAGCTGCCGGGCTTGCGCGACCCATGTGTCGCGAGTGACGCGGCCCTTGAAACCTTCGAGGTTCTGGTCGACCCACGCGACCTCGGCGTCGGTCCAGTTGGCGATCTGATCGAAGTGCCAGAACCCGAGGCGATTGCACAATTGTTCCAGCTTCGGGCCGATGCCCTTGATGCGCTTGAGGTCATCTGCCCCGCCGTCGCGCGGCGCATCGAGGGTTTTCGGCTTGTCCGGAACAGGTTCAGCGGCCTCCGACAGCGTCGGTTCAGGGGTTGGCGCAAGGTCCCCGGCCGGCTCGCCGACCGGAACCGGTTCCTCGGACGGTGACTGCGGCGTGATCACAGGCTCCGCCGGGGTGGCCGTCGCGGTCACCGGATCCGCCGCGGCGGGCTCGGACGGGGGCGCATATGGCGCAGGCGCGACCGGCATCTCATCCGGCCCTGTCTCGGTGCCTCCGGCCACGGAACTGTCGTCGATACCTTCCACGGAGGTTGGTGCGGTAGCGGGCCTCTCCGTCGGATCTGCCAAGCCGACGGAAGCGCGCCGGGCGTTCGCACCATCGAACCGCGTCCCGGATTCGGTATCGGAAACGGCCAGATCGTCGATCGTCGTCCTGTGTGGCGACGGCGCGTTGACGTCGCGCGGCACCAGACGATCGCGGTCGACCCCCGTCCCGGGCGCAGTGGGCGTGTCGAGCGTTGCATGCCCCCTCGGCTCCGGGGGAACCGCACGCCCGACGGTCAGCATCAGAACGAGGCCGACGACGATGAAAACGACGCCTGCGCCGAAAATTGCCTGGAGCAGACTCCAATCCGCAAGCAGCAGTAGCATCGCAAAGGCCGCCACCGCCGTCAGCGCGGCAACGCCCCAATACATTGCGGCGCTTTCCAGCGGTCCGATAGGTCGGAACTTGTTGTCCATCATGTCAACTCCCCAAAGTCAGCGGGGCGTTGTCATCAATAGACGTCCCCCTTCTTCACACGTGAAGAGAACGCCGTCTCACCCCCATCTGACAACACCTTAGCCTGTTTGACCCATTCGTCACGCGTCACGCGCCCTTTGAAGCCTTCGAGGTTCGAATCGACCCAGGCGATTTCGGTGTCGGTCCAGTTGGCGATCTGTTCGAAGTGGTAGAACCCCATGGAATTGCAAAGCTTCTCCAACTTCGGACCGATTCCCCGGATCGCCTTCAGATCGTCGGCACCCCCCTCGCGCGGGGCGTCCAGACCAGCTGGTTTCGTGCCGACATCCACCGTGGAGGCAGACGCCGGGGCGGCCGTCGTGGTTGTGCTTGCCGCTGTCGCATCGGATGATTCGGCTACCGGGGCCGTATCGCCACCCGATACCGCGCCTGCGCCGATGCCCTTGGCCGGAGTGCCTTCGGGGTCATCGACGACGGACCCTTCGTCGGGCTTGCCCTTGGCGGTCGCATCGCTGCCGCGAACGTTTGCGACACCGTCGCTGGCGTCCCCGCGATCACGCGGCGCATCTTCCTGATCGCGCACGCGTCCGGCCTGCTTGCCGTCCGGGCCTGCGGGGGGCATCATCGGATCGCGCGCCGCGACCTCGGGATCTTCGTCGGCCTGTTCGGCCTGCTGCCACGGCGTGCGAAGCGGCACCTCAGTTCCGTCGATCCGCTTGATCGTATCCCGGATGCTCGTCGCGAGGGTCACGGACGCGTTCTGGGCGTGGTCGCCGCTGTCCGCCGTATCGGTCAAGGCCGTTGCCCCACCGAGGGGTTCGGACGTGAAGCGCCCGTTCTGCGGGCCGGGAACCGGCACCTCGCCTGCACGGAATTGATCCAGCATCTCGCTGAACCGGTCGACGGTCAGGTCTTCGTAGTAATCCTTGCCGATCTGGGCCATCGGCGCGTTGGAACAGGCGCCGAGGCATTCGACCTCTTCCCAGGACAGCTTGCCATCGGCACTGATCTCATGCGCGCTCTTGGCGATCTTGTCGCGGCAGACGGCGACCAGATCCTCGGCCCCGCAAATCATGCAGGACGTCGTGCCGCAGATCTGGATGTGCGCGACGCTGCCCACGGGCTGCAGTTGGAACATGAAGTAGAAGGTCGCAACCTCCAACGCGCGGATGTAGGCAAGGCCCAGCATCTCGGCCACATGTTCGATGGCCGGGCGTGTCAGCCAGCCTTCCTGCTCTTGCGCACGCCAGAGCAGAGGAATGATCGCGGAGGCCTGACGCCCTTCGGGATACTTGGTGATCTGCGCTTCGGCCCACTGCTGGTTGGCAGGGGTGAAGGCGAAACTTGCGGGCTGTTCTTTGTGGAGGCGGCGGAGCATGTCATCCTCGCGGAGCTTTGGGTCGTGCCCTCTCTAACGAACGGAGCGGACCAGATACAAGGTCGGCGGCCTCATGGCCCCCTCAGAAATAGCGCAGTGTCAGAACCGCGCAGATCAGGCACAGGCCGAAGGCGGGCAACTGGGCCTTCTGGCAAAAGCGCGTGAATGCCGTTTCGGCCCCCCACTGCCCCATGTTGACCAGAAAACAGGTCAGGAACAGGACAGCAAAGACGGGGGTTCCGATTAGAAGAAACCAGCTCAGCGCGATGGCCATGCTGTTCCCCGGCCCGGCGCGACCCCCTCACTTGCGTTTCGAAACGCGGCACGATCCGGCAATCCGGGATGCCAGCGCGAGGCTGCGGCAGCCTCGCAATACCGGGTCAACGGTCGATTTCACCGAACACCACGTCCAACGTGCCGATGATCGCGGCAACGTCGGCCAACTGGTGCCCCTTGGCAATGTGGTCCATCGCCTGCAGGTGCAGGTATCCCGGCGCACGCAGCTTGGCACGATAGGGTTTGTTGGACCCGTCCGACACCATGTAGACGCCGAACTCACCCTTGGGCGCCTCGACGGCTGCATAAACCTCGCCGGCGGGAACGTGGAACCCTTCGGTATAGAGCTTGAAGTGATGGATCAGGCTCTCCATCGAGGTCTTCATCTCCCCGCGCTTGGGGGGCGTCATCTTGCCACGGGCAAGGATGTCACCCTGCCCTTCGGGCGCGCGCAGCTTTTCGATGGCCTGCTTCATGATCCGCAGCGACTGACGCATTTCTTCCATCCGGACGAGATAGCGATCGTAGCAGTCGCCGTTGTTGCCGGTCGGGATCAGGAAGTCGAACTCGTCGTAGCATTCATAGGGCTGCGCACGGCGCAAATCCCATGCCAAACCCGACCCGCGCGCCATCACGCCCGAGAACCCCCAATCCATGACCTCCTGCTCGGAGACGATGGCGATATCCACGTTCCGCTGCTTGAAGATCCGGTTTTCGGTCAACAGACCGTCGATATCGGCCAGCACGCGCGGGAATTCGTCGCACCATGTATCGATGTCGTCGATCAGATCAGGCGTCAGATCCTGATGCACACCACCGGGCCGGAAGTAGGCCGCGTGCAGGCGTGCGCCGCAGGCCCTCTCGTAGAAGACCATGAGCTTCTCACGCTCCTCGAACCCCCACAGCGGCGGGGTCAGGGCGCCGACGTCCATGGCTTGGGTCGTGACGTTCAGGATGTGCGACAGGATGCGCCCGATTTCGCAGAACAGGACGCGGATCAGTTGTGCACGACGCGGCACCTCGGTGCCCGTCAGCCGTTCGATGGCGAGGCACCAGGCGTGTTCCTGGTTCATCGGCGCGACGTAATCGAGCCGGTCCAGATAAGGCAGGTTCTGCAGATACGTCCGCGATTCCATCAGCTTTTCGGTGCCACGGTGCAGCAGACCGATATGCGGATCGCACCGCTCCACGATCTCGCCGTCCAGCTCCAGCACAAGGCGCAGAACGCCGTGCGCCGCCGGGTGCTGTGGCCCGAAGTTGATGTTGAAGTTGCGGATCTTCTGCTCGCCGGTCAGGGCGTCTTCGAATCCACGGGGGTTCAGGTCGCCGTCCATCATGCTTTCGAGTCCTGCAATTGGGGCGCACGCCGGACGTTCGGCGCGACATAGTAGGCACCTGTAAAGGTGCGCCGGAGGTCGCTCGATGCGGTGATCATTTCCCGTCCCCCTTCTCGTCTCCGGGCAGCACGTATTCCGCACCCTCCCATGGGGACATGAAGTCGAACTGGCGATACTCCTGCGTCAGGGCGACAGGCTCGTAGACGACACGCTTCTGCACCTCGTCATACCGCACCTCGGTATAACCCGTCGTCGGGAAATCCTTGCGCAGTGGATAACCGCGGAAACCGTAATCCGTCAGGATGCGGCGCAAGTCGGGATGGCCCGAGAACAGGATTCCGAACATGTCGAACACCTCCCGCTCGAACCAGTTGGCCGAGGGGTGAATGTCGATAATGGAGGGAACGATCTCCTCCTCGCGGACAAAGGTCTTCACCCGGATCCGCTGATTCCGATACATCGACAGGAAGTGGTAGACGACGCAGAACCGCCGCTCATCCCCCGGATAGTCGATGGCCGTGATATCCACGAGCGATGCAAAGCGGCATTGCTCGTCGGTATTGAGGAATTCGACGAGGGCCGGAAGGTCCGAGGACATCGCCTCGATCGTAAGCTCGTCCAGCGTGATCGCCGTGCCGGCCACAAGGTCCGGTTGCCGCAACTCGATATGGGCGGCCAGTTCCTGAAGCTGTTCGGTCATCGTGTGATCGTCCCCGTGCGGCGAATCTTGCGCTGCAATTGCAGCAGACCATACAGCAGCGCCTCGGCCGTCGGCGGGCATCCCGGCACATACAGGTCGACCGGAACGATCCGGTCGCAGCCGCGAACGACCGAATAGCTGTAGTGGTAATACCCGCCACCATTGGCACAGCTGCCCATGGACAAGACATAGCGCGGCTCCGGCATCTGGTCATAGACCTTTCGAAGGGCGGGGGCCATCTTGTTGGTCAGCGTCCCGGCCACGATCATCAGGTCCGATTGACGCGGTGAGGCCCGCGGCGCAGTGCCGAACCGCTCCATGTCGTAACGCGGCATGGCGGTGTGCATCATTTCGACGGCGCAGCACGCCAGACCGAACGTCATCCAGTGCAGCGATCCCGTGCGCGCCCAGTTGATGATGTCCTCGGTCGAGGTCAGCAGGAAACCCTTGTCCTGCAACTCCCGGTTCAGGAGCTGCGTGGCGTGTTCCTTGTCGCCGCCTGCGGTGTTCAGTCCGGTCTGCACGCCCATGGCATCGCTCCGTCTCGTGTGTCTGGCGGTAGGGGGCCTGCCCCGGTCCGCAGTATCGTCCAGCGGTGTATCCTGCGACCCGGGTAGGGTCAACGCGCCCGCAGATTGAACATAGTCTTATCCTGCGGCTGATCACGGGGCCGAGCTGCGACTGATTGCTGCGGCCACGCCACCGCAGAAACCTGCGCCCGACGACGGACCGGGGCCTCCGGCGGGAGTATTTATGCCAGAAAGAAGAAGGGGGCGCTCGGGCCTCTGGAGGTCATGCCAACCATATCCCGAGCTGGGGAAGCGGTGCTTCTCCCTGGGCGGTCATCGGCTCTCCAGCCTGTACCGCAACTGCAGGATGACCCCATTAACCTTAACATCAGGTTACCGGCGTCTTCTTCCTGGATGAAATACTCTGCCGGGGGTGCGGGGGATGCAAAATCCCCCGCTTCGACGTCGATCACTGCGCGCCGGAGATCATTCCCACTCGAGCGCACCCTTCTTCCACTCATAGGCGAAACCGACCGTCAGAACGCCCAAGAAGGCTATCATCGACCAGAAGGCCGCATCGGTCAGACCGGCGAAGGACACGGCCCATGGAAACAGAAAGGCAATCTCGAGGTCGAAGATGATGAACAGGATTGCGACGAGGTAGAATCGCACGTCGAACTTCATGCGCGCATCATCGAAGGCATTGAAGCCGCATTCGTAGGCCGACACCTTCTCCGGATCGGGCGCGCGCACGGCGACAACCGCCGCAGCAAGGATCAGGACGAGCCCGAGCCCTATTGCGACACCGAGGAAGATGAGGATCGGCAGGTATTCAATCAGCATCTCAGACATGTCGGCGCTCCGATTGGGTCGATTTTGACCCGGTCTAGGCGGACAGGCCGGGGCCGTCAACGGCGGGGCGAATAGGCAGGGCGCGTCAAAGTCGCCGGTCGCCCATGAAAACCATCTTTGCCCATCCTTCCGGCCCACCGTCCATCGGCAGGATACGGCACCACACTTCGGACGCCGAACAGGTATCGATCAGCCCGCCCTCGCCGGGCGCCAGCCGATCGATCACCGCATACGTCGTCCCCGGGCCGGAGCGGAGGTTCAGGTCCCCGGTCGAGACGTTGACCGTCACGTCCGTCACCGACAGCAGCGTCGGCTGTCGTCCCGGACCGACCCATTGATCGCTGCGCGGCCGCTCCGAAACGGCATCGACGGCATCCAGCACCGATTGCGGCAAACCTGCCGCCCCGACCTCGACGTCAGGCAGGGGCGTGACCGTGACCGGTGGGGGTGGTGCCGCGTTGGCAGCAGGCGCGGATGACGCCGCCGCAACGGGTGCCGCGCGTGGCACCGGGATCACTCGTGTGTCGACCCAACCGTAATCACCATCCGTCGACAGAAGGCACCAACTGCGATCCGCCGTGCATGTTCCGACCTCTGCCATCGCGCCGACCGGCAGCTCCCCGACCACGAGCCTGCCGGCACCGGGCCCCTCGCGCAAGGCGACCGGCCCGGGGGTCAGGTTCCAGACAGGTTGCGCGGCGATCGATACCGGCAGCAGTCCGAGACAGAAGAAAAGGACGGACGAGGCTGTACGCATGACAGGCTCCGAGACATGAGGATGGGATCAAGCTGGCGTCGCGCCGGCGGCACCGCAAGGGATGCGGCCGTGCTATCGCCTATCGCAGGGCGGCAAGCAGACCAGGCGATGGATCTCCGGTAGCCGCCAGCCCGCGCGACCGCTGATAGGCCGCGATTGCCGCACGGCTCTTGGGGCCGATGACACCGTCGTCGCCATCCGTGTCGAACCCCGCCGCCGTCAACCGACGTTGCAGATCCTGCCGCTGGCTGAGGCGCAGGCCGTATTCATCCGGCCCGAACTCCTGTCGCAGAGGTCCGCCACCGGCGATGCGGTCGGCGAGGTATCCGACGCCGAGCGCGTAGTTGTCGGAATTGTTGTACCGCTTGATAACACGGAAGTTCGGCCCGGTGCGGAACACGGGACCACCCGGATCGGTGGCAAGATCGCCATTCGCATCCTCGATCGCCCAGGATGCCCCCGCCTGCCACCCGGACCGCGCCAGATAGGCCGCCGTCGATGCCAATGCATCCGAGGGATCCTCCGACCAGATGTCACGCCGCCCATCGCCCGTGAAATCGACCGCATAGGCCTCGTAGCTGGTCGGGATGAACTGCGTATGCCCCATCGCCCCGGCCCAGCTTCCGACAAGACGTTGTGGCGTGGTATCTCCCGATTGCAGGATCTTCAGCGCCGCGATCAGTTGCTGTTCGAAAAAGCGCCCCCGTCGCCCGTCGAAGGCGAGTGTCGAGGTCGAGGAGATGACCGGGATGGATCCGCGCCGCGCGCCGAAATTGCTTTCGACGCCCCAGATCGCGCAGGTGATCTGCGCCGGCACGCCATACCGTGCCTCGATCGCGCGCAGGCGCGATTGCTGCTGGGCGAAAGCCGCGCGCCCGGCCTGCACCCTGCGCTCGCTTGCGACGATGGCGAGGTAATCCTCGAACGAGCGGCTGAACTCCGTCTGGTTGCGATCACGGGCAACGACACCGGGCACGAAGCCCTGCCCCCGAAAGGCGCTGTCGAGAATTTCCTGCCGGATCCCCTCGGCACGGGCACGCCCCTTGAATGCCTCGACCCACGCGGACCAACCCGGCGTGGTCCGCGGAATCAGATCCGGGTCCGCGTCCCGTGCCGCCGGCCGGACGGAGGCCGGTGGCGCCCCCGCGCAGGCCGAGAGAGGGGCCGCAACGATAAGAGCGGTGAATGCGCGACGGGTGATCATGCCTGTGGTCCTTCTGTCGAGGGTTGGACGTACAGTAGACGAAGCCCGCGCACCGACAAGGCCCAGCGATATCACGCACCGCGCGCGGCAAGGGATGGCCGAGGCGAACCGGCGCTTGCGTGATCAGAACAGACAGCGCCCCTGCCCGGCAGCACCGAAGCCCCGATCACCCAAGCAAGGCCGCCGGAGATCCGTGCAGGTCAGACCGCCCAATCGGGTTTGCGCTTGTCGAAGAACGCTCCGACGCCCTCTGCCGCTTCGGGACCGTCCCACCGGGCGGCCAAAGCGTCGATCGTTTCGGAAATGACTGCTGCATCGATCGTCGGCCCCAACCGCCGCGCCATGGCCTTGGCGTCCGCGACGGCCCCCGGCGCGCAGGACAGGTAGGGGCGCACCTCGGCCTCGATGGCGGCGTCCAGATCCCCGGCGGGAACAGCCCGCGACAAGATACCAAGATCACAGGCCTCCGCCGCGTCGAACCGGCGGGAGGACATGAAGACCCGCCGCGCGCGCCCCTCGCCCATTCGGGCAATCACATAAGGGCCGATCGTCGCCGGGATCAGCCCCAGCCGTGTCTCGGTCAGGCCGAGCAGGGCATCCTCCACCCCGATGGCCACGTCACAGACACAGGCCAGACCGACGCCACCGCCGAAGGCATTGCCCTGAACGCGACCGATCAGCGGCTTTGGCAGGGTATTGAGCGCCTGTAGCATGCCCGCAAGGCGATGCCCCTCTTCGGCACGACGTTCGGGGGTGGCATCGAACTGCGACCGCATCCACCCCAGATCACCACCCGCACAGAACGATCTGCCGACCCCGGTCAGCACGACAACCCTGCTGTCATCCTCGGCCAGTTGTCCGGCGAGGGTCGTCAACTCGTCCATCATCCGGGCGGACAGGGCGTTGTGCACGTCCGGTCGCGACAGGGTCACGGTCACGACCCTTCGGTCGTCGCGCTCGACGGTCAAAGTCTCGAATGTCATCTTGTCTTCAATCCCCAATCGTTCGGTTCGGATATCGCCGCTGCCGCGACCGTTTTCCGCGAATGACATGCCTCAGTGCGGGCGCATGCCCCGCGCCATCTGCGCGGCGTCGGCGATCACGCCCGCGTCGAGGCCGGTCTGGAACCCCAGCCCCTCGACATGGGCCAACACCGCTTCGGTCGCCACATTCCCGGCGGCGCCCGGCGCATAGGGACATCCACCAAGCCCCCCGACGCAGGCATCGAACACCCGCAGACCCCGCGCCAGGGCCGCATCGACATTTTCCAGTGCACGCCCGTTGGTATCGTGAAAATGCCCCGCAAGATGGGCGGCATCCCATTCGTTCAACGCGGCATCCAGCATGGCATCCACGGTTTCCGGCGTGCCCTGCCCGATGGTGTCACCAAGGCTGACCTCATAGCATCCCGCCCCGCGCAGCCAGCCGACCACCCGTGCCACGTCGCCGGGGGGCACAGGTCCGTCGAACGGGCAATCCGTCACGCAGGATACATAGCCCCGCACCGGGATCCCGTCGTCTTTCGCCGCCTTCAGAACCGGACCGAAGCGTTCGAGGCTCTCGGCGATCGTGGCATTCAGGTTCGCGCGCGAAAACCCTTCGGAGGCGCTGGCGAAAACCGAAACCTCGTCGACCTTTGCCGCGCGCGCGCCCTCGTAGCCGCGCAGGTTTGGCGTCAGCGCGGCGTAAGACACGCCGCGCACCCGGGTCATTCCGGCCAGAACCTCGGCACCGTCGGCCATCTGCGGCACCCACTTCGGGCTGACGAAGGACGCGACCTCGATCCGGCGGAAGCCGGCTTGGCTCAGAAGATCGATCAGCGCGATCTTCTCGGCCGCCGAGATCATCCGCTTTTCGTTCTGCAACCCGTCACGCGGGCCCGCCTCGAAGATCTCCACCCTATTCGACATCGTAGAACTCCTGCGCATAAAGGCTTGGACCGCCCATCGCCGCCGCGTAGCCGGTCCGCGCCTCGCACCGGGCCATCCATGCGGCCAGACGCGGTCGGTCACCGATGCGGTGGAACCGCCGCGCCATCGAGACCGCCTGACCCACGGCCACATCCGCCGCCGAAAATCCGGACAACAGCCAGTCACCGGACAACTGTCCCTCGATCGCATCGAAACACTTGCCGATGCGCGCGGCCTCAAGCTTGAGGACTGTCGGCGACCGCATCCAATCCTCACGCAACACGACATGGCCTTGGGTGCAGGCGGCAGCATGCTGGCTGATGGTTTCGCTGAAATGAACCCAGATCAGCCAATCTGCCCGCTCCGCGTGCCCCGGTGCCCGCCCGAGCCTGCCGACTTTTTCGCACAGAATCTCGATGATCGCGCCGGTTTCCCAGAAGGACCGTCCGTCCATTTCCAGCGCCGGAACGCGTCCAGCCGGGTTGAGAGCGAGGAACGCGTCGCTGCGCAGGGATTTGTCGAACGACCAGACACGGGTTTCGAACGGCACCTCCAACTCGTGCAGCAGCCACAGGATACGCTGCGAGCGGCTGTCCGGCACATGGTGAAGCAGGATATCGGTCACGACAAACCCCGCCATCGCCGCGATCGGTTCGGATACGCCTCACGGCCGGGGGCACCGCCGGCGGTTGCAAGGCCATCCCGGCAGGGCATCACGTCTCCTCCAGCCGCATGAGGGCGGCCCCGGCCTCGACCTGGGCACCGTCGACAACCATCACCTCCGCCACCACACCGTCACGCGGGGCGGTCAGCGTATGCTCCATCTTCATCGCCTCCAGCACGGCGATCCGGTCCCCTGCCTTCACCTCGGCACCCGCATCGACGAACACCGCCTTGACGAGGCCGGGCATCGGCGCCTCGACCACGCCGGACACGGCCCCACCGGCGGCCGCCACGGCCAGCGGATCGGGAACGCCGAAGGAATAGACATTGCCCCAGAAGACATGCACCGCGCCGGGGCCATGCCCGATCCGGGCCGGAACCCGCGCACCATCGATGATCCACGCGTCGCCGCGCCGCACCTCGTGCGTCACATCCCCCAGTGCGACAGAAAACCGGCCGGGACCGGTGGTCGTCACGCGGGCCACGATATCCTCCTCCCCGAAGGTCAGGGACTGCTGCCGGACAAGCGGAGCCCACAGGTGCACCCCCTCCCCCGCCTGCCCGTGATCAAGGCCCAGCGCGGCCAAGGCGGCCAGCGACCGTGCGCGGGTGCAGGGAACGGGCGCACGGGTCAGCACCCCGACATCCCGATCGATCAGCCCCGTATCCACATCGCCCGAAACGAACCTGTGGTGGCGGGACAATGCGCGCAGGAACGCAAGGTTGGTCACCGTGCCCGCAACCTGCGTGCGTGACAGCGCCTGCTCCAGCTGCATCAACGCAATCGCCCGCGTGGGACCGTGCACCACCAGCTTTGCAATCATCGGATCGTACCACGGGCTGATCACGTCGCCCGGCCGCACGCCGGTATCGGCCCGGACGTCGGCGGGGAACGCCAGATGCGTAAGCGTGCCGGTCGCAGGCAGGAACCCCGCCGCCGCATCCTCGGCATACAGGCGCGCCTCGAAGGCATGGCCGGTGATCGAAAGATCCGCCTGTTGCGCAGGCAGTGCCTCGCCCGCGGCGACGCGCAGCTGCCACTCGACCAGGTCCACACCGGTGATCGCCTCGGTTACCGGATGTTCGACCTGCAGGCGGGTGTTCATCTCCATGAAATAGAACCGATCGTCGCGCAGCCCGTCCGTGGCGTCGACGATGAATTCCACGGTCCCGGCACCCGCATAACCGATCGCCTCGGCGGCACGGACGGCGGCGGCCCCCATGGCGGCGCGCATTTCGGGCGTCATGCCGGGGGCCGGGGCCTCCTCGATCACCTTCTGATGGCGACGTTGCAGGGAACAATCGCGCTCGAACAGATGAACGGCCTGCGTACCATCCCCAAAAACCTGCACTTCGATATGGCGGGGGGTCGCAACCCATTTTTCGATCAGAACATGATCGTTGCCAAAGGCCTTGCGCGCTTCGGACCGCGCGCTCTCCAGCGCGTCGGCGAACGTGTCCGGCGTCTCGACACGCCGCATGCCCTTGCCGCCACCGCCCGCAACCGCCTTGATCAGAACCGGATAGCCGATGGCGTCCGCCTCTGCCGCCAAGGCCTCCGCGCCCTGTTCTGCCCCCTGATATCCGGGAACGACCGGCACCCCGGCTTCCGTCATCAGGGCCTTCGCCGCATCCTTCAGGCCCATCGCGCGGATCGCCGCCGCGGACGGGCCGATGAACACCAACCCCGCCGCGTCCACCGCATCCACGAATTCGGGGTTTTCCGACAGGAAGCCATAGCCGGGGTGCACCGCCTCTGCCCCCGTCGACAGGGCCGCCTCGATGATCGCACCCCCCCGCAGATAGCTGTCCGCCGGGGCCGCTCCACCCAGCGACACGGCCTCGTCCGCCATCGCGACATGCCGCGCGTCGGCGTCCACGTCGGAATGCACGGCCACGGTCTGCACGCCCATCCTGCGGCAGGTGTCGATCACGCGACAGGCGATCTCGCCCCGGTTGGCGATCAGGATCTTCGTAAACATCAGTTGCGCCCCCGGCTGCATGGTCCCACCGTTCCACCGAATGCCGCCGAAACGACGGACAGATCGATACCCGGCCTGGTCATCTGCGCGGATGCCGCCTTACCCGCGCGCCTCCACGCCTGCGGACCCGACCGACCCGACGGACCCGATCGTGCAGCCGCCCCTCTTCCTCTGGCCGAAAATACCTCGGGGGTTCGGGGGCTGCACCCCGGACGTCGGCGCGCTGCGACATAGTGGCAGGTCATCGGATCGCCTCCGCGTAATCCTCGACCACGCGGAAACTCTCGCACATGATCTTCATGTCCTCGGACCACCCGCCCGACCGCTCGAAATAGGGGCGATAGACGCGGCGCCACGCATCGAGGCTCTCGAACTCTCCCTGCAACGCGACAAACGCTTCGTCCATTTCGGACCATCGGCGGGTTTCGACGGCGACGGTCTCGATCATCACGGCGGGGCGGCCATCCCATTCCAAGGCAACGTCGCGGCGCCCGACCTCGGGCCAGGCATCGCCCTTGGGCCCATAGTGGCGCGCGGCTTCGCAGGTCGCCGTCTTCCTGCCACTCCGAACGAGGGAAAGGATCCGGTCGGACATCTGCTGCGTTTCGCCAAAGCGAAAGGTCTCTGCCTCGGGGTTGGCGTCGATGATCTGCTGCAAGGTCTGCATCGTCACATCCGGAACACGCCGAAGCGTGTCTCCTCGATGGGTGCGTTCAGGGCCGCGCGCAGGGACAGGGCAAGGATGTCACGCGATTTGCGCGGGTCGATGATGCCGTCATCCCAAAGCCGCGCCGACGCATAGAGGGGATGCGACTGCCGCGCGAACATCTCCTCGGTCGGCCGCCTGAAGGCGGCTTCCTCCTCGGCGGACCATTCCTGCCCCGCCCGCTCCATCGCGTCCCGCTTGACCGTGGCCAACACGCCCGCGGCCTGCGGCCCACCCATGACGCTGATCCGCGAATTGGGCCAGGCCCACAGAAAACGCGGCTGATAGGCCCGCCCGGCCATGCCGTAATTCCCGGCCCCGAAACTGCCCCCGACCAGCATGGTGATCTTGGGCACGGAGGTCGAGGCGACGGCGGTGACCATCTTGGCCCCATGCCGCGCGATCCCCTCGTTCTCGTATTTACGCCCCACCATGAAGCCGGTGATATTCTGAAGGAAGACCAGCGGGATCTTCCGCTGGGAGCACAGCTCGATGAAATGCGCCCCCTTCTGCGCGGCCTCCGAGAACAGCACCCCGTTGTTGGCGACGATGCCGACGGGCATGCCGTGGACATGGGCGAACCCGGTCACGAGGGTTTCGCCGAAACGGGCCTTGAACTCGTCGAAGCGGCTGCCGTCGACCAGCCGCATGATCACCTCGCGGATGTCGTATGGGGTGCGCAGATCGGCGGGCACCACGTCGAACATCTCCTCGGGGTCATAGGCCGGTTCTTCGAACGATACCGGCGCCGTGCTGCGCGCATCGAAGGACAGATTGCCGACCGCCCGCCGTGCGAGGGCCAACGCATGGGCGTCATCCTCGGCCAGATAATCCGCGACACCCGACAGGCGGGTATGCACGTCGCCACCGCCCAGATCCTCGGCCGTCACGACCTCGCCCGTTGCGGCCTTCACCAAGGGCGGACCGGCCAGAAAGATCGTGCCCTGTTCGCGCACGATGATCGACACGTCCGACATGGCGGGCACATAGGCCCCGCCCGCCGTGCAGGACCCCATGACGACGGCGATCTGCGCGATGCCCTTGGCCGACATCCGCGCCTGATTGTAGAAGATGCGGCCGAAATGATCGCGGTCGGGAAACACCTCGTCCTGGTTGGGCAGGTTCGCGCCGCCACTGTCGACAAGGTAGACGCAGGGCAGGTGGCATTCCTCCGCGATCTCCTGCGCGCGCAGGTGTTTCTTGACGGTGATCGGATAGTAGGTGCCGCCCTTCACGGTGGCGTCGTTGCACACGACCATGACGTCGCGCCCCATGATACGGCCCACGCCCGCGATGGCCCCGCCACCCGGTGCGGCGCCGTCGTACATGTCGTGGCCAGCGAAGGTCCCGACCTCCAGAAACGGGGATCCGGGATCGAGCAGGCCCGCCACCCGGTCACGGGGCAGCATCTTGCCGCGGCTCAGGTGACGCGCACGGGACTTTTCGCCCCCACCGGCGATTGCCCATTCGGCGGCCTGCGCAACCTCGGCCAGCGCGGCCTCATGGGCGGCGCGGTTGGCGCGGGCCTGATCGGATCCGGTGATCAGCGAAGAGGTCAGTTTCATGGTGTCATCTCCGACAATCGTGCCTCCAGCACCAAGGCCTGTCGCCCTGTCTGCATCATCCAGCAGGCGTTGGACGCGGGGCCAGCCCCGGTGCCCCCACCCCATTGCGTCGCCTCATAGGCGCAGGTCGCATCGCGAAACGCGATCCATGCCCGTTGCATGTCGCGCAAGGCATCCGCGCGCGACGCCGTCGTCAGGCCATAGGACGCATCATCGGCATCCGCCTGCTGTTCCAGCGCGCGCAGGCCGGTGTAGGCGCGGTTCAGACGGGTGTCCCAGTATTGCGCCTCTGCCCACAGGCAGCCGCCCATCCCGACCGTCGTCTCGCCGCCCGGCGTTTCCGTCATGCACTGATCGGCCGACGCCCCGATGCAGCGCCCCGGATCGCTGGCAATCGAAAGGCAGCTTTCCGTCGGCTGCGCCGAAAAGATCAGGTCCTGCGCGGCGGCACCGGTGGTCAGGGCACCGACGGCGCAGCACAGCGACAGAAGGGATCGCAGGCCGAAGACGTTCATGCCGCCCGCCTTTCGGGGCGGACGGGCGTTTCTAGCCGCCCAGTTCTCGCTTCACCTCTGCCAGTTCCCGGTCGAGGAAGTAGGAGATGAGCGAACGGATGATGACCAGAAGCCCGAGGAACACGAGGTCCGCCATCGCAAGCGACAGCGCCGTGTGGATGATGTCCGACACGATCAGAAGCTCCAGACCGGCAAGGATATAGCGACCAAGCTCCACCCGTTCGGCATTCACGCCGCGCACGCGTGCCTGTGCCTCGCGGCTGATCTCGGCCCGCAGGAACCCCCAGACGAAGCGCGCCGCGCCGATCAGCAGGATGATGCAGCCGAAGATGTCGATCGCCGTGGCGGCCCATTCCATCCCGTGCACGATCCAGTCGACCTGCCCGTGCAGGATGCTGTCCTCGCGCACATAGTCCAGAAATCGGGTCGGGGCGTCGGTGGTTTCTGGTGTCATCTGTGGTCCTGTCGCGATGGGTGTCCTGCGCACAACGCACCAAGCCGCGAAACGGTCCCTCCGGGCGTGATGGGCGGGGGACCGTCATCACCCCATCGCCCCCATCAGCTCCCGCCCGATCAGCATGCGGCGGATTTCCGAGGTGCCGGCCCCGATCTCCATCAGCTTGGCATCCCGGAACAGGCGGGACACGGGGCTGTCGGACATGAAGCCCGCGCCCCCCATGGCCTGCACCGCCTGATGCGCCTGCTTCATCGCCTCCTCCGAGGCATAGAGGACGCAGGCCGCCGCATCCTGTCGCGTGACCTGCCCGCGGTCGCAGGCCTTGGCGACCTCGTAGACATAGGCGCGGGCGGAGTTCATCGCGGTATACATGTCCGCGATCTTGCCCTGCATCAGTTGGAAGTTCCCGATGGGTTCGCCGAATTGCCGCCGCTCGGCCATGTAGGGCATGATCGCGTCGAGGCAGGCGGCCATGATGCCGGTGCCGATGCCCGCCAGAACCACGCGTTCGTAGTCGAGGCCGGACATCAGGACGCGCACGCCACGGCCTTCCTCGCCAAGGATGTTGTCGAAGGGCACCTCGACGTCCTCGAACACCAGTTCGGCGGTGTTCGATCCACGCATGCCCATCTTGTCGAAGTGGGTGGAGGTCGAGAATCCCTTCATCGACTTCTCGATCAGGAAGGCCGTGATGCCCTTGGACCCGGCCTCAGGATCGGTCTTGGCATAGACGACGAGGGTCGAGGCATCGGGGCCGTTGGTGATCCAGTATTTCGTGCCGTTGAGGATGAAGCGGTCGTTCCGCTTTTCCGCGCGCAGTTTCATCGACACGACGTCCGATCCAGACCCGGCTTCGGACATGGCCAGCGCGCCCACGTGTTCGCCCGAGATCAGGCCGGGCAGGTAGCGCGCCTTCTGATCCGGCGTGCCGTTCAGGGCGATCTGATTGACGCACAGGTTGCTGTGCGCGCCGTAGGACAGGCTGACCGATGCGCTGGCCCGTGCGATTTCCTCGACCGCGATGACATGGGCAAGATATCCCATGCCCGCGCCGCCATCCTCCTCGGGGACCGTGATGCCCAAAAGGCCGAGATCGCCCATCTCTGTCCACAGCTCGGACGGGAAGGTGTTGTTCGCGTCGATGTCGGCAGCCATCGGGGCGACCCGCTCCTGCGCCCAGCGATGGACCATGTCGCGCAAGGCATTCACGTCCTCGCCAAGGTCGAACTGCATGGTGGCGTTGAACATCGATTCCCTCCCCGGAATTGAACGCTTGTTCTATTCTTTAGCGTGCAGATGATGCTGCGTCCAGCGTGGTGATATGCAGGCAAACGGGCAAGCCGCCTGTGCGCCCGCCGCGCCCGCGGGGAAGGCAGGTAGGGGTTTGCCCTACTTGACCCGATCACCCCCGACAGCGCAGCCTGCACGGGCAACACAACAGCAGAGGTCGCGCCTACATGCGGTACTACGTCGCCTTCTACCGGGGTCGCGGCACCATGGCCGACCGGATCGTGCGCCATGCCACGCGGTCACCGTTTTCGCATTGCGAACTGATCCGGACGGACGTCACGCCCCGCCGGGGCGATACCGTCGAATGCATCAGCGCCTCGGGTCGCGATAACGGCGTGCGCATCAAGTCGATCACGCTGGAAGATCCGAAATGGGATATCTACGCCGTGCCATGGGCGCCCGACGACGCATGGGACCGGGCCGCCGCCCATCTGGGCCAGCCCTATGAACTCTGGTCGATGATCCTCAGCCAGCTGTTCAATTTCAGACGCCATTCCCGCGACAGGTGGTTCTGCTCCGAACTGATCGCCCATGCGCTGGGTCTCAACATGCCCCATGCCAAATCGCCCGGCGATCTGTTGCGGGATATCGACGACCATACGGACACCTACAAGCTCGTGCTGTCGCGGATGACCGCGACGCGCAGAGGGGCGCAGGACGTGGACGAAGACGAGGATCTGACCGCCGCGACCTGACGCCCGCCCGCGGGATCACGCCTTGGCGGTGGTCAGGTGACGCTCCGCCTCGTCCACGACGATCCGGGCGATCAGGGCGCAATCCTCCAGGTCGAAGGTCAGCGGCACGCGCAGGTCGATCAGGCGGGAGAGGACCGCATCGGTGCGCGGCAGGGCGTGACGGTCGACATATTCCCAGTGCCGATGCGCCGAGGTGAAGCCGACCGGTCGATCCGCGCCGAACCATTTCCATTCGACACCCCGCGCCGCACACCCGGCCACGAAAGCAGGAAGGCGCGCCGCGTCATCGGCCAGCAGCTGGATCGACGATCCGACAAAAGCCTCGGCCTGCGGGCGGTCGATCACCGACAGGCCCGGCGCGTCGCGAAACCCATGCTCCATGGCGCGGTAGCAGGCGTTCCAGCGCGCGACCTGCCGGGACAGATCGCGCAGTTGCGGGCGCAGGATCGCGGCGCGCAGCTCATCCATCCGGCCCGAGACATTGGGCATCAGGCCCTTGTGGCGCGCGAACACCTCCTCGGACGGGGCGGTGCCGTTGCGCGCATAGAGCATGTAGCTGCCGGACAGCAGGATCATCCGCGCGGCAAGGTCCGCGTCGTCGGTGACGATCAACCCGCCTTCACCGGAATTGATATGCTTGTAGGTCTGACAGGAATAGCACCCGATCGCCCCCCAGCGGCCGGACGGATGGCCGTCCCATGCCGCGCCCATGGTATGCGCGCAATCCTCGATCACCGCGATGCCCGCCCGATCGCAGATCGCCATCAGGGCATGCATGTCGACGATGTGACCGCGCATGTGCGACAGCATCAGGACCTTGGCGCCGCCATCTGCCTTGGCCGCCAGATCGTCGAGATCGAGGACCAGATCCTCTGTCACCTCGACAAGGACGGCGCGGGCCCCGACGGCGGCGATCGCACCGGGCACAGGCGCAAGCGTGAAGGCGTTGGTCAGCACCGCGTCCCCCGGCCCGACGCCCAGCGCGCGCAAGGCGCACCCCATCGCGTATCCGCCCGAGGCAACGGCCAGCGCATGGGCCGCACCGGTCCGGGCGGCGAACTCCTCCTCCAACGAGGCCACGTGACTGGGGGTGGCCCCATAGCGATGCAGACCGCCACCACGCATGACATCGACGGCGGCCGCGATCCCCTCTTCGGGGATCGGCTCCTGCCGGGTGAAGGACTTGGTGAAATGCTCCATGCGGATCAGCTAGGGCGCACGCGCGGTCCGCGTCAATCCGCCCCGTGCCACCGGAACCCTGGATGCGCCGTCCAGGACCCTGCGTCCCTTACGCCTTTCCTTGGTCGATAATACCTCGGGGGGCAGAGCCCCCTGCCCCGGATCGGTCCGGCTACAGGCCGACGACGGACAGCGCCGCCTCCAGGTCGTCGAAATGATGCAGCAAGGCATCGGGACGCAGGTCCGCCACCGACGCACCGGCAGGCGCGAAGGTCACGAGGATAGACGGAATCCCCGCTGCCCGGGATGTTTCGCGGTCCGTCGTCGTGTCGCCGACAAGCACGGACCGGCTGGCCGTGCCGCCAACCCGTTCGATCGCGGCCAGCAACGGCGCCGGATCGGGCTTGCGCACCGGAAGGGTATCCGCCCCGATCAGCGCATCGAACAGGTCTGCGGCCCCGAGTTCGCCAATCAATTGCAAGGCCAGCGCCTCGGGCTTGTTGGTGCAGATCGCCACGGCATCCCCGGCCTCGCGCAGACGGGTGACCGCCTCGCGCGCACCGGGATAGAAAACCGTGTGGTGGCAGATCGCCGCCCCGTAGGCGTCAAGCAGCGGCTGATACCCCGCATCGACCTGCGCCTCGTCGTCGATGCCGAGGCGGTTGAGGCCAAGGCGCAACATCGCCCGCCCCCCACGTACCGCCGTCGCCCGGTCCTCGGCCCGGTCGGCGTCGAGCCGGATGTCATGCCCCAGTTCGGCCAGTGCGACGTTCGCCGCGGCCAGCAGATCGCCCGAGGTGTCACACAAGGTTCCATCGAGGTCGAAAATGACGGATCGTTTCATAGGTCGGTGCCCTTTCGCCGATGCCGCCCTTGCGACGTTCCCCGTGGCAGGTAGAACGGGCGCAACACAAGGGAAAGGCCGAAGATGCCAACAGCGCTCATCGTGCTGGCCGCCGGACAGGGCAGCCGCATGCAATCCGACTTGCCGAAAGTCCTGCACGAAGTGGCGCATGCGCCCCTGCTTGTCCACGCGCTGACCTCGGGCGCGGAGGTGACACCGGAGCGGACGGTGATCGTCGCCGGTCATGGAGGAGACGCCGTCGAGGCCGCCGCCCGCGCCCACGACCCGGACGCGGTCGTCGTGCGACAGACGCAGCAACTGGGCACCGGGCACGCGGTCTTGCAGGCACGCGCCGCGCTGGCCGGGTTCAAGGGCGACGCCATCGTCCTGTACGGCGACACCCCCTTCATTCAGCCAGAGACCCTGAACGCCATGCTGCAGGCCCGCCGTGACGGTGCCGATGTCGTCGTCCTGGGGTTCGAGGCCGCACTTCCCGGCCGCTACGGCCGCCTGATCGCGGAAGGCGACCGCCTTGACCGCATCGTCGAGGCAAAGGACGCGACCGAGGCGGAACTGGCGGTCACGCTGTGCAATTCGGGCGTGCTGGCGGCGGATGCCGATACGCTGTTCGACCTGCTCGATCAGGTCGGGAACGACAACGCGGCGGGCGAATACTACCTGACGGATGTTCCGGGCCTTGCCCGGGCCGCGCGCATGTCCGCGCGCGTCGTCACCTGCGCCGAAGCCGAGACGCTTGGCGTCAACACGCGGGCCGACCTTGCCGCAGCCGAAGCCTCGTTCCAGGCCCGTGCCCGCGCCGAGGCGATGGATCTGGGCGTTACGATGACAGCGCCCGAAACCGTGTTCCTTGCCCATGACACGGTCATCGGCCGCGACGTGGTGATCGAACCTCACGTGGTTTTCGGGCCGGGCGTGACGGTTGAATCGGGCGCGACCCTGCGCGCCTTCAGCCACCTCGAGGGATGCCATGTCTCCGATGGCTGCATCATCGGCCCCTATGCCCGCCTGCGCCCCGGCGCCGAACTGGACCGCGGTGTGCGGGTCGGCAACTTCGTCGAGGTCAAGAACGCGCAGGTGGCCGAAGGCGCGAAGCTGAACCACCTGTCCTATGTCGGTGACGCGGACGTGGGCGCGCGCGCCAATATCGGCGCGGGCACGATCACCTGCAACTACGATGGCGTCTTCAAGCACCGCACGGTCATCGGCGAGGCGGCGTTCATCGGCTCCAACACCTCGCTGGTCGCCCCGGTGACCGTGGGCGCCGGTGCGATGACCGGTTCGGGCAGCGTCGTCACGATGGATGTGCCGGACGGTGATCTGGCACTGTCCCGCGCCAAGCAGGTCAACAAGGCGGGCCTTGCAGCGCGGCTGATGGCCAAGTTGCGTGCAGCCAAAGCGCGGGAGACTCACTGATGTGCGGCATTATCGGAATACTCGGCAATCACCAGGCTGCGCCCCTGATGGTCGAGGCGCTCAAGCGGCTGGAATACCGCGGCTATGACAGCGCGGGCATCGCGACCGTGTCGGACGGGGTGCTGGACCGTCGCCGGGCCGTCGGCAAGCTGGTCAACCTCGCCGATCTTCTGGTGACCGACCCGCTGACGGGCTTTGCCGGGATCGGGCACACCCGCTGGGCCACCCACGGCGCGCCCACGGTGGCCAACGCCCACCCGCACCGCGCGGGACGTGTCGCCGTCGTGCACAACGGCATCATCGAGAACTTCCGCGCCCTGAGGGCCGAACTGAACGGCCAATGGGAAAGCGAGACCGACACCGAGACCGTCGTGCGCCTGTGCGAGCACTTCCTCGACGACGGGATGTCCCCGAAGGACGCGGCCTTCGCGACCATCGACAGGTTGGAAGGGGCCTATGCGCTGTGCTTCCTGTTCGACGGCGAGGACGACCTGCTGATCTGTGCGCGCGCAGGATCGCCCCTGGCCATCGGACATGGAGAGGGCGAGATGTTCGTCGGCTCCGACGCGATTGCCCTTGGCCCGCTGACCGATACCCTGACCTATCTCGAGGAAGGCGACCGGGCGGTCGTCACCCGGGCGGGCGCGCAGATCTTCGATGCCGAAGGGCGCCAGACCCACCGCGAGGCGCGGCGCATCCGGATGGAAGCGACACGGATCGAGAAGGCCGGGCACAAGCACTTCATGGCCAAGGAGATCCACGAACAGCCGCAGACCCTGTCGGACGTGATCGCGGCCTATACCGATGGCGACCGTATTGTGCCGCCCAGCACCTACGATTGGGCGGCCACCGACCGGGTGCAGATGATCGCCTGCGGCACGGCGCAGATCGCCTGTTCGGTCGCCAAATACTGGTTCGAGGCGCTGGCCCGCCTGCCGGTCGAGGTCGATATCGCCTCCGAATACCGCTACCGCGAGGGGCCGATCGGTGCGCAGACCACCGCCCTGTTCGTCAGCCAGTCGGGCGAAACGGCCGATACGCTGGCCGCGCTGCGCTATGCCAAGGGCAAGGCCCGCGCCATCGCCGCCGTGGTCAACGTCGCCGAAAGCAGCATCGCGCGGGATGCGGACGTGGTTTTCCCGATCCATGCGGGCGTCGAGGTCGGCGTCGCTTCGACCAAGGCCTTCGTCAACCAGCTTGCCGTCCTCCTGGCGCTGGCCATCGAGGCAGGCGTTGCGCGTGGAACGATCGATGGACCGCGCGAGGCGGAGCTGGTCGCGCAACTGCGCGCGCTTCCCGGTCTCGTGTCCTCCGCCCTCGGGATCGAGGAGCGGTGCGAGGCGTTGGCTCACCGCCTTGCCGAGGCTTCGGACATCCTGTTCCTCGGGCGCGGACCGATGTATCCGATGGCCCATGAAGGCGCGCTGAAGCTGAAGGAGATCAGCTATATCCACGCCGAGGCCTATGCCAGCGGCGAGCTGAAGCACGGGCCCATAGCCCTCGTCGATCGTAGCCTGCCGGTGGTCGTCTTTGCCCCACTGGACCCATTGTTCGACAAGACCGTCAGCAACATGCAGGAAGTCATGGCCCGCGAGGGTCAGGTTCTGCTCGTGACCGACAGCGACGGCGCGGCGCAGGCCTCGGACGGGGTGTGGGACGTGTTGGTAATGCCAAAGGTCGATCCGGTCTTTGCGCCGATCCTCTATGCCATTCCGGCGCAGCTGCTGGCGTATCACACGGCGGTGCACAAAGGCACGGACGTGGACCAACCCCGCAACCTTGCCAAATCGGTGACAGTCGAATGAACGATGCACAGGATGATGCGGCTGGGGGCCAGCCCGACGGCCATCCGGGCTTGAACCGGTGGCGCCGCAAATGACCGACCCCCGGAGTATTTTGACCAGGAAGAAGGATGGTGTCGTTGCCGATATGCAGGCTGCGGGCGATCCGGAGCGTGCGGCGCGCGACAAGGCGTCAAACCGAACGGATCGTGACTGCTGGGGCGTCCCGGCGGGGGTGTTGAATGACACCGCCAAGGCGCTGCGGGACGATTTGAGCGTGGACCACCGGGTGTTGATCGCCGATGCGCTGTGGCGGGCGGAGGTGTTCGACCTGCGGCTGCTGGCGCTGAAGCTGTTGACGCAGGCGCGGATCCGGCCGGACGATGGTGTCTGGGCGTTGCTGGAACGCTGGGTGCATCAACTGGATTGTCGGGCGTTGGCCGACGCCCATGCCGCAGCCGCGGGGCGGCGCCTCGTTGCCCTGCCCGCCCGGCTGGAAGTGGTGGAGGACTGGACCGATGCCGCCAGCATCTGGACGCGCCGTGCCGCGCTGGAGGCGACGCGCCCCTGGGCCAAGATGAACAATCCGTCCGAGGCGGAGCGTGAGGTTCGCGATCACATCCTCGGCTGGGTAGCCGCGATGGCGGAGGACGCGCGCCCCCTGATCCGGCAGGCCGTGGACGGCTGGTTGCGCGATCTGGCCAAGCGCGACCCCGAACGGGCAGCTGCGGTGCGCGATCAATCGGGCAGCGCGCGCCTGTAGAGATGCCAGCTGGCATGGCCCAGCACCGGCAGCACGATGAACAGCCCGAGGAACCAGGGCACCATGGCCGCGAGGGTCAGGATGGCGACAATCGCGGCCCAGGCCCCCATCACGACGGGATTTGCCCGCACCACCGCGACACTGGTGCGCATGGCGGTGACGAAATCGACCTCCCTGTCCAACAGCATCGGCAGGGCCGTGGCCGTCATCGCGAACAGCAGAAACGCGCAGGCGCCGCCGACCAGCAGTTCGACGGCGATCATGGCAAGGCCCGTCCCGGTCAGGTAGCTGGCCAGATCGTCCGGGGGGCCAAGCAGGGCCTGCGGCCCCATGAACAGCGCAAACAGCATGTGTGCGAGAAACGACCAGAACAGGAAGTAGATCAGCATCACCGCCCCGGCCCACGGGATCTGTCGCGTGCGTTCCTGCCAGACGACGCCCAGAACCGTGGCAAAGGACAGGGGCGCATCGACGGCGATGCGGCGGCTGACCTCGTAGAGACCGACGGCAAGGAACGGCGCCACGAGCGGGAACCCGAGAGAGAGGGTCAATGTCCAGGTGAACAGACCCGCGCCGACCGCCAGCAGCGCCATTCCCGACAGGACGTAGACGGCCGCGAAAAACAGGCCGAACCGCGGGGCGGTCATGAAATCGACCATCCCCGCCCGCAACACGGCCGCGATGTCGGAAAACGTCAACGACGCCGGATTGCGAGGGGGATCTGTGGCAGGTGTCATTCAGCCATGATGAGGGGCACGCGCCCCGCGCACATTGATTTGGATCATCATCGCAAGGTATTGCCATGCCGCCCCCGTGACAATGTGCACGGGGTGCCCTTGGCGGCGGGTCGGGTGGCTCGGGTCCGGACCGACACGCATCGCGACGGCGATGCCGCGAAAGGCCTGTGCGCGCTTGCAGGCCCCACGATCCCCTTCGCCCGTCTTGCCCCCGGGCGCGACCTGCCCTAGTCAGCCTGCGATCCATGACCGGGGGGCCGCCATGCCGCGACTCGTGATGAAATTCGGCGGAACCTCCGTCGCCAACCTCGACCGTATCCGCCGCGTCGCCAAACGCGTGGGCGTCGAGGTGGCGAAGGGTTACGACGTGATCGTCGTCGTTTCTGCCATGTCGGGCAAGACGAACGAGCTTGTTGGATGGGTGAACGAAACCTCGCCGCTGTACGATGCGCGCGAATACGATGCCGTCGTGTCGTCGGGTGAAAACGTCACCGCCGGATTGCTGGCCCTGATCCTGCAGGAAAACGGGATCGAGGCGCGCAGCTGGCAGGGTTGGCAGGTGCCGGTGAAGACCACCAGCGCGCACAGCAGCGCGCGGATCGAGGAAATCCCGACCGAGAATTTCGACGACCGCTTTGCCAAGGGGATGCAGGTCGCCGTGGTCGCGGGCTTTCAGGGCGTCTCGCCCGAGGGACGCATCACCACGCTGGGCCGTGGCGGGTCGGACACCACGGCCGTGGCCTTCGCCGCGGCCTTCGGGGCGGAACGCTGTGACATCTACACCGACGTGGACGGCGTCTACACGACCGATCCGCGCGTCAGCTCCAAGGCGCGCAAGCTGGACCGCATCGCCTTCGAGGAGATGCTGGAACTGGCGTCGCTGGGTGCCAAGGTGTTGCAGACACGGTCGGTCGAATTGGCCATGCGCTACAAGGTCAAGCTGCGGGTGCTGAGCAGTTTCGAGGAACAGTCGGACGACGCGGGAACGCTGGTCTGCGACGAGGAGGACATCATGGAATCGAACGTAGTCGCCGGGGTCGCCTTCGTGCGCGACGAGGCCAAGATGACGCTGATCTCGGTCGCGGACCGCCCGGGCGTGTCGGCGGCCATCTTCGGCCCCCTGGCCGAGGCGGGGGTGAACGTGGACATGATCGTCCAGAACATCGCCGAGGACGGGCGCACGGACATGACCTTCAGCCTGCCGGTCGATCAGGTCGCGCGCGCCGAAAAGGCCGTGCGTGACGCGATGACCCGCGAGGAGATCGAGTTTCACGACCTGATCGCCGACAAGGACGTGTCCAAGGTGTCCGTCGTCGGCATCGGGATGCGGTCGCACGCGGGCGTCGCGGCGCGCATGTTCGACGCGCTTTCGGCCGAGGGGATCAACATCAAGGTCATCACGACCTCCGAGATCAAGATTTCCGTCCTGATCGACCGCAAGTACATGGAACTGGCGGTGCAGGCCCTGCACGACACGTTCGAGCTGGAAAAGGCCTGAGGGTTCGGCCCCGGGTCCTGGGCAACCCGGGGTGCGTCGCTTTTCCTGTTCGAGGTTTCGCAGAACCGCGCCTTCGAAGCCGCGATAAACGATATGCAAAGGCTCCCTCCGGGAGCCTTTGTCGTATCTGTCATCGTATTCTAGCCGGTCGCCTGATCGACAAGGCCAGTATCGGTGGCTGTCGCGTGATGCGCCTGCACATCCCGTCGCGCCTGCCGCCCGTTGCGGGGGCGGATGGTCCGGGGATGGTGCATCTTGCGCGTCTGCCCGATCTGGCGGCACATCTTAGGCAGTCGGGGCGAAAACGGGCCAAGCTTGGAACTTATCGACGACTGCAAGGGGCGCGCCCCCTCCCATTCGTCACAACCCTCGCATATACCCCTCCCCCGAGAGGGAGAGCAGAATGCCGACCAAGGACACAGAAAGCCGCAAGCTGTTGCGACGCCTGTCTGCCGTCATGGCAGAGGCCGCCGCCGGGCAGGAGCGGTTGAACCGGATCGTCGATCTGGTCGCCACGTCCATGGGGACGGAGGTCTGTTCGATCTATCTGCACCGCGACGAGACAACGCTGGAGCTGTGCGCGACGCATGGCCTGAACGCCGAGGCCGTCCACGTCACCCGCATGCGCGTGGGCGAGGGGCTGGTCGGGCGTGTCGCCAAGGCCCGCCGCGCGGTCAACACGCCCGATGCCCCTTCGACCAAGGGGTTCCGCTACATGCCGGAAACGGGGGAAGAGGTCTTTTCGTCGTTCCTTGGCGTGCCCGTTCAGCGACTGGGCGAACGCCTTGGCGTCCTCGTGGTTCAGTCGAAGGACGCGCGCGAGTTTTCGGACGACGAGATCTACGCCCTCGAAGTCGTCGCCATGGTCCTGGCCGAGATGACCGAACTGGGCGCCTTCGTCGACGAGGGCGAGGCGCTGAAGCCGCGTCACAAGCAACAGGTGCTGTTTCGCGGGGTCACCGGACAGGAAGGCGCGGCCGAGGGCGTCGTCCACCTGCACGATCAGCGCGTCGTCATCACCAACCCGGTCAGCGACGATCCCGACCACGAGAAACAGCGCCTCAACGAGGCGATCGACGAATTGCGCCTGTCGGTCGACAAGATGCTGACGCAGGCCACCGGCGACAGCGCGCAGACCGAGGTGATCGAGGCGTTCCGCATGTTCGCCTATTCCCGCAGCTGGCTGCGCCGGATGGAGGGCGACATCGACGCGGGCCTGACCGCCGAGGCCGCCGTCGAAAAGGAACAGACCGCCGCGCGCGCCCGCATGGCCGGCGCCGACCCATATCTGCGCGACCGTCTGGCCGATCTCGATGACCTGTCGAACCGCCTTCTGCGCATGTTGACCGGGCAGGCCCGCGATACGGCACAGCTGCCCGACAATGCCGTTCTGGTGGCGCGCAACATCGGGCCGGGGGAATTGCTGGAATACGGGCGCCGCCTACGTGGTGTCGTGCTGGAGGAAGGGGCCGTCGGCAGCCATGCGGCCATCGTCGCGCGAGCATGGGCCATTCCCCTGATCCTGCAGGCCCGTGGCATCGTGGCCGAGGCGCTGTCAGGCGATCCGATTCTGGTCGACGGCGATCAGGGCGTCGCCCACCTGCGCCCCGACGACATGGTGCGCAGCGCCTTCGGCGAAAAGCTGGCCATGCAGGCCGAGGCGCAGACCCGCTACGCCAGCATCCGCGACCGCGCCTGCATGTCGTCCGACGGCCACCGGATCGAGTTGATGATGAACGCGGGCCTGATGGCCGACCTGCCGTCCCTGCCCTCGTCGGGGGCCGAGGGCGTGGGCCTGTTCCGCACCGAATTGCAGTTCCTGACGCGCAACAAGGTGCCCAAACGCGGAGAGCTTGCCTCGCTCTATGCGCGGGTGATCGAGGCTGCGGGCGGCAAGCCCGTCACCTTCCGGACGCTCGACATCGGGTCCGACAAGGTGCTGCCCTACATGAAGCGCACGGAGGAGCCGAACCCGGCCCTGGGCTGGCGCGCGATCCGCGTCGGCCTCGACAAGCCGGGCGTGATGCGGATGCAGTTGCAGGCCCTGCTGCGCGCCGCGAACGGCGGACCGCTGCAACTGATGTTTCCCTTCATCGCCCAGCAGGAGGAATTCCTCGAAGCGCGCGCCCTGCTGCTGGCCGAGATCCACCGCGAAAAGTCGCTTGGCCATCCCCTGCCATCCGACCTGAAGGTCGGCGCCATGCTGGAGACGCCGTCGATGGCCTTTGCGCCGCGCCGTTTCTTCGAGGAGGCGGATTTCATCTCCATCGGGGGCAACGACCTCAAGCAGTTCTTCTTTGCCGCCGACCGCGAGAACGAGCGTGTGCGCCGCCGATACGATACCCTGAACGTCAGCTTCCTGACCCTGATCGAACAGATCGTCGCCCGCTGCGCCGAGACGGATACTCCGGTCAGCTTCTGCGGCGAGGATGCGGGCCGCCCGGTCGAAGCGCTGTGTTTTGCCGCGATGGGCCTGCGCTGCCTGTCGATGCGCCCCGCCTCGATCGGGCCGGTCAAGCATATCCTGCTGCGATCGGATCTGGCGCGCGTCAAGCAGGTCATCGCCGAGGCGCGCGACGCGGGCGAGCAATCGGTCCGCCCTGCGGTGATGGAGTACCTGCGCTCCCGCTGACCACGGCGCGGCAGACGAACGCCTTGCGCGACGGGCCATTCGCCCGCAGGCTGATCGGCAGGGGGAACCAATCATGCCGATATACGTGATTTTCGACGTCGATATCCGAGATATGGACCAATACCAGGTTTTCATGGACGCCGTGAAACCGGCGATCGAGGACGCCGGGGCACGCTATCTTGTCCGGGGTGGGCCGCACCGGGTGCATGAAGGCGCGTGGGAGCCGCGCCGCATCGTCCTGCTGGAGTTTCCATCCGCCGAGGCATGGGACGCGTTCTATACGGGCGAGACCTACCAGGGCCTGCGCGATGTGCGGAACGGCTGTAGCAGCGCCCGTCTCGTCAGCGTCGAAGGTCTGGAACAGCCAACCGGACCCGCGTCGGCCGACACGCCGCACGCTTGATCATGGGTCACGAAACCGGCCGGGCAACGCGGCCTACCGGGGCTTGGCTTTCACGGCCTTGTTGACGCGCTTGGTAAAGGCCTTGTCCCGCCGCCTGCGTTCGGCCAGATCCGCCGAGTTGTGGGCATCTTCCGCAGCCAGCTTTTTCCAGCGGGCCATCCGATCCGCATCCAGGGTTCCGGCGCGCAGCGCGGCCTGAACGGCACAGCCAGGCTCCGTCTCATGGGCGCAGTCGTTGAACCGGCAGTTGCGCGACAATTCGGCAAGATCGGCGAACACTTCCTCGATCCCGGCCGATACATCCGTCAACTGCAGTTCACGCATGCCGGGCGTGTCGAGCACGGCAAAACCGGCCGCAACCACATAGAGCTCGCGTCGTGTGGTCGTGTGCCGGCCACGGGCGTCGTCTTCGCGAATGGCCCCCGTGACGACCGCATCGCTGCCGGACAGGGCATTGACCAGCGTCGATTTTCCCACGCCGGACGACCCGAGGAACGCGACCGTCCGACCGGGCTTGCACCACGGCGCAAGGGCGGCCACCACGCCGGGGCCGTCCGCCTTGGCATTGACGGCGATCACCGGAACCGACTGCGCGATCGCCTCGGCCTTGGCGACATAGGGCGCGGGGTCGGCAAGGTCCGGCTTGGTCAGGATGATCACGGGGTCGGTGCCCGCATCGAAGGCCAGCGCAAGATAGCGTTCCAACCGCGCCACGTTGAAATCGGCATTGCAGGACGTCACGATGAAGGTCGTGTCGATGTTCGCGGCAATCAACTGAACCGAGCGGTCGTGCCCCGCCGCACGGCGTTTCACGAGGCTCTTGCGTTCCAGAACCGGCGCGTCGTCGGACAGAAGCAGCCAATCGCCCACCGTCACGTCGGCGCGGGGCGGCAACACCTGATCGATCCCGTCGCCCGTCACGGTCAGACCGGATCGGTCGATCCGCGTCACCCGGACAGGGGGCGTCTGCGTCATCTCGTCGGCATCGACCTGCTGTGCGAACCACGACTGCCACCCGAGGGCGGCAAGGGGCGACGGACGCGGGGCCGTCACGGCCTCGGGTAGAAACTTGGAATAATCGCGGGCCATCCCGGTCCTCCGATGAACACCGTGGGTATCATAGCCTGCCCGCCGCGCCGCAGCCATGTCTGTCTGCGCCGCGCATCGACAATCCAGACACCGGGGCAGATGCGCGCCTAGCGCCCAACCTCCTGCTGCAAGCGCAGACGGGCGACATCCTCGTGCCGGTCTGCCGCCCTCTGGTCCGCCAAGGACCCGCGCACGAAGGTCAGATGCGCCTCGACGGCGGCCTTGGCCCCGTCGGCATCGCGGCTTTGCAGGGCGTCGTTGATGGCCCGGTGCTGATCCAGCAGCATGTCACGGGTCGTGCGCTGTTTGAACATGACGGATCGGTTGTAGAACACGCCCTCGCGCAGCAGATCCATCATCGACCGCATCATGTGCAGCATGATGACGTTGTGGCTCGCCTCGATGATGGACATGTGAAAATCGGCGTCTAGGCCGGCTTCCTCGGACGGGTCGCGCTTGGAATGCGCCGCTTCCATCTTGCGAAAGATCGTATCGACGAGGGCCAGATCCGTATCACTGCCCTTGCGCGCAGCACGGGCGGCGGCCAACCCCTCCAGGTCGCGGCGAAACGCGATGTAGTCGTCCAGCGCGTCCTCCTGCGTCGAGAACAGCCGGATCAGCGCAGGCGAGAACGCGGAGCCGAGGACGTCGGCCACGAACACGCCCGCCCCGGCCCGCGTCACGAGAAGACCCCGTTCCTGCAGTTCGGACACGGCCTCGCGCAGCGACGGGCGCGACACGCCGAGGCGTTCCGACAACTCCCGCTCGGATGGCAGGCGATCGCCCGGACGCAGGATGCCGCGCAGGATCAGGTTCTCGATCTGGCGAACCACGGCAGACGCCAGCTTTTCGGCTTCGATCATTTGAAAGGGCATGAGGGATCCCCGGAAATTGGTCACATTAACTGACCACATATACCGACGAAGGGCAAAGGGATTGCATCCCGCACGGCGCGAGACCGCCGCCACGACCGCCAAAAGAAAAGGGCCACGGCCGGGCATGTCCCGGCCGTGGCCCCTGGTCGCTGGTATCGATCAGGCGTTCGGCGTGATGATGATATCGACGCGGCGGTTCTGCTGACGGCCTTCGGGGGTGTTGTTCGTGGCGATCGGCTGCGATTCACCGCGACCGAACGACCGGATGCGCGCGCCCGACACGCCGGTTTCGAGCAGCACGCCGGAAACGGCGCGGGCCCGACGCTCGGACAGGTCCTGATTGTAGGCGGCCGACCCTTCGCTGTCGGTGTGGCCGATGACCTGCACCGTGGTGTCGGGGTATTGCAGCAGGTTGCGGCCAAGCGCCCGCAGATCGCCCTGCAGGTCGGCGCGCAGGCTGGCGCTGTCGGTCGAGAACAGGATGTCCTGCGGCATCGAAACGATCAGCTGCTCGCCGGTGTTGGTCACCGTGATGCGGTCGTCGCCCAGCTGATTGCGCAGGTCGGCGGCCTGACGGTCCAGTTCCTGACCGACGGCCGCGCCGATACCGGCGCCGAGCGCGCCACCGATGACCGCCTTTTCGAGGTCACCATCGCTGGCAATTCCGCCGAGGGCCGCGCCTGCGAGGCCGCCGATGATCGCGCCGTTCGCGGTGCGGTTCGGTCCGCCGTCGGTCGCGGTCACGCAGCCGGACAGGGTGAGGGCAAGGGCCGAGGCCAGGGCAAGCGGTGTCTTGAGGGTCATGTTCTTTTCTTTCGTTCGAAGGGGCGGGCAGGCGCGTGCGTCACCGGCCCGGAAATCAGTTGGTGTTCTGGGCGACCGACGCGCCGATACCGGCGCCGATCGCGCCGCCGATGACGGCTTTCTCAAGGTCGCCATCGCTGGCGACACCACCAACGGTGGCGCCGGCCAACCCGCCGAGGATCGCGCCGTCCGCCGTGCGGTTGCCGGTAGACGAAACACAGCCACCCAGCACCATCGCAAGCAATACGGCAGCAGCAGGGGGGATTGGGCGTTTCAGGGTCAGTGTCATGTCTTTTTCCTATCGGCCTGTCCGGGGCATACGCGGTCAATGCACCGCACGCCATTCGGTTCCCGTCCCGGCGGTGCGGGACGGCGAAAAGATGCGCGGTGTGTCTGTCGGCACGAATGACGGCAGGGCGATGGTTAGGCAATATTGGCGACCTGCTATGCGATAGCAGTCGGTTCGGACCCCGTGGATCAGCCCGCGTCGGCGCGGCTGCTTTCCCAGGCCAGCATGGCGCGTTTGACCGGCAGCCCCCAGTGATATCCCCCCAGCCCCCCGGACTTGCGCAGGGCCCGGTGGCAGGGGATCAGCCAGCTGACCGGATTGCGACCGACGGCGGTGCCCACGGCGCGCACGGCTCGTGGATTGCCGATATGCGAGGCGATCTGCGAATAGGTCGTGACATGACCCGACGGGATGGTCATCAACGCCTCCCAGACCTTGATCTGGAAGGGCGCCCCGATCAGGTGCAGGCGGGCCTCGCCCGTGCCGCGAAACAGGTTGGCGGCGGCCAAGGCGACGCTGTCGTCCTGTTCGTATGTCGCCGATGGCCAGCGGCCCCGCATGTCCGCCATTGCAGCGGCGCGCCCCGTCTCCGCGGCAAAGGCCAAGCCACAGATCCCCCGATCGGTCGCCATCACGAGGATGTCTCCAAACGGGCTGTCTGCCCACCCGTAGCGGATGGTCAGGCCCACGCCTCCCCGGGCGTATTCCCCCGGAGACATCGCCTCCCACCGCAGGAACAGGTCATGCAGACGCCCGGTCCCCGACAACCCGGCGCCCGCCGCGGTTTCCATCACACTGAACCGCGCCTTCAGCAGCGCCTTGGCATGGCCCAGCGCAAGGTATTGCTGAAACCGCTTGGGACTGACCCCGGCCCAAGCGCTGAAGACGCGCTGGAAATGGGCGGGCGACATGTTCATTTCCGCTGCCAAGGCCTCCAGCGAGGGGGGCGCACCGGCATGGGCATCGATCAGGTCGATGGCCCGCCGCATGGTGGCGTAGTGGTAGGTGGTCGCAAGGTCGCCTCGCCCGGTCGTCATGGTCTCGTCCTTCTGTCGTCGGCGGGTGACCGGCGCCAGCATGTCGCGCCCTGCTCCGGCCCTGCCCGCACCGCTGATCCTGACGATAGGCTTCGCAACCGCACCCTGCGACCCGCTTCTTGCGGTTCCCGCAGCCGCCTGCCGCAATGCCCCCCCTTGGCGAAAGGCAATCGGCCCCTTGCCGCCCCCTGCCCCTCGGGTCACAAGAGACCATGGCCAAGCAACTCCCCTACCCCGCCATGCGCGAGATTTTCGCCCGGTTCGAAGCCGCCGAGCCCGAGCCGAAGGGAGAATTGGACCACGTCAACGCCTATACCCTCGTCGTGGCCGTCGCCTTGTCCGCGCAGGCAACCGACGCGGGCGTCAACAAGGCCACGCGCGGCCTGTTCGCCGTGGCGGACACCCCGCAAAAGATGCTGGATCTCGGGTTGGAGGCGGTGACCGAACACATCCGCACCATCGGGCTGTATCGCAACAAGGCGAAGAACGTCATCAAGCTCAGCCAGATGCTGGTCGACGACTACGGCGGAGAAGTGCCCAGCAGCCGCGCGGCCCTGCAACGGTTGCCCGGCGTCGGACGCAAGACGGCGAACGTCGTCCTCAACATGTGGTGGGGCCATCCCGCACAGGCGGTGGATACCCATATCTTCCGCGTCGGCAATCGCGCCGGGATCGCCCCCGGCAAGGACGTCGATGCGGTCGAACGCGCGATCGAGGACAACGTCCCCGCCGAATATCAGCGCCACGCCCATCACTGGCTGATCCTGCACGGACGCTACATCTGCGTGGCGCGCAAACCGAAATGCGGGGCCTGCCTGATTGCGGACCTCTGCCAATTCGACGAAAAAACAACCTGATTGCAACGCAACGATCCGCCCCTTCCTCTGGCCGGAGATACCTCGGGGGGTCCGGGGGGCTGGCCCCCCGGCGGATCGGTCCGCCAGAGGCGGGCCGACAGCTAAGAAAGCACTGACCATGACCTACGACGTAATCGGCATCGGCAATGCCGTGGTGGATGTCATCTCCCACGCGGACGACAGCTTCCTCGACCAGATGGGGATCGAGAAGGGCATCATGCAGCTGATCGAGCGGGAGCGCGCGGAAATCCTCTACGGCGCCATGCAGGACAGGGTGCAGGCCCCCGGTGGATCGGTCGCCAACACGCTGGCCGGCATCGGCGCCTTGGGTCTTTCGACCGCGTTCATCGGACGGGTCAAGGACGATGGCCTCGGCCGTTTCTACGCAGATGCGCTGACTTCCTCCGGGACGGATTTCCCGAATCCGCCCAGTGCCACGAACCTGCCCACGTCGCGGTCGATGATCTTCGTGACGCCGGACGGGGAACGCTCGATGAATACCTACCTCGGCACCTCGGCCAACCTGTCCTCGGCGGATGTGCCGGACGTCTTCGACGGGGGGGGCCTTCTGTTCCTCGAAGGCTACCTTTTCGACAAGGACGCCGGGAAGACCGCCTTTTCCGAAGCCGCAAGCAAGATGAAAGCCGCGGGCGGCCGGTCCGCCATCACCATTTCCGACCCGTTCTGCGCCGACCGCCACCGCGCCGATTTTCAGCGTCTGATCCGCGAGGATATGGACATCGCCATCGGCAACGCCGCCGAATGGATGACCCTCTACGAGACCGACGATCTGGAGCGCGCAATCGGCCTTGCCTCCGAGGTTTGCGAGGTCGTGGCCTGCACCCGGTCCGGCGACTCCGTCTGGGTCCGGTCGGGGGACACGCTGGTCGAGGCTCCGGTCACGCCGATCCCCGTGGTCGATGCCACCGGCGCCGGGGATCAGTTCGCGGCAGGCTTCCTCTACGGGCTGGCCTCGGGGCGCGAACTGGAGGTCGCGGCCCGCATGGGCGTGGTTTGCGCGCGCGAGGTGATCGGCCATATCGGCCCCCGCCCCGAAGCCGACATCGCCGGAATGTTCCGCGCCGAAGGCCTGCTCTGACGGGCAAACGTGCCGATGACACGGGGGCTGGCGGACGGGCCTGCCTTCGCTAATGAATGCGTACAAAGGGGGGAAAGAACATGCATATCCTTATCACGGGCGCGGCCGGCATGATCGGGCGCAAGCTGACGGCGGCACTGGTGGCGCAGGGCACCCTGCAGGGCAGACCGATCGACAGCCTGACGCTGGTCGACGTCGTCGCCCCCGTCCTGCCCGACGGTATCCCCGGCGCGGCGCTGGCCGCCGACCTGTCGGACCCGGCGGCGGCTCCGGCGCTGATCGAGGCGCGGCCGGACGTGATCTTCCATCTTGCCGCGATCGTATCCGGCGAGGCGGAGGCGAACACCGCCAAGGGCTATGCGGTCAACCTGCAAGGCACGATCGCGCTTTGCGATGCGGTCGCGGCGCAGGCCGATTATTGCCCGCGGTTCGTCTTCACCTCGTCCATCGCGGTCTTCGGCGCGCCCTTGCCGGATGTGATCGACGATACGGTGCAGCCCAAGCCACTGACCAGCTACGGCACCCAGAAGCTGATGGGAGAGCTTCTGATCAACGACCTGTCGCGAAAGGGCATCCTGAACGGTATTTCCCTGCGTCTGCCGACGATCTGCATCCGGCCGGGCAAGCCCAATGCGGCGGCCTCCGGGTTCTATTCCTCGATCCTGCGTGAACCCCTGATCGGACAGCGGGCGACCCTGCCGGTTCCCGACACCACGCGCCACTGGTTTGCGTCGCCCCGTGCGGCGGTCGGCTTTCTGGTGCAGGCGGCGGAACTCGACCTCGCACCCCTTGGGCAGGATCGTGCCCTGAACCTGCCGGGCGTCGACGCCACCGTCGCAGAGGAGATCGCGGCGCTGGAACGGGTTGCCGGCCCGGCGGCGACGCAGCTGATCGACCGAACCGAAGACGCGACCGTGCAAGCCATCGTGGACGGATGGCCACAGGCCTTCGACCCGGCCCGCGCGCGGGCGCTCGGCTTTACGGCGGAGCCGGACATGGACACCATCATCCGCGCGCATATCGAGGATGAGCTGGACGGCCGCATCCCCGTCGCCGAGGCCTAGGCAACGCCCGCATCATCGACACGAATGCGCGGCGGTTCGCCGCCGCGCGGTTTTACCAGTGGGGCGGGCGCTGATCCGCCAGGGCGACGGACCCGCCGCTGTCTGCCTCGGCTTCGGCGGCGCGCCGCATCAGCATGGCAACGCGGCGGTTGAGGGTTTCGACCTCCGTGGCCTGCCTCGCGACGACGTCGGACAGATCCTCGACCGTGCGGGTCAGATGGGCGATACGTTCTTCGAGTTCCTGCATGGCGGTTCCTTTCGGCGATCCTATGGTTGCGGGGCGCGGACGCGGGGCTTATTGCACGGCGCGACCGCAGGAGTGTTCCATGGCCAAGACCCAGAAACCCCGCCGCCCCAAGGCACAGCCGCCCAAGGGCTTTCGCGACTATTTCGGCGCTGAGGTAACTCGGCGCAAGGCCATGCTGGATGCCATCGCGGGCGTCTATCATCTTTACGGGTTCGAGGCGCTCGAATCCTCCGCCGTGGAAACGGTCGAGGCGCTTGGCAAGTTCCTGCCCGACGTGGACCGCCCGAACGAGGGTGTCTTTGCCTGGCAGGAAGACGAGGACGCCGACTGGCTGGCCCTGCGCTATGACCTGACGGCGCCGCTTGCGCGCGTCTACGCCGAAAACCGGCAGACCCTGCCGACGCCCTATCGCCGCTATGCCATGGGCCCCGTCTGGCGCAACGAAAAGCCGGGACCGGGGCGGTTCCGGCAGTTCTATCAATGTGACGCGGACACCGTCGGCTCGGCGAGCGTGGCGGCGGACGCGGAGATCTGCGCGATGCTGGCCGATACGCTGGAGGCCGTGGGCATCGAGCGGGGCGATTATGTGATCCGGGTGAACAACCGGAAGGTCCTGAACGGCGTCATGGAGGTCGCGGGTCTGGCCGGCGACGACAAGGACGTCGAACGCGGCATCGTGCTGCGCGCCATCGACAAGCTGGACCGGCTGGGAGTCGAAGGTGTTCGCGCGCTGCTAGGTGAAGGTCGCAAAGATGAGAGCGGCGATTTCACGAAGGGGGCGGAGCTGAGCGAGGCGCAGGCTGACGTCATAATTAGGTTTGTGACAGCCAACGATGAGATCACGAAGCGAATCGCTCAGCTTTCTGAAGCCACTAGCGAAACCCTTGAGTCTGCTTCTACCTCGAACAATGACATGCTTGCTCGGTTCAAGGCCGAAGCTGATAGAGTAGTCGAGAAAGCTAGCAAACAAGGCGTCGCCCCAAGCCGAATGAGGAACATCCTCACGATATCTTATCTAGGCGAGCTTGTTAGAGAGTCCGAAGTAGGGAAACAGGGCCGAAGGGAACTAGGCCAAATAGCCGACCTTCTAGATGCCCAAGGCTACCACGCAGACCGCATCGTCATCGACCCTTCGGTCGTGCGCGGCCTCGGCTACTATACCGGCCCCGTCTACGAGGCGGAGCTGACGTTCGAGATCAAGGACGAAAAGGGCCGTCCGCGGCAGTTCGGATCCGTCGCGGGCGGCGGGCGTTACGATGACCTCGTGACGCGGTTCACGGGTCAGGCCGTGCCGGCCACCGGCGTCTCCATCGGGGTGGACCGCCTGTTGGCCGCCCTGCACGCCAAGGGCCGTATCGACACCGATACACAAGGCCCCGTCATCGTCACCGTGATGGACCGCGACCGGATGGCCGATTACCAATCCATCGTCGGCACCCTGCGACAGGCGGGCATCCGGGCAGAGGTCTATCTGGGCAATCCGAAGAATTTCGGCAATCAGCTGAAATACGCGGACAAGCGGAACTCTCCGGTGGCGATCATCCAGGGGACGGACGAGGCACAGCGCGGCGTGGTACAGGTCAAGGACCTCGTGCTGGGGGCAAAACTGGCGCAGGACGCCACGGTCGAGGAGTGGAAGGAGAACCCCTCCCAGACCGAGGTGCCGCTGGCCGATCTCGTCCCGTTCCTGCGGGACCTTCTGTCGTGATTACCGCAGCCGACCGCGCCCGCGCCACCGACCTTCTGGCCCAGTTGCAGGCCAAGGGGGCACAGCCCGTCGAGGCGGCGATCCTGCAACCCGCGGGCACCTTGCTGGACCTCTATGGCGAGGACATCAGGGCCCGCGCATTCACCACGACCGACCCCGGCGCGGGCGAGATGATGCTGCGCCCGGATTTCACGGTGCCCGTGGTTCAGGCCCATATGGATGGCGGTGCCGAACCCGCCCGCTACTGCTATGCCGGAGAGGTGTTCCGCAGGCAGGAAGATGATCCGACCCGCGCGCGCGAATACCTGCAGGTCGGCTACGAGGTCTTTGCCCGCGACAATCCCGCCGATGCGGATGCAGAGGTCTTCGCCCTTATGTCGGAAGTCCTTGCCCCGTGGGCGCCGATCGCGGCGTCGGGTGATCTTGGCATCCTGATCGCGGCCGTCGAGGGCCTGACCACGAGCGCCCGCCGCCGCGCCGCCCTGCGGCGTCATATCTGGCGGCCGGTCCGCTTTCGTCGCCTGATGAACCGCTTCACCGGCGCGGCAACACCCCCGGCCAAGCGCAGCGCGCTGCTGCAACTCGTCGCGTCCGAAGGACCGGAGGCGGTCATCGCGTCCGCCGGAACCGCCGTGGGCCTGCGCGACACGGCAGAGATCGCGGCCCGCCTGTCTGCCCTGATCGACGATACCGAGGTTCAGGACATCTCCAAGGCCGAAGCCGACGTCATCGACGCCATCCTGACGTTGAATGGCACCATGACCGAGGCCCTGTCGCCCCTGCGCGACATGGCCGTCGACCTGCCGGCCCTTGGTCCGGCTGCCGACAGGTTGGAGGCCCGCGCCGAGGCGATGGCCCGGCGTGGTCTGGCCCCCGAAACGCTGGCCTTCGCGCCCGCACGCGGCCGGACGGCGATGGAATACTACGATGGCTTCGTCTTCACCCTTTCGGCGCGCGGACGCCCCGGACAGCCCCCGCTTGCCACCGGTGGCCGGTACGATGCCCTGACGGCGGTTCTGGGCGCGGGGCGGTCGATCCCGGCGGTGGGCGGGGTGATCCGTCCGGGCCTGTTGGAGGATCCGTCATGATTACCCTCGGTGTGCCGTCAAAGGGGCGGTTGATGGACAAGACGTTCCAGTGGTTCGGCCAGCGCGGCCTGACCCTGTCGCGCACCGGGTCGGATCGCGAATACGCCGGCCAGGTTGAGGGCGCGGATGTGCAGCTGGTGCTTTTGTCCGCTTCGGAGATTCCACGCGAACTGGCCGCCGGACGCATCCACCTTGGCGTCACGGGCAGCGACCTCGTGCGCGAAACCCTGACGGCCTGGGATACCCAGGTCGAAACGCTGGCCCCCATGGGGTTTGGCCATGCCGATCTGGTCCTTGCGGTGCCCAAGGTCTGGGTGGACGTGGAAACGCTGGACGATCTGGATGCGGTCGCAGCACAGTTCCGTGCGGCCCATGGTCACCGCCTGCGGATCGCCACCAAGTATCACCGCCTCGTGCGGGAGTTCCTGCGCGAACACGGGATCGCGGATTACCAGCTGATCGACAGTCAGGGCGCGACCGAGGGCACCGTCAAGAACGGCACGGCCGAGGCCATCGCGGACATCACCTCGACGGGGGAAACGCTGCGCGCCAATCACCTCAAGGTTCTGGAGGACGGGTTGATCCACGCCAGTCAGGCATCCCTGTTCCGGGCCCGCAAGGCGCGTTGGACAGACGACGCCCGCGCCGTGCTGGACGACCTGTTGCCGCGCCTGACCTGAGGGCGCGGCCGCCTTTCACAGGATCGCGCGCGGATCGGGCCCCTTGCGGGCAAGGATCGTCAGGTTGTTGGCCGGCATGTCCACCACCTCCAGCGAGAAATCGAGCACCGTCAGAACGGTGCGCAGAACCTCGACGTCCTTGTAGCCTATGCCCGGATCCTGCGCGCGCAGGCTTTCGTCAAAGGTTCTGTCCCCGTCGCTGGCGTAGGCCCCATCGCGCAGGAACGGCCCGTACAGCGACAGGACGCACCCCGGTCCGAGGGCGCGCGCCGCCTCGTCCAGCAGGATCGACATTTCGGCGTCGGAAATCAGGTGCAACAGGTTGACGACGACGATGGCATCCGCTGCCTCCGCCTGTGCCCAGCCGCGCTGACACGCATCGAGATCACCGGCGGGGGCGACGTTGGGCAGCCCCTTGCAGCGGGCATCGATCGCGATGCGGCGCATGGGGTCAGGCTCCGTCGGGTAGAAGGTCAGGTCCGGCCGGTGTGCGGCAAGTGCCGCGATATGCTGGCCCGTGCCGGAGGCCAGCTCCAGCACATCGCCCCGACGCGGCAGGCGCGGCAACAGAACATCGAGGATCGGACCAAGGTTGCGCGCCGCGGACGGGGCAGACATCAATCCGTCGTCATCCGCGGCAGTCGCGCTGTCGGGAAGGGACAGCTTCCTCATGCGAGGAACCGCGCGGGGTCCGTCGCCGCCAGGGTCGCCGTATCAAGTTCCGATGCCCGCCCCGCAACGCGATCAGCCACGAGGCGCGATGCCGCGGGGGCCGTCTGAAACCCGTAGCCCCCCTGCCCCGCCACCCACCAGAAGCCCGCATTCTCCGACGGGCCGAGCGCCAGGCAGCGGTCCGGCGTGAATGTCCGCAACCCTGCCCAGGACGACAGCGGCCGCGTCAAATCCACGTCCAATGCGGTGGCATAGCGGTCGAGCCCTTCTGCCAGCGCCAGATCCTCGGGGTAGGCATCCATCGGGGCGCAGGGCTCCTCATCGGCGGGTGACACGATCAGGGCACCGGCGTCCGGCTTGGCATACCAGCTTTCGCCGGCGCCCAGCATCATGGGCCAGTCGCGCACGTCCTGTCCCGCGGGGGCCGCGATACGGGCGACGGACCGGCGCAGCGGCGTCAGGCCAAGCGGTGCGATCCCGGCCAGCAGGGCAACCTGATCGGCCCAGGCGCCCGCCGCGTTGAACACCATGCGCGCGGTCACGGAGATCTCGCCCGACCTGATCCGCCAACCATCGCCGTCCTGCACGATCCGCGTCACGGGGCGCCCGACATCGACCGTTCCACCGGCGGCGCGGATGCGGCGGACGGCACGCTGCTGCATCGCGTCGGTGTCCAGATCGAAGGCACCGGGATGATAGGCCGCCCGCGTGATTGCCTTCGACAGCGGTGGAACCATGGCGCGCGCTTCGTCCAGCGACATCGCGGTCAGGCACATCGCCCGGTGATCCTTGTCGAAAGCCGCATCCTGCCCGGCCATGCCAAGCAGCATCAGGCCGCGCGGGGACAGGTCGCCATGGGCCTCATGCTCCGCCCTCGAGGCGCGGTTGAGCGCCATGACAGGCGCAAGGCCATAGGCTTCGTCGAACAGGGCGGCGGACCGGCCCGATGTATGCATCCCGAGGTTGGCCTCTGCCTCCCACAGGGTGACGTGGCCAAGCGACGCAAGGGCCGCGCCCGTCGAAACACCGGCGATGCCGCCGCCAATAACCAGAAAATCCGTATCCATGGCTTCGACTCATACATGGCGCGAGGGATTCGTCCCAACCGATGATGGAAAACATGCATTTGCGGCGAAGGGATACCCCCTGGCTGGCGAAAAATCGCTCAGGCCTCCTCCAACCTGTCGGTGGCGGGCGCGGGTGTCGGCGTCAGCGCCGCAATGCGGGCATAGAGATCATCATCCAGCGTGACGTCGAGCGCCGCGAGGGATGGCGCGAGTTGCTCGGTCGACCGCGCGCTGATGATCGGCGCCGTGACACCGGGGTGGCGCATGGCCCAGGCCACCGCAAGGGTCGCCGGTGCCATCCCCGCATCCGACGCAAGATCGGACAGGGCCGCCGCCGCCGCATGCATCCATTCCGGACCGTATCTTGCGGCGTACCGGTCATCGGTCGTCAACCGGCCGGACCCACCGGTGGCGTATTTGCCGGTCAGCAACCCGCCCCCAAGCGGGGAATAGGGCACGACGGCGATATCCTGATCCATTGCCATCGGCAAGATCTCCACCTCGGCCTGGCGTTTCACGAGGGAATACATCGGCTGCATCATCTCGATCTTCAGATCGAACCGGGCGGCGACGGCCTGCGCCTTCATCACCTGCCACGCGGCGTAATTCGACACCGCCACATGGCGGATCGTTCCCGCCTCGCGCAACCCGGCCAGCGTCTCGAAGGTTTCCTCCAACGGGGTCTCACCATCCCAACGGTGCATGTAGAGGATGTCGACGACATCGACCTGCATGCGTCTGCGACTGTCATCCATGCTGCTCAGGATGACATCCCGAGAGGCCCCGCCCGTGTAGGCAGCCTTGGTGGCGACGATGACCTTTTCGCGCTCGGACGCGATGCAGGCGCCCAGCAGGGTTTCGGACGCGCCGTCGGTGTAGACATGCGCGGTATCGAAGAAGGTGACACCCTGCGCGCGGCACGCATCATACATCGCGTGGCTGGCCGCGGCGTCAGCCGTCCCGCCGAACTGCATCGTGCCGAAACACAGGGGTGAAAGCGGGGTGCCATCCAGGCTGGTGATGTCGGTCATGCCCGCAGCCTAGCGGGCGCTGGCCGCGCCGCGCAAGCAATTCGCTTGACGCGCCGCCCGCCAATTGGATCAGATCGGATTACGCCGGGATTGGGAGGTCACGATGCGGGATCATGAGGAACAGGCCGAGCCTGTCTGGCTGTCGGAGGAATCCTGCAACCTGGAGGCGTTCAAGGCGCATCTCGACCGACAGACACGGGCGGCCGATTACCCCGAAGCCGACGAGATCATCCGCAACATCCCCGTCTACGACGGCGACCGGGTGCGCGGGGCGCTGACCCACGCACCGCGCGCGCTGATGGCGGAATGGAACCGCTGTTTCGCGACCGGACCGGGGATCGTCGCGGTGCGTCGGGGTTTCGCGGATACGGGCCTGATCGACGCGGTCACCGACATCCTGTCGCAGGTCATCGCGCAGGAGGAAGCGACCGGAGGCGGCACGGGCGATCATTTTGCAGGTGCCGGCGCCAACAGCCGGTTGTGGAACGCGCATGAAAAGCTGGCCATGGCCGCGCCGGAACTGTTCGTGCGCTACAACGCCAACCCGATCATCGGCGCGCTGGCCGAAGCGTGGCTCGGCCCCGCATGGCAGATGACCACGCAGGTCAATGTCGTGCGCCCGGGCGGCCGCGCCCAGGTTGCCCATCGCGACTATCACATGGGGTTCCAGACGGCCGAGGATCTTGCCCGCTATCCCGCGTCGCAGCATGCCGTCTCTGCCCGACTGACATTACAGGGCGCGGTCGCGCACAGCGCGATGCCAGTCGCGTCCGGGCCAACCAAGCTGCTACCCTATTCGCAGAGCTATCTGCCCGGATACCTCGCGGTGCTGCGACCCGAGTTTCGGGACCACTTCGAGGCGGCGCATGTCCAGCTGCCGCTCGAAAAGGGAGATCTTCTGTTCTTCAACCCCGCCACGTTCCACGCGGCTGGCGACAACCGGTCCGAAGATCTGCAGCGCTTCGCCAACCTGATGCAGATCGGCTCTGCCTACGGGCGTTCGATCGAGATCGTGGACCGGTCGCGCCTGTCGCGACAGATCTATCCCACGCTGTTGCGGATGGTTCAGGCGGGACAGCTTGACCCCCAGGACAGCGCGAGCGTCATCGCCGCCACCGCCGAGGGTTATCCGTTCCCCGCAAACCTCGACATCGATTCGCCCCTGTCCGGCATGGCCCCACCCAGTCAGCAGGACATCATGCGACAGGCGTTGAACGAAGGCTGGGACGCGGCGCGTTTTGCCGATGCGCTGGCCGTTCAGGACGGGCGCAAGCGATCGCATTGACGGGCCACGCCCGGATCATCCGGCGCGTCGCAGCGTCCCACCGAATGCCTTGCGGTGTTGCGACGGGGAAATGCCGCGAATCGACCGAAAGGCCCTGCGGAATGTCTCCTGACTGGCGAAACCGGCCGTTTGCGACAGGTCGTCAAGTCCAAGGTCCGTCGTCTCCAGCAGGTCAGCGGCAAGGGCGACGCGTTGCCGTGCCAGCCACTTCTGCGGCGTCTCGCCGGTCACCTCGGACATGCGGCGCAGGAATGTTCGCTCGCTCAGTCCGGCATGGTCCGCCATCTCCGCAATGGACCACTGCCGGTCGAGGTTTGCGCGCACAATATCCAGCAATTGCGAAATCTGGCCGCCCCGCTGCGGCGGCACGGGGGCTGGAATGAACTGTGCCTGTCCGCCTTCGCGCATCGGCGCCATGACCAGCCGCTTGGCCACGACGTTGGCCTTGGCCGCCCCGAAATCCTGCCGCACGAGGTGCAGGCACAGGTCGATCCCCGCCGCCGACCCCGCCGAGGTCAGCACCGCGCCGTTGTCGATGAACAGGACGTCGGGCCGCACCGTGACCTGCGGATAACGCGCGGCCAACGCGTCGGTATAGCGCCAGTGGGTCGTCGCCTCGGCCCCGTCCAGCAAGCCGGCGGCGGCCAACACGAACACGCCCGAACAGATCGACGCGATCCGGGCGCCGCGCGCGTGGGCGTCGCGCAGCACCTCGCACAGATCCTCCGGGACGGGCGTGTCGATGCCGCGCCACCCCGGCACGAGGATCAGGCTGGCCTCGCGCAGCACGTCCAGGTCATGATCCGCCGCAACGGCGATCCCCCCGGTGGCATGCAGCGGCCCGGCCTCGGCGGCGACGACGCGGTGCCGATACCATGTCGTGAACTCCGGACGTGGCAGGGCGAACACCTCCAGCGCGATGCCGAACTCGAACATGCACAGCCCGTCATAGGCGAGGATGCAGGCCAGCGGGCGCGGGGCGGCGTGATTGGCGGGATCTGACCGGTCTTTGTCCATCCCGCCAGTATGCCGATCCCGCGCGTTTTGCCAAGATGGCATCATCACATCGCTGAAGGAGCCTGAAGATGACCGCCACGACCCCCAGCCCCGTCGCCGCAACCCCCGCCGCCCGTCCCGCCGATGCGCTGGCCCATTTCGCCGCCCGCCTGACGTTCGAGACGGATTGCTGGGACACCAACGCCGCGCTGCGCGCCGGGGCCGACGACTTCGTCCTGATCGACGTGCGCTCCGCGGACCTCTACGCCCAAGGCCACCTGCCCACAGCCATCCACCTGCCGCACGGCAAGATGACCGCGCGCAGGATGGCCGCATGGCCCGAAGGCACCCTTTTCGTCGTCTATTGCGCGGGCCCCCATTGCAACGGTGCCAACAAGGCCGCCGTGCGCCTCGCCACCCTTGGCCTACCGGTGAAGGAGATGATCGGCGGCATCACCGGTTGGATCGACGAAGGGTTCGCCCTCGTCGAAGGCGCCGCCGCTGCCCCCGCCCAGAAACAACCTGCCCTCGCCTGAAGATACCCCAACGCGTTTCGCCCCTGCGGGGCAAGACGCCGCACCAAAAGGAAAAAGACCATGAACATGCCAAACGCCATCGTCTGGTTCGACCTGTTCGTCGACGATATCGCGCGGGCCACCGCCTTTTACGAGGCCGTCCTCGCCCGCAAGCTGGAACCGATGGAGGATCCGACGGGCGAATCCGAAATGATGAGCTTTCCCGCCGACATGAACAGCTACGGCGCCGCCGGGGCCCTGACCAAGGCCGCCCACGGGCGCCCCGGTCCGGGGGGCACCGTCATCTATTTCGCCTCGCAGGACACCGCCGTCGAAGAGGCGCGCGTCGCGCAGGCGGGCGGCGTGGTCATCCGGCCCAAGTTCTCCATCGGTGAATTCGGCTGGGTCAGCCTGTGCCAGGATACGGAGGGCAATATCTTCGGCCTGAACTCGATGGCCTGAGGCACCTTGCCAAAGAAAAACGCCCGGCGGGATGTTCCGCCGGGCGTCGTCGTTCGCATGGTCGTCCGCGATCAGTTCGGGATGTCGCCGGTGAGGCCTTCGACATAGAAGTTCATGCTGGCCAGATCGCCGTCCGAGGCGACTTCACCATCGGCCAGCCAGACGGAGCCGTCCTGCTTGTTGATCGGGCCGGTGAACGGGTGATAGCTGCCGTCGGTGATGGCGGCGATCATGGCCTCGGCCTCGGCCTTGACCTCGGCGGGCACGGCGTCGGTGATCTCGCCGATGACGACTTCGCCCTCGGGCATACCGGCCCAGGAGGCGGTCTGCTCATAGGTGCCGTCGATCAGGGCGCCGACCCGCTTGATGTAGTAGGGCGACCATTCGTCGATGATCGACGCGATGCGCGGGCTCGGCTTGAACGCCGCCATGTCGGATGCCTGACCAAAGGTGAACACGCGGCCCCCGTTTGCGTTGGCTTCCTGGGCTGCGGCCTGCGGCGCGGTGGAATCGGTGTGCTGCAGGATGACGTCGACGCCCTGGTCGATCATGGCGCGTGCGGCGTCGGCCTCCTTGGCGGGGTCGAACCAGGTATAGGCCCAGGTCACGACCATCTCGACGTCGGGGTTCACCTTCTTGGCGTGCAGATAGCTGGAGTTGATGCCCTGAATGACCTCGGGGATCGGGAAGGACCCGATATATCCGATCTTGTTCGTCTCGGTCATGTGCCCGGCGATGGTGCCGGTGATCGCGCGGCCCTCGTAGAAACGCGCATCATAGGTCGAGACGTTCGGGTGCTCGCGCTTGTAGCCGGTGGCATGTTCGAACATCACGTCCGGGAACTTGGCCGCGACCGCGTTGGTCGGGTCCATGTAGCCGAAGCTGGTGGTGAAGATGATGTCCGCGCCGCCAAGGACCATCTGGGTGATGACCCGCTCCGCGTCCGCGCCCTCGGGAACGTTTTCCTGGTAGACGGTCTCGACCTGATCGCCGAATTCCTCTTCCAGCGCGAGACGGCCCTGATCGTGCTGATAGGTCCAGCCGCCGTCGCCGATGGGGCCGACGTAGACGAAGCCAGCCTTGACGGGTGTATGTCCATCGGCAAAAGCCGCGCTGCCGAGGCCAAGGGCGATCGCGCCGGCCAGAAGTGCCTTGAGTGTCATTCTCGTCTCCCGTTGAATCGTTATCGTTGCCAGCAAACTCTGACAGGCGGGCGGCGGTGACAAGCCCTGCAAGGCGTCAAACGGGGGGCACACCGCACAGGAGACGCGCAACCGCCCAAATAAAAGGCAGTGGCGCAGCGCGCGGGGGCCGCGCCCCGCTCAGGCCGAGGCGTGGAACGGTTTGGCCAGATCCGCCGGGGCATCGCCCCCCTTGCGTCCACGGCGCGAGATCAGAACGAGCACGAGGATCGTCGTCAGATAGGGTGCCGCGCTCAGGACCTCGACCGGGACCGTCGCGCCGGCCGTCTGCAGGTTCAGCTGCAGAACCGCGATACCGCCGAACAGGTAGGCCCCGATCAGCACCCGCTCCGCACGCCAGGACGCGAAGACCACGATGGCCAGCGCGATCCACCCCGCGCCCGCCGTCATGCCGTCGGTCCACTGCGGCACCCGCACGAGGGACAGATACGCCCCGCCAAGCCCCGCGCAGGCGCCGCCAAAGGCGATCGCCAGCAACCGCACGCGCCGGACATTGTAGCCAAGCGCATGGGCGGCATCGTGACTTTCGCCCACCGCGCGCAGGATCAGACCGGCCCGCGAATATCGCAGGAACGCCCATATCCCGCCCACCAGGGCCAGGGAAACGTAGACCATCGGGTCATGGCCGAACAGCACACGCCCGAAGAACGGGATGTCGGACAGCGGTCCGAGATCGATGCGTTGCAGGCTGTCGACCTTGATGCCCACGTATCCCTGTCCCAACAGGGACGACAGGCCGAGGCCGAACAACGTCAGCGCAAGGCCCGTGGCAACCTGGTTGGACAACAGGACCTGCGTCAGGAACCCGAACAGAAGGGCCATCACGGCCCCGGCCACCATCGCCGCGCCAAAGCCCAGCCAGAGGGACTCCGTTTCGATTGCCGCGATGAAGCCGCAGGCCGCGCCCATGATCATCATCCCCTCGACCCCGAGGTTCAGGACGCCGGATTTCTCGACCACCATCTCGCCCAGCGCGGCCAGCAGGATCGGGGTGGCCGCGACCATCAGGGAGGCGATCAGCAGGGTGGGTGAGATCGAGGACAGGTCCATCAGGTCACCCCATGGGCAGAGTTGCGCAAAAGCAGCGTGGCGAGCACGGCACCAAGCAGGCCAACGGCCACCGCGTTGCGCCACAGCCTGCGGTGCGCCACGTCGATCCCGCTACGGCCGATCCATGCAAGAAAGCCGTCCGATGTCAGATAGCGGAAACCGACATAGGCCAGCGCCATTGCGATGATGTCGGGCATGACCTCGCCGCCCCCGAAGGCCGCGGCAAGGGCCAAGAGGCCGGCCGTCATGGCCCCGCCGATTGCAACGCCGGCCAGACAGACGACACTGCGTCGTGCAAAGGCGGTCATGTTGGCTGCCCCTGGGCGATGCGAAGGCGGAAGTTGGAAAAGACATCGATGCCCAGCAGGAAGAACAGCAGCATCCCCTGAAACGCGCTGATCGCCGCGATGGGCAGGCCAAGGTTCGTGGCCGCGTTGTCGCCGCCTACGTAGGTCAGCGCCATCAACAGACCCGCCGCGAGGATGCCCACGGGGTTCAACCGCCCGAGGAACGCCACGATGATCGCGGTAAAGCCATAGCCCGACGCGAAATCGATGCTGATCTGGCCCGCCGGTCCCGTCACCTCGAACAGGCCTGCCATTCCCGCCAGGACACCGGCGATGCCGAGGCAGAACACCACCAACCGCGCGGGCCGAACCCCGGCGAAGGCGGCGGCGCGGGGGGCCGACCCGGTCAGCTTGATCTGAAACCCCATCAGGTGCCGTGCCAGCATGATCTGCGCGCCGATGACGGCGATGAAGGCCAGCACCACGCCCCAGTGCATCCCCGTGCCCGCGATCAGCTCCGGGTTGGCGGCCGCGTCCCAGCGGGCAAGGTTGCGTGACCCGGGAAAGCCGACGGCCTCGGGGTTGCGCAACCACGACACCGCCGCCGAGGCGAGGACGTTCTCGGCCACGTAGACCAGCATCAGCGACACGAGGATCTCGTTGGTGCCGAACCGTATGCGCAGAAACGCAGGGATCATGGCCCATGCAAATCCGCCGAGCGCGCCGCACAGGATCATGAGCGGAAAGATCAGGACCGACTCGCTGGGATAGAATGCAAGGCCCGCCGCCGCACCGCACAGGGCACCGATGATGTATTGTCCTTCGGCACCGATGTTCCAGATGCCCGCACGAAACCCCATGGCAAGCCCGACCGCGATCAGGATCAGGGGTCCTGCCTTGACCAGCAATTGTCCGCGGAAATACCACGCGAACTCGCCGAAGACGGGATCCCAGAAGATGGTCCGGATGGCGAGGAAGGGATCCTTGCCAAGGGCCGCGAACATCAGGCCCCCGGCAACCATCGTCAGGGCCACGGCCACAATGGGCGAGGCCGCGGCCCAGGTACGCGATGGCGTCGGGCGACGCTCCAACCGGATCACGACGGCTGGCCCTTGACAGTGATACGCGCCATTCCGCCAGGGGTGTCCTGCCTATGCATCGGCCATCTCCAGGTCATGGGCACCGCCCAGCATCAGGCCGATCCGCTCGATCGTCAGGTCGGCCGTCGGGACCGAGGCGCCGAGGCGCCCCTCGTTCAATGCCGCGAACCGGTCCGATACCTCCAGCAGCTCGTCGAGGTCCTGACTGATGACGACCACACCGGCCCCCGCGGCGGCAAGATCCAGAAGGGCCTGCCGGATCGCCGACGCGGCGGCCGCGTCCACGCCCCAGGTCGGTTGATTGACCACGAGGACGCGCGGCCCCTGCAACACTTCGCGTCCGATCACGAACTTCTGCAGGTTGCCCCCCGACAGGCTGCGCGCGGCGACGCCGGGGCCGGGCGTGCGCACGTCGAACTGTGCGATCACATCCTGCGCAAACCGGCGGGCCGCACCCCAATCCAGAAATCCGCGCGACAACAGGCCCATCCGCGCGGATCCCGTCATCGCGGCATTCTCCGTCAGGGTCATGTCAGGGGCGGCGGCATGGCCGAGACGTTCCTCGGGGCAGGTCAGCAGACCGGCGGCGCGACGCGCGGTCGGGCCAAGGCGCGACACGTCCCGTCCTTGCAGAACCACGGCCCCCTTCGCGGACAACCGCTCTCCGGACAGGGCGCCCAACAGTTCATCCTGCCCATTGCCCGCGACACCGCCGATGCCCAGCACCTCACCCGCGCGCAGGGTCATCGAGACATCGCGCAAGGGCGTTCCGAACTGCGACACCGGTGGCAGGGACAGGCCGGAAACCGACAGCAGCGTCTCGCCTGCCGTCGTCCCGCGCGCCTTCGGCGCGACAAGCTTGGTGCCCACCATCATCTCGGCCATTTCAGCGGCAGAGGTGGCCGCGGGATCGCAGTCACCCACGACCTTGCCTGCGCGCAGAATGGTCGCCGCGTCGCACAGGCTGCGAATTTCTTCGAGCTTGTGCGAGATATACAGGATCGCCGTTCCTTCGGACGACAGCTTGCGAAGCGTGGCGAACAGGATCTCCACCTCCTGCGGGGTCAGGACCGAAGTCGGCTCATCCATGATGAGCAGGCGGGGATCCTGCAGCAGGCAACGGACGATCTCGACACGCTGACGTTCGCCCGCGGACAAATCACCAACGCGGCGATCCGGGTCCAGCGGCAGGCCATAATCCGATGACACCTTGCGAATGCGCGCCGCCAGATCGCGCAGGGGCGGCGCATTTTCCATCCCCAGACCGACGTTTTCCGCGACGCTCAGCGCTTCGAACAGGCTGAAATGCTGAAACACCATGGCAACGCCCGCCGCCCGTGCGGCCTTCGGCTCTGCCGGGGCATAGGCGGCCCCGTTCAGCGTCATGGTGCCCCGGTCGGGTTTGACCAATCCGTAGATCGTCTTGACCAAAGTCGACTTGCCGGCACCGTTTTCGCCCAGAAGGGCATGCACGCCCCCCCGCTCGATGGCGAAAGAGACATCCTCGTTGGCGACCACGCCGGGATAGGCCTTGGTCAGCCCGTCAAGTGTCAGCAATGTCGTCACCGGAACGTCCCTTCGACCGTCGTATCAGACGGCTGTTGCGACAGTAACCGCGCGGCCACGCCGACGGCAATGGCCTGCGGGTGCTTGCCCAGCGTCGGATCCCCGATCGGACAGGCAATCCGGTCCATTTGGTCACGCGCATGGCCCAGCGCGACCAGCCGCGTGCGAAACCGCGCCCATTTCGTCGCCGACCCGATCACGCCGCAGGTGCGGAACCCATGCGTCAATGCCGCATGGCACAGCGCAAGATCGATGTCGTGACTGTAGGTCAGGATCAGATGCTCGGCCGCGGGCGGGGCATGGGCCATCGCGCGCGGCATGTCGGCGGCGGCTAGGGGCGCCACACCCGGCGGCAGGTCGGGCATGCGGTCCGGTTCGTCGATGCAGGTGACGGACATGTCCGGGATCGGGGCGAGGATCGCGCAAATCGCCTGACCGACATGCCCTGCCCCCCAGACCCAGATCGGCCGGGTGGACCCTGCAGACCCTTCCAGCATCCAGCCGTCACGCAACAGATCCGCCGCGTCCCGCCCCGTCGGCGCGGGTGCCGTCCCCTCGACGCGTCGCAACCACGGCAGAACCGGCATTTCCGGGATCCGTTCCACCACGAGGGTGACCGCACCACCGCAGCATTGGCCCAGCGCGGGGCCCAGGGCCATCCGCTCCACCCGCGTTCGGCCGTCCTGCAGGACGGAACGGGCCAGGGACAGGGCATGCCATTCCAGCGCGCCCCCCCCGATGGTTCCCGAAAACCCGTCCTCCCACACCAGCATCTCCGTGCCTGCCGCGCGCGGGACGGAGCCGCGCGCCTCAGCCACCACGACACGCGCCAACACGCCATGGCGGGCCAGGCCCGCCTGCAACCGCGCGGTGTCGATGCTCATCGCCGGGCGCGTGCCGCCATCAGGACACGTTCGGCCGTCGCGGGGGCGTCCAGCATCGGATAGCCGTCGCCGAGCGAGGACAGAGCATCCGACAGGGCCAGAAAGACGCTGATCCCGTGCATGAACGGCGGCTCGCCCACCGCCTTGGAGCGATAGACCGTCTCCTCGCGGTTGGCATTGTCGTACAGATGCACATTGAACACCTCGGGCGCATCCGACGCGCAGGGTATCTTGTAGGTCGCGGGCGCATGGGTCCGCAGGCGGCCGACGGCGTCCCAGACCAATTCCTCGGTGGTCAGCCATCCCGCGCCCTGCACGAAGCCCCCCTCGACCTGTCCGATGTCCAGCGCGGGGTTCAGCGACGCCCCTGCATCATGCAGGATATCGGTCCGCAGGATACGGTTCTCGCCGGTCAGGGTATCGATCACGACCTCGGAACAACTGGCCCCGTAGGCAAAATAGTAGAACGGGCGCCCCCTGCCTGCCTCGCGGTCCCAGCTGATGTCCGGCGTGGCATAGAACCCGGTCGACGACAGGGACACGCGGGCCATGTAGGCGCGCTGCGCGGCCTCCTCGAAGGGGTAATCCGCACCGGCGACCTGAACGCGGTCATCGGCAAAGACGACCTGCGACACGTCCGCCTGATGTTCGGCGGCAAGGAAGGCGGCGATCCGGTCGCGGATCGTATCGCAGGCGGCCTGCACCGCCATCCCGTTCAGATCCGCGCCAGATGACGCCGCGGTGGCGGAGGTATTGGGCACCTTCCCCGTATCCGTCGCCGTGATCCGCACACGCGCCGGGTCGCAGCCAAAGCGCGACGCCGCCACCTGCGCCACCTTCGAATGCAGCCCCTGACCCATCTCGGTGCCGCCGTGGTTCAGGTGGATCGACCCATCCGCGTAAACATGCACGAGGGCGCCCGCCTGGTTCAGGTGGGTCAGCGTGAAGGAAATGCCGAACTTGACCGGCGTCAGGGCGATACCACGCTTGAACACCGGATTGGCGGCGTTCCACTCGGCCACGCGGGCCCGTCGGGCGACGTAGTCACAGCGCTGCGCCAGGTCGTCCACCATCGCGTTGAGGCAGAAATCCGACACCTCCTGCCCGTAGTGGGTCCGTCCGTTCCGTGTTTCGGCAGCCCCGCGGGCAACCGGACCATCACCGCCGGCATCATCGTAGAAATTGAGCTGCCGCACCTCCAGCGGATCGCGGCCGACGGCATGGGCGACATGATCCAGCACACGCTCGATGCCGATCATGCCCTGCGGGCCGCCGAACCCGCGAAAGGCGGTCGCCGACTGGGTATTGGTCCGCAACCGCCATGACGTCACCTCCATGGCGGGAATGTCATAGGCGTTGTCCGCGTGCAGCATCGCGCGATCCGCTACCGGCAGGGACAGGTCCTGCGACCAGCCACAACGCACCCAGTGGCGGAACCGGACACCCAGAAGACGTCCGTCATCGTCAAAGCCGACATCATAGCCGATACGGAAATCATGGCGCTTGCCGGTGACGAGGAAATCATCGTCGCGGTCATACCGCATCCGACAGGCCCGGCCGGTTCTGGCCGCGGCGCAGGCACTGGCGATGGCCAGCGCATTGCCCTGGCTTTCCTTGCCGCCGAAACCGCCGCCCATGCGTCGCACTTCGGACCGCACGGCATGCATGGGCAGGCCAAGCGCATCGGCCACCTTGTGCTGTATCTCCGTGGGATGCTGCGTCGAGGTCAGGACATGCATCTCTCCGCCCTCGCCGGGCAGGGCCAGGGCCGCTTGTCCTTCGAGGTAGAAATGTTCCTGCCCGCCGATCTCGAACAGGCCTTCCAACCGATTGGGCGCCCCGTCGAGGGCCGCATCGACATCGCCGTCGGACCAGACACGGGGGCCCCCGTCGAACCATGCCTCGGCGGCCATCGCGTCTTCGACGGTCAACAGGGGCGGTGTCTCGGTGACCGTGGCGACATGTAGGCGCGCGGCGCGGCGGGCCTGCAGATGGCTTTCCGCGACGACGATATAGAGCGCCTGCCCCGCGTAGTGGATATCGCCGGTGCATAGCAGCGGCTCATCATGATTGCTGGGAGAGCAATCGGGCATCGTCGGGAAATCGTCGGCGGTCAGCACCGCCACGACCCCCGGCGCGGCGCGCACGGCCGACAGGTCCAGCGCCTCCAGCCGTCCACTGGCGATATCGGACAGGCCGAAGGCAAGGTGAAGACACCCGGCCGGTGCTGGAATATCATCGGTGTACCGCGCCGCGCCGGTCACATGCAGACGGGCGGATTCGTGCGGCAGGGGACGCGCAACGCTCATGCCCGCACCTCCAGCACCGATGCAGGCGGGGCCGTGCCGTCCCCAAGGTGGCCTGCGGTCAGTTGGTGATAGACCCCCATCAAGGTGCCGCGCGCCGCCTCCAACCGATAGCCGGCGCTGGCCCGCATGTCGGACAGCGGCTCGAAATCCTCCTTCAGGGCCTCGGCGGCGTTCGCGAAGACCGTCTCCGACACCGCCTGCCCGTTCAGTACGGCTTCGGCATGGGACGCGCGCTTGGGCGTTCCGGCCATACCGCCAAAGGCAATGCGCGGCGCGGAGATACGGCCATCCGTCACCGGCAGGTTGTAGGCCGCGCAGACGGCGGAAATGTCCTGATCGAACCGTTTGGAAATCTTGTGGCAATAGAGGCTGTCGGACTGACGCAAAATCGATACCGCCTCGACGAATTCGCCGGGCCTGCGATCCTGCTGGCCATAGGCGATGAAGAAATCTTCGAGCGGCAGATCGCGCCGCGCATCCCCCTGCCGCAAGTGCAGCGTCGCGCCAAGTGCGATCAGGGCGGGCGGACTGTCCCCGATGGGGGACCCGTTGGCAATGTTGCCCCCGATGGTCGCCGCATTGCGGACCTGAACGGACCCGTATCGCCGCAGCAGTTCGGCAAAGGACGGATGGTACGGGGCAATCGCGTGCCGCACGGTTTCCATGTCGGTCATGGCACCGATGCGGATGCTGTCGCCCGATACCGCAATGCCGCGCAGGTCATCGCAACGGTTCAGGAAGATCACCTGTCCCAGATCGCGAAACTGCTTGGTGACCCAGAGACCGACATCGGTGGCGCCGGCAACCAGCGTGGCATTCGGGTTCTCGATGTAGAGCGCGGCAAGGGCATCGCCGGTGGTGGGGGCGAAGGGGGGCTCTGCCCGCGGGCCTGCGGCCCCCGCCGAGGTATTTTCCGCCAGAGGAAGGGCCTCGACCATATGCGCGGGAACCGGGACGGCCTGTGCGGCGCGGGCGGCGCGCAGGATCGGCGCATAGCCCGTGCATCGGCAGAGGTTGCCCGCGATCTGATCTGCGTGATCCGTGTCCCCACGGGCATGGGCCGCCGCCATCGTCGTCACGAAACCCGGCGTGCAGAAACCGCACTGGCTGCCGTGTTCCTCGACCATGGCCTGTTGCACCGGGTGCAGCGTGCCATCCGGGGCGGCCAGCCCTTCGACCGTGCGCACGGCCTTGCCCGTCAGCTGCGGCAGGAACAGGATGCACGCATTCAGCGCCCGTGGCACCCCGTCCGGTCCGGTGACGATCACGGAACAGGCACCGCAATCGCCCTCGTTGCAGCCTTCCTTGGTGCCGGTCAGGCGGCGCGTCTCGCGCAGCCAGTCGAGAAACGTGGTGGTCGGGTCGTCGCAGTGCGCGGTCGCGTCCTGCCCGTTCAGGCGGAAAGGGATCTCCATATGGCTCTGGCCCGCCGCAATACAGGTTTGGCCTCAAACCCCCTCCGATGCGGCGTAGGAGGGGCAGGCGTCCGCCCATAGAGACGAGCCGCCCACCGGATTGCAAGGGGTCAGCCCGCGACCTTCAGAAGCGCAACACCGCCGAGGATCATCGCCACGGCCCCGAGGCGCATGGGTGACGCCGTGTCACCGAACCAGACGATGCCGAACACGACCGCCCCCGCCGCGCCGATGCCCACCCAGACGGTATAGGCCGTGCCCAAAGGCAGGTCGCGCATCGCCAGCCCCAGCAACGCGAAGCTTGCCGCCGCGGACACCGCGGTCAGCGTGCTGTAGCCGAGGTGCGTGAATCCGTCCGATGCCTTGAGCGCGGCGGCCCAGACGATTTCGAGCAGGCCCGCGATGAGGAGATAGAACCAGGGAAGCATGGCAGATCGGCCTTTGCAGATGAAACCGGGGACTCCGTCCCCTGTCTGCAACTTGCACCGCCGGGGCAACCCCCGTCGACTTGGCGGCCGCCCTGCGCGCCCGACGCGAAGGCAAGTGCACCGCTTCGGGGGGCTTTCGCCCTTACGCCCGCCCATCCGCGGGGCTAGATTGACGGGATGTCCGAGTCTCGCTTCGTCCACCTGCGCCTGCATACCGAATACTCCCTTCTGGAGGGGGCCGTTCGCCTCAAGAAGCTGCCCGACCTCGTGTCGGCGGCGGGGATGCCTGCGGTCGCGATCACCGATACCAACAACATGTTCGCCGCGCTCGAGGCCGCAACCGGCCTTGCCGGTAAGGGCATTCAGGCGATCATGGGCTGTCAGGTCGACCTGATGTACGATCCGGCCGCCCCCGGCGAAAAGCCCCGCGCCCCGGCCCCCATCGTCCTGCTGGCCAAGGATGAACGGGGCTACGAAGGCCTGATGAAGCTCAACTCCTGCCTCTACCTGTCGCGCCCCGACATGGTCCCGCAGGTCACCGTGGAAGAGTTGGAGACCCATTCGGAGGGGATCATCTGCCTGACCGGCGGGCCTGACGGGCCGCTGGGCCGCTTGGTCAAGGCCGGACAGGAACCGAAGGCCGAGGCACTGCTGGATCGTCTGACCGCGATCTATGGCGACCGATTGTATGTCGAGTTGCAACGCCACATTCAGCCCGAGCCGACGGAGCGGTTCCACGTCGAAGCCGCCTATGCACGCGACCTGCCGCTGGTCGCCACCAACGACGTCTATTTCCCCGAGGCCCGGATGCACGAGGCGCATGACGCCCTGCTGTGCATCGCCGACGGCGCCTATGTCGATCAGCAGGCGCCCCGCCGCCGCGTCACGCCGGAGCATCGCTTCAAGTCCGCGCGCGAAATGGCCGCCCTGTTTGCCGATCTGCCCGAGGCGCTGGAAAACACGCTGGAGATCGCGCAGCGCTGTGCCTTCCGCACCTATGGCCGCGACCCGATCCTGCCCAAGTTCGCCGAGGACGAGGTGGTCGAACTGCGTCGTCAATCGATCGAAGGCCTGAAGGCGCGTCTCGCCGTCATTCCGCATGCCGCCCCGGTCGAGGAATACGAGAAACGCCTCGACTACGAGTTGGGCATCATCGAGGGGATGGGTTTTCCCGGCTACTTCCTGATCGTGGCCGACTTCATCAAGTGGGCCAAGGATCACGACATCCCCGTCGGCCCGGGCCGCGGGTCGGGCGCGGGCTCGCTCGTGGCCTATGCCCTGACCATCACCGATCTCGACCCCCTGCGATACGGCCTGCTGTTCGAGCGGTTCCTGAACCCCGAACGTGTGTCGATGCCCGACTTCGACATCGACTTCTGCATGGATCGCCGCGAGGAGGTCATCCGCTACGTTCAGGAAAAATACGGCCGCGACCGGGTGGGCCAGATCATCACCTTCGGTGCGCTGCTGTCCAAGGCCGCCGTGCGCGACATCGGGCGCGTGCTGGGCATGCCCTATGGTCAGTGCGACATGCTGTCGAAGATGATCCCCGTCGAGGGCGTCAAGCCCGTCAGCATCACCAAGGCCCTGGCCGAGGAGCCACGCCTGCGCGAGGAGGCCCGCGAGAGCGAGCAGGACCGCCGCGAAGGACGCACCAACCCCGTCAAGCGCCTGCTGGATTATGCCGAGCAGGTCGAAGGCCTGCTGCGCAACGCCTCTACCCACGCCGCCGGTGTCGTGATCGGCGACCGTCCGCTCGACGAGTTGGTGCCGCTGTACAAGGACCCGCGCTCCGACATGCCGGCGACCCAGTTCAACATGAAATGGGTGGAAAAGGCGGGCCTCGTCAAATTCGACTTCCTCGGCCTCAAGACCCTGACGCAGGTGCAGAACGCGGTCGAATTGATCCGCGGTCAGGGGCGTGATCTGCATGTCTCGGCGGATGGGCGGCGGCTGTATGACCCGGCGCCGGGGACGGAAAACGACATCAACCTGATCCCGCTGGATGATGACGCGTCCTATGCACTCTATTCCGCCGCGCGCGCCGTCGCCGTGTTCCAGGTGGAATCAACGGGGATGATGGACGCCCTGCGCCGGATGAAGCCGACCTGCATCGAGGATATCGTCGCGCTCGTCGCCCTCTACCGTCCCGGCCCGATGGAGAACATCCCGAAGTATTGCGAGGTCAAGAACGGCCTGTCGGAGCGGGACCTGCTGCACCCCTCGATCGATCACATCCTCGATGAGACACAGGGCATCATCGTCTATCAGGAACAGGTGATGCAGATCGCGCAGGAAATGGCGGGCTACAGCTTGGGCGGTGCCGACCTGCTGCGCCGCGCCATGGGCAAGAAGATCCAGGCCGAGATGGACGCGCAAAGGCCCCTGTTTCTTGAGGGCGCGGCCAAGAACGGCGTCGGCAAGGAAAAGGCCATCGAGGTCTGGAACCTGCTGGACAAGTTCGCGAACTACGGCTTCAACAAGTCCCACGCCGCCGCCTATGCCGTCGTCAGCTACCAGACGGCCTGGCTCAAGGCGAACCACCCGGTCGAATTCATGGCCGGGATCATGAACTCCGACATCCACCTGACCGACAAACTGGCCGTCTATGCCGAGGAGGTCCGCAAGTCGGCGGATCGCGGCGGTCTGGGGCTGGAAATCGTGCCCCCCTGCGTCAACCGCTCGGGGGCGACGTTCGGGGTGGCGAATGGGGCCCTTGTCTACGGTCTTGGGGCGCTCAAGAATGTCGGTGTCGAGGCGATGCGCCTTGTCGTTGCCGGTCGCGACGGGACGCCGTTCGCCACGCTGTTCGATTTCGCACGCCGGGTCGACCTGAAGCGGGTCGGAAAACGGCCCCTCGAAATGTTGGCCCGTGCCGGCGCCTTCGACCAGCTGGATGGAAACCGGGCGCGTGTGCTTGGCTGTCTCGACGCGCTGGTCGGCTATTCGGCCGCAATCCATGAACAGCGCGCGTCGAATCAGGTATCCCTGTTCGGCGAGGCGGGCGAGGATCTGCCCGAGCCGCGCCTGCCGATGCGCGACGACTGGCTGCCGGCCGAGCGTCTGGGCGAGGAGTTCAAGGCCATCGGCTTCTACCTGTCCGGCCATCCACTGGACGATTACATGCCCGCCCTGAAACGGCAGGATGTGAAGACCCTGGCCGAGGTGCAGGTGATGACGGTCGCGGGCCCGAAGCTGGTCAAGATGGCCGGGATCGTATCCTCTCGGCAGGAGCGGAAATCGGCCCGCGGCAACCGGTTCGCCTTCCTTCAGGCCAGCGACCCGAGCGGCGGCTACGAGGCAATGGTCTTTTCCGACACGCTCGACGCGTCGCGGCACCACCTCGAGGCCGGGTCCCGCGTGATCCTTCAGGTCGAGGCCACGCAGGAGGCGGATCAGCTCAAGCTGCTCTGTCGCGGCGTGACCTTGATGGACGACGCGGTCGATGCCGCGCCTCAGATCGGCCTGCGTGTCTTCCTTGAAGGGGCCGACGGCCTGTCCGCCCTGTCGGGCCTGTTGTCGCGTGTATCCTCCGAAAGCAGCGTCCGGGGCCGCGGCCCCGTGCACCTGTGCCTGCTGGGCGAGGATCTGCCCGGCGAGGTCGAGATGCTGCTGCCCGGCGAATACCCGGTCAACCCGCAGATCAAGGGCGCCCTGCGATCACTGCCGGGTGTGGCCATGGTGGAGGAGGTGTGAGACGGCTGCATCGTCCCCCACCTGCACCCACATTTCAAAGGACACATGTCGGCACCATGTTCACACCGGCAGTTCGGTCGTGTCCTTGAGGTCTTCCATAACGAAACTGGCAGAGACATCGGCGATCGGCACCCGCGCGATCAGGCGTTTGTAGAATTGGTCATACCCGGCCACGTCCGCCACGCGCACGCGCAGAACATAATCCAGATCCCCGGTCATGCGATGGGCGCCCTGCACCTCCGGCATGGCCGCGATGGCCGCCTTGAATTGATCGAGCCATCCGGGCTCGTGGCTGCCGACGCGGATCAACACGAAGACCGACAGGCCGAGGCCCAGCGCATCGGGGTTCAGATGGGCGACGCGCGACCGGATGACGCCCGCCTCCTCCAGGCGTTTGATCCGGCGCCAGCAGGCATTGCGCGACAGGGTGACACGCTCCGCCAGCGCATCAAGGCTGACCGTGGTGTCTTTTTGCAGCGATCGCAGGATACGGCGATCATGTTCGTCCAGTTCCACTCTCATTCTTCGAACACTATCCCGCTGATCAACGATATTCGAGGGATATCTGGGACCTGATCACACCTCGCAGGCCATAGGCTGGGCAAAAGCTACACGACAGGAGCCTGCCATGTCCCAGATCGACTCATTCTTTCGCGCCTTCCACGATCATCCCGCCTCGGTCGACGAGACCTATCTTGGCCACATGCGGTTCGCGCTCGGGTTTGCCGGGGCCCTGTTCGTTGCGGGTGGCGCCGCCCTGATCCACGCGTTCATCCCCCCGCTCTGCGAGACGACGGCCAGCCGCAAGGTCAAGACGCTCTACGCACGCATCCACAACCGGCACTGATCCCGATATGTGCCGCATGTTGGGCTATCGCGGGCCGTCCATCCCGTTGGAGCGGATCGTGACGCGGCCGCATCATTCCCTGCTGCGCCAGGCGCAGCATGCCGACGAAGCCAAGCTTGCCGTCAACGGCGACGGGTTCGGCATGGCGTGGTACGTGGAGGGAGAGGAGGCCCCCGGCCTCTACCGCGATGTTCTGCCGGCATGGTCGGATGGCAACCTGAGCAGCCTGTGTCGGGTCATCAGATCCGGCCTGTTCCTTGCGCATGTGCGGGCCGGCACCACCGGCGGGACCAATCGAACGAATTGCCATCCTTTCACCCATGGTGCGTGGTCCTTTGCGCACAACGGGCAGCTGGGTGATTTTGCGCGGCTGCGCCGTCCGCTGGAAGCGCGTTTGCCGGATGACCTCTATGCCTGCCGGCAAGGCGGGACGGACAGTGAACTGCTGTTCCTGACGATGATCCGCAATGGTCTGTTTCAGAATGCATCCCGTGCCGTCGCCAGAACCATCGCGGACATCAGGGCCCTTTGCGACGCGTTGCGACAGCCGGATCGCATCACCTGCGTGATGTCCGATGGTCACCGCCTGATGGGCTTTCGCCATGCCAGCGATGGCCGGGCCCCGACGCTCTATGTGTCGCGCGGGCCGCTGGATCACGGGGGCCGGGCGCTGGCCTCGGAGCCGCTGGACGGCGTGGCGGCAAACTGGATCGCGGTCCCAGCAGATACCATGATCGTGCTCGACGGTGGCGCGCCGGTGCTTTCGCCACTGGACATGGGGATGGACGAGATGCCGGCCCCGACGACGTTTCAGGCCCAGGCGACATCCGCAAGGAATATGTAGCCCGCGCCATAGATCGTCTTGATCAGGGCGGGGTTGCGCGGGTTTTCCCCCAACTTGGCGCGCAACCGGGAAATGCGCACGTCCATTGCCCGATCGAAGGCGGCAGAGGCGGCGCCGCCCAGCACCTCCTGCATTTCCGCACGGGTGATCAGGCGGCGCGGACGGTCTAGGAACAGGCGCAGCACCTCGCCTTCCGCCTGGCTGAACGTCGCCTCGCCTTCCGGTCCGCTCAGGGTGTAGCGGTCGAAATCCGCGGTCCATCCGGCGAAGGTCGCCCGGCTGCGCGACGGAGGCGCGGCCTTTCGCAGGCGCGCGCGTACGCGGGCGACGATTTCCTCGGGGGCGAAGGGTTTGACGACGTAGTCGTCGGCGCCCAGTTCCAGCCCCGTGATCCGATCCTGCACCTGACCCCGCCCGGAAATGATGATGATGGCCGATCCCCCTTCGAGCGCGAGACGGGACACGATCGCAAGCCCGTCACGATCCGGCAGGCCGAGATCCACAAGGCAGACGTCCGGCATGGCACGCCGGACCTCCCGTTCGAAGTCGTCGGCGCGGGCATGGGCCGTCACCCGCATGCCCGCTTGCGTCAGCGCGCCGGACAGGATGGCCCGGATATCCGGGTCGTCATCTAGGATGGCCACGGTCGCCGTCATCGTGAGGCCTTTCCAGAAGAACATCTTGGCCTGCATTCCGGTCCGTGCGTCGGGGCACACGATGACAGCAGGGTCATTGCAGGACCGCCGACAGCTTCTCGACCGAGAACGGCTTGCGCAGCACGGGCCACAGCGCGGTCGCTTCGCGGTAGAGGGGGGCATCGGTCGGCAGCGATGTCATCAGGGCCACCGGCAATCCGAGGGTCCGGGCTTCCTGCGCGAGGTCGAGACCGGTTTCGCGACTGCGCAGCATGATGTCCGAAAGGACCAGCCCGATCCCGTCGATATCCAGCATGGCGCGCGCCTCGGCCACACTGCCGGCCTCCAACACGGTATGACCTGCGGCAAGCAGGCGGTCACGGACCGCCTCTCGAATATGTTCGGCATCCTCGACCAGCAGGATCAGCGTCGGGTCCAGCCCCGGCGGCGGGCGGCGCAGGGGCAATCGCAACACCACGCGGGCCCCCGCGGTGCAGGCGGTGACCCCACCCCTCGGTGGCAGCCCCGGCACGTTGGACAGACGTGTCCGCCCCCCCGTCAGCTTGACCACGTCGTAGACCATGGACAGGCCAAGGCCGGTTCCGTCCTCGCCCTTTTCGGTAAAGAAAGGCTCCGCCCCACGGGCAAGGGCCTGGGGCGAAAAGCCGGGACCGGTATCGCGGACCTCGATTTCCAGCCAGCTGTCGCGATGGGGCCGTGCGATCAGGGTGATCGTGCCCGGTGTCGGACCGATGGCATCGCGTGCGTTCAGGATGAGGTTGAGAATGGCATCGCGCAGGGCATCCGGATCCAGCAGCACGGGGTCGTCCAGCCCGTGCACCCGCGTGTCCAGCGCGATGTGACCCGGCAGGGATGCCCCCCCAAGCGTGGCCAGTTCGGACCATAGCGCACGCAGGTCCACGGCCCGTGGACGCAGGTCGCGCGGCCCCGACAGGTTCGAGATCTGGTCGATCAGCGCCCCGCCCCGCGTGGCCGCAAGGGCGATCGCATCGACCGCGGCGCGCGCCTCGGGCGCAAGGTCCATTCCGCGCAGCCTGTCGCCAAGGCCGAGGATCACCGTAAGCAGGTTGGCGAAATCATGCGCCATTCCCGACGTCAGCTGGGCCGCGACCTGTCTGCCGGCGGCTTGCGACAGGGCGGCGCGGGCCTGGCTTTCCTCGGTCACGTCGACCGACAGCGCATAGATACCCAGGACCTCGCCCGCGTCGTTCAGTTCGGGGGTGAAGCTGATGCGGATGCGACGGGCGGACGGCTCATGCGTCACTTCGAACAGCGATGCCTCTCCGCCGAGCGCCCGGGTCAGATGCGGTTCGATGGTGCGATAGGTGATCGGGCACAGCGCCTCGTCCATGCGCAGACCGATGATGTCGGACCGGGTGCCGGGCATCACGGACCCAAGGCGACGGTTGGAAAACGTATACCGCCGGTCCCGATCCAGCCGCGCGATATGGGCAGGCAACATTTCGGTCGTCAGCCGGATACGCGCGGCCATCTCGGTCGCCTCGCGGCCCGCCTCCTCCAGCGCGGTATTCGCCGCCGCAAGCTTTCGGTTGGCCTGCCCGAGTTCCTCATGACGGGCGAGCAACTGGTCGGACAGCACCTCGGACCGGGCCCGCAACAGACGCTCCTGCGTCTTGATCGCCGTGATGTCAGTATAGACGGTGACCCAGCCCCCCTCCGGCAGGGGGGACCCCTCGACGGCAATGACCTGTCCGTTGGGGCGTGTCCGTTCCAGGTAATGGGGTTCGAAGGTGCGGGCCTGCGCGACACGGTCCGCGACCATGCGATCGACATCCGTGGCGGGACCGTATTCGCCCCGTTCGATCAGGTGGCGAATGGTTTCGGCAAAGGACACCCCCGGACGGGTCAGATGGTCCGGCAGGTCGAACATGGTCGCATACATGCGGTTGCAGACCGCCAGCCGCAGGTCGGCGTCGTAGATCGACAGGGCCTGACCGATCAGGTTCAGCCCGGCCTGCGTCATGCGTGCCGTGGTGGTCGCGCTGTTGGCCATGTTCCCCCCGTTGCGCCCGAGCCTAGCCAGCCGGAGGGGCAGCGGCAAGCGTCGGAACGGTGCGCAGACCCGAGGGCAAGGCCGCCGCGCGAGGCGCATCCGCGCCTTGTTGCAATTCGTTAGAATTGGGAAACATCCATGCAGCATTTGCTGTTCAACGTCGTGCACGGAGCGGCCCATCCGGGGAGGGATGGGCCGAGGGAGCACGACATGAGCGAGACCGCCGCACGGACCATTCCGGAGTTTCTGGAGCGCAATGCCCGCGATTTCGGACAGGCCCCTGCCTACCGAGAAAAAGAGTTCGGCATCTGGCAGGAATGGACCTGGACGGATGCCCGGCGCGAGATCGAGGAGATGGCGCTGGGCCTGATCGCCCAGGGCATCGAGATCGGAGAGCACGTGGCCGTCATCGGCCGCAACCGCCCGCAGCTTTACATGTCGATGGTTGCCGCCCAATGCGCGGGTGCCATCCCCGTCCCGCTCTATGCCGATGCCGTGGGGGAGGAGATCGCCTACGTCCTCGGCCATTGCAGCGCCAAGTTCGTGATCGCCGCCGATCAGGAACAGGTCGACAAGGTGGAGGAGGTGCGCGACCGGATCGAGGGGTTGCGTCATATCATCTATCTGGATGGCCGTGGCCTGCGCAAATACGACCATTCCGCCATGTGTTCGATGGAAACGCTGCGCGAGAAGGGCCGCGGGGCGGACCGGTCGGAGTTGGACCGCCGCCGCGCACAGCAGACGGGCGCGACCACCTGCGTGATGCTCTATACCTCCGGCACCACGGGCAAGCCCAAGGGCGTGGTCCTGTCGCACGACAACATCGTCGAGACATCGAAGGCGTCCTCGGGCTTTGACGGGCTGCGCCAGACGGATGAGGTTCTGGCCTATCTGCCGATGGCCTGGGTCGGGGATTTCATCTTTTCGATCGGCCAGGCGATGGTCACCGGCTTCTGCGTCAATTGCCCCGAATCCGAACACACCATCATGCACGACCTGCGCGAGATCGGGCCGACCTACTACTTCGCGCCGCCCCGCGTGTTCGAAACACAGCTGACCAACGTCATGATCCGGATGGAGGACGCGGGCGCCTTCAAGAAGGGCCTGTTCGACCGCGCCATGGCCCACGCCAAGACCGTCGGCCCGCGCCTGCTGGATGGCGAGGAGGTCGGCTTCATGGACCGGCTGAAATACCGCATCAACGAACTGCTGGTGTTCGGCCCGTTGAAGAACACGCTCGGCCTGTCCCGCGTGCGCGTCGGCTATACGGCGGGCGAGGCGATCGGCCCTGAACTGTTCGATTTCTACCGCTCCATCGGGATCAACCTCAAACAGCTCTATGGCCAGACGGAGGCGTCCGTCTTCATCACCCAGCAGCGCGACAACGAGGTCCGCTCCGACACCGTGGGCACGCCCACGCCGGGGGTGGAACTGCGCATCGCGGAATCGGGCGAGGTGTTCTACCGCTCGCCCGGCACGTTCCAGGAATACTTCAAGAACCCCGAATCCACCGCCTCCACCAAGGATGCGGAGGGCTGGGTCGCCACCGGCGACGCGGGCTTCATCGAGGAAGGCACCGGCCACCTGCGCATCATCGACCGCGCCAAGGACGTCGGCAAGATGGCCGACGGCGCGCTGTTTGCGCCCAAGTTCGTGGAGAACAAGCTCAAGTTCTATCCCGACATCTACGAGGCGGTGGTCTTCGGCAACGGCCGCGACCGCTGTGTCGCCTTCATCAACATCGACCTGACGGCCGTGGGCAACTGGGCCGAACGCAACAACATCGCCTATGCGTCCTATCAGGAACTGGCGCAGCACCCCCGCGTACTGGCCACGATCACCGAACACGTGAACACCGTGAACAAGTCGGTCGCCGAGGATGACATGCTGGCGGGCTGCCAGATCCACCGCTTCCTCGTGCTGCACAAGCAGCTGGACGCCGACGACGAGGAGATGACGCGCACCCAGAAGGTGAAGCGCCGACTGATCGAAGAGAAATACGCCGACCTGATCGAGGGCCTCTATGGCGGCGCGGACGAGGTCTATACCGAGACCGAAGTCACCTACGAGGACGGCCGCAAGGGGAAGATCAAGGCAACGGTCAAGATGTGCGACGCGACGGTCGTGCCGGTGAAGGCCAAGGTGCTGGAGGCGGCGGAGTGATCGGCTTTTGCCAGTTTAAATTAGCTATCATTGCTCCTTTCATGGCAGTCTCTCTGAGTGTTCCCGGAAAAGCGACGGCGCAATTTGAGCTAAATGAAGAGGAGTGGCAGTTTGTCGAGAATAGTTTTGTTTGCGCGCATCTAGCAGGCTACTTCTTCGATCATTCCGCCGAGCAAGACCACACAATAGCGGGTGTCGTCGCTGGAAGACCATTAGCTCTACATATGAGTTCCAGATCTCAGTCTATTGGCGTGACACAACCGTTTATAATTCTCCGTTCATCAAGCTATCCGTTTGTTTCGAAAGATTTTACCTTAGGACAAGTTGCATCAGTGATGCTCTCTCGGGCGAACTATTTACTCAAACATGTCCGGCCACTACAGATGGGTGGAAACGCAGACGATTTTTTAAATCGTCGATCGATCGCTGCAAAACGGCAATACGAAGAGCGAAGCTGTAGTTTACTTCGGCGTATTCAATGAGAGACTATTGTTGCGGGATCGCTTCCCCGCGAAGGAGCGCAAAATGCTAGACCAGAGCTTCACCACCCCCGACGGCCGCACCATCGGCGATACCGTTCTGGATCTGCGCAACATCACCCTGCGCTTCGGCGGGGTCGAGGCGATCAAGAACATCTCCTTCGACATCCGCGAGGGCGAGATCCGGGCGATCATCGGGCCGAACGGCGCAGGCAAGTCGTCGATGCTGAACGTCATCTCGGGCTTCTACGTCCCGCAGGAAGGCGAGGTCTGGTTTCGCGGCGCCCCGCGCCCGCCGATGAAGCCCTACCAGGTGGCCCAGCAGGGCATCGCACGCACCTTTCAGAACATCGCCCTGTTCGAGGGGATGAGCGTTCTGGACAACGTGATGACCGGACGGCTTGCCTACATGTCCTCGAACCTCGTGACACAAGCGATGTGGTGGGGCCGCGCACAGCGCGAGGAGGTCGAGAACCGCGCCGCCGTGGAGCGGGTCATCGACTTTCTGGAAATCCAGGCGATCCGCAAGACGCCGGTCGGCCGCCTGCCCTACGGGTTGAAGAAACGCGTGGAGCTGGCCCGTGCACTGGCCGCCGAGCCGAAGCTGCTGCTGCTCGATGAGCCGATGGCGGGCATGAACGTCGAGGAGAAGGAGGACATGTCCCGCTTCATTCTCGATGTGAACGACGAGTTCGGCACCACCATCGCCCTGATCGAACATGACATGGGCGTGGTCATGGACATCTCCGACCGGGTCGTCGTGATGGATTACGGCCGCAAGATCGGTGACGGCACGCCCGCCGAGGTGATCCAGAACCAGGACGTGATCGATGCCTATCTGGGCGTGGCCCATGACTGACCTGTCCCGCAACCGAAGGTGGCGCGGCGGCGGGCTGTCCCGTCGCGGTGGGGCAGGCCGAAGGGCCGCACCGGGGCCCCGCCCCGGACCCCGAGGTATTTTCGGCCAGAAGAAGATCGTGCCCGTAGTCCTGGGCCTTCTCTGCTCCGGCACGGCAATGGCCGACAGCGGTTGGGCCCTGTTCGAAGCGCGGTGCCTTGTCCCCTATGAACATATCGCGCCTGCGGATGTGCGGGGGCTGGTGCGGACAGACGGTGGCTGGGCGCGCGGGGGCGAGGTGGTTCTGATCACGACACCATCCAGTTGCACCGCACGCGGCGCCACCGCCGATCTGGCCACGCGATTGGCCGCGCGGCAGGCCTACGTCGAGATCTCTGCGGGCGTCTGGCAATCGCATCTCTGGCGCGAGCCGCGGATGGAAGTTGTCCTGGACGACAGCGGACTGACCGCACGGGAAACAGACCTTGAAAGCTGAACCCGCATTGCAAACGGCAGGCGCCATACGGCCAGGCGCCTTGGCTGGGGCGGCCCTGATGCCGTTCCCGCGCACACACGTCATACCACGGAGACCGAGACATGCCTGATCAACTTCTCTTCGCGATCGAAGTCTCGCTCAACGGGCTGATGGCCGGGGTGATGTATGCGCTGGTGGCGCTTGGCTTCGTCCTGATCTTCAAGGCGTCCGGCATCTTCAACTATGCCCAAGGGGTCATGGCGCTGTTCGCGGCGATGACGCTGGTCGGCATTCAGAACGGACAGGTGCCCTTTGCGCATCTGATCAACGCGACTTTCGGAACCAACGTCCACCACTTCGGCTGGGAGGTTCCGGCCCTTGCCGCGATCCTGCTGACCGTGGTGGTGATGGCGGTCTTCGCGTGGCTGGTGAACCGCTACATCTTTCGTCACCTCGTCAACCAGGAGCCGATCATCCTGTTCATGGCGACCATCGGGCTTGCGTATTTCCTCGAAGGTGTCGCGGACTTGATGTGGGGGGCCGAGATCAAGAAACTGGATGTGGGCCTGCCGCAGGGTGCCTCAATCTGGATCGAGGACAACACGGCCTTCCTTGGCGGCGACGGGTTCTACGGTTTCTTCATCGACCGGCTCGATATCGTGGCAACGGTCATCGCGGCCTTGCTGGTCGTGGGACTGGTGGCCTTTTCGCAATATACCAAGCAGGGCCGCGCCCTGCGCGCCGTGGCAGACGATCACCAGGCCGCCCTGTCGGTCGGCATCTCGCTGAACTTCATCTGGGTGCTGGTCTGGTCGATCGCGGGTTTCGTCGCCCTTGTCGCGGGTATCATGTGGGGCGCAAAGTCGGGGGTTCAGTTCTCGCTCTCGCTGATCGCACTCAAGGCCCTGCCGGTGCTGATGCTCGGCGGCTTCACGTCGATCCCGGGCGCCATCGTGGGCGGGCTGATCATCGGGGTCGGTGAGAAGCTGTTCGAATTCGCCATTGGGGCCCCCTATCTTGGCGGCGCGACGGAGAACTGGTTCGCCTATGTCCTGGCCCTGATCTTCCTCGTGTTCCGCCCGCAGGGCCTGTTCGGGGAGAAGATCATTGAACGGGTCTGACCGGACCGGGGTGCCGGCGACCCGCGTCGTTCGGGGCCGCCGGACGATTCCGGGCGGACCGAACAAGATGTCGCCCCGCAATCGCCCGGCCAACGTCAGAATTGCGTGCAACACTGTGTCCGTATCGCACAGGTGGCACGATGTTCCAGACGTCCGGAAACCAATGCAAGAAGACGGAACCCGCCGTCGGCCATCTGGCCGTCTGCGCGGCTTGGGCCGCTGTGGCGCTGTTCTTTGGCTGGAAGGAATTTTCCCGACAGGATCAACTGGAACAGGCCGTAACCGCACTGGCGCGGTCGATCGCCCCCACGGCGTCGCCCGAGGTTCTGACGGACCTGCACGCCGTCGTCGTGGCCACCGGGCGCCCCGACTGGACGATCCTTGCCCTGCTGGCGTTGATCATCTCGCTTCGATCGCTTTATTCCGCCATCGGTGTGGACCGCCTGGCGCGGATCAATACGGCAGCGGCATCGGTCCTGCGGCGTCTCTGACGCGCGATCCTTCCGGGAACGATCGCCACGAACGACACCCCCGTCAGGACGCACGGACGGATCGCCGTTCCCACGGCCCTGCGCCGATCCACGAACCAACAATACACACACGCAAGACGCGGCAGGGCCCTTTCGCCCCCGCGGTCCATTCTGATGGGAGGGCCGGATAATGCTCTATCGCGAGGCAGGCGACTTCAAGACGTCCTATGCCAAGGACAACCAGACATTTCCGATCAGGTTCGACCGCTGGGGATACTATGTCATCCTTGGCATCGGGGCGCTGGTGATTCCCTTTCTCATCAGCGACTACTGGGCGTCCTCTTTCCTCGTGCCGTTCCTGATCTATGCCATCGCGGCGCTCGGCCTGAACATCCTGACCGGCTATTGTGGTCAGGTCAGCCTTGGCACGGGCGGGTTCATGGCCGTCGGGGCCTATGCGTCCTACAAGTTGATGACGGCCTTCCCGTGGATGGATATGTTCACGGTCACGATCCTGTCGGGGATGGTGACGGCCATCGTCGGCGCGGCCTTCGGATTGCCCAGCCTGCGGATCAAGGGGTTCTACCTCGCGGTCGCGACACTGGCCGCGCAGTTCTTCCTCGTGTGGCTCTTCAACAAGGTCGGCTGGTTCTACAACTACTCCGCCTCGGGTCAGATCAACGCGCCCGAGCGCGAGGTCTTCGGCATCATCGTGACCGGCCCGAACACGCAGGCCTGGGCACAATACATGTTCTGCCTGATCTTCGTCGTGGTCCTGGCCTGGGTGGCCCGCAACCTGACGCGCGGCACGGTGGGGCGGCAATGGATGGCGATCCGCGACATGGACATCGCGGCCGAGATCATCGGGGTGAACCCGCTGCGCGCCAAGTTGACCGCCTTTGCCGTATCGTCCTTTTTCGTCGGCATCTCGGGGGCGCTGTTCTTCACGGTCTACCTCGGTGCCGTCGAGGTGGGCGAGGTCTTCGGCATCCAGAAGTCGTTCCTCGTGCTGTTCATGATCATCATCGGGGGCCTCGGCTCCATCTTCGGCAGCTTCGCGGGTGCGGCGTTCCTTGTCCTGCTACCGGTCGTCCTGAAGCTGGTGGGCGTCGACCTGCTGGGCTGGCCCACGGACATCGTCGCGCATCTGAACCTCGTGATCGTCGGTGCGCTGATCATCTTCTTCCTCGTGGTCGAGCCTCATGGCCTCGCGCAATTGTGGCGCCTGACCAAGGAAAAGCTGAGATTGTGGCCCTTCCCCCATTGATGGCGGGGCCATGGGAGGCGGCGGGGCAATGCCCTGCCAGACGAAAAGATCGGAATACCCTAGGGAGGAACTACCGATGAAACTTGGAACTCTGACGATCGCGGCGATCTGTGCCGCGGCCCCGGCCATGGCTGACCTTGTCTACCCCAGCCTGTCCTATCGCACCGGCCCCTATGCCGCGGGCGGCATTCCGTTTGCGGATGGCTATGCGGATTATTTCACGCTGCTGAACGAACGCGATGGCGGCATCAACGGTGTCATGACGCGCGTTCTGGAATGCGAGACGGGATACAACACCGAAAAGGGCGTGGAATGCTACGAAAGCACCAAGGGCGAAGGCGCCCTCGTGTATCAGCCGCTGTCCACCGGCATCACCTATCAGCTGATCCCCAAGACCGCTGCCGACGGCATTCCGCTGCACACGATGGGCTATGGCCGGACCTCGGCCGCGGATGGTTCGGTCTTCAACAACGTCTTCAACTATCCGGCGAACTACTGGGATGGGGCATCCATCGCGGTGAATCACCTGCTGGAAGAAAACGGCGGTGACCTGTCGGGCAAGACCATCGCGCTGGTCTACCACAACTCGGCCTACGGCAAGGAACCGATCCGCACGTTGGAGGAGCTGTCGGCAAAGCACGGCTTCGATCTGAGCCTTCTGGCGGTCGACCATCCGGGGCAGGAGCAGAAATCCCAATGGCTGCAGATCCGCCGCGAACGTCCCGATTACGTCGTGATGTGGGGCTGGGGCGTGATGAACCAGGTCGCCATCCAGGAAGCCGCGAACATCCGGTTCCCGATGGAGAACTTCATCGGGAACTGGTGGGCCGGGTCCGAGAATGACGTGCTGCCGGTCGGCGACGCCGCCGATGGCTACAAGTCGTTGGCCATGCACAACGTCGGCACCGATTTCCCGATCTACGCGGACCTGACCGAACACGTGATCGACGCGGGCCTTGCCGCCGGCAACGGCGATCAGGTCGGCAGCGTCCTCTACAACCGTGGCTTCTATGCCGCCATGCTCGCCGCCGAGGCGACCAAGAAGGCGCAGGAAATCCACGGCGAGATGGACATCACCCCCGCGATGATGCGCGACGGGATGGAGGCACTGGTCATCGACGAGGCGCTGATGGAAAGCCTCGGCATGCCGAACTTCGGTCCGGCCTTCAGCGTGTCGTGCGAGAACCACGGCGGGTCCGGCCAGGCCAAGGTCCAGCAGTGGGATGCCGCCGCCGGCGAGTGGAACATCATCACCGACTGGATCGAAAGTGACCGTGCCGTGATCGATCCGCTGATCGCCGAGGACAGCGGCGCCTACGCATCCGAGAACAACATCACGCCCGCCTGCGGTTGATGTGACACCCGCCTGCCCCCCAGCCCCCCATGGGGGGCAGGCACTTCCGTGAGCCGAGCTTTCCGATGCTGCAAGCGCTTCTCATTCCGGGTCAGACCCCGCTGAAATCCGCCTGCGACGTCCCGCGCCCGGCGTCCCGGATGCCGTGGCACCTGTCCGCGCGATGGTCGAACCGACAGCGGCGGCTTCGACACCTGTCTGACCGCCACCCTGTTCGACCACGGCCGCAGCGCCGGTCAGGCCGGTCCCATCAACTGGCCCAGCGACGCAGACCTGCTGTCGCTGGCGCACGCACTCTGACGTCCTGAGGAGGATCCGATGCTCGACACAGCCCCCGCGCCCGACGCCAAGGCGACCGAACCCCAGGGCGAGACCCTGCTCGAGGTCAACAATATCGAGGTGATCTACAATCACGTCATCCTTGTGCTGAAGGGGGTGTCCCTTGCCGTTCCCAAAGGCGGCATCACGGCCCTGCTTGGCGGCAACGGGGCGGGCAAGTCGACGACCCTGAAGTCGATCTCCAACCTTCTGCGGTCCGAACGGGGGGACGTCACCAAGGGCAGCATCCTCTACAAGGGTGAGCGCATTCAGGAATTGACGCCTGCCGAACTGGTGAACAGGGGCGTCATCCAGGTGATGGAAGGACGCCATTGTTTCGAGCATCTGACAGTGGAGGAGAACCTGTTGACCGGGTCCTACACCCGGCGCGACGGCAGCCGGGCGATCAAGGACGATCTGGAGATGGTCTACAACTATTTCCCGCGCCTGCGCGAACGGCGCGGCAGCCAGGCGGGCTATACCTCGGGCGGAGAGCAGCAGATGTGCGCCATCGGTCGGGCAATGATGGCCCGCCCCGAGATGATCCTTCTCGATGAGCCGTCGATGGGTCTGGCGCCGCAGTTGGTCGAGGAGATCTTCGGCATCGTCAAATCCCTCAACGAGGAACAGGGCGTGTCCTTCCTGTTGGCGGAGCAGAACACCAACGTCGCCCTTCGCTTTGCCCACTACGGCTACATCCTGGAGTCGGGCCGCGTGGTGATGGATGGTCCCGCCAAGGAATTGCGGGAAAACCCGGACGTCAAGGAATTCTACCTCGGGATGGGGGACGAGGGGCGCAAATCGTTCCGCGATGTCCGCAGCTACCGCCGCCGCAAGCGGTGGCTGTCGTGAGCCGCGTTGCCACATGCCTCTGGTTCGCTGACAACAACGGGCACGAGGCCGCCGCTTTCTGGTGTGACCTGCTCCCCGACAGCCGGATCACGATGACCATGCCGGGCGAGGGCGACGCGCCCGCAGCCGTCGCGTTCGAATTGATGGGCACGCCCTATCAGGCGCTGAACGGCGGGCCGCGCAACCGGCTGGGCGAAGAGACGTCGATCGTCGTGCAGACCGATGATCAGGCCGAGACAGACCGCTTGTGGGCTGCTCTGTGCGATGGGGGCGCGCCGCAGGCCTGCGGATGGCTGATCGACCGGTTCGGCGTGCGCTGGCAGATCGCGCCTGCGGACCTTTGGGCGATGACCTGCGACCCGGACCGCGCCGCCGCCAAACGGGCATTCGACGCGATGCTTGGGATGATCAAGATCGACATCGCGGGAGTGCGCGCGGCGTTCGAGGGACGCGCATGAGGGCCTTCGTCGGCCTGCCCGTGCCGGAGGGCTGGATCGGCCCCATGATGCGTGCGCAGGCCCGCCTGCCCGGCGGACGCACGGTGGAGGCCGACGATCTGCATGTCACGCTGGCCTTCCTCGACGATCAGCCGGAGGCGCGTCTGGAGGCCCTGCACGAGGAATTGGACAGCCGCCCCCTGCCCCGCGCAACGCTGATTCCGATGACCTGGGCGCTGCTCGGCGCGGACAGGCCGCGCGCCGCCGGGCTGGACCTGTCGGCAGATGCCGGGCTGGTGGCCCTGCGCGATCAGGTGCGCGGCGCGGCGCGGCGGGCGGGCATCGACCTGCCCCGTGACCGGTTCCGACCGCATGTGACGCTCGCGCGTTTCGGCGCGACCGCGCCCGCGGACATGACCCGCCTGCCCGGTGCGCTGGCCCGGCTCGGGCCACCCGAAGTTGCCGCGGCGCCCGCTGGCGCGGCGATCCTGTGGTCGTCCGTCCTGACGCCGCAGGGACCGCAATACGACACGCTGGCGTCCTATCCGTTGGGGGCCGCATGACGGGACGGATCACAGGATGCATTTCGGGCCGGGCGAAGACGCGCGCGGCCCCTGTCCCGCAGGTTTGGTCGGACCCGGGGAACGGGGGTGGGCGTTTGGTCGTCCCTACCCCCGAAAGGAGCCCTCGATGACCAGCCGTCTGACGTCCCTCGCCCTGCCCGTTGCCCGCCGGATCGAAGGCCTGTTGGAACGGATCGGAAACCGCGATGACAGCGCACCGGTCCTCGAGGCGTATTTCGGCTATGCCTCTCCGGACGGGATCGTGCTGCGCGGACGCGTCCTGTCGCATCTGCGCCGATCGACGCCCAGTGCGCTGCAATCGAAATGGACGAACCTTCGACAGATGGTATCGCTGTTCGTGACAGACGAGGTCGCGGACGTGAAGGTGACTGGCGGAGAGGCCACCGCCGTCAGCGACCCCGAAGGCTACATCCGCCTGACCGTCGCCCGAGAGGCCGAGCCCGGCTGGACCGACGTGCCGGTGCATATCGCCGGGCAGGATGGCTCGGCCGTTCCCTTTCCGGCCCGTGTGCCGGGGCCGGAGGCGACGCATATGGTCATTTCGGACATCGACGACACGATGATCGAGACCGGCGCCCATTCGCTGGCGCGCAACCTCTGGACGACCTTCACCGGAAGCGCCCTGACGCGGGATGTGCACGGCGACGCCAAGGCCCTGATGGCACAGATGGTGGACGGAGGGCAGAACCCGGTCTTCTACGTCTCGTCCTCACCCTGGAACCTGCATCATTTCCTCGACGCGCTGTTCATGCGCCACGACCTGCCGCGCGGGCCGATGTTCCTGCGCGATCTGGGCATCACCGCCGAGGGCGTCGGCAAGAGTCATGGCACACACAAGGGTGCGGCCATCGACGAGATTCTGGCCGCCAATCCGACATTGCCCGCCTACTTGATGGGCGATTCCGGCCAGAAGGACGCGTTCGTGTACCGCGATGCGATCCGCCGGCATCCCGGTCGCATCAAGGGCGTCGCCCTGCGCGAACCTGCGCCCGGCGTCGGCGCCGACGATGCCGCCTGCATTGCCGAAATCGAGGCCGCGGGCGTGCCCTGCTTTCACGGACCGTCATTCGACGGCGCCCGACACCACTGGGGACTATCATGAGCCATTACGACGATCTGGAAACACGCAGCGCAGACGCCCGCGAAGCCGCGCAACTGGATGCCCTGCGCGCGCAGCTGACACAGGTGACGGCCGATCAGGGCAACTGCCTTGCCCCCGGTGACGTGACATCGCTGGCCGACCTTGCCCGCCTGCCGGTGCTGCGCAAATCGCAATTGTCGGAGTGGCAGGCCGCGCAGCGCCCCTTCGGCGGCATCCGCGTCTCGAACGTCGCCCACATCTTCCAAAGCCCCGGCCCCATCTATGAACCCGGCGGCGTCACCCATGACTGGTGGCGCATGGGGCGGTTCCTGCATGCCTGCGGCATCGGCACCACGGACATCGTGCAGAACTGCTTCGGCTATCACCTGACCCCCGCCGGCATGATCTTCGAAAGTGGTGCGCGCGCCGTCGGGGCCGTCGTGTTGCCCGCCGGGACGGGGCAGACCGACCTGCAGGTGCGCGCCGCCCGCGATGTCGGCACAACCGCCTACGCGGGCACGCCGGATTACCTCAAGGTCATTCTCGACCGCGCAGAGGAGATGGGCGTGACGCTGGGCATCACCCGCGCGGCGGTGGGGGGTGGTGCGCTGTTCCCCAGCCTGCGGGCCGAATACGCCGACCGGGGCATTGCGTGCCTGCAATGCTATGCCACCGCCGATCTGGGCAACATCGCCTATGAAAGCCCCGATCCCTCTTCTCCCCTGACCCCGCCGGAGGGGATGATCCTCGACGAAGGCGTCATTGTCGAAATCGTGCGCCCCGGCACGGGCGATCCGGTAGCCGACGGCGAGGTGGGTGAGGTCGTCGTCACCTCGCTGAACCCCGACTACCCCCTGATCCGCTTTGCCACCGGCGACCTGTCGGCGATCCTGCCGGGGCAATCGCCCTGCGGGCGGACCAACACGCGCATCAGGGGATGGATGGGCCGCGCCGACCAGACCGCCAAGATCAAGGGAATGTTCGTGCGCCCCGAACAGGTCGCGGACCTCGTCGCCGCGCACCCCGAGATCCGCGCCGCCCGCGTCACCGTCACCCGCGAGGGCGAACAGGACGCCATGACCGTCGCGATCGAGGCCGACGGCGGCGACCCGGAGGACTGGGCCGCCTCCGTCACCTCCTGCCTGAAGCTGCGCGGGACCGTCACGCGGGTGGACAGCCTGCCGAACGATGGCAAGGTGATCGACGACCAGCGCGTCTATGACTGACCTCCGGGGCTGAGATACGCCCAAGGCATCCCCCGACGGCAGGCGGGTTCGCGCTTCCCAATGCCGCGCACATGGCGCTAGGATCGCGGACCGGACATCGCCGGGGGATTGCCTGCACCGTGTCGAAACCCAAAGACATCATCATCGTCGGCTGGATGGAGCGGATCAGCCTGCCTGACCTCGATCTGGACAACATTCCCGCCAAGATCGACACCGGCGCCCGCACCTCGGCCCTGCATGCCACGCGGATCGAGACCTTCACCCGCGACGGCGCGGCGTGGGTCCGCTTCCGCGTGCGTCATCCGGGCGCCCGCAGCGGCGTCACCCATGAACAGCCCATACACGAGCGGCGCGATATCAAGAACACCAGCGGCGTGCCCGAGGACCGGATCGTCATCCGCACCGACCTGCTGATCGCGGGGCACCGCTGGCGGATCGACCTGTCGCTGACGGACCGCACCAACATGCGCAGCCCGATCATCGTCGGGCGCACCGCGCTGAGCGCGCATAACGTCGCCGTGCACACCCGGCGGACGCGGCTGAAGAAAGACCCGACCCAAGCGCCGACACGGCGCGGAAAGGCCATCCAATGAAAATCGCCATGCTCGCCCGCAATGCCGGGCTCTATTCCCACCAGCGCCTGAAGGAAGCCGCCGAAGCGCGCGGCCACGAAATGCACATCATCAACACCCTGCGCTGCTACATGAACATCGCGTCGCGGCGCCCCGAGATCTTCTACAACGGTGAAAAACTGGAAGGGTTCGATGCCGTCATCCCGCGCATCGGTGCCAGCGTCACCTTCTACGGCACCGCCGTGTTGCGACAGTTCGAGATGATGGGCGTCTACCCCCTGAACGAAAGCGTCGCCATCGGGCGGTCGCGCGACAAGCTGCGCTCCATGCAGCTGCTGGCGCGGGACGGCATCGGCCTGCCCGTCACCACCTTTGCCCATGACCCCAAGGTCGCCGACGAAGTCGTCGCCCTTGCAGGCGGCACGCCGGTGGTCATCAAGCTTCTGGAAGGGACGCAGGGCCTGGGCGTGGTGCTGGCCGATACCGACCGTTCCGCCAAGTCGGTGATCGAGGCGTTCCGCGCGACCAACACCAACATCCTGGTGCAGGAATTCATCAAGGAAGCGGGCGGCACCGACATCCGTGCCATCGTGGTCGGCGGCAAGGTCATCGCCGCGATGAAGCGCACCGGAGCCGAGGGGGAATTCCGTTCCAACCTGCACCGCGGCGGGTCGGCGAACGTGATCAAGCTGTCCCCGGAGGAACGCTCGACGGCCGTGCGCGCGGCCAAGGCGATGGGCCTGAACTGCTGCGGGGTCGACATGCTGCGGGCCAACCACGGGCCGGTGGTGATGGAGGTGAACTCCTCGCCCGGCCTCGAGGGCGTCGAAAAGGCCACCGGCCTCGATATCGCGGGCAAGATCATCGAATACCTCGAAAAGAACGCCAAGCCCAACGCCACCCGGACCAAGGGCAAGGGCTGATGCCGCGCGCACCGTTCGAGATCGGCGGCAAGACCGTCACGGCGGGCACGCGCAAGACCATCGACCTGCCGGTCAGCCACCTGTCGGACCATACGCCCGTGTCGATGTCTGTGCGCGTGATCCATGGGCGGCGCGACGGGCCCGTCGTGTTCGTCAGCGCGGGCATTCACGGCGATGAGGTCATCGGGGTGGAGATCGTGCGACGCCTGCTGCGCACGCCATCGCTGAAATCGGTGCGCGGCACCCTGATCGTGATCCCGATCGTCAACGCCTTCGGGTTCATGAACCATTCGCGCTACCTGCCCGACCGGCGCGACCTGAACCGCTGTTTTCCGGGCTCCGCTGGCGGATCGCTCGGCTCGCGTCTTGCGCAGTTGTTCCTGACCGAGATCGTGGCCCGCTCGGACCTTGGCATCGACCTGCATTCGGCGGCGATCCACCGCACCAACCTGCCGCAGATCCGCATCTCGCCCGACGATCCGGTGACGCTGGACCTTGCACAGGTGTTCGGCGCGCCCGTGATCCTGCAATCGGCCCTGCGCGACGGCAGCTTGCGGGGCGCGGCCAAGGATATCGGGCGCGACGTCCTGCTCTACGAGGCAGGTGAGGGGCTGCGGTTCGACGAATACTCCGTCCGCGCGGGTGTCGCGGGCATCCTGCGGGTGCTGCGCTACAAGGGGATGATCGGGGGGCGGGGCATCGCGGCGGCGACCACGGCGCCGCAGATCTGCACCTCGTCGAAATGGCTGCGCGCGCCGTCAGGCGGGCTGTTGCGCACCTACAAGGCGGATGGCGACGTGGTGACCGAAGGCACGGTCCTTGCCGCCGTCGCCGACCCCTTCGGGCAGGAAGAGCGGGACATCATCGCCCCCTTCGACGGCATCATCGTGGGACGCGCCGTCATGCCTGTCGTGAATGAAGGGGACGCGGTGTTCCACCTCGGGCGTGTCGCCTCGGTCGCGCGGGCCGAAGACACCATCGACGGGCTGACCGCGCAGATGGCGGACGATCCGCTGTTCGACGAGGATGAGATCATCTGACGGCAGCGCAAGGCCGTCGCGCGGCTTTACTGCGCCAGCGGGCTGTCGATGGCCGCTGGCTCCACCTCCAGCACGCCAAGCGCGTCGAACCCGCCGAGGATGGAATCGACGGCGATGGTCGCCAGGACGATCCCCATCATGCGGCTGATGACGCTGGCCCCGGTATTGCCGATCACCCGGTGCACGAAGCTCGCCGCCAGCAGCAACACCAGCGTCAGGCCCAACACCAAAAGCAGAAGCGTCGCTGTCACGGCCTGCGATCCGATGGTTTCCGTGTGGTTGTCCGTCAGGATCACGATCGCCAGCATGGCGCCGGGCGATGCGATCGACGGCATGGCGAGGGGGAAGACCGCCCCGGCAAGGTGGTCCCGCTCCGCCTCCTCGATCTCCCGCGCGGGTTTGGAATCGCCGAAGATCATCGTCATGGCGAACAGGAACAGGATGACCCCGCCCGCGATCTGGAAGGACCCGAGCCGCAGCCCCAGCGTCTCCAGCAGGAGTTGCCCGCCCACGAGGAAGGCCAGCAGGACGAGCGCAGAGATCGCGACGGCGCGCAGGGCGAACTTGCGATGCAGCGCGCGGGGGACATCCTGCACCGCGAACAGGAACACCGGGATCGACCCGACCGGGTCGATCACCACCAGAAGGGTTACGAATTCCTTGGCCAGCGCGGTCCAGTCCAGGATGGGCACGGGGGTTTCTCCTCAGACGTGGAACACGCGGTTCCACCGCCCCGATCGACCGGGGCGGTGATGGTCGGGCAAGGGGCTTAGCCGCGCAATTCGCCGCCCGTGGCCTTGGTGACCTTGTCGACGACCTTGGCCGCGACCGCCTCGATATCCTTGTCGGTCAGGGTCTTGTCCGTCGGTTGCAGACGCACGGTCAGCGCCAGCGACTTGCGCCCTTCGCCAAGGGATCCGCCGACGAATTCGTCGAACACGCGCACCTCGGTGATCAGGGCCTTGTCGGCCCCCTGCGCCGCCTGGATCAGCTTCTGCGCCTCCACATCGGCATCGACCACGAAGGCGAAATCCCGTTCCACGGCCTGCAGGTCGGACAGGGTCAGCGCCCCGCGGGATGCACCCGAGGATTTCGGGAACGGCACCTCTGCCGGCCAGACGGTGAAACCGACAGCGGGCCCCTTGACGCCCAGTGCCTTGAGAACTTTTGGATGGATCTCACCGAATTCGGCCATCACCTTCTTCGGACCAAGACAGATCCTGCCCGACCGACCGGGGTGCCACCAATCGGACGCGCCGCGCATGATTTGCGCCTTTGCCGGTGCCCCGATGGCGGCCAGAACGGCCTCTGCATCGGCGCGGGCGTCGAAGACATCAACCGCACGCCGATCGCCGTGAACGCTCTTTGGCCCGGAATGCCCGATCAGCAGGCCGGACAGCTGCAGGTGTTGTTCACCCGGCTCTCCTCCGTCGAAGGCTGTGCCGATCTCGAACAAGGCCATGTCGGCGAACCCGCGCGCCTGATTGCGCGCCGCTGCCTGCATGAGACCGGGCAGAAGCGCGGGCCGCAGGTGCGACATGTCGGACGAGATCGGGTTTTCCAGACGCGTTTCCTCCGTCCCGCCCCCGAACAGGGCCGCCGCGGCGCGGTCGATGAAGGAATAGGTGACGCATTCGTCATACCCGAGGCTGGCCGCCGTGCGACGGGCCGAACGCTCCCGCTTTTGCATCGGTGTCAGGACCGGGCGCAGAACCCGCGCGGGCCGCGTCATCGGCCGCCCCTCCAACTTGGTCAGCGAGGCGATCCGCGCGACCTCCTCGACCAGGTCTGCCTGGCCCAGAACATCGGGGCGCCAGGACGGCACATGCGCCATATCGCCGTCCAGCACGAAGCCGAGCGCCGTCAGGGTCGCGCGCTGCGTCTCGGCCGGGATCGACATGCCGACGAGGCTTTCGACGCGGGCGGTGTCGAGGCGATAGGCCCGCGACACGTCCGGCACGGCCCCCGCGATCACCGGGCGCGACGCCTCGCCGCCCGCGTGTTCCAGGATCATCGCCGTGGCATGATCCAGCCCCGGCAGGGTGAAGGCCGGGTCGATCCCCCGCTCGAACCGATAGCGCGCGTCGGAGTTGATCTTGAGCGCACGCCCCGTCAGCGCGATCTGGACATTGTCCCAGAAGGCGCTTTCGACCAAAACGTTGACCGTGTTTTCGGTGACGCCGCTATGTGCGCCCCCCATGATGCCTGCAATGCTTTCGGGGCCGGCGGTATCGCCGATCACCATGGCACCTTCGGGCAGGGTATAGGTCTTGTCGTCCAGTGCCGTGATCGTCTCGCCGCCCGCGGCGCGATAGACCCGCAGATCACCTTGCACCACGTCTGCATCGAAGACGTGCAGCGGCCGGTTCAGGTCGTAGGTGAACCAGTTCGTCACATCCACGAGGAAGCTGATGGGGCGCAGGCCGATGGCGCGCAACTGATCCTGCAACCACTCGGGGCTGGGGCCGTTCCTGACACCCCGGATCAGGCGCAGGGCAAAGACCGGGCAACCGTCGGTCGTGTCGTCCGCGATGGTCACGCCCGTCGGGCAATCGAAGGTTCCGTCGATCACCGGGGTGTCCAGCGGCAACAACGTGCCCAGCCCCCGCGCCGCCAGATCGCGCGCGATGCCGCGCACGCCCAGCGCGTCAGGGCGGTTGGGGGTGATCGCGATCTCGATCACGGGGTCGACCTTGGCCGGGTCATGTTCGGCCAGCCAGTCGGTAAACCGCTGCCCGACCTCGCCCGAGGGCAGTTCGATGATGCCGTCGTGTTCCTCCGACAGCTCCAGCTCCCGCTCCGACGCCATCATGCCGAACGACTCGATCCCGCGGATCTTGCCGACACCGATGGTGGTGTCGATGCCGGGCACGTAGACGCCGGGTTTGGCGATGACGACGGTGATGCCCGCGCGCGCGTTGGGCGCGCCGCAGATGATCTGCTTCAGGCCCTCGTCGGTCTGCACCTGACAGACACGCAGGCGGTCGGCGTCGGGGTGCTTTTCGGCGCTTTCGACATAGCCCAGGGTAAAGTCGTGCAGGCGCGCGGCGCGATCCTCGATCCCCTCGACCTCAAGGCCCAGATCGGTCAGCGCCTCGGCGATGGCATCGACCGTGGCTGTGGTGTCGAGATGGCGTTTCAGCCAGGAAAGCGTGAATTTCATGATATCCGGTCCCGGTGCGTTTGCGCCCGCCTAGCGCATTCGCGACCCGGTTTGAAGGCCGCTTGACGCCCGCGACCCTGCCCTGTGATCCAACCTCACCGATCAGGTCAGATCGAACCCGATCCGGCGCACCCGCACCGGCGTGCCGACAAGCATGTCCTCCTCCTCGCCCTCATCCTCGCCGCCTTGCGCAAGGTAGAATGCATAGGCGCGCGTGTTGCGGGAAAGGACCGTCAGGTCGCTGCGCCGAAAGCCCCGTTCCGCCAAGGCAGCGTTCACCCCCTTGAGCAACCGCGCGCCCAGCCCGCCACCACGCAGGGGCGGTGCCACATGCAGGTTGTCGATTAACGGGATCGGTCGATCGGTCAGGGCACAGACGAACCCGGCCAGCCTGTCGCCATCGAAGGCAAGCAGGGTGATCTGATCCGACCCGAATGATCGGGCAGCCCATTTGTCCGACAGGTAGCCCGGCAGGACATCGCGCAGCACCGCGTCCGACAGTTCGATCCCGTAGGTCGATTGCCACGACGCAAGGTGAAGCGCGACAATGGCGGGGCGGTCGGCGGATGTGGCCACGCGCATGTCGTCGGTCACAGGGGCACCACGTCATCGCCAAGCGCGATGCGGCCGGGCTCTTCGACACTGGCGCACCATCCGCCGTGATGGCGCACGGCGGAATAACCGCCGGTCCCAAGCGTTTCCTCCATCCGCGAACAGGGCGCGCACGGACCGGTAAGCGTCAGGCGCGCATCCCCGATCCTGATGTTCCGTCCCCGCAGGGCCGCAAGGTTGACGCCGGAAACCAGCAGGTTCCGGCGCAGTGCGGCGGGGGTGACCTCGCCGTCGCAAAGCGCGGCGATCACCGGCAGATGTTCAGCCTGGATCAGGGTGACGGCCCGCTTGCCGGGTCGCCCGTGGTCGCCGTTCAAGCCGCCCTCGCTCACCATGGCATCCCCGACCTCCGACATGTCCTCGCGACGGGCAGGACGCAGCCCGATCCAATCGAGACGCCCGGTGCGCGCATGTGTCTGCATCAAGTCCCGCAGATAGCTCATCTGGAGAAGACCCCAGCCAGTATGCGCGAAAGATGGTCGGCGTCCGCTTGGGTGAAGGCGTCGGGTTGGTTGCTGTCGATGTCGAACACCGCGATCACGGCCCCCGATGCATCGAACACCGGCAGGACCAGTTCGGACCGGGTGGAGGACGCGCAGGCGATATGGCCGGGAAAGGCCTCGACATCCGGGACAAGCTGGACCTGCCCTGTGCGCGCCGCCGCGCCGCAGACCCCGCGCGAGAACGGGATTACCAGACATCCATGCCCGCCCTGATATGGCCCGATCTTGAGCAGTTCGGGCGCCACGACACGGTAGAACCCGGTCCAGTCGAAACGATCGTCGGCATGGTGAACCTCGCAGGCGACAGTCGCCATCAGGGAGACCGTGTCGTCCTCCCCTTCGGTAAGGGCGGCGACGGTTCCGGATAGTGCGTCGTAATCCAAGCGGTTGTTCGTCGTCATGATCACGCCCTTTCGATCGCGATGGCCGTGCCTTCGCCGCCGCCGATGCAGATCGCCGCGATGCCGCGCCTGAGGCCTCGTGCCTCCAGCGCATGCAACAGGGTCACCATAATCCGCGCGCCCGACGCCCCGATCGGATGGCCCAGCGCACAGGCCCCGCCGTTGACGTTCACCACGTCGGGGGACAGGCCCATCTCGTGCATGAAGGCCATGGGCACGACGGCGAACGCCTCGTTCACTTCCCACAGGTCGACGTCTTCGACCGACCAGCCCAGCCGGTCCAACAACTTGCGCGCGGCGGGCACGGGGGCGGTGGTGAACAGGCCCGGCTCCTGCGCGTGGGAGGCATGGCCGAGGATATGGGCGCGCACCGGCAGTCCCTCTGCCTCGGCGACCGAACCCGAAGCGAGGATCAGCGCCGCCGCCCCATCGCTGATGGAGGACGAATTGGCCGCCGTCACCGTGCCATCCTTGCGGAACGCAGGTTTCAGGTGCGGGATCTTGTCGGGCCGGGCCGTGCCCGGCTGTTCGTCCTGTGCGACCGTGGTGTCCACGCGCCGCCCGGTGACGGTGAAGGCCGCAACCTCCGCGTCGAACCCGCCGGACGCGATGGCCTGCTGCGCGCGTGACAGGGACCGCAAGGCATATTCATCCTGTGCTTCGCGCGTGAACTGATAGGCCTCGGCGCAATCCTCGGCGAAGGTCCCCATCAGGCGCCCCTTGTCGTAGGCATCCTCCAACCCGTCGAGGAACATGTGATCGACCGCCGCCCCATGGCCCAGCCGGGCCCCGCCGCGCATCCCCGGCAACAGATAGGGCGCGTTGGTCATCGACTCCATGCCACCGGCAACGATCACACCGGTCTGTCCCAGCGCGATCTGGTCATGCGCGATCATCGCGGCCTTCATGCCCGATCCGCACATCTTGTTCAGGGTCGTGGCGGGCACATCCTTGGGCAATCCCGCGGCAAAACCGGCCTGACGCGCGGGGGCCTGTCCCTGGCCCGCGGGAAGGACGCACCCCATCAGGACCTCGTCCACGCGCGACGGGTCCAGCCCCGCGTCCGTCAGGGCAGATGCAATCGCAGCACCGCCCAGTTCGGCCGCCGTGGCCGCACCCAGCGCCCCCTGGAACCCGCCCATCGGCGTGCGGCGCGCACCGGTGATGACAACCTTTTCCATGCCTCGGTTACCCTTTCGTAAGAAACTGGGCCTAGCTTGCCAAAGCACGGGGCAAAGCACCAGCGACGCTATGCCCGAACACCAATGATGGGCAGGACAGTCATGCAGATCACGCGTGAAAAACGGGGCGATATACTGGCCCTTACGCTTCAGGTTCAAAGGTTGGATGCCGCAGGTGCGCTTGCCTTCAAGGAACAGATGCGCAGCGCGGTGGCCGACCATGACGGCCGTATCCTGTTGGACATGGAGCAGGTAGGCTTTCTCGACAGCAGCGGCCTCGGCGCCCTCGTGGCCAGCATGAAAATGCTGGGTCAGGGGCGGCGACTGGAACTGGCGCGTTGCGGCGCGATCGTCACCAAGGTCCTGAAACTGACCCGGATGGATACCGTCTTCGTGATGCACGACAGATTGCCCTGGGCCGCCGCCGGGCAGGATGCCGCATGATGGCAGCTACGCCTTGCTGTGCGGATGGCCCGTTGCTGCGTCGCAGGTTCCGGGGCACCTCCGAGGAAGTGCGCAGCCAGCTGCGGGCGGTCGAGGCTCTGGGGTGCGCGGACCCGACCGAGACGGAGGGAATGGACGACGTGCTGATCGTCCTCGCCGAAGTGCTCAACAACATCGTGGAGCATGCTTTCACCGGCGTCCCGGATGGCTGGATCGAATGTCGCATCAGCCGGCTGAATGGCGCCATTTCGATCGAGACATGGGACAATGGCACCCCGCTGCCACCGGGATTGCTCAGCATGGGGTCCATGCCCGATATCGCGACGGATGTCGCAGACCTGCCGGAAAGCGGCTTCGGCTGGTTCATCGTTCATTCCCTGACCGATGACATGATGTATGAGCGGGCCAACGGGCATAATCGGCTGAGCTTTTCGCTCCAGATTGCATGAGCGGACGGATCCCGGCAGGCGCCGGTTCCAGGCGTCGGCACGTCGCAGACAATTGGTCCGTCATGCTGGCCTGACTCGGCCGTTCGCCGGATCTGAGGATCATCCGACACGGATCACTGCGCAACTCTGGCAGATGCCCCCCGGTCCGCAGCACGCCAACGGCACATGGCTTGGGCCGACATCAGGCGGATCGGTCCCCGCCGTTCGATCCTTCGGCGCGGGTGCAGCCTGCGGATATGAAGATGGCTCCCTTTGGGCCGCTTTGCGCTAGACACCGACGCTGGCCGCCCTAGCCTGCGGACCAAATTGACGGAGCTTTCAGATGCGCGATCTTCACCTGCCTGGCCGATCCCCCGTGCTTGCCACCAACGGAATGGCAGCCACCTCGCACCCTCTGGCCGCGCGCATTGCGGTCGATACGATGGCGCGTGGCGGCAACGCCGCCGACGCGGCGATTGCCGGGGCGGTCATGCTCGAGCTGTGCGAACCGGCGATGACCGGATTGGGCGGGGATTGCTTCGTCCTGCTCAAACCCGCCGGGTCCGAAGACGTGATCGCCCTGAATGGGTCCGGGCGGGCCCCGGCGGACGCGCGGGCCCAAAGCCTGCGGGCGCAGGGCTTGACCTCGATTCCCTTGCGGTCGATCCACTCGGTCACGATCCCCGGCGCGGTCGATGCATTCTGCGCCTTGTCGGAACGGCACGGAAAGCTTGGCATCGCCGACACCCTGGGCCCGGTCATTCCGTATTTCGAGGCAGGCGTGCCTGTCGCACCCCGCGTGGCCTTCGACTGGTCCCAATCCGCCGATGTCCTGACCGAGAGCGCGCATGCCGCCTATCTGAAGAATGGCGCCCCCTATGGGTTCGGTGACCGGTTTGCCCTGCCGGGACAGGCAGAGGTCCTGCGCCGCATCGCAGCCGAAGGGCGCGACGGGTTCTATGCAGGTGAGGTGGCCGAGGACATGATCGCCTCGCTCCGCAAGGCCGGCGGGGTGCATGCGGCGGAGGATTTTGCCGCCTGCGCCTGCGACTGGCTGGAACCGGTAAGCGGCACCTACAAGGGTGTCGACCTGATCGAGCATCCGCCAAACGGACAGGGGGCCACCGCGATCCTCATGGCCAACATCCTGGCGCAGTTCGATCTGGCCTCGCTGGATCCGCTTGGCGCGCGTCGCATCCATCTGGAGGCGGAGGCCACGAAACTGGCCATGGATGCACGCAACCGTTTCCTTGCCGATGCCGACCACATGACCGCGCTGGACCGTATGCTCGACCCGGCGGTCGCGGCGAAACTGGCGGATCTGATCAACCCTAAGCGGGCCATGGCGGCCGCGGCACCGCTGACCGAGGCCGTGCACAAGGATACCGTTTACATCACCGTCGTGGACGGGGATGGAATGGCGGTGTCGCTGATCTATTCGATCTTCCATGACTTCGGATCCGGGATCGCCTCCGACAGATTCGGCATCCTGATGCAGAATCGCGGCGCCGGCTTTACCCTCGACCGCTGGCATCCGAACGAATTCGGGGGCGGAAAGCGTCCGATGCACACGATCATTCCCGCCATGCTGCGCGAGGGGGGACGCGTGACCATGCCCTTCGGCGTGATGGGCGGGGCCTATCAGCCAACGGGTCATGTCCGCATGCTGTCGAACATGCTGGACTACGGAATGGATGTGCAGTCGGCCATCGACGCGCCCCGCGCCTTTACGCAGGATGGCGAACTGCGGGTGGAGCGCGGCTATTCGGACAGCGTCCGCGCCGATCTCTATGCGATGGGGCACACGGTTGTCGTGCCCGACACGCCCATCGGTGGCGCCCAGGCTATTCGCATCGATCCGGCGGGATACCTCGAAGGCGCGTCCGACCCTCGCAAGGATGGCTGCGCCCTCGGGTATTGATGATTGTCTCGGCAGTGGCGGGCGGGGTCAGACCCGCTCGATCGCAAGGGCAATGCCCTGACCGCCGCCGATACACATCGTGATCAGGGCGCGACGTCCGCCCGACCGCTCGAGACCGTGCAGCGCCTTGACCACGAGGATCGCGCCGGTCGCCCCAACCGGATGGCCCAGCGCGATGGCACCGCCATCCGGATTGACACGCTCCGGGTCGAAGCCCAGTTCGCGGCTGACGGCCAGGGCCTGAGCCGCAAAAGCCTCGTTCGATTCGATGACGTCGAAATCGTCCGCGCCAAGGCCGATCCGGTCGAACAGACGCCGACAGGCGGGGATCGGCCCCAATCCCATCACGTCCGGGGCGACACCCGCGTGGGCATACCCGAGGATGCGTGCGCGCGGGGACAGGCCCGCGGTCTCGGCCGCATCGGCCCGTGCAAGCACCAGCGCCGCGGCGCCGTCATTGATGCCGGAGGCATTTCCGGCCGTCACGGACCCATCGCGCTGAAACGCCGGACGCAGCGAGGCGAGCGCCTCGGGGGTCGTGGCTTTCGGATGTTCGTCCGCGTCGAACATCACGGTCTGTCGCTTGCTGACCAGCGGCACAGGCACGATCTGTTCGGCAAAGACGCCGGCCCTAATGGCATGGGCGGCCCGTTCCTGTGATTGCAGGGCGAAGGCGTCCTGTTCCTCGCGCGTGATGCCATGGGCGGCGGCGACGTTTTCCGCCGTGATCCCCATATGACCGGTTCCGAACGGACAGGTCAGCGCGCCGAGCATCATGTCGACCACCCCCGCATCCCCCATTCGCGTGCCCCACCGCGTGCCCGGCAAGGCATAGGGCGACCGGGACATGCATTCGGCCCCGCCGACCAGAGCCATGTCGGTGTCACCCAACATCAAGGCCTGAACGCCCGAAACGACAGCCTGCACACCGGATCCGCACAGCCGGTTGACGTTCATCGCGGGGACGGTGTCGGGCACGCCGGCCCCGATCGCCGCAGCCCGGCTGAGATACATGTCGCGCGGTTCGGTGTTTATGACATGGCCGAAAACGGTCGTGCCGATACGTTCGGCCGCGACCCCGGCGCGTTCGATCGCGGCTTTGGACACGACGGTCGCAAGATCGATGGGCGCCGTCCCCGCAAGGCTGCCGCCGAAGGTACCGATGGCGCTGCGCACGCCGGAAAGGATGACGATATCGGACATGAAGAAGGCCCCCGCGTTGAAACGGGGGCCGGGACGCCGGGGGCCAGCCCCCGGACCCCCGAGGTATTTATGGCCAGAGGAACGAGGCAAGGGAAAGCGGGACGTGGCGTCCCGCCCCCGTCAGACGTCGAACCGCAAAGGTGCGATGTTCTGGAACAGGTTCGTCACCCGCAGCTTTTCGAGAACGGCGGCAGGCGGCTGTTCGTCGAGATACAGCAGCGCGATCGCATCCTGACCGCGATCAGAGCGACCAAGCGTGAAGTTCGCGATGTTCACGCCATTCTCGCCCAGCGTCTGGCCCAGCGTACCGATGATGCCCGGCGTGTCCTTGTTGGTGGTATAGAGCATGTGCGCCCCGATCTCGGCATCGATGTTGATGCCCTTGATCTGGATGAAGCGCGGCTTGCCATCGGTGAACACCGTGCCCGCAACGGACCGTTCGCGGGTGGCCGTCTTGACGACCAGTTTGACATAGCCATCGAACACGCCGGACTTGTCCTGGCGGGTCGTGCTGATCTCGACACCGCGTTCGCGGGCGATCACGGGCGCGGAAACCATGTTCACGTCCGGATTGGTCGCCTTCATCACGCCTGCAATGGCCGAGCAGTTCAGCGCGTCGAGGTTCATGGCCGAAACCGAACCGTTGTAGACGATCTCGATCGCTTCGATCGGCTCATCCGTCATCTGCCCCACGAACGCACCGAGGTGGTCGGCCAGCTTGAGCCAGGGGCCCATGACCTTCGCCTCTTCCGCGGTGACCGATGGCATGTTGAGCGCGTTGCTGACGGCGCCGGTCAACAGGTAGTCGGACATCTGCTCGGCCACTTGCAGGGCGACGTTCTCCTGTGCCTCGGACGTGGCCGCGCCGAGGTGCGGCGTGACAACGACGTTCGGCAGGTTGAACAGCGGCGAATCTGTCGCGGGCTCTTCGGCAAAGACGTCGAATGCGGCGCCTGCAACGTGGCCGGACTTCAACGCCTCGGCCAGCGCGGCCTCATCCACAAGGCCACCGCGGGCGCAGTTGACGATGCGCACGCCCGGCTTCAGCTTGGCGATGTTCTCTCCCGACAGGATGTTGCGCGTTTGATCCGTCAGGGGGACGTGCAGCGTGATGAAATCGGCGCGCCCCAGCAGCGTGTCGAGGTCGACCTTTTCGATGTGCAGCTCGGTCGCGCGCTCTTCCGACAGGAATGGATCATAGGCCACGACCTTCATCTTGAGGCCGCGCGCCCGGTCGCAGACGATGCCACCGATGTTGCCCGCACCGATCACGCCCAGCGTCTTGCCAGCCAGTTCCACGCCCATGAAACGGGACTTTTCCCATTTGCCAGCGTGGGTCGAGGCATTCGCCTCGGGGATCTGGCGGGCGACGGCGAACATCATCGCGATGGCATGTTCGGCGGTGGTGATCATGTTGCCGTAGGGCGTGTTCATCACGATCACGCCCTTCTTGCTGGCTGCGGGCTTGTCGACATTGTCGGTGCCAATGCCCGCGCGGCCGACCACCTTGAGGTTGGTCGCCGCCTCCAGCAGCTTTTCGGTCACCTTGGTGGCGGACCGGATGGCGAGGCCGTCGAACTCGTGGATCCGCGCCAGCAGGGCGTCCTTGTCCTTGCCGAGTTTCGGCTCGAAGGTGACGTCGATTCCACGGTCGCGGAAGATCTGGACGGCGGCGTCCGACAGGCTGTCGGAAATGAGGACTTTGGGGGCCATGTCAGGCTCCTTTTCACAATCTGGGGGAAGCCCCGCGGGGCTTTTGTACAATTTGGGGTAGGTCGGGGCGGGCCGTCAGCCCGCCGCCAGCTCCGCGTGATAGGCCCAGTCGAGCCATGGCATCAGCGCCGCGATATCTTCGGGCTCCACGGTCGAGCCGCACCAGATCCGCAGACCGGCGGGCGCGTCGCGATAGGACGCGATGTCGAGGGCCACGCCCTCCGCCTCCAGCCGTTTGGCGACGCGCTTGGCGAACCCTTCGGGCAGGTCGCCTACGAACTTGAGACAGACGGACGTGGTCGACCGGGTGGCCGGATCGTCGGCAAGGTTCGCGATCCAGTCGCGGGATTCGCAGAAGTCCCAGATATGCGTCGCCGAACGGGTGGCCCGGTCGATCAGGCCAGACAGACCCAAGGTTTCGGCCCAGTCCAGCGTCACGAGGTAATCCTCGACGCACAGCATGGAGGGCGTGTTGATCGTCTCGCCCCGGAAGATCCCCTCGATCAGCTTGCCACCCTTGGTCAGGCGGAAGATCTTGGGCAGCGGCCATGCGGGGGTATAGCTTTCGAGGCGTTCGACCGCACGGGGCGACAGGATGATGACGCCATGCGCGCCCTCGCCGCCCAGCACCTTCTGCCAGGAGAAGGTCGTCACATCCAGCTTGTCCCACGGCAGGTCCATCGCGAAGGCGGCAGAGGTGGCATCGCACAGCGTCAGGCCCGCGCGGTCATCCGCGATCCAGTCGGCGTTCGGCACGCGCACGCCCGAGGTCGTGCCGTTCCAGGTGAAGCAAATGTCGCGGTCGGCATCGATCTCCAGCGACGGCAGCGCGCCGTAGTCGGCGGTGCGCACGTCTGCGTCCAGTTTAAGCTGCTTGACCACGTCCGTGACCCAGCCCGCACCAAAGCTTTCCCACGCCAGCATGGTGACCGGGCGCGCGCCCAGCATCGTCCACATCGCCATCTCGTAGGCGCCGGTGTCGGAGGCCGGCACGATCCCGATGCGGTAATCGTCCGGCACGCCCAGCAAGGCGCGGGTGCGGTCGATGGCCGCGGCCAGCTTCGACTTGCCGATGGCAGCGCGGTGCGATCGGCCCAGCGGGGCATCGGCCAGAGAGGCGACAGTGTATCCGGGGTGTTTTGCGCAGGGACCCGAGGAAAAACGCGGGTTCACGGGCTTCGTCGCGGGCATTGCGCCAGCGGAGGTCGTATCGGTCATGGCTATCCTTGCAGATATTGCGCCCCTCGTTGGGGAGGGGTGTCCCGCCGCCGTCGCTATTGCACATCTGGGGGTCGCGCAAGGGCGCAAACGGCGCTAGGCCACGCCAGACGCCGCCGAAAGCGCGGCACCCGTTGCCGATAGGAAACCGATGTATACCTGCGTCCTGACCGCGTCGCCCGATCGCCCCACCATCGAACAAACGCTGGTCGAGGCTTTGCGCAACGGCTGGGGTGGCGGCGATGCGCAGTGGTTGTCCCCCGGCGTCGCGGCCGAATTCGGACTGGACCGTCTACCCGATACGTTGCGAACGACGCAGGACGAACTGGACGCAATGGGCGTCGATTTGAACGTCGTGCCCGACATGGGCCGTCGCAAACGCCTGCTGCTGGCCGATATGGACAGCACGATGATCCAGCAGGAATGCATCGACGAACTGGCGGCAGAGGCGGGGGTGGGCGACCGCGTCGCTGCCATCACCGCGCGCGCCATGAACGGAGAAATCGACTTCGATGGCGCCCTGCGCGAACGGGTTGGCCTGCTGGCAGGGCTGGATGCCTCCGTGATCGACCGCGTCATTGCAGATCGCATCACCCTGATGCCCGGTGGCCGCACGCTGGTCACTACGATGAAGGCCCATGGCGCGCGCGCTGCACTGGTGTCGGGCGGGTTCACGGCCTTCACGTCCGTTATTGCCGAACGCCTCGGATTCGATGAACATCGCGCCAATATTCTATTGATCGAAGACGGCAAGCTGACCGGGGAGCCCGGGATGCCGATCCTCGGGCGGCAGGCCAAGGTCGACGCACTGCAACAGATCACGCAAGCCATGGGCATCGCATCGGATGATGTTCTGGCCGTAGGCGACGGCGCCAATGACCTAGGCATGCTGACCCTTGCAGGGATGGGGGTCGCCCTGCACGCCAAGCCCGCCGTGCAGGCCGAGGCCGGGCTGCGCATCAATCACGGCGACCTTACTTCCCTGCTGTATCTGCAGGGCTATGCCGATACCGACTTCGCGTGATCGACCCCGAACTGATCACCCTGCTGATGATGGCCGCCCTGCTGGCGGGGTTCATCGACAGCATGGCAGGCGGCGGCGGGCTGATCACGGTCCCCGCGCTGGTTCTGGCAGGCGCGGACCCTGTGACCGCTATCGCGACCAACAAGGTTCAGGGCATCTTTTCCCCCGCCTCCGCGGCCCTCGCTTATGCGCGGGCGGGTCTGATAGACGTCGCGGCCCAATGGCCGATGGCATTGATCGCGTTCGCGGCCTCCGTCGGCGGGGCCCTGTGCGTTACCCTGTTGCCCGTCGATACGCTGCGCCTCGGCCTGCCGGTCCTGTTGGTGGCCGTCGCTCTTTTCGTCGCGTTCAAACCGGGCCTCGACGACCGCGACAGGCCCCGGCGGATCGCCCCGCCCCTGTTCGCCGCGACGCTTGTGCCGTTCGTCGGGTTCTACGACGGGCTCCTCGGGCCCGGGGCGGGCTCGTTCTACATGCTCGGGTTCGTCCTGCTGGCGGGCAACGGCGTCCTGCGCGCCACCGCGCAATCGAAGCTTCTGAACCTTGCGTCGAATGCCGGTGGCCTGCTGACCTTCGCTTTCATCGCACAGCCGTGGTGGCTGGCCGGGCTTGCCATGGGCCTGTCCGGTTTTGCAGGCGCGCAGATCGGCGCCCGACTGGCGACGCGTCGCGGATCCGTATTGATCAAACCCGTGCTCGTATTCGTGACGGTGGCCATGGCGCTGCGACTGACATGGAACTGGCTCTGAACTGTCACATTGCTGCAATGCGGCGGGCCTAGAGGGACGGCACGCACGCCATCCGAGGTTTGACCATGGCCGAGATCGATGCATTCCAATTCGTCCTGACCGTTCTTCGCGGCAAAACGCGCAAACGCTGATCACCGACCCCGCTCCTCTGGCCATAGAGGCGTCGAGGGATTTCCAAGGGGGCGCGCCCCCCTTGGACGGGGGAGCACGAGGGGGCTGGCCCCCTCGCCCCCCTTCGCTTAGAGACCGGCTTCGGCCGCGATCTGTGCGCGCGATTTTCGCGATCGTTCCGTCGCGGACTTCAACTGACCGCACGCGGCCATGATGTCCTCGCCACGCGGCGTCCGAATGGGCGAGGCATAGCCCGCCTCCATCAGAATGGTCGCAAAGGCCCGAATGCGATTGTTCGACGACCGCGTGTAAGGCGCGCCGGGCCATTCGTTGAACGGGATCAGGTTCACCTTTGCCGGGATTCCCTCCAGCAACGCGACCAGACGGTGCGCATCCTCGTCCGTGTCGTTCACGCCGTTCAGCATCACATATTCGAAGGTGATGCGCTCCGAATTGGACACCTTCGGATACTCGCGGAGAGCCTCCAGCAGAGCCTCGATGTTCCAGCGCTTGTTGATCGGCACCAGCACATCACGGACCGCGTCCGTTGTCGCGTGGAACGAGACGGCAAGCAGGCAGCCGATCTCCTGCGCGGTGCGCGCGATCTCCGGCACCACGCCGCTGGTCGACAGGGTGATGCGCCGGCGGCCCAGCGCAATGCCCTCGCCATCCATCACGATCTTCATCGCGTCGCGGACGTTCTCGAAATTGTACAACGGCTCGCCCATGCCCATCAGGACGATGTTCGACAGCAGGCGAGGCCCCTTGTCGCCGGTGCCCGTGCCCTGTTCCGGCCATTCCTCCAGATCATCACGGGCCAGCATGACCTGCCCGACGATTTCGGCGGGCGTCAGATTGCGGACAAGCTTCTGCGTGCCGGTATGACAGAACGAACAGGTCAAGGTGCAGCCGACCTGGCTGGACACGCACAACGTGCCGCGGCCTTCTTCGGGGATGTAGACGACCTCGACCTCATGGCCGCCCGCGATCCGCACGAGGTATTTGCGGGTGCCGTCCTCCGACAGTTGCCGGGTGACGACCTCGGGCAGTTCGATAACGAAGTTGTCGGCCAGCAGGGCGCGGAAATCCTTGGCGAGATTCGTCATCTGCGCGAAATCACGCACCCCCCAGTGATACAGCCACTGCCACACCTGGTTGACCCGCATCTTCGCCTGTTTCTCGGGCGTTCCCACCGCGATCAGGGCGGCGCGCAGCCCGTCGCGTGTCATCCCGATCAGGTTCGGGCGCGCGCCGGGGCCCTCCTTGCGGGGCACGGTCAGAACGTCTGGGGTGACGGGCGCTTTCATGGCGGCCTCCGGAGGGTTGCGGGCGGGAAACGAAACAGGCGCCCCATATAGGGACGCCTGAGACAAAACGCAAAGGGCGGCGTATCAACCTGCGCAGCGCGCCTCGGCATCGCTGACGGCAGCGGTGAACCCCAGAAGACTGAAGGAATCCTCGGTCTGGGTGCCGCGTCCCGACCGGCCGGTGACAACGGCCTGTGCGCCACGCTTCATCGCCGCGATGATGCGCTGATCGTCGGTCGGGGATGCGGCCCAGGCCAATTCGCCGTCGGTGAACATCTCGAACCGGTCCGACCCGATCTCGATCACCACGGTCGAGCCGTCAGCATAGGGGTAGCCGCCGGTTGCCGACACCTCCCCTTCCTTGCCGTCGCCGGGCCAGTAGCTGACGAACAAGCGGATATCGCCGCGACGCGCGGCCACTTCACGCCCGTCGCGGGTGTTGCGGATGGATTTCGGTGCGGACACGATCCAGCACTGGGTCGGGTTGTCTTCGACGAACACGGACCAGTCGGTTTCGGTGTTTACGCGATTGGAACTTTCCTGTGCGACCGCGGGCAAAGCCAGCGCGGCGGACAGAAGGACAAAGCCGATTGCCTTGGGGATCATCTTTTACTTACTGCCTCTGCTGTCGTCGGGTTGCCGGACATGCCCGGTTGCCCCGGATCGCACCGGGCCCCGAGGTTCCCAAAACTGCACGACGATGATAGCGCAGCCGCGTCGGGGTCGAAACCCCGTGCGGCGGAATTTCGCGCAGAGGGGGACGGCATGGCCACAGACACGGACCTGGTACAGATCATTCGCGGTGACCATCTGGAGTCCGCGCACCGTGGTCAGGCGGTTATCTGCGACGGATCGGGACAAGTGATCGAAGCCTGGGGCGACGCGGAGCGCGTCCTGTACCCCCGGTCATCGGCCAAGATGATCCAGGCCCTGCCCTTGCTGGAAAGCGGTGCTGGCCGCAGCCTGACGGATCGGCACCTTGCCTTTGCCTGCGCGTCCCATCGCGGACAGGCGATCCATACCGAGCTGGCCGCCGAATGGCTGGCCGACCTTGGCGCCTCGGAGGATGACTTGCGGTGCGGATCCCACGCACCATTCGGCCCCGAGGCCGCCGCCGACCTGATCCGGTCCGGCGAGAGCCCCTGTCAGCTGCACAACAATTGTTCGGGCAAGCATTGCGGTTTCGTGACCGTGGCGCGGCATCTGGGCGCGGGGCCGGAGTATATCGAACCCGATCATCCCGTTCAGAAAGGTGCGCTTGCCGCGCTGGAAGAGGTGACGGGCGTCGACAGCCCCTATTTCTGTATCGACGGCTGCTCGGCCCCGAACCACGCCACGCGGCTGGACGCCTTCGCCGGGGCGATGGGACGCTTCGCAAGGGCACGCGCCGGCGGCGACACGCGGTCCGATGCCATGGCCCGCCTCGTAAAGGCGATGGCTTCCCACCCGGACCTCGTCTCGGGCGCCGGGGGGGCCGATACCCGCCTGATGCAGGCGATGGGCGGTGCGGGCGTGGTCAAGACCGGCGCGGAAGGCGTCTACATCGCGATCCTGCCGGAACTGGATCGCGGCATCGCCCTCAAGATCAGTGATGGGACCACCCGCGCCTCCGAAGCCCTGATCGCGGCACTGCTCGTGCATGTCGGCGCCCTGCCCGCCGACGCCCCCGTGGTGAAGGACCTGACACATGGCCCGATGTGCAATGCGCGCGGTCTCGTGGTGGGTCATATGGCCGTCACCCTGTAGCCCCGCCGTCAATCGGTGCGCGGTGCCAAGGCGAGGGCCATCGCCGTAAGCAGATCATCCTTTCGTACCGGTTTGGTCTGATGCGCGGCGAACCCGGCCTCGGTCAGGCGCGCGCCGATTTCTTCGCCCGTGTGCGCCGTCAGGGCGATGATCGGTGCCGGCGTGCCGCGACGCTCCGCTTCAAGGGCCGCGATGGCGGCGGCCGCTTCGAATCCATCCAGCACCGGCATTGAAATATCCATGAGGACAAGGTCCGGTCGCGTTCTGCGATAGGCCGCGACCGCCTCGGCTCCGTCCTTCGCCACGTCGAGGACGTAGGCTTCCTGCGCGAGCATCCTTTCGAGCAGAAAACGGTTCGTCGCATTGTCGTCTGCGATCAGAATACGGGGGGCGCCCTTGGCCGCATCCGTCGGCAACGGCGCCGCGGGTGCCTGCAGGGTATCGCCCGGCGCAGGCTGCAACGCCGCGCGCAGGTCCGATCCGGTCACCGGCAGCGTCAGGCAGGCCCGTGCGCCCGCAAAAATTGCCTCGGGCACGTCGGATCGTGCGCCGAGGACGACATAAGGCACCCCTGCCGGCAACTCCGGCAGGGGCCGTGTGCCTGACGGCAGAAGGACAAGCGCCCCGCGCAGCGAACGGGTGACCGAGATACCTGCCGCCTGCAATCGCGCCGCCATGACATCACCCTGAATGCCGGAATCGGGCGGAATGGCGACGATGCCGCCAATCGCGGCGGGTCCGGGCCATTCCTGATCCAGCCCCAACCGCATGGTCAGCCGGAAACAGGCGCCCACCTCATCGGTATCGACGACCGCGATATCGCCCCCCATCCGTTCCGCCAGCCCCTTGGAGATCGTGAGACCGAGGCCCGTACCCTCCTTTTGGGCGCGCCCGTCGTCGACTTGGGAAAAGGCCTCGAAAATGGCCGTGCGCATATCGGATGGAATGCCGGGGCCCGTATCCTCGACATCGATGGTCACCGCAGCGTCGGCGCCAAGGTGGGCAAAGCGGGCGCGGACGACGACATGGCCAGCCTCCGTGAACTTGAGGGCGTTCCCGACAAGGTTCATCACGATCTGCCGGACACGGCCCGGGTCGCCCACGACCATGACGGGCGCATCGAGGGGATAGTCCAGCGCGACTTCGACCCCCTCGGCCAGCTTGCCCGCCGCCGCAAGACGCAGGCAATCGCAGAGCAGTGCCTCCAGATCGAACGCCTCATGGCGGAAGGTCACGCGATCCGCCTCCAGCCGGGATACATCCAGCGTGTCGTTCACGATCAACAGCAGCGCCTCGGCGGAATCGCGGATGGTCTTGGCATAGCTGTGCGATTCGGCGTCGATGTCCTGCGCGCACAGCAGTTCGGCCAACCCGAGCACCCCATTCATCGGGGTCCGCATCTCATGGCTCATCCGCGCAAGGAACGCCTGTTTTGCCTGCGCGACCTCTTCGGCCGCATCGCGCGCGGCGGCAAGGCTATCCTCGCGCGCGCGATCCTCGGAAATGTCGATGACAAGGCTGACGATATCGCCATCCGGGGCGCGGCGATCCTGAAACCGGATGACGCGTCCGTCGAATGTCTGCAGAACCTGCGGCGCGATCGTGTCAACGGACCAGCGGGCAAGCTGCGCGGCCACCCAGGCATCGGGATCGTCGTCGTCGATGGCAAAGGCCCCCTCCTCCGCCGCAACGGTGAACAATTCCTCGGCCGTGGCACCCGGCCCGATCTCGGACGCAGCATCGAACAGCGACAGGTAGACAGAATTCGCCGCGACAAGACGTGCCGAGCTGTCGAACAGGGCAAAGCCGTCGCGCATCGCCTCCAACGCATGCCAGAGGCGGCGGCGGGCGCGATCGGCCTTGTCGGCGGCTTCCTTGCGCTGCTCCAGCACCTGTTTTTGTCGGTCCGACAGGCGCAGGTTCGTCTCCCGCTCCGACAGATAGCGGAGCGAGAGACGGTCCGCATTTGCCACGAGGGCGGAATGCGCGCGGCTCAGCTCATGACGTGTGCGTTCGAGCGTACGTTCAGCCGCAAGCCGTCTGCGCCGTTCCTGATGGTATAGATTTTCGGGCGGAGATCCGTCCATGTCTGCCATCACCCCGGCGCATCCGTGCCCGGTTCCCGGGCAGGGCCGATGTCGCAGAGCGAGGTGAAGGTCAGGTTAACGCCACCGCAGAACGGTGCCGAAAAGGGTCAGTTCAGGTCGAACTGCAGCGGATAGGACCGCCCGTCGAATGCCCCGAACAGATCGCCCAGATCCGGATGTGTCACCGGGTCGCCCGAACTGTCGAGCATCAGGTTCTGCTCGGAAACGTAAGCCACATAGTAGCTTTCCTCGTTCTCGGCGAGCAGATGATAGAATGGCTGGTCCCGCCGGGGCCGGGCGTCCTTGGGAATGGCATCATACCATTCCTCGGTGTTCGAAAATTCCGGGTCGACATCGAAAATGACACCCCTGAACGGATGTTTCTTGTGACGGACCACTTCACCGAGTGCGTATTTCGCTTCGTGCTGGAGCATATCGTTGCCCTTTCCCCTGTCCGTTCCTAGACCGGCGAAAGACGTCTTGTAAATCGGCGCACTTTCGAATCGGCGGAAACATACTGTGACTCTCGCCTTTACAGTTCTCACGATCGTGGCACCGGTGTTCCTGCTGGCAAGCATCGGCTTCGCGTGGGTCCAGTTGGGCCACGATTACGACACGGCTTTCGTCTCGCGGCTTGCGATGAACCTCGCCGTGCCATGCCTCGTGTTCGTGGCCCTTGCGCAGGGCGATATCGACGCAGGCGCCGCCGGGCGCCTGACACTTGCGACGTTGTCGACCTATGCGGCCCTGTTCCTGGTTTTCTGGGCATTGTGTCGGGTCATGTCCCTGGACCTGCGAACGTTCTGGGCGCCACTGGTGTTCGGAAACACCGGCAATCTCGGCCTGCCCCTGGCCTTGTTCGCCTTTGGCGAGACGGGGCTGGGCTATGCGGTCGTCGTTTTTTCGGTCACCGCCATTCTGCAGTTTACCATCGGCGTCTGGGCCGTGGCGGGAGGCGGCAATCCCTTGCGCGCGCTGCGGGAACCGATGGTTGCCGCAACCCTTCTGGGCGCGCTGGTCCTGTGGCAGGGGTGGACGGTGCCGGAGGTGGCGATGAATGCGCTCGGGCTGGTCGGACAGATGGGAATCCCGCTCATGCTGCTGACGCTTGGCGTTGCGGTCGCGCGGATGCAGCCGACCGGGATCGCGCGGATGTCGCTTCTGTCGGTGGCAAAAATCGTGATCTGCGCGGGCCTAGGCCTTGCAGTCGGTCTGTACTTCGGGCTGGACGATACGACGCTGGGCGTTCTCGTGGTGCAACTGGCTACACCGGTGGCGGTCTCCTCCTACCTTCTGGCCGTACGCTACGGGGCGGAGGCTTCGCCGGTTGCGGGCCTCGTCGTCGTCTCGACCGCCATGTCGGTTGTGGCCCTGCCGCTCATCCTTGCCGCTTTCGTCTGATGTGATTGGCCGAATCGTCGCGACTGGGCTACGGTGATGGGATAACGGTAAAAAACAGCCGAGCAGTCTTAATGAAACGTCTCTTGCAGATCGCCTGTCTGCTGCTTCTTGCCGCCTGTGGCGGCAGTGGTAGCGGCTCCGGCAGCGCCCCGCGCAACCTCGACAACGCCTGTTCCATTCTCGATCAGAGGCCGGGATACCTGCGCGCGTTCCGCGCCGCAGAACGCAATTGGGGCGTGCCCGTGCACGTCCAGATGGCGACGATCTATCAGGAATCGAAGTTCATCGCGGATGCCCGCACCCCGCTGCGGTATTCCCTCGGGGTCATTCCCGTCGGACGGCAGAGCAGCGCGTTCGGCTATTCGCAGGCGCTGGATGGAACCTGGAAAGAATATCTCGCCGATCAGAACAAGCGGCGCGCGCGGCGTGACAACATCCGCGATGCGACTGATTTCATGGGCTGGTACATGGCCGGCACCAACCGGTCGCTGGGGATATCCCTGTCCGATGCCCGCAACCAATATCTTGCCTATCACGATGGGCGCACCGGTTACAGGCGCGGCACATACTTGGCGAAGCCATGGTTGATGCGCATTTCCGGTGAGATCGAGGCCCGCGCAGCAATGTACCAGCAGCAGCTGGCAAGTTGCCGCTGATCGGCGCGGCACCCTGACATCAGCCCAGCGTGCGCCGCATCGATCGGTAGATCGCCTCGGCCAAGCCCGTCTGTCCGCTGCCGGCCACGGCGTCGGCCTGCGTCTGGCGCAGAAAGCTGTCGAACTGCGACGGTGCACCGCCGAGGGGCGAGGATTTCCCCGTGTCGGCGGCCTGCAGAAGCTGCGCGAACATCAATCCCTCAAGCTTGGTGGCCTGCTCTCGCAGCGCTGCCTCGCGCGGGGTGTCGTCGGGCGGCGGCGCGACGGGCTTGAATGCGGATGCCTGCGATATGTTCATGGGTCATGCCTCCTGAGGTCGGTGTCAAAACGGGAATAGCGCAGGCCGGGTAAAGGGTTTCGTAACGGGACGACGCGTATGTGGTGCCTCACACGCCTTGTCGGGGAAACCGGATGTTCAATCTACCCATGCTGCCAGAAGGGCAGGCCACCGCAGGCCACCAACCCGGCGGCAGAACGGCACAACCGGGGCTGGATGAAGCCACGCAGGATTTTCGAAATGCCCTGTCCCGCTTGCGGCCAGAAGGAATGCGCGAATCCGGTGGCCGCGCACCGGGGGCGTCCGCGAATGGCCCCGCGACCGATGCAGGCAAACAACCTCCCTCGAAACCAGCGCCCTCGGCGAAACCTGTCAGCGGTGACGAGGACGTTGCCCTCCCCACTGACGGGACCGCGAATGCGGAGGATACGCATCCCCCCCCTTTGACAACATCGGATGTAGGCACCGCTATCGATGATCAGGCAATCGGCACGTTTGAGCATGATGGAGGTGTCGCGATCGCAACGGCCAAACGGACGGAGCGTTTGGGGGAAAACACGCATGCCGCATTACTCCCCCCCTCGGCGTCGCCGGAGTCTCGCGACGATGCGGTACATCCGCATGCACAGGATGTGTCAGCAGGTCATGTTCGGATGCCGCGCGATGACCTTGCGCCCCCAACCAGATCCCGCGAATGGGATCGGCATGCGGATTCCGCACCGCAAGCGGGCGGCGGACAGATATTCGCCGCCCCCCGAGGTGACGACTTCAGGGCAACCGTCGTCAGCCCCCGTGACACGCAAGGGGCAACAGACCCCAAAGCCGTTCGTGCAACACAGGCCGAACACCTGTGGCCCAATCACGACCTTCCGGACCGTGGAACCAAGCAGCAAGTATCGCTGTCGGCCGCGACCTTGCCGGACTCCCCCCCCCTTGCGGGACAAACCCACCCGATGCTCAGGACTTCCGATTCCGAGAAGGCCGCGCTGCGGCCTCCGATCGAGCAGCGGGGCGCGATGCCACCAACGCCTAGCTATTCCGGGAAACCCTCGGAACCGCCTTTGGCCCCGACAACGCCCCCGGCGCTGCCGCATTCACTCGACACACTGCGTCCCGTTTCAGGGCCAAGCGTTCCGTTGCAGGTGCGGGACACTTCGCCCATTCCCCTGACACATGCTTCGCGCCAGGGTACGCCGGTCGTCCACGCGATGGCCGGCGACACCACCGTCGAACCGCCTTCCCCGATCCCAATGCAAGCCGTGACAGGCGCATCGAATTCCCCGCCCGCGACCTTGGTTCTGCCATCGCATGACGCGATGGGTGCTGTTGCTTCCGCTCAGACGGCCTTCTCGATGGACGGCAGTGAAGGCCGGATCGACGCGGGGGCGGCAGCCGCCTCGTCCACGCCTTCGACACCGCCATTTCGTCGACAGAGTCCGTCAGCATCAAGCCCGCAGGACAGTCTTGTCACGTCAGACCGCGCGGCCCCTACCGTGACCGCGTCCGTCGATGCTTCGGCAGGGGCTGCTCGGCAGTCAGTTCGCGGCATCGAGAATGTTGCCGACAAAGTTGCGTCTTCGGCCCCTACATCGACGTGGGCAGCCCCCGGCCTGACCGAAGCGGCAGCCATTGCAGGCACAAAGGCCGCGCAAGTTGGGCACGCGGAAACCGGTCGTCACCCGCTATCACCAGGCGTGCAGCCATCCATGCACATACCGTCGCGATCTCTGCTCACAATCGAACAGCCGAAAAGTGCACACGCCGCCCCCGAGGCGGAAGCGTTCAACACCTCCGCCACAAGGACAGCCGCCAACCCTGCAACAGACATGGTCGAACAGGCACCCGTTGCGGGAACGGTTGACCGTCCCCGACCGGAAGGCGTCTTCGATGCTTCCGCAGGAGGCAGTCCGGACGTCGCCGCACCGACCATAAGGACGCCGAATCCTTTGCCGACGGCGCCATCCGCGCGACAATCGCCTTTGGACAGCCAGACCACCATGAAGGTCCGGGCGAATCCGATAGAGGCGAGCGCTGCGCCATCAGGGCCATCGACGATGCCGGGATCCGTGTTTGCAGATGCCGCATCATCTTGGAACGCATCGGGGGGATCTGCTGCTGATAGTGCCGCGTCGCATCCGTCTCCCCAATCTGCGATCGTCGGCGTGCCGCCTGATGTATCACGACATTCACCGGCCAACAGCCGGTCGATTGCGAGTGGAGCGACGGACATTCCAGCCGCTACGCCGGATGTCCCCATGACCCACCGCGAGGGCGAGCCCACTGTACAAGCAGCGGTCGGAACCGTTTCAGACAGCGGATCGCGCGACATAATCAGGCCCCCAATATCGGCATCACCCGTGCCCGTGCCGGAGCTGGAGGCTGTGCTTCGGGATCGCATTCAATCGCTCGCGCGACAAATCGCCAACAACGATGCACAGGTTGCGGGTCAGCGTAGCGCACCGGGTGAGGCCAAAACCGAAATCGAACTGTCCCCGCCGGAACTGGGCCGCCTGAAGATGGTCCTGCAAAGTGGGGACAAGGGCCTGCATGTTCAGATCACCGCCGAACGTCCGGAAACGCTGGACCTGATCCGGCGCCATGTCGAAGGGTTCCACCGTTCCTTGCAATCCGAAGGTGTGACCCTGAACAGCGTCGACATCTCATCGGACGGGGGACCGTCCGGGCACGAGACGCGGGGCGAATACCGCCCCGATGGCCTGATAAGTGACGGAACAGATGCCGAAAAACCTGATGAGACGCCGATTCGACCGGTTTCGGACGGCACCCGCCTCGACATTCGCTTTTAAGGAGACTGCCCGATGGACATCGCTTCTACCACGCAAGCAATCACGCCTGCCGCCTCCACCGAGGCGCAGGCGCGCGTATCGCTCAGTTCGGACCTCGACACCTTTCTCAAGTTGCTGACTGCCCAGATCGAGAATCAGGACCCGTTGGAACCTGCGGACGGGACTGAATATGCCGCACAGCTTGCGCAGTTTTCCAACGTAGAACAATCCGTCCGCACCAATGAGCTTTTGGCGGAGATGACCGCCACGCTGGGTCGTCAGGACATGGCGGTCGCTGCCGCGTGGATCGGGATGGATGTCCGCCACAGTGGTCCCGTCGTCGTGGACGGAACGTCCACACCGCTGCAATTCGATATTCCGGCCGTGGCCGACCGGGCAGAGATGGTCGTCACGGACGCCAGCGGAACCGAAGTCATGCGCCGCCCGATTGCGCCCACGACGACGGGCCTCGACTGGGCCGGAGGGGACGGGACGGGACAGGTCCTGCCGGACGGCCTCTATCAGGTGCAGATCGCGGCATATGCCGGGTCGGCAGACCTCGGAATGACGCCGGCAAGACACTATGGCCGGGTGGAGGAAGTGACCCTTGGCGGCGAAGGCACGACCTTGATCCTTTCTGGTGGCATCCCCCTGGGCGTGGGGGACCTCGATGCGCTGCGACAGGGCGTTTGAGGAAAGCCCCACCCCCTACCCCGCGAACGGATGGGAATGGCCTTCACGCGTGACCACCGCGTTGCCAACAGAAGTGCCGCGTCCGATCAGCCGAGCCAGCCGGCCAGAAGCGTACCCGCCAGCGTGGCCCCCATCCCGGCGACGAACCATGCCGGACCGACCCAGCGCGCATTCCGCCGCGGAGACGGATCCGCGCGATCCTTGCCGCGCAACGCATCCTCGACCGCCTGCGGCAGATGGGGACCGAACCGCGCCAGAACCTGAGCCGTGCGCATCAAGTCCTTGATGACGGCGCGCGGCCCGAGGTTTCCTGCGATATACCGCTCGACCTCGGGGCCGGCGGCCTGCCAGATGTTCATGTGCGGGTTCAGGGTGCGGGCGACACCTTCGACCACGACCATGGTACGCTGCAGCAGGATCAATTCTGTCCGGGTTTCCATGCCGAACCTTTCCGTCACCTCAAAGAGGTAGGCCAGCAGACGCCCCATCGAGATGCGGGACGCATCCATGCCGAAGATCGGCTCTCCCACGGCGCGCAAGGCTTGGGCGAACTGGTCGATATCGCGGTCCGCCGGAACATACCCCGCCTCGAAATGCACCTCCGCCACGCGGCGATAATCCTTGCGGATGAACCCCATCAGGATCTCGGCATAGACGCGGCGGGTATATTCATCCAGCCGCCCCATGATGCCGAAATCCAAGGCGACAATATCGCCATTCGGCGCCACCTTCAGGTTTCCCTGATGCATGTCGGCGTGAAAATACCCGTCACGCAGCGCATGGCGCAGGAACATCTGCAACACCCGATCGGCAAGCGCGGCGCGATCATGGCCGGCGGCGTCGATGGCGGCCAGATCCGCCATCTGCGATCCTTCGGCCCAATCCAGCGTCATCACGGCACGACCCGACAGGCCCCACTCCACGCCCGGCACGTTGAAGCCGTCATCGCGTGCCGTGTTGGCCTTGAATTCGCCTGCGGCGGCGGCCTCCGTCCTCAGGTCCAGCTCCTGCTGGACGGTCATGTCGAAATGCTGGATCACGTCCATCGGGCGCAGGCGGCGCGCCGTTGGCGACAGGAACTCGATCACGCGCGCGCCGAAATAGAACGCGTCGATATCCTTCTGGAATGCCTTGGCGATACCGGGGCGCAGCACCTTGACCGCCACCTTGCGATTGTCGGACGCAAGCCGTGCCATGTGGACCTGCGCGATCGAAGCGGCGGCAACGGGTTCGGAGAACTCCGAAAACAGGACGTCGACGGGAACCTCCAGATCCCGTTCGATCATAGCGCGTGCCTGATCGGTCGGGAACGGCGGCAACTTGTCCTGCAGGACCCTCAGTTGCAGCGCGAGATCCCCGCCAACGAAGTCGGGTCGTGTCGACAGGATCTGTCCCAGCTTGACGTAGGACGGACCCAGCGCCGTGATGGCCCGCGTCACAGGTGGCAGGTTCGGATCACCCTCGTAGCCCAACCAGCGGAATGGCCAGCCGAGGATACGCGCCGCGATGCGCAATTCGCGCGGGGCGTCGAGCTGATCCAGCACCACGTCCATCGCACCCGTTCTCTCGAAGGTGCCGGCGGTGCGGATCAGACGCCAGATGTTGTGGGGGCCCCTCACGGCAGGCTCCTCACAGCTTCCAGCCCGAATGGAGCGCGGCAATCCCGAACGACAGGTTGCGGTATTTCACGTTGCCGAAGCCTGCGTCGACCATCATGCCCGCGAACCGGTCCTGATCCGGGAACTGGCGAATGGATTCGACCAGATACTGATAACTGTCCCGATCCCCGGCAATCATCTCGCCCATGCGTGGAATGACGTTGAAGGAATAGAGGTCATAGGCCTTCTGCATCAACGGGTTGGGAAGCTGCGAGAATTCCAGCACCATGATGCGGCCACCGGGGCGCAGCACCCGGTAGGCCTCGGACAGCGCCTCGTGGATGCGGGTCACGTTCCGGATGCCGAAGCTGATGGTGTAGACATCGAAGGTGCCGCTCTCGAATGGCAGCTTCATCGCATCGCCGGCAACCCAATCGAGGCGGTCGGCCATGTTCTCGGCCTCGGCGCGCGTGCGCCCCGCCTCCAGCATGCCTTGCGTCATGTCGAACACGGTGGCGTGGGCGGTCGGCGCGCGGTCGAGGAACCGGAACGAGATGTCGCCCGTGCCGCCCGCGACATCCAGCAGCTTCTGCCCCGGGCGCGGGGCCAGCCAGTCCATCATCGCATCCTTCCAGACGCGGTGGATGCCCATCGACATGGCGTCGTTCATCACGTCGTATTTCGACGCCACCGAAGAGAACACGCCATGGACACGGCCTGCCTTCTCCTCCTCCGGGATATCCTGATATCCGAAATGAGTTGTCCGTCCGGTCTCTTGCGTCATGTGCCCGCTGTCCTCATGTGTCGCAACAGACTTATAGGGCGCGCGCGCGCCGCTGCAACGCGAGGGCCGATGCCGGAACTGCCAGAAGTCGAGACGGTTCGTCGCGGGTTGACCCCTGCGCTGGAAGGCGCGCGTCTCCGTCGTGTGGACGTCAACCGCCCCGACCTGCGATGGCCCTTCCCCGAAGACATGGGGGCCCGTCTGACCGGCGCGACCATCCGGCGGCTTGGCCGGCGGTCGAAATACCTGTTGCTGGATCTGGACACGAACGAAACGCTGATCGTGCATCTGGGCATGTCGGGTCGGATGGTGGTCGACGATACCCGGCTGGGCGCCTTTCACCGTGATCCCGCATGGTTGCCGCAGCATGATCATGTCGTCTTTCACACGCCGACGCATCGGGTGACATTCAACGATGCGCGCCGCTTCGGCTTCATGGATCTGGTGGCGACGGCGGACCTGGGACAAAGCCGTCATTTTGCGCGCATGGGGCCGGAGCCACTGGGCAACGCCTTCGACGAGGATCATCTGATTCGCGCGTTTGCAGGGCGGAACACGCCGGTGAAATCCGCCCTGCTGGATCAGCGAATCGTGGCCGGGCTCGGGAACATCTACGTCTGCGAAGCCCTGCATCGCGCCGGTATCAGCCCCCTGCGGCGTGCGGGCCGCATTGCCGCGCCAAGGGTGCGCCGCCTCGTGCCGATCATCCGCGATGTCCTGCAGGAGGCGATTGCCGCAGGCGGCAGCAGCCTGCGCGATCACCGGCAGGCCGACGGCACGCTTGGCTATTTCCAGCACGGATTCCGCGTCTACGACCGCGAAGGCGCGCCTTGCCCGACCGACGGCTGCACCGGTACGATTCGCAGAACGGTGCAATCCGGTCGGTCCAGTTTCCATTGCGTCACCTGCCAGAAGTAGCGGCATCCGGCCCACAGCTGTCCTGCCGTGATGAGGTGACGAAAGGTGGCGGGTTGAACAGATGCGCGTTTGCAGGCAGGCAAACAAGCCTGACCTATTTTGCGGAGCAGTGTCATGGGATATGAAACTCTGAACGTTGAAGTGACGAACCACGTCGCGGTCATCAAGCTGAACCGTCCCGATGCGCTGAACGCGTTGAACAGCAAACTGCTGGGTGAACTGGCCAAGGCGCTGACCTCGGCGCAGGGCAACGACAAGGTGCGCTGCATCGTGTTGACCGGATCGGAAAAGGCATTCGCCGCCGGTGCCGACATCCGCGAGATGAACGAGAAAAGCTTCGTCGATGTGTTCATGGGCGATCTTTTCGGGCCGGAAACGGATGCAATCCTCAAGGTGCGCAAACCGATCATCGCCGCTGTCGCGGGCTATGCCCTGGGCGGTGGTTGCGAGCTGGCCATGATGTGCGACTTCATCATCGCCGCGGACACGGCCAAGTTCGGCCAACCGGAAATCAACCTTGGCGTGGTCGCCGGGATCGGCGGCACCCAGCGGCTGACCCGCGCGGTGGGCAAGGCCAAGTCGATGGACATGCACCTGACGGGCCGGTTCATGGACGCCGAGGAAGCAGAGCGTTCGGGCCTCGTGTCCCGCGTGGTGCCTGCCAAGAAGCTGATGGACGAAGCGATGTCAGCAGCCGGCAAGATTGCCGAGAAATCCATGGTAACGGCCACGGCCGTCAAGGAAGCCGTGAACCAGAGCCAGGAACTGGGCCTGACGGACGGTCTGCTGTTCGAACGACGGATGTTCAACGCGATGTTCGCCACCGAAGACCGGTCCGAGGGCATGACCGCCTTCGTCGAAAAGCGCGAACCACAGTTCCGCGACAAGTAGCCGAAGGCCCCGGCCATGCCCGCGGCGGGGCGGCTTCGGCCCCGGCCGCAGGCTAGGGGCCGCTTAAGACCTTCGAGCGGAATCGCCCGAAGGTCACGCCAAGTCTTCCCTTCCGGAACGACATGGTTTAAGCGCGCCGCATCATGCGTGTGAGGCCCGCCTTGGCCGGATTGGATCCGCGACGGTAGAACCGTCGCCCCGGGTCGGTGTTTCTCACGCGAAACAGATATCGACATGTCCCCGGAAGGACCAATCACATGGCAAATACGCCCCAAGCCAAAAAGCGCGCCCGTCAGAACGAGCGTCGTTTCGCCGTCAACAAGGCGCGCCGTTCGCGCATCCGCACCTACCTGCGCAAGGTCGAGGAAGCGATCGCCTCCGGTGATCAGACGGCCGCTGCCGCCGCCCTCAAGGAAGCCCAGCCCGAACTGATGCGTGGCGTCACCAAGGGCGTGTTCCACAAGAACACCGCGGCCCGCAAGATGTCGCGCCTTTCCAGCCGCGTGAAGTCGCTCGGCGCCTGATTCTGAAGCGTTCCCCGAACGACGAAAACACAGTCAAGATTTTAGGGGCCCGACCGAAAGGTTGGGCCCTTTTTCATGTTTTACAGGGACCTGCATGCGAAGTGGGGATTCTTTGCACCCCCCTCCCGAGTCAAGTCAGAAGAGTCGTTGCCGCCCCCCGCGCCTGACAGCTATCCATGGCTGCGTAGCGAGTCAGATCGCATACAAGGGGATGATCATGGGAACCGATGCGGTGCCGCATGTCTCCGAGGTAGGACCTCGGGACGCGTGGAATATTTTGTCTGCCAACACCGCAGCGGTTCTGGTGGACGTCCGGACCAAAGCCGAATGGGGATTCGTCGGTGGCCCGGATCTGTCCGAACTTGGCCGGGACACCATTCAGATCGAATGGAAGTCCTGGCCGGGCATGACCCCGAACCCGGCATTCGTCGGGGCGCTGCTGGACGAGGTCGGTGAACTGCCATCCGCCTTCCTCTTCCTGTGTCGCTCGGGCGTCCGGTCCCTGCATGCGGCCGAGGCCGTGGCGGCGGCGCTGGCGGAGGCGGGGCTTACGGTGCCCTGCATCAACGTCGCCGAAGGGTTCGAAGGTGATCTGGACCAAGGCTGCAAGCGGGGGGGCCTGAACGGATGGAAGGCCCGTGGGCTGGCGTGGCGCCAGTCCTGATGGACAACAATAAAAAACGGTTAGGGCCGATAGAATGAGCTTGGAAATTTGGGCTGACGCAAAGGGTGGCATCAGCAAGGACATCGGCGCACACAACTTCAAGGCCTGGGTAGAGCCTTTGACGTTCGCATCGCTGGAAGGGGACACGCTGCGCCTGTCCTCGCCGACGGATTTCATCGGCAAATGGGTGATGCAGAACTTCTCGGAAGTGATTCTGCGCCATGTCGGTGCGGCGGGCCAGCCGGTCAGCCGTCTGATCTGCGCGGCAGCCCCCGCTCCGGCAGCAGCACCCCGCGCGCAGGTCCGGTCGGAAAGTGCGCTCGACAAGCGGTTCACCTTCGACAGCTTCGTGGTCGGCAAATCAAACGAGCTGGCCCACGCGGCCGCGCGGCGCGTGGCGACCGGTGACAGCGTGTCTTTCAACCCGCTGTTCCTCCATGGTGGCGTGGGCCTCGGCAAGACGCACCTGATGCAGGCGATCGCCTGGGAACTGGCCGAGAACCAGCCCGAGATCCGGGTCATGTTCCTGTCCGCAGAGCAGTTCATGTACCGCTTCGTGCAGGCCTTGCGCGAAAAGAACACGATGGATTTCAAGCATCTGTTCCGCACTGTCGATGTCCTTCTGGTCGATGACGTTCAGTTCATCGCGGGCAAGGAATCGACGCAGGAGGAATTCTTCCACACGTTCAACGCGCTGGTCGATCAGGGCAAGCAGGTCGTCATTTCCGCCGACCGCAGCCCCGCCCAGATCAGCGACCTGGAGGAGCGGATCACCTCGCGCCTGCAATCGGGACTGGTCGTCGACCTGCATCCCGCTGATTACGAATTGCGCCTTGGCGTGTTGCAGCACCGGGTCGAGATGTTCATGGACCGCCACCCCGATTTCCGCATCGCCGATGGCGTGCTGGAATTCCTGGCCGGCCGCATCAGCACCTCCATCCGCGTGCTGGAAGGGGCGGTGACCCGCCTGTTCGCCTATGCCGACCTGATCAAGCGCGAAGTCACGCTGGAACAGGCGCAGGACGTTCTGGCCGACCTGCTTCGCGCGTCCGAGCGCAAGCTGACGATCGACGAGATCATGAAGAAGACATGCGAGCATTATAACCTGCGCATGTCCGACATGACCTCTGCCCGCCGGTCGCGGTCGGTTGCACGCCCGCGCCAGATGGCAATGTACCTGTCCAAGAAGCTGACCCCGCGCAGCTATCCCGAAATCGGTCGCAAGTTCGGCGGAAAGGACCACACCACGGTTCTGTATGCCGTGCGCAAGATCGAGGAATTGATCGCCGCGGAGCCGCAGATCGCAGAAGATGCGGAGCTGCTGCAGCGCAAGCTGGAAAGCTGATCACCTGCCATTGCAGTTGCGGGTCGGGTGGGTATTCTGCCGCCCCGCACACCTGAGGTTTGAGCCATGAAATTCTCCATCGAGCGCGCGGCCCTTCTGAAGGCCGTCAGCCAGGCGCAATCCGTCGTCGAACGCCGGAACACCATTCCGATCCTGGCCAACGTGCTGATGATGGCCGACGGATCGGACGTATCCTTCAAGGCGACCGACCTCGACATCGAGGTGATCGACAAGACGAACGCCCAGGTCGAGCGGGCGGGCGGCACCACGGTGAACGCCGTTCTGTTCCATGAAATCGTGCGCAAGCTGCCCGACGGTGCCTTGGTACAGATCGAGGAAGATCAGGCCGCCGGCCGCCTTCAGGTGCGCGCGGGCCGGTCGCAGTTTCAGCTGGCCACGCTGGCGCGTGAGGATTTCCCCGTGATGGCGACGTCGGATTACGACGCCAATTTCTCGTGCAAGGCGACGGAGCTGCGCCGGTTGTTCGACAAGACCCGGTTCGCAATCTCGACCGAGGAGACGCGGTATTACCTGAACGGTGTCTACATGCATGTCGCCGAAGGCGAGGATGGCCGCGTGCTGCGCTGCGTGGCGACCGACGGGCACCGTCTGGCCCGCGTCGACGCTCCCCTGCCCGAAGGGTTGGAGGACATGCCCGGCGTGATCGTTCCCCGCAAGACGGTGGGTGAGCTGCGCAAATTGCTGGACGATGACGATGCCGTCATCGCCGTGTCCGTGTCCGAGACGAAGATCCGTTTCGCGACCCCCGATATCACGCTGACGTCCAAGGTGATCGACGGCACCTTCCCCGATTACGCAAGGGTCATCCCGGCTGGGAACACGCGCAAGCTGGTCGTGGACGCAGCCGAGTTCGCGAAAGCCGTGGACCGGGTCGCCACAGTGTCGTCGGAGCGGTCTCGCGCCGTGAAGCTGAGCCTCGACGAGGACCGCCTGACCCTGTCGGTGAACGCGCCGGATTCGGGCAATGCCGAGGAAGAACTGGCCGTGGCATACGGAGATGAGCGTCTGGAGATTGGCTTCAACGCCAAGTACCTGCAGGAAATCGCAGGTCAGGTGGACCGCGAGAACGCCGTGTTCCTGTTCAACAACGCGGGCGACCCGACCCTGATGCGCGAAGGCGACGACACCAGCGCGATCTATGTCGTCATGCCGATGCGGGTCTGACGCCGCCGCGCGCTTGACCGATACGCCCCATGTCTCTGCCCTGTCGCTGTCGCACTTCCGGTCGCATCGGCGCACCCGGCTGAGTTTCGCCGGCGGGATCGTCGCGATCCATGGGCCGAATGGGGCGGGCAAGACGAACCTGCTCGAGGCCGTCTCCCTTCTGTCGCCCGGTCGGGGGATGCGCCGCGCGGCGGCCGAGGAGATCATTCGCCGCCCCGAGGCGATCGGCTGGCGCATCGCCGCCACTCTGACCCCGCATCACGAAATCACCCTGCGCGCCGAACCGGGCGCCGGGCGCACGACCACCATAGACGACAAGGCCGCGCCGCAGGTGGCTTTGGCGCGGCTGTTGCGGGTGCTGTGGCTGGTCCCGTCGATGGACCGTCTGTGGCTGGAGGGGGCGGAGGGACGGCGCCGATTCCTGGACCGCATGACGCTGAGCCTTGCGCCCGATCATGGCGAGGGCGTGCTGCGCTACGAAAAGGCGATGCGCGACCGCAACCGCCTGTTGCGGGACGGTATCCGCGACGCCCGCTGGTATGATGCGCTGGAGGCGCAGATGGCCGAGGCGGGTGCGGGCATCATCGCGCGGCGGCAGGATGCCCTGTCACGCCTGACCTCCGCGCAGGATGTCGACGGCCCCTTCCCCGCCGCGCAACTGACCCTTTCGGATGCGGAGGCGCCCGCCTCTGCATCCGATCTGGCGGCGGCGTTGCAAGGCAGCCGCGCGCGCGACATGGCCGCGGGGCGCAGCCTCGTCGGGCCGCACCGGACGGACCTGCTGGGCACCTATGCCGCCAAGGACATCGAAGCGCGCCTGTGTTCCACCGGAGAGCAAAAGGCCCTGCTGATTTCGCTGATCCTGGCGAACGCGCGGGCCATCCGCGACGAGACGGGGGCGGCCCCCATCCTGCTGCTGGACGAGGTGGCCGCGCATCTGGATGCGGGGCGCCGCGCGGCCCTTTATGAGGAAGTCGGCCGCATTGGCGCGCAGGCGTTTTTGACGGGCACGGGCCCGGAATTGTTCGCCGAACTCGGCGGATCGGCGCAACATCTGCGCGTCACGGAAACAGGCGGAGAAAGCCGGGTCGAAGCCGCCCCTGCGGACGCAGGCCAGAGCCACTAAATATGGTGTCGCCTACGTGACAATCCCCGCCCCGGCGCGTATATCTGGGGCAACGAAGAGGGATGAAAACCACATGGCCGAGCAAGCCCCGATGTCCGCTGAATATGGCGCCGATTCCATCAAGGTTCTCAAAGGCTTGGAAGCTGTTCGCAAGCGTCCGGGCATGTATATTGGCGACACCGACGACGGGTCGGGCCTGCACCACATGGTCTACGAGGTCGTGGACAACGGCATCGACGAGGCGCTGGCCGGTCATGCCACCGAGGTGAGCGTCAAGATTCACGCGGATTCCTCGGTATCGGTCAAGGACAACGGGCGCGGTATTCCCGTGGGCATCCACGAGGAAGAGGGGGTCTCTGCCGCCGAGGTCATCATGACCCAGCTGCACGCAGGCGGGAAATTCGACCAGAATTCCTACAAGGTGTCAGGTGGTCTGCATGGTGTCGGCGTATCGGTCGTCAACGCCCTGTCCGACTGGCTGGAACTGCGCATCTGGCGCGACGGCAAGGAACACGTTGCCCGGTTCGAACATGGCGACACGGTCGAGCATCTGAAGGTCGTGGGCGACACGACCGAAACAGGCACCGAAGTGCGGTTCATGGCCTCGCTCGACACGTTTTCAAGCCGGGATTACGTGTTCAAGACGCTGGAAAACCGCCTGCGGGAGCTGGCGTTCCTGAACTCCGGCGTGAAGATCGTGGTCGAGGACGAGCGTCCCGCCGAAGCCCTGCGCACGGAGCTGTTCTATGAAGGCGGCGTGCGCGAATTCGTAAAGTACATCGACCGCTCCAAGACCGCCGTCATGGATGCGCCCATCTACATGGAAGGTGAGCGTGACGGGATCGGTGTCGAGGTCGCGATGTGGTGGAACGACAGCTATCACGAGAACGTCCTGCCCTTCACCAACAACATTCCCCAGCGCGACGGCGGCACCCATATGGCCGGTCTGCGCGGAGCGCTGACCCGGACGATCAACCTCTATGCGCAATCCTCGGGGATCGCGAAGAAGGAAAAGGTCTCCTTTACCGGTGACGATGCGCGCGAGGGTCTGACCTGTGTCCTGTCGGTCAAGGTGCCGGATCCGAAGTTCTCCAGCCAGACCAAGGACAAGCTGGTCTCCTCCGAGGTGCGGCCCGCGGTCGAGAACCTCGTGAATGAAAAGCTGCAGGAATGGTTCGAGGAGAACCCCCAGATCGCCCGCCAGGTCGTCGGCAAGATCATCGAAGCGGCCCTCGCCCGTGAAGCCGCGCGCAAGGCCCGCGAATTGACGCGCCGCAAGACGGCGATGGACGTCGCCTCCCTGCCCGGCAAGCTGGCCGATTGTCAGGAAAAGGACCCGTCCAAGTCGGAACTGTTCCTTGTCGAGGGCGACAGCGCCGGGGGGTCGGCCAAACAGGGTCGCAGCCGCAACAATCAGGCGGTCCTGCCCCTGCGCGGCAAGATCCTGAACGTCGAACGCGCACGCTTTGACCGGATGCTGGGGTCGCAGGAGATCGGGACACTGATCACCGCCATGGGCACCGGAATTGGGCGGGATGAGTTCAACGTCGACAAGCTGCGCTATCACAAGATCATCATCATGACGGATGCCGACGTCGACGGGGCGCACATCCGCACCCTGCTGCTGACGTTCTTCTATCGCCAGATGCCCGAGATCATCGAGAACGGGCATCTCTACATTGCGCAGCCGCCGCTGTTCAAAGTCGCGCGCGGCAAATCCGAGGTCTATCTCAAGGATCAGACCGCGCTGGAGGACTACCTCGTGCAGATGGGGACCGACGGCGCGGTCCTGCGCCTGCCTTCGGGCGAGGAGATCGCGGGCCGCGACCTTGACCGGGTGGTGCAGGCGGCGCGGTCGTTCCGCCGCATCCTCGAGGCGTTCCCGACGCATTACCCGCGTCACATCCTGGAACAGGCCGCGCTGGCCGGTGCGTTCGAGGCGGGTCAGGCCGATGCCGATCTGCAGGGCGTCGCCGATGCCGTTGCCGCGCGTCTGGATCAGGTTGCCGCCGAATACGAACGCGGCTGGACCGGGCGCATCACGCAGGATCACGGCATCCGCCTCGCCCGCGTTCTGCGCGGGGTGGAGGAAGTGCGCACGCTGGACGGTGCCGTGCTGCGGTCCGGTGAGGCGCGCAAGCTGGCACAGGTCAGCGCGGATACCCGCAGCGTCTATACCGACCCTGCCCGCCTGACCCGCAAGGACCGCGAAAACACCGTTCACGGCCCCATCGACCTGCTCGAAGCCGTTCTCGCCGAAGGAGAAAAAGGCCTAAGCCTGCAGCGCTACAAGGGTCTGGGCGAAATGAACCCCGGACAGCTTTGGGAAACGACCCTCGACCCCGAGGCGCGTACCCTCTTGCAGGTCAAGGTCGAGGACGTGGCCGAGGCCGACGACGTGTTCACCAAGCTGATGGGCGATGTCGTCGAACCCCGTCGGGCGTTCATCCAGGACAATGCCCTGAGCGTCGAGAACCTCGACGTCTAGGGCATTGTAGGCGCGCGTGTAGTTTTTCGCCGCGCGCGTGGCTTTTCGCATGTTGAGGTTGGGGTGCGACCGTGTTTCCTATTTATTTCCGCCGGTTAACGTAAAGTCTTGGCCTTGACGGTTTTTGGAGCCGCTTCGCGCTGGGCATGTGGAACATCGTCTGCAAAACGAGCGAGCTTTGCCCTTCGGTCTCGGTTGATGTGCATTGCCCATCAACCGAGACCGAAGCATACTTCTCCGCAGGAAGAACTTGAGATTCAGCTGCGGCTCAGGTCTTGATTCGACTGAATTTTATGTGCCTCATTTCCGAGTTCGCGAAAGAGGTGCGTGATGCCAGAATTAGACGCGAATATAGCTTTTCCGATCGCCGTCCTGATATTCCTGATCGGTTTCCCGCTTTTTTTCATTCTATTCTTGGTCGCGCGACGGCGGACAAAGCGCCTCGGTCGTGAGCTCGATCAGGAGAGGACCCGGGCTGCGGAAGACCGCGACCGGATCCTCGCGGAGGAAAAAGAGAAGCGGCAGGCGATCGAGCAGAAGTACTCACCGATCATCGATATGGAGGCCGAGGTCGGGCGGTTGAAAGCTGAGTCTGACGAGTTGGCCAAGAATATCGTCGACCTGCGATCCAGCTACGCCAGCAAGCGCGAGACCATGACGAAGCTCGAGCACCAGGTTGCGGTTTATGACGAGCGCCTCGCCTTCGCAGAGCTCGGTGTCTATGAACCTCACTTCGATTTCGCGGATAGCGAGATCTTCAAGGAGCAGATCAAGCAGATACGGGAGAAGCAGAAGGCAATGGTGTCGCAGAAGACCGCCGCCATTTGCCCGACGGATTGGACCGTCGGTGGCAGCCTCTCCAAGGGGCAGACCATGATCAACCGCCAGATGCGACTGACCATGCGCGCCTTTAATAACGAATGCGAGGCGGCGATCGCGAACACGCGTTGGAACAACGTGGTCGCCATGGAGAAGAGGATCCTGAACGCCGCGAAGCAGATTAACTCGGCCAATGCCTCCACGAACCTTTCAATTAACGAGCGATACGTCTCGCTCAAGCTGAACGAGCTACACCTCACCCACGAGTATCTGGAGCAGCTCAAAATCGAGAAGGATGAGCGGGCCGAGCGCGCCCGAATGGAGCGCGAAGAAAAGAAGCTGCTCGCCGAGGCAAAGGCCGCCGAGAAGGAGGAGCAGAAATATCAGGACATGCTCGACAAGGCCCGCCAAGAGGCTGGTGTCGACGAAAGCCGTATCGCAGACCTTCAGGCAGCCTTGGCGGAGGCCCACGCAAAGACAGAGCGCGCGAAAGCGATGGCCGAGATGACGAAGTCTGGTTACGTCTACATCATCTCGAACATCGGCAGCTTCGGCGAAGAGGTCGTCAAGATCGGCCTGACCCGACGCCTTGATCCGGACGATCGCGTGAAGGAGTTGGGCGACGCGAGCGTGCCGTTCGGGTTCGATACGCACGCAATGATTTATTCCGAAGAGGCACCGGCTCTCGAGAACGCCCTGCACCGGGAATTTGCCGACCGCCGGATCAACGCTTCAAATTTGCGCAAGGAGTTCTTTCGCGTCGGCTTGGAGGAGGTGGAGGATGCTGTGAAGCGCTTGGCTCCGGACGCCAACTTCTTCAAAGATCGCGAGGCACAAGAGTGGCACGAAACCTTGGCACATCGTAGGGAGCAGGCTGAGTTGTGGAGGCAGGCGGCGGAGGAGGCGCTACCGGAGGCAATTTAACGGATCATTCGGCCAAGTCTATTGTCAAGGACGCATCTTCGCTGAGGTGGGTGCAAGTTAGTAGCGGTCAGGTAATCGGGGCGGGTGAAGTGGTCCCATGTTTTCGGACAGGCTTGCAGCGTTTCTAAAGTGTATCGGGTTTAGGTTTCATGCTGCTTTCTGCTCTTCCAAGCCCGCCCAATATGCGTCGTCAGGCGTTTGCCGACCAAGCGCGGAATGGGGCCGCTCTGCGTTGTAGAATGCCATCCAGTTCTTGATGACACGCCGGGCCTGTAAGCCGTCATTGATCTCTTCGAGATAGATCGCTTCCTGCTTCAGGGATCGCCACA
>NZ_JBGEHM010000006.1:0-106165 GCF_041403465.1 Jannaschia sp. 2305UL9-9
GCGACCGGATCGCCCGCCGGTGACGGCGTGCGCGGTGACGCAAGGGTGATGGAACCACCGCCACCGCGCCTCCGTTGTGGCTCCAAGCCAAGGAGGCACTTTCATGACGACGATCACCACCGTGAACCCGGCGACGAACCAGACGATCGAGACCTACACCGTGATGACGAAGGATCAGGCCACCGCCAAGCTGGAGGCCTGTCACAAGGCGTTCCTCAAGTGGCGCGACCGGTCCCATGCGGATCGCGCGCCGGTCCTGACGGCCATTGCCGCGAAGCTGCGCGCACATGCGGATGACCTCGCCGACCTGATGACGCGCGAGACGGGCAAGCTCCTGCAAGATGGCAGGCAGGAGGTCGAGATCTGCGCCGCGATCTTCGACTATACCGCCAAGCACGGCCCCGACCTGCTGGCCGATGAGGAACGCACCCACGGCACCAGGGGCGCGCGCGGACTGGTCACCTATCAGCCGCTGGGCGTGATCTATTCGATCCAGCCGTGGAACTTTCCGCTGTATCAACCCGTGCGCGTGCTGGCGGCGAACCTGATGGCGGGCAACGGCTGCGTGCTGAAGCACGCCACCATCTGCACCGGCACGGGTCTGTACCTGCGCAAGCTGTGCATCCAGGCGGGCCTGCCTGCGGATCTGTTCCAGGTCATCATCATCGACCATGACACCAGCGACGCGTTGATCGAACATCCGCTGGTGCGCGGTGTCACCCTGACCGGCAGCGACGGGGCAGGGCGGCACGTGTCGGCCAAGGCCGCGGGCGCCCTGAAGAAGACGGTGATGGAGCTTGGGTCGAACGACGCCTACCTCGTGCTGGAGGATGCGGACATCGAGGTCGCGGTGAAATACTCCGTCATGGGACGGCTCTACAACAACGGACAGACCTGCGTTTCCGCCAAGCGGTTCATCGTGACGGACGCGGTGCACGATGCCTTCGTCGATGCCTATGTCGCGCAGATGCGCGAGATCACGATGGGCGACCCCACCGCGTCCGGGACGCAGCTTGGTCCGATGTCCAGCAAGGATCAGCGCGATACCGTCGCCAAGCAGGTCAGGGACAGCGTGGCCAAGGGGGCCCGCGTTCTGTGCGGGGGCGAGGTGCCGGATGGCACCGGCGCCTATTACCCGGCAACCGTCCTGACCGATCTGGCCCCCGGCATGCCCGCCTACGATGACGAGATCTTCGGCCCCGTCGCGTCGGTCATCCGGGCGCGTGACGACGAGGATGCGATGCGCCTCGCGAACGAAAGCCGCTACGGCCTTGGCGGGGGGATCTTCTCGAAGGACGAGGACCGCGCCGTCGCCCTTGCGCGCAACCATTTCGACACCGGCATGGTGCGCATCAATTCCTTCGGGGCGGCGGATCCGAACATGCCCTTCGGGGGCGTCAAGGATTCCGGCCATGGCCGCGAACACGGCGGTTTCGGCATGAAGGAGTTCGTGAACATCAAGGCGATCTTCCTGCCGTGATGACGGGGGGCCTGTGGGGGGGCAGGGACAGGCCCTTGCCCCCGTTTCCCCCGTGACACATGGCCGGGCACCCATGGGGCCCGGCCGATCAGGCCAGCAGATCGGTGTCCACCCCACCGACGCGCAGGGTGATGCTGTCCTCGGCCATGCCGTCGACCAGCGCCCAGATGATCTGACCGGTCGGGCGGTAGATGACGAAGGCTTCCTCGGTGCCGGCGTCCCCCGCGCTGGCGGTGAAGGCGCGGTTGATCTGGAAATCCGCCGCCGTGGCCGCACCGCCGAAGACCAGCACATCACCCTCGGTGGCCGAGTAATCCTGAATCCAGTCGCTGCCGTGGTCGCGGATCCCGAGGTGGAAGAAAAGATCCGCCCCGTCCCCCCCGTTCACCCGGTCCGACCCGAAGCCGCCGTTGACGAAATCCATGCCGTCGCCGCCAAAGATCTCATCCCCGAAGGCGCTGCCCGTCAGGGTGTCATTGCCGGTGCCGCCGATCACGGTATCGGCGCCGAAACCCCCGGCGATGTTGTCGTTGCCGGCGTCGCCGCGCAGCTCGTCGTTGCCATAGCCACCATCGATCGTGTCGTTGCCCGCGCCGCCGAACACGACGTCGCGCAGGTCGGTATCGCTGGTGCCGCCGATGATCAGGTCATCGCCGGTGCCCCCGGCGATCCGGTCGGCGCCATTCCCCCCGTTCAGCGTATCGTTCCCGTCGTCGCCGGACAGGACGTCATTGCCCTCGCCGCCCGACACGAGGTCGTTGCCTTCGTTGCCCGACAGGGTGTCATCCCCGTTCAGGCCGCTGATCGTGTCGTTGCCACCGTTCCCGGCCAGCACATCGGCCGCGAACGATCCCAGCAGCTGATCCGCCCCTTCGGTCGCCCCGGTGCCAAGGTCGAAATCGGGGCTGGCCCCGGTGGTGCCCGCACCGTCATCCCCGACGATCCGGATTTCCGACGTGATGGAGTTTTCGCCGTTGGCGAACAGCACGTTGGACGCATTGGTCAGTTCGAGGCCGAAGGTCTCATCCCCTTCGATGGCCGTATCGCCATAGACGGTGATCCCGATCACCCCGGAGGCCGCGCCCGCGGGAATCGTCAACTGGCCGGATCGTTCGTTGAAGTCGACATCCGCCGTCGCGGTGCCCGTGGCCACGGTCCGCCAGTCGATGACGACGTTTCCGCGGGCCGGTTCCGACAACAGGACGGGAACGTAGTGGATGTGCGAACTGCTGGACCCTTCGATCACGCTGATGGCGACAGGCGTGATGCTGACGGCGGCGGCGTCGGGGACGGGACCACGCACACCGGCGGCCGGGTCATCGACGCCCGCGGGCCGTGTCACCGTGCCGCCGTCGTCATCGATGATCGTGCCGCGCGCCACCAGCGCGGGCGCGTTGCCGACGAAGTTCGCGTTGGAGATACGATAGAGGAACAGCGAGAAATCCTCGTCCCCCTCCAGAACCGTATCGCCGTAGACATTGACGGTGATCCATGTGCTCTGCTGGCCCGCCGGGATGGTGACCGTTCCCGTCCGGTCGGCATAATCGCCGCTGCGATCCCCGGCGGTTCCGTCCATCGTGACATAGCTGAAGGTGACCGGCGCGGGCGCGGGGCGGTCCATCGTCACGAGGAAGCGCAGCGATTCGAAACTGTTGTCGCCCTCGATCAGAGAGGCATCGTGGACCTGCAGCACCGGCACGATGGGCGCCGTGGATTCGGGGCCCTCGATCCCGACGGCGGGGTTGCCGACGCCGCCGGGGCCGCTGACCGGGCCGATGTCGTCCTCGATGATCGCTACGCGCGCCTCCAACGCGGGCGCGTCGTTCTCGAAGCGGCCCCCCTGAATGCCTGCGAAGACGACCGAGAAATCCTCGTTCCCCTCCAGCAGCTGATCCCCGTAGACGTTGATGGTGACATAGGTGCTGGTGCTGCCGGCGGGCATGGTGAAGGTGCTCGTCCGTTCGGAGTAGTCGCCGGTGCGCGCGCCGGCGCTTCCGTCCTGGGTGTAATAGCTGACGGTGATGGGGCTGTTGCTGGGCTGATCCAGCGTCACCAGAAGGCGCGCGGCCTCGAACCCGCTGTCACCTTCGATGAAGCTGACGTCCTGCACCCGGAAGGTGGGCAGGGGGCTGGTCGATGCCGGTCCGCGGATCTCCTCTCCGGGGTCGCCGATACCGCCGGTCAGATCGCTGCGCCCGCTGTCGTCGTCGAGGATGGTCGCCGTGGCGGCAATGGCCTCGGCCCCGCCGGAGAACACGCCGTTGCGGACACCGGTAAGGACGACATCGAAGGTCTCGTCCGCCTCGGGGCCGGTCCCGCCGACGACGTTGACCGAGATATAGCTGGACTGCTGCCCGGCGGCGATCGTCAGGGTGCCGGACCGGTCGTAGATGTCGCCGGTCTGTTCCCCCGCAAGGCCGCTCTGCACGTGATAGGACACGGTGACGTCGGCGGTCGCGGGCCGGTCCAGCGTCACGAGGAAGCGCGCGGGTTCGAAGCTGCGGTCGCCTTCGATCACGGTGACATCGTGCAGCGTCACCGTCGGCAGGAACCCCGCCTCGGGCGTCGGGCCGAAGATGCCGGTCGCGGTGCCGAACACGCCGGTGCTTCCGGTCGGGATGCCGTCGTCATCGTCGAGGATGATCCCCGTTCCGACCAGCGCCGCCGCGCCCCCGGCCAGCGTGGCGTTGCCCGTGGCCTGCAGGACGACGTGAAAGGTCTCGTCCGCCTCGACGCCGGTGCCGCCATAGACGGTGACGGGGATGTCGACGCTGGTCGTGCCGGGCTGAATGGTGATGTCGCCCGTGCGTTCGTTGTAATCGCCCCGCGCCGCCGATGCGGTGCCGTCGGTGGTGTAATACCGAAAGCTGACGGGGGCCGAGGCCGCCTCGTCCAGCGTGACGCGGAACAACGCGGATTCGAAGCTGCGGTCGCCTTCGAGGATGCGGGTATTGCTTAGGGACAGAACGGGCATTTGCAGGGTCTCCGACAAGGGGATCAGCTTGCCTGAAAAATGGCGAGCAAAAGGAATTCATCAATCGCGGGCAAGGCGTGCCCCGGTGCGCGGAGGAAACCAAATTCCGCCCGCCCTGTCACCCCACACCCGGTCCGATCACGCCAAAAGATCCGTCTCGACCCCGCCTGCGCGCAAGATGATTTCATCCTGCCCCATCCCGTCGACGAGGGCCCAGATGATCTGGCCGGTCGGCCTGTAGATCACGAAGGCTTCGTCCACGCCGTCGGCACCCGCCTCGGCGGTATTCGCCCGGTTTATCTGGAACTGGGCGGCGGTGGCTGTGCCGCCAAAGACGAGGATATCGCCTTCGGCGGCCGAATAGTCCTGAATCCAGTCCGACCCGTGGCCGAGCACGCCGAGGTGATAGAACCGGTCCGCCCCGGCCCCCCCGTTCACCCGGTCCGATCCGAACCCGCCGTTGACGAAATCCATCCCGTCGCCGCCGAACATCAGGTCGGAGAAGGCGCTGCCGGTCAGGACGTCGTCGCCGCCGTTGCCGATGACCGTATCCACGCCGAAACCGCCTGCGATCGTGTCGTGGCCCTCGCCGCCGTTGAGGGCATCGTTGCCGTATCCGCCTTCTATGCTGTCGTTGCCCGCCCCGCCGAAGATGACGTCGCTCAGGTCGGCCTCCGAGGTGCCGCCGCGCAGCAGGTCATCGCCCGCCCCGCCGTCGAGGGTGTCCGCGCCGTCGCCCCCTTCCAGCGTGTCATCGCCCGCGAACCCGCGCAGCAGGTCGGCCCCGCCGAGGCCGCGGATCACGTCGGCCCCGTCCGTGCCGGGCAGGGTATCGGCCCCCTCGGTCCCCACCACCGCCGGCAGCCATGCGCCGTACCCATCCACGAGGTAGGCGCTTCCGTAGGACGGATCGCGGAAGTCGAGCACATCGGACAGCTGCGCCGACACCAGCAGCGTGCTGCCGTCGCCCGAGATGACGGGATCGGCGCCGTTGAAACGTGCGGGCAATGCGCCGTCCGCCGCGTCCGGCGCGATCCGGGTCAGGGCGCCGGTCTCCATGTCGCGCACGAAGACGTCCGGCTCCGTCGGAAAGGCGTCGTCCGGGGGATCGTCGGGCGTCAGACCGGGTACGGTCGTGGTGAAAGCGACGTAGCGCCCATCGTCGGACACCGAGAAGGGCAATTGGCCGTCATTCGCGAAATAGACGTAATCCACCGCGCCGGTGTCGATCTCGACCCGCACCAGACCGTCCTCGCGGTCGGTGAAGACGGGATTGGCGTAGAAGAACAGGTATCGTCCGTTGCCCGACAGCACGGGCGTCGAATTGGCGGCGCCGAGGGTGAAACCGGGGGCAATCTCCTCAAGGGTGGTCAGCGACCCGTCGCTGTGGTCGTAGATGACCTGCTCCTGAAACAGCCAGACCGCCACGCGGTCCCCATCATCCGAAATGGCGACGGGCCGGCGGTCGTTGTTGTTTCCGTAGGTCACATCGAACCCTGCGGCGCCAAGCATCGCGTCCAGATCCACCTGCGTGCCGTCCGCGATGTCGATCAGGGCGATCTCGTCGCCTGCGCGGATGACCGCGTGGTTGCCGTCACCCGAAAACGCGCCGAGCGTCACGCCGATGTTGCGGGCCACGCCTTCGGGCTGGATCAGGGTGTAATCGTCGGGCCCGCCGATCACGTAGACATCGACCGCGCCGTCCACGTCCGCCGCCACCAATGCCTCGCCCGTGGTCAATGCCACCCGGTCGCCCGCGTCGGAGGCAAAGCTGACGGCCGTGGTGGTGTTCTGACTGGCAAGGGACAGGACGGGCAGGACGGTCGCGAACGTCCCCTCCGACACGTCGTAGGAGACAATCTGGGCGCTCAACCCGCCCCGCACGGGCAGCTGCATCACGACAGTCTCGCCGTCCGTCGAGATCGCGTATTGCTCGGGCGTGGTGCCGACGCCTGCAAGGGTTTGCCAAGGAAAGGGGATCAATTGGGAAAGCATTTGCAATGTCCTCGAAAAAGGGAGCTGCCGTTACGTTAACCCATGTCACCCCATCAAGTCGAACTCCACCCCGCCTGCGCGCAGGGTGATGGCGGCCTCGCCCATGCCGTCGACCAGCGCCCAGATGATCTGCCCTGTCGGTCGGTAGATCACGAAGGCCTCGTCGGTTCCGGCATCCCCGGCGCTGGCGGTGTTGGCCTGGTTGATCTGGAACTGATCCGCCGTGGCCGCCCCGCCGAAGACGAGGACATCGCCATCGGCCGCCGAGTAGTCCTGAATCCAGTCGCTGCCGTGGTCGGCAATGCCGAGGTGGAAGAAGCTGTCGGCCCCCGCGCCGCCGTTGACCCGGTCGCTGCCAAAGCCGCCGTTGACGAAGTCCATGCCATCGCCGCCGAAGATCTCATCCCCGAAGGCACTGCCGGTCAGGGTATCATTGCCAGCGCCCCCGATCACGGTATCTGCGCCAAAGCCGCCGGCGATGTTGTCGTTGCCGGCATCGCCGCGCAGTTCGTCGTTGCCATACCCGCCGTCGATCGTGTCGTTGCCCGCGCCGCCATAGATCAGATCGCGCAGGTCGGCCGATGTGACACCACCCGTGATCACGTCGTCGCCCTCCCCGCCGATCAGGGTGTCATTGCCGTCGCCGCCGTTGATCGTGTCGTCCCCGGCAAGGCCGTCGATACGGTCGGCGCCCGGCCCGCCTTCCAGCAGGTCATCGCCCGATGACGGCATGGCGGGGCCTGCGGCTGCCGGTCGGTCCTCGAAGGTCACGACCTCTGTCTGTCCGAGAAGGAACGTCGTGCCATCGGGCGAGACGACCAGATCTTCGGTATCGAACCCATAGCCGGGACCGCCGGACGCGCGGCTGATCGTCTCCTCGGCCACGCGGCGGCCGGTCGCGTCGTAGGTTTGGATCACCATGTCGTTCGAGAACGCGGAATTGCCCTGCTGGCGGTTCTGGAAGGCCAGCGCGAAACCGCCCGCGTCCAGCGCATAGACCTGCGGTTTTTCCTGCACCTGCGCGCCGTCGGGCGTGACCTGCACCTCGGGCAGCGCGACGCTCAGGTCCGGGTTCAGGATCGACAGGAACACGCCGTTCTGCGGATCGCCGCTGCGATCCGCGGTGGCATAGCGTTCGCTGGTCCAGGCGACGGCGATGCGTCCATCGGCCAGCGTGGTCACCGACACCGCATCGACCGAGGATGTCAGGTCGGATGTGTTCGCGCGGTGCAGGTCCGACCCCACGCCCACCTTGGTCGACACCGCATCCAGATCGCTGTCGAACAGATGCACCTGCACGGGCGTGGCATCGAACGGGGCGCTGCGGCTCATGGTGGCCCAGACGACACCCCCGTCACCGGTTTCCGCGATGTCCTGCGAATAGGGGAAGATGCGATCGAGGAAACTGGTCGGGAACAGCGTGTCGGGCAGGAACGTCGTCTCGGACACCGCGCTCAGCCGTTCCGCACCATAGAGCATCTGTCCGCTTTCCAGCGTCAGCAGGCTGGCGCCGGTCTGGGGGAACAGGTGGAACTCGCGCGAGATGGTCTCGGGCAGCGGGGCAAAGCCGGGGGCGAAGTCGCGGGCATAGATGCTGCCGTCATCGCCGGTGGTGAAGGTATCCTCGTGGAAATAGACGCGGATGCCGCGGTCCTCGTCGATGGACTGGATCCCCATGACCTGAAGGCGCGCGCCCGCCTCGGTCGGCACCACGCGCAGGTCGGTGCCCTGAAGGGTGCCATCGGCCCCGGCGAAGGTCACGCGGATCGCGGGCGTGTCGAGCGTTGCGTCGAAGCGCCATGTGACGGTGCGTCCGTCAGGCAGGGTCAGCAGGTCGGACATCGGTGGGGCTCCTCTCCCTTGGGCGCGCCATGTCTTGCACGGGTCGGCGTCCGGACGAACCCCCCTGTTCAGGGGGCTGACGGAGCAATCGCAGGCAAGGCCCCGGCCCGTGCCCCCCGGCGGCCCGGACCCCGCGCCGCTTGGCAAGGGGGGCAACGGCCCCTACGCTTTGCCCGGCATTGTCAGCACGAGCGGGATTTCGATGGATCAGGCGACCCCCACCACGGCCCGTCCGGGCGGCGACTACAACGACATGCCCTACAGCTCGATGCCGCACCCGATGTCGCGCCCCGCGCATCTTGCGGCCGTGGCCCGCCTGTTCGGGCTGCACCCCACGCCATCCGACCGGGCGCGGGTTCTGGAACTGGGCTGCGCGGCCGGGGGCAACCTGATCCCGCTGGCGCAGGCCAATCCCCAGAGCCGCTACCTCGGCATCGACCTCACGCCGCGACAGGTCGACGACGGGCGGGCGCGGATCGCCGCGCTTGGCCTGACCAACGTGGACATCCGACAGGGGGATATCGGCGCGCTGGACCTGCGGGGGGAGACATTCGACTACGTCATCTGCCACGGCGTCTATTCATGGGTGCCCGACGCGGTGCAGACCGCCATCCTTGAGATCGCGGCACGATGCCTGACGCCGAACGGCATCGCCTATGTCAGCTACAACACCTATCCGGGCTGGAGCATGAAGGGCGTCGTCCGCGACCTGTGCATGTATCACGCCGGCACGGCGGGCACGCCGCAGCACCGGGTCGCGCGGGCACGCTGGGCGTTGCGGAAACTGGCCGACCTGTCACCCGAGACCAGCCTTCACGGGCAATTGCTGCGCAAGGAGGCAAAGCTGAACGCGGCCCTGCCCGACAGCTATATCCTCGGTGAATTCCTCGCCGAGGAAAACAAGCCCTGCTTCTTTCATACCTTCGCCAGACGGGCCCTGTCGCAGGGGCTGCATTTCCTGTCCGAGACGGACGTCGCCTCCTCCATCCCCGACCTGCTGGAACCGACGACCGCCGAGGCGGTGCGCGCCATCGCGGGGGGCGACGGGTTGGCAGTGGAACAATACATGGACTTCTTCACCGGACGGCAATTCCGGCGGTCCCTTCTGACCACCACGGGCGGGGACAGGTCGCTGGGACCGGCGGGGATGGCGGGCCTGCATGCGGTCTGCGACCTGCGGCACGATCCCGCGCGCGACGACGAGGCCCCGAACGGCGAGGCGTGGACATCGCCCGCAGGGACGCTGCGCGTCGATGCGCCGGACATGATCGGGATGCTGACGCGCCTGTCCGAAGCGGCGCCCGCGTCCCTTTCGGTCGAGGAGGCCGTCGGCGGGTCGATGTCCGGGCCGGCGGCGCGGCGGTTGTTCGGCCTCGTGCTCGGGGGGCATGTGCAACTGGCGGATGTGCCCCTGCGGGTCGGGCGGGGGCGGGAGGCGATGCCGACGGTCTGGCCCGTGGCGCGGGCCGAGCTGACCGACGGTCAGGGGTGGCTGACGTCGCTTCGCCACAGGACGGTGTCGCCAGATGATGGATCACGCCGGATCCTGCGCCTGATGGACGGCACGCGGGGTCGCGCGGACCTGCTCGATGCGATCATGGAGGAGTTGCGCCAAGGCACCCTGCGCGTGAACGGAATCGATACCCTTGCCATGGGCGCGGACCAGGCGGCCGCGGCCGTGCCGAGGATGGCGGAGGCCGTGCTGGAAAAGCTGCTTCGGTTTGCCGAAGGCGCCGCCTTGTTGGCCCCGCCCGCCGGAACGCCGCCCTGACGGGCCAAAACATTCGACAGACCCGACAGGGTGACGTAGCGTCCGGTTATTGATTAACGAAACAGGGGCGTGATGCCGGGTCACCACCGCCATGCCGAAGGGGCTTGTCATGACGGTATCTGCGTTTCTGAACATTGGCGGACTTACGGGCGATCGGACGGTCACGGACGGCGACGGCAACCTGATCGATGTCTTCGCCCTGTCCGATTTCGAATACGGCATCCAGACGAGCGTTGTTCCCACGGACGATGGCCTCGGCCTTTCGGCGGGCTATGCCCCGTTCGAATTCAGGATCGACACCGACAGCGTGGGCCCGCTTGCCAGTCTGCAGGCGCGTCTGACGGACGAGACCTCGCTGGATGCGACGCTGTTCCTGACGACGGCGGCGCCCGCCGGTCAGGTGATCATCCGCGAAATCGCGCTCACGGACTCCCGCATCGTCGATTACGTCAACCCGCCCGGCAATTTGCAGTTTACCGTCGCCCCCGCGCGGATCGGGATCGAATCCACGCCCCTCCGGCCCGATGGCACCCTTGACACGAAACAGGCCGTGACGATCGATGCCACCGCGGAGGCGGGCTTTACCGACATCAACGGCAATCAGCAATTCGCGACCGGGCTGGGATCCGGCGGGGGCAGGTTCATCCTGTCGATCGAGGATCGCGACGGGCCGTTGCAGGTCGAACTCCCCGGAACGAGCGTTCCGGTGGACGGGTTCGCGGTGTCGGACCTCACCCTGTCGCTGGCCAATGCCGAAGGCCCCGGCAACCTGCCGCTCCTGTCGCCGCTGATGGTGGATCTGGAAACGGACAGCAGCGGCACCGCCGCGGCCTTCTTCGCGAACGTGGAAGACGGGAAAAGCCTTGGCGGCATGAAGATCGTGGAACTGACGGGGGCGTCCGAGGCGCAGATCGGTCGAACGATCGATCTGACCGGCGAATTGGTCACCACCGCAGTCAGCATGACAGAAGGCGGGTCCCTGAGGGCCGCGTTCGACTATGGCCGTGTCGATACGCGGACGATCATCAGTCCGGAGGACGGCTCGGATGAGACGCAGATCGATTTCGGGGCCACGACGCAGACGGAGCCGCGGGGCGACCAGACCGCCGTCCTGATCAGCGAGGCCTTTCCGGATATCGACGTCACCGATCGTCCCGACCAGACGGAGCGCGCCGTCTTTCTGAAGATCGAGGGCATCGACGGGGATGCGCCGTCCGATTTCGTCGGCGAAAGCGGATGGTTCGACGCCACCGGCTTCGACTTCGCGATGTATGATCTTGCCGGCGGCATCGCCATATCGGAGCTGATCGTCGACCTGCCGGACCTCGATGGCCACGGGTCTGATCTTCTGGGCCTGCTGACCTCGGGCGCCGATATCGCCAGCGTAACGCTCAAGGCCTTCGATCAGGGGCTGGCCGAGGCGGACGCGGCGGAAACCGTGACCCTGACCGGGGCCACGATCAAAGGCTATTCCTTCGGCACGACCACCCAAAATCGGCTCGTCTTCGGCTTCGACGATATCAACGTCACGAGCAGCAAGCCGTCCGACGATGGCAAGACGGCCGAGACGACGTCGTTCGACACGAACGCCACGGATACGGATTTCCAACAGGTCGATGCGGCGTGGCAATCGGACCTGCGCGACGCGACGTCCGAGATAGCCGGTCAGATCTTTCTGGATCTCGACGGGGTCACGGGTGACAGCGCCTCCAAGGTCTTCAAGGGCCAGATCGACGTCGAAGCGGTGCAGTATCACGCCGATGTCGTCCAGCTGTCGGACGACGGCCCGGATGTCGTGGACCTTTCGGCGATAACCCTCGATCTGGAGGCGGGCGAACGCGGCATCACCGAATTGCGCAGCCTGGTCGGCACGGGAGAATTCAAAGACACCGGAAAAATCGTCATCACCCAGGATGGCACCAACGAGACCGTGATCCAGACCATCGACCTGTCGACCGTGAATGTCACCGATGTTACGGATCGGTCGGATGGCGGCGTGCGGGTTCTGCTGAACTTCCGGGACGTGGAGATCAAGCAGGCGGTCATCGGGACCGACGGTAAACTCGACACCGGGTCCACCGTCGCGATCGATCGGACCGCCACGCCCGACGACACGGATCTGGCATTTCTGAACCCGGCCGAGGGCGGCGGCGGCCCCCTGACCGGGCAGGCCGCAACCGGACGGGCGCTGGAGATGACGGGCACGCTCGATGCTCTGGGCAAGGCGGAAATCGACATCCTCGGATACGATCTGGATATGTCGAAGGATTTCGATGTCTCGATTGTCCCGCCGCGTGGTTCGACGCTCCCGTCCGTGTCGCCATTGACCATCGACCTCGCGCCCGGTGACGTCAGGAACCTGACATTCCTGTCGGCGCTGACCACCGGTGACACCCTCGGCGAGGCGGTCTTCACGGACATTCAGCAGACGGACGGGACCGGCGCGCCCACGCAGACCGTCGAATACGAACTGCAGGATGTCGCCGTTCTGGGATATACCGAAGGCCTTAATGATGTGACGCGTGTGTCCCTGGGATACAGCACATTGAAGATGACGGAGTTCACGCCCAACAGCTCCGGCGATCTTGTCGAGACGACGGCCACCACCTTCAGTAACCCCGCTTCCTCAAACCTAATTCCCTTCAATCTGGAGGGCCCATCGTCACCGCGTCCGACGGATCTTTCGGAAGACCTGAACATTTCCGCCTTCCTCAAGCTTCCGGGGTTGGAGGGATCCTCCGTGGTGTCGGGTTTCGAAGGTTTCGTGACGGTCGACGACTACGACATCGACATGGCCGACCTTGGCAGCCGCCCGGCCAGCGACGGGTCGCCGCAGGTCCTGCGCTCCATCACGTTGCAGATCGGCGCCGGAGAGCATTTCGTCGACCTTCTGACCGAAAGCGCCTTCGAGGGTGAACAATTCCCGACCGCCAACCTGACGCTGGCGCGCGCGTCCGCCGGCGGCCCGCTGCAGACGTTCCAGACCTTCGATCTGAGCAACGTCAGCATCCTCAGTCACGAGACCTCCCTTTCCGGCGGCACGCAGCTGGAACTCGGGTTCAGCCTGCTGTCGCTGGAGATGGTCGCCGTCGATCCGAGAACCGGCCAGCCGGTCGAGGAAGAGTTCGTCATCGACGTCGGCACCGACGACGTGACGCGCGGAACGGACGCCGATGACGACATCGACGGCGGTCGGGGCAATGACCTTCTGTCCGGCGAGGCGGGCGACGACACGCTGCGCGGCGGCGAAGGCGACGATTCCCTGAACGCCGCTTCGGGGGCGGGCGATGACCTCTATGACGGCGGATCGGGCGACCGCGACGTGATCACCTTCCGCTCCTCCTCTCTCGGGGTGGCGGTCGACCTGCTGGCCGGCACGGCAACGGGCCCCGAAATCGGGACCGACACGATCACCGGGGTCGAGGACGTGGTCGGCGGCAGCGGGTCCGACACCATCACCGGCGACGACGGCGCCAACATCCTGGACGGGGGCGCGGGCGGGCCCGACACCCTGATCGGCTTGGGCGGCAACGACACGCTGATCGCCGGGTCGGGCGGCGATCTGGACGGCGGCGAAGGGGTCGACACCTACCGCATCGCGGGCTCGGCCCTCGGCACGCAGGATTTCAACGTCTCGCTGAACCAGACCGACACCTTCGGGCACGCCCTGTCGGGGATCGAGAACATCGAGGCCGGGTCGGGCAACGATTTCATCGGCGGGGACGGCGCGTCCAACCGGCTTGATGGCGGGGGCGGCAACGACACCATCTTCGGCGGTTTCGGGGCCGCGGCGGATACGGTGATCGGTGGCGACGGCGACGACCTGTTCCAGATCGAGGGCGCGAATGTCGTGGGCGACGTGATCGTCGGGGGCACGGGCTTCGACCGTCTGCAGATGTTCGGCAGCGGCGATGCCATCTATGATTTCCGCGACGACGACGTCACCGGGGTCGAAGGCGCGTTCGTGCAGCACGGCACCGAAGGCACCGTCACCATCGGCTTTGCCCAATCCCAGATCGAGGGGCTGTCGGCCCTGTCGATCGCGGGCGACATCGGCACCACCGTGGTCGACGTGATCGTCGGCATGGACACCGGCGCGCTCGACCTGTCGGGCATCGCCTACAACGGCTTTGCCGCGGCCACCTCGGCCGGCCTGACGGTGACCGGGCGGGCGGGCGACGACCTGATCCGCGGCGGCGACGTCGATGCCGTCCTGATCGGGCTGGACGGGGCCGACACGCTGACCGGCGGGGCCCTGTCTGACAGGTTGATCGGCGGCACCGGGGACGACGTCCTGATCGGCGGCGCGGGCGAGGACGTGGCCGTCATCGCGGCCGCCTTCGGCGATGTGACGGTCGCCACCACCGCCGGCGGCATCATCGTCACCTCGGCCGATGGTGCGGACACCATCGACGAAAGCATCGAAACCCTGGAATTCACCGACGGGATCCGAAGCTTCGCGGAGACGGCGGCAATCACGCCGCTGACACCGACCGATGGCCCGGACGAGCTGATCGGAACGGACGGGCCCGACCGGATCGACGGGTTGGGCGGCGACGACACGATCATCGGCGATCAGGGGGACGACACCCTGATCGGCAGCGACGGGGACGACAGCCTGCTTGGCGTGTTCGACGACGATTCCCTTCTGGGCGGGGCAGGCATCGACACCCTGCGCGGCAACGTCGGCAACGACACCCTGATCGGCGGCGCGGATGGCGACCTGATGGCGGGGGACGCGGGCGATGACCTCTATATCATCGGTGCCGCGGACGGCAGCAGGATCCGCGACGGGATCGATGGCCGGCTCGGGCCGGATGCGGCCATCGACATCGTGGCCGAGGATTCGGATGGCGGTGCCGATACCGTGCGGTTCGACGGCCTGACATCCGCGAACCTGTCCGTGTTCTACGACGAGACGACGCAGGCGATCGGCTGGGCCGACGGCACCACCCTCACCAGCGCGACCTTCATCCAGCACAGCCTGACGGGGATCGACCTTTGGGACCGGGTCGAAAGGATCGAACTGTCCGACGGCACCTTCATGACCGAGGCGACGGGCCTGACCGTCTCGGGGTCCTCGCGCGGAACGCTTCTGCTCGGGACGCGTGCCGACGACGTCCTGACAGGGCTCGGCGGCGCGGATGAGATGCGCGGCGGGGCGGGCGACGACACCCTGATTGCCGGGCGCAACGACGATACCATCTTCGGTGGGGCGGGTGACGATACCCTGTTCATCGACGCCCTGCTTGCCGAGATGACGATCGTCGATTTCGGCGGCAGCTTCTCCCTTATCGGTCCCGACGGCAACGACCTCGTCGAAGGGGTGGAGGTCTTCCGCTTTACCGACGCCACGATCACCGCCGATGCTTTGATCGGGCGCACCCTGATCGGGACGGAGGCAGGCGACACCCTCGCCGGCGAGGCAGGCGCCGACACCATCGAGGGACGGGGGGGCGACGACGTGCTGACGGGCGCCTTCGGCGATGACGTCCTGTCCGGCGAGGCGGGCAACGACCGGATCGACGGCGGCCTCGGCGGTGACGTGATCCGTGGCGGCGATGGCAACGACACCCTGATCGGGGGCGGGGGCGACGACCGGATCATCGGCGGCGACAGCGATGCCGACCTGCGCGACCTGGTCTTCGGTGGCGATGGCAACGACACCATCGACGGCGGCGCGGGCAACGATGAACTGCGCGGCGATGCGGGCGACGATTCCGTCGGGGGGGGCTTCGGCGCGGACACGGTCATCGGCGGCACCGGCGACGACACCCTGACCAGCGGCGCCTTCGGGGATGTCATCTTCGGCGGCGACGGGATCGATTTCATCAACGGCGGCTTCGGCAGTGACCGCCTCAACGGCGGCGAAGGCGCGGACCGCTTCTTCCACCTCGGCATCTTCGACCACGGCAGCGATTTCATCCAGGATTACAGCGCCGCCGACGGCGACATCCTGATCTTCGGCGGTGCGGCCACGGCAGCGGACTTCCAGATCAACGCCGCCAACACGACCAACGCAGGCGCCGACGACGTGGACGAAGCCTTCGTCATCTATCGCCCGACCGGCCAGATCATCTGGGCGCTCGTCGATGGCATGGACGAAGACAGCATCACCCTGCGCGTCGGCGGGGTGGAGGCGGATTTGTTGACTTGAGGGCTGCCGCGTATAAAATTCAATTTTGGGGTTCAGGGGAAAATCTGACCAGCACGCATTTTTGATACATTCTATTTTATGGAGTAATCTATGACTGATTTCCGTGAAACCGAAGATATGCCCAGTGATCAAAGCACTACATTTACTGTGGGCCTTGAGGACAGAGTCGCCGGAAGCATCAATTTTGTGGGCGACCGCGACTGGATAAGATCAAATCTGGAGGGCGGTTATGGTTATGCCTTTCGAATGGAAGGTGATGGAACCGCGACCACTATTACAAGCTCCGAGCTCGCACTCAGAAATGAGAATGGCGAGCAATTGACGTTCGGATATAATCGTTCTGGTGGTACGTATGTTTCGTTCAATCCTGTTTCGGATACTATTGTTTACGCCGATCTTCAATATTGGGATAGTGTAGGTGGCTACGAATATTTCATTCAGCGTGAGACGTCGAATAATCTGAGCACTGTTGCCAATCTCGATGTTGGCAGGCAAATGCAAGGCCGTATTGATTACACGAATGACAGCGATTGGGTGCGCACGGACATAACCGCTGGATATGGATATATTTTCCGGATGGAAGGCGATGGCACGGCAGACACCATCCGAAGCGCAGAAATTATCATGCGCGACGATAATGGCGAGCAGCTGACCAACAACTTCAATCGCTCTGGCGGAACCTTGACAGTATTGAACCCGACGTCGGATCAGACAGTCTATGCTGATTTACAGTACTGGAATACACTCGGCGGCTATGAATATTCTATCGAACGCGAGATTTCCAGCAATCTGGGAACGGTCGAAAATCTGGCGGTCGGTGGACAAATGCAAAGCCGTATCGACTACAATGACGACAGTGACTGGGTGCGGACTGATCTGGCTGCCGGCTACGGCTACGTATTCCGAATGGAAGGAGATGGTACCGGCACCAGCATCCAGAGCACGAGAATTGTGCTCCGCGGCGACAACGGCGAGCAATTGAGTGCCAATTTCAACCGTAGCGGCGGAACTCTTACTACGTTCGATCCCACGGAGGATGGGACTGTCTACGCCGACCTGCAATATTGGAGTAGCACTGGAGGGTATAAATACTCTATCCAACAGGAAATTTCGCGCGAACTTGACACCCAAGCCTCTATGAATTTTGGTGAAACGTTTATCAGTCGAATTGACTACAGCGGCGACGGTGATCGAATAGCTTTTGACGGTGTCGCTGGCGCGGTCTACCGCGTCTCAATTGAGGGAGATGGTACAGCGACCGGCCTTCAGGACCACTACCTTGGAATTGCTGACGCGCTAGACAATTCACTGGCGGGCGAGAATTCGAGGGACTCGACGACAACGCTGGAGTTTCTGGCTACAGCCGATCAGAGATACTCCGTTTTCGTTTCCGCAGACGGCATTGGCCGTGACGGCGAAGGATACCGAATAACAATTGAGGCAGGCACCAATCGCGGCACAAGCGAAAGCGAACGGATCGAAGGGTCCTCAATCGCTGACAGGATCGAAGCAGGGAACGGGAATGATACCGTTTTGGGAAATGACGGAAACGATACAATTCTTGGTGGTACAGACGAACGCGATTTGCGCGACGTGATTTTTGGCGGAGCGGGCAACGACAGTATCGACGGCGGCCATGGCAATGACGAGCTGCGCGGCGATGCCGGCAACGACAACATCGCCGGCGGTTTCGGCGCCGATACCGTGATCGGGGGCGCTGGCAATGACACCCTGACGGGCAGCGCCTTCGGGGACGAGATCTATGGCGGCGACGGCATGGATTTCGTCAACGGCGGCTTTGGCAGCGACCGGGTGAACGGGGGCGCAGGGGCGGACAGCTTCTTCCACCTCGGCATTGCCGACCACGGCAGCGACTGGATTCAGGATTATTCCGCCGCCGATGGCGATGTCCTCGTCTTCGGCGGGGCGGCCACGGCGGATCAGTTCCAGATCAACGCCGCCAATACCGCCAGTGCCGGGGATGCCGGAACCGACGAGGCCTTCATCATCTATCGTCCGACCGGTCAGATCATCTGGGCGCTGGTGGATGGCATGGCCGAGGCGGAAATCACCCTGCGCGTCGGCGGGGTGGAGACGGATTTGCTGGCCTGACCCCCCCTGAACGAGGGGCCGACAGGCCCCTTGGACCGACCTAGGATCCTCACGGCGCGGCGGCGGCCCTCCTGACGGTGGGCCGCGCTTTGAATTCGGATCATTCAGGTTATCAGACGCATGGCTATCGCATTTGGCGGAACCTTTCCCAACATCCTCACGGGCTTCGACTCGAACACCATCCGGGTCGAGGACCGGTTGTTCTTCTTCAACGACGGCACCACCGTGCCCGTGGGCACCGACGCCACGTTCAGCGTCTATGACGATTCCGGCAACCTGCTGATCGACGAACGGCGCATGACCGATGCCACCGACGATCAGCTGGCGGGCTGGAACCTCGGCTTCATCACCCTGCCATATGTCGCCAATGCGACCGCCGTCGTGCCCGAGGACGATGGCGGCTTCACGATCTTCTATTCCGGCTCCGACCCGATCGTTCAGCGCGAGAACCCGGTGGCAAACCCCAGCTTTGCCGACAGCCTGCGCTTTTCGGCCGATGGCACGCCGCAGCCCGATGCGCCGGGCACCCCGCTTCCGGCCGTCCCCCTGCCCGAACTGGCCAATGGCCTGCTGGGTACGGCCGGCGTCATCGTCGACGCCGCGGCGCGATCCCAGATCGAAGGCACCATCGCCCGGCCGGACGGTGAACCGACGGGCTTCAGCTTCACGCCGACGGGCGATGCGCCCATCGCCCTGCTGGGGGCCAGGCCCTTGTCGGCGGTCATGATCGCGGCCGGGGACGGGGCGCTGGTGCTCTATCAGGATGCGGTGTCCCACAACGTCTGGATGCGCCGTTTCGATGCCGACGCGAACCAGCTGGGCGAGGAGACGTCGCTGGGCGGCACCGACAACGTCCGCTGGAACACGATCCTCAACGACCGGCTGAACGCCACCACCCTGCCCGACGGGCGCACGGTGGTGACCTATGCCAGTCAGCGCGAGGGGGTCGATACCTCGCCCGAGCTGTTCCAGGCGATCTTCGCCACCGACGGCAGCATCGCGCGCGGCCCCGAGGTCATCAGCGAGGATATCACCGGGGACGCCACCGAATACGCGGGCCGGGTCTTTCCGCTGTCCGACGGGGGCTATGCGGTGGTCTATCACACCATCGGCGGCAGCCCCTACCGGCAGGAGGCCGTGGTCCGGCAGTTCGACGCCAGCGGCGCGCCGGTCACGCCCTCGACCACCTTCGAGGATCAGACGCCCGGACGTTCCCTCAATGCTTTCGACGCGGTGATCTTCCCCAACGGCTTCGGCTACATGCTCGACGGGCTGGAGACGGAGTTCACGATCCTGATCGACGGACAGCCGCAACCGCTCAGCCCGCCCCCGGCAGATCCACCTGTCATCGATACCGGCACGTCCGGGGCAGATGTGCTGACGGGGGGATCCGGAGCGGACCGGTTGGACGGCCTTGCCGGTGACGACACGATCAACGGCGGCGACGGCAACGACACCCTGATCGGCGGGGAGGGCGACGACGTGATCACGGGCGGCGCGTCCGCAGGCGACCTGCGCGATCTGATCTTCGGCGGCGCGGGCAACGACACGATCGACGGCGGGTATGGCAACGACGAGCTGCGGGGCGACGCCGGCAACGACGACGTCGCCGGCGGTTTTGGCGCCGACACCGTGATCGGGGGCGCTGGCAATGATACCCTGACTGGCAGTGCCTTCGGGGACGAGATCTTCGGCGGCGATGGCATGGATTTCGTCAACGGCGGGTTTGGGTCCGACCGGGTGAACGGGGGGGACGGGGCGGATACGTTCTTCCACCTCGGCATTGCCGACCACGGCAGCGACTGGATTCAGGACTACTCGGCCTCCGACGGCGATGTTCTCGTCTTCGGTGGTGCGGCCACGGCGGATCAGTTCCAGATCAATGTCGCCAACACCGCCAGTGCGGGGGATGCCGGAACCGACGAGGCCTTTGTCATCTACCGCCCGACGGGTCAGATCATCTGGGCCTTGGTCGACGGCGATGGGCAATCCGAAATTAATCTGCGTCTGAACGGTCAGGTGTTCGATCTGATGGCGTGATGTCCACAAACCGGGAGGGGTCCCAATGGCTCTGTTCACTGTCTCCGACGCCGCCACTTTGGCCCAGGCCGTCACCCAGGCCAATGCCAGCGCCGAGGCTGATGTCATCCGCTTCGCGCCCGGCACCTCGGTGGTGCAGTTGACCGCGACGCTCTCCATCTCGGGGGGCGGCGGGTTGACCATCGACGGCGACATCGACGGCGACGGGGTCAGCGATGTGACCCTCGACAGCGCGTCGGCCTGGGCCTGGCACGTGAGCGTCGCCCCGGACACCGAGGTCACGCTGCGCAACCTCGACCTGGTGGGCACGCGCTACATCGGCGGCAATGCCGCCGCCGGGCGCTCGGGCGACCCCGGCGCGGATGCCACCCGCGAGGCCGGGGCCGGCCTCGACGGCGGTGCGGGTGGCAATGACGCAACCGCCGGCGGCCATGGCGAGGACGGGTCCGATGGCACCGATCGCGCGGGTGCCATCGTCAACGCGGGCACCCTGACGCTGGAGCGGGTGGGCATCTCGGACAACTTCGGGATCGGCCAAGGCGGCGGCAGCGGCGGCCGGGGGGCCAAGGGCGGCGACAGTCGCGGCGGCGAGGGCGGCTATGACAACAACCCGGAAAACACCCCCGCCCCCGACCCCGCCTTCACCCGGGAGGACATCGACAACGATGGTATCGACGAGATCGTCTTCGACTGGAGCACCCTGACCAACACCGAGACCCAGCCCGAACCCGGCGGCGACGGCGGCGACGGTGGCCGCGCGGGCGACGGGGGCGACGGCGGGGATGGCGGCGACGGGGGCGCGGGCGCGGGCGCGATCCTGAACCGGGGGACGGTGACGCTGACCGATGTGGTGTTCTCGGGGCGGCTGACCGGGGGTGACTACGGCACGGGCAACACCGCCGCCGGTGGCCTGGGCGGCTTCGGCGGCTTCGGTGGCGATGGCGGCGAGGCCCGGGGCGGCAACAGCGGACGCGGCGGCTACGAATGGGACCGGGTGGAGGCGATCCGCTGGACCGGCGACGAGGGCCAGGATTACGGTCAATTCTTCACCTACTACCTGACCAGCCCGGCGGGCACCGGCGGCAGGGGCGGCACCGGCGGCGACGGCGGTGCGGCGGGCGCCACCGGCAGTGCCGGGGCCGCCGCCTCGGTGATCAACTACGGCACCCTCTCGGGGCAGGCGGCGGGCAGCGGAGAGAACATCCGCGTCACCCCGGCCACCACCGCCGCCAGCGGGGGCGAGGGCGGCGATGCCCGGGGCGGGCTGGGCGGCATCGAATACGAGCCCTGGCACCAGTACAGCGGCGGCGCGGGCGGGGGCACCCCGCCCCAGGCCTATGTCGATCTCTACATCAACGCCCGCGCCTTCGGACAAAGCGCGCCGATCCCCTCGGGCACCACCGGCAGCGAGGGCGACAGCGGCATCGACGGCACCGACGGCCCGGACGGGGCGACGGGACAGGCCGGGCGCGCGGCCCCGGGCATCCTCGACATGGCCACCGGGCGCGAAACCGGCCTCGCCCCGTCGCTGGTCTATGTCCATGGGCTCGACCGGGGCGAGGCGCTGGCCTTCAACATCATCCGCATCGGCGACACCTCCGAGGCGGTGACCGTCAGCTGGCGGCTTGTGGGGGACGGCGACACCCCGGTGACCGGTGCGGATTTTGCGGGCGGCCGCCTGCCCAGCGGTCAGGTCACCCTGGGGGCCGCCACCGCCGAGGCCGAGGGCCCGGACCCCAACGTGCGCACGGTGACCCTGACGCCTTTGGCCGACGGGCTGGCCGAGCCATTCGAGGGCTACCGATTCGAGCTGACCCAGGCCCCGGGCGCGACCCTGGGCACCGCGGCGGCAACCGGGGTGCTGGACGACGGCAGCGGCGGGGCCGGTCCGATCCAGGGCACGCCGGGGGCCGACCGGCTGACCGGGACGGTGGGCGAAGACACGATTCTGGGCGGCGACGGGTCCGACACACTGATCGGCGGCGCGGGCGACGACAGCCTGTCGGGCGGCACCTCCATGGCCGACCTGCGCGATGTGATCTTCGGCGGGGATGGAGATGACACGATCGACGGCGGGTATGGCAACGATGAGCTGCGGGGTGACGCCGGGAACGACAACATTGCCGGCGGTTTCGGCGCCGACACCGTGATCGGCGGCACCGGCAATGACACCCTGACGGGCAGCGCCTTCGGGGATGAGATCTTCGGCGGCGACGGCATGGATTTCGTCAACGGCGGTTTCGGGTCCGACCGGGTGAACGGCGGCGCGGGGGAGGACAGCTTCTTCCACCTCGGCATTGCCGACCACGGCAGCGACTGGATTCAGGACTACTCGGCAGCCGATGGCGATGTCCTCGTCTTCGGCGGGGCGGCCACGGCGGATCAGTTCCAGATAAACGCCGCCAACACCGCCAGTGCGGGGGATGCCGGAACCGACGAGGCCTTCGTCATCTATCGCCCGACAGGGCAGATCATCTGGGCTTTGGTCGATGGCATGGGCGAGGACAGCATCACCCTGCGCGTCGGCGGGGTGGAGACGGACCTTCTGGCCTGACCCCCCCTGAACGAGGGGCCGACAGGCCCCTTGGACCGATCTAGGGTCGCGTCCGGAGGGGGCCTTGGACGATCGCCCTTGTTCTGTTCTCTGGCGCTACGGGCAATCAGGCACTTGGTACTCTCACTCCTTGGAACCCACCCCGGTATTCCTGCCGGGTCCGCCCCGGACACCCTTCGGTCCGGCGGTGGGTCCATCTCCATGATCGATCCCTCCACCCCACGCTGCCGACACATGCCCGCCGGTGCGACAGGACCCAGACCTTTCCCGGCTTTCGCAGGCGCTCACCGATATCACGCCGCGCGTCGTCGGCCCGGGCGCGGCCCCCAGCGGCCGATGCGCGAGGCCGGACCTTCGACGACGACCACACCACAAGGATGACCCCATGACCTTTTCCATCGACACGACGGCACCCTTGGGGTTCGACACCCAACTCTACACCTTTCCGCTGAGCGGCAATCGCCTCGTGACGCTGGAACGCGGATCGACCGACCGGATGACCCTGACGCTGATCGGGGCGGACCGGACCGTCGTGGCCGAGGATGCGGTCGTCGTGCCGGGCACGGCCTCCAGATCCTATACCTACACCCCGTGGCACGTGCGCGAGGATGCGGACGGCGGCTTTACCGTCTTCGTCTCGGGCGATTCCGGCCGGTCGCGCGACTTCAACAACTTCCTCGTCAGCTTCGATGCCTCCGGCGCCCAGACGACCAGCGGCACCTATGAGGCGCTGGAGTTCGACAAGCCGCAGGGCGACGGGGCGGTCGACGTGGGCGACGGGCGCGTGGTGGCCGTGGTCAATGTCGGTCACCGGGTCGAAACACGTCTTTTCGAGGCGGATGGCACCATCTCGAACGAGGGGCTGTGGAACACCAACGAGACGGGCGCGGGGTCGTCCCGCGGGTCGAACCTCAACTTTTCGCTGACCCTCGCGGGCGACAGCATCTTCGTCTTCATCATCAACGACAACGCGCACAATCCGCTTTTCAGCGGTCAGTCCCTCGTGCTCGCACGGCTGGAGCTGAACGGCGATCCGATCAATTTCGGCACCAGGATACCCGTCGACCTGCCGCTGCCGACCCTGCCGGCGGTGGTGCCCCGCGCCAACCAGTCGGAGCTTCTCGACAGCGCGACCCTGTCGAACGGCAACGTGGTGCTGGTCTATACGCTGGCGATCCTGCGCGACGCCGAGGGCAACCCGGTGTCGGGCGACGACGATGTCGACGTCTTCATGCGCCTGTTCAACCCCGACGGCACCGAGATCGGCACCGAGCAGCGGATCAACGAATACGTTCTGGGCGAGCAGAGCAGCGTGCGCGTCACCGCCCTCGAGGCGGGCGGCTTCGTCGTCACCTATCAGAACGACGCCCCCGATCCGCCCCGCTTTCCCTTTCCCGACTACGTGGAACCCCCCTTCGAGGGCCCGCGGGACACGGTGATCTTCCGCCTCTACGACAACGACGGCACCCCCGTCAGCGCAAGCGAAGCCCCCGCGACCGGCGTCTTGGGCAATGCGATCGTCCTGCCTGACGGAACCGGATACCTGCGGGATTTTTCGGGCACCTTCGCCGTCACGACCACCTTGCCCGAACCGCCGGTGACCCTGACCGGCACGTCGGGCAATGACCTTCTGGAAGGGGGCAATGGTGACGACCTGCTGAACGGCCTTGCCGGGAACGACACGATCAACGGCGGCGACGGCAACGACACCCTGATCGGCGGGGAGGGCGACGACGTGATCACGGGTGGTGCGTCCGCAGGCGACCTGCGCGATCTGATCTTCGGCGGCGCGGGCAACGACACCATCGACGGCGGGTATGGCAACGACGAGCTGCGGGGCGACGCCGGCAACGACAACATCGCCGGCGGTTTCGGCGCCGATACCGTGATCGGGGGCGCTGGCAATGATACCCTGACCGGCAGTGCCTTCGGGGATGAGATCTTCGGCGGCGATGGCATGGACTTCGTCAACGGCGGCTTTGGCAGCGACCGGGTGAACGGGGGCGCGGGGGCCGACAGCTTCTTCCACCTTGGCATCGCGGACCACGGCAGCGACTGGATTCAGGACTATTCGGCGGCCGATGGCGATGTGCTGGTCTTCGGCGGGGCGGCCACGGCGGATCAGTTCCAGATAAACGCCGCGAATACCGCCAGCGCCGGGGATGCCGGAACCGACGAGGCCTTCGTGATCTATCGCCCGAACGGTCAGATCATCTGGGCGCTGGTGGATGGCATGGGCGAGGACAGCATCACCCTGCGCGCAGGCGGGGTGGAGACGGACCTTCTGGCCTGACCCCCCCATTCGGGGGGCGTTCCGCGGCCTGCGGCGGTGGTAACACCCCCGTGCTGCCCTGCCGGAGACCACACCATGACCGACGAACGCCTGCTCAGCGATACGCGCCTGGGCACCCTTGCACAGGATCACCACACCGCCGTGCTGACCGGTGGGCAATGGGTCGTGGCCTATGACCAGACCAACCTTGAAGGGCGCGTGCGGATCACCACGCCGGGCGACACCCCCGAGGCGGACAGCTTCGTCGACCTGCCCGGCCTGCGGGGGTCGGACAACCTGATCGTCACCGCGCTGGCCGATGGCGGTTTCGTTCTGGGCACCACCAGCCGCGGGATCGGCGGCGATCGCAGCGAGGGCATCTCGCTGCGGGCCTACGATGCCGATGGCACCCCGCGCGGCGCGGCGGTCCAGGTGGTCGAGGGGCCGGTGTCGAACCTGACCTACGGCCTGACCGAGTTGCCGGACGGCGGCTTCGTGCTGGACTACCGGGCCAATCCCACCAACCGGGAGGACCGGCACGACCAGCTCCTGTTCCTCGACGGGGACTTCGCGGCCCGGGGGGCACCGGTGGTCCTGTCGCCCGACGGGATCCTTGGCCAGAACACCACGGCCGCCAATACCGATGTCGCGGTGCTGGCCGATGGCACCCTTGCGGTGGCCTACGGCGTCAGCAATTCCACCTTCGTCCGCGATGTCATGGTGCAGCGGTACCGGGCCGACGGCACCCCCATCGACACCGCGCGGCAGGTGGCCGACGTCTTCAACGGTGGCCAGCTGCAGACGATCCGGGTCGAGGCCATGCCGGGCGGCGGCTTCGGCGTGTTCTGGATGGCCCTTGCCGCGGAACCCGGCGTCCCCGGCGGGCAGTTCCGGGTGTTCGTGCAACGCTACAACGCCGCGGGCCGCCCCGAGGGAGAGGCCGCCCCCCTGCCTGCCAGCGCCGATGCGGAGGTGGAGCCCACAGTGCAGTTCAACACCTACGCCAGCGACAGCTTCGACGTGGCCGTCCTCGACAATGGACAGATCTTCGTCGCCACCAGCACCCAGGACCCCGATCTCGGCGCGGATGAGGAGGACGTGGGCTACGCGGTCTATGACGCCACCGGTGCGCTGTTGCAGCCCTTCACCCTTGCCCCGGTGGATCGCGACGACGACCAGCGGTATCCCCTGCTGGACCGGGTCGATGGCGATACCCTGCTGCTGACGTATTTCGACGATCAGAACGTCTTGTTGCAACAGCAGTCGGGGATCGACGGCCTCGTGCTGGAGGCGTTCACCCCCCCGCCCCTCGACCTGACGGGCACGGACGGCGAAGACCTGTTGCGCGGGGGCATGGCCGACGACACCATCGACGGCCGCGGCGGCAGCGACACCATCGAAGGGGGCGACGGTTTCGACCGGCTGATCGGGGGCCTGGGCGACGACCTGATCTTCGGCGGCGCGACCATCGCCGACCTGCGCGACCTGATTTTCGGCGGTGCGGGCAATGACACCATCGACGGCGGCCACGGCAATGACGAGCTGCGCGGCGATGCGGGCAACGACTCCATCGCCGGCGGCTTTGGCGCCGACACCGTGATCGGGGGCGCCGGCAACGACACCCTGACGGGCAGTGCCTTCGGGGATGTGATCTTCGGCGGCGATGGCATGGATTTCGTCAACGGCGGTTTCGGGTCCGACCGGGTCAATGGTGGCGCCGATGCCGACCTGTTCTTCCACCTCGGCATCGCGGATCACGGCAATGACTGGATTCAGGATTATTCCGCCGCCGATGGCGATGTTCTGGTGTTCGGCGGCACGGCAACCGCGGATCAGTTCCAGATAAACGTGGCCGTCACCGCCAGCGCGGGCGACGCGCGCACGAGCGAAGCCTTCGTGATCTATCGTCCGACCGGTCAGATCATCTGGGCGCTGGTCGATGGCATGGGCGAGGCCGCCATCACCCTGCGCGCAGGCGGGGTGGAGTTCGACTTGATGGGATGACGCACCCGTGCACAAGATGGGTGACTGTCCGAACTGAAGTTATTCGATAGGAGAGCATTGCCCATGACGACCCTGCGCCTCGCGACCGATATATCACCTACCAGTCCCTTCGTGCCTGTTCTGGACGCCTGGGCCGCCTCCATCGAAACCCTGTCGATGGGGGCCCATAGCGTCGACGTCTACTATCCCGGAGAGTTGATCGGCGCCTTCGAGACCTTCGACGGCGTCTCTTCGGGCGTGGTCGACATGGCCCTGCTCACGCCGCTCTACTACGCGCTCCGCGCGCTGCCGGGGGCGGAGGCGTTGACCGCTCCGTTCGTGGGCGAGGTCGGGGTGGACAGGTCCCTGATGTTGAATGCCGCCCTGCAGGGCGGGGCACCGGATCGCGCCTTCGACGTCAGCGGTCTGTCGGTTCTGGCGGCGGCCTACGATTCCCCGCGCCTGCTCTACACGACGGACCCGGCGACCGCGCCGGATGATCTGGCGGGACGCGCGCTGTCATGGCCGGGACAGGTGGCAGGCGGCCTTGCGGCGCAGACCGGCTTCTCGACCGCCACCGTGCCGTTTTCCGAATTGTTCCAGGCGCTGCAGACCGGCCTCGTGGATGGTGCCCTGCTGCCGCCCTTCGCTGCCGGGCCTGCCGACATCACGGACATCACGGACCATCATCTGGCCCTGCCTGGCAACACCGGTTTGCTGACGCCCTACAGTGCCCTGGTCATCGCGGATTCCGTTCTGGACGGGCTGCCTGCGGATCTGCGCGCCCTGCTGGACGACACGACGGACACGCAGCTGTCGACCGATCTGGCCTTGGCGGCCGAGGCGTCGTACCGCGCGGGGCTTGCCGCCTCGCAAGCCGCCGGAAAGTTGACCGTGGTCACGGGCGCAGACCTCGCGGCATGGCAGGAGGCGAGCAATCTGGCGCTTGCCACCCTCGTCGCGGACAGCGCGACCGAGGCCGACGGCACATCCTTGGCCCAGGGTTGGCTGAATGCGCTGGCCGGCGCGTCGAACGGGGAGATCGGTCTCGTGTTGACCGGCGCCTCCGGTCCCGACCGCCTCGTAGGGGGCCTGGGCGCCGACACGATCAACGGCGGCGACGGCAACGACACCCTGATCGGTGGGGAGGGCGACGACGTGATCACGGGTGGTGCGACGACGGCTGATCTGCGCGATCTGATCTATGGTGGCGCGGGCAATGACACGATCGACGGCGGGTATGGCAATGACGAGCTGCGCGGCGATGCCGGCAACGACTCCATCGCTGGCGGCTTTGGCGCCGACACCGTGATCGGGGGCGCTGGCAATGATACCCTGACCGGCAGTGCCTTCGGGGATGAGATCTTCGGCGGCGACGGCATGGACTTCGTCAACGGCGGTTTCGGGTCCGACCGGGTGAACGGGGGCGCGGGGGCCGACAGCTTCTTCCACCTCGGCATTGCCGACCACGGCAGCGACTGGATTCAGGACTACTCGGCGGCCGATGGCGATGTGCTGGTCTTCGGCGGTGCGGCCACGGCGGATCAGTTCCAGATAAACCAAGCCAACACCGCCAGCGCCGGAGACGCGGGCACTGACGAGGCCTTCGTGATCTACCGACCGACAGGGCAGATCATCTGGGCGCTGGTCGACGGCATGGCCGAAAGCAGCATCACCCTGCGGGTCGGTGGGGTCGAGACGGACCTTCTGGCCTGAGCCGAGGGTACCGGTCATCGGGGTCGGCGTGGGTTCGCCACGCCAATCCCGTATGATTGACGCATGGGTTCGGGCGCGACACCCTGTCGGCAGTTTCAGCATCCGTCATTTCTTGGAAAGCGACAGGGCCAGATGATCCAGTACAGCATGACCGCCAACCTTCTGCGTTACGACAGTGCCACCTTTGCCCTGGAAGAGGCGACGACCCTGCCCGCGACGGTGACCCTGCCGGATGGAACGGACAGCTTCACCTACGAGAGTGCTTTCACGCCGCCCAACGGCCTGCCGATCGTGACCACGGACCTCGACGTGCAGGAGGTGCAGATCGGCGCGCTGACCTTCGGCGCGCCGGACCTGTTCGTGTTCGGCGATGTCATTCACCCGGACGGGACGACGACCGTTCTGGGCCTCGGATATGAGGAAACCCCCGGCATCACGACCGAGATCACCCTGCGCATCGCGGGGGCGGACCTGCCCCCGCTTGATAGCAGTGTCGACCTGTCGACCCGCGGGCAGGGCACGGCGGCCGTGACGCCCTTTGCCGCCGAGGACGTGATCAGCCTGACCACCGCCTTCGAGGCGGCGATGCCACCAGACGGGGCAGGGGACGGGACAGGGGATGGGGATGACACCCTGATCGGCACGGACCTTGACGACGATATCTCGGGCGAGGCCGGGAACGACCGGATCGAGGGGCGAGATGGCACCGACAGTCTGAATGGCGGACCGGGGAACGATACGATCCTCGGAGGGCCGGGACCCCTCGACCTGCGCGACAACATCGACGGGGGTGCGGGCGATGACGTTCTGGACGGCGGGTTCGGCAACGACAGCATTCTTGGAGGGTCGGGCGACGACAGCATATTGGGTGCCCAAGGGATCGACACCCTGCGCGGCGAGGCGGGCAACGATACGATCATCGGGGGCGGCGGGCCGCTGGATATCCTCGACGGGGGCGATGGCAACGACCTGCTGCGCGGCGGGGACGAGGCGGACGACGGCATCGACCGCATCTTCGGCGGCGCGGGCAACGACACCATCGACGGCGGCCTGACCCTCGCCACGGAATACCGATACGGCTACGGCGATTCCCTCTACGGGGGCGAGGGCGACGATCTGATCACCTCCGGCGCGGGGCCCGGTCAGACGACGGTGCAGGGCGGCGGCGGCAACGACACGCTGATCGGTGGCACCGGGCCCGACATCCTGGCCGGCGGCGCAGGGGATGACGTGCTTCGCAGTGGCGGCAGTTTCGATCAGCTGTTCGGCGGCATCGGTAACGACCTGTTGGAGGCGTCGATGGACGGCGTTTTCCTCGATGGGGGCGCAGGGGACGATACGCTGACGGGCGGCGACGGACGCGACCGTCTCGACGGCGGGGCCGGCAACGATTCGATCGTCGGAGGCGAGGGACAGCCCGATACCGTGCTCTACCGGGATGCGGCGTTTGCGACGCTGACGGTCGTGCATCTGGGCGGGGACACGGTCACCATCGACGACGGACGCGGCATCGACACCGTGTCCGGGGTGGAGGTTTTCGCTCTGCAGGATGGGCGCTTCACCCTCGAGCAGATCCTGCCCGAGGGCGCGGCCACCGGCCTGCTGATCGAGGGCCTGCCCCTGCCCGAGACGCTGTCGGGCGGCAACGGCGACGACACGATCACCCCCGGCCCGACCGACAGCGGTGGCGATCCCTTCGACACGCGCGGCGACCTGATCGAAGGGCGCGCGGGCAACGACCTGATCACCGGGTCCGACCTGCGCGACACGATCGTCGGCGGCACCGGCAACGACACGATCACGGGCGGCACCACCGCCGCGGACCTGTCCGACCTGATCATCTCCGGTGACGGCAACGATATGGTCGACGGCGGCGCGGGCAATGATGAGCTGCGCGGCGACGGGGGCGACGACGTGGTGTCGGGCGGCACCGGCGCCGACACGATCATCGGCGGGGCAGGGGACGATACCCTGTCCGGCGGGTCTTTGGGTGACCTGCTGTTCGGCGGTGACGGCATGGATTTCGTCAACGGCGGCTTCGGGTCGGACCGCATCAACCTCGGCGCGGGCGCGGACCGGGTGTTCCATGCGGGCGTCGAAGGCCACGGGTCAGACTGGGTGCAGGACTTCGCGGCCGAGGATGCGCTGGTCGCCTTCGACGGCGCGCTGGCCAGCGACTTCCAGGTCAACATCGCCAACACGGCGGGCGCGGGCGACGCCGGGATCGACGAGGCCTTCGTGATCTATCAACCCACCGGTCAGATCCTCTGGGCACTGGTGGATGGCGCCGCGCTGCCCGAGATCACGTTGCGCATCGACGAGGTGGAATATGCGCTAACCGTTTGACGGTAATGGTTCCATGACTGGTCAGACGGGTTCCTGCGTGGTCTGATTGCGCGCAGGAGACGAAGGAGGACCCGATGACCGATCTGCCCCGTGATACCACATCCACCGCGCGCGTCGCGGTGGGCGGCACCTATTCCGGCGTCTACGAGACGCCCGGTGACACCGATGCCATCGGGTTCGACGTGATCGGCGGTGCGACCTATCGCCTGACGGTCGGCAACGGAACGTTCCAGGGCGACAGCGGAGACGTGAGGGGCGTACTTGGCGGTGAGACGATTTCCCTTATCCCACACGGGACGAGCAGCACGATCTACACGTCTCCGCGCGAGGACGGGACGCTGTTTGCGCGGGTGGAGGGGATAGACCGCTTCGGCGACAGGTTCACCGGCCCCTACACCGTGACCCTGACGGAGGTCGTGGGGGACCTGTCGCCCTGGTCGGACTACGCCCCCCGGATCGAGCTGGACACGCCCGTCGCCACGACGATCGATTTTCAGGACGACGAAGACCGCTATTCCATCGAGCTGGAGGCGGGGCGCACCTATGATTTCGTCTGGGAGGCGGGCAGTGCCAGCAACGGGGGGGTCGTCCTAGTATACGACCCCGACGGCAATTGGATGAACGAATACGATATAGGCTACACCGATACGAACCGCCTGTTCCAGATCACGACCACGCAGGGCGGTGTCCACGACCTGTTCGTGAGCAGCGCATTTCGGGGCGAGGGCACCGTCACCGCCCGCGTCAGCACCGACCTGCCGGCGAATGTCACCACCCCGGCGACCATCGCCATCGGCAGCAGTGTCGAGCAGACGTTCGAGTTCAGCCTCGACGCCGACTGGTTCGCCGTCGATCTGGAGGCGGGGATATCCTATGCCTTCAGCCTTGCGGGGGCGGGGACCCTTCTCGCCCTCTATGACGCCGCCGGAAACTGGGTCACATCGACTCCGCTGGGCGATGTGACCCTCGATGTCGGCGTGGCCACGACAGGCCGCTACTACATCGAGGCCCTGACCGAGGTATACAGGGCCGACTATACCCTGACCGCGGCCTTGTCGGCGGAAATACCCAACGGCCCCACCACGACGTCCACCCTGACCGAAGGCGTGGCGGTGACGGAAACCCTGTCGCCCGCCGACAGCGACTGGTTCGCCGCCACGCTGGCCGACGACACGACCTACCGCGTGACCTATACCGGCGTCAGCGGGCGCACGACCTTCATCGGGGTGCACGATGCGGCGGGCGCGACCGTGGCCCTGCAACCCGACATGATCCGCCCCTTCATGCCCTTCGGCGAGACACCGCGCCCGTTCGTCTTTTCCACGGGTGATGCGGATCCTGCCTTCCTGTCGATCAACAGGAACGGGCGCGGCAGCGACGAATATACCCTGCGCTACGATGCGGTGGCCGATGTCGGCCAGACGGATGCGGGCGCCGCGACGCTGGCCCCGGGCGCGGACCGGCGCGGGCATCTGTTTCAGGGCGATGTCGATCGCTTCATCCTCGACCTGCCCGCCGATCCGGTGGCGGCGGGCGAGGTGACCTACCTCGTGTCCGTCACCGGCGAGGGGTTCGGCACGCGGCCCATTCTGGGCATCGACAGCGGCTTCCCGAACTACGGCGACCCGGACATCCGCGAGATCGTCGGAACCAGTTCCTACGAGGTCGTGCACATCGCCGAGGACATCCCCGGCGGCCAGGTGGTCATCAACGTCTCGGAGGAGACGGGCCGGTTCGGCCAGACAGGCACGCCGTTCTATACCCTGCGCGTCGATCAGGTCACGGCAGACGGCGACGATGGCAACCGCCTGACGGTGACCGACGGGCTGGGCCTGCTGGCGCAGGGTGGCGACGATACCGTGGTCGGCACCGCGGGCGACGACCTGATCTGGGGCGGCACGGGCGACGACCTGATCTTCGCGGTGCAGGGCGGCGACCGCGTGCGTGGGCAGGCGGGCAATGACACGCTGCACATGGGCGCGGGCGACGACCGGGCCGAAGGGGGGATCGGGCATGACCTGCTGATCGGGCACGGCGGCGACGATCACCTGTCGGGCAACGGGGGCTCCGACATCCTGATCGGGGGCGCGGGCGACGACACGCTGGTGGGCGGGGCGAATGCCGATCAGCTGACCGGCGGGGCCGGGGCCGATACCTTCTACCTGTCGCGCGAGGACGGTCCGGGACATGACTGGATCGCCGATTACGACGCCGCCGAAGGCGACATCCTGGCCCTGGACGGCGCGGTCGCGCCCCTTGCGACATCTTCGGTGCGCTTCGTCCGGGCCGACCTGGAAAACGTGGGCGAGGCCGGTGTCGACGACGTGATCGTCACCTCGTGGCTCAACCGGTCCATAGCGACCTCGCAGATCCTTGCCGTACTGGTGGACGGGACGACCAGCGACAGCTTCCGCTATACCCTCGGGGGACAGACGTTCGACGTCGCCGCCGGGGATCTGATGACCTGAGGGTCATGCCGCCATGCCCGTGGGCCGACGGCCCCGGGCGACACCGACACTCGAAAACCTGCTTTTGAAAAACTTGAGGTGATTCCGATGACCACCATTCCGCTCAACACCACCCTGCGCGACGGCAACAACTTCATCTGGGACATCCAGAGCGACGGAGTTATCAGCAACGGCACCAACGACGCTTTCGACGGCGGGTTCCGGCTGGGATTCGCGCGCGGTTTCTTCTCCACCGCCGAGGGCGAGGACGGCGATCGCGAGTTGGCCATCGGCCCCTTCACCGGCACCGGTGCCCCGGACATCCAGATCACGCGCAAGATCCATGTCTCCGACGACGCGGGCTTCGCACGCTTCCTCGACAGTGTCACCAACACCGGCGACACCACCGTGACCTACACCTACCAGACCCGCACCAACCTCGGCTCCGACAGCCGCACCAACACCGTCGACACCTCCGACGGGGACCAGCTGTTCTCGCCCGAGGATTTCTGGATCGTCACCGATGACGAGCCCAATCGCTGGGACCCGGCGGTGGCCCATGTCTTCGGCAATGGCGGCGGCCTGGCCCCCACGACGGCCACTCTGAGCAGAGACAACCTCGCCTATACCTTCGCCCTGACCCTCGCCCCCGGCGAAACCCGATCCATCCTGCAGTTCGGCGTCCAGGATTTCGACCCCGACACGGCGGTGGAGACGGCGGAGAGGCTCTCTTCCCTGGTCGAAGGGCTCGGCGGGCTGTCGCAGGAGGAACTGGACCAGATCGTCAATTTCGACCTCGACATCGATCGCACGCCGGTGACCCTCGACGGGGGCGCGGGGAACGACCCGCTGGAAGGCGGGCTGTTCGAGGATACGCTGCGCGGGCAGGGCGGCGACGACACGATCATCGGCAACAGCGGGGCCGACCTGCTGGAGGGCGGCGCAGGCGCCGACAGCATCGAAGGCGGGCGCGGCGATGACACGATCGACGGCGGTGCGGGGGGCGACACCGTGGCGGGCGGCAGCGGCAGCGACAGCATCACCGGGGGCGACGGCGACGACAGCCTGGACGCCGGCGCGGCCCACGATACCGTCACCGGCGACGCGGGCGACGACACGATCCTGGGCGGGACCGGCAACGACGATTTGTCGGGCGGCGACGGCGACGACGCCGTCGAGGGCCAGAACGGCCACGACACGATCGCCGGCGGCACGGGCAACGACACCCTTGGCGGAGCCACGGGCGACGACAGCCTGTCGGGCGGCGAAGGGGACGACCGGCTCAGCGGGGGTGACGGCGACGACACGATCCTCGGCGGCGACGGGGCCGACAGCATTGGCGGCGGCTGGAACGACGACCGCGTCTTTGCCGGGGCGGGCAACGACACCGTCACCGGCGACGCCCTGGGCCCCTTCGACTACGAATTCGGCCGGGATTTCCTGAACGGGATGGATGGCGACGACCTGCTGTCGGGCGGACGTGGAAACGACACCCTGGCCGGTCAGGACGGCAACGACACGCTGGCGGGCGGCAGGGGCGACGACCTGTTGTTCGGCGGCACCGGCGACGATTTCCTCTTCGGCGGCATCGATGGTTCGGACCGGGCCTGGGGCGGCGACGGGGCGGATCGCTTCTTCTCGACCGGGGTGCGCGGCGGCGAGACCCGGGTGATGGACTACGACGCGGACGAGGGCGACGTGCTGGTGGTCGACGGGCAGTTCTTTTCGGCCGACGATTTCGAGGTGCGCGGCCTCACCGTCCTGCGCCCGGGCGGGAACGGTCCCGAATTCCGCCCCGAGGAGCTGGTCCGCCTGCTGCCGAATGGCGACGCGGTGACGGTGTTCACCTTCACGGCGGATTTCGACAGCGACCGGATCGTCCTGCGCCTGCCTTTCGAGGACGAGGGCGAGACCGTCACCTTCGATCTGATGTAGCCGACCGGTGCGCCGGGATTGCGGTCGCCGGGCGAAAGACCGGATGTGCCACTCCCCCGCTGTCCGGGGCCGTGGCACATCGCAGAGCCGCCTGATCGGGCAGGCGGCGGGCTAGATGATCGTGATGTCGTTCATCATCTCGGACAGCGTTACATCCTCGATCAGCAGCGTATCACCACCCCCAAAATCGAAGATCACGTCGCGCCCGTCCTGTGTCGCGAGGGCGAGGGCCTGCGAGGCGGATGCAACACCCGCAACCCCGAGGTAGAGCGCGTCCTCGTTGTCCTCGAAATCCTCGATGATGTCCGCACCGCCGCCGGTTTCGAAAACGAAGACATCCGCGTCCCTGCCGCCGTCCAGCACGTCGTTTCCGGCCCCACCCGCCAGGATGTCGCGCCCGCGCCCGCCATCCAGCGTGTCGTCACCGGCGCCACCGATCAGGGTGTCATGGCCCCGGTCGCCATCCAGATCATCGTTCCCGGCGCGGCCTTCCAGACGGTTGTTGCCGTCGTTGCCATCCATGCCGTTGTTCAGGGCATTACCGATGGTGGTCAGGTTCTGATCGTTGTCGAAGCGGCTGTCGTCGAGGTGGTCGCCCATGACGAAGGACACCTCGGACCTGTGGCGGTCGAACCCCGACGCATCGCCCGCGATCACGACAAGGCCGGAGGGGTCGATTTCGTCCCAGGCATCGGTGCCGGGTGTCGGATCGGGGTCGGGCACAGGGTCCGGTTCCGGCGTTGGATCAGGTTCGGGTGTCGGATCGGGATCAGGCACCGGATCAGGCACCGGGTCGGGCTCGGGGGTTGGGTCGGGATCGGGTGTCGGATCAGGGGCGCCAGCCATCAGGTCGGCGGCGGCATAGAGGGTGCCATCGAAGACGAACCGTTCGACCGCCGTGATCGTCGTCGTCCCGTTGCCGTCCGAGACAAGGAAACCATCCGATGTCTCGGTGACGTCGTAGCTGTCCCGCGCATTGACGAAGATCACGGTGTCGATGTCGTTGTCCCCGTCGATCCGGTCGTTGCCGGGCCCCGCAAGGAACAGGTCGTCGCCCGACCCGCCATCCATCGTGTCGTTGCCGGTGCCACCCGCGATCGCATCATCGCCCGAGCTGCCCTCCAGATGGTCATCGCCCGCACCGCCGATCAGCGTATCGTCGCCTGCGCGGCCGAAGATGCGGTCGTCGCCGTCGCCGCCCTCCATCCGGTTGGCCCCGTCCCCGCCGAGCATGTTGTTGTCCAGCGCGTTGCCCATCACGTGGATGTCGTCGGCGTCGAGTGTCACGGCCTCCAACCCCGCGCCCATCACGAGGTCGACCGTGGTGATGTGCCGCTGCCAGCCGGCCCCGCCATCGACGGTGGCAAAGCCGGTCGTGTCCATCGGTGACCAGTCGATGTCCGAGCCGGGGATCACGACGGGATCGGGGTCCGGCTCCGGGTCCGGATCGGGCGCAGGGTCGGGATCGGGGTCCGGCTCGGGGTCGGGGGTCGGGTCCGGTTCCGTCGGCGTGTCCGCCAGGGGGTCTGGCACCGGGCCGAGGTCGGGCATCGCCACTTCGGCCGCATCCTCCATCAGGTCGTCGATATCGTATTCGGTTCCGCCGAAGACCGCGTCCTCGACATCCTCGACGTAGGTGACGCCGGACGCGCTGGTCACGATCAGGGTGCTGCCGGATTTCGTCACATCATAGGAAGACAGGGCCCCGGCAAAGCGGATCTCGTCATTGCCGGACCCGCCGAAGATGCGGTCCTGCCCGCCCGAGGCATGGACGGTGTCGCGCCCGGTGCCAAGATCGACCACATCGTTCCCGTCGCCTGTGTGGACGACGTCGTCCGAGGCCACGGTATAGATCACCGACCCGGCGTTGTTGCTGTGGACGGTCTCGCTCTTGTTGCTGCCGACAAGGGTGCTGAACCAGACAGTGTTGGTCGTGGGATCGGTGGGCGCGCCATAGCTGGTGCCGCCGTTGAACCAGATGGCGGGGGACATCCATGTCTGTTCGTCCGCGTTGCGCACGAGGGTGTCGACCGTGACGGTGTTGAACTGATCGCGGCCGCCGTGAAAGTTCACGTCGCGGTTGGAATAGGCCATCGTCACGTCGTTGCCGCTGGCGGTGTTCCAGCTGCCGAAGATGACGGAGTGGCGGACGTTGAGGATCTCGTCCGCGGCAAAGCTGCTGTCGTAGGTGTCGCGGATCCACAGGGCATAGCCGTTGCCGCCAGCGCCCTTGTTGTGGGTGCCGTCCATGTTGAACCCGGTGACGGTCAGGTCCCGGCTGCCGGCAAAGGTCAGGCCCTGCGACAGGGCGTCGTTGATGGTGATGTCGTGGAACGCGCCGCCCGCGACGCCGCCGACCATGACCATCGTGCCGCCCTCATGGGCGCCCTTGGTGTTGCGGAAGTTGGAGGCATCCGCCTCCCCGAAGGGGCCCTGCATCGTGAAGCCGGACACTTCGTTGTCCTCGATCAGCGTGCGCTTCTGGATGGTGGTGATCGCCGGGTCGTAATCGAACGTCAGCGGGGAATTGAACGTCACGGTGTCGCCGGACACATCCGTCACTTCGACGAGGATCGTCCGCAACTCCTTGTCCTTGCGCCAGTCGGTATCCCCGATCTCGGCAAAGAAGGCGTCGGTGTTTTCCTGAAGGATGTAGATGTAGTCCCCGGCGGCCAGATCGTGCCCGGCCTCCAGCTCGATCGAGGTGTCGCCGGCCGATGCGGGGGCGGTGATGTCGTAGGTCGCCTCGATCTCGGGGCGGTGCAATTCGTGGCCGATGCGAATGGCCGGGTCATCGCCGATCGCCGACGTGACATGGATCGTGGTCGCATCGCTGCCTGCGCCGATCAGGGAAATGCCGCTGCGGTCGATCACCACGGTCCGGTCGAAGGTATAGTCGCCCGCGGCCAGTCGGAAGGTCGTCCCGCTGCTGGCCCCGTCGATCATGCCTTGCAATTGAGAAGCAGAGGTCCCGAGCGGTACGTCCACGAAGATGTCTGGCATGAATAACTTTCCTGAGTGAGTGCGTATTCCGTATCGATCGAGCAGCCAAAGACCGTGCGTCCGCAGGCCGCGGACACAGCTTCATGCCGCCAGACATGGAAAATAGGTAAGCACCCGCCCGGAAAGGCGTGGAAAAACAAAGAGTATCTTGGTGGCAGCAAAGAACCCTCGGCCCCCACGGTAGGCAGATTACGACCGCGAGAAAAGAGGGTTATTCATTCGAATTGTGCAGAATTTCCCCGTCTCCGGAACCTGCTGCCTTTTCGGGTGCCGCAGGGCCGCATCCTGGGCGTTTCGGCCGGATCGGGGGCAATGTTCGTCCCCGTATTTTCCCGCGATGACAGCCCCCGGAATCGGTTCCCTCATTGCAAGGTCGGGGGTCATCCGGCCTCTGTTTTCGGGGTCGGTGACAGCGGCGCCATGGGGGCCAATCCGCCGAATCCGGATCGGTGTGCCTATGAAAAACGCATTAAAACAATCGTTTATTCTAATATCCGACGCGTCGATATCCAAGCTTGACAGGTTTCATTTAAATCCGAACTATAATCAATAATGGTAACAGTGTTCATATTTGAACCTGTCGGCATACGGGAGAAAACGGTCATGGCCTATGCGACGTTCACCGCCACACCTTACGGGCCGGCCCTTGGGGCCGAGATCACCGATATCGATCTGACCCGCGAACTGTCCCCGGCCACCATCGACGAGTTGCGAGCGGCGTTCCTCGAATTCCAGGTCCTGTTCTTCCGCGATCAGGACATCTCGTTCGACGATCACGAACGCGTCGCGCGGCTGTTCGGCCCGCTGGGTGAGCACGTCGGCAAGAAGACCCTGAGCAAGGCGACCGACAATCCCTACGTGCGCAAGTTCCACGCCGACGAGAATTCCCGGAAGGTCTCCGGGGATGCGTGGCACACCGACCAGAGCTGTGCACCGATCCCGCCCCTGGGCAGCATGCTGCACGTCCACACGGTCCCGCCCAACAGCGGCGGAGACACCCTGTTCGCCAGCATGTATGCCGCCTACGAGGCGCTGTCGCCGCGGATGAAAACCTATCTCGACGGGTTGACCGCGCTGCACGACGGGGCGCCGATCTTCGGGGCGGGCACGCCGTCGGCGGAACATCCCGTCGTCGTCGAACATCCCGAAACGGGTCGCAAGCTGTTGTTCGTGAACCGCGTGTTCACCACGAAGATCATCGGCCTGTCCGATCACGAAAGCCGCGCCATTCTGAACATGCTGTTCGAGCATTGCGAACGCCCCGAATGGCAGATCCGCTTTCGCTGGCGCGCCAATTCCATCGCGTTCTGGGACAACCGCTGTGTCCACCACTGCGCGATCTTCGATTACTGGCCCAACGTCCGCTCCGGCTACCGGGTGCAGATCGAGGGCACGGCCCCGCCCGTCGCGGCGGGGGCAACGCCCGCCGTCGCGGCCGAATAGGGCGTCACATGTCGCAAGCGAACACCATAGACAACGGGGATGACACGACCATGATCAGACGCATTCTTACCGGCCTCGGCCTGAGCACCGCGATCATCGCGGGCGGCACCGCCGCGATGGCCCAGAGCGAAGTCATCATCGGCGCGCGCGAATCCGGCTCCACGACCTATGTGGCGGGCGCGGCCATCGCCAGCATCGTCAGCGACGGCACGGACCTGACCGGCAAGGTGATGAGCGCGGCCGGCGCCAACGTCTGGATGCCGATGATGGACTACCGCGAAGTCGACATGGGCGTCGTCACCCACTACGAGGCCTGGCTCGGCTGGAAGGGGCAGGGGGGCTTCAACTCGGCCCATGACATCCGCGCCGTGGTCGTGGGCGGCGGCATCAATGTCGGCCTCTATGTCATGGACGACGCGCCCATCCAGTCGCGCGCCGAAATCGCCGGTCTGCGCATCGCCAGCGAATATTCCGCCTCGCCCGCCATCGGCACCTATGCCCTGGCCGAGATCGCGAATGCCGGTCTCGGCTGGGACGACATGGACGCGATCCCGCGTGCGTCGCTCTATGCCGGGCAGCGCGAGGACGTGACCGAAGGACGGCTGGACGTGTTCTATGCCTCGGTCGGATCGGGCGTGACGGGCGAACTCGACACCACGCTGGGCATCCGCTTCCTCGGCCTCGATACGTCGGATGAGGCACTGGCCCGAATGCGCGACGTCTATCCCGCGCTGGTGACCGAGGTAGAGGCGGGCCCTCCGGGGATCGATGAACCGATGTCGCTGGCCTATCTGGCGACCTACGTGGTCGGCCATGTCAACGTCTCCGAGGATACCGTCTATCAGGTGACCAAGGCGATGTACGAGAACAACGCCGACTTCACCGCCATCAACGCCAGCCTGCGTGGCTGGACGTCCGACCGGTTTGCCACCGCCGACGTGGTGATCCCCTACCACGACGGGGCCATCAGATACTTCAAGGAAGCGGGCATCTGGACCGACGAGATGCAGGCGCATCAGGACATGCTGCTGGCCGAAGCCGGCTGAGGCGTCAATCGGACAGACACGGCAATCACGGCGACGGGGTGGATCATGAAACGGCTCGAATTCTCGACTGACGAAGACGGGCCGGAGATCCACCCGACATCCCTGCCGGGACGGATCGGCAAGGCGGTGCTGCCGTGGCTGGGCATCCTGATCGCGCTCGTCGGTCTGGTCTATACCCTCGATGTCTTCGTCTATCTGAATGTCTTCCTGTATTCGGAGCAGTTCTTTGCCCTGCTCTATGGTCTGGTCTTTGCCGCCGGGTTCCTGTCGCTGCCGGTCACCAAGGGCCGGCGCGAGGCGGGGGCCAGCTGGATCGACATGGGGCTGGCCGTGGTCGGCATCGCGGTCGGCCTGTACTTCGCGATCAGCTGGGATCAGATCGTGCGCACCGCCGGCCTGCTGACAACGGAACGGACGGTGATCTCGACCATCGCGATCCTGCTTGTCCTCGAACTGACGCGCCGTGCCTTCGGCATGGCGCTGGTGATCCTGACGGGTCTGTTCATGGCCTACGCCCTGTTCAACTACATGATCCCCGGGCCCTTCGGCGGACGCGGCACGTCCTGGGCGCGGCTGTCCAGTTACGTGGTCACCGACACCAGCGCCCTTCTGGGCATGATATCCTCCGTCGTGTTCGGGATGGTCTTTGCCTTCCTTCTGTTCGGGCGCGCCCTGTTCATGACCGGGGGCGGCACCTTCTTTACCGAAGTGTCCATGGCGCTGATGGGTCATCACCGGGGCGGCCCGGCCAAGGTGGCCATCGTGGCCAGCGGCCTGTTCGGCAGCCTGTCAGGCAGCGCCTCGGGCAATGTCGTCGTCACCGGCACCATCACCATCCCGATGATGATCCGCAGCGGGTTCCGCCGGTCCACCGCAGGCGCGGTCGAGGCGGTCGCCTCCTCCGGCGGGTCGCTGCTGCCGCCGATCATGGGGGCCACGGCCTTCGTCATGGCCGAGTTCCTGCAGGTCCCCTACTACGAGATCGCGTTGGCGGCGCTGGTCCCGGCGCTGTTGTACTACGCGGCCGTGTTCATTCAGGTCGACCTCGAATCCGGGCGCCTCGGCCTGCGGGGATTGCCGCAATCCGAACTGCCCCGCATGAAGGACACGCTGATCCGGGGCTGGACGTTCCTGATCCCGCTTGCGGCGCTGATCTACTGTCTGTTCGTGATCTTCCTGTCGCCGACGAAATCCGCGCTGCTGGCGACATTGGTGGTGCTGCTGGTCAGCTTCATAGGACCGGTCAGGACCTCCCTTGCGATGTTCGTCGATATCCTGCGCGCGACGGGGCAGGGGATGGTGCAGCTGGGTCTGGTCGCGGCCATCGCGGGGGTCATCCTCGGGATCATCAACCTGACGGGCGTCGGCCTTCTGATCTCGCAGCAGGTGCTGTCGCTGGCGGGGGGGAACCTGTTCATCCTGCTGGTCCTGACCGCGCTGACCAGCATCGTGCTGGGGATGAGCATGCCGGTCACGGCGTCCTATGTCATCCTGTCGGTGCTGGCCGCGCCCGCCCTGACCGAAGCAGGGGTGGAGCCCCTGGCCGCGCATCTGTTCGTTCTGTATTTCGCGGTGCTGTCCTTTCTGACGCCGCCGGTCTGTGTCGCGGTGTTCGTGGCCGCCACGATCGCCAAGGCGCCGCCGATGGAAACCGCGTGGCAGTCGATGAAACTGGCCGTCGTGGCCTATATCGTGCCCTTCGTCTTCGTGGTCGATCCCGGCCTGCTGCTGATCGGGGCCCCTGCGATCATCGTGCTGAACATCGTCTCGGCCCTGATGGGTCTCGGCGCGATCTCGGTCGGGCTGGTCGGCCATGCGCGCGGGCCGGTCCCGCCCGTGCTGCGCGGCGCGATGATCGTGCTGGGCGTCGGCAGCTTCATGCCCGATCCGATGATCAGCATCGCGGCGATGCTGGCGGTTGCCGCGATGCTGGGCGTGCTGCTGATGCGCAAGGAAAAGGCGGCCAAGGCGGTCTGATCCACCCCGGCCCCCATGCCTGAAAGACCGCGCCCGGTTCGCACCGGGCGCGGTTCTTATCTTTGCGCGTTCAGGGCCGCCAGCACCCGCTCCGGCGTCAGCGGCAGTTCGGTCAACCGGACCCCCACCGCATCCGCGATGGCATTGGCGATGGCGGGTGCGACCGGCAGCATCGCGCCCTCGCCCATGCCCTTGGCGCCGAACGGGCCGGGGCCGTGCCCCTGTTCCTGCGTGATGGACCGGAACACCTCGGGCAGGTCCTCGGCCAGGGGGACGCGGTACATCAACGCCTCGCCGTTCACGAGGCGGGTGCCGTCATATATCATCCTCTCGAACAGGGCCTGGCCCAGCCCCATCAGGGCGGCGCCGTCGTCCTGCCCACGGCAGATCAGCTTGTGAATGGCCCGCCCGGCGTCACCGCTGACCACCAGCTTGTGAATGCGGATCTGGCCGGTTTCGCGGTCGACCGACAGGTCGACTCCGGCCCAGCCGATCTCCCAGAAGACGCTCTTGGTCTCGAGGGGGGCGGCGTGGTCGTTGGCCTGCTTGTGAAAGCCGTCACCGGTGAATTCGAACCCGGTGCCGCCGAACACCTGCATCACGATGGGGGTCAGGGGATAGGCGGTGTTGCCGCGCAGGACCTGCCAGTTTTCCAGCCGAAGCGCGTCGGCCTCGCAACCCAGGTGCTCCGCGGCCATGGCCAGCACCTGATCGCGCACCGATTGCGCGGCGCGCACCACCGCCTGTCCCATGACCGACATGCCGGAACTGGCGTTGGTGCCCTGATCGAAGGGCGTGTAGCGGGTATCGAGGGGCAGGTATTCGACCCGGTCCAGCGGTGCACCGAGGATTTCGGCCACGACCTGCCCCATGGCGGTGCGCGCGCCCTGCCCGATCTCGACCGTGCCGCACATCAGGTGGATGTCGCCGAAGGTCGATACCTTGACGCGGGCCTGCGCGGGCTTGTTGACCCCGCCGCCATCCTTGAACCCGACGGCCAGTCCGATGCCGCGATCCGGCCCGCGCGGCGCATTGTAGCCCACCTCCTCGGCCACGAGGTTCAGACCCTCGACCATGTCGCTGTCGACGCCGCTTTCGCCGGGCATCCATGCCTCGTGCAGCGGCACGAGGTTCATGGCCCGCATCTCGAAGGGGTCGATGCCGAGGCGACGGGCGATCATGTCGATCTGACTGTCTGATGCCCATGTCGCCTGCGTGCCGCCGAAACCGCGAAAGGGGCCGGCGGGGGCGGTATTCGTCATCACGCAGTCGCAGACCGACTCGACATGCTGCCACCGGTAGGGGCCGGACACCCGGTAGCCCGCCTTTTCGGCCACCAGCGGGCTGGCGTCGGAATAGGCGCCCGCATCCAGCAGGACATGCGACCTGCGCGCCACCAGCGTCCCGTCCGCCATCACCCCGGTCTTCAGGCGCAGGATCGCGGCATGCTGGGTGTTGGTCAGGAACCCTTCCTCCAGCGTCATGCAGAAGCGGACGGGACGTCCCGCCATGCGCGACAGCAGGAGGGCCAGCGGTTCGGTCTTGCAGTTGTTCTTGGACCCGAAGCCGCCGCCCACGAACGGCACCTTCACCGATATGCGGCTTTCCGGCACCTTGAAGATGCGCGACAATTCCTTGCGCAGCGGGAACGGGTTCTGACAGCTGCTCGTGACCTCAATCTCCGGCCCCTCGCGCCATTCGGCAAGGCAGACGAAGGGTTCGAGGTGAAAATGGTGCATCCGGGAAAACCGGAACTCATCCTCGAAGACGTGGTCGCATTTGTCGAAGACATCCGCCTCGCCGGTCTTGTAGGCAAACGAAAAGCAGACGTTCCTGCGCGGGCGCAGCCGGGCCGAGGCACCGGCGCCATAGGGCGGCACGATGCCCATCGGTGCGTCCGGGAACAGGTCGGCCGCGCCGTCCGACAGGGCGGTTTCGATATCGGGCACGGACGGCAGGTCGTCATAGGTGACGCGGATCGCGGCCAATGCGGCATTGGCCTGACCTTCCGTCTCGGCGGCAACGGCGGCGACGATATCGCCTTCGTAGCGCACCTTGTCCCGCGCCACGATGTCCTGATCCTTGATGAAATAGCCATAGACCGGCATCATCCCCGGATCGTCCAGATCGGCGCCGGTCAGCACCGCATGCACGCCCGGCATCCCGCGCGCGGCCCCGGCATCGATCGACGCGATGCGCGCATGGGCCCGGTCGCTGCGCAGCACCTTGGCGTGCAGCATTCCGGGTTTCGTCATGTCGGTGGTATAGCGCGCGCGGCCCGTCACCTTGGCATGGGCATCGGTGCGTTCGACATCGGCGCCGACGACGTTGAGAGGTGTCTGCAGGGTCATCTCGCGGCCTCCTTCATGCGGCGGGCGGCGTCCTCGACGGCCTCGATGATCAGGGCATATCCGGTGCAACGGCAGATGCCCGAGGAGATCCAGTCCACGATCGTCTCGCGGTCCGGGTCGGGGTGTTCATCCAGCAGGGCGCGCGCGGTCAGGATCATGCCGCTGGTGCAGAATCCGCACTGGAACGCGGATTTCGCGGCAAAGGCGGCCTGAACCGGGTCGAGGGTGCCGTCCGCCCCCTCCAACCCCTCTATGGTGCGGACCTCGCGGCCGTCGACCTGAAAGGCGAAGGTCGAACAGGCGGCGCGCGGCGTGCCGTCGACCAGCACGGTGCAGGCCCCACAGACGGTGCGCCCGCAGGCGACGCGCGTGCCCTTCATGTCCATGTCGTCGCGCAAAAGGTCGGCCAGCGTGCGCGTGGTCGCGGTGTCGAGGGTGCGGGCCTCGCCGTTCAGGGTAAAGGACAGGGCGAGGGTGCCATCATCGGATCGTGCGCTCATTGCAAGGCCTCCAGCCGGGTGATCTGTCGCGCCAGAAAGACGGCGCCGACCTGTTCGAGATGGGCATGTCCGACGCCGGGGTCGTGGAAATCGGCGGGCAGGGCGGACAGGACGGCGGCCGGGTCATCGCCGCGCGCCGCATCGGTGGTCCATGGGCGTTGCCATTCGGTCGCCAGCGACAGGCGCAGGCCGTCGTCCCGCAGGCACAGGGCCTGGGTGAATGTTGGACGCATGGACCGCTCATAATCGAGGCGCGGGGCCCCCTCCAGCGGGATGGAGACGCAGGCAAGCAGCGGCGTGCCGGACAGATCGGCCGTCCAGATGTCGCCGACCGGCAGGTCGCGCGCCCCGTCCGGCCCGATCAGATGCGCGGTGGCCCCGAGGGCATCCAGCAGGATCGAAAGCTCATAGCGCGCGCGCCGCGCCATCAGGTTGCCGCCCAGCGTCGCCTGACGCCGGATGCGCACGGTGGCGATCCTGCCCCATGCGGCAGCCAGACCGGGGATGGCATCCAGTTCCGGCAGGGCCATGACCTGATGATGCGTCAGCAGCGCGCCGAGCGTCAGCGTGGCAGGCGTTGCCCTGACCTGCCGGAGTGCGGCGATGCCGTCGATCCAGATAAGGGACGCGGGGCTGGCGCCTTCGCGCACCTGTGCAAAAAAATCGGTCCCGCCGGCATAGATGGCGGCGGGAGAGGGCGCATGTCGCAGCGCGGCGATCGCATCGGCGAGGGTGTCGGGCGACCACAGCGGCAGCGGCGGCAGGTCAGCCTGTGTCAGGGCCCGGGTTCGGGCGGCGGGCGGGTCGAACATCACGGCATACTCCCATAGCGCAGGATGCCGGGCGGGCGGTCACCCGCCCGGCGTTCGTCGTCGGCGATCAGGCGGCCACGTAGGTCACGGTCTCCGGCTCGGAGGATCCGATGACGTACCAGACGGTCGCCGCGGATGCGCCGGGATTGCGGAACCAGTGCGGGCGCCCGGCAGGCGTCTTGACCAGGTCGCGGGGGCCGAGTTCGGTCTCGACGGTTTCGCCGTCCTCTTCCCAGCCCACGATCAGCGACCCTTCGAGAACCATCAACGCATCCTCGACGTCGCGGGTGAACGGGGCGACGCCGACGCGCGACGGCACGCCCAGCATCTCCTTGCGGCAGGTGTCATGGTCCACGCCGCCGGGGCCGACATAGACCTTGCGGGTGAAACCGGCGTCTTCCCAGATCGTGTCCAGCTCGGCGTGGCGCACGACGTATTGCGACATCAACTGCTGCAGCGGATGGCTGCCCTTGCGGTCGAAGGGCATCGTCTTGCCCGGCAGCGCCCCGAAGGAGCGGGCGAGTTCCGGCGCGTGTTCCTTGGGGTGGTAGTGGTATTTCGGCGGCAATGGCTTGCCCACGTCAACCGAGATCGACATCACGACCGGCTCGGGCCCGTCGACGCGGAAGCCGTGGCCGATCTCGCGGGCGTTCAGGATCATGTCCTTGGGGCCGAGGTTCACCTCGACCACCTCACCATCCTTTTCCCAACCGACGATCAGCGCGCCGTCGATGATCAGGAAGCTCTCCTCGATCTCGTGGCTGTGGCAGGCGGCATATTTGCCGGTTTCCTTGTAGATCAGCGACAGGGTGAAGTTGTCGGGCTTGAGGGTGCTGGTATCGCCCACCTTGGGCGATCCGCCGGCACCGATATAGCGCATCTGCGCACGGGCGAGGTCGGGAAAGCCGCTGTTGGACGGAAAGGCGTCCCAGTCGAACTTCTTGTCGGTAAAACGCCCGGTCTGCGAGGCGAGCTCTTCGGCCAGCGTGGTGGCGGGGGATTGCACGTTCATCGGAGGCTCCTGTGGAATGTCATTGACCCGAGCCTAGGAAGCGGATGTTTTGCCGGGAAGAACGCGTTTTACGGGCAAAGCAGAGCGAGGACCGCGATGAACAGCGAACCGGGGCAGGACCGCTATACCGTGCCGGGCCTTCTGCGTGGTCTGCGCGTGTTGGAGGCCTTTTCCCCCGACCGGCCGGAAATGAGCCTGGCGCAGATCGCCGCGGCACTCGGCACCACGCGGTCGGCGGCGTTCCGGACCGTCTACACGTTGCAGGCGGCGGGCTGTCTTCTGCACAACGAACGGCGGCACACCTACATGCTGGGGCCTGCGGTCCTGCGCCTGACGCGCGGCTATCTGCCCACCCGCGAGGCGGTCGAACTGGCCTTGCCGGAACTCGAACGGCTGAGCGAGGCGACCGGATGGTCCGGGCATCTGGGCGTGCTGGAGGAAACGTCCGTGCTCTACCTGCTGCGGGTGTCGGGGCAGGGGACGCGCAATTCCATCGTGCATGTCGGATCGCGCCTGCCCGCGCGGACCACCAGCCTCGGACGCGTCCTGCTGGCGGGTCTGGGCGAACGGGCGCTGGCGGCCCTGTTCCGACGGGTCGACGAAGGGATGCCCGCGGCGCAGATGGCCGCGCTGCTGGAACGCGCGCGGGACGATGCGGCGCGGGGGATCGTGGTGCATGTGGGGGACTTCGAAGCCGGGATCGCCGCCGTCGCCGCCCCCCTGCGCGATCTGACCGGGGGCGTCGTGGCCGCGATCAGCCTGACGGCCCCCGCGCAGACCCGCGGGCAGGAGGCGGTGCCGGCCGAGGTGCGCGCCGCCCTCGATGCCTCGGCCCGGCGATTGTCGCGCATGCTGGGGGCGTCGGGGGCCGACCTCGACTAGGGCGCGACATGCGCGACGGCGTCCACCTCCACCAACAGGTCGGGGGCGACGAAGGCCGTGACGGCCACCATCGTGGCAGCGGGCAGCGGGGCCTGGGCAAAGACCTCGCGCCGGGCCTGCGCCACGGCGGCCTTCTGGCTCATGTCCGTGACATAGACGGTGATCCTGACGACATCGCCCGCGGTGCCGCCCGCCGCCTCGACCAGCGCGACGACACGGCGCAGCGCGGTGCGCGCCTGTTCCAGCATATCGGCCGGCACCGGCCCCGCGCCGCCCGCATGCATGCCCGAGACATACAGGATACCGTCGCGCAGCACCGCGTTCGAGAACAGGCCCGGCACCGGGTCCGGCACGTCCGGCGCAGTCACGGCCCGACCGGTCATGATGCGGCCTTGCGGGCATCGGCCTCGCGGGTCAGGCGTTCGCGCACCGGCACGAAGTCGTAGGTCGCAAAGAACTCGGTGGTGAACACGCCCCAGGCGCGCCTCTCGATTTCGACGTTGACGCGCGGCAGGATCTCGGGCGGCATCCGCAAGGTCACGATCTGGCCGATGCCCATGACGACGTTCCAGCTGACGATCTCGGCGCCCTCGGGGGGAAAGCCGTGCCACCAGTCCTCTGCCTCAAGGTGCGCCTGGATCTGTTCGAGGTTCTTGGTCTGATCGTGCTTCAAAAACACGGTAAGCATCACCGTTTCGGTCATTTTCTAGTCTCCTCGATGCACCGCGGAGATGGTCCGGGCGGCTGTTACAAAAATTTCTTGATTAAGGTACCTGATGGTGACAGGCTGTCAAATGAGAACATCACGTTCGTATTTGAACACTTGGAGGGAACATGCCCCAGGATCCCGCGCTTGGTCAGCAATCGAAGGGCCGCGCCCTTTCGGACGCGGAACGGGCCTTCGCCAACGCCCTTGAACGCATCTACGAGACCGGTTGCCATGACTTCGCCGAGGTCGCGGAAAAGCTGAACTCGGCGGGCGCCGCGCGGCCGTCCGGCAAGGACGGGCCCTGGACCCTCGCGGTGTTCGAGGAGGAACTGAAAGCCATCAACGCATCGCACGACGCCGCCCACGCCGCCCACGGCATCGGCGCCTGAACCGGAAGGGGTTTTGACATGTTGGACAAGACAAGCACCCGAGACCGCGTGGACGACTACCTGAACGATGGCCTTGGCGGCCTGTGGGTTCCGGTCGCGGTTTCGGTCCAGGTCAAGCCGGGCGCGTCGCTGGCCCGCCGGGTGATGAACGAGAACCTCGTGCTGTGGCGCGATGCCGGTGGCAAGCTGCGCTGCGTCGAGGATTTCTGCCCCCACCGCGGGGCCAAGCTGTCGCTGGGCGAGGTGCAGGAGGGCAATATCGCCTGCCGCTACCATGGCGTGACCGTCGATGGCACCGGCACCGTGGTCAAGGTGCCCGCGATGCCCGATTGCGCCCTCGAAGGTCGCAAGGCCCTGACCGCCTATGAGGTCGCCGAAGCGGGCGGCGCGATCTTCATCTACATCCCCTCGGCCGACCGCCCCGAGGCACCCGAATTCTCGCCGCCCGAGGAATTCGTCAGCGACGAATGGGAAGTCTTTCCCTGCATGACCCACTGGGATTGCAACTACCGCCTGTCGCTCGACAACGCCGCCGACCCGATGCACGCCAGCTATCTTCACGCCGACAGCTTCACGCTGGCCTACGGTGCCAAGCAGGACACCATGAAGCTGGACCGCACCGACGACGGGTTCGTGATCGAACGAGTCAACCAGAAGGGCGTCAACTTCGACTGGACCGAGGTGGTCGTGGACGAATCGACGATGTATTTCCGCCTCGACATTCCCTATCCCGATGGCGCGGGACCCGGCGGCCCGTTCCGCATCATCGGCTTCGCCACCGCCATCGACGAGGACACGCACTACAGCTTCTTCTGGCGCTGCCGCAAGGTTCAGGGGCTGGCGCGCGAAAGCTGGCGCTTCCTCTACCGGGCGTTCCTCGAAGACCGCCATTGGCACGTGCTGGAACAGGACCGCGTGATGCTGGAATCCATCCCGTCGGATTCGCGGCGCCGGGAGATGCTGTATCAGCATGACATCGGCGTCTCGCGCCTGCGACAGATGATGGTCCGCCGCGCGAAGGAGCATTTCAAGGCACTGGATGCCGCCGAGGCGGACGCCAGCGGAAAGATCTCTGCGTGACACCCGCCGTGGTCCACCCCCTGCCGGACCTCGTCCCGGTGTCGCCGGACGACATCGCGACGGTTCTGACCACGCCGCATGCCCACAAGTCCGCGCATGACCTGCGCGGGCGGCGGGTGACGGGGGCGCTGGACCTGTCGGGGGCCATGCTGGGCGGTTTCGACATGACCGGGTCCGTGTTCGAGGGCCCGGTGCGTTGCGACGACGTGGTCTTTGCCGGCCTGACGTGGCTGCGCGGGTGCCGGTTCCTTGGCGGTTTCTCGGGCCGCGCGGCACAATTCGCGCAGGACGCGCGGTTCGACGACAGCATGTTCACCGGCACCTTCGACATGTCGGGGGCCTCGTTCCTCGGCCAGATGGTTCTGGATGGGGCCCACGTCGAGGGCGCGGCCTTCCTCGATGACCTCGAGGTGCTGGGCAGCCTGTCTTTGGGCCGCACCGCATTCGACGGCCCCGTGTCCCTCGAGGGGACCGAAGCCCTTGGCGGTCTCTGGGCGGACCGCACCGCCTTCCGCAACCGCCTGACCGCCACGGGCATGGAAATCCATGGCCGCAACTGGACCCGGGGTGCGCGCTTTGCCACCGGCCTGCCGCTGCCGCTCCAGGCGCTCAGCTATGGCTACGTCTGGTCCTGAAGGAGTGACGCGATGACCTCGAACCTCGATTTCGCACAGGTGACCAAGTCGTTCACCGATGCCAAGACCGGCACCACCGTCACCGCGGTGGACGGGATGACCTTTTCCATCGCCGCGGGTGAACGGGTGGCCGTCGTCGGGCCCTCGGGCTGCGGCAAGTCCACGATCCTGAACATGGCGTCCGGCCTGTATCAGCCCACGCGGGGCGAGGTTCTGATCGACGGCAGGCCGGTCACCGCACCGCGCCCCGAGGTCGGCTTCATGCTGCAGAAGGATCTGCTGCTGCCCTGGCGCAGCATCGTCGAGAACGTCGAATTCGGGCTGGAGGAACGGCCCCTGTCCAAGGCCGATCGCCGCAAACGCGCGTTGGAGGAACTGACGCGCATGCAGCTGGGCGAATTCGCGGACAGCTATCCGCACCAGCTGTCGGGCGGCATGCGGCAACGCGCGGCGCTTGCGCGCACGCTGGCCATCGACCCCGAGGTCGTCCTGCTGGATGAACCCTTCTCCGCCCTCGACGCGCAGACCAAGCTGATCCTGCAACGCCATTTCGCGCGCACCCTTGCGCGCAGCGGCGTCACCTGCGTGCTGATCACCCACGACCTGAACGAGGCGGTGATCATGGCCGATCGCGTCATCGTCCTGTCGGGCCGCCCCGGTCGCGTGATCGACGATTTCCGCATCGAACTGGACGAACCGGTCGACCCCCTGACACGCAAGTTCGACCCGGCCTCCGCCGTCTATGCCCGCCGCCTGTTCGACCTGCTGCATCTCGGCGACGACGACGAGATGGTCGCCTGACCGACAAGACCAAGACACGAAAACCAACACTCAACCGGGGAAGTCATACCATGCTGAAACGCCTTATCGCATCCACGCTGCTGGCTGCGTCCGCCTTGGCCGCGCCAGCCACGGCACAGGACCTTGAAAAGGTCACCTATCTGTATCCCGCCCCCGATTTCCTGCCGGCCTTCACGCCGTTTCAGATCGCACGGGCCAAGGGCTACTACGAGGAAGAAGGCCTCGATGTGGACTGGCAGGTCGGGCAGGGCGGCGCGGACGTGGCCAAGCAGGTCGCCGTCGGCAACGCCGACCTCGGCGGCGCCATCGGCGACACCCCGATCATCGTGCGCGCCAACGGCCTGCCGGTGAAGGGCGTTCTGCTGCTGGGGGGCAGCGCGCTGACGCAGCTGGTCATCCGCGACGACAGCGGCGCGACCGACATGGCGGGCCTTGCGGGCAAGCGGGTCGGCGTGATGGCCTATCAGGACACCACCTACTACAACTTCCTCGGCGCGATGGCCGCTTCGGAGATGGACGCGGACAGCGTCGACGTGCAGGCCGTCGGCCCCGCCGGCATGGTGCAGCTGATGATCTCGGGCGATCTCGACGCGATCTCGGGCACCCCCGACTGGACCGCCTCGATCGAAGCGGCGGGCGTCCCGGTGACCGTTCTCGCGATCAACGACATGTTCCCGGCCATGGCACAGGCCGTGCTTGCCTCGGACAGGACCGTCGCCGAACGCCCCGAGATCGTCGGCGCCTTCGTTGCCGCGACCCTGCGCGGGCTGGACGACGTGATGACCGACCCCGCCGGGTCCGCCGAGGTGCTGGCCGCCGCCTTGCCGCAGTTCGAGGGCAAGGCCGCCTTCCTGCAGGACGTGATGGAGCGGTATGGCACGCTGGTCTATGCGACCGAGGCCCCCACACAGGTCGGCGCCTTCGATCCTGCCCGCGTGCAGGCCGTCGCGGATTTCTATCTGGCCAATGACATCGTGGCCGAGACGATGGACATCGACGACTATTTCACCAACCAGTTCATTCCGGCCGCAGAATGACACAGGCGGGGCAAGACACACTCGCGGCGCCGGCCGCGCCGGCCGGGACGCGTCCCATGCTGACACGCGTGTTCGCATCCCTGGCCTGGGGCGAACTGGCGGTGATCGCCGCCGTCGGGATTACCTTCCTCGCCCTCTGGGAGGTCTTGCCCCGCGCCCTCGACGTGCCGAAATACATCATCCCGACCTTCAGCGACTGCATCGCGGAAATGGGACGGATGTGGCGGCGCAACGACCTGCTGGGCCATTTCCTGTCGACGCTGGTCTGGTCGGTAATCGGCTTCTTCATCGGCAGCCTGATGGGCGCGGGGGCCGGGTATCTTCTGGGGCTCAGCCGGATGTGGGAACGCGTCCTGTCGCCCTATATCCTTGCGCTGCAGATCGCGCCAAAGGTCGCCTTCGCGCCGCTGTTCATCATGTGGTTCGGGTACAATTCCCTGCCGAAGCTGCTGGTTACCGTGCTGGTGGTGTTCTTCCCGATCCTCGTCAACGTCCTGCAATCGATGAAGACGGTGGACCGCGATCTGGTCAACCTCGCGCGGGTCTATTCGATGTCGCGCCTGACCGTGTTCCGCAAGATCGAGCTTCCGTCCTCCCTGCCGAACCTGTTCGCGGGTCTGCGCATCGGGGCGACGCTGGCGGTGATCGGCATCACCGTGGGCGAACTGGTGGGCGGCAACACCGGCCTCGGGTTCCTGATCACCTTCGGCGAGGGGCAGGCCAATACGGCCATGGTGTTCAACGCGATCCTGTTGCTGACGGTGATCGGCATCCTGATGTATTTCGCCGTCGCCGCCGTCGAGAAGCGGGTGCTGCATTACCTCGAACGGACGGACGGATGACGGCCATGCGCGACAGGGCCGGCTTTGTGCGGGGGCGTGCGGCGGCGGTGTCCTACCTGCGCCGCGCAGGGCCCGGACCGGCGTTGCTGTGCCTGCACGGCATCGGCTCGCGCGGCAGCAGTTTCGACGCGCTCCTGCCGCATCTGCCGGCCGATTGGAACGTGATCGCATGGGATGCGCCCGGTTACGGCACGTCGGACCCGCTGGCGCGGGACTGGCCCGTCGCGGCCGATTACGCCGGCGCTGCGCTGAGGCTGATGGATGCGCTCGGGCTGGACCGGGTTGTGGTGCTGGGCCATTCGCTGGGTACATTGATGGGGGCGGCACTGGCCGTGCAGGCACCGGGGCGCGTGTCGCGCCTGTTCCTGACGTCCTGTGCCGCGGGACACGGGGCCCGCGCGGGCGGCCCGCTGTCACCCGCCGCCGCCTCGCGGTTGTCGGCGTTGGACCGCGACGGGGCGGCCGCGTTTTCCGCCGCCCGCGCGCCGCGCCTTCTGGCCGATCCGGATGGCCCCGCGCGGGCCGGCGTCATCGCGGACATGGCCGCAATCCGCATGCCGGGATACGGTCAGGCCGTGCGCATGCTGGCCTCGGGCCGACTGACCGCCGACCTTGCGCAGGTCCGCCAGCCGACCACCCTGATCTGGGGCGATGGCGACATCGTCACCCCGCGCGATCAGACCGACCGCGCCGCCGCAGCCCTTGGCGGTGCGCCCGTCATCACCATCGAAAACGCGGGCCATGCCCTGCACGCCGAAGCCCCGCGCGCCGTCGCGGAGGCGATCGCCGCCGCCTGCGTGACCTCTCCAATTCCAGAAAGGATCTCGACATGACCGAACAGGTTCGGGCCGGACATCTGCGCGGCATCGTGATGCGCGCGCCGAAAATGACGGCCACCAAGGAGTTCTACGTCGACAGCTGGGGCCTGACCATCGCCGCCGAGGAAGACGGCGCCGTCTACCTTGCGGCCACGGGGGCGGAACCTTTCGTCTACGGCCTGACCGACGGCAAGGATTTCGGCATCGAGTATATCCACATGGGCATGCCCGACCGCGCCGGGATCGACGCGCTGCATGCCCAGGTGGTGGCCAAGGGCGCGCATGTGCCGATGGCGCCCTGCGATCTGGACGGCCCCTTCGGCGGCTACGGTTTCGAGGTGCTGGACCCCGATTTCCGCCGCCTGCGGTTCAGCTGCGACCTGCGGATGCGCCCGTCCGAGCCGCGCTTCGCCTATCCCCGCAAGGTCACGCATTGCGTTCTCAACACCCCCGACATGGAGGCGACCGAGGCGTGGTACGCCGATGTCCTCGGCTTTCGCATCTCGGATTATTCCGCCAACGAGATGGTGTTCCTGCGCTCCGCCTCGGACATGGAAACCTCGGACCACCACTGCATCGCGCTGGTCCGCGCGCCATATGCCAGCATCAACCACGTCGCCTTCGAGATGGCGGGCATCGACGATTACATGCGCGGCATCGGCCGGATGCGGCAGAAGGGTCTGACCGTGACATGGGGGCCGGGCCGTCATGGGCCGGGCGACAACCCGTTCGCCTATTTCGTCTCGCCCTCGGGTTTCGTGATCGAGTTCACCTCCGAAGTCCTGCAAATCGACGAGGAGACGCACGAAGCGCAGGTCTGGCCCCGCGACGTGCCCGAAAAGATGGATCAGTGGATGACCGCAGGTCCGCCCACCCCCGCGCAGCGCGCGGTGATGATGGGCCGCCCCGATGCGGGCTTCCCCCCCCGCAAGGCGGCGGAATAACAGCATGGATCTGGGCTTTCAGGACCGCACCGTCGTGGTGACGGGCGGGTCGTCCGGTATCGGGCTGGCCGCCGTCCGCCTGTTGCTGGCCGAAGGCGCGCGGGTTGCATTCTGTGCGCGCGGGGCCGAACGGTTGCGGGCGGTGTCCGACGACCTGACGCGGGAATTCGGCGCGGACCGCGTGCTGTCGCAGGCGGTCGATGTGCTGGACGCATCGGCGGTCGACGGTTTCGCCGCCACCGTGGCCGACACCTTCGGCCCGGTTCAGGCCCTGTTGACCAACGCGGGGCAGGGGCGCGTGTCGACCTTTGCCGATACCAGCGACGACGACTGGCGGGCGGAACTGGACCTGAAGTACTTCAGCCAGATCAACCCGATCCGCGCCTTCAAGCCCGCGCTGATCAGCAGCGGACAGGGCGCCATCGTCGCGACCAATTCCCTGCTGGCCTACCAGCCCGAGCCGCACATGGTCTGCACCTCGTCGGCGCGGGCGGGCATCCAGAGTTTGCTGAAATCCCTGTCGGTCGAACTGGCCCCGGACATCCGGGTCAATTCCATCGTTCTCGGTCTTGTCGATTCCAACCAGTGGCAGCGCCGGTTCGACGCCCGCGAAGATCCGTCGCAGACGCGCGACGATTGGTATGGCGCGCTGGCCCGCCGCAAATCCATCCCGCTTGGCCGTCTTGGCCGGGCCGAGGAAGCGGCGCGCGCGCTGCTGTTCCTCGCCTCTCCCGCGGCTTCCTACATCACAGGAGCGCACCTTGAAATCTCTGGAGGACTCTCCCGTCATGTCTGATCTGGCCACTTCGCAGCGCCCCGCCGAACAGGTGCACATCACCACCCCCGACACCGTCGCCGAGGCGATGATGCGCGCCCTGGCCGACATCGGCGTCACGACGGTGTTCGGCGTGATCTCGATCCACAATATGCCGCTGATCGATGCCATCGCACGCCAGGGCGTGATCCGCTTCGTCCCCGCGCGGGGCGAGGCCGGCGCCATGAGCATGGCCGACGCCTATGCGCGCGTCAAAGGATCGCTGGGCGTGGTGATGACCTCGACCGGCACCGCCGCGGGCAACGCGGCGGGCGCGCAGGTCGAGGCGCTGACCGCGGGCACGCCGCTTCTGCATATCACCAGCCAGGTTGACCTGAAATTCGCCGACCGCGACCGCGCGCCGATCCACGACGTGCCAAAACAGCGCCAGATGCTGGAAGGCATGTCCAAGGCCGTGTTCCGCCTGTGGGATGCGCATGCCGCCATTTCCACCCTGCGCGCCGCCGCCACCGCCGCGCTGTCGGCGCCGTCCGGTCCGGTCAGCCTCGAAATCCCGATCGACCTGCAACGCGCGCCGATGCAGGGCACATCCCGGATCGGCCATATCTCCACGCTTGCACCGCGCGCCGATGACGCCGACATCGCGGCCCTTGCCGATGCGATCCAGGCGGCCCGGCGCCCGCTGATCTGGCTGGGCGGCGGGGCCCGCGGTGCCTGCGATCAGGCGCGCGACCTGGTGGCGCGCGGCTTCGGCGTCGTCACCTCGACCAACGGGCGCGCCATCGTGCCCGAGGATCATCCCGCCAACCTCGGCGCGTTCAACATGACGCCCCAGGCCGCCGCGCTGTATGCCGGATGCGATCTGATGCTGGTCGTCGGCTCGCGGCTGCGGGGCAACGAGACGCGCAACAACACGATGGCCTTCCCGCCCCTCTACCAGATCGACGCCGAGGCCAGTCAGGGCGGGCGCAACTTCGCGGTGGAGCAATTCGTGCACGGCGATGCCGCCGACACGCTGGGCCGCCTGCTGGCTCTGTTGCCCGACAGGCTGGACGTGGATGCGAACCTCGTCCACGACATCACCGTCGCGCGGGTCGAATCCGAGGGCGCCCTGCGCGCCACGCTTGGGCCCTATCAGGTGGTGGCCGATGCGTTGCTGGCCCGTGTCCCGCAGGGGCGCCACCCATGGGTGCGCGACGTGACCATCTCCAACTCCACCTTCGGCAACCGCTATGTCTCCTTTGCCGCACCCCGCCTTGGCGTGCATGCGCTTGGCGGCGGGATCGGTCAGGGCATCGCCATGGGTGTCGGCGCGGCGCTTGCGTCGGACGGGCCCAAGGCGATCACGCTGGTCGGGGACGGCGGCGCGCAGCTTGGCATCGCCGAACTGATCACGGCGGTCGAGGAGGAGGCCCCGCTGGTCTATGTGCTGATGAACGACGGCGCCTATGGCGTGATCCAGAACATCCAGGACGCGCAATACGACGGACGCCGCCACTACTCGGCGTTGCGCACGCCCGATTTCGGGATGCTGTGCCGGTCGGTCGGCATGCCGCATCACAAGGTCGCGCGGATCGAGGAGTTCGAGGCCGCGCTGGACGCCGCCATCGCCGCCGATGGCCCCCGCGTGCTGGAGGTCGACATGGTTGCCATCGGCCCGTTTGCGCAGGCCTTCGGCGGGCCGCCGGCCGGTGCCTCCGGCAAGGCGGGCTGATCCATGCATCTGGGGTTGATCGGATACGGCACCATCGCGGCTGACCTGCTGCGCGTGCTGGCGGCAGAAGGGGCGGCACCCGCCGCGCTGGACGTGCTGGCGCGGGCGGGCCGCGTGGATGCGGCGCGCGCCCGGCTGGGCGGCGGACAGATCCACGTGGATGCTGCCGACCTGATCGCGGCGCGCCCCGATCTGGTGGTCGAGGCCGCCACGCACGAGGCCGTCGCGGGCCCCGTCTGCGCATGCCTGCGCGCGGGCCTGCCGGTCCTGATCGTGTCCATCGGCGCGCTGGCCAACCCGGAGGTGGAGGCATCGGTCCGCGAAGCCGCCATCGCGGGCGGCACGCAGGCGTTCCTGTGCAACGGGGCGGTCGGCGGCATCGACATGCTGGGGGCGGCGCGCCTGTCCGGTCTCGCGCGTGTGACATATACCTCCCGCAAGCCGCCGGGCGCGTGGAAGGGAACGCGGGCCGAGGACATGCTCGACCTTGCCGCCCTGACCGAACCCACGACGTTCTATACCGGCACCGCCCGCGACGCGGCGGCGCAATACCCGAAGAACGCCAATGTCGCCGCGACCGTCGCGCTGGCCGGTGCGGGGTTCGACGCGACGGACGTGCAGATGATTGCCGACCCCGGCGTCACCGCCAACATCCACGAGGTGTCCGTCCGCTCGGGCGCCGTCAATTTCGACCTGCGCCTCGAAGGGTTGCCCGCGCCGGACAATCCCAAGACCTCGCTGTCGACCATCTATTCGCTGGCCCGCGCCGTTCTGAACCGCGCCGCGCCGCTGGCCATCTGAGGTGCCATGACCCGTTTCGCCCACATCCCCGCCGAGATCACCGATGTCCTGCCCGATGGCCGCCTGTTCGTGGGCGGCGAATGGGAGGAGGGGACCGGCGCACCGATCACTTCGGTCTATCCGCACGACGGGTCCGAGAACATGGTGCTGAACGGGGCCTCGCGCGCCGATGGCGAACGGGCGATCGCGCGCGCCCGGGCCGCGCAGGCGGACCCGGCATGGCGCAACATGGCGCCCCACGACCGCGCGCGCCTGCTGCATGCCATTGCCGACGGGATCGAGGCGAACAAGGACCGCATCGCCCGCCTGCAAAGCCGCGACACCGGCAAGACATTGACGGAAACCGGTGCGCTTGCCGCCTCGGCCTGTGCCACCTTCCGCTATTTCGCCGCCGTCTGCGAGACGGCGGACGAGGCCCTGACCACGCGGCGGGCCGGGGCGCTGACGGCGTCCGTCCACGAACCCATCGGGGTGGTGGCCGCGATCACGCCGTGGAATTCGCCCATCGCGTCGGATGCGCAGAAGGTCGCGCCCGCGCTGGCCGCCGGCAACGCCGTGATCGTCAAACCGTCCAGCTGGTCGCCGCTGGTCAGCCTCGAACTGGCGCGCATCGCAGAGGCGGCAGGCCTGCCCAGGGGCCTGTTGTCGGTATTGCCGGGGGCCGGGGCCGAGATCGGCGATCTGCTGGTCGACCACCCGGATATCGGCCGCGTCGCCTTTACCGGCGGCACGTCGACGGGCCGGTCGCTGGCCGCCAAGGCGGGGGCGAAGCTGATGCCCGTCTCGCTGGAACTGGGGGGCAAGTCGCCCACCATCGTGTTCGACGATGCCGATCTGGATCTGGCCGTGGCGGGGGTGCTGTTCGGTATCTTCTCGTCGACGGGCCAAAGCTGCATCGCGGGGTCGCGCCTGTTCGTGCAGGACGGCATCCGCGCGGCGTTCATCGACCGGCTGGTCCGGGCCACCCGCGCCCTGACCGTCGGCGCGCCCACCGATCCGGCCACGCAGGTCGCCCCGATGATCCGCGCCCGCCACCGAGACGGGGTCGAGGCGCATATCGCCCGCGCCATCGCCGAAGGCGGACAGATCCTGACCGGCGGCACACGCCCCGACGCGCCGGATCTGGCAAGGGGATACTACCTGAACCCGACGATCATCGCCGGTCTGCCCAACACCGCCGAAACCTGCCGCGAGGAAATTTTCGGCCCCGTCCTGTCCGTCCTGCCCTTCAGCGACGAGGACGAGGTGATCGCCCTGGCCAATGACAACGAATACGGGCTGGCCTGCGGCATCTGGACCCGCGATTTCCCGCGCGCATGGCGCGTCGGCGCGGCCATCCGGGCGGGCACCGTCTGGATCAACACCTACAAGGCGTTCTCGATCTCGACCCCGTTCGGCGGGGACGGCGCCTCGGGGATGGGCCGCGAAAAGGGCCGCGATGGCCTGCGCGTGTGGCAGCGGCAAAAGGGACTTTACGTGGATATGACCGGCGCACCCCACCCGTGGGCCCGGCTGGAGCAGGACGCATGATGCTGACAGACAGAACCATCCTGATCACCGGCGCCGCCGGGGGACTTGGCCGCGAAATCGCCCTGACCTGCGCGCGACAGGGCGCATCGCTGATCCTTTCGGATTTCGACCATGAGGGGTTGGAGCGGACGCGCGACGCCGTCGCCACGCTTGGCGCGGACGCGCGCTGCGAACCCCTCGACCTGTCCGATCCCGCCGCCATCGCCGCATTCGGCGCGCGCATCGAGGGGCCGCTGCACGGGCTGATCAACAACGGCGCCATCGCGACCGGCATCGGCGGCATCCCCTTCGACGGGATCGACATCGACGTCTGGGACAAGGTGATGGCCGTCAACGTGCGCGGCACCTGGCTGATGATCCGGGCGATGGCGGGCAATCTGGCCGCGTCGGGGTCGGGGCGGATCGTGAACCTTGCCTCCGACACCGCGCTGTGGGGGGCGCCGAACCTGCTGGCCTATACCGCGTCCAAGGGTGCGGTGATGTCGATGACACGGTCCCTGTCGCGCGAGCTGGGACCGAAACGCATCGGCGTGACGACCGTCGCACCCGGCATCCTGACCACGCCCAGCACCGACTACGTGCCCCGCGCGCGCCATGACCTGTATGAAACGGGCCGCGCCGTGCCCGGCCCGGTCGCGGCCGGCGAAGTGACCGAGACCATCGCGTTCCTCGTGTCCGAAGGGGCGCTGACGCTGACCGGCCAGACATTGCCGGTCAACCACGGTTTCGTATTCAACTGAGGAGAGATCATGCCGCGCAGTGTCGCCATCGTCGGGGCCGGGCCATCGGGGTGTTATACCGCGCAGGCGCTGCGCAAGCTGGATCCCGACATGCGGATCGACATCTTCGACCGGATGCCGGTGCCCTATGGCCTGATCCGCTACGGGGTGGCCGCCGACCATCAGGGGACCAAGGCCGTCATCCGGCAGTTCTCGCGCCTGTTCGAACGTCAGAACGTCGGATTTGCCGGGAATGTCACGCTGGGCGACGGGCCGGGTCAGGTGACGCTGGACGATCTGCGCGGGGCCTATGACGCGGTGGTGCTGGCGCTTGGCCTGCATGGCGACCGGCGGCCCGACCTGCCGGGGCAGGACCTGCCGCAGGTGATCGGCGCGGGGCGCCTGACGCGGCACTGGAACGACCACCCCGACGAGGCATCGTTCGACCCGGCATTTGCGGACCGTGTCGCCATCCTCGGCAACGGCAACGTCGCGGTCGATGTCCTGCGCATTCTGGCCAAGCGGGCGGACGACCTCGAAGGCTCCGACCTTGCCGTCCGTCACAGCGACCGCATCGCCGCCGCCGGTCTGCGGCGGATCGAGGTGATCGGCCGCGCGCCCGCGCATCTGGCGAAATTCGATCCGGTCATGATCCGCGAGTTGAGCAAGCTGCCGCATGTTGCCTTTGACGTCCATGACCTAGATCCCGATCATGCACATGATCCCCGTATCGCGGCCTTGTCCGACCTGCCCCGCCCCGAGGGCGCTGCCTTGACCGTGGCCTTCCGCTTCGGGCGCGCACCGGACGCCATCGAGGGAGTCGATGCCGTGCGCGGCGTGCGGCTGGCCGGTGGCGAGGTGATCCCCTGCGATGCCGTGATCACGGCCATCGGGTTTCGCGATGGCAATGCCGCGCCCCTCGCCGCCGACCGGCCCGGCGTCCACGCCGCCGGATGGTTCGCCCACGGCCCGCGCGGCACCATTCCCGACCACCGCGCCGCCGCCAAGGCGCTGGCCGACCGGATCCATACCGAAATTTCCCGGCAGGACGCCATCGATCCCGGCCTGGCCGACGCCCTGATGGGCCGGCTGGCCCGCGTCGTCGATTACGCCGGGTGGCAGCGGATCGATGCCGTCGAGACCGCCGACCCGCCACCGGGGCGGGTGCGCGGAAAACTGGACGATCTCGACCGGATGTTGAACATTGCAGGGACAGAACAGGAAAAGACCGAATGAAGATCGAGATTCTATACGGCACCGAAACCGGGAACGCCGAGATGCTGGCCGAGGATCTGGAGGCGCATCTGTCCGGTGATCACGATGTCACGCTGACGAACCTGTCGGATGCGGATCCCGCGGCGCTGGCCGTCGATGCGTTGAACGTCCTTGTCTGTTCGACCTATGGCGAAGGCGATCTGCCCGCCTCGGCACAGCCCTTCGCCGACAGGATAAAGGCGACCGCGCCGGACCTGTCGCAGGTGCGCTTTGCCATCTTCGGGCTGGGCGACCGCGAATACGAGACCTTCGGCCTCGGCTCCGACAAGCTGGCCTCGCTGCTGATCGGGCAGGGGGCCACGCAGCTGGGCGAGCGTCTGGTCCATGACGCATCGGGCAGCGACCTGGCCGAGGACATGGCCATCGAATGGGTCGATGCACAGGTGCAGACCGCCGCAACGCAGTCCTGGGCCGCGTGACGATGGACATGCGCCCCCAAGGCGATGCCACGGAACAGCCCGCCCGCCCCGACACCAGCGGCGTGCCGCCGGTCGAACGGGCGATCCGCGTGCTGCGCTATATCGCGGCGGGCCAGACCTGCAGCAACATCACCAACGCGGCCAAGGAGATCGGGATCAACCGCACCACCCTGATCCGCCTGCTGCACACCCTGTCCGAAGAACGGATGATCGAACGGCGCGACGACGGACGCGGCTATGCCCTCGGGTTCGGTCTGATCGGGTTGGCGGCACAGGCCATTTCGGAGCGCGACCTTCTGCGCGTCGCGCGTCCGCGTCTGGCAAGGCTGGCCGCGGATCTGGGCCTTTCGGCGCATCTGGGTGTCCTCGACAATCACGAGGTCGTCTACCTGATCCGCGAGGTGCCGCGCACGCACCTCGTGTCGAACGTGGGCGAGGGATCGCGCCTGCCGGCCTATGCCACCACGATGGGGCGCATGATGCTGGCACATCTGCCCGAGGACAAGATCAACGCCCTCTACAAGGACCGCAAGATGCGGGTCTATTCCAAGGCGACGGCCACCACGCGCGCCGAGCTGCGCCGACAGCTTGCCGCCGATGGCGAAGCCGGCCTCGTCTGGAGCGATGGAAACTTCGAGCCGAGCATCGGGTCCTGCGCCTGTCCGGTCTTCGATCATGAACGCAAGGTGATCGCGGCGATCAACGTGTCGGGCGGCGCCGCGGATTTCACCGTCGGCACCCCCCGCAGCGCCGAGATCGAGGCCGGCGTGCGCGAGGCCGCAAAGGACCTGTCGCGCAGCCTCGGATGTCCCGACATTCCCGGTTAGGGACATCCCCTTGCCGGGCCGGCCCGGCGTCCCGCCCTAACCGACGCGATACCAGTGGCGCAGCGTATCCGCCATGTCGTGCTGCGCCGCGAAGCCCAATTCCGCGCGCGCGGCGTCGGTGGCGGTCGGCGCGGGCCGTGTGTGGGGAAAGCCGGCGAACCCGGCCCTGACATCCTCGGGCCAGGTCAGCTTGAAATCCGGGTAGGCCGCGCGCAGCAGCGCGGAGAGGCTGTCCAGACTGTGCTGACCGGGGTGGGCGATGTTGTAGACACCCGTCGTCGGCGCCTGCGCATCCAGTGCGGCGACGATCGCGGCGGCGCAATCGCGCACGTCGATGAATTCCTCCACCCCGTCCCAGACGAGGAACGGATCGTCGAGATGCAGCGGCGTGCCCGATCTGGCGGCGGTGACAAGCTGGTGCAGCAGGCGTCCCGGCACGCTGGTGACCGCATCGCCGTCACCGCCCACGACCGCCCCGAACCGCAGCGACACGATGTCGGAACCATGGAGCTTGCGATAGAGCAGGCCGAGGTGTTCGCCCGTCTGCTTGGTCAGGGCATACATGCTGGCCGGGCCTTCGGACAGGTTGCGAAGGGGGGCGTCCTCCTCGATCGGGGCGGGACCAAAGCTGCCGAAACCGGAATAGAGCACGGTCGCGGAGCTGATGTTCACCACCCGCCGGATGCCGTGGGTCCGCGCAAGGTCGAACACGTTGACCGTGCCCATCAGGTTCACCCCCAGACCCTTGACCGGATCGGCGCGCAGACCCGTCGACAGGACCGCCGCGCAATGCACGATCTGCGTGATCCCGTTGCCTGTGATGACATCCGACAGGCCCGCCGTATCGGTGACGTCGCAGGTCACGAACCCGGCCCCGTCGGGCAGGGCCGAAGGGGCGCGCACATCGCACAAAACGACGGCCTCGCCCCGGTCCAGCAGCAGGCGCGCGGCCCGCGTTCCTATCAATCCGGCGCCGGTGATCAGAGTGGTCATGTCGGTCCCTCGTGCAGTGGCGATGCGGGGGTCAGGCCGGATCGCCCATTGTCCTGTTCTCGAACAGGTTGACGACGAACCTCTCCGTGCCGGCAAGGTGGTCCGACATCAGGTTGCAGGCGCGCGCGGGATCCCGGTCGATGACCGCCTTCATGATGTTCTCGTGCTGCGCGTTCATCTCCTCGACATCGGGAAGCGACGATTGCACCTCGCGCAGGCGCAGGCGGCGATAGCGTTCGGAATGGTCGGCCAGCGTATTCCAGAAATCCAGATGCCAGGTCGATCCACAGGCGGATACGAGGGCGAAATGGAACTGCCGGTGCGCGGTTTCCCAGTCCGTCGCCGTCTGCGGGTCATCGTCCGTGCCGGGCAGCCGCGCACGCGTCAGCAGGTGATGGGCCCGCAGGATATCCGCCTCCCATGCGTCGTCCCCCCGCGCGATGGCGCGCGACAGGCAGATGGTCTCGACGTCGCGGCGGGTGTCCATGAGTTCACGAAATTCATCCAGCGTGGCCGCGCGCACGGTGGCGCCGCGCCGTTCGGTGAAGGTGGCCAGCCCCTCGCTGGTCAGGCGCATCAACGCCTCGCGAATGGGGGTCAGGCCAAGGTCATACTGTCCGCGCAGCGCCGAAGGCCGCAGCTTTTGCCCCGGCGCCAGATGTCCGGCAAGGATTTCGGCGCGCAGGACATCATATGCCGTGCCACCGAGAGAATTTGCAGGACTGGACATCGGCGGGCCACCCTAGCCTTCAAAATTATGTTGACTGGTATTTTTTATAAAGTTACCGTTTTCTTGTCAAGTAGTGGAAACATTACGAATCCGGCCTACAGCAGGGATCCTCCCCAACCTGACTGTAGGCCGGGCCCGGCACGGCAACGCGGCAACAGATCGCGCCCAGGCCACAGCCCCCGACCCGCCGCACCCCCCGGACAGGTCGCCCAACTTGGAGAAGACAATGACCAAACGCCTGACCCGTTCGCTGGCCCTGTCCGCCCTGATGTCCGCAACGATCGCGGTCGCAGCCCCGGCCTTCGCCCAGACTCAGATCCGCGTCTCGACATCGTCGCCCGCCGACAACTCGCTCACCCGCGCGTTGCAGGCCATCGAGGCGCAGATGGAGACCGCCTTCCCCGACGATATCGACATGTCGGTTCACCATTCCAACGCGCTGTTCAAGCAGGGCACCGAATTGCCCGCCCTGCAGCGCGGCAACCTCGAAATGTCCACACCCGTGACCTTCGAGATCGAAGCGCAGATGCCGGAATACGGCGTCTTCAGCGCGGCCTACCTGTTCCGCGACGCCGACCACATGCTGGAGGTGTTCAACGGCGAGGTGGGCGAACGATTCTACGCCGACGTGGCAGAGAAGCTGGGCATCGTCATTCTGGACGCGGCCTATCTGGGCACGCGCACCGTGAACCTGCGCGACGACCGCAGCGTGATGGTCCCCGGCGATCTGGCCGGCACCAAGATGCGGATGCCGCCTGCGCCCGCGTTCCAGACGCTGGCCCGCGCGCTTGGGGCGACCGCCGTGTCGATGCCCATCACCGAGGTCTATCTGGCCCTCAAGACCGGGGCCATCGACGGCCAGGACAATCCCGCCAACCTGACCCGCGACTGGAAGTTCGACGAACAGACGGAACAGGTCATCCTGACCCGGCACCTCGTGCAGCCGGTGTTCATCTCGATCGCCAAGCCGGTCTACGACAGCCTGACACCGGAACAGCAGACGGAACTGCGCGCCGCGACCGAGGCCGCCGTCGATCAGCAGATCGCGGAAACCAAGGCCGACGAACAGGCCGCGCTGGAGCAGTTCGCCGCCGCCGGGATGACCGTCGCGGAACCGGACCTCGACGCCTTCCGCGCCGCCGTCGCGGCCGAGTACGAGGCGAACGGATCGCTCGATGACTGGGTGCCCGGTCTGTACGAACAGATCGTGGCGATGCCCTGATCGGCGCGGCGCGGAACGGTTCTGGATATGCTCCGTCTTGTTCATATCTGGCAGGTCGCCGCCGCGCTGATTGCGCGCGTCGCGATGATGCTGGTCTTCGGGATGTTCATCTATGGGGTCGGCATGCGTTACCTGTTCGACAAGCCCCAGTCGTGGGTGGACGAAGCGGTGACGATCCTGGCCGTGTGGCTGGTGTTCTGGACCGCGGCCTTCGTCCTCAAGTGGTCCGAGCTGATTTCCTTCGACATCCTCGTCAATGCCTTTCCGCGCCATATTCAGCGCTTTCTGATCGCGGCCTCCGCGATCGCCTATTCGGCGGTCGTGGGTGCGGCCCTCTATCCGATCATCGACTACGTGATGTTCATGAAGATCATGACGACGGACATGCTGCTGCTACGGCTTGATCTGGTCTATTCCATCTTCGTGGTGTTCCTGATCGCCACCGCGTTGCGGTCCGCGGTCCTCGGGGTGCGGCTGTTGCTGCCCACGTGGCCACCCGTGCTGGCAGACCTGCTCGATGCCTCGGCCGAAGTGGAGGGGTCGCTATGACGACCGGTCTCTGGGCGCTTGTCCTCGTGTTCCTGACCGGCACGCTGTTGCGCCTTCCCATCGCGCTCAGCATGCTGGCGGCCGGTATCGCCTATTTCTTCTCGACCGGGCAGGACATCGGCCTGCTGGCGGGGCAGGTGATGGGGCAGATGACGGGCATCTACGTGCTGGTCGCGATCCCGATGTTCATCCTGGCCGCCAATGTCATGAACGCCTCGGGCATATCCGAGCGTCTGTGGAACGCGGCCAACGTCATCGTCGGGCGCGCGCGGGGCGGCACCGGGCATGTCACCGTTCTGGTCAGCCTCGTGTTCTCATCCATGAGCGGCAGCGCCGTCACCGATGCCTCGGGGCCCGGCATGATGGCGATCCGCATGATGCGGCAGATCGGGCGCTTTCCCCCGGAAATGGCCGTCGCCGTGGCCGCCGCCGCCGCCGTGATCGCACCGGTGATCCCGCCGTCGATCCCGATGGTGATCTACGCGATGCTGTCGGGCACGTCGGTCGGGGGCCTGTTCCTCGCGGGGATCGTTCCGGGCCTGCTGATGGGTGTGACCGTCATGCTGACCGTGCGGTTGCTGGCCGACCGCTACGACCTGCCGCCTGGCGAAAAGATCCCGTTTGCACAGGTCGGGCCGGTGATGGGCCGCGCGGCCATGCCGATGACCCTGCCGGTCCTGTTGCTGGGCGGGATCTGGACCGGGGTGTTCAGCCCGACGGAATCCGCCGCCGTGGCGGCGCTTTGGGCGATGATCCTCGGGACGGTCGTGTTCCGCAGCCTGCGCGCGCGGCAGTTCGGCGAGGTGTTCGACGAATCCCTGCGCCAGACGGCGGCGACGATGCTGCTGATCTCCTCTGCCTATGTCGTCAACTATGCCATCGCCAACGAAGGTCTGGCCGCCGCGCTGGTCGGCCTGATCGACCGGCTGGACCTGACACAGACGCAGTTCATGCTGGTGATGAACGTGCTGCTGCTGGGGCTGGGCTGTTTCCTCGACGGCTCCGTCATCCTGCTGGTAGTCGTGCCGCTGCTGCTGCCCACGGCGCGCAGCCTCGGGATCGACCTGACCTATTTCGGTGTCGTGGTGATCATCAACTTCATGATCGGCCTGATCACGCCGCCCTACGGCCTGATCCTGTTCGTCCTGTCGTCCCTGACCCGCGTGCCTTTGCCCGGGATCTTCCGGGCCGTGACGCCCTTCTTTCTGGCGCTCATTGTGCTCTTGCTGATCCTGACGCTGGTGCCGGGCATCATATTGTTCCTGCCGCATTTCTTCGGCTTTACATGACCTGCGACGGCGGAGACGACACATGACAGACCACGGCTTCACCCTCAGCCCGCAACCGCCGATGCCCGTCGCGGTGGCCGAGGCCTATACCAATGACGTCCTGATGGCGTCGCGCGGCGGCTGGCCCGGGGTGCGCGAGATGCGCGATCAACGGTTCGGACCCGAACCGTGGCAGGTGTTCGACGTGTTCATGCCCGACGGCCCTGCGCCGGACGGCGGACGCGACATCGTCATCTTTATCCACGGCGGCGGCTGGTCGAACGGCTGGAAGGAAATGAACGGCTTCATGGCGCCGGGCATCACCGCCACCGACGCCATCCTGATTGCGCCCACCCACCGGCTGACGCCGCATGTGCGCTATCCGGCCATGTTGCACGACGTTCTGGACGACGTGGCCGCCGTGCGGGCGCGGGCGGCGGACTATGGCGGCAACCCGGACAGGATCATCATGGCGGGCCATTCGGCGGGGGGCCATCTGGCCCTGCTGGCGGCCCTGCGCACCGACCTCTGGGCAGACCACGGCCTGCCGCCCGGCGCCATCGCCGCCTGCGCCCCCATGAGCGCGGCACTGCAACTGCACCACCCGGACCCCGTCCCCGGCAGTCTGGAGGCGCGGGTCTATACCGATCTGCTGGCAGATCCTGCCGACGACAAGGATGCCAGCCCGATGAACTGGCTCGAGAACCTCGACATGCCGCTGTTCCTGTCCTGGGGCGATCGGGACATGCCGCGCGTGCGATCCTCGAACCCCGAGGCTTTGGCCAAGCTCGAGGCGGCCGGCAAACCCGCAACGCACGCCGTCTATCCCACCGACCATTTCGAGACCCACCAGCAGCTGATCGATCCCGATCACGACTGGTACGCCAGCGTGACCCGCCTGCGAAAGGACATCCCATGAAGGAATTGATCACCGGCGGCCTGCCGACCCCGCCGCAACCCTTCAGCTGGGCCATCCGGTCCAGCGGCTTGCTGTTCGTTACCCATGGGCCGGTGCAGGCGGACGGAACCATCCTGCAAGCCTCGATCGAGGAGCAGACGGAGCTGACGCTGAACAACTTCATCGCCACCCTCGACGACGTCGGCGCCGACCTGTCGGCCATGGTCCAGATGACGGTCTTCCTGATCGACGGGGCACATATGTCCCGCGTCGACACGGTCTACGGCAGGTATTTCACGGCACCCTATCCCAACCGGGCCAGCCTGATCGTCGCGGGCCTCGTGGCGCCGGGCATGATGATCGAGATCCAGGGCATCGCGGACCTGTCCTGACCGGGGTCGGGGCGGCATCGCCGGAACCATGCCGCCCATAATCAGATTTATGTAATATTCCGGCAGGTGGACGCTAGTACCCGCCCGCTATCCAGCGGGCCGCCTTTTCCGCGATCATGATCGTCGGCGAATTGGTGTTGCCGCTGACGATCTCGGGCATGACGGACGCATCGACCACGCGCAGGGCCGCGACGCCCTTGACCCGCAGGTGCGGGTCGAGAACCGCCGTCCGGTCCTCCGCATGGCCCATCTTCACCGTTCCGGCGGGATGAAAGATCGTGCTTGCGATGTCACCCGCCAGTTTCGCCAGATCCGCGTCCGTCTGATACTGTGTGCCGGGTTTGTATTCCTCGGGGGCGAAACGGGCCATGGCGGGCTGCGCCATGATCCTGCGGACCTGGCGCAGGCTGTCGGCGGCGACTTTGCGGTCCTCGTCGGTATCGAGGTAGTTCGGCGAAATCTGCGGCGGGCTGCGAAAATCGGCCGAGGCGATGCGCACATGGCCGCGGCTCGTCGGGTTCAGGTTGCAGACGCTGACGGTCATGGCGGGAAAGTCATGCAGGTCCTCGCCGAACGCATCAAGGCTGAGGGGCTGAACATGGTATTGCAGGTTGGCATGCGCGCGGCCCGGATCGGACCGGGTGAAGGCGCCCAGCTGGCTTGGTGACATGCTCATCGGGCCGGAACGTCTGAAAAGATATTCCAACCCGATCTTCGCCTTGCCGAACGTGGAATTGACCAGCGTGTTCAGGGTCTGCGTTCCGCGCACCTTGTAGACCGCCCGGATCTGCAGGTGGTCCTGAAGGTTCTCGCCGACACAGGGGGCATCGTGCACCACGTCGATCCCGTGCGCGCGCAGCAGGGCCGCAGGACCGATCCCCGACAGTTGCAGGATCTGGGGCGAGTTGATCGCCCCCGCCGACAGGATCGTCTCGCGCGTCGCGTGCACCGCAACCGAGGTGCCCGCCCGGCGCACGATGGCCCCGCGACACCGCGGCTTGCCGTCGGCATCCGGTGCGAAGGTCAGGCGTTCCGCCTGTGCCTGGGTCCAGACGGTCAGGTTCGGGCGCACCTTCGCGGGGCGCAGAAAGGCCTTCGACGTGCTCCACCGCCAGCCGGACCGCTGGTTGACGTCGAAATACCCGACGCCGGCGTTGTCGCCGGTGTTGAAGTCATCGGTCGCCTCGATCCCGGCTTCGGTCGCGGCCTCGGCAAACCCGTCGAGCACATCCCAACGCAGCCGCTGCTTCTCGATCCGCCATTCGCCGCCATGCCCGTGCATGTCCGAAAACCGACCGTTGTCACCCGTCGCGGGATCGGCGCCTTCGTCCAGCCGGTAGTGATCCTCGTGCGCCTTGAAATCGCGCAGCGACTGGTCCCAGTTCCAGTCCTCCTCGCCCGAAAGCGCGGCCCAGTTGTCATAGTCCCGCGCTTGTCCGCGCATGTAGATCATGCCGTTGATCGACGAACAGCCGCCAAGGGTCTTGCCCCGCGGATACAGCAGGCTGCGCCCGTTCAACCCGGCCGCAGGGCGGGTCCTGTACATCCAGTCCGTGCGCGGATTGCCGATACAGTAGAGATAACCGACCGGAATATGGAGCCAGTGGTAATTATCGTGCCTGCCCGCCTCCAGCAACAGGACGCGGGTATCGGGGTCCGCGCTCAGCCGATTGGCCAGCAGGCATCCCGCCGATCCGGCACCGATGATGATATAGTCGAAGGTCGTATCGTCATCCGGCATCGCGCGTTCCCCCCCCGCTCGTCGGTGCGAGCATCCTTGCGGGATGTCCTGACCAGTGGGGGGCGCAATTGCCAATGACAAATGGCGTGCCGGCATATTAACAATATTCATATGGATAGATTGTCCAACGTGAACAACATCGCGGCCTTCGTGACCGTTGCCCGCGAAGGCAGCGTGTCGCGCGCAGCCGAGGTGTTGAACCTGACCCAGCCCGCCGTCAGCCATCAGATCCGGCGGCTGAGCGAGGAGACGGGTCTGCGCCTGTTCGCCCGCACGGCAACCGGCGTCCGCATCACCGATGACGGCGAAGCCATGCTGGCAAAGGCCGAACAGGTGCTTGCCGCCCTGACCGACTTTCACCGCACGGCCGGTCAGCGCACTGGCCGGTTGAGCGGCCTGTTGAAGATCGGCACCGTGGTCGACCCCGAGTTCATCCGCCTGGGCCAGCTGCTGGCGCGGTTGCGGGCCGATCATCCGGAGGTGAAGACCGAGCTTCTGCACGGGGTCAGCGGCGATGTCATCGGGTGGCTGAGGCGGGGGCTGATCGATGCGGGCTATGTTCTGGGCGGCGCGGACGGGGTGGCCGGGATGGAGGCCGACGGCGAGACCCGCATCCGCACGATCCGGCTTGCGGCGTTTTCCTACCGCGTCATCGCCCCCGCCGGGTGGGAGGCGAGGATACAGGCCGCCGACTGGCCCGCCCTTGCCGATCTGCCATGGATCGGAACGCCCGAAAGTTCCGCCCACAACCGCCTGCTTGCCGGGATCTTCGAACGCCGGGGCCTGCGTCCGAATGTCGTGGCCCTCGTCGATCAGGAGGCATCGATGCTGGAGATGGTGCGGTCGGGCATCGGGCTCAGCCTGTGCCGGGAATCGATCGCCCTGCACCAGAAACAGGCCTTCGGACTGGCCGTGGCGGATGCGGTGTCGGTTCCGGCCACCTTGTGTTTCGCCGCCCTAGACCGGCGGGCCGACGACCCGATCCTGGCGCAGACGTTCGACCTGCTGCGCCGGATCTGGTAGGGCGCGACCGCTCGGGCCGCCAGCAGGCCCCCTGCCCTATCCCTGCTCGTTCCGCCAATCGTGGCGATCTTCAAAGCCGAGAACCTGTCGGATCTTGGCGTTTGAAAACAGCGCGTCCTCGGGCCCAAGGTCGCCCTTGATCGGTACGCCGGGAAAGAACCGCTCCGCCAGTTCGGGCGCGGGAATATCGGGGGCGTTGAAGCTGTTGGCGGCGTTGAACACCTGAAAGCCCAGCCCGTCGTGGCCAAGGCACAGATCGACGATCTGGCCCAGATCGCGCGCGTCGATATAGTTGAACAGGTTCCGGCGGCGGCATTCGGGATCATCGCGAAAGCCCGCAAAGGCGCCGTATTCATGCGGCTCGATCACGTTCCCGATCCGCAGGGCATAGACGTCCGCACCGGTCCGGCGGGCAAAGGCGCGGGCCGTATGTTCGTTGCAAACCTTCGACAGGGCATAGCTGTCCTCGGGGTCGACGTCATACGCCTCGTCCACGGGCAGGTAATGGGGATCGGCCCGCCCCCGCGCGAAACAGACGCCATAGGTCGTCTCGGACGAGGCGATGATGACCTTGCGAATGCCCAGCTTGGCCGCAGCCTCGACCACGTTGTAGGTCGACATCGTGTTGATGCGGAACGTCTCGTTGTCGGGGTGCAGGCCGATACGCGGGATGGCCGCAAAATGCACGACGGCGTCGAAACCGGGGGCGGGCCCATCCTCCAATTCAGACAGATCGATCGGCCCGGTCAGCGCGTTCCAGACCTGTCCGGCGTCCGTGACATCGACGGCCAGGTCGGACACGCCATCCGCCCCAAGGGGGGCAAGGTCAGCGTTCAGGATCTGATGCCCGCGATCGCGCAGATAGGGAACGGCATGCCGCCCGGCCTTGCCGGATCCGCCCGTAAAGAAAATGCGCATGGTGACCTCTCCCTTGTCTTTCCTGGTCTTTCGGCCGCCCGCTGCCTCCATGCAGACCGGGGCCAGGTGCCATTCCTCGGCCCTGCACCGCGCGGCGTCAAGCGGGGGCACAGGCCCAAAGCGGGCCGGGTCGCGAAAGAAAAAGATCAGTGACGCACCGCCCCGCCGCCCCCGGCAGTCCGGGGAAGGCGGGGCCACTCAGGTTGTCGCTGCGTTTGCGCGTCAGCGCCCCATCCAGCCGCCATCCACCAACATGACATGACCGTGCATGTAGGACGCGGCCTCGGACGACAGGAACACCGCCGGCCCGGCGAAATCCGACGGCCGACCCCAGCGACCCGCCGGGATCCGCGACAGGATCGAGGCGGCCCGGTCGGGATCGTTGCGCAGCGCCTCGGTGTTGTCGGTGTCGATATAGCCGGGCGCGATGGCGTTGACGTTGACGCCCTGCCCCGCCCATTCGTTCGCGAAGGCCATGGTCAGCTGTCCGATGCCCCCCTTGGACGCGGCATAGCCGGGCACCGTGATCCCGCCCTGGAACGTCAGAAGGGACGCGGTGAAGATCACCTTGCCCGACCCGCGTGCGACCATGGTTTTGCCGATGTCACGGGTCAGGATGAACTGCGCGCTCAGGTTCACCTCGATCACCTTGTCCCACATCTCGTCGGGGTGTTCGGCGGCAGGCGCGCGCAGGATCGTGCCCGCGTTGTTGATCAGGATGTCGATCTGCGGATGATCGGCCAGCACCTGTGCGGTGAACGCCCTAACCGCCGCGCGATCACCGAAATCGCAGCTGTAGCCGGTGAACCTGCGGCCAAGCGCGGTCACGTCCTTGCCGACCTCCGAACCCTCGGTCTCCAGCGAGGCGGATACCCCGATGATGTCGGCCCCCGCCTCGGCCAGGGCCACGGCCATGCCGCGCCCGATGCCCCGCTTGGCACCGGTGACAAGCGCCGTCTTTCCGGCAAGGCTGAACGTGTCGAGAACGGGCATCATGCGGTCTCCTGGATGCGGATCATGGATTTCATGGCATTCGGGCTTCGGGTCAGTGCCTCGAACGCGGACTGGATGTCGGACAGCCCCTGGATGTCGGTGATGAAGCTGTCGCAATCGACGACGCCCCGCGCCAGAAGGTCCATCGCGCGGTCGTAATCCTCGGGGCGGTAGACCCGCGCGCCGATCAGGTCCAGCTCCCTCCAGAAGAACTGGAACATGTCGATCTGCGGCTTCTGCGCGTGGATCGCGACCATGACGATGCGCCCGCGGGTGGCGGCGGCGGCGGTCATCAGGTCGACGCCGGGCTGGGTGCCGGACACTTCGAAGACGACGTCGGCGCCCTTGCCGCCCGTCGCGTCGTGCATCGCCCGGGCGACGTCGACCTCCTTGGGGTTCATCACGGCGAATCCGATCCCCTCGGCATGGGCCAGACGGGATGGGTTGATCTCCGAGATGGTGACATTGGCGCCTGCGTCGCGCGCGGCCATCGCCACCAGCATCCCGATGGGCCCGCCCCCGATGACCAGAACGTCCTCGCCCGGCTTGACCTGACCGCGGTCGACATCGTGGCAGGCGACGGCCAAGGGCTCGATCAGGGCGGCGTGGCTCAGGTCCAGATCCTTGGGCAGGACGTGGATCGTGTGGGCGGGGACATTCCATTTCTGCTGGAACGCGCCGGTGGAATCGATCCCGATGAAGGTCAGGTTGTGGCAGATGTGTTCATGCCCGGCCCGGCAGGCGGGGCAGTCGCCGCAATGGTCCAGCGGGCGCACGACGATATGGTCCCCGACCGACAGGCCCGTGACCCCGTCGCCAAGCGCCGAGATCACGCCCGACATCTCGTGGCCGATGGTCCGCTCGAACCCGACGCGGCCATCCATGTGGCCCAGATAGATATGCAGGTCGGTGCCGCAGATGCCGCAATAGGCGACGTCCACCTGCACCTGTCCGGCGGTGGGGGCGGGCACCTCGACGGTTTCGACGGTGAACGTCCTGTCACCCCTGTAAATGGCGGCCTGGCTTGTCATGTCGTCTCCCTTGGTTTTGTAGCAGATCGGCCGCGTCGAGCTTGGCCCAATCGAAAGTGACCCCGATGCCCGGCACGTCGGGGGCGATGGCGCGGCCCCCTTCGATCACCAGCGGTCGGGTGGTGTAGGCTTCGATCGGGAAGGAATGGACCTCGATCCAGCCATCCCCGGCGCAGCCCGATATCAAACTGACGTGCAGTTCCTGCATCCCGTGGCTGCACAGCGTCACGCCATGGCGGCGGGCGCGGTCGGCAACCCTGAGAAACCCGGTGATGCCGCCGCAGTTCGATGCATCCGGCTGCACGAAGCCGAGGTTCGACCGGGCGAAAGCGTGATCGAACTCCTCAATGATATGAAGATTTTCCCCCATCGCAACCGGGATACCAGCGGCCGCTACCCGTGCATAGCCTGCGTAATCGTCGGGTATGATCGGCTCCTCGAACCACGTCAGGTCATAGGGCGCGAAGGCATGGGCGGCCTCGATCGCCTGCGGCACCGTCATCGAAAAATTGGCGTCCACCATGAAGGGCATGTCCGGCCCGATCAGGTCGCGCACCGCCTCGATGCGCGCCACGTCCTCGGCCAGCGGCAGGCCGATCTTGATCTTCACGCCGCCCGTGTCCCGCGCGAGGTATCCGCGCACGGAGTCGAGCAGTTTCGGCAGGTCGAACCCGAGGTCGATGCCCCCGCAATACGCCCGACAGGTCGCCGCATCGCCGCCCGCCATCTGCAACAGGGACCGCCCCTCGCGCTTGCCGCGCGCATCCCACAGGGCGATGTCCACCGCCGAGATGGCGAAGGACGCGATCCCGCCCCGCCCGACATAATGGATATGCCAGAGCATCCCCTCGAACAGATCCTCGATCCGCGTGCCGTCGCGCCCGATCAGGAAGGGGGCGAGGTCGTCCTCGATCATCACGAGGATGGCGCGTCCGCCCTTGCCGCCGGTATAGGTATAGCCGACCCCCTCGGACCCGTCGTCCATGCGGATCGTGCAGGTCACAAGCTCGAAGTGATGGTGGTCGCCGTGTTTGGCATCGACCAGCACCTCGGCCAGCGGAATGTGATAGAGCCGCGGCTCGACCGAGACGATCCGGGTCATGCGGAGGTTCCCTTCACGGCACTGCGCGCCATCACCCGCGACTGGAACAGGATGACGGCGAACAGGAACCCGCCACGGATCACCATCTGCCAATAGGCCGAAAAGCTGATCGTGCCGCGCCCGTTCTCGAAGTTGAGGATGTTGAACACGAGACCCAGCAGAAGCGCACCCGCCACCGTCGCGGGCACCGACCCGAGGCCACCGGTCAACAGGGTGCCGCCGACGACGACCGAGGCGATGGCCGACAGCTCCCAGCCGATGCCTTCCAACGGCTGGCCCGCGCCGAACCCCGAGGCGAGGATCACCCCCGCCAGTCCGGCACAGCCCCCCGACAGCATGTAGACGAAGGCCTTGGCCCGGTTCACCGGCAGGCCCATCAGGGTCGCGGCGTCCTCGGACCCGCCGATGGCCAGAACGGTGCGGCCCAGCGAGGTCTTTTCCAGCACGACCCAGAAGACGACGACCACGACCGCGACCACGATGATGGTCCATGGCACGAGGCCGAAAGCCTTGTTCATCCCCATGTTGGTGAAGTTCGAGCCCCAGTCGACGGCAATGGTCGACGCCCCCGAAATCACCAGCGCCCCGCCCTTGGCGCCCAGCATCGTGGCCAGCGTCGCGATGAACGGCGGAATGCGCAGCGCGATGATGCAGACCGCGTTGAACGCGCCGAAGGCCACCCCCGCCAGCACCGCCAGCGGCAGGGCCACCTGGATGCCCAAGGGCGACAGATAGGCCGCCACGACCGAGGTGAAGGCCGCGACCGATCCCACCGACAGGTCGATGCCCCCGGTCATGATGACGAAGCACATGCCGACCGCGATCACGATGAACATGGAGTTGTAGTTGAGGAAGGAGCCGATGTTGTAGGCCCCCGCGAAATTGTCGTAGCGCAGCGCCCCGAAGATCATCAGCGCGATCAGCGCGACCCAGACGGCCACCGATTGCGGGTTGCCGACGACGAAGCGGCGCAGGTCGAATGCGTCCTGGTTCATGGCCCTCATTCCTTCCGGGCCTGCTGCACGTAGACGGCGGCGAGGATGATGAAGGCCTTCGCGATCAGCGCGACCTCGTCCTCGACTCCGTTGGCAAGCAGGGTGTATTTCACAAGCTGGATGATCACGGCGCCGAGGATGGCGCCGAAGATGGGGGCCTTTCCGCCTTGCAGCAGCGCGCCCCCCACCACCGCGGCGGCGATCGCGTCCAGCTCCATCAACTGACCGTTGCGCGCCGCGTCCGAGGCGGAGTTGATGGCCACCACGATCAGGCCGGCCAGACCCGACAGACCGGCACAGATGACATAGACCCCCACCTTGACCCGCCGCACCGGACCGCCCGACAGGGCCGCGGCGCGTTCGTTGCCACCCACGGCCAGCACGTAGCGCCCGAAGGCCGTGCGCGTCATCACGAGGAACAGAACCACCGCGATGGCCAGCGCCAGCCACCCCTGGAACGGCAGGCCCAGCACCCGGCCCGTGCCGAGATAGCTGAACTGCGCATGGGTGAAGGTCTGCAGGTTGCCGTTGGTCAGGACCTGCGCGATGCCCCGCCCCGAGATGAACAGGATCAGCGTCGCGATGATCGGCTGCACCCGCAGGATCGACACCATGATCCCGTTGAACAGCCCACAGACCAGCGCCGCCAGCATCGGCAGGGCAATCGCCGCGATCAGGCCCAGCGTCGGCGACCCCTGTGCCCAGTCCGACAAGAAGATCAGCGGCGCCAATGCCCCCGACAGCGCCATGACCGCGCCGACCGACAGGTCGATGCCGCCGGTGGCGATCACGAGGGTCATGCCCATCGCGACAATGGCGATCGTCGCCACCTGGCTGATGTTCACGAACAGGGTCTGCGCCTGCAGGAAGTTCGGCGTGAACATCGCGTTGAACAGCACGATCACCACAAGGGCCACGATGCCGCCGTTGCTGCGCAGGAAGGGTTTCCAGGCAGAGCCGGCCCGGATCGGTGTGTCGATGTCCCGCGCGGTCATGCCGCCACTCCTTCCTTGGGCCCATGGGCCAGCGCGCCCACGAGGATGTCTTCGGTGATGCCGGGGTTGGTCAGCTCGGTGACCGACTTGCCTTCGTTCAGGACCACGATGCGGTCGGCGCCCTCGACCAGTTCCTCGAACTCCGACGAGATCAGGACCACGCCGAAGCCCTTGGCCACGAAGTCGCGGATGATCGCCTGGATTTCGCGCTTGGCACCGACGTCGACACCGCGCGTCGGCTCGTCGAGGATCAGAAGCTCCGGCTCCACCGCCAGCCAGCGCGCCAGCAGGACCTTCTGCTGGTTGCCGCCGGACAATTCGCGGATCGGCTGTTCCATGTCGGCGGTCTTGATGCCGAGCGCGTCGATGTAGTGCTGCACCAGTTCGCGTTCGCGCGCGCGGTCGATCTGTCCGCGCCGGGTCAGGCGCGGCAGCAGGGCCAGCGTCATGTTCTCGCGCACGGACATGCCGGGGACGATGCCCTCGGCCTTGCGGTCCTCGGTCAGGTAGCCGATGCCCGCGCCGATCGCCTCGGCGGCGGTGGCCGGGGCGCCGTCGCGGTCGCCCATCGTGATGCGCCCGCCGGTCAGGGGATCGACCCCGAACAGGGCGCGCGCCGCCTCCGTCCGGCCCGATCCCAGCAGGCCGCCCAGACCCACGATTTCCCCCCGGTGCAGCGTCATGTCGAACCGGGTCAGGCGCGGGCCGGTGGCCACGCCCTCGGCGGACAGCAGAACCTCGCCCTGCTTGGCGGCGCCCCCGCCGAATTCCGTCATGCCGGCGGCGGCGATGTCCTTGGTATCGCGGCCCAGCATCCCGCCGATCAGGTCCAGCTTGGTGCTGCCCTGCATTGCGCGGACATCGACGGTGCGCCCGTCGCGCATGGTCGTGACGCGGTCGCAGATCTCGTAAAGCTCGTCTAGGAAATGCGACACGTAGAGGACCGAGACCCCCGCAGCGCGCAGGCTGCGCACCACGCCGAACAACGTCTGCACCTCGGACGTATCCAGCGAGGACGTCGGCTCGTCCATGATGACCAGCCGCGCGTCCAGCGACACCGCGCGGGCGATGGCGACCAGCTGCTGGATGGCGGTGGAATAGCTGCCCAGCGGGGCGCGGACGTCGATGTCGATGCCGAACCGCGTCAGGATCTCGCGGGTGCGGCGGTGCGCTTCCTTCCAGTCGACGAAGACGCCCATCGTCTTGGGCTCGTAGCCCATGATGACGTTCTCCGTGACCGAGCGCAGCGGCACGAGGTTCAGTTCCTGATAGATCGTGGCGATGCCCGCTTCCTGTGCCTCGCGCGGGCTGGAGATGGTGCTGTCGCGGCCGTCGAAGCGGATCGTGCCGCCGTCGCGCGTATAGACCCCGGTCAGGATCTTGATCAGCGTGGACTTGCCCGCGCCGTTCTGCCCGATCAGGGCGTGCACCTCGCCCGGCGCGATATCCAGCGAGGCGTCGGACAGGGCGGGCACCCCGTTGAACGCCTTGGCGATGGACGCCATGGACAAAAGGTTATTCATGGCATCCCTCCCGAAGCCGTGTCGGAGACCGCGCGAACGCGACCCCCCTGTCCGTGTCGATGCCGGCTCAGTAGGCTTCGTCGATGTGATCGGCGGCGTTCTCGGCGGTGAAGATCCGGTCCTGCACCTGCACCCAAGGCTCGATCGTCTCGCCGTCGGCGTAGCGGTTCATCACCTCGCAGGCGAGCGGGCCGAAGAACGGCGAGCTTTCGACCGTGACACCCATCTTGCCGTCGATGATCGCCTGAAGCGCGTCGCGCGTACCGTCGATGGACACGACCAGAACGTCCTCGCCCGGCGTGCGCCCGGCCAGTTCCAGCGCCTGGATGGCCCCGATCGCCATCTCATCGTTGTGGGCATAGACCACGTTCACGTCCGGATGCGCCTGCAACAGCGTCTCCATCACCTGGCGGCCGAGGTCGCGGGCGAAATCGCCGGTCTGGCTGGCCACGATCTCGAACCGGTCGTCGGCGGCGATGGCGTCGTCGAAGCCCTTCTTGCGGTCGTTGGCGGGGCTGGACCCGGTCGTGCCCTCCAGCTGGACGATCACGCCCTTGTCGCCCTCGAAGTTCTCGGACAGCCATTCGGCCACGCGGCGGCCCTGATCGATGAAGTCGGAGCCGAGGAAGGCCACGAAATCCTCACCGGCGACGGCGGCGTTCGGATCGACCGACCGGTCCACGAGGAAGGTCGGGATACCCGCGGCCTGTGCGCGCTTGACGGCGGGGATCAGCGGCTTTTCCTCGCGCGGCGGCAGGAACAGGACGTCGATGCCCTGCGCGATCATGCTTTCGACATCGGCCACCTGCTTGGCGGCGGACCCGGCGGCGTCGGTGGTGATCAGGTCCCAGTTGCAGCTTTCGGCCGTGTCGACGAAGGACTTCGTCTCGGCGATGCGCCAGGGGTTGTTCGATTCCATCTGGCTGAAGCCGACCTTGTAGCGCTCCTTCTTCTCCAGGGGCGGCAAACCCTGGGCAGAGGCTACGGATGTCAGGGCCAGACCGATTGCCGTGACGCTCATCAGGATTGTTCTGCGGTTCATGTCTCTTCTCCTCCATTGAGACGCGACCGGGGAAACCCCGGACATTTTCGGAAGCTTCCTCAGCCCCAGAAATTGTAGGTGGTCTGCTTGCGCAGATACCCGTCGAAGCCGTGGCGCCCGTCCTCGCCGCCCAGCCCCGAATGGCCCCAGCCGGTGTGGAACCCCTGCACCGCCTCGCCGTTGGCGCGGTTGATATACAGTTCCCCGAACTTCAGCTCATGGGGCGCGCGCGCCAGCTGTCTCGCGTCGCCCGACCACAGGTAGGCCGACAGGCCGTAGGCCGTGTCGTTGGCGCAGGCGATCGCCTCGTCGAAGCTGCCGACCCGCATGGCGGTGGCGACGGGGCCGAACACCTCCTGCTGCATGGTGGGGGCGGCGTTGTCGGTGACTTCCAGCACGGTGGGGGCATACCAATGGCCCCGCGCGTGATCGCCGTCGCGCAGCGGCCCGCCCTCCAGCAACACCTGCGCCCCGGCATCGCGCGCCTGCGCCACCATGTCCGCGACCTTGTCGACCTCCAGCCGGCTGACCTTGGGACCGATGTCGACCTTGCCCATCGGATCGCCCACGGTCAGCGCGGCCGAGGCGGCGGTGAACTTCTCCAGGAATTCCTGCGCAAGGCTGTCGTGCAGGTACATCCGTTCGTTGCAGGTGCAGATCTGGCCGCAGTTGGTATAGCGCGCGGTCACGGCGGCGGCGACGGCGCGGTCCATGTCGGCGCCGGGCATGACGATGAACGGCGCCTTGCCGCCCAGTTCCAGCCGCAGCACCTTCAGCCCCTCGGCCCCGGCGCGGAAAATCTGCTGCCCCGCGCGGGTCGACCCGGTCATCGTGACCATCGCGGTCCGGGCATGTTCCACCATGGTCTGACCAACCACGGGCCCGCGACCGGTCACGACGTTGAACACACCCCGCGGCAGGCCGACCTTTTCGGCCAGCTTCGCCAGCGCCAGACCCGACAGCGGCGTGATCTCATGCCCCAGCAGGACGAAGGTGTTTCCGGCGATCAGCGCGGGCCCCAGCTTTCGTGCCGCCAGCGCCATCGGATAGTTCCACGCGGTCAGCCCGACCACCACGCCGTAGGGGTGGCGGCGGATCTGGATTTCCTCGTTCCGGTTGTCCGAGGTGATGATCTCTCCCTCGATCCGGCGGGCGGATTCGGCGGCATGGGTCAGGAAGGTCAGGGTCGCGCCGACCTCGCCATGTGCCTGATCCAAGGGCTTTCCCTGCTCTGCCGTGATGATGCGGGCAAGGGCATCGGCATCGGCCTCGATCGCGGCGGCCAGCCTGCGCACCCATCCGGCGCGTTCGATCGCGGGCAGGGCCGCCCATGCGGGCTGCGCGGCGGCGGCGGCCTCGATCGCGGCTGCGGCATCCTCGGGCGTGCCGTCGGGGATCGTCGCGATGATCGCCTCGTTCGCCGGGTTGTCGACCTCGATGACGTCGCGCGGACCGGCGGGCACCCAATCGCCCCCGATGAACTGTGCCTGCGCCGTGACTGTCCCCGTGGACAGGATCGCATCCAGCATGCCGAAATCCCCAAACCGATCGTTAGTATGGTCCGACCATACGATCAGGATTTGCCACCTGTCAAACCATGAATTCGACGAACGCATGATTTTATCCCATCCAAGACGGCTATTGACAGACCCTGCCAGTATGTCAGCATAACCAAAGTTTGTTTTTGGTCCGATCATAAGGGGCATCCATGGAACCCGTCTCTGCCGATACCTCCGCCCGCGCCGCCGATGCCGTCGTGGCCGCACTCGAGGCGCGCATCACCTCCGGGGATCTGGTCGACAGCGAGCCCCTGCCCGCCGAGCGCGACCTGATGAAGGAATTCGGCGCCAGCCGCACCGTGATCCGCGAGGCGATCTCGGCCCTGTCGACGCGTGGCCTCGTCGAAAACCGCCCCCGGTTCCGCCCCATCGTGCGCAAACCCGGCTACGACGCCGTGCTGCAGGCCGCGGGCAAGGTGGTGCCCCTGCTGCTGACGCAGGACGGTGGCATCCGGAACCTCTATGACAGCCGCGTCTTTCTGGAGCGCGCGCTGGTGCGCGAGGCCGCCGTCGCCGCGACCCGCGACGACATCGTGGCCCTGCGCGAGGCCTTGGCCGCGAACGAGGCGGCGATCGACGATTCCCTTGAATTCTACCGCACCGACACGGCCTTTCACGGCACGCTCTATGCGATGCGGCGCAACCCGATCTACCCGGCCCTGCACGAGGGCTATACCAACTGGCTGGCGCCGCATTGGGAACGGATGCTGCGGTCGCCGGAACGCAACCGGGGCAACTATCTCGCGCACAAGGCGATCTTCGATGCCATCCTCGAACGGGACCCGGATGCCGCCGAGGCGGCGCTGTCGCGGCACCTGAACGCGGCCTGGGAATACGTGCGCGTCACCTTCGACCTCGAATAGGACCGCCCGACATGACCAAGACCTACGACCACATCGTCATCGGCGGTGGGTCCGCCGGCTGCGTGGCCGCCGCGCGCCTCGTGCAGGGCGGCGCGCGCGTCCTCCTGCTGGAGGCGGGGCATTCCCACCGGCATCCCCTGCTCGACATGCCGCCCGGCATCTTCAAGATGATCGGCGGGTCGAAATACATGCGCTATCACCAGACCACGCCACAGGCGCATCTGGACGGGCGGGTCCACGACATTCCGCAGGGCAACGTCCTTGGCGGCGGATCCTCGGTCAACGCGCAGGTCTACATGCGCGGACGGCCCGCCGATTTCGACGGGTGGGAGGCGGTGCTGCGAGGCAACAACGACCGCGTCGGCTGGGGCTGGTCCGACGTTCTGCCGCATTTCACGGGGATGGAGGGGAACAACCGCCTTGCCTCGGACCTGCACGGCACGGACGGCCCCCTGCTGGTCAGCGATCCGGGCCATGTCGACGACATGTCCCGCTGGTTCGTGCAGGCGGTGCAAACACTGGGCGAGCCGTTCAACACCGATTTCAACGGCCCCTCGCAACGCGGCGTCGGCTTTTACCAGTTTACCAACCGCGCCGGGCGCCGCAGCTCCGCCGCCTATGCCTTCCTCGCCCCGCTGGCGGGGGACCCGAGGCTGGAGGTCCGTCTGCACGCCGAGGTCGGCCGCGTCGTGATCGAGAACGGGCGCGCCACAGGCGTCGAATGGACCGAAGGCGGCCGCGCGATGCGCGCCCATGCCGAGGGCGAGGTGATCGTGACCGCCGGCGCGCTGGTCACGCCCAAGATCCTGATGCTGTCGGGGGTCGGCCCCGCCGACCATCTGGCCGAACACGGCATCCCGGTGCAGGCCGACCTGCCCGGCGTGGGCCAGAACCTGATCGACCACCCCGAGGTGCCGATCACCGCCTATGCAAACGGGCGTCACGGCTATTTCAGACAGGGCGACGGCTGGCGCATGATCCGCAACGGGGTGCAGTTCAAGCTGTTCGGCACCGGCCCCGTGACCTCCGCCGGGGTCGAGGCAGGGGCCTTCGTCAACCCGACTTCCCCCGAGGCGCCGCCGACGATTCAGGCCTTCTGCGTGCCGATCGTCTATCTGGACCGGGACGCGCCCGAGGACCTGAAGGACGATTACGGCCTGACGATCACGACGGTCGTGGTGAAGCCGAAATCGCGGGGCGAAGTGCGACTGGCCTCGGCCGATCCGGGCGCGATGCCGGTGGTGTCGCCCAACCTGCTGCACCATCCCGACGACATGGCCGAGATGATCGCGGGGCAGCGGTTCTTCCTGCGCGCCTTCGACGCCGATCCGCTGGCGCGCCGCATCGACCGCGTGATCCTGCCCGAGGGGCGCGACGACGACAGCCTGCGCGCCCATTGCAAACGCTTCGTCAAGACGAACTATCACCCCGCCGCCACCGCCCGGATGGGGGCCGACGGCGATCCGATGGCGGTGCTGGACGCGCGGATGCGGGTGCGCGGGGTCTCGGGGCTGCGCGTGGCGGACATGTCCGCGGTGCCCGACATCAACGCGGGCAACACCAACGCGGTGGCCCTGATGCTGGGGGACCGCTGCGCCGATCTGATCCTTGGGCGGCTGGACTGACGGTGCGCGGGGTCCACGGACCCTGCATCCCCGGAAAAAACGCACCCGCCCTCGCGATCTCGATCAGCGCACTGGAACTTTCCGGTCGATCGGGCGTAGATCGACGGGACGGGGGACGCCATGAATGATCAGACGACGCGCGCGGGGCATCATTGGGGGCCGACCTATCTGGGTGGCGACACATGGCGGATCGCGACCTGGGCGCCGAATGCCTCCGATGTCGTCGTGCGGATCGATGACCGGGACACCCCGCTGACGCAAGGGGACGGTGGCTGGTTCGCCGGGGACGTCACCGGACGGGCGGGCGACGCCTATCACCTGATCGTCGACGGCACCGCCCATGTGGATCCGGCGGCCCGGTGGTTGCCGGATGGGGTGGCTGGCCCCGCGCGGTTGTGCGCCCCGGTCGCGCCCGATGTGCCTGCCCCGCCCGTGGATTGGCCCGCCGTGACCATCCTCGAGATCCATGTCGGCACCTTCACGACCGAAGGCACCTTTGCCGCCGCCGCCGCGCGGATGGCGGGGGTGGCCGCCCTCGGCATCACGGCGGTGGAGATCATGCCCGTCGCCGCGTTCTCGGGGCACCGGGGCTGGGGCTATGACGGGGTGATGCCCTATGCGGTGCATCCCGACTACGGCACGCCGCAGGACTTGGCCCGGTTGGTCGATGCGATCCACGCGGCGGGGATGCTGGCAATCCTTGATGTGGTCTACAACCATTTCGGGCCCGAGGGGGCGAGCCTGCCCTCCGTCGCGCCCGCCTTCTTCGACGCCGACCGCACGACGCCATGGGGCCCCGGAATAGACTATACCCAAGACCCTGTCCGGCGGTTCTTCATCGACAATGCGGTGATCTGGGCGCGGGATTTCGGCTTTGACGCCTTTCGCCTCGATGCGGTGCATCAGATCGTCGACCCGTCGCCCGTGCATATCCTGACCGAGATGGCCGCGGCCCTGCGCAGCGCCCTGCCCGACCGTCCCGTGCCCCTGATCGCCGAGGACGAGCGGAACCTTGCGGAAGGGCGCGACGCGGGCGTGATCACGGCGAACTGGAACGACGACTATCACCATGCGGTGCACTGCCTCCTGACCGGCGAGGACGAAAGCTACTATGCCAACTTCGCCGTCGATCCGATCACCGACATTGCCCGCGCCCTGGCCGAAGGGCATGTCGAACAGGGACAGCCCCGCGCGAATGGCACACGCGGCGCGCCGTCCGCGCATCTGCCGCCGACGGCCTTCGTCAATTCCAACCAGACCCACGATCAGGTCGGCAACCGCGCGCAGGGCGAACGCCTGATCACGCTGACCGACCCCGGCGCGCTGCGCGTGGCGCATGCCATGCTGCTGTGTGCTCCGGCGATCCCGATGCTGTTCATGGGCGAGGAGGAGGGCGCCCGCGCGCCGTTCCTGTTCTTTGCCGATTACGAGGGCGAGATGGCGGACGCGGTGCGCAAGGGCCGGGCCGCCGAATTCGCGGCCTTTGCACAGTTTGGCGGGCCGGTGCCCGATCCGCTGTCGCGCGACACCTTCGAGCGGTCGCGCCCCTATGCCGCCCCGGCCTCGGACGCCGCCGAATGGCGTGCGCTGACGAAACGGTGCCTTGCGTGGCGCGCGGCGGCTCTCGTCCCGCTCCTGCGCTCGGGTCCGGCGGCCCCGCCCGACGTCGCGCCGACCGGTACGGCCGCGCTGCGCGCGCGCTGGACCTTCGGGGCGGGCCGGGTCGAGATGATCGCCCACCTTGGCACCGTGCCGGACACCCCCGCCCCGCTGCGCAACCCGGACCTGACGATCGGCGATCCTGCCGGACCGAACTACCTTGCCGTGAAAGCGACGACCCCATGAGGATTCCAACCGCCACCTACCGTCTGCAACTGCGCGACGGGGTGGATTTCGATGCGGCCATCGCGTTCCTGCCGCATCTGACCGACATGGGGATCTCCGACCTCTACCTGTCGCCGATCTTTACCGCGGCGCCCGGATCGACCCACGGCTACGACGTCACCGACCCGTCGCAGATAGACCCTGTTCTTGGCGGTAGAGACGGGTTCGACCGGCTGGCGACGGCGGCGCAGGCGGCTGGCATCGGCCTGATCATCGACATCGTGCCGAACCACACGGCCTTCTGCCTCGACAATCCGTGGCTGATGGACGTGCTGCGCCACGGTCGGAACAGTGCCTATTGCGGGCATTTCGACATCCATTGGGACGAGGGCGCGCTGATTCTGCCGTGGCTGACCGCCCCTTTCGAGGCGCTGCTAACGGACGGCAAGGTGCATGCCACCGAAGACACGATGGTGATCGACGGCCTGTCCCTGCCCCTGCGCGCGGATGACGACGGCGACCGGTCCGACCTTGCCGCCCTGCACGACCGGCAGGTCTGGCGCGCCGTCCACTGGCAGCGGGAACGCGATGGCGTGACCCACAGGCGGTTCTTCAATGTCACCGGCCTGATCGGGATGCGGGTGGGACAGCAGCCGGTGTTCGACGACATGCATGCCCTGACCATCGACCTCGTGCGCAATGGCCAGGTGCAGGGCATCCGCATCGACCATATCGACGGGCTGCGCGACCCGGCGGCCTACCTCGACCGGTTGCGCGCGGCCCTGCCGGAAACGCCGATCTGGGTCGAGAAGATCCTGACGGGGGATGAAACGCTGCCCGAGTGGCCCGTGGAAGGCACCACCGGATACGAGGCGGCGACCATGATCGCCCGCGTCCTGACCGACGCCGAGGGCGCCGCGACCCTTACGGACCGCTGGCGGCAACGGACGGGCGCCCCCGAGACGTTCCATGCCATGTTGCAGACGGCGAAGGGCCATGTGATCCGCCGCGATCTTGCGTCCGAGCTGCGCCGCCTGATCCTGCTGGCGCGCCGGGCCTGCGACGCGCGCGCGCGGATCGATCCGGGGGACGAGGCGCTGCGCGAGGCGATCATCGCCCTCCTGATGGCCTTTCCGCGTTATCGCACCTATTTCAGCAACCGCGCGGCCCGGCCCGAGGACATCGCGCTAATGCGGGACGTCGCCGGGGTGGCCGCGCGGGATCTGCGCGCACCCGACGAGGTGGACCTGCTGGCGCGCATGATCACCCACCCCGACACATGGGAGGAGCGGGCCTTTCGCAACCGCTTCCAGCAGGTGACGGGCGCGCATCTGGCCAAGTCGCACGAGGATACGGCGGGCTTTCGCTGGACCCCGGTTCTGGCCACCTGCGAAGTGGGGGCCGACCCCGATCATCCGACCGCCGATGCCGGGGATCTGCAGGCATGGGCCCGGGCCCAGCCGGGGACCGGCCTGCTGCTGACGTCGTCGCACGATACCAAGCGATCGGAGGATGCGCGGATGCGCCTGATCGCCTGGACGCATCTGCCCCACGATGCCCTGACCCTGCTGGAGGGCACCGCCGCCCTGCCACAGGCCGGGGATGTGCCCGCGGACGTCCAGTGGTACCTCGTGCAGGCCGCGCTGGCGATCTGGGGCACCGGGGACGGCCTGGCGGATCGCCTGTGCGATCACATGACCAAGGCCCTGCGCGAAGCGGACCAGATCACCAGCTGGACCCACCCGGATGCGGTGGCCGAGGCGCGGGTGATGGACCTTGCCCGTGCCGTCATGGCCGCGTGGGACGCATCGGCCCCACCCGCCCTGCCCCGGCTGATCGCGCGGGGCGCGGTTCTGTCGATGTGCCAGCTGGCGCTGAAGCTGTCGCTGCCGGGCATCCCGGATATCTACCGCGGCTGCGAGGGTACGCATTTCGCGCTGACCGATCCGGACAACCGCCTGCCTGTCGATCTGGGCGCATTGCGCGCGCTGGACGCCGAGGGGGGGCTGGCCGGTGCGAAACGCCGCCTGCTTGGAGAGCTTTTGACGATCAGGGCGCGGCATCCGAACCTGTTCACCAGGGGCGCCACGCAGGTCACCGCGTCGGACGGCACGCTGACCGTGCGGCGCAGCGATGGCGACCGGTCCCTGTCGGTGACGCTGCATCCGCATGCGGACGATCCGCAGGACGCGGTCTCCGTATCCTGCGCCTGACGGGACGCGCATCGATCCGCGCGGGATGACACGGTTTCGCAAAAACACCGCGCCGGGCGGGAACAAAAGCTGCGCCCGGATGCTTCGCCTTGGTAGACACGCGTGAGGCGAATGCCGATCAATGCGGCTCATCCATCGATTGACCGTTCAAGGGCGCTATCCTGACCACCCCCACGGGCCGCGGCCCCACGAACCCCGCCCCAGTTCCACCCGAAAACCGCACCACGCACAGCAACCGCACAGGCCCTGACCCACGATGACACGCAAAGACCGGACCACGCTGTCCTTCGACCAATCCATCGCGCGCCCCGATACCCTTGGGGCGACATACCGGGACGGCGGAACCAACTTCGCGATCTTTTCCGACCATGCCGACCGGATCGAGCTGTGCCTCTTCGACCCCAACGGCAAGACCGAACTGTCGCGCACCCCCCTGCCCGAGATGGAGGGCGGCGTGCATTACGGCTTCGTCCCCGACATCGCGCCGGGTCAGGTCTATGGCTACCGGGTGCACGGGCCATATGCGCCCGAACAGGGACACCGGTTCAATGCCAACAAGCTGTTGCTGGACCCCTATGCACGCCAGCTGCGCGGCGGGATCCAATGGGATGATGCGGTCTTCGGCTATACCATCGGGCAGGATGATCTGAGCTTCGACACCCGCGATTCCGCCCCCTTCGTCCCCAAGGGCGTCGTGGTCGACAGCACCTTCGACTGGTCCGCCCGCGATCAGCTGCGCCACCGCTGGCGCAACGTCGTCATCTCCGAGGCGCATGTGAAGGGTCTGACCATGCGCCACCCCGGCGTGGCACAGGCCGACCGGGGCACCTTTGCGGGCCTCGCCTCGGATCCGGTGCTGGACCATCTGACCCGGATCGGCGTCACCGCGATCGAACTGTTGCCCGTGCATGCCTTTGCCAACGACAGGCACCTGATCGACAAGGGGCTGGGCAACTACTGGGGCTACAACACCCTGTCGTTCTTCGCGCCCCATGCCCCCTACCTGCAATCGGGCGAAATCGCCGAGATGAAGAATGCCATCGACCGGTTTCACAACGCCGGGATCGAGGTCTATCTGGACGTCGTCTACAACCACACCTGCGAGGGGAACGAGAACGGCCCGACCCTATCGTTCCGCGGCATCGACAACGCCAGCTACTACCTGTCGGGGGACGATCCGCGTCATTGCTTCGACACGACGGGCACCGGCAACACGGTCAACGTGGCGCATCCCATGGTCCTGCGCATGGTGCTCGATTCCCTGCGCTACTGGGTGCAGGAGATGCATGTCGACGGCTTCCGCTTCGACCTGGCCTCGACCCTCGGCCGCGAATCGCAGGGGTTCGAGAGGGAGGGCGCCTTTTTCGCCGCCATCCGGCAGGACCCCGTCCTGTCCGGCGTCAAGCTGATCGCGGAGCCGTGGGACATCGGTGACGGCGGCTATCAGGTCGGGGGCTTTCCGTGGCCGTTCCGCGAATGGAACGACAAGGCCCGCGACGACATCCGCGCCTTCTGGCGGCGCGACGAGGGGCTGCTCCCGCGCGTGGCCGAACGTCTGGCCGGCAGCCCGACGCAGTTCGACCATTCGCACCGCCCCGCCACCAGTTCGATCAACTTTGTGTCCGCCCACGACGGCTTTACCCTGTGGGATACGGTCAGCTACGACAACAAGCACAACGAGGCCAACGGCGAGGATGGCCGCGACGGGCATGACAACAACCTGTCCCACAACCTGGGCGCCGAGGGGCCGACCGATGACCCCGCCATCACCGAGGCGCGGATGCGCCGCGCGAAGGGCATGATCGCCACCCTGATGATGGCGCAGGGCGTGCCGATGTTGCTGGCGGGCGATGAGTTCGGGCAAAGCCAGCAGGGCAACAACAACGCCTATTGCCAGGACAACGAGATCGCGTGGCTGGACTGGGACAATGCGCGCGAGGATCTGACCGAGGCGGTGGCCGCCATCGTCGGCCTGCGCCATGCCCTGCCCGAACTGATCACCCCGCGGTTCGTGCGCGCGGACGTCGATGGCGACGTGCATGCGGCACGCTGGCTGCACCCCGAAGGCCGCGAGATGACCGAGGGCGACTGGGCCGATGCGGGCCTGGCCTGCATGGCCAAGCTGGTGCGCATGGACGGCGGCGGACAGGTCCTGATCCTGCTGAACGCGGGCGATGCCTGCACGTTTGCCCTGCCCGAGGGGGAGTGGCACCTGCGTCTGGACACCGCGCTGGCCGATGTGGCCTGCGATGCGGTCGTCACCGGGCCCCGGCAGGTCGATTGGCAATCGGTTCAGGTCCTGACGCGCAACCTGACCTGACCGGCCCCCTAGCCGGCGGCGGTCAGGAAGGCCGCCGCCGTCCGCAGGGTTGCGCGCCCGTCGGGCAGGGTATCGCCCCACAGGGGCCAGAGGTGGCACAGGCCCGGACGGATCTCGGCCGTGACGGGCACACCCACCCGGCCAAGCGCCCGGATCAACAGAAGGCTGTCGTCCAGCAGGATCTCGTTGGTGGCGGCGGTGATCCAGACGGGCGGCAGGCCCGACAGGTCCGCGCCCAGCGGCGAGGCATCGGGGTGGTACGCAAGATCGGGCCCGAACGCCAGTTCGGCCAGGGCCCTGTCGCCTTCGTCATCGTTCATCGCATCCGTATCGCGGGTCCGCGTGGTGCTGGCCCCCGTCCGGTCGGTGTTCGGCGACATCAGCGCCAGCCTGCGCACCTGCCCCGGCCTGCGCAGCGCGGCCAACAGGGCCAGCTGCCCCCCCGCGCTGTCCCCGCCCACGTCGACCGGGCCGGGCAAGGCGTCGAGAACGGCCAGAACATCCTCCAGCGGCGCGGGCCACGAATGTTCGGGCGCAAGGCGGTAGTCGGGGCAGATCACGGGGCGGTCGCAGCCCATTGCCAGGCACGCGGTCATCGCCGCATGGGTCGCCCCATCGCCAAAGACCAGCCCCCCACCGTGCAGCCACAGGACCGGCGCGCCGTCCTGCGGCCCCTGCACGGTGCAAGGCACGCCGCCGATCCGCACCCTGCGCCCCGCCGGACCGGCGGGGGCGAGGGCCGCGAAACCTGCGCGCTTGTCATCGGGCGACCCCTCGACGGGATGCGCCGCGATATGCGCGCGCAGGGCGTCCATGTCGGTGATCATACGTTGATCGACCCGACCGCGCCGCCATCAACGCGCCAGTTTGCACCGGTCACGAAGGACGCACGATCGCTGCACAGCATGGCGATGACGGCGGCCACTTCCTCGGCCTTGCCGCGACGGCCCAGCACGAGATACGGGCGCTCTTCCTTGAGAAAGCTTTCCACCGCCTCGTCGAAGGAGACGTTCTCCTCCTCGGCGCGCTTTTCCATCATGCCGTCGGTCATCGGCGTCTCGATGAAGGCGGGGGCGACGCAGTTCACCAGCATTCCGCTTTTGGAGTGCCGCATGGCGATGGATTTCGCAAAGCTCAGCAGGGCCGACTTGGCGGAATTGTAGACCGTCTCCTCCGGGTAGGGCTGCGCCACGTTTTCGGACGTGACGAACACCACCCGGCCCCAACCGCGGTCGATCATCGGCGGGCACAGGTGCTTGGCCAGGCGCACGGCGGACAGGAAATCGATGTTCAGCGCATCGCTCCATTCCTCCTCGGACATCTGAAGGGGATCGCCCTTGCCGCCCGTCACGCCGGTGGCGTGGACCCAGATGTCGAAATCGGTCCCGGCCGCCTTGACCAGTGCCTCACAGCCTTCGACGGTGGACACGTCGGCGGCGGCGTGGCCCGCGCCGAATTTCTCCGCGACCTTCGCGGTCTCGTCCCCGTCGAGGTCGGACAGGAACAACTCCACCCCTTCGTCGGCCAGAAACTGGCAGGTCTGTTCGCCCAGCCCGCCGGTCGCCCCGGTCACGAGGGCGCGTTTGCCGTTGATCTTCAGATCCATCTTGTCGTCTCCTGTATGGCATTCGGGGCGGTCGGGCATGATGCCCCCCTGCCCCGGTCGCCGCTCAACGCGCGGCGGGCCATTCGGGTCCGTGCGCGCCGACAGGACAGATCAGCGCAGCCAGATTCCCGCCGACCGGCCCGGCATCTCGCCGTCCATCGGGACCGACGCGAAATCCGGGGTGCCGTCGATGCTGGCCGCCTCGGGGCCGAAGTTCAGGACGACGCGCGCATCCGGATAGGTCAGGCGGATGATCTGTCCGTCCCGGGACCAGTCAGACAGGGTCAGATCGCCCATCCGGTCGCGGCGAAGGGCAAAGGCGGCGCGGTAGAACCGCAGGACGCTGCCCTCGTCGATGTGCTGCACCGCGACCGACGCGCCTTCGGGCCATGTCATCGGCAACCACGGCGTTCCGGTCGTGAAGGCCCGATTGCCCCCTTCGGCCCACGGGATCGGAACGCGTGCGCCTTCCCGCCCCGGCCCGTCGGGCCAGTAGAGCAGGTCCAGAGGGTCGGTGACCGCCGCGCGCGGCAGTTCGGGCTGGGTCAGGCCCAGTTCCTCGCCCTGATACAGAAGCACCGTGCCCGGCGCGGTGGCCAGAACGAGGGCCAGGAATTTCGCATCATGCGCAGAGCCGTCGCCCGCCTTGCCAAGGTGGCGCGGCTGATCGTGGGACGACAGCCACCAGCCGATCTGACCCGGCGCATCCGCCCGCGTCAGGATATCGGCATAGGCCTGCGCCGTGGCCCCGGATTCGGGCAGGTCGGTCGCATAGGCCGCATCCAGCCCCCCGTCCGTGGCAAGTCGGCTGCACAGTTCGATCGATTGGTTGCCAGAGGTAACTTCCCCGATGATGAACGCGTCCTCGCCCGCCCATTCCCGCAGGTTGGAGACAAAATCGATGCCATCGCCGGGCAGCAGGTCATGGACATGATCCTGATAGGTATAGGGGACGAAATTCTCGCCGCTGACCTTGTCGCGCACCTCGGGCGCCGCGACCGGATTGTCCTTGAGCGACGGGTCGAACAGCAGCGAGGTCACCGCATCGATGCGGAACCCGTCCACGCCCCTGTCGCGCCAGAACCGCATGATGGTGCGCAGCTCGGCCTGCACATCGGGATTGCGCAGGTTCAGGCTGGGTTGTTTGGACGTGAAGTTGTGGAAATAATATTGCTGCCGGATGTGGTTCCAGGTCCAGGCGGGGGGGCCGAACTGCGACAGCCAGTTGTTGGGTTGCGTGCCGTCCGGCTTGGGGTTCGCCCAGACGTAGTAGTCGGAATAGACCGGATCCCCCGCGACCGAACGCTTGAACCACGGCGCATCGGTCGAGGTATGGTTGAACACCTGATCGATGATCACCCGGAGGCCAAGGTCATGGGCCCGTGCCACCAGTTGATCGAAATCCTGCATCGTGCCGAGCGCGGGATGCACCGCCATGTGATCGGCAACGTCATATCCCCCGTCGTCCCAAGGCGAGGGATAGAACGGCGACAGCCAGACCGCATCGGCACCAAGGTCCGCCGCGTGGTGCAGTTTCTCGACGATCCCGTTCAGATCACCGATCCCGCTGCCGGTCGTGTCCCGGAATGAGCGGGGATAGATCTGATAGATGACGGGGGCGTCGGGCCAGCGGCGGTCGGACGAGGGGCGGTCGGTCATGGGCGGCTCCTTGGGGCGAACGAGAAACGGCGCGCCCGGGGGTCCGGACGCGCCGTCTGTTTGGATATAGGTCGAAATCAGGCGCCTACGACCATGCCGCCGTTGGGGTGCAGGGTCTGACCGGTGTAGTAGTTGCCATCGCTGCTGGCGAGGAACAGGTAGGCGGTCGCGACCTCCCACGGCTGGCCCGCGCGGCCCAGTGGCGTGCCGGAGCCGAAATCCTCGACCTGCTCGGCCGGCATGGTGCCGGGAATGAACGGCGTCCAGATCGGGCCGGGCGCGACCGAGTTCACCCGGATCCCCTTTTCCGCGAGGTTCGAGGCCAGCGAGCGCGAGAACGCCAGCGACGCACCGCGCGTCATCGAATAGGTGATCAGCGCGCCCATGCCCGCAAAGGCATTGACCGACGACGTGTTGATGATGCTCGCCCCTTCCTTGAGGTGCGGCAGCGCGGCCTGTGTCGTATGCATGTAGGCCTTGATGTTGGACGCCATCATGCGGTCGATCTTGTCTTCCTCGAGGCTGGCGAAATCCTTGTCCAGCCATTGCTGTGCGCCGTTGTTGATCAGGATGTCGAGTTGTCCATATTCCTCGATCACGGCCTTCACGGCGGCGTCGCAGTTGGCCTTCACGCCCAGGTCACCGGGGATCAGCAGGGCTTCGGAGCCTTCTTCCTCCTCGACCAGACGCTTGGTTTCCTGCGCGTCCTTGTCTTCTTCCAGATAGGCGATGGCGATCTTGGCACCTTCGCGGGCGAACAGGACCGAAATCGCCCGGCCGATGCCGCTGTCCCCGCCCGTGATCAGGGCAACCTTGCCCTTCAGCTTGCCGACACCGGGGTGGCGGGGGGCATAGTCGGGGGCCGGATCCATCTTGTGTTCGTCGGCGGGCATGGAATCTTGCGATTGGGCGGGAATGGTTGGGGCGTTCATGGTCAATCTCCGTTGCAGGGTCTGCGTTGCGGGATGAACACGGGCGGGCAGAGGTTTGTTCCGCACGCCCCCCCCGGCCGGGCAACGCCGCTACAGAAGATCGCCGAGGATGGCCGGAACCCTGTCCGCGATGTCGCCCGCGATCAGGCCCGGACCGATGCGCCGCCCCGCCTCGCCGTGGATCCAGACGGCGGCGCAGGCCGCGTCGAAGGGGGCCATCCCCTGCCCCGCCAATCCGGCGATCAACCCGGCGAGCACATCGCCCGTGCCCGCCTTGGCCAGATAGGGGCTGGCGTGTTCGTTGACGACCAGCCGCCCGTCCGGGCCCGCAATCACCGTGCGGGCCGATTTCAGGACGACGACCGCCCCGCTGTCGGCGGCGACCCTTTGCGCGGCCCCCTGCCCCGCCGACCCGAACCGACGCGCGAATTCGCCGGTATGGGGCGTCAGGATGCAGGTGTCATCGAGGTCGTCGAACCCGTCCGGCCCCGGAATGGCGCCCGCGTCGAACACCCGCGCGCGCATGTCGCGGGCCGCCAGCATCCCCGACAGGTCCTCGGGCGCGATCCCCCCCGGCCCGCCCAGCAGGACATCGCCGCTGTCCGGCACGGCGTCGGTCACCATGATGTCCGGGGCGAGGGTCATGCGATACACATCCCCCCGCGCCCGTGCCAGCACCGTGACAAGGCCGCATCCGATCCGACTGCAGGCACCGGCGGCAAGGCGCGTGGCCCCCGTCAATTCGGGCGCACCAAGCAGGACGGCGTGTCCCCTGTCGTACTTGTGCCCCTCTGTCGTGGGCCGTGGCAGGCGATCGCCCCAGAGGTCGGGCACGTTGATGCGGGGTGTCTCGGTCACGGGGGGCCCTCCTGTGGCGGGATACGGGGACGCGGGGGCGGCGACGGTTTCACGGCGCCCGCGCGGCGGCAAGCGATCAGGCATCCATCGCAGAGACATGGGCCGGGAAAACGGGCCTGCCGCTGTCCTTTTCCAGATCCACGAGCCTGGTCACCAGTTTTTCTCGGGCGGTGCAGGCCATTTCCCACGAGGTGTTGGGATCCTTGCAGGGCACGCTGCACCATACGTCGATGCCGAAGGCGTCCTGACCGGTGATGTTGACCTCGGCCTCGGCCAGATCGCCGAGATCGGCGCCAAGGTCTGTTTCGGCCATCGCATCCAGAACCTGATCGAAGGCCGCGCGCAGGGCGGCGATGTCGATCCGGGGGTCCAGCTTGAATTTCAACAGGCGCACCATCTCCGGCTCCTGCAGGGTCCAGTTCGAAAAGGTCTCCGAAACGAACTCGCCCACGGGTACCACAAGCCGCGTACCGGTCCATGACCGCAACTGGACATAGGTCATGTGGATCCGCTCCACGTGGCACATTTCACCCTTGTAGACGATGCGGTCGCCCATGCGCGCGGATTGGTTCATCGCGATCTGCAGCGAGGCGAGGATATTGCCCAGCAGGCTGCGCGCCGCGACCCCGAGGACGATCGTCAGCGCACCTGCCGAGGCCAGCAGGGAAATGCCCAGACTTTCGAACAGGTTGGCCGAGGACAGGACGATGCCGACCCCGACAAGGAACACCACGACCAGCAGGACGCGCTTGATCGCGTTCAAGCGTGTCGCCACGGCCCGTGCCTCGGCCTGTTCGGCGCGGGTCAGGTCGACATCCTCGCCCGGGGCCATGAACCCGTCGAGCGCGGCCTCGACCCCGTTGACGATCAGCAACAGGGCCGCCGTCACGAACCCGATCGCGATTGCCGGGGTCAGGACGAAATCGATACGCCCCGAAAAGGCGAAGACCGTGCTGGTCACCCACCAGACAAGGCCCGTCACGCTGGCAATGATGAAGGGCGTCGACATGGCGCGCAGCACGCCGGTCGCCAGCCGCGATTCGGCCCGTCGCCAACAATATTGCAGCATCTTGTGGACCAGCCATCCGACGACCACGGCCGCCAGCAGCAAAAGCGGCAGCCCCGCAAGTTCCCACCACATGAGGCTGGCGAAAGCCTCGTTTCGCAGCGATGCCGGCAGGGCCAGTTCAAACGACGACGGCCCATAGCGCGCATAGAGGGCGGGCACGTTGGAGACCGTCTCCTGCGCGAAGACCCAGACGGGATCGCCGCCGTTCTCGACCTGAACCCGGTTCAGGCGGATCGCGGCCGGGGCCGGGTCCAGCGGCAGATCACGCAGCAGCAGGGACCGCCGGGGCGACCCCGCCGTCGCATCGCTTTGCCGTCCCGTGGTCTGAAGGGCGTCGGGACGGTCGATCAGCAGGGACCAATCCAGAAGGGCCTTGCGGTCGACGACGGCATGAAGCTGTCGCGCGAGGATCGGACCGATCAAGCCCTGCCGCTCCCGCGGGAGGTCGTTCAGGTCCAGCAGGTGCGCGGCGGTCAGCCAGTCCTTCTGGTCGGCGGCCGTCAGAAAGCTGGCCATCATGCTGCGCGGGGTCCGCCGGTCGATCCGGTCCGGGGGCGCGTCCAGCCCTGCGTTCAGGTCCGGCACCTCGAACACGGCATTCTGGGCCAGCGCGGGCCGCGGAAAAAAGGCGAGCACCAGCATCAGCAGGGCGGCAAGGACGGGGGCCATGGAAATGGCCGGTAGGGGTGTGCGGGTCATGCGGACCCAACCCGACGGCCACGGCCCGGTTCCCAAGGTTCATTCCCCCGGGTCATCTCCGGTCAGGCGCGTGGCGATTTCCCGCATCACCCGGTCGATCAGATCCGCGTCCACCGGCCCCTCGAACCGGATGGCGTGGCCCTCGGCGTCCTGCACATGGCGGATTGCGCGCCCGCGGGACAGCGGGATGTAGCCTTGCGTCGGCACCGCCTGCGGCCTTGGTCGGGCAGGGCGGTCGGATTTCTCCAACCCGGACAATGCCCGGTTCAACAGGGCCCATTCCGCCTCGGCGTCCGGTTCGGGCCCGGGCGCAAGTGCGGCGCGCAGGACGCCGCCCTGACCGGCCTTGATGGCGGCGGACAGGCGCAGACACTGCCGCTCGCTCAGGGCATTGGGAAAGGCCAGCAGGTCCCCCAGCTCCTCGTGCAGCAGGGCGAAGGATCTGACCTTGCTTCGCTTGCCCTTGGACGCCGTGGCGAACAGGGCATCCACCGCCGCCTCGATCGTCGGGAAGACGCCGTCCTGCACCGCCAGAACGGCGGCCCGCCCCCGTTCATAGGACGACAGGTTCGCGCGGATCTCGTTTTCCTCGACCATTGCCACGAGGGCCTCGGGCGCCGTCCGCGGGGGGCGGACGAAGGCGCGGATCGTGGCGTCCGGCCCGGCGATGTCGCGGCTGGCCGTCAGGCGGCGCAGCCCTGAAATCAGGTCATAGCCACCGCCGCGCCGCGCCGTGACCTCGACCGGCATCCGCATGCCGTTGGCCCGGATCGAGGCGCGCAGTTCCTCCATCTGGCTTTCGGGCATGTCCATGCGGTCACGCGACATCGCATCCACGTGGATCTCGGCCATCGGCAGGTCGCGCACCTCCCATCCGTCCGCGCGCGCACGGCGCAGGATGGTGGCATCTGCGCGATTGCGGGCGGCCTCCTCCGGAGCTTCGACCGGGGCGGATCCGGCGGCTTCGGCGGCGACCTGGGCGATGGGGGCGATCCGCGGTTTCGCAGCGAAACCACCCTGCGCGGTTTCCTGGTCGAGACGGGCGAGGTCTTCGGCGCTTGGCGCCATGATGTTGCGTTTGCGGGCCATCAGATATCCTCCTCCGTCTTCGTCCCGTCGGCCTTGGCCATCTGCGCATCGCGCCACCAGCAGCCCAGCAGCAACTCCTTGAAATCGGCATATGTCCGATCAAAGGCATCGCGCCCGCGCAGATAGGTGTCGCGGTTGAAGTCGCGGGGATCGGCCTCGTAGATGCCGCTGACCCGTTCGCCCGCCTGACCGACGAGGGCGGTGAACTCCTGCCGGTGGGGCGACATCAGGGTGTCGAAATAGGCCTGGATGACATTCGCCATGTCCGCCTGCTGTCCCGCGTCGTATCGCGTCAGGATGGTGCGGACGGCGTCCCATTCGAACCGCTGCTCCGGCAGGCCGGCCGCCCGGCGTTGGGCATTATCCCCCTCCTCGATGGAGGCGAAGGTGGCGTGTAGCATGTCGAAGAACCTACCCGTGGAATCGAACTCCAGAAACGAGGCACCGAGGGGCACCAGCAGGATATCGGCGGCCGACAAGGCGTTGATCGTCAGATAGCCGAGGGCAGGGGGCGTATCGAGGATGACGATATCGTAGTCGTCGAGAATGCCTTCGGTCGCGAGGAAATTTGGCAGGGCATCCCACAGCGGCCAGTCGCGCATCTGCATCCGCCAGACGGGAATCTGGAATTCCGCCCAATAGAGGTTCAGCTGCGCGCCGATCAGGTCGATGTTGGGCCAGTGGGTCTTCTGGATGACGTCGGCGGCGTTCACGTCCAGCGCGGCGGTCATCGTCTCATCAAGGGGCAGGGGTGGCAGGCCTTCCGCCTCGCGGATCCGGTTTCGCTGCGAAACCGCGCGGGCATAGTCACGCGCCAGCAGGGGAAAGATCGTCGACCATTCGTCCGGAACGTCGCCCCCCATGATCGAGGTCATGGATCCCTGGCTGTCGAGGTCGATGACAAGGACACGATACCCGTCGAGGGCCGCAGCCATCGCCAGATGCGCCGCTGTCGATGTCTTGCCGACCCCGCCCTTGAAGTTCGCGACCGCCGTCACCTTGGCCTGCACCCCTTCGGGACGCCAGGGTTTGTATTCCTTGTTGCTGGCGCCCTCGGTCGCGAAATGTTCGCGCAGGGCCAGCACCTCCTCCAGTGTAAACCACCGCGTTCCGCCGGACCCCTCGCCCTGTGGCAGATCGGGGTGCGCCTTCAACACGCGGCGGAAATGCGCGGTGGCGAGCGGGATCAGGTAGCGGCAGATTTCCCATGTCGAGAACCGGCGTAGGTTCTTCTTGCCATCCGGTGCATACCCCCGCTTCGACAGTTCGCTGCGCCCATGGGCCGATCGCGCGGCGGCCTGTGCAAAACGGACGGTTTCGACAGGTTCGCCCAGCTTTCCACCACAGACAGCGGGGTCGAGGTTGTGATAGGGGGGTGGGGGAAAGTCCGGTTTCCGGTTGGTCATTCTGCTGCTCCGCCGTGATGTCACACGTTTTCTCGTATGTTGCCGTCAACATCGCACATCCCGGACGCCAGCGGAATAGGATTGGTGCCACCAACCCCTGTCCCATGAATCCCGAAGAAAAAGCAGACCGCAAAGCTTGTTTTCCTTTAGGAGGATTTAGAGTCTTTGGAAGCTGCAAACCCCGGAGAACATTCGACAATTTGGTGAGGGGGTACCCGGTAGCGGGCGCAATGGCACCCATGCGCGGGATCACGGGCACCCGTTTGCGGGGCAAAAGGCGCCCATGGGCGGGGTGAAAGGCACCCATTCACGGGGCTTGCATGCCGTCAGGCGGCGAACACGTCCCTAATCAAGCGAAAAACCCCTTTGCAGGGACAGCGTTCTCCGAATCGCGGCAAAGCGCAACACCGGACGATTCCGTGCTATCCCGCAAACAGGTACCCTTTGGGGCGCAGGCGGTGTTCTGCGAAAGGCACCCGCGCGGGATTGGCGGCAAGGTGCTTTGATGGCATAAGGGCGTATCGGCAGGCGAGGGACGATATGGCGCGCAATCTATCCGGGGCGGGCAAGGCAAGCCGGGCTGACATCCCGCGTGACGCATTGCACGGGGCGTTGCGCCGCGACTCGGTCAAGAAGAACGTGGCCGCCATCCATGTTTCGGGCAAGCTGTCGCTGCTGCAACGCAAGCTGTCGAACGTGCTGCTGCTCAATGCCTATGACCACCTGACCGCCCGGGCCAGCCACCGGATCGATGCGCGCACGCTGTGCCTCATGGCGGGCTACAATTCCAACGACACGGCCACGTTGAAGGACGCGCTGCGGTCCCTGGCCGAGACGACGGCCGAATGGGACATGCTGGACGGGCAGGGGCGGCAGGAATGGGGGGTCTCGTCGCTGCTGTCCTTTGCCAAGCTGGTCGATGGCGTCTGCGAATATGCCTATTCGCCCGCCCTTGCCGAAAAGCTGCATGATCCGGCGGTCTTTGCCCTGATCAACATGAACATCCAGCGGCGCTTCACCTCCGGCCACGCGCTTGCGCTCTATGAGAACTGCTACCGCTTTCACCGGGTCGGCAGCACCGGCTGGTGGGACATGCCCCTGTTCCGGCGCCTGATGGGTGTCGGGGACAGTGCCTATTACGAAACGTTCAAGCATCTGAACGCCAAGATCATCAAACCATCCGTGGCCGAGGTGAATGCCACGTCGAACATCATCCTGACGCCGGAAACCCGGCGCGAGGGCAGGGCGGTCGCGGCGATCCGGTTCAGGATCGCCGAGAACCCGCAGCTGGGCCTGATGGATCTGGACGATGGCGGGGCGGTCCGGGCCACCGATGTCTATGCCCGCCTGCGCGACATGGGCGTGGCCGACCGCCTGGCCCGCCAATGGATCGCCGAGCACGGGGAGGAGCGCGTGACCGACCTTCTGTCCATGGTCGCGGGGCGCGAGGGAGTGCGCAATCCCGCGCGGTATCTTTCGGCCGCGATTGCCGGTGGCTGGACCTCGGACGAGGCCGGCCCCAAACCACCGACCCCCGAGGAGGAGGCCGCCATCGCCGAGGCCCGCGCCCGCGCCGAAGAGGAGGCCCGCAGGCGGGATGCCGAGGACGATGCCCGCGAGGCGGAGCGCCTTGCCCGTCGGGACCGGTTGACCCGTATCCTGGCATTGGTCGAGGCGCGCACCCCGACACAACGAGACGCCGCGCGACGCATGTTCCTGAGCCGGATCGACGATGACCTTGCGCGGGAGGATTTCGCCACCCGCGGATGGCGGTCGGCCCTGAACGGTCCGGCAATCGCCGCCTTCTGGGAAGAGATGGAGCCGGAGGCCTTTGCCCGGGAATGATCCCGTTCGGGGGCCAGGCAGGCATGCCGTCAAGTTGCAACTTCACCAGCAGAACGTTCTTGGCTAACGTCCCGTAGGCGAGCGAATCAGTCGGCCGGCCGCAGCGCCGAATGCGTAATGCCATTTCGGGGAGGGCGCCCTATGACAGATCTTCAGACTCCGCTCGACCTGACGACCAGGGTGATACTCGAGACGACGCAGCACTCCTACCTGATCCTCGATCGTGATCTCGTCGTTCAGGCGGTCAGCACCGCCTATTGCAGGATGACGGGCGCCACGGAGCAGGAACTCCTCGGGCTGAACGTCTTCGAAGCCTTCCCGCCGAACCCGGACGATCCCGACGACGGGTTTCAGCGGGTCCTTCTGTCGATGCAGGGGGTGCTTGCCGATGGCAGGACCGATACGCTGGAGGTCCGCTATGCGATCCCGGACCGCACGCAGCCGGGGCGCTATGTCAACCACTGGTGGCGCATCACGCATGCCCCGCTGATGCAGGACGGGGTGATCACCGGCATCCTGCAGAACAGCATGGACATCACCAGCGAGGTGACGACGGCCCGCGATGCCAACATTCGCGAAGCGCTGGTCGACAACCTGTCCGACATCGCCTTCTGGGAGTTCTGTCCCTCGGAAGGGACGGCCATCGTGTCCGAGGCGCAAAGCCGGATGTTCGGCCTGCCCCCCACGCCCGGCGTCACGTCGGCGGAACCCTTCATCAATCGCTACCTGCCCGAGGACCGGGCCCGCCTGATCGAAACATTCGCCTCGCTGGAGGATGCGCCCGCGGGCACGCCGGTCGATGTCGAATACCGGATGCAGATTCCGGATGAGGACATCAGATGGGTCCGTCTGCGTGGCGACCTCGTGCGCGAGGATCCGCGCGATCCGGCCCGGTTCGTCGGCATCAGCATGGATGTGACCACGGCCCGCAGGCGCGAGGAGGCGCTGGCCTCGACCATCGCGGAGCGTGACCGCCTTCTGGAACAGAAGCAGCTGCTGCTCGACGAGGTGAACCACCGCATCAAGAACAGCCTGCAGATCGTGTCGTCCATCCTGAACCTCGATGCGCATGCCGCCGTGGGCGACGAGGCCCGCAGCCGCCTGCAGGGCGCGGCCAGCCGCGTGCGGGCCGTCGCCTCGGTTCATGAGATGATCTACAAGACCGGGCAGGTCACGACCGTCGAGATCGGCGGCTACCTTGCCGATCTGTGCGACACCCTTCAGGCCAGCACGCAGGGCAAGGTGACCTGTCGTTCCGACACGTTGCATTGTTCGACCGACAAGGCGATCAGCCTGGCCCTGCTGACCAACGAACTGGTGGCGAATGCCTTCGGGCATGCGTTCGGCGACCGCGTCGACGGATGTGTCGAGGTTACCTGCGAGGCGACGGACGAGGGCATGGCGCTGACCGTGCAGGACGACGGTATCGGCAAGCAGGGCAGCAGCGGCAAGGGCCTCGGCACCCGGATCATCGCGTCGATGGTCATGCAGCTGGGCGCCACCATGCAGGAAGGTCCGGCGGATTTTTCCGATGGCAAGACGTCGCAGGGCGGACCCGGCCCGGGGCATCGGGTGTTGGTGCGCGTACCATTGAAAGACTGAGGGTCCGTTTTGTCGTCCGATTCCGCCCCGAAACCCGACAGCGATGCCTCGCTCGACGTGCTTATCGTCGAGGACGAGGTCCTGATCGCCATGGATCTGGAAATCCAGATCGAAGAAGCGGGGCATTCCGTGGTCGGAATGGCCGTCGACGTCGACAGTTGCCAGGCGGCGGCGCGCACGGCGCGGCCCGATGTCGTCCTGATGGATCTGCGCCTGCGCGGCGGCGACTGCGGCGAGGACGCGGCGCGCTGGCTGCGCGAGGAACTGGACGTGCCCTGCATCTTCCTGAGCGGCAACATCGACGAGGCCCGCGTCGCGCGCCTCAACAGCCTGTCGCCCGTGGCGATCATCGGCAAACCCCTGCTGAGCGGACGTCTGACCGCAGCACTCGCCAAGGTGTGCCACGGCGACACCGTGTAGCACAACCCGCCGGGAACCCCGCAGGGGGCCCCCGGCGTTTGCCTGCAATTCAACCAGAATGCAGGATCTTCAGATGCCCAGCCTTTCCCACAGCCCCGTGGCCGTCATCGCGGGCGGCACCGCCGGTGTCGGCCGCGCCACCCTCGACGCCCTGATCGACCGCGGATGGAACGTCGCCGTCCTTGCGCGGGGGCAGGACCGCCTCGATTCCGTCAAGGAGGCGTTCGGGGATCGCGTCTGGACACGGTCCGTCGACGTGTCCGATGCCGCCGCGGTCGAGGCCGCCGCCGATGACATCCTGTCCGACTTCGGCGTGCCCGAGATCTGGATCAACGCCGCCATGCTGACCAGCTTCTCGCCCTTCGACAAGGTCGACGCGGAGGAGTTCGGCAAGATCACCGCAACCACCTATCTTGGCACCGTCAACGGCTGTCGCGCGGCGCTGCGCGTCATGGCGCGGGGCAATATCGTCAATGTCGGATCCGGCCTTGCCTATACCTCCGTCCCCAATCAGGCCGCCTATTGCGGGGCGAAACACGCGATCGAAGGCTTCACGCAGGCGCTGCGGATCGAGCTGTTGCGCGACAAGCGTCCGCTGACCCTGTCGATGGTGCAATTGCCCGCCGTCAATACGCCGCAGTTCGAATGGGCCCGCAACCGGATGGACCACCACGCCCAGCCCGCGCCCCCGATCTATCAGCCCGAGGTCGCGGCCCGCGCCGTGCTGCGCGCGATCGACACCAATGCGCGCGAGATCCTCGTCGGGCGATCCGTGCTCAAGCTGATGGCGGGCAACATGCTGTTCCCGAACACGGTCGAGGCGCAGTTGACCGAAATGGGTGTCGAGGCACAGCAGGACGACCGCCCGGCACCCCATGACCGCGACAACCTGGACGGGCCCGCCCCCTATCCGTCGACGGCCCACGGCACCTTCGACGGTCGGGCCGAGGATGACGGGATCATCGTCGACGGCGATTTCGCCCGCAAGTTCGCGCTGTTCGGGGGAGCGGCGGCGATGCTGTTTGCCGGCATGGTGCTGGGCCGTGCGATCCAGGCCGGGGCCGAGGCCACGGGCGACCGGATCGCCCGCCGGTGACGGCGTGCGCGGTGACGCAAGGGTGATGGAACCACCGCCACCGCGCCTCCGTTGTGGCTCCAAGCCAAGGAGGCACTTTCATGACGACGATCACCACCGT
>NZ_JBGEHM010000007.1:0-86861 GCF_041403465.1 Jannaschia sp. 2305UL9-9
AGCGGCGCCAGCGATGCCGGCGACGAGGGCAACGAGGACAACGAGGGCAACGAGGCCGACGAAGGCAACGAGGCCAACGACGAGGGCGACGAAGGCGACGAGGGCAACGAGGACGACGAAGGCAACGAGGCCGACGAAGGCAACGAGGCCAACGACGAAGGCAACGAGGGCGACGAAGGCAACGAGGACAACGAGAACAACGAAGGCGACGAGGGCAACGAGACCTTCGGTGCCGACGAGGGCAACGAGGACGACGAGGACAACGAGGACGACGAGGCCGACGAGGGCGACGAGGCCAACGACGAGGGCAACGAGGGCGACGAAGGCAACGAGGACGACGAGAACGACGAAGGCAACGAGGGAGACGAGGCCAACGAAGGCGACGAGGGCGACGAGGACGACGAGAACGACGAGGACAACGAATCCGACGAGGGCGACGAGACCGGCAACGAAGGCAACGAGGACGACGAGGGCAACGAAGGCGACGAGGACGACGAGAACGACGAGTTCAACGAGAACGACGAGGGCGACGAAGGCGACGAGGGAGAATTCGCCGACGAGGGAGACGAGGACAACGAGGGCGACGAGGGCAACGAGGACGACGAGGGCGACGAGGATGATGATCCCGCCCAGGACTTCGAAGGTGACGAAGGCAACGAGGACGACGAACAGGACGAGAACGACGAAGGCAACGAGGGCGACGAGGGTCAGCCCGTGGACGACGAAGGTGACGAAGGCAACGAGATCGGCCTGCACGACGAGAACGACGAGGGCGACGAGTCCGACGAGGGCAACGAGGGCGACGAAGGCGACGAGGACGACGAAGCCGACGAGAACGACGAGAACGACGAGGGTGACGAACTGAACGAAGCCGACGAGGGCGACGAAGACGACGAGGGCGACGAGAACGACGAAGGCGACGAGGACAACGTCTTCGACGAGGGCGACGAGGACAACGAAGCCGACGAGGGCGACGAGGGCGACGAGAACGACGAAGGCAACGAGAACGACGAGGACGACGAGGGAGACGAGAACGACGAAGGCGACGAAAGCGACGAGAACGACGAAGCCAACGAAGGCGACGAAGGCCAGAACGACGGAGACGAAGACGACGAGTTCGATGAAGGCGACGAAGGCGACGAGGCCGACGAAGACGACGAGAACGACGAGGACGACGAGGGCAACGAAAACGACGAGAACGACGAGAACGACGAGGGCGACGAGTTCGACGAAGGCGATGAAGACGACGAGAACAACGAAGACAACGAGGGCGACGAGGACGACGAGTTCAACGAGGACGACGAGGACAACGAGAGCGACGAGGACGACGAGGCCGACGAAGGCGACGAGGCCAACGAATCGGACGAAGGCGATGAGAACGACGAAGGCGACGAAGGAAACGAATTCGACGAGGGCGATGAGGGCGACGAACCTCTGACCGATCCCGACGACGGGAACGAAAACAACGAAGGCGACGAAGCCGACTCCGATTCTGCCTCGGGCAATGAAGGCGACGAAGGAAACGAAGGCGACGAAGGCGACGAGAACAACGAAGGCGACGAGAACAACGAGAACGACGAAGGCGACGAGAACGACGAATTCGACGAAGGCGATGAGGACAACGAAGCCGACGAGGACGACGAAGGCGACGAAGGAAACGAATTCGACGAAGGCGACGAAGACGACGAGAACGACGAGCACAACGAGGAAGACGAAGGCGACGAAGCCAACGAGAACAACGAGGGCGACGAAGCCAACGAAGGCGACGAAGCCGATGAAAACGACGAGAACGACGAGAACGACGAAAACAACGAAGGCGACGAGAACGACGAAGGAAATGAAGGCGACGAAGGCGGCATAGACGACGAAGGCGACGAGGACGACGAGGACGACGAAAGCGACGAGGACGACGAGAACGACGAGGACGACGAGAACAACGAGAACGACGAAGGAGACGAGTTCGACGAGAACGACGAAGAAAACGAGGGCGACGAGAACGACGAATTCGACGAGAACGACGAAGGCGACGAGAACGACGAAGACGACGAGAACGACGAGAACGACGAAGGAGACGAAGACAACGAAGGCAACGAAGGCGACGAAGACGACGAAAACGATGAAGGAGACGAAGGCGACGAAGGAGAGGAAGGCAACGAATTCAACGAAGGCGACGAGAACGACGAAGGCGACGAAGGCGACGAGAGCAACGAGGAGGATGAATTCGACGAAGGCGACGAAGGCAGCGAAAACGACGAAGGCGATGAGGGCGACGAAGCCGACGAAGGGAATGAAGGCGACGAGGGCGACGAGTTCAACGAGGGCCCCGGTGACGGCAACAACTTCGATGCCAACGAAGGCAACGAGGGTGATGAGGGCGACGAAGGAAACGAAGGCAACGAAGGCGACGAGGACAACGAAGGCAACGAGGGTGACGAGGGCAACGAGGAGGACGGCCTCTGATCCGGCGACGGATTGCCCCCCCATCGTGACGACAAGGGCCCCAGAGAGATCCGGGGCCCTTTCACCATTGCGGCGGGGCGATCTGCGCGGTGATGTCGATGCCCTGCATGCCGAAGGGCCCAAGGCAGCGCCGCGGCCATCCTTCAGGCGCGCGGGATCACGTCGGTTTCATGGGGTGGCCGATATCGCCTCATGCCGTGCAGGCGCCGGGGGGACCGGTTTGTCCCCCGGCATGGGGCGCGCCCGGCCTCGCGCTGTGCCCCCCTGCCGGGGCCCGGTCGGACCGTCCGATGGTGGGGGCCACCTGGCCCGACCACACCGATGACCGTCGCATGCCCCGCGACGGGCGCGGGCGTTTCGGGCCGGGACTTTTCCGGGGTGATGGCCGGCGCGATCCTCCCTGATCGGGGTCTTTCGCGGAGGGGACAAGAAGACGCCGCCTGCCTGTCGCTGCTGTTTTCCGTGTCGATGCAGATCATCGACGTCGCAGCCCCGGCAACGCGGGACCGCGACGGACCCCCGGTCCCGGCCTGAACCGGGATCGGGTCGTGCGTGGCGGCCTCAGACCGGCTCGGGCTTGGGAACCTTGTGCTCGGTGATCCAGGCCTCGGTCTTGACGATATCCTCCATGGAATGAACGTCGAGACAGCCCTCGGTGATATAGGGCGCGATGTCGGTGCCCATGCAGGGCCAGGGCGGCTGACCGTTGGGGTCGCGCATCCGCGAAGCCCGCAGCGCCCAGATGGAATGGTCGAAGAACAAACAGGTCGGCAGATCCTGCCGGTTGGCCGAAACCGCCCCCGCATCGGCCACGAAAGGCAGCATCCGCCCCCCCTCGACCCGCTTGCCACGGTAGGGGTGATATTCGGAATATTCATGTGACGGCACGACGGCGGACAGCCCTTCGTCGGCGATCAGCATGTCGAGGCAATCATCCAGGATACGCTCGTCGATGGTGCCGACATTGGCGTGCTGCACGACGACCATGTCCACGGGGCCGTCCTTTTCGATGATGTCCAGCGCATGGATGACGGCATCGGTGCTCTGCGCCGTGTCGGTGCACAGCTCGGCCGGGCGGCGGATCTCGCGGTATCCCATCTGTCCGGCCGTCGCGATGATGTCGTCGTCGTCGCTGCTGACGTAGTAGCGTCCGATATGCTTGCTGCGCCGCGCGGCCCCGGCGGCCCATTGCAACAACGGCACGCCATGCACCGGCAGGATGTTCTTGCCCTTGAGCGAGCTGCCGCCCCGCCCGATCATCAGGGCCACGATTGTCGGTGACTTGGTCATGAATCTCTCTTTTTTTCTGTGGTTTGGTTAGGCCGGAATACCGTCGTGAGGCACCCCGTCCGTGATTGATCGCACCAGAATGCGAAAGCATGCTGCCATCATGATACGCCCGGACCGCCAGCGTACATCCTGAAAGGCGTCGAAGACGCGGTCAAACAAATCCTCGTCCCCGAAGGGGTCCGGCCCCTCCGGATCGAGATATTGCAGGGCCACCCAGAGCGCATCGCTCGGGCTGCGCGCCTGTGCATCGGGCAAGGCCCCGACAGGTCCGGCGGAGTGGCGGTGCAGATCGACGATCCGCGCAAGATGCCGCGCGCCGGCCGCACGATTGCCGGCCATCAGCTCCAGGTAGCCACACAGCAGGAACACGCGACAGGTAGCGGCCACATCGGCCGGCGCATGGTGAATGCCCTCGAGGCGCGGCTGCCAGGCATTCAGCACGGCGGCCAGATCCCCGGCCGCACCAGTGGCAATCAGCAGGTGACATTCCATCAACACGACCGCCGCAGGTCGCATGCCCACCGGGGCCGTCCGGCCCGCCCGGATCCGTGTCAGCGCGTCGGCCAGCAAATCCTCGTCCATCAGGCCAAGCGCCGCATGGCCAAGGGCCAGCTGCATCACCGAGCGCTCGGTCTCGGCCACCTGGTCCATGTCGAGACCCTCGCGGGCAAAGGCGGCGACGGTCGCGGGATCGACCCGTGGTGCCCCCCCGGCCTGAACGAAGGACAGGGCGTCCGTGCTGTTCCAGGAATCCCAGATGACCGGATGTTCGCCGCGGTCGCCGATCACCTCCAGCCGGCGCCAGGGTCCGCCGATCTGCGAGGCCGCAATCCGGACCGTGCCCAGATTGGCCCGATACCCCAGCGTGCGCAGCGGCTCGAAGTCGTCCGGCCAGACCCGCTGCAGCGAGGCGACCTTCAGGCCCCCCTCCAGGAACACCAGCGTCACATCCTCGCGCTTCTTCTTGGCCGACAGAACCGAGATTTCGACCGTATCCCCGTCGATCCGCACCTCGTTCACCGCCTTTTCGGACCGCGGAGAGGTAAGCGCCGATATGTGCCGTCGCTTGGCAAGTTCCAATGTCAGAAGCGCGGGGCGCACCGCCTGCGCCCGGGCATCATCCTGCAGATCGCGCAACAGGCGGCGGCGCAGAACGGGATCCCGGAAATTGGCATCCAGCGGCAGCAGGGCCGCCTTGCTGTCCGCGATCACATCGCCCGGCACATCGCTGAGCTGGGCGATCCGGGCCATGTCCTGATCCGACAGCAACCGGGCCGTCACCGGCCTGCGGTCCCGAAGGGCCGGGGATCCGGTGATCAGCGATTTGGGAATATCCTGCCCGGCGGCCCGCAACCGGTTGGACATCAGATGTTCGAGGCATCGCCAGTGGTCGATGGACCGGTTGGTCCGGGTCGAAAACGTCAGCGCCTCGGGATCGACGGAGGTTCCGGCAAGGATTGCCCGCAGGATCGTGCGACTGCCGCGGCCCGCCATCTCGTAGGGGATCACGGTCAGGTTCTCTGCCCCGATCTGCGCCACCCATTTGCGTCGCAGCACGTCGGTGGCCAGATGCCGGGCGCTCGCCTCGATAAAGGCCGCAGGTTCCCGGGTTTCGCCCGCGCGGTGGATGCGTTCGCGATACTGGGAGTTGATGTAGTCGATCGGGTTCCGGATGCAGGCGACCATGCGGATGTCGGCATCCGGCAGGACGGAACACAGGACCTTGGGCGACACGGTCGGGCCGAAGAACGTCTCGTGCATCAGGATATAGGTGGAAAATTCGCCTTTCGCGATCTCCGCCGCGGCCTCTTTCCAGCGCGGGCCCACACGACGGGCGCCCACGATCTCCCGCGACAGGGGCAGGTGACGCACGCCTGCCGACTGCCAGTTGCGCTGCAGGCCGGTGCGCACGATGTCCACCCCGCCCGCGTTCAGCAGGTCGAGATTTTCATACAGGGTGTTCTGATTTGCCGAGGTGCCGGTCTTGTGCATCCCGCCATAGATCACGATCAGCGGGCGTGCCCTTGCGGCCGTCTCCGGGGCCATTGCGTGCGCAGGCCCCGGAGTCTTGTCTTTTGTCGTGCCCGTGGACGTCATGCAGTCAGGGTATCCATCCGTCGGGCGTCGTCGGTCAGGCCGTCTTCTTGAAGTACTTGTGGTGCTCGCTTTCGTTCACCTTCTTCTCCTCGGACCCGATGATCATCTCGGCTTCGCGGATCTTGGAGACGAACTCGCGGAACTCGGGCGTGGTCAGGTCCAGTGCGACGGCATCAAAATGCGCCCATTCGGTATTGCCCAGCTTGACGTGTTTCTCGACCATCTTCGCCCCTGCCGCCGCCGCCAGCATGCAGGCCGTGGCCCCGAAATCATGGCTGGAATAGGCGGGGATCAGATGCGGGTGATCCTTGGCCATGTCACGGTAATGGCGGATCACGCCGATGTCGCAGTCGTGGTGCGGCGTCGGATAGGCCGAGTTGCACTGCATCAGGTACAGCTTGTCGCACTTGGTGAAGGTATCCAGCACCCACTGCTCGTAGCTGGCATCGGTCATGCCGGTCGACAGGACGATGCCGCCCTTGTACTCGTTCGCGACCGTCGCAAGGTAGTCGGTGTGCTCCGAGATGGTCGAGGGCAGCTTGACCAGCTCCGGCTCGAACTGGAGCATGTAGCGGAACGACGGCTCATCGAGGACGGAGGCGAACCAGCGGATGCCCAGCTGCTTGCACAGCCCGTCGAGGAATTCGAAGTCGTCCTGATCCAGCTCCAGCTGGTTGCGGTAATCGCGGAACGTCGTGCCGAAGGGCGAGACGTATTTCGCGTCCAGCTGTTCCTTGGAATAGAACGTCTCCACGTCGCGCTTCTGCACCTTGACGAAATCGGCGCCGGCGGCGTTGGCCGCGCGGACCATCCGTTCCAGGCGCTGACGGTCGCCGAAGTGGTTGGTCGTCAGTTCCGCGGTCACAAGCACGCCGCCTTCGGCGCGTGCCTCGGCCGCGTCACCGGCGGGCAGGAATTCGGCGTTCAGGTCCGCAGGCGTCAGCGAGGAGAACCGCCGGTTGCCCACGTGCCGGACGTCCAGCTCGCTCTCGCGCAGCATGTACAGCGCGTTGACGAAGTAGAATTCCTGCGGGGTGATGCGCATGTTGCGGCTGTCGCCGCCCGTCGGGGCGAAGTCGCGGCCGAGGGCGGTGGAATACCCCTTGTCGGCCGAGAAGTCGAAGCCCAGCATGTAGACCGTCTGCTTGCGCCCGCGCAGTTCGGCCACCGCCCGTGCAAGACGCAGGGCCGAGACGAACAGCACATCCTCGAGCACGAAGTTCTCGGCCGGCTCGTCGGCGACGAGGCGGCTCATCATCATGTCCGTCTCTTCCTGGGAGCCGGGGGCATAGCGCGCCCGCGCCACCTCACCGCGCGGCGGTGTCAGGTCGGTGGAGGTCACATAGAGCCGCGAGCGCCAGCCGCTCTCGGCCAGGGCTTCGTGCACCCAGGTCTCATGCAGCAGGGTGATGTCGCAGGGCGCGATACGCTCCGCATCGTTGACCCCGATGACCAGCGCGCCCGACAGGACAGCCGGATCGATTTCGTCAATCGACGGACCCTTGCCCAGGATGAAGATCGTATCTGTGCCGAATGTCGACGCGATACTTTTTACCTGGCTCGAGAAATTCTCCGGCATAGGGTTTTCCTTCAACTTCGATTTCGCAATTGTGTTCCATGGCCAGCATCAGGCCGGGCAAAAGATCCCAGGAATAGGCGCCCCGGGGGTTGGTGAAACGGGCGAATGCCCCGCGCACCACGTTGTACAGGTTGTAGACCGCGCAGCCCATCAGGCGGCTTTCCTGGGTCGATTCCATTCCCGACAGGATTTCGGGATGCATGGACGACGAAAACCCGCGGATGCGCGACTGTACCGGCACGATGCTGTCACCGGTCATCAGGTGTTCGCCCAGTTCGGGCATCAGCAGAAGCGAACCGAGGTGCTTGCCGCCGTGCCACAGGGTGAAGGACACCCCCCATTCCTTGAGGCCGGAACAGAAGTTCTCGGTCCCGTCGATCGGATCGAGAATGGCGTAATAGCCATCGCTTTCCAACGGGGTGGTTCCCGCCTCGAACGTCTCTTCGCCGGCGAAGGTGACGCCGGGGATGCGCGCGGCCAGATGATCGCGGATCAGATGTTCCAGGAACACGTCCGACGCCGTGACGGGGCTGCCATCGGGCTTGATGGTGATGTCATAGCGGGTTTCCTGAATCCGGGGCATGTTGGCCGCGATCAGGTCGATCAGACCATGCATCAGATCGCGCACGGTGGCGAGGTCCGGTGGGGCGGCACCCAGGGTTAGATCCTTGGACGTCATGAACTGGCCTCTTCGGTCTGCGATTGCACCTCTGTTTGGACGCCGGAGGCGGCATGCGCAACATCCGATCCGAACAGATCGGCAAAGCGGACGCGTTGCAGGCTGTCCAGCTTGCCGGCGGGGGCGGCGTTGTACAGCGAGCATCCGTCACGCGCGACCACCGTCTGCAGATTGGCAAAGGCCAGGTTCACCATTTCGGTGCCGGACCCGCCGGGGCGGAAGTTGGCAAGCCGCTCGGCCTCCTTCTTGCCGCCGCTTTCGGACACGTAGAAATGCGTGGCCGGGCCGGAATAATCCAGGTCGACGCCGATGATGTAGATCTCGGTATAGCCCATCAGATGCGCCAGCTGCGCGGCCATCACCACCACCGTCTCCCCGCGGTGCAGATGCAGCGGCGCATGTTCGAACGGCGCCAGGGACAGCTTGAGCCCCGAGGATCCCAGCGGGATGCAGGGCACCCCCGGCGTCGCCCGCCACAGGCAGTTGGACGCCACGAAGAACTTGTCGACGCTGCCACCGTCGGCGTCGATTTCCTCGGCGTGGTTCTTGTAGAGCATGGCATCCGCCACCACGAGGTACTTGGGCTGCGGCAGGCCCACGCTCAGCGCCCGCATGCCGCGATTGACGCTGATGATGTCCTCCCCCTCCAGCAGGTGCAGGGGCAATGTGGCGATCGACGGCGCGTTGCCGACGATGAAGCAGCGTTTGCGCCTGGCGCTGCCCAACAGGTCGTCGGTCGGAAAACCGCCATAGCGCGTGCGCCAGTCGGATATGCGGTCGGCGAGGGCCTTGAACCCGGCCCATTGCGCCGCCGCCTCCAGGCGTTCGGCCACCGGGACGGACACCGGCAGGCGTCCCAGCATCGCGGTCGTCTGCCGCAGGGTGAAGCTGCGCAGGTCCTGCTCGGCCAGCCGGTCGAGGAAGTCGCAGGCCACCGCCTCGGCGCCGGCCACATCGGCCCGCCCCAGCAGGATGTCCATCTTGTTGCGCACGATGTTCCAGACCTTGGTCACGTTCGCAGCCGTCAACAGATCGTCCAGCGGCAGGTCCAGCACCGCCTGCACCCGGTCCCAGTCGCGGCGGCGCAGGAAGAACTGCAGGATCTGCTCGCGCAGCACGGGGTCCAACTCGCGGGTGCCGGCCTGGGCTTCGGCCAGTTGCCCGGCATAGGTCTCGGCCAGGGCATCGCCCTTCCTCGGATCCAGCAGCACGGCGAGCGAGTCCGACACGAACCGGATCTCGTAGCGGGCCGCCACCCGCAGCACGAGGTCCTGGATCTCGGCGGGCAGGAACCCCTGCGGATCGGGGTGCAACCGGACCAGTTCGTACAGCCAGCGCAGCACCCGCACCGACCGGGCCTCGCCCGCCAGCTTGGTCGCCATTCCGGCCTCCATCACGTCGCGCATGGCGGCGAAATCGCCGTCGCGGTAATGGATCTCCGCCATCGCGCGCAGCCACAGCATGTCGCGCCCGAACCGCTGCACGTATTCCTCGACCACCGCGCGGCATTCCTCGCTGCGCGAGGCGGCCAGCAGGGATTCGATCAGGTTGGGATAATACTTGCGCGGTGTCCGGGACGTGGCGATCAACCGGCGGAACCACCAGATCGCGGAACTGTGGCGCGTGTTGACGCTCATGACGCGGGCGACCATCTCCATCACCGGTTCGCGATAGAAACGCCGCGCCTGTCGCGCCATGATCAGGGCCGCGGTCTCGTCCACCGACTCGACGATGCGGGCCAGCGACATCATGCCCGTGGCGCGCAGGCTGTCCATGCGGATGGCGGCCGTACGGGCACGCGCCGTCTCGAGCCCCATCTGGTACACCCAGTCGGCGGGAATGCCGCCGATCTGCGACGGATCCGCTGCCTCCACCCGCTGCCACCGCTCCAAAGCGACGTCCCAGGCGTCCTGCATCACGGCGACCTGCGCCAGAAGCTTGAGGTAGACGATCTCCTTGGGGAAGCGCGCCACCAGCGACTGGATCTCCGCTTCTGCCCGGTTCAGGTTGCCCGACGCCATCAGGGCCCGAACGCCCTTGTCGTAGCTGTTGAGCTTGGCGATGCCCTTGGCCACGCGCCCGCGCTGCAACCAGATCTCGGCGGCCCCGGCCCAATCCTCGCGCTTCTCGGCAAGGGTCGCATCCAGCTTCATCAGGCGGATGTCGCCGGTCATGGCGGTGCGCACCTCTTCCAGCAGGGTCGTGGCATGATCGAGATCGCCCAGGGCAACGAAGGCTTCGGCCACCTGCACCTTGAAGGCGTCGTCCACCTGGATGCCGCTGTCCACGATACGCTGCCAGCGTTCGGGCACGTCCAGCCAGCGCCGCGCCTTGAGCGCCAGGTCGCAGTGCTGTCGCAACAGCATGGAGTTGCCCTCGAACCGCTCCAGACCGTCCAGCACGATGCGTTCCGCGCGGCCGCTGTCCCCCATGGCGGCAGCGGCCTGGGCCAGGCCGAAATACGGCTCGGCGGGCAGGGCCAGCACATCCTGCCAATACCGGGTCGCCGCGACCCAATCGCCCTTCTTCGCGGCGGCGCGGGCGCGGGCGCTCAGGGTTTCCAGCGCCGAGCCGGACGACGGCGGGGTCTTGGCCGCAGCCTTGGCAGCGGGTTTCGCCGTCGTCTTGGCGGCGGGTTTCGCCGCTGCCTTCGTCGCCGTCTTGGCCGCGGGTTTCGTCGCGGTCTTGGCGGCGGGTTTCGCCACCGTCTTGGCGGCAGGTTTCGCCGTGGCCTTCGCGGTCTTCGCCGCTTCCTTGGCTGCTTCCTTGGCCGCAGCCTTCGCCTCTTTCGCCGCGGCCTTGGCGGCCTCGTCGGCGGCAACGGTCACGGCCGTGCCCCCGGCGGCATAGGCCTCGCGATGGCTGGGACGCAGGCGCCGGGTGTTCAGGGCCCGGTTTTCCGCCAGGCCGACCAACTCGTAATGCACCAGCGGGTTCAGATCGCTGGCCCCCGCATCGGGATAGTAGGAGGTGTAGAATTTCGTATCGAAGAACTTGCCCGGGTTCAGGCCCTGCTGCGCGCCGGTGCGCAGGTAATGCTCTTCCGGTGGGGTGTTGCCTACGTCGGGATGCGTCTGCGCATACCACTTCGAATGGAATTGGCTGGATTTTCGAATGATTTCCAGCTGTTCTTCAAATGTCATTCCGACAATCCTCGTGTCCGCAATACGGATTTCTTCACAGGATCCGGCTGCGGCCGCACCCCCCCGAATGAACAGCCCCGAAAAAGCGGGCGCCCAAGATTTCACCGGAAAATCCGGCGCCATGCATCCTAGAAACTACACCCCCGAGGCGCAAGGCGGGAGTCTCCGCGCGCACGCTTCGGCGGGATGGCGCACGGCGTCCGGGGCACCCTATCGAAAGGTTGAAAACGGCCATCCCGCATGACCTTATGAAGGGACATTTCCAACGATCCCTTTCCCCCGGAGTATTCCCATGGCCGACCCGACCCTGTTCACGACCGTTGCCGACAACACCCTGCTGCCCTTCGGGGATGGCGAGGTTCATACCGTCGGCGACGACCGCATATCCGGCCCCTACGACATGACGGGCATCTTCGAGGATGGTTTCCTGCTGGGCGACCGCGTGATCGAAGATCTGTACGTGGGCACCAACGGCGGCGTGCGCTTCGCCAACGGCAGCAGCTTTTTCAGCCCCGGCTTCTCCAACGACTTCACGATCGTCCCCCTGGACCGCGATCTGATCACAGGCCGCGACTTCCCTGCCGAGGGTCAGGGGATCTTCATCGACATGAACGAAGAACGCGACTCGATCGTCGTGACATGGAACGAAGTGGGGTATTTCTATCAGCCTGGCGCGGGGCGGGCGACCTTTCAGATGGAGATTCTGGATCTGGGCGACGGCGATGCGGAGGTTGTGTTCCGCTACAACGATCTGAACTTCGATACATATTACAATGGTTTCGGCATCACCGCCGGCACGGATCCGCGCATCTACGTATCTTCTGCTCAGGCCGGGTCCCTGGATGCCCTCGACACCGCGCCCGGCAACACCGGCGTTGCGGGCGTCTGGCAGTTCCGGGTGATCGACGGCGACCTGCAGCCGCTGACCGACCTGATCGGCAATGAAATCACCGGGGATGCAACGGATGAGACGCTGGCGGGCACCGGTTTTCCCGACATCCTCGACGGGGCGGGTGGCAATGACACGATCGACGGCGGCGCAAGCAGCGACAGCCTGACAGGAGGGGCGGGCGACGACAGCATCCTGGGCCAGTCGGGGAATGACACGCTCGACGGCGGCGATGGCGACGACGACCTGCGCGGCCAGACCGGCAACGACAGCCTGTCGGGCGGCGCGGGCAACGACACCCTCGGCGGTGCCCAGGGCAACGACAGCCTGGATGGCGGCGATGGTGACGACAGCCTGTCGGGCGGCGCCAATCAGGACACCATCCTGGGCGGTGCGGGCGACGACAGCATCGGCGGCGGCGACGGTAACGACCGCATCTTCGCAGGGATGGGCGACGACACCGTCACCGGCGATGCCGTCGGATCGGACGTGTACGAGTTCGGGCGCGACTTCCTGATGGGGATGGGCGGCGACGACGTCATCTCGGGCGGGCGCGGCAACGACACGCTTGCGGGACAGGAGGGCGACGACATCCTGTCGGGCGGGTCGGGCGACGACCTGCTGTTCGGCGGCACGGGCGACGATTTCATCTTCGGCGGCTTCGACGGCGCCGACCGGGCCTGGGGCGGCGAGGGGGCGGACAAGTTCTTCTCCACCGGCGTGCGGGGCGGCGTCACCCAGGTGATGGACTACGACGCAGGCGAAGGCGACGTGCTGGTGGTCGACGGGGAATTCTTCGATGCCTCCGACTTCGAGTTGCGCGGCGTCACCGTGGTGCAACCGGATGTCCCCGGCCTGACCTTCCGGCCCACCGACCTCGTGCGCCTGACCGACAGCGGCGAGGCGATCAGCCTGTTCACCTTCGGCGCGGATTTCACCGGCGACCGGATCGTCCTGCGCCTGCCGTTCGAGGACGAGGGCGAGACGGTGACCTTCGACCTCATGTGATCACGGGCGGCGGCGGGTGGTTTCAGAAGATGAAGTCATCCGCCGTCCAGTCGCCCGGCCCGATCCACGATCGGTCGTCGGCGACCACGCGCACCTCCTCCTCGTTCCAGCGGATGACCGCGCCGATGCCGGTGCCGATCAGGCGCAGGTCGTCCATGCTTTCGATCCGGCCCCAGCCGGACAGGTCGATGCGGTCCACCCCGTGTTCGAACCCGTTGATCCGGTCGCCCTGCCCGTCGGCCACGAAGACGAAGGTATCGGCCCCCGCCCCGCCATCCAGCGTGTCGGCCCCCGTGCCCGCCAGCAGCATGTCGTCGCCCCCGCCCCCCGTCAGGTCGTCGTCGCCCCCGCCCCCGATCAGCAGGTCGTCCCCCGCGCTGCCCGTCAGGGTATCGGCCGCGGCCCCGCCCACCTGCCGCCCGCCGATGGTCGTCAGGTCCAGCGTCAGGCGCGCCATGCCGCCCGCGGCACCCCCCGTGACGAAGACCTGCGCCGCATCGCCCGTGACGGTCACGGCCAGCGCCTGAACCGCACCGATGTTCCAGTCCCAGTCCTGTTCGACACTGTGGTGATGGATCAGCTTGCCGCCCGGCAGCACCTCCAGCAGGGCCACGCCCCGATCGTCGCCCGCCGCGACCACGAAATCGCGCCCCCGGTGTTCGAATGTCTCGACCGCCGAGGCCCCGCCGAACCGCGTGGCGGGCGTGTCGTGCAGGATGTCCGCCGGAAAGAACACGCCCATCGGATTGATGCGCACCACCGACAGGCTGTCGCTTTCCCAGCCGGCAACCACGACGAAGGACGTCCCCCCGACCGCCAGCGTCGTCATCGCCCCCATGCCCGATGTCCACAGCCCCTCGTGCCCCGCGATGCTGTCGACCTGCGCCAGGTCACCGTCCGCCGCGATGCGGAAGCTGTTGAGGGTGGCAGGCGTCAGGGTCAGCACGAAATCCCCCGCCCCGACCGCGATGCTGTCGATCGCGGTGATCCCGCGCGCATCCGACTTGGCGCCCGACGCCATGGCATCGACGCCCTGCAACCGGGGCGCGCCACCGCCCGCATCCGTCAGGACGTAACTGGTCAGGCCCCGACCGCCGAACCCCGTCCCGACAAGGTAGGCACCGCCGCCCGTATCCACCTGCGTCATCAGCGAGACCTGCGCCACGTCGCCCGACGCGACCTGCAACGCCGACATCGTGCCGGGGGCCGCGGGGTCGGTGATGTCCTGGATGCGCGGCGCCCGGGCGAAGGTGTCGAACGTCAGAAGGTAGTCGCGCCCGCCGACCGTCCCGACCACACCCGCGGCAAGGCCCCCGCCACTGGCGCGCGCGCCCTGTGCGACGACGGTGGCATCGGTCGCCTGCGCCACCGACAGCATGCTCAGGACACCCATCGCATCGGCCCCCACCAGCAACCAGTCCCGCCCCGCGGACACCACCGGCAAAAGGACGGAAACATTCGAAAACGCGAACATGTCCCCTTCTGCGAAGGTCTGCTCGAGGGTCAGGGTTGGCATGATGGCTCCGATCGCTGGTGATGTCGGAGCCGTGGTGACGGGGCGGCATGTCTGGCCGGCGACGGACTGGCGCAGAAAAGACGGCGATCCCGTGGCCATTCGATAAATTTGCAACGGTTTTCCGCGCGATCCGAGGCATTGTTTGAAAGTCGAAAACAAAACAGGATCGGCGTTTTGCCGCCGGTCTGCTAGTCACTCGGGCAACAGCGCGTGGCCGGTCACGGCCGCCGATCCCATCGACGCAACAGACGCCCCCCCCGGGGGTGCCGCAAGGCAGAGCAAAGGACTTCCCCCCATGGTCACCGGAACCGCAGGCAACGACGATCTCTTCGGTAGCGCAGGAAACGATACGATCGACGGGCTGGCCGGCAACGACACGCTGACCGGACATTCGGGCAACGACGTGCTGCGCGGCGGGCCCGGCGACGACGCGTTCATCGGCGGGGCGGGCACCGACCGGATCGAAGGCGGCGGCGGCACCGACAAGGTGCTGTATTACCGGGAAACGGGAACGCTGGGCATCAACGCCAACCTGCAGACGGGCACCATCCTCGACACCTTCGGCAGTACCGACACGCTGTTCGCGGTCGAACAGATCTACGGCTCCAACCAGGGGGATACCTTCCTGGGCCACACGACGGCGGGCGACCTGCTGTTCGGCTGGGGCGGCAACGACAACATCAACGGGCGCGGCGGGAACGATACGCTGATCGGCGGCCAGGGGGCCGACACGATCACCGGTGGCGGCGGCGACGACCAGGTCGCCTATTTCCTCGAGACGGGCACCGCGGGCGTGCGCGTCGACCTGAACGCGGGCACGGCCATCGACACCCATGGCACCATCGACACCCTGGTCGACATCGACCGGGTGCTGGGCACCGAACGCGCCGACACCCTGCGCGGGTCGAACACGCTGGACGATCTGCTGTTCGGGCGCGGCGGCAACGACATCCTGGACGGGCGCGGCGGCAATGACACGCTGATCGGCGGGGCCGGCAACGATACGATCTCCGGCGGGGTGGGCACCGATCAGGTCGCCTACTTCCTCGAATCCGGCACGAACGGCGTCTCCGTCGACCTCGCGGCGGGCACCGCCACCGACAGCTTCGGCAATACCGACACGCTGGACGGCATCGAACAGGTCATCGGCACCGAACGCGCCGACACGATCATGGGCTCCGGCAACGACGACCGCCTGTTCGGGCGCGGTGGCAACGACCTCATCAACGGCCGCGACGGCCGCGATACCCTGGTGGGCGGGTCCGGCAACGATACGATCAACGGCAGCGACGGCGCCGATCAGGTCGCCTACTTCCTGGAAACCGGCACCGGCGGCGTCACCGTCGACCTGCGGGCGGGCACCGCCACCGATACCTTCGGCAACACCGATACCCTGATCGACGTCGAATACGTTCAGGGGTCGAACGCCGACGACGTCCTGCTGGGCACCGACGAGGACGGCGACCGCCTGTTCGGCCGCGACGGCAACGACACCATCGACGGGCGCGACGGCGACAACCTGATCTATACCGGCGCGGGCGACGACGTGATCCGCGTCGGCACCACCACCTTCGACGCGCGCGACACGGTCGTCATCAACGGCAACGGCAACAAGACCATCACCGGTACCGGGTCCGAGGGCACGCAATACGGCCACCACATCGTGTTCGAGGTGGATGCCGCGCTGACCGTCTCGCTCAAGGACGGCCTGGCCACCACCGCCAACGGGCTGCGCGTCGACTGGAGCGGGGGCCTGCATTTCCTCGAGGTCGGCGGCTCCGCCTATGACGACGTGATCACGGGCGGCCTCGTGATCCACGACGAACTCGAATGGTACGTCGGCCACCAGGGCAACGACACCATCGACGGCGGCACCGGCACCGGCGACACCATCGTCTACGACGACGAGGTCATCTTCGGTCAGTTCAACTACGAACTGGGCCGGCAGGAATTCGGCACCCACGGCGCCACCATCAACCTGGCCACCGGCGTGGCGACCGACACCTTCGGCTTTACCGACACGCTGATCAACATCGACCAGATCCGCGGCACCCGCTTTGCCGACATCGTCATCGGCTCGGACGAGGACAACGGCTTCTGGATGCTGGGCGGCAACGACGTCATCGACGGCGGCGCGGGCTTCGACCGGGTGCACTACGACGACGACACCATGCACGGCGGCAACGAGGCGGTGAACGTCAACCTCGTCACCGGGCGGGCCACCGACGGCTATGGCAACGTCGACCAGCTGTCGAACATCGAAGGGGTCTTCGCGACCGCCAAGAACGATACCGTCGTGGCCGATGGCGCCGACAACCGGGTGTTCGGTTTCGCGGGCAACGACACGGTGCGCGGCGGCGGCGGCGACGACGTCATCCTGGGCCACGAGGGGCGCGACACCCTGCGCGGCGATGCCGGCAACGACGAGATCTGGGGCGGCGACGGCGACGACACCATCGACGGCGGCGTGGGCATCGACGTGGCGCGCTACCGCGACGACACGTCTGGCATCACCGCCGACCTGAGCACGAACCGCGTCACCGACGGATCGGGCGGCACCGACACGCTGATCTCGATCGAGAACCTGCACGGCTCGGATCACCGCGACCGCATCACGGGTGACAGTGGCGCCAACCAGATCTTCGGCTACGGCGGGTCCGACATCATCTCGGGCGGCGCGGGCAAGGACGTCCTGCTGGGCGGGCGCGGCAACGACAGCATCGCGGGCGGGTCCGGCGACGACGAGATCTGGGGCGAGGCGGGCGCCGATACCCTTGACGGCGGCGCGGGCACCGACGTGGCGCGCTATCTCAGCGCGACATCGGGCGCCGTGATCGACCTGGCCGCGGGCTCCGCACAGGATGGCGACGGCACGCTGGACACGCTGCGCAACATCGAGAACGTGCACGGCTCCAACTTCGGGGACACGATCCGCGGCGACGCGGGCGCCAACCAGCTGTTCGGCTATGACGGCAACGACAGCGTGGCGGGCGGCGGCGGGGCCGACACCCTGCTGGGTGGTGCGGGCAACGACTTGCTGCAGGGCGGGTCGGGCAACGACGCCCTGCGCGGCGAGGCGGGCGGCGACACGCTGGACGGCGGCGCGGGCATGGACCTTGCGCGCTATCTGGACGCGTCGGCCGCGATCAACGTCAACCTCGGCACCGGCCTGGCCGCCGATGGCGACGGCGGACAGGACACGCTGATCTCGATCGAGGGTGTCCACGGATCGGACTTCGACGACACGATCACCGGTGACGCCGGCGGCAACCAGCTGTCGGGCTTCGGCGGCAACGACCTGCTGGTCGGCGCGGGCGGCGGCGACACCCTGCTGGGCGGCGACGGCGATGACCGGGTCGTGGGATCCGGTGACGACGACGAGTTGTGGGGCGAGGCGGGCAACGACACGCTCGACGGCTCCTCGGGCAGCGACCTCGTCCGCTACCGCACCGATACCGCCGGCATCACCGCCAACCTGGCCACCGGCACCGCGACCGACGGGTCGGGCGGCACCGACACGCTGATCTCGATCGAACGGCTGCACGGCTCCGACCATGGCGACAACATCACCGGCGACGGCAATGCCAACCGCCTGTTCGGCTTCGACGGCGGCGACACCATCGACGGCGGTGGCGGCGCGGACGTCCTGACGGGCGGCAACGACGACGACAGCCTGCTGGGCGGCGCCGGCAACGACGAGATCTGGGGCGGCAGCGGCGACGACACGCTGGACGGTGGCGCGGGCATCGACATCGCCCGCTACCTCGATGCAACGGGTGGCATCGACGTCGATCTGTCGGCGGGCACGGGCCGTGACGGATCGGGCGGCCGCGACAGCCTGACGGCCATCGAGAACGTGCACGGCTCCGACTATTCAGACGAGATCGAGGGCGACGGTCAGGCCAACGAACTGTTCGGTTTTGCCGGCGGCGACAGCCTGACCGGCAACGGCGGCAATGACATCCTGCTGGGCGGCGACGGCAACGACAGCCTGTCGGGCGGGTCCGGCGACGACCAGCTGTGGGGCGAGACGGGGACCGACACGCTGAACGGCGGATCGGGCTCCGACATGGCGCGCTATCGCTTCTCGACCTCCGGGGTCGAGGTCGACCTGACCACCGGCGTAGCCCTCGACGGGCTGGGCTATGTCGATACGCTGATTTCCATCGAACAGGTCCATGGCTCCGACTTCGGCGACCTGCTGATCGGCGATGACGGGGTCAACCAGCTGCAGGGCTTCGACGGGGCCGATACGATCGAGGCCGGCGCAGGCAACGACGTCCTGTCGGGCGGTGCGGGTGGCGACACCTACGTCTTCGGGGGCGACTTCGACTACAACGCGGTCAACGACCTGGGCAGCGGCACAGGCGATCACGTGATCGTTGAGGGCTATCGCTCCGTGAACGTGGGGATTGTGGAACAGGGCGCCAACATCCTGCTCGACTTCGGCTATGGCGATGCGATCGTCCTGGCCGGATCGCGCAACGCGGGTGCCGCCTCGACCATCGAAAGCGTGACCTTCGGGGACGGCGTCACCATGAGCCACGCCCAGATCGTCGCGGCCATCGGCCAGACCGCCATCTTCGCGCAGCTGACGGCATCCGACATCGACAATTCGCTGTTCGGCGACGCAGGCGACGACACCCTCGATGGCGAGGGCGGCGATGACATCGTCCTGGGTCAGGGCGGCGACGACGACCTGTCCGGCGGATCGGGTGCCGATACCCTGCGCGGCGGTGCGGGCGACGACACCATCGACGGGGGATCGGGCGACGATACCCTGTCCGGCGGGCGCGGTGCCGATACCTTCGTGCTGGCCTCGGGTGGCGGCGACGACCGGATCGAGGATTTCGAACTGGGCGTCGACCAGGTCCAGGCCAGCGGATCGGTCAGCCAGTCGAACGACAGCGCGGGCAACCGCGTACTGACCCTGGCGGATGGCTCCTCGGTCACGCTGGTCGGCGTCACCGGCAGCGGCGATCCCGACCCTTCGGTCGCCATCACCGGCGCGGCCACCGAGAACGCGACCCTGATGGCCGAACTCTCCGGTCTGACCGGGGTGCTGGGCAGCGACGCGGGCACGCCCGCCTATCGCTGGCTGCGCGATGGCGACAGCATCTCGGGAGCGACGGACGCGACCTATACGCTGGGACAGGACGATGTGGGCGCCGAGATTTCGGTCCGCGTCACCCTGGGTGGCGACACCCTGACCAGCGCCGCGACCGCGACCATCGAGAACGTCAACGACAGCCCCACGGGCGACGTGGTCGTCACCGGCACACCGGAAGAGGACAGCACCCTGACCGCCGACGCCTCGGGCGTCCGGGATGCCGACGGGCTAGGCAGCTTCAGCTACCAGTGGATGCGCGACGGGATCGCCATCGCCGGCGCCACCGACGACAGCTACCTTCTCTTGCAGGAGGACGCGCGCCACATGATCACCGTGGAGGTGTCCTATACCGATGACGAGGGAACCGACGAGACGGTCCTGTCGGGCCGCACCGGCCCGATCCTGAACGTCAACGATGCCCCCACCGGCATCGTGCGCTTTACCGGGTCCGCCGTCGAAGGATCGGTCCTGACCGGCGATGCCTCCTCGGTCGAGGATGCGGATGGCCTGGGCGAGCTGTCCTATCGCTGGCTGCGCGATGGCGACAACATCTCGGGGGCGACGGACGTGACCTATACCCTGACCGAGGACGACATCGGGGCCGAGATCAGCCTGCGCCTGCGCTACACCGACGATCAGGGCACGTTGGAGACGCTGATCTCCGATGCCTCGCCGCAGGTGGCGCGCGGCACGCTGACCCTGTTGGGCGACAGCGGCGACAACACCCTGCGCGGGGCGGAAGGCGACGACAACCTGTCGGGTCTGGCCGGCAACGACCGCCTGCTGGGCAACGATGGCAATGACACCCTGCGCGGTGGCGACGGGGTCGACACGCTGAACGGCGGCAACGGCAACGACAGCATTCAGGGCGGCGATTCAGACACCGACCTGCGCGACATCGTCTATGGCGGCGACGGCAACGACACGATCGACGGCGGCTATGGCAACGACCTGCTCAACGGCGATGCGGGCGACGATCAGATCGCGGGCGGCTTCGGCGCCGACACCGTGATCGGCGGATCCGGCGACGACACGCTGACCGGGTCGGCCTTCGGCGATGTCATCTTCGGCAACGACGGGATGGACTTCATCAACGGCGGCTTCGGGTCGGACCGGGTCAACGGCGGCGACGGCGCGGATCAGTTCTATCACCTCGGCATCGCGGACCACGGCTCCGACTGGATCCAGGACTACAACGCCGCAGACGGCGACGTGCTGTTCTATGGCGGCCGCGTCACGCGCGACCAGTTCCAGATCAACACGACCACGACCGTGGGCGCCGGGAACGACGACGTGGAGGAGGCCTTCGTCATCTTCCGCCCGACGGGTCAGATCCTCTGGGCGCTGGTCGATGGCGCGGGCCAGTCCGAGATCAACATCCAGCTCGGCTCCGAGACGTTCAACATCCTGACCTGATCGCGGTCGGGATCCCGGGAAAACGCGAAGGGGCCGCACCATCCGTGCGGCCCCTTTCGGCATCCTGCCGATGTCATGTCGACGGGTGGCGCAACCGCATGGGCCCGCCGGGCCGTCAAGTCATCCCGCGCTGGATCATCCGCGCCGTCATCCGCCGCCCGACCCGCACCCAGAACGACTGGGGGATGGTGTTGCGGAACACGGTCAGCGGCTCGATATCCGGGGGGGTCAGGGAAAAGTCGGGCTGATGCGGTGCCCGGCGTTCCTGCAACGTCTTGTTGAGGGGGGCGTAGTGCTTCTCCAGCTTGCGGAACTCCTCGCGCAGGAACAGGCACGACCGCATGTCGTCGGGAAACTCCAGATCCACGGCCTCGCTCACCAGTTCCACCAGCCAGGGCGGGGCGGCATTGGGTTCGGCCAGGATGTTCGCGGCCCAGGACGTGGCCGGCTTGGGGGATACGTTGGACGCGCCGCCGTTCACCGGCACCAGGTCATCCGCCGTCAGGCCCTCGACGCCCAGATGGCGCAGGAAGGTGCCCAGCACCCCGCCCTCGGCCCGGCGAATGGCGGCGAAATCCAGCAGGGTGATCTCTTCGGGGGCAAAGACCTCTTCCAGCTGGTCCAGCAGGCGCAGGTAATCGACCCACAGCCCCTCGACCATTCCCGTCTCCAAGGCCGCGCGGATCAGCTGCGGGGGGCGCGGCGGACTGCGGTACTTGGAGACCTCAAGGTAGATGGACTGCAGGAATTCCCATTGGGGCCGCAGGGTGCAGACCACCTCGATCTCGTCGAAATCCGACAGCAGGGCGCGCACCTCGGCAAAATCGGTCGCCCCCTTGGGATCGCCGCGCGACAGCTCCTCGCTGGATACGAAGACGGTGACCGGCCGATGGGCATATTCGGCGGCCAGCGCGGACAGGGCGGCACGGCTGCCCCCTTCGAGCGCATAGATCGGCGGCAGGTTGGCCCAGTCATAGGCCAGCCCGTGATGCCCCGTCACCCGGCCCAGACGCGGATAGATCACCCCGTGTTCGGCCAGCAGCGCACTGTTTTCCCAGAACGTGTCCTGAATGGTGGTAGTTGCCGTCTTGTGGGTTCCGATGTGCAGGACGATGCGCGACGGGCGCGCCGTGTCGGCGCCGGTCTTGGGGGCGGTGTCGGTCATGTCAGGTCAGATCGCTTTTGGATGTCGATGGGTCCAGGGGCCTGCGGTCGGCAGGCAGGGTGTCAGCGCCGGAGCGCGCGGCCGAGGGCCCGCGGACATGATCCGCAAGGACCTTGAGGTTCAGATCGCCATGCAGGGTCGTCGGCTCCAGCACGGCCTTCTCGGCCCATTCGTTCCAGGCGTTGACGAACAGCTCGCCCCGGTACGACCCTTCGAGGCGCGTGGCGCGCAGCGCGCCCAACCAGCGGCTGAACGAGGCGGGGTTGGCGCCATAGGCCATATGCGCATTCAGATGCCGGCGGGCGGTGTTGTCCCAGCTGGGCATGACGCCCGCGATGGTGTTGTCGGGCAGGTCGCCGGCATAGCCCGGGCTGACGGCGGTGCCGATGACGGTCTCATAGCTGTAGACGAGGCCCTTGAACCCGCCATGCACCTCGCGGCCCAGCAGGTTCCCTTGCGGGCCGCCGAACAGATAGGCATCGGCCTTGACGACACCGTGGGGCGGCATTTCCACCCAGAAGTCGAAGGCATCGTCGGACACCGGGCTTTCGCCTTCGATGTGGAAGCGCACGGCGCCCAGTTCGACCTCGCCGATGCCCTCGTCGCGGAAGGCGGCGCGCAGGCGTTCGACCGATGCATCCGGGTCGGGCATGTCCTCGGGGCGGTAGATGACGAAACGGGGCCGCGTGCCGTCGGGGCGCGCATAGCGCGGGTCGCGCATGTAGGGGGCGGTGTCATGGGCCAGCTTGGCCTCGAACCCCTCGTCATAGCTTTGCGGCATCAGGATCGTGCCCGACAGGCCGTCCCAGTTGCGCCGCCAGCTTTCGTTCGCCCAGCACAAGTAGAAGGGGAAATCGATGTCGGGGTTCGCCATCAGCTTGTCGATCGGCGTCTCGAGGATGCGACGGCCGTCGAACCAGTAGTGATAGACACAGAAGGCATCGATCCCGGCATCGCGGGCCATGGCGGCCTGATCGCCCATCACCTCGGTCGCCCGCAGGTCGTAGAAGCCCAGGTCGGACGGCAGAAGGGGCTGGGTATGGCCCGGAAACAGGCTCTGGGCCCCGACGGTGCCGCGCCATTCGGTGAACCCCTTGCCCCACCAGGCGTCGTTCTCGGGCGTGGGGTGGAACTGCGGCAGGTAGAACGCCGACACGAAGGTCGGGCGCGGCGCGGGGGCATAGTCCCTTGCCTCGGCCAGCTGGGTGGTCTGCACGACACGCTGCCCGGCCGTGTCGGCCAGGAACCCCATGGTCCGTTCCAGCGCATGGGCAAGGGTGCCGTCGACCTGCGCCGTCTCGGTGTCGAACTGCTCCTCGTGCAGGTGCAGGGACTTGAGCATTCCGACCATCAGGGGCTTCAGCCAGTAGATGGACCCGGCCGGGAACGACAGGCGCGATCCGTCGATCTCGATCTCCAGCCGGCGCAGCAGGTGACGCGTGATCTCGAGGTTGGAGCCCCACCATTTCGTGTCGTCGAAATGCTGTCCGTCGGCAACCCAGAACGCGGCCTCCTCGTCGGCAAGGAACGTGTCCAACAGGCCGGTCAGACCCTCCAGCGGCAGGATTCCGTCGGTCAGGTGCCGCCGCCAGTGGTCACCATCCTCCCGGTGGGGGGATTTCTTGGTATGCAGCTTGCAGACCGCCTCGTAGCCGTCCAGCGCGCCGGAATTGACCAACGTCAGGAACGGCAGGATATCGCGCCCCCGGTTGGCGACGGGCACGACCATGGCCTTCGGGAACCGCTCCCGGATCGTTTCGGCCAGGCCCTCCGTCTCGTCACCGCGCCATGTCAGCGTGACATAGAGGTCGAAATCCAGCGGGATCGACTCGAACCGCTCTGCGAATTCTTCCCACAGGTCGGGGTAATAGACATGCAGGACCACCGCGAAACGGGCGGTGTCGCGGGTCGGGTCGATCCGCAGCTTCGGGGCCATGATCTCGGGCAGTTCCTCGATCTTGGGCAATTCCTTGTGGATGCGGTCTTCCTTGTGGCCCGAAGCGGCCCAGTGGTGGAACGCCGACATGCCGGTCGCGGCCACGTCCTCGTTGTAGCGCAGGTAGGCGGAGGGCGAGAAATCGGGATTGGGCCGATACCCCCGCGCCTCGCCGAACACGATGTAATGGCGCAGCGGGAAATAGTGGAACCAGGGGTGGATCGCCGGATAGGCCCCCTTGTAGTAGACCGGGTCGAACAGGCCCGAGGCCTTGGCGTCGGCCAGATACCGGCGTTCTTCCCTGTTCAGGGCAAACAGGCGAAGAAACCTGGAAAGGCGGTCGAAAACACCGTTCTGAACAGTCGACATCAATGTGTATCCCAATCGTTTCCGCGGGCCATAGCAAGGGCGGATCGCCAAGGCAAACCTGCACGCGTCACGGTGTGGCCCTCTCCTGCGGGGCCAGCGTGATGGCAGCCCCCGGATCGCCGTCGATGCGGTCCGCGCTCAGCTGTGGCACGAAGGTCTGGGGCCATTCGGCATCGGCGGCGTCCGGAACATGCAGCACGTCCGCGTGCGCCACGTCGCCCCGCACCAGCATGCGGACCCGGTGCCCGTCGATACGGGCGCGCAGATCGGGGTCGATCCGGTCCGGCACCTCCGGCGCGAACCGTCTCAGCAGCACAAGCCCGAGGCGCCCCTGCCCCACCCCGTCGCAGGCGGCCAGCGCCGCGTCCAGCGCGGGGCCGGGGCGGCGGAAATCACCCGCCACGATACGGTCGAACCGACCGGCGGGCGCCCGCTCCGGCAGGATCGGGCCCGGCGCCGCGAAGGGCCGCGCCTGCCCGTCATATCGCAACCCCTCGGCGGGGGCCGCCGCATGGTGGAACAGCTGGGCCTCGCGATACTCGCGCCGCGCACCCGCCACCTCTCCGATGATGCCGGTCACGGGGTCGCGCACGGCGGACCCGGTCCCGTCGCGCTGCAACGTCAGGGGGCGTCCCCCCAAAACCGTCAGGGCCTGCGCCCCGAACAGGGTGACCAGGCGGCGCATCAGTTCACGGTCGGCCGAGACGCGGACGTCGTCCCACTGACCCAGATGTTCCGTCAGGGCCTGCCGCCGCACCATCACGGATGCGGCACAATCCCCCGTCATGTCCCCCCGCCCCGTCCAGCGTCCGCAGGTCAGGTCATCCTGTACCCGCACCTGGGGCGTGGTGCAGGCGACGATATCGGAATGCGTCTCTAGATAGGCGATCTGTGTCTCTATCCGGGCGGGATGAACCCAGTCGTCGGCATCCATCAGCGTGACGTAATGCCCCCGCGCCACGGCCAGCCCCGCGTTGCGTGCGCAATAGGCGCCCCTGTTCACCGGCTGACGCAACACGCGGATGCGCGGGTCGTCACGGGCCGCGGCCTGGGCGATATCGGCGGTGGCATCCGTGCTGGCATCGTCGATCACGACGATGTCCAGATCGGTCCAGGTCTGCGCCTGAATTGCGCGCAGGGCCGTGGGCAGGGTCATCGCCGCGTTGTGCGCCGCCAGCAGGACCGTGACGCAGGCGCCCTCCACCGCCGGGGACAGGACGCCTGCCGCGGTCTCGATCCGGTCGAAGGCGGGCCCCTGCCCCGGCATCAGTGCCAGCGATGTCTCCAGCGCATCGCCCAACCGCGCCAACCGTGCCTCAGGGGTGGGATCGGCCCAGGTATGGGCCAGCTCCGCATCCGTGCCCCAGCCGCCCGCCGCCATCGCCTGCGTCCGCGCCAGACGCGCGGCGGGGGCATTGCCGTCCAGTGCGAAGCTGACCTGTTCCAGCACCGCGAGACGCAGCTGATCCCCCGGCGGTCCCGGCTCCATCGCCAGGTCGAGACGCGCCTGCAACAGGCGCCGGCGCGCGGCCGCCCCCCGGCCACGGCGCAGGTGCCAGATCGCCATCTCCCAGGCCGCGATGGCCCGGTGGCGTCCGGGGACATCACCGTCGGCCATCCGGCGCAATTCGGCCACGGCCGGCGCCTCCAGCCCCTGCCCCCACAGACAGTCGCGCAGCCCGGCCAGACGCTGTTCCGCGTCTCGGGCGGCGGCCTGCCGTGCGGTGGGCACCCGCCCCTCGGCCCGGCCCTGATCCACATAGTGCAGCGCGGGCAGGACCCCGGCGCCCGCCAGATCGGGATAGGCCGACAGGTAATACCGCGTGTCGAACCGCGGCCCCGGATCCCGGCCCAGCCGTGCCCCGTAACAGACATAGTGCACCGCAGGGTCCAACGCCCCCCGGGCCACATCCGGATACATGTCCAGATACCAATCCGCGTCGAACACGTCGCCCGCCGCGCGCAATCGGGCGGCGGCGGCGTGCTGTGCCGCGGTGACATGGGGGGCGCCCGTCATTCCGCCACCGCCTGTGCCTGCAGGTCCATGGCACGCAGGCGGGCCGCAGCCCCCATGCGCGCCAACCCGCGCCGCGCCGCCGACAGGGCCAGCACCGCGCGCGCCGCGGCCGCCGGATCGTCCGCCGGCACCACCAGGCCGGACACGCCGTGTTCCACCAGATCGGGCGGCGCCCCCCGGTCGTAGCAGACGACCGGACGGCCCGCCGCCATCCCCTCCATCACCGTGCGCCCGAAGCTTTCGGCGAAGCGCGACAGGCTGAGCACGACATCGAGGTTGGCCATCGCCTCGACCGGGGTGGCGGCGTATCCCGCGAAATCGACGTTTCCGGGCCAGGGTCGCAACAGGTGCAGGTCCGCCGTCGGCGGCCCCACGAAGACGAACCGCAACCGATCGTCGAGATGTTCGGTCAGGCGCGCCACCGCCAGCAGGTCCGCGACCCCCTTCTTGGCCACGTTCGACGACACCAGCCCCGCACGCAGCACCCCGCCGCGTATGGCCGCCGGGGCAGGCAGGGAGAACAGCGCGGGCGCCACCGCGTTGGGCCGTACCGTGACGCGGTCCCCCGCCCCCAGCCAGCGCCGCGCCGCCTGCGCCGTGACGACGAAGCGATCCGCCTGCGACAGCAGGGTCTCGCGCAGGGCTTCGGGGCCCATGTCCAGCGACGTGGTCAGGGCGCTGTCCTCGGCGGGCAGTTCGCGCACGTGGACGACCGTGGGCACCCCGGCCTCGCGCGCGGCCAGCAGCGGCGCATCCAGCACGAGGGTGTTCACATGCACCTCCTGCGGGGCGTGGCGCGCGATCAGGTCACGGGCGGCGGCGACGCTGCGCGGATCGGGCGCGCGATACCCGTTGCGCCAGGCCTGCGGCAGGGTCTCGACCGCGACCGACAAGGCCAGCAGACGGTCCAGATACTCCGGATTGCGCAGGGCCGGCACCACGACGACGGGCCGCTGGCCGCGTCCGACCATCCCCTCCAGCACGTGCAGCAGGCTGCGTTCCGCCCCGAACAGGGTCTTGCCCGAGGTATGGGCGAACATCATGATGCGCGGCCCTGCCTCATCCGCCAACGCGCCCTCGAAGGTCGGGCAGGGCGCGGCCCCCTGCCCTTCGGTCAGGTAGTGGACCAGCGGATTGACGTCATCGTCCAGCCCTGCGGCGATGCGGTATCCCCCGGTGGAAAACCCCGGCCCCGGATCGCGGTTCTCGGAGGCGCCACCCGCAAGGTAGTGGTCGACGGGGTCGACCTCGGCCACCATGACGTCGGGATTGGCCTGCTGATACCAGACGGCATCGAACAGGTCGGACCCCGCCAGCAGGTCATGATCGTCGGGCGCGGGCTGCGGATCGCCGACGCCCGCGGCGTCGGGTATGCGAAAGGGGCGCAGGTCGGGCACCTGCGGCAGGTACAGATCCGCAACCTCGGCCCCGTCATGCCAGCGCCGCGCGGCGAACATGTAGTCGCGGCGCAGGCCCCCGAACTGGCTGCGCAGATGGGTGGCGGAGGTCACCGTCAGCGATGCGGGATCGGTCCGCCCGAACGCCAGCGGCACGCCGGCATAGACCTCTTGGATGGAGGCCGCCCCATGGGCCGTGATCACACGATAGTAATACTCGGTATCCGCGTTGACCCGCGCCCTGTCCCAATAGCCCAGCGTGTCGCGCAGGCCCGCCCGGATCATCAGGGACGACACGTTGCGATGCACCCAGGCTTCCTCCATCCGCCAGCGGGTCATCTCCAGCTCGGGGCCCACGCGCACCCAGTGCGAGACCGTCGCCACCAGGTCGGGATGCGCGATCAGGGGCGTGACCTGCGCCGCGATCTTTTGCGGATGCGACCAGTCGTCGGCATCGTGGACGGTCACGAAATCGCCCGTCGCAGCGGCGAACCCCGCATTGCGCGTGGGATAGGCCCCCTGGTTGCGGCCCATTTCCAGCACACGGATGCGCGGGTCGCGGGCGGCATGATCGCGGGCGATGACCGCGCTGTCGTCGGTGCTGCCGTCGTCGACCACCAGAATCTCCAGCGCAGGCCAGCTCTGCCGCATCAGGCCATCCAGCGCACAGGCGAGGTGGGCACTGCCGTTGTGGACGGGCAGGATGACGGTCACGACGGGATGCGGCCCGCCGCCGGGCACGTCGGGCACGGGCGGCACGGTGATCGCGGCCAGCCGGTCCAGCGGCGCCCCCTGTCCCGGCGATACCGCCAGGGACACCAGATCCCCCCGCCCCGCATGCAGCTCCGGCAGCAGCCCCTGCCAGTCGCCCCCCGTGGCCCGTGCCAGAACGATGCGCGCCAAGGTGATGTCCGGGATGTCGCCGAACCGTGTGACGGCCTCCGCCAGCACCGTCTTCGCCAATGTCAGACCCGCATCGTCGCCTGCCCGCGCACCGACCTGCACCGCCAGGAGCCATGGCCCCGGATGCCCGACGGGACGATCCGCGTCGGCCACGGCGTGAAAGGCGGTGATCGCCTCGAGCGCCCCGGCCACGTCATCGCGATCCAGCCGCCACCGGGCCAGCGCCCAACCCGCCATCGCCCGTTCGCTGGGCACGTCACCCGTCAGCAGGTCCGTCAGCGCAGGCTCTGCCATGGCCGCGTGACCGCGCCACAGCGCATGGTCCAGTTCGGCGGCACGCGACCGCAGATAGCGGCGCCCCTCGGACCGCCCGACGGTGCGGTAATGATCGCCCGGATCCTGTCCCGACAGGCGCACATCCGTATGCGTCTGCAGGTACCAGACAGGGTCGAACCCCCGTGGTAGAGACATGTTCGCGTGCGTTTCTGACATGTCCGCCACCGGCAAGGCCACATCCGGCAGGGTTCGTGACGGGGGGGTCAGGCCGGATCCTCCGAACCTGCGCCCGCTGCATCAGGTGCCGCCATCTCGCCGCCCTGACGCCCCTCGTCGCGGCCCGACAGCAGATAGTGGCCAAGGGCGGTCCAGCCCGCCTCGGCGACGTCGCGGTTGGCGATGTAATATCCCATGCTGGAAAAACGCGGTCCGGGGTCGCGCCCCTCCAGACCTCCGGCCAGGACGTAATGCTCCAGCGGGTCCATCCCGATCTGGCCGACATCCGCATTGCGCTCCAGGTACCAGGCGGCGTCGAACAGGGGGCTGTCGGCGATGGCGGCGCGCTGTCGGTCCTGCGTGGCATCCGGTGCGGCCCCGCTTGCCTGCGCCTCGGCACGGGCGGCGCGGACGCGGGCCAGAATGGCGCGCACCTCGTGGCGGGCCTCGATCCGGGCGGCCTGCTGCGCCAGAAGATCGGCCTGTGCCGCGCGCTCCTCCTCCAGGATGCGGGTCAGGGCCGCGATCTCGTCGAACCGTTCGGCCAGGGCCGCCTGCAGGTCTGCGATCTCCTGGCGCAGCAGGGCCTGCACCTCCGCCTCGGATGTCTGCGTGTCACTCGTGGCCATGTACTCTCTCCCCCCATCGGTGCGCGACGGACCTCGTCTGTATCGGCCTCCACCCGGCAATGCCAGTGGGGTGACCGCGGGCCGGTCGCACCGGGGACAACGCCGCCGCCCCGTCACCGGGTCCCGGGGCCACCATCCTGTCGCCGGCCGCGCCGGGGCGGTGGCCCCCGCTCATCCTGACGCCTATGGTGCGGCGACCACCACAGCCCCTGCGCCAGACGGACCGCCCCATGACCCACGACGACCAAGTGACCGCCCTGCAGGCCAGCGACCTGATGGACGAGGACTGGTACCTGGACCGGTACCCGGATGTGGCGCAGGGGACGTTGTCACCCGTGGAGCATTACCTGCGATACGGCGCGCGCATGGGGCGCGATCCGGGGCCGGGCTTCGACAGCCGATCGTACCTGATGGCCTATCCGGATGTGGCCGCCACGGGCATGAACCCCCTTGTGCATTACCTCGTGTCGGGCGCCGCCGAGGGGCGGCAGCCGCGCCCGCACCCCCTGATGGTGGGGATGCTGGCGGTGCAGCGCGCGCGCGGGCGCCTGCTGACGCTGGGGTTCACCGATATCGGCCTGGCGGAGCTGTCGGCCATCGCGGACGATCACCCCCTGCCCCAGGTGCGTGCCGCCGCCCTGCGCGAAAGCGCGCTGTGGCACATGCGGGCGGAGGCATGGGCCACCGCCCTGCCCCTTCTGGAACGCGCCCACGACCTGACGCCCGAACCCGGATTTCGCGCAACCCTGGTGACCGCGCAGCTTCTGTGCCGGGCGGCGGATGGCGACCGCGCCGGGGGGCGCGTCCTGTTCGACCGGGCGGCCACCGCCGGTCTGGTGACGGCCGATGGCCTGCTGGCCCGCGCCACCCTCGAGGAGACACCCGACGACCGCCTGCCATGGATCAACCGCGCGCTGGAGCGCACCGGCATCCCGCCCCTGATCCTGCGGGGGGACGGCCCCACGCCCTATGACCGCCTCGACGTGGCACAGGCGCCGCCGCCCGCCGCGGCCGGCGGTCCCCGCGTCACCGTCCTGATCGCGGCGCACAATGCGGCGGCGACCCTGCCCACGGCGCTGCGGTCGCTGACGGCCCAGACCTGGCCCGAGCTGGAGATCCTCGTGCTGGACGATGCCAGCACCGACGACACCATCGCCGCCGCCCAAGCCCATGCCGCCCACGATCCCCGCATCCGGGTGGTGCCGCTGTCGGTGAACGGCGGGGCCTATGCCGCCCGCAACGCGGGCCTGGCCATGGCCACCGGCGAATTCGTCACGCTGCACGATGCCGACGACTGGTCCCACCCCCTCAAGATCGAGACACAGGTGGCGCATCTGCTGTCTCATCCCGGACAGATCGCCTGCACCTCCCAACAGGCGCGGATGCGCGACGACCTGCGGTTCACCCGCTGGACGGGTCGCTGCAGCTTCGTGATCCACAACACCTCGTCGCTGATGCTGCGCCGCGCACCGGTGATGCGGGCCCTTGGCGGCTGGGACGAGGTCCGCTTTGCCGCCGACAGCGAGATGTTGCGCCGCCTGCGCCTGACCTTCGGGGCCACCTCGGTCACGGACATGGCCACCGGACCGCTGTCGTTGCAGCGCGACGGCGACACCTCGGTCGTGGCGGATGCGGTGCGGGGGATGAACGGGTTCTATTACGGCGTGCGCAAGGAATATTTCGACGCACAGACCTGGCACCACCGGCAGGCCCGGGGCAACGGCGCGCTGTGCTATGCCCCCGGCACGCGGCCGTTCCCGGTGCCCCCGATGATGCGCCCCGACCGCCCGGACCCGGATGCCCCCATGCGGGCCGATACCGTGATCGCGGGCGATTTCCGCGGCCCCGGCCCGGCGCTGGACCGCGCCATGTCGATCATCGACGAAGCCCGCGCCACGGGCCGCATCACCCTGCTGGTCGAGGCATGGGATCCCGACATCGAGGGGCCACCCCGCATCCACGATGCCCTGCGCGCGCGGATCGACGGCACCACCTGTCGCGTCCTGGTCTGGGGCGAACGGGCGATCTGCACCCGGTTCGTGCACCTGTCAGGGCGGCTGGACGGACGCTATGTTCCGGCCGTCGAGGTAGTCGAACACGCGGATTAGGGACGCGGTTGCCCGGATGTCAGGCGCCTTCATCCAGCAGGGTGCGGTGGAACCGGTACAGCAGCAGCATGCCAAGCGCGCCCAGCACCAGAGACACGCCGTAGACATAGACCTGCGACACGTGGATCGCGTCGTATTCCACGTACAGCCCCTCGCGCATCTTGGAGATCATATGCGCCAGCGGGTTCCACATCAGCGCATCGCGCGGCCCTTCGGGCAGGTTGTCGATCAGATAGAAGATCCCCGAGATCAGGAACAGCGGCCGGTTCACCACCGCCCAGATGAACGGCCACAGGGAAAACATGCTCATCAGGTAGCAATTGACCAGCCCGACGCAGGTGCCGAACACCACCGTCATCGCGATCGCCTCGAAGATCGCCACGTAGTCGATCAACTGATGCAGGTCGTAGGCGATCAGGATGCCGCCCAGCACGAGGATCGTGATCATCAGCTGCGTCAGCACGTTCAGCAGCAGCCGCGCCACGATGGCATCCACGAAGGTCACGTTGGGATACGACAGCAATGGCCGCGAATAGCGGATCGCGTTGCCCACGTTGGCCGACGTCGTCTGGTAGAAGGTGAACGTCAGGATGCCCGTCGCGAAGAACAGCGGGAAATTGTCGCCCAGCGGCGGATTCCGCGTGATGTAGGACAGCACGGCGGTAAACACGAAGACGCCCGCGATGGGTTCCAGGATGGCCCAGACGTATCCCCCCGGCGACCGTCCGTAGGTCGATGTCATCTCGCGCAGGATCAGCGCCATCACCGACCGGCCGAAGGTGAACCGCGCCCTGCGGGGAACTGGTATGGCCATGGCGCGATGCTCCGTTGGGCTTTGCAAACTCCGCGCGGTCTCTATATCGGGTACGCGGGGCGACGGCGACCCCGGATGTCCGCATCCCCGCCGGGCCTGTCCGCCACGTCAGGAGAGTTCGATGTCGCAACCGCCAGCCCCGACCCCGGCAAATTCCGCGGCCTCCGCTCAGCCGAAACCCGCGCAGCCCGCACCCGCAGCCGCCAAGCCCCCCCCAAAAAAGGGCCGCAACACCCCCCCCGGCGCCGGGCCCGCACGCCTCAAGAAACGCCATTACACCGGCTTCATGACCTTCCTGCTGATGGTGGCGGCGCCCCTGATCGCGACGATCTGGTACCTGCAGACGGTGGCCGCGGATCAATATGCCTCCTACATCGGGTTTGCCGTCCGGTCCGAGGAACTGGACAGCGCCCAGAGCCTTCTGGGCGGCCTGAGCGCGTTGTCGGGCACGTCGTCGTCGGACACCGAGATCCTGTATGAATTCATCCAGAGCCAGACCATGGTGCAGCGGGTCTCGGAGAGGCTGGACCTGCCGGCGATCTATGCGCGCCCCGAATACGACCCGATCTTCGCCTACGAGCCGACCGGCCTGATCGAGGATCTGCACGATTACTGGGGCCGGATGGTGGATGTCAGCTTTGCCTCGGGCACCGGGTTGCTCGAACTGCGCGTGCTGGCCTTCGATGCCGAGGACGCCCATGCCGTCGCCACCGCGATCGTCGAGGAATCCTCTCGCATGATCAACGACCTGTCGGCCATCGCCCGCGAGGATGCCACGGAATACGCCCGCGACGATCTGGACGTGGCCATCGGGCGCCTCAAGACCGCCCGCGAGGCGCTGACCCGGTTTCGGTCGGAAACGCAGATCGTCGACCCCATGGCCGACATCCAGGGACAGCAGGGGCTGCTCAACTCGCTCGAGGAACAGCTGGCGACCGCCTTCATCGACCTGAACCTGCTGTTGCAGGGGGGCGCGGCCAGCACCGATCCCCGCGTTCAGCCCATCGAGCGGCGGATCGCCGTCATCACCGACCTGATCGAGCAGGAGCGGCAGAAATTCGGCGTCGGCGGGTCCAGCCGGATCGACGACGACCGCGATTATTCCACCCTTGTCGGGGAATTCGAGCGCCTGACCGTCGATGTGCGCTATGCCGAGGATACCTATATCAAGGCGCTCAATTCCGTCGACGTGGCCATCGCCGAGGCCGCCCGTCAGAGCCGGTACCTGGCCATCTATGCCGAACCGTCGATGCCGCAGAGCCCGCGTTACCCGCAGCGCGCCATCCTGATCCTGCTGACGGGTGCGGCCCTGCTGCTGGTCTGGTCGATCGCGATGCTGGTGTATTATTCCCTGCGCGACCGTCGCTGAGACTTGAGGGAGGGACCGCGATGATCGAGCTGCGCAACCTGACCAAGACCTACCGCCTGAATGGCGTGTCCAAGGTGGTGGCCAACGACATCTCGTTCACCTTTCCCACCGGGCGCAGCGTCGCGTTGCTGGGGCCCAACGGTGCGGGCAAGTCCACCATGCTCAAGATGATCGCGGGCACCTTGCAGCCCGACAGCGGAGAGATCGTCTCCACGGGCACGATCTCCTGGCCCGTGGGGTTCGCGGGGTCGTTCCACGGCGATCTGACGGGGGCCCAGAACGTGCGCTTCGTGGCGCGGGTCTATGGTGTCGACACCGATGAGATGATCGATTTCACCCGCGATTTCTCGCAGCTGGGGGCGCATTTCTTCCTGCCGGTGCGGACCTATTCGTCGGGCATGAAATCACGGCTGGCCTTTGCCATGTCGATGGCCGTGCCCTTCGATACCTACCTGATCGACGAGATCACGGCCGTGGGCGACGGCGCGTTCAAGATCAAGTCGGAGGCCATCCTCGAGGATCGCCTGCAACAGTCCGGAGCGATCATCGTGTCGCATTCGCTGCAACAGATGGAGCGGATGTGCCAGTCGGGCGTGGTGCTGCAGAACGGGCGCTTCTTCTTCTACGAACGGGTGCAGAAGGCGGTCGAGCATTATCAGCACACGATGCAGGGCAACTTGCCGCCCTGGATGCGCTGAAGCCGCGCATCTTCAAACGATTTGCGCTGAAGCCGCGCATCTTCAAGCATCCTGCGCCGAAGCCGCGCATTGCCGAACGTTCTGCGCCGGGCCCCGCGCCCTGGGACCTCAGCGCAGGCGTATCCGCAGGATGCCTTGGCCGTCGTCCGCTTCCTGCATCCAGATGCCGCCCACCGGAACCGCCTCTGCCGCGCGGGGCAACCGCGCAGGATCGAGGATCAGGGTGTCGTCCGTGACCTGCAGGACGGGACCGTCCTGACCGGTCGTGACCGCAAGGCCCGCCTCCGACAGGGTCAGGGCCGCCCCCGTGCCCGCGCCGCTGCGCATCTCGATCCTGCGCGCTGCCGTCAGCTCCCAGTCGCCGCCGCCCCGCGCCGTCATCGCCGCCGCCTCGGACACGCCGCCGCGATTGTGCCACCAGCTGATGGACTGGTTCTGTCCCATCTGGAGCGCCCAGGATGCCTGTCGTCCGGTCAGGGCGGAGTTCTGTTCCGTCAACGCGCCTGCCTTGACCACGATCCCCTGGTTCCAGGCCGCCGGATTGGCCGCGATGGTCACGGCGCTGTCGGCGGCATGAACATTGTCATAGACGTCGCCGCCACTGCCCAGCAACAGGCCATAGGTGCGACCGCGGATGTTGTCGTAGGGGTTGATGCGCATCACGGCATTTCCGCGCACCCGGTTCACGGCCTGAAGCTCCAGCGCGATGGCATCGCCCGCGTCGGTCGCGCCGGGGCCGCGTTCGCGCACCGCTTCGGCATAGACCGCGTGGACGGATGACACCGGCGCCGCGTTGCGGTTGGTCGCGTTGACGGCCAGCGCCAGCTTGCGGGCGTCCGCCCCCTCGGCGGCTTCGTCCGCGCCATAGAGAGCGGCGAAAGCCCCGGCGATGTCGTTGGCGGGTGTCTGGGCCAGCACCGCGAGATCGGCCTGCCGCTGTATCCAGGCCACGGGCGAACGGGCGATGAAGCTGTCTTCGCCCAGTTCCGCGTCGCCCAGTTGCAGCTGTCTCTGGGTGCCTCCGGAGGCGGGGCCGAACGTCAGGGCGGGCTGCTGCGCGGGGGCCGCGGCAGGCAGCAGGCAAAGCACAAGGGCAAGAGATCTGATCATTGGGACATGTCCGGGTTTGGGGGGATGTTTCGCGCGCGAAACATGTGGCAGAGTCTTTTTCCGAGCTGAAAAACAGACCCTGAACGCCGGGTCAGGGTCTGTTTCGCGTGTCATCGACGTTTCAGCCAGGCGGCCAGGTCGCGGTGCAGATCGTCGTCCACGCCGGGCCCGGTCAGGGTCAGGCATCCGTCCTGCATCGCAATCTCGACAGGGGCCCGCGGGGGTTTTTCATTTGCGGGTGCGGCGGATGGCCGGGTTCTTGCTGCCGGTTTCACGGCCGCGTCCAGCGCCGCGGCCTCTGCCTCCGGGCTGGTGGGGGCCGCGGCCGCCAGCGCGTCGCGTATCCGCGCAAGGACCGCGTCGTCCCCGACCGCCCGCGACAGGGCCAGCCCGCGCTTTTCCGACAGGGCCGTGGGAAAGCGCAGCACCCCGTCCAACGCGACGACGAGGTCCACGAAGCTGCCGATCTTGGAGCGTTTCGCGCGCGAAACATTGGCGAACAATCCGCGCAGGGCGGCGCGCCGGTCCGGGTAGGCGCCAGCATCCACCGACCGCTGCACGATGCGCGCCCGCTCCCAGAAGGAGATATCGGCGCGGATCTCGTTCTCCTCGACCATGGCGACATAGGCTTCGGCCTGGCCTTCGCGCGGAACGACGCGCGCGATCACCTGGGCAAATCGCGCCTCGCCCGTCTCGGCGGACAGGTGCTGCAACGCGCGCAGCCGCCGCATCCCCGCGATCAACCCATAGCGGTCGCGGGGATCCCCCGTCAGGCGGACCACGTCGATGGGCACCTGCTGGCCCCGGGCGCGGATGCTGTCGATCAGGGCGGCCATGTCGGGGTCATCCGCCATGGTCGCCGCATCGTCTTCGGCCATGATCCGGTCGCGGTGCAGATAGCCGGCGTCGATGCGCGCAAGCGGCAGCAGGCTGAGCATCAGGCCATCGGCGCGGGCGCGGGCGATATAGGCCGTGATCTCCTCCAATGCCGCCGACTGCGCCGCATCTCCGGACACCTGCGCCACGGGGGCGGGGGTGGCCAGTCCGGGTCGTGCCATGGCGGGGGCGGCCCCGGGCGCGGACCGGGGCGCGTCCTTCGTCTCTTCGGGGCCGGAGGTGGCCTGGGGCAGGGGGGTCAGTCGTTTGCGCTTGGCCATGGGAAACCCTTCGTGATGTCGAGGCCGCAGAGGGTACCGCAGAGCATCCCCCTGTCATGTCTTTTTCGGGTCACCCCGCGCCACCCGCCGCGATCGCATCCGGCGCCGCATCGGTGTCGCCCTGCTGGCGTGACAGCTCGTCCCTGCGCCATGTCCCCACCAAGAGACGCTTGAAGGCAGCATAGGTCTCATCGAAGGTGGCCCGCCCGCGGGCATATGTCTCGCGGTTGAAATCGCGGTAGTCGGCCTCGTAGATGGCGCGGGCCTGTTCGCCCGCCTGTCCGATCAGGGCGGTGAAATCCTGTCGGTGCGGCGACAGGGTCGGCCCGAGGTAGCTTTGCATCAAGGCCGCCATCTCGCCCTGCTGGGCGCCGTCGTAGCGGGTCAGCACCGTGCGCACCGCATCCCATTCGAAGGCAAGCCCATCGCGGCCGAGGGCACGGGCGGCGATGTTCTCTCCCTCCTCGATGGACCCGAAGGTGGCGTGCAGCATGTCGAAGAACCGCCCCGTCGAGTCGAACTCGAGAAACGAGGCCCCCATCGGGACCAGCAGGATATCGGCAGCCGACAGGCCGTTGATCGTCAGGTAGCCGAGCGCCGGCGGCGTATCGAGCAGGACGACGTCGTAGGCCTCCAGCAGGCCGGCCTGATCGAGCATGTCCGGCAAGGCATCCCACAGCTTCCAGCCGCGCGACTGCATCCGCCAGACGGGGATCTGGAACTCCGCCCAGTAGAGGTTCAGCTGCGCGCCGATCAGGTCGATGTTCGGCCAGTGGGTTTTCTGGATCAGGGTGTTCGGATCCACCTCCATCGCCGCCGCCACGGTGTCGTCCAGCGGCACCGGCCCCTCACCCCGGTCGAGCCGGGCCTGGTTGGTGCTGCGCAGATGCTGGCCGTAATGGCGCGCGATCATGGGAAACACTGTCTGCCATTCGTCCGCCACCCGTCCGCCGAAGATCGAGGTCATCGAGCCCTGGCTGTCGAGGTCGATCACCAGAACGCGGTAGCCATCGAGCGCCGCCGACATCGCCAGGTGGGCCGCCGTCGACGTCTTGCCGACCCCGCCCTTGAAGTTGGCGACGGCCACGACCTTGGCCGGCAGACCCTTGGGGCGATACGGCAGATAGGTCTTGGCCTTGGACCCGGCCGCGCCGAAAAACGCGCGCAGGCGATGCACCTCGTCGAGGGTGAACCAGCGGGCTCCGCCCTCCGTCTCGGTCCGTCCCTGGGGCAGGTCCGGGTTGCTGCGCACCACGCGTCGGAAATGCGCCGCCGCCACCGGGATCAGGTAGCGCGTGATCTCCCACGTGGAGAACAGGCGCAGGCTGCGGGCCCCGTCCTCGCCCAGCCCCCGCCCGGCCAGGTCGTCGCGTCCGCGTCCGCAGGCCTGCGCGATCCGTGCAAAGCCGGCGGTGTCGGTGGGCGTGCCCAGTTCTGCCAGGGCGGTATCGGGGTCTATGTCGAAATAGGCGGGCAGGGCACTGGCCCCTGCCGGTTTGGCGTTCTTCATGACTCGGAGCCCAATGTAACGTGTTTTCGCAAAGGTACCTGAAAAGGCGGCACATGCCAGCGTTTTCGATCCGATGCCCGTGATGGCCCTGACCGGATATGTGTTATTTGGTGTTATAAGGGTGTTACGCCGGGGATGTCTTTGAAAAACCCGCGCGTAATCCCCTGATATCCTGTCGGATCCGCAAGATCCCGAAAGACGGGGCGATTCCGAAACCACGTCGCTGCGACTCTGAAACCACGAGGCCGCGATTCCGAAACCACGGTTCGGCGGACGGCCTTGGCACGCGATGCTGGACAGGGCCTGTGGATATCTCTAGCGTCGGTGTCATCGAAACCACGATGCCGGCAGATCGCGGACCACGCGGCACCCCCCGGTTTCTGGGCAGTGATCGGACAGGCAATGACGGATCTGACGGCAGGCGGCCGCGCGGCCGCTGTTGCGGGCATGCGCCCGCAGGCACCTTCCATGGCACCACCGGGCGGGTTCTTTCTGTGCGATGTGCTGGACGCGATCCCCAAGGGGGACATGGCGACGATGGAGCATCCGGTGTTTTCCCTGTCGACCCGGCCCGACCTGCGCATCCTGTCCTATGCCCACAACGGCGCCGAGATCACGGTGACGCCGTCGGTCAAGGGGTTGGCCACGATCCATGACAAGGACATCCTGATCTATTGCGTCAGCCAGCTGATGGCGGCGATCAACGCGGGCCGCGCCGTGGGCCGGACGCTGCACCTGCGGGCCGCCGACCTGATGGCGGCCGTGGGGCGCGAGACATCGGGCGACGGATACCGCCGCCTGCGCGAGGCGTTCGAGCGGCTGGCGGGCACGCGCATCACCACCAACATCGCCACCGGCGACACCGAGACGACGACCGGTTTCGGCCTGATCGACAGCTGGGAGATCGTGCGCCGCACGCCGCCGGGCCAGAAGGGGGGCGGGCGCATGGTCTCGGTCGCCGTCACGATCAGCGAATGGCTGTTCCGGGCGGTCTGCGCCAAGTCGGTCCTGACACTGAGCCGCGACTACTTCACGCTGCGCAAGCCGCTGGAACGGCGGATCTACGAACTGGCGCGCAAGCATTGCGGGCGGCAACCGGCGTGGCGCATCTCGGTCGAGGTGGCGCACCGCAAGTCCGGCAGCGCCTCGCCCCGGCGGGTGTTCCGCAAGATGCTGCGCGACATGGCCGAGGCGGATGCCCTGCCCGACTATCACCTGGAGATGGAGGACGAGGCGGACGTCCTGCGGGTGCGGCCGCGCGATCACCTGCTGGAGGAGGCACCGCAAGCGGCCCCCCGCCCCACCCCCGAGGCACTGGAGGCAGCGCGCGCCCTGATGCCGGGCCACGATGTGCATGCCCTGGAAGCGGAGTGGCGCGGCGTCTGGGCCGCGACCGGCCGGCGGCGCCTGCGCTCGGCGGATGCGGCGTTCCTCGGCTGGCTGCGCAAGCGCCGGGCGAATGGCTAGACCCCGGCGGCGCCCGGGGCAGGGGGGGGCGTGCGCAGCCCCGCCCGCGTCAACCTTCCGTTAACCCCCCGCCTTTGCCGGGGGGGTGATTAACACCTCGTTAACCGCGCATTCCAAGGGTCGCCCGGTCATCCCCTGCCCGAGGTTCCCCCCATGGCCCAATCCACCCCCATCCTTGACCTGCCCCTGATCCAGGCGTCGCAGGCGCAAAAGCACGTCACCCACAACGAGGCGCTGGTCGCGCTCGATGCGCTGGTGCAGCCGGTGGTCGCCGACCTGGACCGCACGGAGCCCCCCCAGACCCCGGCCGAGGGCGACCGCCATGTGGTGGCCGCCGGGCCCACCGGGGCCTGGGCCGGGCAGGGCGGTGCCATCGCGGCGTTTCTGGGCGGTGGCTGGGTGTTCCATCGCCCGGCGGCCGGCTGGCGCACGCATGTCTTGTCGGTGGGGGCGGATGCGGTCTTCGACGGCACGACCTGGCAGGTGGCGGTGGGCAGCGGTCCGCAGACCACGCTGGGCCTGAACGCCACGGCCGATGCGACCAACCGCCTGGCGGTGGCCGCCGATGCGACCCTGCTGACCCATGACGGCGCGGGCCACCGGGTCAAGATCAACAAGTCCGCCGCCACCGACACCAATTCCCTGCTGTTCCAGACCGGGTTTTCGGGCCGGGCCGAAATGGGCTGTGCCGGGGACGATGCCTTTTCCGTCAAGGTCAGCACCGACGGCGCCGCCTGGACGCAGGCGCTGCGCTTTGATCCCGCGACGGGCACCGCATCGGGCGCCGCCGTGCAGCAGGCCCCCGACGATGCCACGCCGGGCCGCCTGATGCGCGCCGACTGGGGCTATGGCCCCGCGACATTGCTGGCGCCGGTATCGATGACGGCGGGGGTGCCGACGGGCGGCGTCATGGAACGCGGCGAAAACGCCAACGGCACCTGGACCAAGCTGGCGGATGGCACGCTGATCTGCACCGGCCTGCTGACACTGGCGGGGGGCAGTTCGGCGCGGGTGGGGGCGGTCTGGACCTTTCCGGTACCGTTCATCGCCCCCGGACCCACGGGCCTGAGCAGTCATCTCGACATGGATTCGGTCGATGACGACTGCACCCCTTCGATCACCAGCCTGGGCGTGCTGACCCATACGGCGATGTCGGCCACCTCGGTCGAGATCCGGCAATACCGGGTTCTGGGCATGACCGATTTCGCCCCCGCCGATCAGGCCCGTTGCCGGGTGATGGCGATCGGACGCTGGGCCTGAGGGCGCGAAGCCTGCGTGGTTCCCGGATTTTACGCCTGACAATGGGGGGGCGGTCGGGATAGGACATCGGCATTCTGACCAGACAGCCGGACCCGAAGCCCCATGCGTATTACCGACACTGCCCTTGCGGGTGTGAAGATCATCGAACCCCCCCGTTTCGGAGACGCGCGGGGGTTCTTCTCGGAAAGCTGGAACAAGGCCAAGCTGGCCGACCACGGGATCGACATCGATTTCGTGCAGGACAACCATTCCCTGTCGGCCCGCGTGGGCACGGTGCGCGGCCTGCATTTCCAGTCGCCCCCCCATGCGCAGGCCAAGCTGGTGCGTTGTGGCCGGGGCCGGCTGTTCGACGTGGCCGTCGACATCCGCCGCGGATCGCCCACCTATGGCCAGTGGGTCGGAGAGGAGCTGTCGTTCGAGAACGGCAGGCAGCTTCTGATCCCCGCGGGGTTCCTGCACGGTTTCGTCACGCGCGAACCCGATACCGAGATCGTCTACAAGTGTTCCGACTACTACGCGCCCGAGTGTGACGGGGCCGTCCGCTGGGACAGCTGCGGCATCGACTGGGGCTTCGACGGGGAACCTGTGTTGTCCGACAAGGACACGGCCGCCCCCGCGCTGGCCGATTTCGACACGCCGTTCACCTGGGAGGGCTGACCCCATGAAGATCCTGATCACCGGCGGCGCCGGTTTCATCGGCTCGGCCGTCGTGCGCCGCGCCATCGCCGATGGCCACCAGGTCGTGAACCTCGATGCGCTGACCTATGCGGCCTGCCTCGACAACGTGGCCTCGGTGGCGGACCACCCCGGTTACGCCTTCGTGCAGGCCGACATCCGCGACCGCGCGGCGCTGGACGCGGTGTTCGCCGAACATGCCCCCGACGCGGTGATGCACCTGGCCGCCGAAAGCCATGTCGACCGCAGCATCGACGGGCCGGGCGATTTCATCGAGACCAACATCACCGGCACCTACAACATGCTGGAGGCGGCGCGCGCCTACTGGATGGGGCAGGGCTGCCCCGAGGGGTTCCGCTTTCACCACATCTCCACCGACGAGGTCTTCGGCAGCCTGCCCGCCGACAAGTCGGTCAAGTTCACCGAGGACACGCCCTACGACCCGCGCAGCCCCTATTCGGCGTCCAAGGCGTCGTCGGACCACCTGGTGCGCGCCTGGCACGAGACCTACGGCCTGCCCGTGATCCTGACCAATTGTTCCAACAACTACGGGCCGTTCCATTTCCCCGAAAAGCTGGTGCCGGTCATCATCCTGAACGCGCTGGCCGGAAAGGATCTGCCGATCTACGGCGACGGGTCCAACGTGCGCGACTGGCTGTATGTCGAGGATCACGCGATCGCCCTGCTGCTGGCCCTGACCCGTGGCAAGCTGGGGCGCAGCTACAACATCGGCGGCGACAACGAGCGCACCAACCTGGAGCTGGTGCGCGCGCTCTGCGCCATCCTCGACGAGAAGCGGCCCAAGACCGAAGGGTCGTATTCCGACCAGATCACCTATGTGACCGACCGCCCCGGCCACGACGCCCGCTATGCCATCGATGCTTCCCGGATCGAGGCGGAGCTGGGCTGGCGCCCCTCCGTCACCGTCGAGGAGGGGCTGGAGCGGACCGTGGAGTGGTATCTGGCCAACCCCGAGTGGTGGCAGGCGTTGCAGTCCCGCGACGGCGTGGGAGAGCGGCTCGGGGTGAAGTCGCTGTCGGAGGATCCTGCGGCTGAACAGGCGGAGACCCGGGCATGATCCTCGTCTTCGGCCATTCGGGCCAGGTCGCGACCGAATTGCGCGCGCAGGCCCCCGACGCCACCTTCCTGAGCCGCACGCAGGCCGACCTGTCGGACCCCGCCGCCTGTGCCGCCGCGATCGCGGCACAGGCCCCTTCGGCCGTGATCAACGCCGCCGCCTATACGGCCGTCGACCGCGCGGAGGAGGAGGAGGCCCTGGCCCTGACCGTCAACGGCGACGCCCCGGCGGCCATGGCGCGGGCCTGCGCCGAACTGGGTATCCCCTTCCTGCATGTCTCGACCGACTACGTCTTCGACGGCTCAGGCAGCGCACCCTGGCAGGTCGATGATGCCGTCGCCCCCCTGGGCGCCTATGGCCGCACCAAGCTGGCGGGCGAGGAGGGCGTGCGCGCCGCCGGTGGCAACACCGCGATCCTGCGCACGTCATGGGTGTTTTCGGCCCATGGCAACAATTTCGTCAAGACGATGCTGCGCCTGTCGGAAACCCGCGATGCGCTGAACGTGGTCGACGATCAGGTCGGCGGGCCGACGCCCGCGCGCGACATCGCGGCGACCCTGCTGACCATGGCCGCCGCGATGCGGGGCGGGCAGGGTGGCGGCACCTATCACTACGGTGGCACCCCCGCCGTCAGCTGGGCCGGTTTCGCGCGCGAAAAGTTTCCACGCGCGGGCCGCGACGTGACCGTCACCGGCATCCCGTCCTCCGATTACCCGACCCCCGCCGCGCGGCCGCTGAATTCGCGCATGGATGGCGCGACCCTCAAGGCCGACTTCGGCATCGAGGCGCCCGACTGGCGCGCGGGTCTGGACGCGGTGCTGGCCGACCTCGGCGCCTGACGCGCCCGACCTATTGCTTTCAGGAGATTTCGACATGACCACGCTGACATCGGGCCGCAAGGGCATCATTCTGGCCGGCGGTTCCGGCACGCGGCTCTATCCGATCACCATCGGCGTGTCGAAACAGCTGCTGCCGGTCTATGACAAGCCGATGATCTACTACCCCATCAGCGTGCTGATGCTGGCCGGCATCCGCGAGGTGGCGATCATCACCACCCCGCAGGACGCCGACCAGTTCCAGCGCACGCTGGGCGACGGGTCGCAATGGGGCATGTCCTTCACCTATATCGAACAGCCTTCGCCAGACGGGCTGGCGCAGGCCTATATCCTTGCGCGCGATTTCCTGGATGGCGCGCCCTCGGCGCTGGTGCTGGGCGACAACATCTTCTTCGGTCACGGCCTGCCCGAGATGCTGGCCCGCGCGGATGAGAAACCCACCGGCGGCACCGTCTTCGGCTACCGCGTGGCGGATCCCGAACGCTATGGCGTGGTGGCGTTCGACGAGGACGGCAAAGCCCGCGAGATCATCGAGAAGCCGGAGGTCCCGCCCTCGAACTTCGCGGTCACGGGTCTGTATTTCCTTGATGGCGATGCCCCCGACCGTGCCGCCGAGGTCAAGCCCAGCCCGCGCGGCGAGCTGGAGATCACGACCCTGCTGGAGATGTATCTCGACGAGGGGCTGCTGTCGGTCGAACGCATGGGGCGCGGCTATGCCTGGCTGGACACGGGCACGCATGGATCGCTGCTGGATGCGGGCAACTTCGTGCGCACCCTGGAACGGCGGCAGGGCCTGCAGACCGGCAGCCCGGACGAGATCGCCTATGGCCAGGGCTGGATCGATGCGGACGCCTTGCGCGCGCGCGGCGCCAAGTTCGGCAAGAACGACTATGGCGCCTACCTGCTGAGCCTCGTCACGGACTGACCGCAAGGGGCGGGGGGCAATGCCGTCCCCGCCCGATCGATCCCCCCGGCGCCGTGCCTAGGGGCGCCGGCCCTTGCCGACGATGCGTCCGATCCCCCGCACCGGGGCCGACAGCTTCCAAGAAGAGCTGTCGAGAAGCTGCCGGATCCGGTGGGCATGGCTGTCGCGGGTGTGACGGATGTCGACGATCCGCGCCTCCAGCGTGGCCATCCTGCGGGTCTGGGCGATCCGCTCCTGCATCATCTGCGACAGCTGCTGGGTGCGGGCATCCAGATCCATGCGCAGGGTCACGAGGTGTTCGGCGGTCTGGCCGTCGTCGCGGTCCATCCCGGCACGGATATCGTCGATGGCGCGGTCCTTGCTGTGCAGCTGCCCTGTCAGATCCGCGATCGTGGCGTCGCGTTCCTCCAGCAGGCGGGTCAGATGCTCCAGCTCGCGGAAGCGCCCGGCCAGATCGGCCCTGCTGTCGAGGGCTGCCTGCCTGTCGGCGTCGGCCTGTTCGGCCATCTCGGCCAGCCGCGCCTCGCGCAGGGCGAAACCCTCGGCCATCTGACGGCGCAGGGCGACGATCTCGGCCTCCGCATCGCCTCCGGCCCCGCCGCCGGCCTCCAGTTCCCGGCGCAGCTCCGCGATGCGTTCGTGACCGAAGGCGACTTCGGCGTGCAGATCCTCCAGATGGGCCTCGTGGGCCTCCTTCAGGCGGTCTTCGGACGCGGCGTGATCACGGGCCTCGGCCTGCAGGCGGGCGGTCAGGGCAAGGGCGTCGTCCTGCGCACGGCGCAACCGGGCCACCGTCTCGGACAGGGTCGCGACCTCGGCCTGCAGGGTTTCGGCGCGCGCCTCGGCCGTGTCCAGCCGCAGGCTGCGGCCGAGGTCGCAGCCCAGCCGTGCGAACATGCGGTGCATCGACGCCACGCCGGGGGTGTGCCCGGTGTCGTCGGCCAGCCGCGCAAGGGCCGGGGCAGGCTGCGACCCGACCAGAAGCACGGTGCAGCCCCCGCCATGATCGAACGTCACATGCGGATACGTCCCACGCAGGTCCGCCAGGGGATCGCCGTCGCCGTCGCCATCTGGCCGCGCCCCCGGCATGGCGTCCCCGGGCTGCCCTCCGGGCAGGACGATGACCCCGGCAGGCGACATCCGGTCCAGCCAGTGATCCCGGATCGCCATCAGCGTGTCGCGCGTGGGCGTTCCCTCGACCAGCAGCAGGTCGACCTGTCCGGCGCCCGCCTGTTGCGCGGCCTGACCCGGTCCGGCGCAGGCCAGCTGCGACAGGTCGGCATAGGTGCCCGCGTTGTACGCCAGCAGGTCGCCCGGCACCGCGTCGCCCGCATGGAACCCAAGGCAGCGCGCCTCGGGGATCAGCCGCTCCGTGGCCTGGCAGGCGGCGAAATGCGCCACCCCCGTCGTCAGGTTCACGGTGGCGGTGAGGTGCGGGCGCACCGTCGCCACCAGCCAGAACACGAAGGGCACATGTTCCAGAAGCGGGCAGGGGCGGACGTGGCGCGGTTTCCAGAACAGCTCCCTCTCGGCGAGGGCGATGGCCGTATCGGTCGTATCGGCGGAATCTGCGGCAGCCCGATGTGTCGTGGTCTTCGCGGTCATGTGGGTGCCATCCAGTGCTGTGGGCGGAATTGGGGTCATGGATGCCGGACTCCGGGCGGAAATGCCAGACGGGATGATGTCCGGGCCTGCGTGCGGGGGGCCGGGGGGCGGCCCCTTTGCGGAAACAGGATGTACCCGAAACGGCGCCGCCGCGATGTTGCGCCATGAGGGCACGGGCGATAGCCTGCGGCGGTGCGGCCCCTTGCGGTCCGCCCGTCCCGTTTCCTGATGTCCGGTGCCGCATGTCCCTGTTCCCCGCCTTCCAGCCCGCCCTCGCCGTCCTGTCGGAGTGCGGGGCATGACGATCACACCGCTTCTGCTGTGCGGCGGGTCCGGCACACGCCTGTGGCCGCTGTCGCGCAAGTCCTACCCCAAGCAGTTCGCCGCCCTGACCGGTGACAGCAGCCTGTTCCAGGCCTCCGTCCGGCGGCTGTCGGGGGCGGGGTTCGCGGCGCCGGTGATCGTGACGGGGGGCGATTTCCGCTTCATCGTCACCGAACAGCTGGACGACATCGGCGTGACGCCCGGCGCGGTGCTGATCGAACCGGCGGCGCGCAACACCGCCCCCGCCGTGCTGGCGGGTGCGATGTGGGCGGCGCGGAACGATCCTGACGCGCTGATCTTCGTGGCGCCGTCGGACCATGTCATCCCCGATGCCGACGCCTTCGCCGCCGCCGTGGAGGCCGCGCGCCCGGCCGCCGAGGCGGGGCGCATCGTCACCTTCGGCATCGCCCCCGACCGCGCCGAGACCGGCTATGGCTATCTTCAGCTGGACGGCGACGCGCGTCCCGGCGCGACGACACCCCTGGCCCGCTTCGTCGAGAAACCCGATGCCGAAGAGGCGGCGCGCATGGTCGCGGCGGGGGGATACCTGTGGAACGCGGGTCTGTTCCTGTTTTCCGCCCGCACCATCCTGGCCGCCTACGAGGCCCATGCCCCGCAGATGGTCGCCGCCGTACGCGCGGCACTGGACGGGGCGCAGTCGGACCTGGGCTTCACCCGCCTGGCGGCGGACCCGTGGGCCGGGGCGGACGACATCTCGATCGATTACGCGGTGATGGAAAAGGCCGACAATCTGGACGTCATGCCGTTCGACGGCCGCTGGTCCGATCTGGGCGACTGGAACGCCGTCTGGCGCGAGGCGGAGCGCGACGACACCGGCGTGGCCCTGTCCGGCCCCGCCACCGCCATCGATTGCAGCGACACGCTGCTGCGGTCCGAGGCGCCGGGGCTGGAGGTCGTGGGCATCGGGCTGGAGGATGCCATCGTGGTCGCCATGCCCGACGCCGTCCTGGTCGGTCGCCGCTCCGACAGCCAGCGCGTCAAGGAAGCGGTGGGCGCGCTGAAGGCCCGCGGCGCGCCGCAGGCGGTGCAATTGCCGCGCGACCATCGCCCCTGGGGATGGTTCGAGAGCCTCGCCGTCGGCGACCGGTTCCAGGTCAAGCGCATCCACGTGCATCCCGGTGCGGCGCTGTCGCTGCAATCGCACCACCACCGGTCCGAGCACTGGATCGTGGTCGAGGGCACCGCCCGCGTCACCGTCGACGACGAGGTGCGCCTGGTGACCGAGAACCAGTCCGTCTACATCCCGCTGGGCGCCACGCACCGGATGGAAAACCCCGGCAAGGTCGACATGGTCCTGATCGAGGTGCAGACCGGGCGCTATCTGGGCGAGGACGACATCGTCCGTTACGAGGATGTCTATTCCCGCAAGTGACGGGCGCATCCGATCCATCCGCTGCGAAAGGCCATGCCCCATGCCCCCCCTGACCTGTTTCAAGGCATATGACATCCGTGGCCGCCTGGGGGCGGAGCTGAACGCCGGGATCGCCACCCGCGTCGGCGCCGCCTTCGTCACCGCCACCGGTGCGCGCCGCGTCGTGGTGGGCCGCGACATCCGCGCCACCTCCGCCGAACTGGCCGAGGCGCTGACGCGGGGCCTGACGGAACAGGGGGCGGAGGTTCTGGACCTGGGCCTGTGCGGCACCGAGGAGGTGTATTTCGCCACCGACCACCTGGGCGCGGATGGCGGCATCTGCGTCACCGCCTCGCACAACCCGATGGATTACAACGGCATGAAACTGGTCAAGGCGGGCGCCGCCCCCCTGACCCCCGCCGATCTGGACGCGGTGCGCGTCGCCGCCGAAGGCGCGGCCCCCGCGCCCGCCGCGACCCCCGGCACGGTATCGGACGTGTCCGCCACCCGCGCGGCCTATGTGGACCGGGTGCTGTCCTTCGTCGATGTGGGCGTGTGGCGGCCCCTGCGCGTGCTGGTGAACGCGGGCAACGGCGCGGCGGGCCCGACGCTGGACGCCATCCTGGAGGCGCTGGCCGCGCGCGGCGCGCCGCTGGACGTCGTGCGCATGCACCACGACCCCGACGGCACCTTCCCGAACGGCATTCCCAACCCCCTGCTGCCCGAGAACCAGCCCGTCACGGCAGACGCGGTGCGCGACCATGGCGCCGATATCGCGCTGGCATGGGACGGGGATTTCGACCGCTGCTTCTTCTTCGATGCCACCGGCGGGTTCGTGGCGGGGGAATACGTCGTCGGCCTGCTGGCGGAGGCGTTCCTGGCGCGCGATCCCGGTGCGGCCATCGTCTATGACCCGCGCGTCGTCTGGAACACCCGCGACATCGTGGCGGCGGGGGGCGGGCGCGCGGTGCAGGCGCGCACCGGTCATGCGTTCATGAAGGCCGTGATGCGCGAGACGGGCGCCGTCTATGGCGGCGAGATGTCGGCGCATCACTATTTCCGCGAGTTCATGGCCTGCGACAGCGGCATGATCCCCGCCCTTCTGGTGCTGGAGCTGATGAGCCGCCGGAACATACCGCTGGCCGACATGGTGGCGGCGCGGCGCGCGGCCTTTCCATCGTCGGGCGAGATCAATACCCGCGTCGACGACACCGCCGCCGCCATCGTCCGCGTCGCCGATGCCCTGGCGCCCGAGGCCACGGCGCGCGACGACACCGACGGGCTGTCACTGGAAATGGGCGATTGGCGGTTCAACCTGCGCGGGTCCAACACCGAACCCCTGCTGCGCCTGAACGTCGAGGCGCGGGGCGATGCGGATCTGGTGGCCGCGGGCGTGGCGCGGGTGCAGGCGCTTCTGTAGGGGTCGTATCCTTGCCCGTGGCGCGGCCTTCAAATCGCCGGGTGCGGGGAGTATAGACCGCAGGATACAGAATATTGTCCCAAAGCATTCCGGATAAGGATATTTCATGAAGATCGCCGTTGCAGGCCTGGGCTATGTGGGCCTGTCGAATGCCATCCTTCTGGCGCGTCATCACGATGTCACCGCCGTCGATGTGGTCCCCGAGAAGATCGCGATGGTCACGGCGGGCATCTCGCCCATCGTCGATGCGGAATGCGAGGCATTCCTGAAGGGCGATGCCCTGTCGCTGCGCGCCACGCTGGACCCGGTCGAGGCCTATGCCGACGCCGAATTCGTGATCATCGCCACGCCGACCAATTACGACCCGGAAACCAACGCCTTCAACACCGCGTCGATCGAGGCGGTGATCGACGAGGTCAGCCGCATCAACCCCGAGGCAGTCATGGTGATCAAGTCGACCATCCCCGTCGGCTATACCAAGGCGCTGATACGGCGCACGGGCAATACCCAGATCCTGTTCTCGCCCGAGTTCCTGCGCGAAGGGCAGGCGCTCCATGACAACCTGCACCCCAGCCGCATCGTCGTGGGCGAACGGTCCGACCGGGCGCGCGCCTTCGCTGACCTGCTGGCCGAGGCCGCCGTGAAGCCGGATGTGCCGGTCCTGCTGTGCGACAGCGACGAGGCGGAGGCGATCAAGCTGTTCGCCAATACCTACCTTGCCATGCGGGTCGCCTATTTCAACGAACTCGACAGCTATGCGCTGGCCCACGGCCTCGACAGCCGCCAGATCATCGAGGGCGTCGGCCTCGATCCGCGCGTGGGCACCCATTACAACAACCCGTCGTTCGGCTATGGCGGCTACTGCCTGCCCAAGGACAGCAAGCAGCTGCTGGCCAATTACCGCGAGGTGCCGCAGAACATGATCCGCGCGATCGTGGATGCCAACCAGACGAGGAAGGATTTCCTGGCGGACCGCATCATCGCCCAGGGCCCCAAGGTGGTCGGCATCTACCGCCTGGTCATGAAGGCCGAGAGCGACAACTTCCGCGACAGCTCCGTCCAGGGGGTGATGAAGCGGATCAAGGCCAAGGGCATCGAGGTCATCGTCTACGAACCCGCGCTGGAAGACGACGCCTTCTTCGGGTCGCGCAACGAACGCGACCTGGCGCGGTTCAAGGCGGATTGCGACGTGATCGTCGCCAACCGCATGACGCCCGATATCGCGGACGTCGCAGACAAGGTGTTCACCCGCGACCTGTTCGGCAACAACTGATCCTTACCCCCTGACGACGGGAATCCTGCCATGTCCACCGATCTTCCCGACCCTGTCGACAGCCCACGCCCCGATCCCCTGGACGGCCTGACCCTGCGCGAGGCGTCGCGCCTGATCCGGGCGTCCAAGCAGGTGCACAACGTCTGGTATCGCGACACCTATCCCGATGTGGCGGCCCTGGGGATGGAACCGGCGGAGCACTATCTGAAATACGGCGCCGACATGGGGCGCAATCCGGGCAAGAACTTCAACACGCAGTATTACACCGAAAGCTATCCGGAGGTGGCCGAAAGCGGGATCAATCCGCTGCTGTATTTCGTGCGCTACGGCGAGGCGGCGCATCACACCCGCAAGCGCCCGCCCCGCGCCGCCACGCGGGACGGGCTGCTGGATGTGAGTGCCGCGTCCCAGAAGATGCTCAAGCTGGGCTTCGAGGCGGCCGCCTTGGAGGAGATCGCGGCCATCGCCCGCGACAGCGAGGTGTCGACCGTGCGCGTGGGGGCGTTGCGTGAACTGCTGGCCCACCGGATGCGGCGCGCCGACGCGGAGGGCCATGCCGCCGCGCTGCCGCTGTTCGAGGCGATCCGCGCCGAGGACCCCGCCCTTGCCACCCGCCGCCTGCTGGCCCCGCTGGAGGTGCTGTGCCACTGCCTGTCGGGCGATCCGGAGCAGGCCGAGGCCGTCTATCAGCGCGCGGTGATGAACGGCGAGACCAGCCCTCATCTGAGATTGGCGGCGGTCAACATCGCCACCACGCCCGCCGACCGGATGACCCGGATCGACGGCGTTCTGGCGGCCCACGACCTGTCGCCCCTGACCTTGCTGGCGACGGGCGCCACCGTCTACGACCGGCTGGCCCCCGCAGCCCCCCCCGAGCCGGTCACGGACGGCCCGCTGATCAGCGTGCTGATCGCCACGTACGATGCCGCCGACACCCTGCCGACGGCCCTGCGCGGGTTGCAGCAGCAAAGCTGGCGCAACCTGGAGATCATCGTGATCGACGATGCCAGCGACGACGACGGCGCCACGGCCGCCATCGTCGAGGCGGCGGCGGCGTCCGACCCGCGCATCCGGTTCATTCCCATGGCGCGCAACGGCGGCGCCTACGTGGCGCGCAACGCGGGGCTGGATGCGGCCACCGGCGACTACGTCACCGTGCACGACGCCGACGACTGGTCGCACCCCGAAAAGATCGCCACCCAGGCCCGCTATCTGATGGCGCATCCGGACGTCATGGGCTGCACCTCGCAGCAGGCGCGCTGCACCTCGGACCTGGCGTTCACCCGCTGGAGCGGGGTGGGATACCTGCTGTTCACCAACACCTCGTCGTTCATGTTCCGCCGCGCCCCCATGCGCGAGCGGCTGGGCTATTGGGATACGGTCCGCTTTTCGGCCGACAACGAACTGGTGCGCCGGTTCCAGATCATCTGGGGCGAGGATGCGATCGTGCACCTGCCGACCGGGCCGCTGTCGTTCCAGCGCGATTCCGACACCTCCATGGTCGCGGACCCGGAGCTTGGCATCAACGGGCAACCCTTCGGCGTGCGCCGCCAGTACATCGAGGCGCAGAAGGACCATCATACCCGCGGAGAGGAGGGCCTGCTGTATCGCAACGATCCGGCGACACGCCCCTTCCCGGCGCCGCGCATCATGACCACCGGGCGGGCCGGATACCCCGAACGCAACCATTACGACGTGATCATCACCTCGGATTTCCGCCTGTTCGGCGGCAGTTCCCAGTCGAATGCCCAGGAGATCGACGCACAGGCCCGCGGCGGCCTGCGCACCGGCATCTTTCCGATGTATCGCTACGATGTGTCCCACAACATCGACCGCGCCATCGTCGACGAGGTCTGGAACGAGGTGCGCGGCGGGGCCGCCGATATCCTGAGCCACGGCGAGACGGTCAGCTGCGACCTGCTGATCGTGCGCTATCCGCCGGTCCTGTATCGCTATACGCCGTTCATCCCGAAGGTGACGGCGGGCGACGTGCGCGTGGTCGTCAACCAGCCGCCGCAGGGCGACTATACCGAAGAGGGACAGATCCGCTACGAGCTGGAGCATTGCGCCCACAACCTGCGGCGGTATTTCGGGCGCGACGCCACCTGGCACCCGATCGGGCCGCTGGTGCGGGACGCCATGACCACCCACCACGCCCACGAGTTGCAGCACATCACCCTGTCCGACTGGGACTGGAGCAACATCATCGACATCGCGGGCTGGTCACGGGGGCCGCGCACCCGTGGCCCGTCGGACCGGATGCGCATCGGGCGCCATTCGCGCGACCATCCGCACAAGTGGCCATCGGATGCCGCCGAGATCCGCGCCGCCTATCCCGATGCCCCGGACGTGGAGGTGCATGTCCTGGGCGGTGCGCGCGTCCCCGACCGCCTGACGGGCGGGCGACCCGACAATTGGGTGGTGCATGAATTCGGGTCCATGGCGCCGCGGGATTTCCTGGCCGACATCGACGTCTTCGTCTATTTCTCGCACCCCGGATGGGTCGAGAGCTTTGGCCGCACCATCATCGAGGCCATGGCCGTCGGCGTGCCCGTCATCCTGCCCGAGATCTATCGCCCGCTGTTCCGTGATGCGGCGATCTATGCCACGCCCGAAACGGCCGTGGACCGGGCCCGCGCCCTGCATGCCGATCCGGCGGCCTATGCCGCGCAGGTGGCGCGTGCGACGGATTATGCCGCCCGCAACTTCAGCTACGACACGCATCTGCGGCGGGTCGACGACATCAGGAGGGCCGTCCATGTCAATACCTAGGCAGTCGGGGAAATTTTCCCTCGAGGAACTCAAGCAGCTGGAGTTGCGCGACTGGTCGGAGGGGACGCGGCTGTCCTATGCCGATCCCGGCGTCTATTCCTGGGACCGCGACGGGATCCGCTATGACATGCTGTGGCATCCCTCGGTGGAGCACGACCCGCGATTGTTCGTCCTGTTCTCGGGCGATGCCACCCGCAGCAAGTACAACCCCCCCGTGTTCCAGCGGTTCACATGGGCGCCGTTCTTTCCCGGCCATGTCCTGTTCGTGTCCGACCCGTCGCTGCACCTGAACGAGGGGCTGGGGCTGGCGTGGTATGCGGGTACGCTCGACTACGATCCCCTGCCGGTGCTGGCCGAAACCATCGGCGAGGTCTGTGCCCAGATGGGCATCGCCCCGCGCGACGTGCACACCTACGGCAGCAGCGGCGGCGGCTATGCGGCGCTGCGGATGCTGCAGTTCCTGCCCGAGGCGGCGGCGATCGCGGTCAATCCGCAGACCGACGTGACCAAGTTCATCTTCAAGAACGTGGAACGGTATCTGCGGATCTGCCTGAACGAGAACGGCCCGGACGCCCGCGCCGATGCCCTGGCCGCCCATCCCAGACGGCTCAGCCTGATCGAGAACATCGACGTGCTGCGCAACCGGCGCATCGTTCTGATCCAGAACACCATGGACGAGCATCATTACGAGCTGCACTACAAGCCCCTGTGCAGTGCCCTCGGTGTCGGCCACGATCATGACCCCGAGGCGCGGCCCGTGCACCGTCTGCTGTTCGAGCACGAGAAGGGCCACGCCAAGGCCGAGACACCGGAGGTGTTCGACAAGGTGATGGAGATGGTGGTGGCCGACGCCCTGTAGGCCGGATCAGGGGGCGGTCCTGCGGCCTTCCGCGCGGCCATACATCTCGTAGTGGACCAACGCGGGCCAGCCGCTTTCGGCCACGTCGGGATTGGCCAGGTAATAGGCCAGCGTCGCGAAGCCGGGGCCGGGGTCGCGCCCCTCGAACCCGCCGGAGCGGGCGTAATGGTCCGCGGGGTCGACGCCGGCGGCGCGCAGGTCCTCGTTCGCCTCCAGATACCAGTCCGGATCGAACAGCTCCGAGGCGTGCAGCGCCTCCAACTGGGCGGGCAGGGGGGCGACGCCCTGCAGGGCGCCATCGCGGGCGACGGCGTATTTGGATTCGACCATGGCAAGGCGGACGCGGTGCTCGTGATGCGCGGCCCGCAGTTCCGCCTGGGCCTCCTCCAACTGGCGGGTGACGTCCTGATCGACGGATATCCCCTCGACCATGATCGACAACCTGTCCAGGTGATCACCGATCAGGGCGCCCAATGCGTCCAGCTCCCGCTGGAGGGGCGTGCGGTCGGTGGTATCCGTGTCGGTCATGGTCGTCCCCGGTCGATGTGGCGCAAAGGTCTGTTTTCAGCGAGATCCTTATGCGCCGCACTCAGGCCATGGTGCAAGGGCGGGGTGGGGGGGGGGGGGGGGGGGTGGGTCCTCCCCCGCACCCGGTATCACGCCAGAAGGTCCGTCTCGACCCCGCCTGCGCGCAGGGTGATGGCGGCCTCGCCCATGCCATCCACCAGGGCCCAGATGATCTGACCGGTCGGCTTGTAGATCACGAAGGCCTCGTTCGTGCCCGCATCCCCCGCGCTGGCGGTGTTGGCCTGGTTGATCTGGAACTGATCCGCCGTGGCCGCCCCGCCGAAGACGAGGACATCGCCCTGGGCCGCCGAGTAGTCCTGAATCCAGTCGCTGCCGTGGTCGGCAATGCCAAGGTGGAAGAAGCTGTCCGCCCCCGCGCCCCCGTTCACCCGGTCGCTGCCAAAGCCGCCGTTGACGAAATCCATGCCGTCGCCGCCATAGATCTCGTCCCCGAAGGCCGATCCCGTCAGGGTATCGTTGCCGGTGCCGCCGATCACGGTATCGGCGCCGAAACCCCCGGCGATGTTGTCGTTGCCGGCATCGCCCCGCAGCTCGTCGTTGCCGTACCCGCCGTCGATCGTGTCGTTGCCCGCACCGCCGAAGACCAGATCGCGCAGGTCGGCGGCGGTCTCGCCACCATCGATGCGGTCATCGCCCGCACCGCCGACGATGGTGTCGGCGCCGTCACCGCCGCGCAGGCGGTCGTCCCCGTCACCCCCGACCAGACGGTCGTTGCCGTCGTAGCCGTGGAAATAGACCCCGTCCGTGCCCGCAGTCATGGTGTCGTCGAGGTTGGAGCCGTTGACGCGGTCTATGTTGATCAGCGTGTCCGTCGCCCCATAGCCATCGAGCACCGTGCGCGTGGCCATGTTCACCACCACGCCGGTCGTGCCGGGGGCGTATTCGTCCCACCGGTATTCGGCGGTGTCATTGGTCCCGGTGCCGCCTTCCAGCGTGTCGTTGCCACCGCTGCCGACAAGCCCGCGATAATCGGACCCGAAACTGTTGAAGGTGATACGGTCGGCGTCGTTCGAACCTTCGATATGGTCGACGAAGCTGAAGGTGTCGTTGACCCGGCCATCGCCCGAAACCGCGGTGCCCGTGCCGTTGCCATTGGCCGTGATGGTCAGCCCGCCAATTCCACCAAGCTGATCGTAGAGCAGGTCGATGCCCGCACCGGCGGCCATGTGGCTGGCCTGGCCCACGATGGTGTCATTGCCCAGACCGGGGCTGATGATGTCGCCGAATTCCTCGCCGCTGGCGGGCACGTTGCCCACGCGCAGCAGGTCGTTGCCGTCGCCCCCGTAAAGGCGGTCGCGGCCCGCGCCGCCGTCCAGCGTGTCGTTGCCCTCGCCGCCGAACAGGCGGTCATCGCCTGTGCGCCCCTCGATCAGGTCGTTGCCGTCGCGCCCCTCCAGCCAGTCGGCCACGTCGGTATCGGCGCCGCGCAGGGTATCGCCGAAGCCGGTACCGCGCACCTGTTCGATGCTGGTCACGCTATGGGTGAAGGCGGTCTCTTCCCACAGGCCCGTGACCACGCCGGACTGAAAATCGAGGGTGATCCCGCTGGAGGAGCCGCCGCGGTCGTAGCGCACCATGTCCTGATCGCCGTCGCCCCCGTCCAGCGTGTCGTTCCCGCCCTGCAGGATGAACCTCTCGTTCAGGTCGCTGCCCAGGATGCTGTCGGCGAAATCGGTGGCCCGCAGTTCCAGCGCGCGAAAGGCGAGGGTGTTGGCGACCGTGATCGTATCCTGCCCGCCGAAGCCGTCGCGCGACACGAGGCCGATGGACAGGTCCGCGATGATCCCCTGGCTCGGCTCGTGCTGACCGTTCCAGGTATAGTCGACGCGCACGATCTGATCCTGGCTGTCGGGCGTGATGGTGATGCGGTCGTTGCCTTCGCCCGGACGGATCGCCATCCAGCTTTCGTCACCGCCGGTGATGTCGAAGCTGTCGTTGAAATCCGTGCCGATCAGGGTGAAGCCGGCGGAATACCAATCCAGCACGCGCGCGATGTTCAGCAAGGTGTCGGTGCCGACCGCGCTGGTCACGCTGCCGGTGTTGGCGGTGCCGTCGATCCGCACCGAGATGGGTGTCTCGAGGCCGGAATAGACGATCGCGGGCGCGTTGTTCAGGTTGCCCACGTTGGTCAGGCTGAAATCCACGGTGTCGTTGCCGTCCGTGGCGATGATGTCGTCATCGCCGTTGGCCGGCACGATCAGGTCGTTGCCCGCCGTGCCCACGATGTAGTCGAACGCGTTGGAGCCGAGGAACGTGCCCGGCCCCGACAGGGCGGAATAGAAATCGAAGTTCAGGTTCATCCCGTCGGTGGCCGCGGCCGCGTCGAAGGTCAGCGGCCCCTGGAACAGGGCGCTCAGAGGGCCCTGGTTTCCATCGGCATCGGCCTCGAGCGCCTGGTCGAAGGCCACCAGCGACACGCCCGGCGTCGCGGTGATGGTGGCCACCGTTCTGCCGCTCTGGGCGATGCTGATCGACGACAGCGTGCCCCCCGTGGGCGAACCCGACGGGCTGAAGGTCATGCCGGTCCCTGCAAGGGTGACGGTGGCGCCGGTGCTGGTGTTGTTGACGACGACCTCGGTGCTGCCGAGGCTGACGGGGGTCAGGTCCCCATCGAAGCCCAGGTCGAAAAAGAACGGATTGCCGCCGAAATACTGGATGCGTGTTGCCATGAAATGTCTCCCTCGGAAAATGGCGCGAGGTCCCACCCGCGCGCACCTTTGGGGGCGATGGTGCGACAAGCTGCAAGGTGGTGCAAGCCCGACATTCCAAAGACTTCCGCGCGCGCGGTATCGCGCAATTGAGGCGAATGCGACGCAGGTCGGCGCCCCGCCGGTAACCGGGCGGTAACACGGCCGGCGGCATCCTTCGGTCCGAGATCACCCGGGCGGAGGCATCCGATGGACGGCACCCCATGACCGTGGGCGGCACGGCAATAACGGGCATGGGCACGGCACAGACCGGGTTGGGCGGCCCGCGCGGCTTTGGCGAAACGGAGCTGCCCCGCGCCGACGACGGCAGCCTGCGTCTCGACCTGTCGGCGGTGTTCGGCGCCGGGTTGTCGATGTTCGGCCAGACCCACGCGGCCGGGGACGTGTTCCTCAACGCCAATGGCACCTTGTCCTTCGGATCCGCCTTCGGGGCCTATCCCACCGATGATCCGCTGCCGGACCGCACCCTGATCGCGCCGTTCTGGGCCGATATGGACACCCGTCTGGATGGCGAGGGGGCCGAAAGCGGGGGCGTCTGGCTGGATGTCGATGCGGGGGCGGACGTGGTCACGATCACATGGGACGGGGTCGGGGCCTATCGCCGCGATGCCACCGTGGCCAATACCGTGCAGCTGCAGCTGTTCGACCGGGGCGGGGGCAATCTGGACGTGGTGTTCCGCTATCAGTCCATCGAATGGGTGCAGGGCACCGCGCTGGACGATACGGGGGCGCGCGCGGGGATCGCGGGGCCGGGCGGGGCGGGGGGCTGGATCCTGCCGGGCGATCCGGCGGCGCTGCACGATCTGCCCGACCTGACGGGCAGCGGCGGGGCGGCGGGCCTGTGGGTCCACGAATTCCGCGGTGGCACGCTGAACGATCTGGGCGGGGGCGGCACGACGGGCGGCGGCACGGCGGGCAATGACACCCTGCAGGGGGGCGATTTTGCCGATCGCCTCGACGGGCTGGGCGGCAACGATGTGCTGCGCGGCCTGGGCGGGGACGACACGCTGAACGGCGGTGCGGGGGTCGATACGCTGGACGGGGGCGCGGGTGACGACGTGCTGCTGGGGGGGCTGTCGCCTGCGGACCTGCGCGACGTGGTGTTCGGTGGCATGGGCAACGACGTGATCGACGGCGGGGCCGGCAACGATGAGCTGAATGGCGGCGCGGGCCACGACACCATCCAGGGCGGCATCGGGGCCGACACCATCAACGGGCAGGACGGGGACGACTTTCTGTCCGGTGCCTCGCTGGGCGATCTGATCTCGGGCGGGCCGGGGGACGATTTCATCAACGGCGGTTTCGGCTTCGACCGGATGAACGGCGGCACCGGGGCGGACCGCTTCTATCACCTGGGCGTGCCCGATCACGGCAGCGACTGGATCCAGGATTATTCGGCGGCGCAGGGCGATGTGCTGGCCTATGGCGGCACGGCGACGGCCGCGCAGTTTCAGATCAACTGGGCCGATACCCCCCGCGCCGGGATCGACGGCTTTTCCGAGGCCTTCGTGATCTACCGGCCCACCGGTCAGATCGTCTGGGCCCTGGTCGACGGGGCCACGCAGGGGCAGATCCTGATCACGTCGGGCGGGGATGTCTTCGATCTGCTGGGCTAGGGTCGGCCGAAATACGACCGGGCGCGCCGCCCCGTCTCGACGAATGCGGCCCGTCCCCTCTAGGGTGCGCCTTGCGCATGCGCGATGTGTTTCGCCGGGAGGGGGTCGACCATGACATTCAACATCACATTCGATTATCGTTTCGACAGCACCGGTTTCTATACGGCCGACGTCCGCGCCGCGCTGGAGGAAGCCGCCCGCATCTGGGAAGGCATCGTCAGCGACGAATTCGACGATGTCCCGGTCGGCACCGCCTTCACCGTCGACAACCCGTCCGATTCCGGCAACGACATGGCGGTCGTTCTGGATGCGCCGATCGACGATCTGATGATCTTCATGGGGGCCGAGCTTCTGGGCGGGCCGCTGGCCAATGGCGGCTTCGACGGGGTGGACGCCTCGGGCGACATCCTGCGCGCGCGGATCACCAACAACTGGCGCGGCACCGGCCCCGTCACCGATTTCGAACCATGGGCCGGCACGATCACCTTCGACCCCACGATCAACTGGAGCTTCGACATCTCGGGGCCGGTCAGCGGGCGCAATGATTTCCTGTCCACCGCCCTGCACGAAATCGGGCATGTGATGGGGGTGGGGACGGCCTCCATCTTCGATCAGATCGGGGCGGGCGGTTCGTTCGACGGCCCCAATTCGGTGCGCGTCAACGGTGGCAGCGGCATCCCTCTCGTGGCCGATCTGAGCCATGTGGTCGACGGGTTCGAGGGGGACACCGTGCTGATGGATCCGACCTCGACCACCGGCAGTCGCAAGCTGCCGACCGATATCGACCGCGCCCTGCTGGCCGATATCGGCTACGAGATCGCGGGCTTCACCAAGGAAGGCTTCACCCCCCCCATCGTGACCGAGGGCGACGACATCACCGTCTTCGGCCAGAACGTGGCCGACGTGATCGACGGGCTGGGCGGCAACGACCAGATCCAGGGATCCCATGGGGACGATACCCTGTCGGGTGGCGCGGGCGAGGACACGTTGTTCGGGGGCAGCGACGACGATCTGCTGGACGGGGGCGCGGGCGACGATCAGCTGCAGGGCGGCACGGGCGACGACACCCTGGTGGGGGGCGCCGGGTCCGACACGTTGTTCGGGCAGGACGGCACCGATACCTATCGCGTGATCCAGGGGGGCGGGCAGATCCGGGTGGTCGGTTTCGACCTGGCGACCGAAGTGGCGGAATTGATCGACAGCGGATTTGCCTCGGCCGCCGCGGTGGTCGCGGCCCTGACGAAGCCGTTCAGCAACGTCAGCCGCCTGACCCTGCCGGACGGCACGCGCCTCGACATCAGCCACGACAGCCAGTCGGGATCCCCCCTGACCGAGGCCAATTTCCGCCTTGTCGGCACGAGCGACCCGAACGCGCCCCAGTCCCTGACCGGCACCTCGGGCGATGACGTTCTGACCGGTGCGGGCGGCAATGACACCATCACCGGCCTGTCCGGGGCGGACACCCTGTCGGGACTGGCGGGCAACGACATGATCGACGGGGGCGCGGGCGACGACAGCCTTGCGGATGGGGCCGGCAACGACACCCTGTCGGGCGGCGCGGGCGATGACATCCTGTTCAACGGCGGCGGCTCCGACGTCTTCGACGGCGGCGCGGGCCGTGACCGGTTGATCACCGATGTGACCGGCCTGACCACGGATACCCTGTCCGTCGATCTGGCGGCGGGCACCCACGGGCGCCTTGGCGGATCGCAGGACACCCTGACCGGGATCGAGGATTTCACGATGATCGGCGGTTGGGATGCCATCCTCGTCGGTTCGACAGGCAACAACCGGCTGGAAGCAGGGAGCGGCAACGACACCCTGCGCGGCGGTGACGGGGCCGATACGCTTCTGGGTGGTGCGGGCAACGACGTGATCACGGGCGGCGCGACGACGGCCGACCTGCGCGACGTGATGTTTGGCGGCGCGGGCAACGACACGATCGATGGTGGCTATGGCAATGACGAGCTGCGGGGCGATGCCGGCAACGACAACATCGCCGGGGGCTTTGGCGCCGATACCGTGATCGGGGGCACCGGCAACGACACCCTGACGGGCAGTGCCTTCGGGGATGAGATCTTCGGCGGCGACGGGATGGATTTCGTAAACGGCGGTTTCGGGTCCGACCGGGTCAACGGCGGCGCGGGGGCGGATACGTTCTTTCATCTGGGCATCCGCGATCACGGCAACGACTGGATTCAGGATTATTCCGCCGCCGACGGGGATATCCTGCTCTTCGGCGGGGCGGCCACGGCGGATCAGTTCCAGATCAATGTCGCCAACACCGCCAGCGCGGGCGACGCGGGCACGAGCGAAGCCTTCGTCATCTATCGCCCGACCGGTCAGATCATCTGGGCGCTGGTCGACGGCATGGGCGAGGCCGCCATCACCCTGCGCGTCGGCGGGGTGGAGACGGACCTGCTGGCGTGACGTCGGTGGTGCCCCGGGGCCGGGGGCAGGGTTGTGCCTTGTGTTGCATTCGCCGCCACCTGTATCCGAAGCGGGTCTGTTCGCCGGTTCGGGATGTCTGAATGTCGCTTTGCCCCTTTACTGCCGCTCCGGTCGTGTTCTTGCCGGGGGGCAGGCCATGACCGGCATCGCCCCCCCTCGTCTGGCCGTCCTGCTGGCGACGTGCAACGGCGCCGCGTGGCTGCGCCCGCAGCTTGACAGCCTCGTCGCCCAGAGCCTGCGTCCCGACCTGATCGTGGTCAGCGACGACGGGTCCACCGACGGAACAGAGACCATTCTGGACGAGTTTCTGATCCAGCATCCGGACCTGCCGGTGACCCGGATCGCGGGACCGAGACAGGGGGCCGCCGCGAATTTCCTGTCGCTGATCAAACGCGCGCCCGAGGGGGTCGACCGCTTGTCCTTCGCCGATCAGGACGATGTCTGGCTGCCCGGCAAGCTGGAACGGGCCATGGCGCGGCTGGACGCGTTCGACGCCGAGGATGCGGCCACGCCTGCGCTCTATTGTTCGCGGATCATGGTCTGCGACCGTGATCTGGTCCGGCGCAGGCCGTCACGCCTGCCGCCCAGGGCGCCGTCGTTCCGCAATGCGCTGACCCAGAACATCGCCACGGGCAACACGATCGTGCTGAACGCGGCCGCGACGCGCCTCGTGCGGGCCGCCGCCGGCAGGACCGGCGATCTGATCGTGCATGACTGGTGGCTGTATCAGATCGTGACCGGCGGGGGGGGGCGCATCCTGCTGGATGTGGAACCCCAGACCCTCTACCGTCAGCACGGCGCCAACCTGATCGGGGCCAACAGCGGCATCGTCGCGCGGGGGCGGCGGCTGGCACAATTGTGGAGCGGGGTCTACGGGCGCTGGAACACCGTGAACCTTGCGGCCCTGATGGCGGTGCGCGACCTGCTGACGCCCGAGAACGCAGCCCTGGTCGAGGCTTTTGCCGCCGCACGGGACGCGGGGCCATGGGGGCGGGTTGCGGCGATCCGGCGGCTGGGCCTGTACCGGCAGGGGCATGCAGGGCAGGCGTCCCTCTATGCCGCAGCGGCCTTGGGCAAATTCTAGCGCCGGACCCGATTGCCCCCCAGAACGGCGCAGGCATCGTCCCCGGACGATCCCCGGCGGTGACGGGGTCGGGTGAGGTTCAGGTTTTTACATAATCAAAGTTACCGACAGGCGGGGCACAGGGGTCTGCGCCCCTATGCCCGCGCCGCGGCGATCACGTCCAGAACACGGGACAAGGCGGCAACCTGGCCCGCGAAATCGGCGTGATCCCCGTGTTGCAGCAGGCGTCGACCGCTGCGCGTCACGGACTGCGGCAAGGGATCCGGGCAGGCCCCGCGCGGCAGGTCGATGGCAACCACCTCCGGCCCTGCCGACAGACCCTCCACCCCCAGGTCGGCGGCGCGCAGGCGCAGGGCGGCGATGTCGAACAGCGCATCGGTGGCCGTGGGCATCGGGCCGAACCGGGCCGTCACCTCGTGGCGCAGATCCCCGAGGTCCGACAGGGTGCGGGCATGGCCCAGCCGGTTGTACAGTGTCGCCCGCGTGTCGGGGTCGTTGACATAGGCCTCCGGCAGGTGGGCCGTCACCTCCAGGTGCACGGCGGGGCGGCTGCGCGCGGGCAGGCCCCGGGCCCGCCGCAGGGCCGATGCCAGCAGATCGGCATGCAGCGCGGGTCCGATCCGCGCGTCATGGCCCGATTGATCCGCACCGGACGGGTCGCCGCCCCCCCGCAGGTCGAGGTCGATGCGCGACAGGGCAAAGCCCGCGCCCAGCCCCGATTGCCGCACCAGTGTGTCCAGCCGGCGCCGCGCATCCGCCGTGCGGGTTTCGGTCCCGGCCGACAGCAGAAGGCAGATGGCCTGCGCGTCCCCGCGCCCGATGCGGCCGCGCAGCTGGTGCAGCTGCGTCAGGCCGAACCGCTCGGGTTGCAGGACGAGCATCGTGTTGGCGCGCGGCACGTCCAGCCCGGATTCGATCAGCGTCGTCGCCAGAAGGACATCCCCGTCGCCCTCCGCGAAGGCCCGCATCTGCGCATCCAGGTCCCGCGCCGACAGATCGCCATGAACGACGCGCAGCGACAGGTCGGGACAGGCCCGCGCGATCCGGTCGCGCGCCGCGTCGATATCCGCGATCCGGGGTACCACGACAAAGCTTTGCCCGCCCCGCGCCCGTTCGGTCGTCAGGGCATCGTGCAGGACCGCATCGGTCAGAGGCGCCTGCGCCGTCCGGACGGGGTGTCGCAGGGTCGGGGCCGTGGCCAGGACCGACAGGTCCTGTATCCCGATCAGGGCCTGTTGCAGGCTGCCGGGGATCGGCGTGGCCGTCATCGACAGGACATGGGCCCCCTCGGTCAGACGGCGCAGGCGGGTCTTGTGCGCCTTGCCGAAGCGCTGCTCCTCGTCGACGACGATCAGGCCGAGGTCGGCAAAGGCCGTCGCCGGGGTCAGCAGGGCATGGGTGCCGACGACGACGTCGATCCGGCCCGCGCGCAGGCGGTCGCGGACATCGCGCGCGGCGGCGGGCGGGTCCAGCCGCGACAGGCCCGCGACCGTCAGGCCGGTCCCCGCAAGACGGTCGGTCAGCGTCTCGAGGTGCTGGCGCACGAGGATGGTGGTGGGCGCCAGAACGGCAACCTGCACCCCGGCCCCCGCGGCGGCAGCGATTGCACGCAGCGCCACTTCGGTCTTGCCGAACCCGACGTCCCCGACCAGCAGGCGGTCCATCCCCCGCCCGGACGCGAGATCGCTCAGAATGGCGTCGATGGCGGCCTGCTGGTCGGGCGTTTCCTCCCACCGGAAACCGGCGGCGACATGGTCGACCGCGGCGCCCCCCGGTTCGATCACCGGCATCTCGGCGGCCTCGCGGGCGCGGGCGGCGCGGACCAGTCGCCCGGCGGCCCGCGACACCCGGCGGCGCAGGGTCGCGCTGCGCCGTTTCCACGCGGATCCGCCCAGATCGTCGAGGGCCATGCCGGTATCGCAACTGCCGTGGCGCCAGAGGGTCCCGGCCTCCGTCACCGGCACGAGGAGGGAGGCCCCCTCGGCGAACTCCAGCCGGATCACCTCGGACCCGGCGGCGGTGTCGAGGCCCGCGAACCGGCCGAGGCCATGGTCCTCGTGCACCATCAGGTCGCCGGTATGCAGATCCTCGGCAATCTTCAGGCAGCGGGGCAGATCCTCGCCCGTCGTGGTGTCAACGGTCATCTCGGTCATGGGGCGGTCCGCTTTCGGGGGGGGGAATGCGAAGGCAACGCCCGTGGCGGGCAAAGGGGTCCGCCACGATCGCCGGGATTGATAGATATCAATGCCCCCGGTTTGCCCGGAACAAATGCCGCGGTGCGGCGCGTTTGGGCCCCGTGACCCCCCGCCCCCCTGACACATGAGGATATTCCCATGACCACCCCCCTGCAGAAGATGATCGCCGCAACCGTCCTGCCATCGGCAATGGCCGCCGAGATGACGGCGCATACCCTGTCCCTTGCCGCCGGAAACCTGCGGTCCTACCTGGCACCCGGCACGGCGACGGATGACGATACGCTGATGCTGCCCCCCGCCGGGGCGACGCAGGCGGCGGACCATGTCGGCCCCCTTGCCGTGCCCCCCGCAGGCAGCCTGCCGGCCTGATCGCCACCGGACGGCCCCGCCGGCGCATCACCGCGCGGCGGTTCCGTCGTTCCGGCCCACAAACGCACATGGCCCGCCCCATCACCGGGGCGGGCCATGTCGCGTCGCGATGCGCGCCTGTCAGGCGGCGTCCCGGTGACGCGGCTCCAACTCGTGGATCGCCTGGTTCAGGCTGTCGTGCTGCGCGACGAGGAAGTCGAACTCCGGATCGTTGCCGCCGGCGGCGGTGATCGCCTCGTCATAGGCGTCGCGCAGGGTCTTTTCGCCGCGCACGACTTCGGCCAGCACGGCATCGTCGTCCTTGCCCGTCACGGCATCCTTGAAGCCGATGAACAGGCGGTGCGCACGGGCCAGCAGGGACCGGTCGTCGTCCACCGTTTCGCCCAGCTGCTCCAGATAGCCGCGCACCTCGGCGGCGTTGCGGGAACGACGCTCCATCAGGTCGGACATCGTGGATTTCAGGGACGGCGTGTCGACGTATTCGATCGCCTCCTCATAGCCTGCGCGACTGTCCAGCAGGCGGGTCAGAAGGGTATGCAGGGCTTCGCTTCTCTGGGTCATCGGTCTCTCCTCGGGTGAGTTGCTAAGCCGATAAGCCGCCGCCCCGGACATCGGTTCCGGGGGGTATCATTTATCAATCCCTGCCGATGCCTTCCACGGTGTCGCGCGACAGGGCGGCCTGCGTGGCCATGCGCACGGCACGCAGGGGGTGGCGCAGGACCGGCCGCCAATCCGCATCGACGCCAAGGCCCGGACGGTATCCCCACCGCGCGGCATCGGCCGCCTGCGCCGGGGTCATCCGCTGCGCCCCCGCGTAATCGCCGTTGCGGTTCGTGATCGCCTCGTCCCCGGATCCCGGTGACGCCGACAGCGACAGGAACGCGCCAAGGGCGGCGCGGGTCGCCTCGGGGGTTTCGGTGACATCCTCGTAGCGCAGCACCATGACGGCATGCAGCCGGTCCAGATCCGCGGCCATGCGGGCCTGCGCCCCGAGCCAATGGTCGATCAATGCCGGGGCCGGGGCATCGACCCATTTCGCGACCGCCCCGGCCACCGCCTCGGGGTGGCGCAGGATGACGACGAACTGCGACAGGGGGAACAGCTGCTGCAACAGGCGCATCCGGGTCAGGTTCACGGGCGATTTCTCGACCCGCCAGGCGCCCGGCCCGAACCACGGCGCCCAGTCCGCTTCCAGCCGCAGGCGTGTTTCCAACCGGTTCAACGGATGCGCCTCGGTCAGGTGCTGTTCCGGGTCGGTGGCGAAATGCATCGGTCGCCCCGACAGGGCGTCATGGGGAATGGCCCCCTGAAGATAGGCGCCCTCGTTCTCGGGTACCGGGGCGCCTTCGATGCCCGCGACACCGGGCAGGCCCGCGATCAGGCGCGCGACAAGGCTGGTCCCCGACCGGTGCAGACCCCCGACGAATAGGTACCGATGCCCCCGCGTCAAATCATTAGAGGATAACATATATCAATATCCCAGCATGTTAGCCCTAAGCTCTTATTTTTGTTGGTCGCATGTCCCGGTCAGGCCGGTCAATCGCGTCCTTGGTCCAGCCTGCGCCGGAACCGGGATGGCACGGATGCCGTTTCTGATTCACCGCAAACAGGAGGACGCGATGCACATCGTCCATGTCGCCCTTGGGGGCTGTCTTACATATCCCGACGTCCCCTATGGCCTCACCGACGATACCGGCGGCCATATCGCCTATATCCTCGGGGCGGCGCTGGCGCAGGGGCGGCGGCCGGACGTGGATCGCATCGACATCGTGACCCGCGCCTTCGATGACCCGTCACTGGGCGCGGATTTTGCCCGGACGACCCAGCGGATCGATGCCAAGACGCGGATCCTGCGCCTTGCCACCGACGACCGCCGCTATCTTGCCAAGGAGGGGCTGGCCGCCGCCCGCCCCGCCCTGAAACAGGCCTTTGTCAGGCTGATCGACGGCATGATGCCAAGGCCCGACGTCATCCACGTGCATTTCGCGGATGCCGCCGCGGTGGTCCGGGCGACCGCCGCGCGCCACGGCATCCCGGTGGTCTATACCCCCCATTCCCTCGGGATCGACAAGGCGACCTGCATGGCCGGTGGCCCGTCGCGCGCCCTGCGGGCCCGCATCGCGGAGGAGCGCGCCGCCCTACGCAGTTCGGCCGCCGTCATCGTGTCGTCGCGCGACGAGGCAGAGCGCCAGGTGCAGGACTACGGCGTCGACGTCGCCGCCCAGACGCACCGGATCCCGCCGGGCGTCATCCTGCCCGATGCGGCGCCGGGCACCGCCGCCGCCCGCGCGCTTGTCGATCCCCTGCTGGACGCGCCGGAACGGCCGATGATCCTGGCCATCGCGCGGCCGGTCCACAAGAAGAACCTCGTCGCGCTGGTGCAGGCCTATCTGGCGCATCCGACCCTGCGGGATGACGCGAACCTCGTGATCCTCGCCGGTCAGCGCGGCGCGGGCATTGCCCAGACCCCCGAGACCGCCGCCGTCATCGCCGAGATGGAGGCGCTGGCCGCGCCCCACGCGGGCCGCATCGCCCTGCCCCCGCGCCATGCCCCCGAGGTCGTGTCGCAGATGTATCGCCTGGCGAAACAGCGGGGCGGCGTCTTCGTCAACCCGGCGCTGCACGAGCCCTTCGGCCTGACCCTGCTCGAGGCCGCGAACGCGGGCCTGCCGGTGGTTGCGACCAACCGCGGCGGCCCGGTCGACATCCTTGCAACGCTGGGTCACGGCACGCTGGTGGCGCCGCAGGACCGCAATGCCATCGGCGGCGCGATCGCCGACCTGCTGGGCGACCGCGCGGCATGGGCGGCCGCGTCGTGGGCGGGGCGCGACAACATCGACGCCTTCGACTGGGACCGCTGGGCCGACCGGGCGCAGCGGGTCTATCGCGGGTTGCGCCGGGCGCCGCGCACCATTGCCGCGCCGCGCCGGATCCTTGCCTGCGACATCGATGGCACGCTGACCGGCTGTGCGGTGGGCGTCCGGGCCTTTGCCGACTGGAACCGTGGCCGCGACATCCCCTTCGTCGTCGCCACCGGGCGCAGCATCAGCGAGGCGCGCGCCGTCCTTGCCGACTGGTCCCTGCCCGACCCCGACGCCTGGATCACCGCCGTCGGGACCGAACTCCACCGCCCGCAGAACGGTGGCCGGCTTGCCCTGTGCCCGGATTTCGCGGCGCAGGTGTCGCGCGACTGGGACCGGAACGCGGTGCTGGACGCCCTGCGCGCGGCGGGGGCCACCCTGCAACCCATGATCGAACAGCGCCGCTGGAAGCTGGCCTGTTTCGGCACCGCACGGGAGGCGGCCCGCCTTGGCGATCACCTTGGCCGGGCGGGCCTGCGCCTGCGCGTGGTGCCGTCGCACGGTCGGCTGATCGACATCCTGCCCCCCCACGCGGGCAAGGCCGCCGCGATCGAGGCCTATGCCCGTGCGGTCGGCCTGACGCGCGCCGATTGCATCGTCGCGGGCGACAGCGGGAACGACATCGACATGCTGACCACATGCGGGCGCGGCATCGTCGTGGGCAATGCCCTGCCCGAGCTGGACGACCTGCCCCGTCGTCCGGGCCTCTACCGTGCGCGCGCGCGCCATGCCGCAGGCGTGCTGGAAGGGCTGGCCGAGGCCGGGCTGCACCGCTCCCCCGATCTGGCGGGCGTTGCATGAGGGATTTCGTCGATCTTCCCCGCGGGTCCCGCCCGGACCCCGTCGCGCGGCCCATCGGGTATTTCCTGCACCACCAGGGGCGCGGCCATGCCGAACGGGCCGCCGCCATCGTCCACGCCCTGCCGTCCGACCGGCCCGTGACGCTGTTCTGTGCGCGCCCCGACATCCTGCCCGCGCTGCCGCCGTCGGCGACGGTCGTGCAGATCCCGTCCCTGTTCGAACCCACGGGCGAGGAACGCTCCGCCGACTGGATCGCCACGCCCGATACCCTGCATTGCGCGCCCGTCGGCTGGCCCGGCATCCGCCGCGCCATGGGCCGCATCGCCGGCTGGTTCGCCGAGGCCGATCCGGTCTGCATCATCTGCGACGTCAGCGCCGAGGTGGCCCAGCTGGCGCGCATCTGTTCCGTGCCCCACGTCAAGGTCCTGCAGCATGGCGACCGGACCGATCCCGGGCACCGCGCCGCCTATGACGGGGCCGCCGGTCTGATCGTGCCCTGCGACGCACGGCTGGCACAGCCCGACTGGACGCCCGACATGCGCGCCAGATCGGTGTTCGCCGGGGGCCTTGGCGTCGACACCGCCCTGCCCGACCGGGACACGGCCCGCGCCCGTCTGGGCATCGACCGGGATGCCGAAGTCGTCCTCGTGCTGTCGGGCGGGGGGGGCAGCGGACTTGCCGCGGCGCCCCTGTCGCTGGGCGCGCGGGCGATGCCGCAGGCGCAGTGGATCACGCTGGGACAGGTTGCGCGCGACTGGCACGCGACGGAGCCGTCGAACCTGTGCCACAAGGGGTGGGTCGATGACGTGCCCGACCACCTGGCCGCCTGCGACCTTGTCGTCGCCTCCACCGGCAATACCACCTGCCAGCAGATCCTCGCGGCGGGCAAACCGTGGATCGCCGTGCCGGAATGGCGCTATTTCGACGAACAGGTGGCCAAGGCCCGCGCCCTGCAGGCCGCCGGGGTGGCGACGCATCTGACCGCCCTGCCCGCGTCCCTGCCCGCGTGGCGCGCCGCCATCGACCGTGCCCGCGCCGACCATGACCCGGATCTGCAACGCAGCTTCGTGCGCCCCGACGCCGCCGCCCATGTGGCGCGCTGGCTCGAGGATCTCGCCACCCGTCTCGATACCCCCCTTCCTGCACTCGGAGTTTCCACATGACCGATACACCCCCCTCCGTCTCCGTCCTGACACTGGCCCGTGGGCGCGACGCGCATCTGCGCAACGTCATCCTGGGCCTGACACGCCAGAGCGTCCCCCCCTGCGAGCTGATCATCGGGGTGATGCAGGACGCGCCCTACGACGACCTGCCGGACACCGATTTCCCGATCACCCAGATCCACGTCACGGCCGATGAGCTGCCGCTGGCGCGCGCGCGCAACACGGTCGGGGCGGCGGCCCGGGGGGAGGTTCTGGTGTTCCTCGACGTCGACTGCATCCCGCATCCCGACCTCGTGCACGATTACGCCGCCCAGACCCGCAAGGGTGACGGGCTGACCATGGGCGAAATCATGTACCTGCCCGCCGGTGCCGCCGCCCCCGGCTGGACGATCGACGGGTTCGATGCCGTCGCCGTGCGCCATTCCGACCGGCAGGGGCCGCCCGCCGAGGCCCGCAAGCGGTGCGAGGATTACCGCTGCTTCTGGTCGCTGACCTTCGCGATGCACCGCGACGACTGGGCTGCATCGGGTGGCTTCGACGAGCGGTTCGAGGGCTATGGCGGCGAGGACACCGATTTCGGCCGGACCCTGCAGGACAAGGGCATCCCGATCTGGTGGGTGCGCGGCGCCCGCGCCTATCACCAGCACCACGCCCATTGCATGCCGCCGATCCACCACATCCCGGCGATCCTGCGCAACACCGAGATCTTCGCCCGAAAATGGGGCCACCGCACCATGGAACACTGGCTGCACGGGTTCCGCATGATGGGTCTGATCGAGAACGGCCCCGATGGCCTGCGCATCCTGCGCGAACCGGGCCCCGAGGATTTCGCGCTGTGCGAACAGCGGGCCGACATGCCCTATGCCGCAACCGGCCCCGTGATCCGTTTCCTGGAGGAGCGGGAGCGGCGCGCGGCACGGACCGCGCAGGACGGCGATACCCCGCCCGAGGGCACGATGGCCGAATGGCACGCGCGCATGACCCGCGAGCAGGAGGAGTTCCTTGCCCCCGCCGCCCCGCGCATCGCGGCCGAATGATGCGGATCGCGCTGATCGCCCATGTGCGCCACCCGATCGCCCCGCCCTTTGCCGGCGGGATGGAGGCGCATTCCTGGCACCTTGCGCGGCACCTCGCCGCGCGGGGCCATCAGGTCACGATGTTCGCCTCGGGCGACAGCGCCCCCCATGCGCCCCCGGGTGTCACCGTGCATCCGATCATGGAGACCCACTACGACGCCACCTATCCGTGGCACCGGTTCCACGGCACCGATGTTCTGACCGATCATCTGGACGCGGCCCATGCGCGGGCCTGCGCCGATCTGATCGCGGGCGATTTCGACATCATCCACAACAACAGCCTGCATCGCTATCTGCCACGGCTGGCGGTGGCCCATGGCCTGCCGATGGTGACATCGCTGCATGTGCCCCCGTTCGAGGTGCTGCGTCGCGCGATCCATGACGCCACCGCGCCATGGTCGCGGGTGACGGCGACCTCGGCGCTGCAACTGACCCGCTGGTGGCCGGACGGCGCGCCGGAGGCGGCCTCGGTCCTGCCCAACGGCATCGATCCCGCCGATTGGCCCTTCGTGCCCGAAGGCGACGGCAGCGCCGTGTGGTTCGGGCGGATCACCCCGACCAAGGGCACCCACCTGGCGGCAGAGGCCGCGCGTCTGGCCGGTGTGCCCCTGACCATCTTCGGCACGGTCGAACACCGCGACTATTTCCAGGACCGCGTCGTCCCGCATCTGGGCGGCGACATCCGCTATGGCGGACACCTGGCGGGCCCGGACCTTGCCGTGCAGGTCGGGCGCGCCTCGGCGTTGTTGTTCACCCCGCTGTGGGACGAACCCTTCGGCCTTGCCGCGATCGAGGCGATGGCCACCGGCCTGCCCGTCGCCTGCATCGACATGGGCGCGGTCCGCGAGGTGGTCGGCCCCGCCGGCACCTATGCGCCGCCCGACGATGCCCCCGCCCTCGCGCAGGCCCTGACGCGGGCGCTGACGCTGTCGCGCGGGGCCGCCCGCGACCGGGTCGAACGCCTGTTCACCATCGACCGGATGGGACAGCGGGCCGAGGCGCTGTATGATGCCGCGCGCGCCGCCCGGCCCGCGCCCCCCACAGGGCGCCGCTTCGCCCCGCACGAACTGCCCCCGTTGCACCCGGCCGCCTCGCACGCCAGTCTCGTGGCCTGACATGGTGACACCCAGCCGCAGGCCCGTGCCGCCGCCGACAGCCCCTTTCACGACCGCGCGTCAGGACGTTGAAATGACCCCGATCACCACCCCTCCGACCCGACGCGGCATGTCCGCCCGCCTGTCCGATACCGATTGGGAGGCCGTCGTGGCCTGCTGCACCGGGATCGAGACATGGTCCGCCCGATCCCTGATCAGTCGCAAGGGCGATCCGCTGGACCGCAGCCTGCTGCTGCTCGACGGGTGGGTGGGGCGTCATGTGCCCGGCCCGCACCGCGACCTGCGCGAATTGGTGGCGCTGGAAATTCCGGGCGATTTCGTCGATCTGCACAGCTTTCCGCTGGGCACGCTGGACCATGACGTCACGGCGATGACCGATGTGCGCATGGCGGTTCTGCCCCATGACAAGCTGCGCGCCCTCATGCAGGACCGTCCCGAGACGGCGCTGGCGCTGTGGGGGCAGACCCAGCTCGACGCGGCGATCCATCGGTACTGGTCGTTCCGCGTGGGGGCGTTGCGGGCCTCCGGCCGGGTGGCGAATTTCCTGTGCGAAATGCACAGCCGCCTGATGCTGGCCGATCTGGCCGATCCCACGGGGTTCGACCTGCCCCTGACGCAGGCCGACCTGGGCGAGGCCTGCGGCATGTCCGCCGTCCACGTCAACCGCGTCATGCGCGAGTTGCGCGAAGGCGCGTCCTGCACCGTCCGTGACGGGCGCGTGCAGATCCATGACTACGACAGATTGTGCCGGATCGGCCAGTTCGAGCCTTATTTCCTGACGTTCGGACCGGATCAGGCGGGATCCGCCTGACCCCGCGCGCCACAGGCAGACGGGCCGCCCTGTCGGGGCGGCCCGCTGCGGTTTTGGTCCGGGTGCGTCAGACGAGGTCGAAGGTGCCCGAGGCGAGCTGGATGTTGATGTCCGTCTGGCCTGCCCCGTCGACGAGGGCCCAGATGATCTGACCGGTGGGGACATAGATCACGAAGGCCTCGTCCACGGCGCCCGACCCCGCGGTGGGGGTGGTCGCAAGGTTGACCTGGAAGTTGGCGGCGGTGGCGCTGGCCGGGCCGCCGAATACCAGAACGTCCCCTTCGGAGGCATCGTAGTCCTGGATCCAGTCGCTGCCGTGATCGCGGATGCCCAGGTGGAAGAACCGGTCGCCGCCGTCCCCCCCGCTCATCCGGTCGAAGCCGAAGCCGCCGTTGATGAAGTCGATGCCGTCACCCCCCGACAGAAGATCCCCCAGCGACCCGCCCGTCAGGGTGTCGTTCCCGGCCCCGCCAAGCACGAAATCCGCGCCGATGCCGCCTTCGAGGCTGTCGTTGCCGGCATCGCCGCGCAGCTCGTCGTTGCCAGATCCGCCGCGCACGGTGTCGTCGCCCGCGCCGGCAAAGACCACGTCGCGCAGGTCGCCCGCGTCGGGTCCGCCCGTGATCAGGTCGTTGCCCGCGTCGCCGATGATGGTGTCGGCCCCGAGGTTGCCGTTGATCGTATCGTCACCGGTGCCCCCCACGAGGCGGTCGGCGTCCGGGGTGCCGTTGATCAGCAGGTTGCCGCTGACCACCACCGAGGACGTGCCGCTGGTCACCGTCTCGGCGGTGCCGCCATCGTCGGTATAGCTGGCCCGGTAGGAGAGGACCTGCCCGACGTCCGCGGCGGTCAGCACATAGGTATCGTTCGTGGCGCCGGGAATTTCCGTTCCCCCCCGCAGCCACTGACCCGTGATAGGGCCGGAGATCCCGTCGATGTCATCGACGTCGTCGACGACCGCCTGCAACGATTGCCCCACGGTGGTCATGCCGATCAGGATGACGGCCCCGGTCGGGGCGTCGTTGACGTTCTGCACCGGGCCCAGTGTGCCGCTGACCGATTGTTCGGCGGCGCCGAAGTCGTCGGTATAGCTGGCACGCGCGGCGATCTGTCCGCCCACATCGGCCTGTGTCAGGGTCAGGGTATTGCCGGTGGCCCCCGCGATGTCGACGCCGTCGCGTGTCCATTGCACGGCGATGGGCCCCGAGATGCCGTCGGCGTCGCTGATGCCGCTGGTGTCGGCGGTCAGGACGCCGTTCTGGGCAAGCGTGCCCGAAACCGTCACCGATCCGCTGACGGGGTCGTTGACGTTGGCGACGGCGGTGGTCCCGGCCGATGTCCGGGCCTCATCGCTGCCGTAGCCGTCGGTAAAGCTGATCCGGGCCGAGATGATAGCCCCGACATCGTCCTGCGTCAGGACATAGGTATCGCCGGTCGCACCCGCGATCTCGGATCCGCCGCGCAGCCACTGGGTCGCGAAGGTGCCCAACCCGTCGACATCCGCGATATCTCCGGCGGCGGCGGTCAGGGTCTCTCCCTGGGTTGCGGTGCCGGTGACCGTGGGGGTGCCCGTGGCCTCGACGTTGCGGGGCACGCCCGTCAGGGTCAGGGTGCCGCCATCGGCCAGCGTCACGACCCGGTCGCCTGCGCCGTTGGTGCCATAGGTGATGCCCGACATCTCGGCCGAGGTCAGCGCGGACATGTCCAGCATATCGGTGCCGAGCGTGAAATCGGTGACGGTATCGTCGCCCATACCTGCCGTGAGCATGAAGCTGTCGGCCCCCGCGCCCCCCGTCATGCTGTCGTTGCCGGCCCCGCCCGACAGGGTGTCGTCGCCATCGCGGCCCATCAGGGTGTCGTTGTTGCCGCCGCCGACCAGCATGTTGTCCTGACCGTCGCCCGCGATATCGTCGGCGGCGATGGTGCCGATGATGTTCTCGACCTCCGTCAGGTTCAGGCCCGTCGCGCTGCCTGCGTTGGAGGAGGAATCCTCCATGTCGATCGACACGAAGGTGGTCAGGTTCTCGAAGGTGATGGTGTCGATGCCGTCGCCGCCGTTGTAGCTGTCGGGGCCGGTCCGGGCCACGAACAGATCGTCACCGCCCAGACCGAACAGCCCGTTGGCCCCGGTGCCGTCGCCCAGCGTATCGGCGAATTCGGAACCGATCAGCTGTTCGATGCCGGAGTAGGTATCACCCCGTGCATCGCCGGTGTTGCCGGAGGGGTCGAACAGGCTGGCGCTGACGCCCGAGGCAGCGCTGGAGTAATCGGCCGTATCGACGCCGTTTCCACCCAGCAGGGTATCGGCCCCGGCACCGCCGATCAGGGTATCCTGACCGTCGTTGCCGATCAGGCGATCGCTGCCGTCGCCGCCCATCAGCATGTTGTTGCCGCCATCGCCCTCCAGCGTGTCGCCGAAGGCGGATCCGATCAGGCCCTCGAGGCCGGAATAGCTGTCGCCTGTCGCCTCGCCGGTGTTGCCCGCGGAATTGGACAGATCCGCCGTCAGCCCGGCGGTCGCATCCACATAGGACGCGACATCGCCGTCACCGCCGCCACCGTTCAGGTTGTCGCCGCCCAGGCCGCCGTTCAGGGTGTCGTTGCCCTCGTTGCCCGTCAGGACGTCGTTGCCGTCACGACCGATGAGCATGTCATCGCCTTCGCGGCCCGAAAGGGTATCGGCATTGGCGGAACCGGCCAGGGTATCGTTGCCCATGCCGCCAAGCAGACCCTCGATGCTGACATAGGTGTCGCCCGCCGCCTCGCCGGTATTGGCCGAGGCATCGGCCAGATCGGCCATCAGGCCCATCGTCGCCTGCTGATAGCTGGCGAAATCGTTGGAGGCGCCGCCGTTCAGGTTGTCGGCGCCGGTCCCGCCTACCAGGGTATCGGCGCTGCTGCCGCCCAGAAGGGTGTCGTCGCCCGCGTCGCCGAACACCAGGTCGGTGCCGTTCAACGCGTCGATGACGTCGTCGCCCGCGCTGCCGCGCAGCTGGTTGGCGCTGTTGTTGCCGGTGATCGTGTCGTTGAACCCCGACCCGATGATACCCACGAGGTTGTTGTAGGTGTCGCCCGCCGCATCGCCGCTGTTGGTGGCGGGGGTCGACAGGCTGATCACCAGGCCCTCGGTCGCGCTGCCGTAGGCGGCGAAGGACGTCCCCCCCGAACCATCGAGACTGTCGGCGCCCGCGCCGCCGTCCAGCTCGTTGGTGCCGGAGTTGCCGAACAGGCTGTCGTCGCCCGCATCGCCGAACAGGCTGTCGTTCTGGTTCTCGCCGCGCAGGATGTCGTTGTCGTCGCCGCCGCGCAGGATGTCGTCGTCGTCGCCCCCCAGCAGGCTGTCGTTGCCCGCGTCGCCGGACAAACGGTCGATGCCCTGAAGGCCCGAGATGGTATCGTTGCCCGCGCCGCCCGCGATGCGGTCGTTGAAGGCGGTGCCGTTGATGGTGTTGGCGTTGCCGTTGCCGACCGTATCGGTGCCCAGCAGGTCGTCGACCTGCAACTGGCCGTCGATCACCCGCAACTGCCAGACGCCGGTGACGCCCGTATTGCCGGTCAGCGTGTCTATATCGGCAGCCGTGCCAACCGCATCACCGGCGGTGCCGCCACGCAGGAACAGCGCCGGAAACCCTTCGGCGATGGCGCCGATCTGAAAGGTGTCAGTGCGGGCATTGCCCATGTCCGAGTAACGGAAGATGATCTCGGCGTCGCCCTCGCCAAGGTCCATGATCTCCAGCTGGAAGGTATTGGGTGCGGTGATGTTGTTGGGAAAGATGCCGACGCCGACCCATGTGGCCACGATGGAATCGCGGTCCGTGTTGGTGTCGAAATAGATGCCGGGATCGGCACCGGGGGGCAGGGTCCGGTTGTCCAGATCATCGAGGAAGGGCGCGATGACATAGCGGGTGCCGCCGGTCTCGAAACGCGCCCCGGCAGACACGTCGGGATCGAGGAAGGACACACCGCCATTGGTGGCCAGGAACAGTTCCGTGAAGACACGGTTGCCAAAGGAGAATCCGTCCTCGAAAATCTCCGAGATGTCGAACAGTTCCTCGTTGTCGTCACCCTGTGCCAGCAGGTTCTGGCCATAGGGCAGCAGCGTGTTGTCGAGCACGGTCGTGTAAAGGCTTGGATCTAGCATTGGTATGTCCCCCCGGAAAATTGATAAAACGGCGACCTCCCAATCCCCGTGATATGCGGCAAGGGTAACACGGTTCACGTAACCGAGATATACGTTAACCATCTATTTGCATCACTGCCGCCGGGCGGTCGGTCTTCGGCGCCGGCATCGATGCATCCGGCATCCCCGCATCGCGCATCGGCAAGGGGTGTGGACGGACTTTGCGGCGTGATCCCGCATTGATGCCGAAAGGCGGTCGGGGTATCCCGGCGTCAACGATCGCGCCCCTGCATTCCCGAGTGAGGTATCACCGTGACGACATATACTTTCGACGCCTTGGCAATGCTTTACGATGCGGATGACAACTTTGGCGGGGCGATCACGTCGCCGGTGTCCTTTTCCCTCGCACAGGGTGCGCCCGGCCTGATCTACGAGACCACGCAGGTCTACGGGTTCGCCTTCGACGATATCGTGTTCAACGACGATATCGTCCTCGCCATCTCGACCAACGAGCTGTCGCTCAGCGCACAGGAATTCGACGTTCCGCCCTTCACCTACGCCGAAGCCGGACAGATCGTCTGGGGCAGCAGCAACGTCAGCTATGTCATCACCCTCGGGCTGTCCGACCTTACCGGGCGGTCGGTCGACTACCTGATTCAGCTTGGCGGAACGCCCCTTCCGAGCCTGAACACGGAGGCGCAGGCGAATGCCTTTCTGGACATGGTCTCATCGATCGGCCCCGCGGCGGCCGGGTCGGGTTTCGCCTCGGGCGACGTGATAGACCCCGCGACGGTGCCTGCCCTGCTGTCTGTTTCGGAGGATGATCTGGCGATCGGTTCGGTGGGATCGCAGCTTTTGTCGACCGGTATCGGGAACGACACCCTCGTGGCCAGTTTCGTCGGCGGCGACACGCTGGACGGGGGGGCCGGTGACGACCTTGCCGATTACGGCGACGTGGATCTGACCAGCATCGTGACATATGCCATCGGCAACGGTCTGGCCCTGTCGGTCGCGGGGGGCGTTCCCGACATCCTGTACGGCATCGAACGCATAGAGGTGTTCGGCCAGACCCTGACCCCTGCCGAACTGATCGCCGAAACGGCGGTGCCTTCCGTGATCACGGATGGCACGTCGGGCGATGACCTGCTGCTGGGCGACAATGGCGACGACCGGTTGGACGGTCTGGCGGGCAATGACACCCTGCGCGGCGGCAACGGCAACGACACGTTGATCGGCGGCGAGGGCAACGACGTGATCACGGGCGGCGACGCCAGTACCGACCTGCGCGATCTGATCTATGGCGGCGCGGGCGACGACACCATCGACGGCGGGTATGGCAACGATGAGCTGCGCGGCGACGCGGGCAACGATTCCATTGCCGGGGGGGCTGGCGCGGATTTCGTGCTTGGCGGGGCCGGGAACGACACCCTGACGGGCGGGTCGCTGGGGGATCTTCTGTCGGGGGGCGACGGCATCGACTTCATCAACGGCGGCTTCGGCTTCGACCGGATGAGCGGGGGGGACGGCGGCGACCGGTTCTTCCACCTGGGCATCCGCGATCACGGCAGCGACTGGATCCAGGACTACGACGCCTCCGAAGGGGACGTTCTGGTGTTCGGCGGCCCGGCCAGCGCCACCGCCGCCAACTTCCAGGTCAACCTTGCGACCACCCCCACCGCGGGGTCGGGCGCCGTGGACGAGGCCTTCGTGATCTATGTCCCCACCGGTCAGATCATCTGGGCCCTCGTCGACGGGGCAGGCCAGACGGACATCAACATCCAGCTCGCCTCGGGCACCTTCGACCTCGTCTGACGCACCCGGACCGAAACCGCAGCGGGCCGCCCCGACAGGGCGGCCCGTCTGCGGTCGGGCGATGGCTAGGTCAGGTCGATCCCGCGCGCCTTTCGCGCAAGGGCGATGTCGGACATCAGGGTGAACTGATCCTCCCAGTCGATGTCCATGGCGGTCCGCTCGTCCAGCGGGTGCAGCCTCGGCGCCGTCCCGACCCGGTCGCCCATCTCGCGCATGCGGGCGAAGGGCATCAGGTAGGCCGCGTGGTTGACCTCGAACAGGGGCTTGATGTCCTGGCTGCGTGGCCATTTCTCGACCGTGTTGTCGTAGTTGTAGGGACCATCGGCATCCCAGATGAACTTGTGCAGCGTCGTCACCGTCAGCAAGCTGTCGCATCCCTCCTCGGCGGCCACGCGCCATGCGGCGATCAGATCGCGGAACACCCCGGACGTGACGAACGGATGGGTCACATGGGTCATCAGCTGCACGCCCCCCTCGGACAGGGTGGCGGAATAGGCGATGTAATCGCTCATGGGGGTGGAGCCGCGGCCCAGCTCATCGGGACGTTCCAGCGCGACGACCCGACCGTCGACCTCGCGTCCGAACCGGGCGGTATATTCCAGCACGTTGGCATCGTTGCTGGACACGATGATCTGGTCCACCTCGGGCACCTTGTGCAGCTGATTGAGCTTCAATTCCAGCAGACCGCCGGGAATGCCCGCGAAGGGTCTGGTGTTCTTGTCCCTGACACGCTCGCTGCCGGCGCGGGCGGGGATGACGGCTATGATGGGATCCATATGAACCTGCAAGGAAAATCGATGACGGACACGCCGTCCTGCACCTTGATCGGGGAAGATGACAGCGTCCAGAACGACGTGGGGCAATCGGACGGGAAATCCGACCTCAGAGATCGAAATGGCGCGCGAGGCGGGCGATATAGGCGCCGCAGACGGTGATGCGCCGCTCGCCCCGCGACCATCCCGCCGATCCGTCGCATTGCGACAGCGCTAGGGTGACGCGCGAATGCCAGTCGATGGCACGCAGGAGGCGTTCCGCTTCGGCATGGGCGGGGCTGTCGGCGAAGGCCCGGGCCATGGGATCGCCGTCGTCGACCGTCATCCCCACCTCCGTCACACGCGCATCCGGCGGCATCAGGTAGGGCGCAAGAGTGCGTCGCCAGCCGCGCGCCACCTCGGTGGCGAAATCGCGGCAGGTGGCCGCCGCCGCCCCCCCGAGCCCGAAATCCCGTGCCAGTCCCGCATGGCGATCCGGGTCCAGCCCGTACGCAAGACAGACGGCGCGCCCCGCCCGCCGCCTGTCCGAGCGGTATTCGCTGAACGGGCCGGGGACATCGTCGTCGGCCATGGTGTGGCGGGCATGGGCGGCGACGATGGCGGGCAGGCGACCGGGCAGCATCATGTGCAGGTATACCGTGGCGAAATCGTCGGCGATCGCCTCTTCGGGGCCAAGAATGGGCAGGTCGAATTCCCGCAGGACGGCATGCCCGATCTCATGCGCGATCACATGCAGCAGGGCATCCTGCGCCGCCACGGGCAAGGCATCCCGGCTTTGGGCGCGGGCGCCCACGGCAAGGGTCAGGGCCAGCAGGCTGACCATCAGCATCGCGATCCGGCGCATCGACTGCGGCCTCCGTCCCACCCCGTGCCGGTCAGGGCACATGTCCGCTGCGCGCACCCTGTCAGCCGCCACCGGCGGCTGTCAACGTACCCGCTTCAGCCATCCTGCGGCATCGCGTCCGGCGGCAAGGCATCGACGACGCCCGCCAGGGTGACGCGCGCCGCCAGCAGATCCGCCAGCAGTGGCAGGGCCGCGGGCCGGATCAGCGCCCGCGCCAGTCCCCAGGCCAGCGGATAGTTCCAGCCGTAGTCATAGGGCGCGCCGGGCGTGGTCAGCGCCGTCAGCAGCCGCCGCCGCCCCGCCCCCAGATAACGCGCACCGTGGCGCAGCCGCAGGGCCTGCGCCGCATCCGACAGGGGGGTGGGCAGACCGCGCAGGATCAACGCCTCGCAGGCGAAGGCGCAGACCTCGCGCGTCATGGGGGGCTGAATGGGCTGCGCCCCTGCGGCCACGTGGTTCAGGGCGTGGCCGAACTCATGCGCCAGGGCCAGGACGTCCGTGACCGTGCCATCGGTCGGACAGACCACCAGTGGCCCCCCCTGCCCCCCGCCCGCCGGCGGCACGTCCACCAGGGTCAGGGCAACGGGGTGGCGCGTGCCGCCCGGGTCGAAGACCACGGTGGTCTGCCGCGCCGTCCGCGCGATCTCGGCGCGCAGCATCGGCAGCTGTCCCGCAAGGGCATCCGGCAGGCACGCCCAGATGGCGGGACCATCCGGGATGACGGGCGCATTCCCTGCCCGCAACGGGGGCAGGACCGTGGGCGGAACCGTTGCGCGCAGCAGCGCCGCGCAGGTCCCCGCCGTCAGTCCGTGCCGCCCCAGCCACTGGGCCATGGTGGGCGCCGGAGCGGTCAAAACGCAGCATTTTCTTGAAAATTGCGCAGGCCTTCGTCTACCGTAACGTCAGGCAGGGGGACGACGGTCGTCCATGATCGGCCCCGCCCATTCCTGCCCAAACCCTTTTTACAATGCCCCGTATTGAACCACTGCACTATCATCGAAGGTCCATCACACATGTCGCCCGAAGATCTCAAGTTCGTAAGACGCACGTATTTCCCCACCATGATCTTTCAGATCGACCTGCCCGACCCGCAGGAGATGAACGCGCGGCTGATCAGCAACATCTATGCCGAACGCGAGCGGGACCGGAAAGGGATCTCCCGGTCGAACCTGCCGCAGCTGGGCGGCTGGCACAGCCACAACAACCTGCACAAGAGCAAGGATTTCGCCGAACTGGTCACCGCCGTGAAGATCGCAGGCGAGAAGATCACCGAGGATCTGGGCTATTCCACCGATCACCGCCTGTCGATCGGCACCATGTGGTCGATCATCAACCCGCCGGGCAGTGCAAATCGCGCCCATGTGCACCCGTCCTGCCTGTGGTCCGGGGTCTATTACATCCAGGCCCCCGAGAAGAGCGGCGACATCGAGTTCATCGAGCCGCGCACCGTGCACCTGATGAACCAGGCCAAGTTCCAGCCCAACAAGAAGCGCAGCAAGGAGAACTGGACCAAGGTGCGGTTCACCCCGCGCGCGGGCCGGATGCTGATCTTTCCCAGCTGGCTGTACCATGCGGTGGATCCCAACATGTCCACCGCCGAAGGCGACGACGCGAACCGCATCATCGTCAGTTTCAACATCAACCAGACGAAGAAGTGATCCGGCCAGCCGCCCCGCCCGTCCCCTCGTCGCAGGCCCCGCCCTGCGGATGTCGTCTGCGGGTGGGGCCATGAAATCCGCCCGACGACTGGAGGGGGCGGCGCGTGCCGACCTGCGGCGGTCGGCGCCGCTGCTGGGTTTTGCCCTGTTCGTCAGCTTCTTCGTGAACGTGCTGCGGCTGACGGGGCCGTTGTTCATGCTGCTGATCTATGACCGCGTTCTGGGGTCGCGGTCGGTCGAGACGCTGGTGGCGCTGTTCGCGCTGCTGCTGGGGTTCTTGCTGGTTCTGGGGGTTCTCGATTATGCGCGCCGGCGGATGCTGGGCCGCATGGGCGCCCGCTTCCAGGAGGAGATGGAGGAGGTGCTGTTCGCCTCGGCGGGCCGCAACGAGATCTATACCCACAGCAAGACCAAGCCGACGGTGGGAATGGACGAGGTCGACGGGCTGCGCGGGTTCTTCCACTCCAGCTCGCTGATCGCGATCTTCGATTTCCTGTGGTGCCCGATGTTCCTGTTCGTGGTCTTCCTGCTCAGCCCGGTGCTGGCCTGGGTCTGCATGGGGGGGCTGGCGATCCTTGCGGTGATGTACGCGGTGCAGGCCATGTTCATGGGCGACCGACAGCGGACCGCGGCCCGTGCCGGCGCACAGGTGGGCGAGTTGCGCAACCTTCTGGCGGTGTCGCGCACGACCTTGCGCGGACAGGACATGACCACCGGCTTTCACGCCCGTTGGTCGCAGCGTCGCAATGCGGCGCGCGATGCATCGGTGACGCTGCGCGACTGGGTCGGCTGGTTCGAGGCCATGTCCAGGGTCGTGGTCATGGTGACGCGGTATTCGGTGCTGGCCATGGGCGCCTACCTGGCCCTGCAGGGCACCCTGAGCGTGGGCGCGATGGTCGCCGCCACCTTCATGGTGACCCGCGTGATGGTGCCGGTGGACCAGATGCTGCGCGGCATCCCCCAGGCACTGGCCGCGCGCGATCACTGGACCCGGCTGCGCAGCCTGCTGTCGCGCCGTGCCGCCGACATGCGCGACGGCTACCGCGATCAGCGCGGCGACACCGGCGCGCGCCTCGTGCTGGATGCCGTCAGCGTGCGATCCCCCGTGACCCGCGCGCCGATCCTGCGGTCCATATCCATGACCCTTGCACCCGGTGATTTCGCCGAGGTGACGGCCATGTCCAGCCAGGGCAAGACCGTGCTGGCCGAAACCATTCTGGGGATGTGGCCGAACGCCCAGGGCCGCATCCTCGTGGACGGGCGCAACGTGGCCCGCATCGCCGACGCCGACGCCCGCAGCCTGTTCGGCTATTGCCCCGAACAGCCGCGCTTCGTCGATGGCACCCTGGAGGAGAACATCGCCCGGCTGGACCCGGCGCTGGACCCCGAAAAGGTCGCCTTCGCGGCCCGGCGGGCCCGGCTGCATGCCGCGATCGAGGCGCTGCCCGATGGCTACCAGACCGAGATCGACGCCGACGGCAGCGCGTTCTCGCGGTTCGAGCGCAGCCAGATCGCCCTCGCCCGCGCCATCTATGACGCCCCCCGGCTGCTGATCATCGACGGTTTCGACCTGGACATGCTGGTCCGCATTCCCAAGCGGCTGGACCTGACGTTCGCCGGCCTCAAGGAACGGGGCGTGGCCGTCCTCGTGCTGACGCGGCGGCCGCTGAACCTGGCTGCGACGACCCGGCGGTTCGAGTTGCAGGACGGCAAGCTGCGTGAACTGACGCGGCCCGCGCGCGGCCGGTCCGACAGGGATACGCGCGTCAAGCTGGTCAGCGACACGGACATGGCCCGCAACGCGAGGTCGGCCAACGACAGGGGCGGCGCCGCGCGGCCCGGGCAGCGATGACCCCGCCCCCGGCCGCCGACCGCGCCGAACGGCGCACCTGGGCCGCCGGGCGGCTTCTGATGCTGACCCTGCTGGCCTTTGCCGTGCTGATTGCCGGGCTGGGCGTCTGGTCCGTGAACGCGCGCATCACCAGCGCCGTCATCGGCCCCGGCACCATCCGCAAGGCGACCACCATGACGGCGGTGCAGCACCCCATCGGCGGCGTGGTCGAGACGATCCATGTGCGCAACGGCGACCGCGTGGCCCTTGGCGACGTCCTTCTGCGGCTGGAGGGGACGGGTCTGCGGTCGGAACTGGCCGCGGTGGAGGGAGAGCTGTTCGAGGTGCTGGCCAACATCGCGCGGCTGGAGGCGATGATCGAGGATCGGACCGAGATCATCCTGCCGCCGCTGTTCACCGAGGCCATGGCCAGCCGCCCCGACCTGTCGCGCCTGCTGGACCGGCAGGAGGCGCAGCTGCGCGACTACTTCGACACCATGGATACGCGTCGCAGGCTGCTGGACGAGCAGACCGCCCAGGTCGCCGCCCAGATCGAAGGCGCGGAGGCCGAACATGCCGCCAAGACCGAGGAGCGCGCGCTGATGCTTCGGGAGCTGGAGGCCGCGCGGCAGCTGGCCGATCGCCAGCTGATCAACCTGTCGGATCTCTATGATGCGGAACGCAAGGAAGTGACCATGCGCGGAGAGCTGGGCACCCTGACCGCGCAGATCGCCGGGTTGCGCGGCCGGGTGTCCGAACTGGTGCTGGAACGCCATGCCGTGGCCCCCGAGATGCGCGAAAAGGCCGCCGACGAACTGGCCCGCCAACGCCCCCTGCGGGCCCGTTTCGTGGAACAGCGCCGCCGCCTGCTGGACGATCTGGCCCGGCTAGAGATCCGCGCGCCGATCCCCGGCACGATCCACGATTCGCAGGTCCAGGGCCGCCGCAGCGTCGCGGTGGCCGCCCGCCCCCTGATGATGATCGTCCCCGAGGACGAGACCGTGCAGGTGGAGGTGCGCATCTCCTCTACGGACATCGACCAGGTGTTCGAGGGGCAGGATGCCTCGCTGCGGTTCAATGCCTACAAGGTGCGCGACATGCCCATCGTGCTGGGCCGGGTGGAGCGGATCTCGGCGGACGCCTTCGAGGACCCCGTGACGCGCAAGTTCTACTACCGCGTGGTGATCGCCCTGATCGACAGCGAGACCGACAAGCTGGGTGACCGGGAATTGCTGGTCGGCATGCCGGTGGATGCCTATCTGGCGACCACGACCCAGGCCCCCATCGACTACGTCATCCGACCGCTGCAGGTCTATCTGGACCGGGCCTTCCGCGACGCGTGACAGGATGCGCGGCGCGCCCCGGACAGGAAAACGGCGTTAACGATTTTCTTGACAGGTGATCCGATTGGGCCAAACATGTCCGCAATAATCATCTGCCGCGTGGCCGTGCGGACCGACTTCCGGTCCTCTCTTTTGGCCTAAAACAGATCGACACCGGCCTTTCCGGCCCCTGTCCCCGCGTGTTCGCCGGGGACGGCTTGCGCCCGACACCCCGCCGGATTTCCCCGACCGACTTCGCCCGTTTGCGGCGTCCCCATTTTCCCATCTGCCCATCCCGGCAGATCGCATTTCCGGAGCTTTCCCATGTCCGTCATTACCCTCGCCGCCGCCCTGTCCTCCGACGATCTGGAGGCACGCATCGCCGCCGCCCTGGCCGACACCGGCCTCGGCGCGCCCGTCAGCTTCGTGGACTACTTCCAGGGCGACGAAGGCAACGAGGGCGATGAGGGCAACGAGGGCAACGAAGGCGACGAGGACAACGAGGACGACGAGAACAACGAATCCAACGAAGGCGACGAGGGCGACGAGGGCAACGAAGCCAACGAGGGCGACGAGGACAACGAAGGCAACGAGGCCGACGAGGGCGACGAGGCCAACGACGAAGGCGACGAGGGCGACGAAGGCAACGAGGACGACGAAGGCAACGAGGGCAACGAAGCCGACGAGGCCAACGAAGGCGACGAAGGCGACGAGGACGACGAAGCCGACGAGGGTGACGAAGGCGACGAGGGCAACGAGGGCGACGAAGCCAACGAGGACGACGAAGGAAACGAAGGCAACGAGGGCAACGAGGGCAGCGAAGGCGACGAGGGCAACGAGGACGACGAGGGCAACGAAGGCAACGAAGGCAACGAAGGCAACGAGGGCGACGAGGGCAACGAGGACAACGAGGGCGACGAGAGCGGCGCCAGCGAT
>NZ_JBGEHM010000008.1:0-78828 GCF_041403465.1 Jannaschia sp. 2305UL9-9
CTTGTAGGTATAAGGGATTATACTCGTGCGGTGGATCATACAGGCGATCTGCGTGCTCGCGGCGACGGAATGGCATCAGGACATGGTGCGCGGCCTCGCGCGCTACACACTCGCGGCAGGTGGCGGCAACGCGATGCTCGTCTGCGATCCGGATCGCGTCTTCGGCGCGACCTCCAACGCCTCCCTCGTCGTAACGATGCCCGAGGATGCGGATGCGACCCTCGTCGTGCTGCTCTCCGCGACGGGCGAGCAGGCCGCCCTACCCCTTGTCGAGAGGCGCGCGGCCGAGAAGGACGTCGACCCGGCCGAGTGGCGGCAGATGGTCGAGATCGTCCGGGCGGGCGGGAGCTTCGCCTTCGTGACAGGCGAGGACGCGATGCGTCTCGACGACGTCGCGCCCCTACCCAGCCTCTACTGCTAGCGCACGAAGCTGCGCGCCATCGCCTCGATCTCGACGGCGAGGAAGGGCCGCACGAGCGCGGCCATCTTCTTCTGGCCGAGCGGGTCGTCCATGATCCCGCGCAGATGGTCGAGGTCGGGATCCGAGAGGCGGACGTTGACCTCCAGCCGTTCCTTGCCTTGGGGCTCCTCCACCGGGCCGGTGAGGTCGCGGGCGCGCACGCGGTCGCGGAAGGCGAGCGGTGCCTTCAGGCGCAGCACGTCGAGCACGTAAGCGTCGTCCTTGCCGATCTTCTCGGCCGCCGCCTGGATGGCGCGCAGCGCCTTCGGCGTGAGCGGGACGGCGACGCGGACCTGCGCCTCTTTTGCGGCGGGGCGCCTCCGACGCTCCTGCCCCTCCGGCGCGGTAGGCTCGACTTTCGGCTGCGGCTGACGGCGGGCCTTCTTGGGTGGATCGACGACGGCCGGTGCCTCCGTGACCGGGGGCCCCTGCCCTTCCGGCTCCGCTTTCGCCGGCTCGGGTGTCGCCGCCGTAGCCTCGGCGGCGGGCTTCACCTCGCGCGGAGCGTCGTGCTTCGGCACGACCCGCGCTGCGAGCTCGGCGATGGCGTCGGGATCGGCCTTGGGGCCGAGCGTGTTCGCGGCCGCGAGACGCGGATCGGTCTGGGCCGGCGTCGGGCGGACCATCTTAGGCGGTGTGCGACGGGCGCGGGCCATCACGCGGCCTCCCGCGCGTCGAGGGCCTGCACTTCGTCGTAGAGGCTCGTGAGGAACATCAGCTGATCCTCGACGGGCCCGACATGGAGCCGCCCTGCCCTCGACGCCTTGCGCATCTCGATGGCCGTCGTGAGCGGGCCATAGTCGGCGAAGTCCTGCAGGATCTTCGATTGCGGGATCATCGTCTCTAGGAACGGCAGCTGCGCGAGCTGATCGAGCAGATGCCTCTCGTTCGCCGTGAGGTCCGAGAACGGCACCGCCTTGCGCGCCGAGGCGACGATCTTCTGCGGCACGTTGGTGAAGACGGCGCGCAGGTCTGGCGCGTCCGATTGGTCCTCCAGCCCGTCGAAGAGCTGTCGCATCCATTCGAAAGTCGCGATGGCCTGACGCCACTCCCCGGCCACGGGCCGCGTCGGCACGAGGACGAGGTCCGCGGCGAGGGCGAGCGTCTCGCTGTCGCCGCCCGTGCCGCCGCGCGTATCGATGATGACGAGGTCGACGCCCTCATCCTCCAGCGCGCCGATCCGCTCGTAGAGCTCGTCCGTCGAAGTCGGGCACGACTCGACGGTCAACGCCTCCGGCCACGCCTTGGGCTCAATGCCCTTCCACATCGCCTGATCGAAGGCCTGCCGCCAGCCGATCACCTGCCCGTTGGAATCGCCGTCGATCAGCGCGGTGCGATGCCCCGCCGCCAGGGCGGCGGAGGCCAAACCCATCACCGTCGTCGTCTTGCCCGACCCGCCCTTGGTCGAAACGACCGAGATCACTTTCATGCCTGCCTCCTGCCCGCTTGTCTCGTTTTGGTGCCACCCTACCGCATCCCCGCGACCTCACCAGCCCGCAGAGCAGCAGGACCGCAGATTCACGCTGCCGCGTTGCAAACGTGCCAAAGATCAAGTTCAGCGGAGTCCCAAAACCCAACACGCCAAACTCGCATAGAGGCCACATTGCAGCGTCTCATGGACACAACTAGAGCTGAGGCAGGCATGCCAAGATGGTCACGCCGCAGCGGCATCAAAAGCCAACAAAACAACAACTACGCGTCGCAAAGATAACAAATCACAAGGAAGCCGCTTAACCAGAGACCCGCGAAACAAGAAAGCAGCAAAGGTATACACCCAGAAGGTCACATATCCACGATGGGGCAATCCCTTGGTTGGGGACCGGTAAGGATCAACGATGCCCCTCTCCTACATCTAAAGATGCTCGAATGCGCGCATCATCACATGCCATCTACATCACGATCCACGTTCCCAATAACACACAGACCCAGCTGCCCAACGACAGCATGACCCCAATTCGATGTATCCCATAGTGCCCGCAAAGCCGCGTACCCACTTTGCAGCAATCGCGCACATCACCATATCCAGAAGGCAATCACGAGGTCGGCGACAGCCATGTCCGGCGGGTGCTGGGTCTTCGGCTGGCGCTGACGCGCGCCTCGGCCGCCGGGCGGCGGCCTCGGGTCGACCCCTTGCGGGGCCTCCAGCGGAGTCCCTTCGGGCTTCCGGCCTTCGCAAGCGACCCTTCTTCGAAGGAGCGAAGACCGGCCCGAAGGGACGGTTGGCTGGAACGGTATAAGGTGATATACTTTTGGCACGACGATCCTCCTGACCGGGCGATGCCATGCCGAGCCGACCCAAGATCACCGCCGCCGAACGCGCCGAGGCGCAGCGCCTTCTGGCGTCCGGTCTATCCGTCGGAGAGATCGCGCGCCGGCTGGGGCGACATCGCACGAGCATCGTGCGGTGCCTTGCGCGGGCGACTTCGAAGAACACGACATCGGGCGGGAAGCGGCTCCAGATCCTGCTCTCTGACGAGGAGTTCGCAGCCTTCCGCGCCCGCGCAACGGTCCATGGGCTTACGCTGTCGGATGCCGGGCGGCGGCTCGTGCGCCACTCCGAAGACGTTCTCGATTGGCCCAAGGAGCGCATCGCGGCGGTGGATCGGCTTCGCCGCGAGGTGAACGCGATCGGGGTAAACGTGAACCAGATGGCGCAGCTAGCGCAGTCCGGGCGTCTCGTCTGGAACGCTCGGGACTCGGCCACGATGGCGCGCCTCGGGGCGAAACTCGACGCCGTGACCGAGGAGATGATCCGCGTCGTGAGCGTCGCGCGCACTCGTGGGTTCGCGTCCGCCGTCTGGGACGAGGAAGACATCGCCGCCGAACGAAAGGCTCGGGAGCGCGCCGATGCGTAGCGGGGCGGGCCAGGGGGCGTCGGTCCAAGACGCGGTTCTCGGCGACATCCTTCCCGATCTCGCGCGCCGCCGCGGCGGGGCAGGGGCCTTTGATGCCGGCCAGCACGTCGCCCGCAGGCTCGGTTCGCCCACGCGCAGGCTTGCCAAGGCCTATGTCGGCAACGCGCAGCGGGTGCCCCAGTCGGTGGTCAAGAGAGTCTCCCAGGGCGGCACTCATACCCGCGCCGAACTGAAGCGCCAGCTCGCCTACGTCACCCGAGAGGAGGGCGTACGCGCCACATGGACAAACCAGACCGGGGTCGAGCGGGAGGTCGGCGCGCGCACCATCCCCCGCACTGTCGAGACCTGGATCGCTTCTTGGCGCGGCGCGCCGAAGCGGGGGCATACCGACCACATCATTCTGAGTTTCCCCCGCGGGACTGATCCAGAGCAGGCCGAGATAATCGCGCGCGACTGGGGCAGGGCGGTCTTCATGTCCGGAGATTTCGGCGACCGCTGGCGTTACGTCGCGGGGCTTCACCAGGACACCGACCACGTCCATGCGCATTTCGTGGTCGATAAGCGCGGCGTCGACGAAGGGCGGTTCCTGTCCATCTCGAACAAGGCCGAGCTGACCTACGGCGTCATGCGCGAGCTCCACGCCGAAATCGCGGGCGAGCACGGGCTGGCGCTCGCGGCGACGAGCCGCCTGAGCCGCGGCCATGTCGAGAACGTGCCGCGCGAGGTCGAGTATCGCGCCGCGCATGCCGAAGGGCGCGAGCCGAAGGTCGAGCCTGTCGGCGCAGTCGCGCGGATGCGCCGCGAGGCGGAGGTCTGGGCCTTCGCGCGCGCCTATCGCGATCTCGGGGCGTCGGCCGGGCTGCTCGCGGGCGGGGATCGGAAGTTCATGGATCGGCTGGCGGGGATGCTGACGGCAGCCTCCGACGCCTTGGAGGGAGGGGTGGCGCTGATGGCTTCATCGGAAACGACGGAACAGGCGGGGCAGGGGGCGCGACTGCCCTTTGAGCCTTCGGAGCGACTGGCACAGGCCATTGAGGATATGACTGCCAAGGCGCGAACGGCGTGGGACCAAGTCCAGGACATGGAGCCCGGTGCCGACAAGACGGCGTTGGAGGCCCGGTTCGCCGCGCAGGCCCGCGAGGTCACGGCCATGCCGCTCGCCGATCCCTGGCTGCGCGCCCATGCCGAAGCGGCCGAGCGCAGCGTGGATCCCTACGCCCATCCGCGCATCGCAGCGCTGCATGCTTCTCGCGATGCGGCCCCGGAGGGCTCGGAGTTCGGGCGGCGGATCGAGCGGGCTCTGGACGGCATCACAGAGCGGCTGGAGGCGCGGCTCGCCGAGGATCGCGAGCGCCTCGCCGCCTTCGAGACGAACCCCGAGGAGGTCGCGGCGCGCCATATGCTGCCTGAGCGCTCGGTGGCCCAGCTGTCGGCTTGGCGCGAGCAGTCCAACACGATCGAGACCGTCGCTTGGCTGGAAGAGGAGCGCCGTACGAGCCAGCAGGCGCAGGAGGTCTTGGCTGCCTACACGCTGCCGCGAGAGCTCGAGGAGGACCTCGCGAAGGATCAGCTCTCCCGCGCCGATGCGGGACGCCGTCTATCGGAGATCCCCGCCGTCGAGGCGCTGGTTCGCCGGGTGGGGCGAGATCTCGACCCGGAGGACCGGGATGCGGCGCTCGGCAGCGATACGAGCGCGCTGTCGAAGCAAGTCACCGATCCGACGCTGCGCGCTGTCGTGGCATCAGAATTGCGGCACGGCGCGGCGACGGGCGTGGAGCCGGAGCGGGCCCGCGCCTCGGATGCGGTCGATGACTACCAGTCTATGGCGCGCCAGGCCGATCTTCGCGTGCGAGATCGCAGTCGGACCGTCGGCACCGAGCGGGACGTGGCGGACGATTACGGCCTCTGACACGGGGCTTCCGGGTTCTGGGGTTCTTGGGTTGTTGGGTCGCGGTGTTCGTAGAGTGTGCCGACGAGGAGATGCGTGATGCTCGGACAGATGGAGAGCCGCTGGCGCTACCCGTTGGCGGCGGTGCTCGGAATCGGTGCGGGCGGGTATATCGGCGCGATGGTCGCGACGATCTACGTCGTGCTCGCCCGCCGGGAGCGGCTGGAGACGATCTCCTTCGCGGAGCCCTGGTTCCTGCGCTACGACTGGTGGCAGCTGCAGACCAACCCGGCGATGCTTCAGGCGGCAGTCGTCATCACCGGGGCAGGGGCCTTCGCGCTCGCCGTGGTCGGGCTCACCTCGGCCTATCGCGGCCGCCTCACCGAATACGACGACGCCCATTTCCAGTCGAAGGCCGAGTTGCGCCGCAATCGGATGGTCCGCGGGTTTGAGGCGAACGGCTTCGTCTATGGCAAGCTAGGTAAGCCATCCTCGAACGCGCCCTTCGTCTCGGCGCCGCCCGACCGCTTTCCGCATGCGATGATGGTCGCGCCCACGGGGCGGGGGAAGGGCGTGGGCTTCGTGCTGCCGAACCTGCTTCACCATCGCGGCTCGGCGGTCGTGCTCGACGTGAAGGGCGAGAACTTCGAGAAGACCGCGCATCGCCGCGGCACCGACCTGAAGAACGCCGTCTGGTACTTCAGCCCGTTCGCTTACGTCGACGTGCCGAAGCCGGAAGGGCAGGGGGCGGACGGCCCCGCGCCGGGTCGCACGACCCGCACGCATCGCTTCAACCCGCTCGCCCGCATCGCTGCGATGGACTCGACCGAGGAGCGCTACACCGCGCTCAACGCCCTCGCCGACCTCTTCCTCGTCGTCGAGAGCGATAGCGCCCGCGGCTTCTACCAAGCCGGCAAGCGCCTCTTCGTCGCCTGCTGCCTCTACGGCATTGAGCAGGACCGGCCAACGCTCGGTTATGCCGCCGAGGTGATGGGCGGAGGTGGCGCGCGGGCCGACGCCTATCGCCAGTTCGCCGAGCGCACCGCGATCCCAATCGTCGCGCGGACGTTCAACGAGATGGCCGGCGAGACTCAGAAGATCGTCGACAGCTACGTCTCGGTCATCATGGGCGCGGGGTTCGAGCTCTGGTCGGACCCGTCCGTCGTGCAGGCGACTTCCGAAAGCGACTTCGACTTCGCGAATTTTAGGCGCGAGGCCCAGACCCTCTACATCGCCGTGCAGCCTGAGCACCTGCGCACGCTTGCCCCGCTCGTGCGCCTCCTCTTCGCCGACGCAATCGCCTCTCTCCAGCGCGCCGAGCCCGGCCCGGATGAGCCCCACGCGGTCATGTTCCTCATGGACGAGTTCGACCAGCTCGGTCGCCAGGAGATGGTGCTGAACGCCATCAAGACGATCCGCTCCTACGGCGGGCGCTTCTTCATCATCAGCCAGACGATCCCTGGCCTCGACGCGATCTACGGCGAGGCCGGACGGCGCAGTCTCATGGGCGGCGCGGGCATCCAGATCTTCATGACGCCGCAGGACGATCGGACCGCCGAGGTGATATCCGGAGCGCTCGGCAAGCGCACGATCACGTCCAAGACCGAGAGTCAGTCGCGCATTCTCGACCTCGACGACAGCGCGAACGTCAGCCGTCGCAACGAGGAACGACCCCTGGTCAGCCCGTCCGAGCTGCTACGCTTTCCGTTGGACGAGGTGCTGATCCTGCCCGAGGGGCAGTATCCGATCCGCGCCCGACATATCCGGTATTACGACGATCGGCAGTTCGCGCCTCTCGATCGGGCGCGGCGGGGCAGGGGGCTTCCATGGCCGCCGCTCGGGGTCGAGCGGGTACGGGCGCGCGGTCCGGCGCGGATGATGCGAGCGAGCGAGCAGGCGCCGCCAGCATCAGCTGCGCAGGTCGCTAACGTGCCCCGAACGGAGAACGAGGCCGTCGTCCAGTTAGCTGCGGCCAACTGCGGGTTCGAAGCTGTTGGTACCGCTGCTGCGACGAAGAGCCGGTCGAAGCGCAGGCCCAAGATGAAGGCGGGTGCAGAGCCCGAACTGACAGGGGAAGTCGCGGAGGCGCAGGCGGAGCGGATGGGCTAAAGTCGCGCCAGCGGCTGGAGGGGTAGGGGTTAGACCGTTTCGCTAGCCTCTAGATTTGCGGCTTGGGCCGTTCCGAACTTCAGAAATGACCCCTGCAGAACGGTTTGGGCGTTTCATTGTGCCGTGCCGGATGCGTGCACCTGGCGGAACTGCCTACCGTCCTTTCCGGGCAACGCCACCCTTCTCGCCCTCGTGATCGCTCGTGCAATGCGCGTGGTCGGCCAGCGTCTCGATCACGCTGCATTCCGCGACGGCTCCGCCCTCGTTCGCATGAGCGCAGCTCTCAACCATCCGGACCAGTTCGCGGCGCAGCCCCTCCAGCCGCGCGATCCGCGTTTCGACGTCCGCAAGGTGCCGCCGCGCGATGACGTCGGCCCGGTCGCAGGGCCGGTCGGGATGGTCGGCGAGGTCCAGAAGTTCGCGCGTAGCGTCGAGCGAGAAGCCGAGGTCGCGTGCGTGGCGCAGGAAGCCCAGCCGCCGCCGGGCGGCCGCGTCGAAGAGGCGCTGATTGCCCTCGCTGCGCGCGGCGGGCGGCAGGAGGCCAATCTTCTCGTAGTGCCGTACGGTGCCCACGGCGATCCCGGTCTCGCGGGCAAGCTGGCCCACGGTGAAGCGCTCCGTCATCATTTTTCCTTTGTCCAAGTCTACATCGGGGCTTGAAGCTACAACCGTTATAGCCCCTACCTGTGGTCCCGAACAAGATTCGGGAGACGATCATGAGCGATGGATGCTGCGGGCACGGCCCAGAAATGAAGGACGCCTCGGCCCCGTTCCGGCGCGCGCTTTGGGCGGTGATCGCGATCAACGGGATGATGTTCGCCGTCGAGATGACGGCCGGCGCGCTGGCGGGTAGCCAGGCGCTCAAGGCCGACGCGCTCGACTTCGCGGCCGACACCGCGACCTACGCGATTAGCCTCGCGGTGCTGGGGGCTTCCTTGCGCGTGCGCGCCACGGCGGCGCTGGCGAAGGGCGCGAGCCTGATGCTGATGGGCCTGTGGGTCTTCGGCTCGACGGTGTGGGCCGCGCTCGGGCCGGGCCTGCCGGACGCGCCGGTGATGGGCGCGGTGGGGATGCTGGCGCTTGCGGCGAACCTCGCCTCGGTCTTGCTGCTCCTGCGCTTTCGCGACGGGGACGCGAACGTGCGCTCGGTGTGGCTGTGCTCGCGCAACGACGCCATCGGCAACGTGGCCGTCGTGGCGGCCGCCCTCGGCGTGTTCGGCACAGGCACGGCCTGGCCGGACCTCCTCGTCGCGGGGATCATGTCGGCGCTGTTCCTGTCGGCCTCGGTCTCGATCCTGCGGCAGGCCGTGGGGGAGTTGCGCGAGGCGTCCAGCACCACGAACGGCCACGAGGCCCACGGGGCGGAGCAGCACCCATGACGACGCAAGAGAACCACGCGCTCCTCCGCCCGACCCAGCTCCTCGACTACGACCACCCGTCGATCCGCGACCTGATCGCCGCGCGGGGCTGGGCGGACCTCCCGCCCTTCGAGCGGATCGGCGCGGCCTACGACTTCGTCCGCGACGAGGTGGCCTTCGGCTACAACCGCGACGACGCGGTCCCGGCCTCGGTCGTGCTGGCCGACGGCTACGGGCAGTGCAACACCAAGGCGACGCTGCTGATGGCGTTGCTACGGGCCCTGGGCGTCCCCTGCAGGCTGCACGGCTTCACCATCCACAAGGCGCTTCAGCGCGGGGTGGTGCCTGAGGTCGCCTACCGCATCGCGCCCGAGGAGATCCTGCACTCCTGGGCCGAGATTGAATGGGACGGACGGTGGGTGAACCTCGAAGGGTTCATCCTCGACGCGGCCTTCCTGCGCGCGCTCCAAACGGCCTTCGCGGGGCGGTCCTCGCTCTGCGCCTACGGGGCGGGGACGGACTGCCTCAAGGCGCCGGATGTCGCCTGGACGGGCCGGGACACCTACATCCAGCGCACCGGCATCGCGCGCGACCTCGGCCTCTACGATGACCCGGACGCCCTCTACGCGGAGCACCGGCAGTCCTTCGGCCTCGTGCGGGGTCTGCTCTACCGGCACGCTATCCGGCACTGGATGAACCGGCGCGTGGCTAAGATCCGGCAGGGGCGGGTACCGACGATCCCGGGGGAGGCAGGGTCAGTGGACGCGGGGAAGCATCCCGCGTGAAGAAGGGACGTTCCGCTGCGCACCCTACCGGAGCGCCCGTCGCCGCCCCAACTCGCGGTACAGCGCGGGAGGCGTGACACCGATCCAGTCGGCGACGCCGACCCAGCCGCCTGTTCCCGGCGGGCCGTGCAGGTCGAGATAGGCATCGAGCCGATCGCTGAGCCGACGCACGCGCAGCACTTCGATGCGGGCGCGCAGCGCCTGGACGGCATGGGCGGTCTGGGCCAAGGCGTCTGCCGCCGGAGAGGTCCCAATCCAATCGCGCAGTGCGGCGGCCGGAAGCACGGCGAGGCGCGCGTCCAGATCGCAGACGGCGTCGCAATGGGTCGTCTCCGCCCAGAGCGAGGCCGGGGCGACGGTCTCGCCCGGTCCGGCACGATGAAGCGTGAGCGCCCCACCGTCGGTCAGCATACGGCGCAGGACCACGCGGCCTTCCCGGATATGGAAGACGTGCCGCACCGGATCTCCGCGATGGAACAGAACCATACCGCTGGAAAGCGTGCGTTCGGGCGAGGCGGCGAAGGCGTCATAGAATGCGTCGGACATGATCGCGATCATGTCCGATGGGCGGACCCGCATGCAATCAGAAGCTCGATCAATCACGCGGATGCCAGCCATGCACTTCACGAGAACCACCCTTGCGATCCTGCTTCTCGCCATGCCGGTGATGGCGGACGACACCTCGAAGCATTCCCCCTATGCCGGGGAGCAGGCGCGCGAGATCGCGTCCCTATCCGCCGACGATCTCGCCGAACTGGCCGAGGGCGGGGGATGGGGCTTGGCGCGGGCGGCCGAGTTGAACGGCGTGCCGGGACCGGCGCATCTGCTGGAACTGGCGGAAGAGATCGGGCTCGATGCCAGTCAACGGACCGCCGTCGAGGTGATCCGCGATGAGATGCGCGCCGATGCCATCGCGGCGGGCGAGCGCTTCGTCGCGGCGGAGCGTGCGCTGGACGCTGCGTTCACGGGGACCGTCCCGGACGCCGCGACCCTCGAACGCCTGGTCCGGGACGCAGGCACTGCGCGGGCCGAGCTCCGCTTGGTACATCTCGCGGCACATCTGCGGACGACGCCCCTGCTGACGGCCGCGCAGGTCGAGCGATATGGCGTACTCCGCGGCTATGCCGACGATCCTTGCGACGCCGTGCCCGAGGGCCATGACCCGGAGATGTGGCGGCGCCATAATGGCTGCGGGTGATCCTCAACGTTCCGTAGTGGGAGGGCGCGGCGACCCGTCCCTTGCCGCTGCTCCATACCCTGGGTAGGTATGGGACGTGGTTCGTCTCGCCCTTTCTCTTCTCTTCGCCGCGCTTCTCGCGGTGACCAGCGCCGCCTCGGCAGCGCATGGTGTCGGGCATGGAGCGCCGAACGAACGGCATGACGCCATGTCGATGGCCGACGAACACGATGCCCGTAAGGCCGCCCTGGCCGAATGCTGCGATGCTCTCGGGGCGCAAGGTGGCGCGGGCTGTCTGCTGGACGTGACCGCACCGAATGCGCCCATCGTCCTTTCCGGCACGGCGCACATTCTTCGCGCCTTACCCGCCGACATCATCTTGACACGCGGCGTCTCCACCGCCGTCCCGACCGGTCCTCCGAAGGTCTGAGCGCCGCCCCGCCGGGGCCTTCCGCTCCAACCTGACGACAAGGACCGATCCCATGACCACCCGACGCGACTTCCTCGCCCTCTCCGCCGCCGCTCTGTCGGTCGCGGCCCTGCCCGCCCGAGCGGCCGTACCAATGCACGTCCACACTGCGCCCTCCTGCGGCTGCTGCCATGCCTGGGCCGATTTGGCGCGCGCGCGTGGCTACACCGTCACCGTCTCGGAACTGACCGACCCGCAGGCGGAGAAGGCCGCGCTCGGCGTCCCGTTGGAGCTTGCCTCCTGCCACACGGTCGAGGCGGACGGTTACGTCTTCGAAGGCCACGTTCCCTTCGAGGCGCTGGAGGCCGTGCTTCGGGACCGTCCCGCCATCGCGGGGCTCGCCGTGCCGGGGATGCCGATGGGTTCGCCCGGCATGGGCGACGATCCAAGCGCGCGCTACGACGTGATCGCCTTCGGCGGGGACGCGGGCGCGGGCCGGGTGTTCTACCGTGCGGGCACACCCGAACCCTTCGCGAGCTGACATGCGCCGTCTCGCGCTGATCGGCGCCGGCGGGCTTGTGCTGGTCGGGGCCGTCGCGGCCCTCCTGCTGCGGCCCGCCGGGGCAGAGGGGGTGCGGCTCGTACCGGACGATGCAGCGGTCGTGGCGCAAGGCACGGAGGTCTATGCCACCGAGTGCGCCGCCTGCCACGGCGCGGCCCTGGAGGGGCAGCCGGATTGGCGCGCTCCCGGCCCGGACGGCCTACTTCCCGCGCCGCCGCACGACGCCTCGGGCCACACCTGGCACCACGACGACGCCACGCTCTTCGCGCTGACGAAGCACGGGCTGGCGGGGCTCATGGAGAACGCGCCGCCCTCGGGCATGCCCGCCTACGAGGGCGTGCTGACGGACGCGGAGATCGTCGCCGTGCTCTCCTACATCAAATCGACCTGGCCCGACGACGTGCGGGCCCGTCACGACGATATCAACGACAGGGCCCGGCCATGACCGCGCCCGGAGGAAGACCGATGATCCGAACGACCATCCTTGCGCTGCCCTTTGCTCTCTTGGCCGGGGCGGCCACCGCCCACACGAAAACCGAGGGCACGACCCCCGCCGATGGGGCGACCGTGGCCGAGGTGGAGATGCTGCACATCGTCTTCGACGCGCCGATGCGGGTGATCTCCGCCGCGCTGACCCGTGACGGAGCGGAGGTCGCCATCGAGCGCGAGACGGGCGTGGAGCCGGTGGAGGCGTTCCACGCCGTGCCCGCCGCGCCGCTGGTACCCGGCACCTACCGCCTCGACTGGCGCGGCATGGCCGCGGACGGGCATCCGATGCAGGGCGGCTTCCGATTCACCGTGTCCGAATGACGAGCGCATGACGGGCCTCGCCCCCATCGACGGGCTGGCGCTGCTGGCGGTCGGCGCGAAGGCCGCGGGATATGCGGCCGCGCTGCTCGCCATGGGGGGCGTCCTCTTCGTCGCCGTCTTCCGCCGGATCGCGGACGCCGATGTCCTGCGCCTCGCGCGGCGGCTCGCGGCGGGGGCCGCGCTGGTCGGCCTCGCCGTGCTGGCCGCGCGCTTTGGCATCCGCGCCGCGCGCATCTCCGGCATGGGCTGGGACGGGGCGACGGACCCGATGATGCTCGGCTTCGTCTGGCAGAGCCCGCTGGGCGCCGCCGCGATCTGGCGAGGACTGGGGGAGGCGGCGATCCTCGCCGTCCTACTGCCGGTCGCGGGCCTGTGGCTCGCGATCGGGGGAACCGTCGCGGTGGCCGTGTCCTACGCACAGGTCGGGCACACGCTCGGCGATCCGCGCGCGGCGCTGGCCGTGCTGCTCGTCCTACACCTCCTCGCCGCCGCCTTCTGGGTCGGTGCGCTCGCCCCTCTGCGCCGGGCCGCCGGGGACGTGGACGGCGCGGACCTGCTTCACCGCTTCGGAATCGTCGCTCTTGGCGCGGTGGCTGCACTGGTGGCCGCGGGAACCGCGCTCGCCTGGATTCTGTCCGGCTCGCTTCCGGCCCTGTTCGGCACTGCCTACGGCTGGACGCTGCTCGGCAAAGTCGCCGTCGTGACGGCGCTCTTCGGCCTCGCCGCGCTCAACAAGCTGCGCCTCGTGCCCGCGCTCGCGGCGGGCGATCCGTCCGCGCCGCCCGCCTTGCGCCGGTCCATCGCGCTCGAAGGCGCGGCCGTGATCCTCATCCTCGTCGCGACCGCCACGCTCACGACCATGACGACGCCGCCCGTGAACCTCTGATCCCGGAGTCCCACCATGCCGATCTCTAGACGTGCCCTTCTCACCGCCGGCGCATCCGCTCTCACCGTACCGGCGCTGCCACGCCTTGCCTGGGCCGACGACATGCCGATCCTGCGCGCGGCGCCGTCCAACGCGCAGCTCGCGCCCGAGGGCTACGGCACCACGCCGGTCTGGTCCTATGGTGGCACGATCCCCGGCCGAGAGATCCGTGTGCGTGCCGGCGAGCGGGTCCGGCGCCGCTTCGTCAACGACCTGCCGCAGGACACGGCGGTCCACTGGCACGGCATCCGCATCGAGAACGCGATGGACGGTACGGCGGGGGTCACGCAGGACCCGGTGCCGCCGGGCGGCACGTTCGACTACGACTTCGTCGCGCCCGATCCCGGCACCTACTGGTATCACGCCCACGCGCGGTCGTGGGAGCAGGTGGCGCGAGGGCTCGCCGGGCCGCTGATCGTCGAGGAGGGCGAAGCTTGGGCCGGGCTGGAGGGCGCCGCGACGCGGGAGGCGACGCTGATGCTCGCCGACTGGCGCTTGCAGGAGGACGCCGCGCTGCACGAGGCGAGCTTCGGCGACCTGCACGACTGGTCTCACGCGGGCAGGCTCGGGAATACCGTCACGATCAACGGGGCCATCGATGCGCGCCTCCCCGTCCAGCGGGGCGAGCGGCTGCGGCTTCGCCTGATCAACGCCGCCACGGCGCGGGTCATGCCGCTGCGCTTGCCGGGCCTCGCCCCGGTGCTGATCGCCCTCGACGGCCACACGATCGCGCCGCGGGCGGCCGAAGAGATCGTTCTCGCCCCCGCGCAGCGCGCCGACGTGGTGGTGGACGTGTCCCCCGAGATGGACGCGCCGCTGCCGATCCTGATGGACGCAGGCCGGGACGAGTGGATCGAGATCGGCGCCCTGGTCGACGGCGGCGAAACGCCGCTGCCGCCGCAGGACGGCCCCGTCCGGGCGCTGCCGATGACGATGGATCACGCGCTCGACCTCACCGCCCCGCAGGAGGAGCTGCTGCGCATGGAGGGCGGCGCGATGGGCGGCCTGCGTCGCGCGCGTCTCGGTGGCGTGGACCGCGACTTCCGCGAACTGGTCGCCGCCCGACGGGTCTGGGCGTTCAACGGCGTGGCGGGAGACATGGACGACCCTGCCTTCCGCGCACCGCTTGGGCGGACCATCCGAATGCGCCTCGTCAATGACACCGCCTGGGCTCACGGCATCCACCTGCACGGGCATCATTTCGAGGTGCTGTCGCGCGGTGGTCGCCCGGACCCCCATCGCGACCGCCGCGACACCGTTATGGTGATGCCAGACGAGCCGGTGGAGATCGCCTTCGTCGCCGACAATCCAGGCCGCTGGCTGCTGCACTGCCATATGCTCGGCCATCAGGCCTCCGGAATGCTGACCTGGTTCGAGGTCGGGTGAGCGGTGTGGCCGCTGTTTGCAGGGATCGCCTCCGGGGGCGCGACGATCGGTCTGCTGCGCGCGACGGGCATGGATCGGGACCGCGCGACCGGGCCGCTCCTCCTCGCCGCAATCGCGCTGTTCTATCCGGTCTTCGCCATCGAGAACGGGACCGGATCGGAGATCGCGCTGCACGTCATCATCGCAGCCGCCTTCCTCGGGGCCGCGCTGGCGGGCCATGTGCGCGGTCTAATCGTTGTAGCCATCGCGATGATCAGGCATGGCGCCTTCGACATCGCCGCGCACGTCCTGTCGGACGGTCCCGCCCCGCGATGGTGGGGGCCATTCTGCCTCGGCGTCGATGTGGTTCTAGGCGTGTGGCTTCTGATCGCGCGGCCGTGGCGACGGGAAGGCTAGCCCCGCGCCTTGTCGAGAAGCTCCAGAAGCTCGGTGAACTTGGTCCGCTGGTCGTCCCGGTTGCCCGAAGCCAGAGCGTCCTCGATGCAATGCGCGGCGTGGTCGTCGATCACCAGCTTCTCGACGCCCTTCAACGCGGCGCGGACGGCGGCGATCTGGGTGAGGACATCGACGCAGTAGCGGTCCTCCTCGACCATCCGGGCGATGCCCCGGACCTGGCCTTCGAGGCGCTTCAGGCGCTTGAGCGCGGCATCCCGGTTCTCGTGCATGACCGGACCCTATCCGCTTCGGGCAAGGCAGTGAAGCGCCGCCCTGCGGAACCGAACGCCTGCCAGTCTTGTTCTAATACCCCAAGGGGGTATAAGGAGATCCGATGAAGACCCAAGATCACCACGCCGGATCCTATGCCCGTTTCGCCGCCATGATCGCGACCTCGACGGTCGTGATGTATGGCCTGATGTATCTGAACACCTACGCGCTGGACCATCTGTTCTTCAGCCAGACGCGCATGTGGATGGCACTCTACATGGGCGCGGTCATGGCGATTGTCATGCTCGCCTTCATGCTGGGCATGTATGCCAACCGGACGGTGAACGTCGCGATCTTCGCAGGCGCGGCCGTCGCCTTCGGCCTGTTCCTCTACCTCGTGCGCAGCCAGGACATCGTCGGCGACGTGGCGTGGATGAAGGCGATGATCCCGCATCACTCCATCGCCATCTTGACCTCCGAGCGGGCGAACATCTCCGACCCCCGCGTGCGCGAACTGGCCGACGCGATCATCGAGGCGCAGCGCTCCGAGATCGCGGAGATGAAACGCTACATCGCCGACATCGAGACGAACGGCGACGCCGCGCCCGGCACCCCCAGAACCGAACCCTGATCCGAAGGAGCCCTGACATGCCTAAGGACGCCCGCGACGTCTCAGAGGTCTCGACCGATCCTGCCACCTCCGCCACCGGCAAGAAAGCCGTACTCTACCGTATGGCGCTACCGGACCATCTGTGCCCTGCCGGACAGAAGTCCCGATGGCTCTTGGACAGCAAGGGCTACGAGGTCGACGACCGCCTTTTCCGCACCCGCGCCGAGGTCGACGCCTTCAAGGCCGAACACGGCGTCGCGACCACCCCGCAGACCTGGATCGAGGGCGAGCGGGTCGGCGGCTACACCGACCTGCGCGAACGGCTCACCGACTGGGATCCGAATGCCACGACCTACAAGCCCGTCCTCTACCTCTTCGCCGTGGCGGCCGCGACGGCGGTGGCGCTCAGTATCGGGTTCCTAGGCGGGATTGGCTGGCAGACGCTCGGCTGGGCCATCTCGATGATGATGATCCTCCTGGGCATGCAGAAGCTCCGCGACATCGAGAGCTTCTCCACGATGTTCCTCAACTACGACGTCCTCGCGCGGAAGTGGGTGCCCTATGCCTACATCTATCCGTGGGTCGAGACCTTCGCGGGCGTGCTGATGATGGGGATGCTGCTGACCTGGCTCGCGGCGCCCGTCGCGCTCTTCATCTCGACCATCGGCGCCTGGAGCGTGTTCAAGGCCGTCCTTCTCGATAAGCGCGAACTCAAATGCGCCTGCGTTGGCGGCGGGACGAACGTACCCCTGGGCTTCGTCAGCCTGACCGAGAACCTCGCCATGATGGGCATGTCCATTTTCATGCTCTGGATGCTGCTGACGTGAGGTCCTCGTCGGCGTCCGGCGCGACCGTATGAGCGGGTCGCGGCGTAGCCTACTTCTCGGCGGCCTCGCCGTCGCAGGCGCCTACTTCCTGCTGCGTGACGGTATCCCAGCCCTCCGATCGCGCTTCGCGTCCCTGGAGTTCACCGCGCTCGACCGCCCCAGCGGGTTCCGGCGCATCGCGGGCGGACAGACCAGCTCCGGCGGGTTCGATCCGTTCGTCGGGCTGGATGCGGACCCCCAAGGCCGTCCCGACACGTCGGAGGCGCAAACCGCCGTCGAAGCCAACCTCTGCGGCACCCTCTTCGCGGGATGGTCGGGCGATCCAGACGTCGTCCCGATCGCGTCCTTCTCCGACTACAACTGCCCGATCTGCCGGATCACCACACGCCGCCTCGCTCAATTGGACGACGTCGCGGAGGGCGGCGCGCGGATCACATGGCACGAACTGCCCATCCTCGGCGAGACATCCCTCCTCGCCGCGCGGGCGGCACTGGCCGCGGATCGGCAGGGCGCCTACGCCGCGTTCCACGACCGCCTGCTGCGGAGTCCCTTCCGGGCGACGCCGGAATACCTCCAAGCCGTGGCCGCTGATCTCGATCTCGACCATGATCGGCTCGCCGCCGATATGACGAGCGAGGCGGTCTCGGACCGGATCGCGCGCGGCCTGGCGCTGCGCACGCTCTTCGGCTTCGCGGGTACGCCGGCCATCGTGATCGGGCGGACGGTGATTGAGGGCGACGTCGATGAAGCGACGCTCGCAAGGCTCGTCGAGATGGAACGGGAAGAAGGACCGCCGCCAGCGTGTCTCCGCGCTTGATGGCGCTTGAGAAACGTTTCTCCGGGTATGCTTTGGAACGAATAGCGAAGAGCAACAGGGTAAGCCGCTAGCTTGTCCATGCATCCGGCATGAACGTGCCGCGGGAGGCGAAGTCGCCCGAGTTATCGGGGGTGAGCACGGCGCCTTCGCCTTCCTCAAGTGCGATGCCCGCGACCTCGGCGATGTTGGAGCGGTGGGCGACGATGACGCGGTTCGTGCCGACCCCAGGAGACTTAGTGACGAGGTCGCGGAGGAAGGCGATGCGCTCGGCTCGGCCTGCATCGTCTGACAGGAGGCCGATCAGGCGCATATCCTCGCGCGCGCGGCCGAAGCTGATCCGCGCATGGTCGGCGCAGCGGGCGAAAGGGGAGGCCCACACTTCGCCGACCGGAATGTCTAGGTCCTCCCACGCGGTGCCGATGACGCGGGCTTGGCGCTCGCCCTCTGCCGAGAGGAGGCGCTGACGCTCGCGCGGCCATTCGATGCGGTCGATGCCAGACCATCGAGTCGCAGCATGGCGGAAGTAGACGATGTGGCCACCCTTACGCAGGGCGGGAATGACATTGGAGTGGTGGGCGCGGGCGGCGCGCGGCAGAAGAGCGAGCGCAGCGGAGGCACCGAGGAAGCGCCGGCGGTCTATTTTGACGCAGCGTTTGTGGACCTGGGACATCACATCTCCTAAGGATTGAGTTTTGCGACCATGACGAACAGCTGCGCCAGGATGCATGCATATGGATCATCGAATATGGGGTTCTATCCACAGCGAGGAATGGCACCGGCTGGAGAGGAAGTGTCGCTCACTCAAGCCATAATTATGTGCGGGTATTGCAAGTAGAAGGGTCGAGCCGATTGTCAGCGAACACGCTGCTTGCCGGCGCGATCGCCTAAACTGCACCTCAAGCTCTTGGTCACTTACGTTTTCTCATGATCCTCCATTGCGTCTTCTTGAACCTCCGCGGTCCGGTCTCCTCTATCGTAGGCGTCGTCGAACGGTTGGCCTCGTTCTGCGAGGGATTCCCCGGCATCCTCGCATTCGATCACGGCCCGAACCGAGACTTCGAGGGAAAGTCGTCGTCTCACCCCTACGGCTTCGTCGTCCGTTTCAGAGCCCGCGAGGACGCGGACCGATATGCGGCGCACCCTGAGCACCTACACATTGGACGCGATCTTGTCGCCGCCTGCGTCGGAGGCGCCGAGGGTATCCTCGTCTATGACTTGGACGTTTGAGGACGAAACCGTTTCGCCTCGTTGAGCCTCACAATAGCGCGTCTCTGACGCTACTTCCGGATGCGGACGAAGGAGTTCGACCATGACCGCATCCCACCCGCTCGACGCGTCCCGCTGGATCGACCATGTCGTCCTTGCAGCGACCGACCCAGACCGCCTTGCTGACTTCTACGCGTCGTTCCTCGGCCTCGAAGTGGAGGAGTCCCGAGGGGACCGGACCCTGCGCACCCGTAACGGGCAGCCGCTCGTGAAGATCACGGAGGCATCTCGTTCTCGACCGACCGAGCGCGTTCCGGGGCTGTTCCACACGGCGTTCCTCCTCCCATCGCGCGGCGATCTCGGGGCATGGTTGGGCCGTGCTCTCCGATCACGTGCTCCGCTGATCGGCGCATCCGACCACGGGGTGAGCGAGGCTCTTTACCTGTCCGACCCGGAGGGGAACGGGATCGAGATCTATGCCGACCGCCCGGTTGCCAACTGGAACGATGCGAGCGGCGCGCTGCACATGCCGAGCGAGCCCTTGGACGTCGACGCGCTCCTCGCTGCCGAGACGGGAGCCTACGATCGCGCTCCAGATGGCACGGCAATCGGTCACGTTCACCTCTCGGTTCCCAACCTGACCCCGGCGGAACTCTGGGCTTCCGGAGCGGGCCTTTCGGTCACGACACGCTATCCTGGCGCGGCGTTCCTGTCCTGGGACGGCTATCACCACCACGTCGCGGTTAACACATGGGGCATGCGACCGGCGGCCCCGATCCGGCCGACGGGGACACCGGGCCTCGCCGGGATCGTGATCGGGGACCGCGTCGGAGCGGCGGGACCGTCCGACCTTCTCGGCGTGAAAGTCGTCTACGAAGCCGCCGACGGCGTGGGCCAGTCCGTCGAAGCCATCCACTCCGCCAGATAGTCGATCATCGCCCGCGTCTTCGGCGCGAGGTGCCTGTTCGCGAGATAGACGACATGGACGTCGAGCGAGAGCGACGCGTGCTCCGGCAGCAGCCGTACCAGTTCTCCTCGCGCCACCATGCGCGCCACGACGTAGTCGGGGCAGAGGGCCACCCCCGCGCCGTCGCGGGCTAGGTCGGCGACCACGCGCGCGCTGTTTGCGGCGATGCCTGCGGACACGCCGACGCGCCGCGTTTGCCCGTCGCAGACGAAGGGCCAAGCCCGGCCCGTTCGCAGGTTCGCATCGTGGATCGCGGGCAAGCCTGGCAGGTCGTCGGGAGTCGCAGGCGTCGAGTGGGCCGCAAGAAAGCCCGGAGAGGCTATGACCCAGAGCGCGGTCCGGGCGAGGCGCTTCGCGACAAGGCTGGAATCCGGCAGCGACCCGATCCGCACGGCGAGGTCGAACCCGTCCTCTGCGAGATCCACAAAGCGGTCACTCAATCGCAAGTCGATCTCGACATTCGGATGTCGGGCGCGAAAGCCGCGCAGCAGGGATGGCATGAAAAGATCGCCGAAGGTCGACGGGGCGGACAGGCGAAGGCGCCCCCTGAGCGCGCCGTCCTCCGGCCCGAGGTCCGCCTCCAAGGCGGCGACCCGCTCGAGCACGTCGCGCGCCCCATCGAGGTAGCGCCGACCCTCGTCCGTGAGGCTGAGCTTGCGCGTCGTTCGGTGCAGGAGTCGGGTTCCGAGCGCGGCCTCCAACTCGCCCACATGCTTGCTGACGACCTTGTTCGACGCGCCGAGCCGGTCCGCGGCCGCGGTGAACGATCCCGCCTCGGCGGAGGCGATGAAGGCGCGCATCAAATGCAGCCGATCCATTATGCCATAACCCAGAGAATATCCTTCCATCTCTATGGCAGTTCTCGGCGACGCCGGAAAGGGGCATCCTTCTCTGACCGGCGGGGCATTCCTCCCAACCCGCCCCGTCGGTCCGAAAATGGAGAGAGTCATGAAATCCTATCTGCTGACCGGCGCCGCACTTTGCGTCCTCGCGCTACCCGCCGCCGCGCAGGACGCGCCTGCCGACATCGTAAGCCCGATCGACGGCGACTACCTCGCCAACGTCGTGTCCCCCGAGGACGCCGAGACGGCGGGCGACTTCGCCTACGACCCGCCCACTCCCGAGAACAGCATCATGCTGTTCATCGATCACCAGATCGGGCTGATGGCGGGCATCCGCGACTTCACCTCGCTCGCCCAGTACAAGAACAACGTCGTGGCGCTGGCCAAGACGGCGGATGCGCTCGACATCCCCGTTCTGCTGACCACGTCGAACGCCCAGTGGCAGAACGGCGACATCCTGCCCGAGCTGCGCGAGATTTTCTCGGACGAGCCGATCTACCGTCGCACGGGCATCATCAACGCCTACGCGGACCCCACCTTCCGCGCCGCCCTGACCGACCTGATGGAAGAGACGGGCCGGACCCACGTGATCGTCTCGGGCGTGACGCTCGGCACCTGCGTCGCCTTCCCCGTGTTGTCGATGCTCAATGACGGGTTCGACAACGTCTACCCCGTCGTGGACGCCTCGGGGGCCTGGTCCGAATACGAGGCAACGGCCGCGATCTCGCGGATGGCGCAGGCCGGCGCCGAGGCGCAGTCCGTCTTCGCGCTGGCGGCCGAGCTCCAGGCCGACTGGCGGCGCGAGACCGCGACCGCGATGCTCGACCCCTTCGTCAACCATCTGCCCGAATACGGTTTCGTCCTCCAGAACTTCTGGAACAACGCGGGTGAAGAGCCGGCCGTGGCCGATCCGTTCGGCTACGTGACGAACTGATCCACATTCCATCCGCCCCGGCCTGCACGGGTCGGGGCGCATCCCCCAGGAGATAGACCCATGAACGTCGCCATTCTCGGCGCGGGCAACGTCGGCACCGGCCTCGCCCGCGCTCTCTCGACCACCCGTCACGGTGTCGTCCTTGCCGGACGCGACCCCGCGAAGGCTCGGAAGGCCGCGGACGCCGCCGGCAGCGAGACCCATCCCGTGCAGTCCGCAAGCCTCTCCGACGCCATCGCGCAGGCCGAAATCGTGATCCTCGCTCTGCCGTTCGATGCCGCGGAGGACCTTGCGAAGGATCACGGTTTCGCGGGGAAAATCGTCATCGACCCAACCAACCCGGTCAAAGACGACTTCTCCGGGCTCGCCCTCGGTTTCGACACTTCCGCCGCCGAGCGCATCGCCGCCGCCGCGCCGGAGGCCCGCGTCGTGAAGGGCTTCAACACGCTCTTCGCGCAGGTCTACGAGAACGGGCCGGATATGGGCGGCACGCCCGTGCCGGTGTTCCTTGCCTCCGACGACGATGCGGCCAAGCAGGCCGCGATGCGCATCGCGGGAGACGCGGGGTTCGATGCCGTCGACTCCGGGCCCCTGTCCAACGCGCGGTATCTCGAGCCGCTCGCCTATCTCAACATCCAGTTCGGCTACATGCTGGGCCGCGGCACGCAGATCGCGCCCGCCTGGCTGTCGCGCTGATCCCGATCAAGGAGAAGATCGATGATCGACATCAAGACCGCCCCCTATGCCGCCTTAATTCTGCGTGTGGCCATGGGCGTCATGTTCATCGCCCATGGGCTGCTCAAGCTGCTCGTATTCACGCCTGCGGGCACCGCCGGCTATTTCGTGTCCCTCGGTCTGCCGGAATGGCTCGCCTACGCCGTGATCGCCGCCGAGCTCGCCGGAGGCCTGCTGCTTATCGCCGGCATCGGCGTCAGGGTCGTGTCCCTGGCCCTCGTCCCGATCCTCGCGGGGGCCTCGGTGCTGGCCCATGGCGGCAATGGCTGGATGTTCGCCAACGAGGGCGGTGGCTGGGAATTCCCGGTGTTCTGGGGCGTGGCCCTCGTCGTTCAGGCAGGTCTGGGCGCGGGCGTCTTCGCCGTCCCGCTGCCGAAAGCCACCGCGACCCCGCGTGCCGTTGCGGCCGAGTGATCGCCTGACGTCGCGCCGTGGATCGGCGCGATGTCCCCTCCCAGAAGGATCGACACGATGCTCATTGAAGGCAAATGGTCCGGGGCGTGGCACCCGGTGCAAGCGAAGGACGGCGAAGGGCGGTTTCTTCGCCAGACCTCGGCTTTCCGCAACTGGATCACCCCGGATGGACGCCCCGGCCCCACGGGCGAGGGCGGCTTCGCGGCCGAGGCGGGACGCTACCGCCTGTTCGTCGCGCTGATCTGCCCTTGGGCCTCTCGGACGCTGATCGCGCGGGCCCTGAAGCGGCTGGAGGGGCTCATCGACGTCACCGTGCTCGAGCCGTTCCTCGCCGACGAGGGCTGGGGCTTCGGCGACTTTCCCGGTGCGGAACGCGACCCGCTTCATGGAGCGGACCGCATCCACGAATACTACACGCGGGCCGACGCTCGCTACACGGGCCGCGCGACCGTGCCAGTTCTGTGGGACACGCAGCGCGACACCATGGTCAGCAACGAGAGCGCCGACATCCTGCGCATGTTCGACGGGGCCTTCGACGGGATCGCGCCAGAGACGCCGAAGCTCTACCCCGCCGACATCGCGCCGGAGATCGAAGCGCTGGAGGCCGAGCTCTATCCGGCATTCAACAACGGAGTTTATCGCGCGGGCTTCGCATCTTCGCAGGCGGCCTATGACGAGGCCGTCGCGGACGTCTTCGCGACGCTCGAACGGTTAGAACGGATGCTGTCGGACGGACGGCCCTACCTCTTGGGGGATGGGGTAACCGGCGCGGACGTGCGCGCCTTCGTGACCCTGGTGCGTTTCGACTTGGCCTATCATGGCCTCTTCAAGTGCGACCGGGCGCGCATCGCCGACTACCCCGGCCTGTCGGCCTACGCGGACCGCATCGCCGAACTGCCGGGCGTGGCCGCGACGGTCTCGGCCGAGCACATCCGGCACGGCTACTACTCGATCCGCGCTCTCAACCCCTCGGGCATCGTGCCCGTGGGCCCGGACCGGTCCCCGGGGGTCCCGTCGTGAACGCGCCGCGCGCAATCGTCCTGCTCCATGGGTTCGGCTCCAGCCCCGATGACCTGATGCCCTTGGCCCGCCATCTGGGCGTCGCATCAGGCCTTCCGGTCTCGACGCCCGAGGGGCCGCTTTCCGCCGGGTTCGGGCGGGCGTGGTTCCCGCTTGAGGGGGTCACTGAAGCGAACCGCCCCGAACGGATCGCGGAGGCAATGTCGGCCACGCTCGGTCTCGTGCATGCGGCCATTCCCACAGGAACGACGCTGCGGGACGTCGTGATCGGCGGCTTCAGCCAAGGGGCGATCATGGCGCTTTCGGTCTTCGCCGCCGGGCATGAGTTCGCGGGTGTCCTCGCCTTCTCCGGGCGCCTCGCTGCACCTCCGACCGGCTCGTTGCGGTCGACCCCGGTCGTGCTCGCTCATGGAGAGGAGGATCGCGTCATACCGGCCGACGAGGCGCGTCGCACCGCGAACTGGCTGACCCGCGCCGGCCTGCGACCCGATCTCGTCATCGAGGCGGGGCTGGGGCATGCGGTTGGCCCGAACGGGTTCCAGGCCGCCAATCGGATGCTTGAACGATCTTTGCGGGTATCGCCCTAGACCGAACGCGGCATCGCTTCCGGGGCATGAGCCGAGGCATGATGGGCTCGACAACCGGAGTTGCCCATGCCTCGCCCTGCCGCCCAAATCGACGCCATCGAAACTCGAATCCTCGATCTGCCCACGATCCGCGGCCACGTCCTCTCGATGACAACAATGCACGTGCAGACCATCGTGCTCGTAACGCTCCGTTTCGCCGATGGCTCGATCGGTCTTGGTGAGGGGACGACCATCGGCGGACTCTCCTACGGTGCGGAGAGCCCTGAGAGCATTCGGTCAGCCATCGACACCTATCTTGCCCCTATCTTGATGGGTCAGGATGGCGACGCGGTTGCCGCGCGCATGGCTGCGATCGATGCGCATCTGGTCGGCAATCCCATCGCGCGCTGCGCGGTCGAAACGGCTCTGTGGGACGCGAAAGCCTCTCGGCTCGACCTGTCGGTGGCCGATCTCTTCGGCGGCCCGGTCCGGCACGGCCTTCCCATCGTCTGGACACTTGCCAGCGGCGATACGGCTCGGGACATTGAGGAGGCAGAGAAGATGCTGGAGGCGCGACGCCACCGTGACTTCAAGCTCAAAATCGGCCGCCGCGATGTTCGCGAGGACGTGGCGCATGTCGCGGCCATCGTCCGAGCCGTCGAAAATCGCGCGAGCGTGCGTGTGGACGTGAACCAGCACTGGAGCATAGATCAGGCCCGCTGGGGTCTGGCCGCGCTCGAAGAGGCCGGGGTGACGATGGCGGAGCAGCCGGTAGCGGCCACGGACTTGCCCGCGATGGCCGATCTTTCGCGGCAATGCCGCCTTGCGATCCTAGCCGACGAGGCGCTGCGCGGCCCTGGCGATGCCTATCGTGTAGCGCGCGGACGAGCGGGCACGGCACTCGCGGTGAAGGTCGGGCAGTCCGGCGGGCTCGTCCGAGCCCGGGAGGTCATGGCCATCGGGCAGGCGGCCGGGCTTTCACTTTATGGCGGTACGATGCTGGAGACCGGCGTCTGCACGGCCGCGGCCATGCAACTATTCTGTACGGGACCCGACCTCGAATGGGGCTGCGAGCTGTTCGGACCGCTCCTGTTGACCGAGGACATCCTCGCCCAACCTTTGCAATATACCGACTTCGAGATTCGTCTGCCGGACGGTCCAGGCATTGGCGTCGCGCTGGATCTCGACAAGGTCGATGCGTTTGACCGTGAACGAGGGAGCACCCTGCACCGTATCACCGCTTAATTTCAGCCTAACGGCCGCCGCGCGACCTGCTGGGCAATACGCAGAAAGGCATGCAAGTGCACGCCCTGCTCGTCTATTCGGTGGGCGACGGCGAGTTCGGTCGTCCCCAGTGTCGGTGACAGGGTATGGAAGCGGATCCCGTTGCGGGGCGTGTCCGCGACGGAGCCTGGCACGACGCACGACCCTTCGCCGATCGCAACCAAGCTAAGGGCAGTCTGCAGATCCATCGTATGGACCGGGTCCATCGGCTCGATCCCCACCGCTCGCAATCCCGCGAGGACGGTGTCGGCGTAGCTCGGACGCGGCCATTCAGGGTAAAGAATGAACGTGTGATCGGGCATGCGGCGCAGGTCGACCGTGGCGGGCAGGTCTACGGTATCGGGTGCCGCCAGCATCAGCGGTTCCTCGATCAGGCGGCGCGACGTGATCTCTGGATCCTCGATTGCAGGGCGCGCCAGCCCCGCGTCGATCTCGCGACGCACCAAGGCACGATGGAGCCCGGCATTGTTCATCGGGCTCAGACTGAGATGGACGCCCGGGTGGTGCGCGCGGAAGGACTTCACGATGTTTGGCAGCAGCCCGAAGGTCGAGGAGCCCACGAAGCCGATCCGCAGCCGGCCTGCAGCGCCTTCACCCAGACGGCGTGCCTCGAGAAATGCGTCATCAAGGTCCGTGAGAATGGCCGCTGCGCGGCTCGCCAGTCGTTCGCCTGCTTGGGTCAGCGAGATGGCGCTACGCCCGCGCACGAAAAGGGGCGCGCCGATATGCGCCTCGACCTGCTTGATCTGCCGCGAAAGAGGAGGCTGAGCCATTCCCAACCGCTCGGCCGCTCGGCCGAAATGCAGTTCCTCCGCCAAGGCGACGACGTAGCGAAGCTGATGTAAGGTGATGCGATCGGGTGCCATAGAACGAGAATGCGCGAATACGGCCCTGCCGGGAAGGGCAGAGCCGCAGCCTTCAGGCCGCTTCGATTGATCCGATGCTTTCGAGCAAATCCTTCTCGTCGAGTCCACCCTCGCGGAGCTTGAAGTCGAAGCTGCAATGCAGATCGGTCTCATGCTCATTGGTCGGCGCAAACTTCGCGACGAGACTTTCCTTCACCGCGAAGACGCTGTCATTATCAAGCCAATCGCTGTCAGCGTCGAACACCTGGCTCACAAGGGTTCCGTAGCCCGGCTTCGAGACTATGAAGTGGATATGTCCGGGTCGGTTCGGATGATGCCCCATCGCGCGCAGGAGCTCACCAGCCGTCACGTCGTCGGGGATCGGGTAAGGCACGGGGCGCACGGCTACGAAGGCGTAATGCCCGTCCGCATCCGTCTCGAACCGGCCACGCAGGTTATAGTCGGGCTGATCGTGGTCGTGGTTCTCATAGAGGCCGTTCGGCGCATCCTCCCAGATGTCGATGGTCGCGCCCTCGATGGGGGCGCCATTGGTGTCGAGCACCCGACCCTCGAAATACACCGTCTCCTCGTTGTCATAATGCTTGAGGATGGTCGAGGCACCCTTGGGCAGGACAGGGGGATTCTCGCGGTAGAAAGGCCCGAGCACCGTGCTCTCCGTCTCGCCGCCATCGGCGGGGTTGGTCAGCATGTCGACCAGAACCTCAATACCTAGAATGTCCGCCAGAAGGATGAACTCCTGCCGCTTGCCGTCGCAGGTCTGGCCCGCCCGGGCGAGAAAGTCGCAGGCATAAAGGAACTCGTCGTGCTGCAGCTTCACTTCGCGACAGAAGTCGTGGAAGTGCCGGATCAGGCCGCTGAGGATTTCGCGCTGCCGGTCCGAGATCGGCCCGTTTCTGCCGAGCGCTTCCGTCACGACGTCGGTTATGTTGTCTTGGGTCACGAGCTGCATGGCCCTCTCCTCCCTGATGGTTCGATCACGCCGGCTTCCCTCCCTTGGGTGATCCGGCTTGTAGACAAGGTTTCGCTCCGAGCCTCCTCCGATCCCATGCCTCTAAGGGTATCGTCCCATACCGCGCATGCCGTGGTCGAGAAATGGGTATGGCCCAATACCAAAGAGCGCATTGCGAGGGCGGCACCTTGGCAGCCACCACTTCCCAACGGTCGCAAGGCAAGCAGGAGGAAGCCATGCAGGACATATTGGAAGGCATGGCCGCCGCGCTGGAGCGACGACCGCACCTGCTCAGGCTAGGCAGGCTCGTTCAGGACACGGTGCTGATCCGGCTGGACGACGGCCGTGAATGGTTTCTGCACTACCGGGACGGTCGCATCGCACACATAGAGGAAGGGCCATCCCGGAAGACTCCATGGCGGTTCGGTATCGTCACCGACCGGGAGGCCTTGGACGCGTTCTGGCAGCAAACCCCCAAGCCGGGATTTCACGACATCTTCGGCCTCGCCAAGATTGGCCGCGCCCGGATCGAGGGGGACGTCTTGGCGCTGGTGAAAACGCTGCGCTTTCATAAGGAAGTCCTAGCGCTTCCACGGGGGGTGCGATCGTGACCGGGCCCGCGTTCGAGCCTATCCACGGTCGCTACCTCACGGTCGATACAGCCGAGGGCCCACGACGTCTCCACATCGAGACGGCCGGGCAGGGAAGGGACGTGCTACTCCTGCACACGGCTGGAGCGGATACGCGCCAATGGCGCCACGTCTTGTGTGACGAGGATCTCTGCAAGGATAACTGCTTCTGGGCCTTCGACATGCCATGGCACGGCAAATCCCTGCCTCCGGACGGTTGGCAAGAGCGGGAATACCTTCTGACAACCGAAGGCTATATCGACACGATCCTAGCGGTAATGGATGCGCTCGGGCTCGACCGACCGATCCTCGCCGGGTGCTCCATGGGGGGGCGGATTGCGCTGCAGCTGGCGCTCCGCCATCCGGATCGTTTCGCAGGCTTCATCGCGATCGAAGCTTCGGACTTCCAGCCTGCTTGGTACGACATTGATTGGTTCGACCGTCCCGACGCCCACGGTGGACAGATGGGCGCCGCTCTCGTCTCAGCGAACATATCCCCCCACGCGCCGGAGCCGGATCGTTGGGCGACGCAGTGGGGCTTCATGCAGTCGGGACCCGGCGTGTTCCGCGGGGATCTGAGCTTCTACACGCGCGATGACAGCCTCGTCGGCAAGCTGGGCGAGATCGATACGACGCGGGCCCGCGTCCACATCCTCGTCGGTGCTTACGACCTGACCTGTACGCCCGATGACGCCGAGCGCACCGCCGCCGCGATCCCGGGAGCGACCTGCACCGTGATGCCGGAGCTGGGGCACTTCCCCATGTCCGAGCACCCCACGGCCTTTCGACCCTATTTGGCCGACGCACTCGCGCGGATGGCCTAAAGCCCGCCCGCCGGGAGGGGCGGGCACTATGAGTTCAAGGGAGGAATAACCATGACGACCATGACCCGCCGCCGCTTCGGCGCATCGGCTGCCGCACTCGGCGCTGCCGCCGTCCTACCGCGACCCGCGCTCGCAGCCGGACGGACGGTTCGCATCGGCTTTGTAACGCCGCAGACCGGTCCGCTCGCCGTTTTCGCCGAACCGGACGCGTTCGTGCTCAGTCAGTTCCGCAATGGCCTGTCGGATGGCCTGGACATCGCCGGCACCGTCCACCCGGTCGAGATCATCGTGCGCGACAGTCAGTCGTCCTCGAACCGCGCGGCCACCGCCGCGCAGGAGCTGATCCTCGACGAGGGCGTGGACCTGATCCTCGCCACAGCGACGCCCGACACGACGAACCCCGTCGCCGACCAGGCGGAGCTCAACGAGGTGCCCTGCATCACGAACGACACGCCGTGGCAGCCACACTTCTTCGGCCGCCAGGGCGATCCAGAAGTCGGCTTCGACTGGACGTTCCATTTCTTCTGGGGGCTCGAAGACGTCATCTCGGTCTTCACCGGCATGTGGGATCAGGCCAATACGAACAAGGTCGTCGGCGCGCTCTGGCCCAACGATCCCGACGGCAATGCCTGGGGTTCGCCTGAGATCGGCTTCCCCCCGGTACTGGAGGCCAAGGGTTACACGCTGGTGGATCCCGGCCGCTATCAAGTCTTGTCTGACGACTTCTCGGCGCAGATTGCGACCTTCAAGGCGGCAGGCGTCGAGATCCTGACCGGCGTGGTGCCGCCGCCGGACTTCTCCACCTTCTGGCTGCAAGCGGCGCAGCAGGGGTTCGCTCCGAAGGTCGTGACCTTCGGCAAGGCCTTGGAGTTTCCGCAAGTGATTGAGTCTCTGGGCGACCGTGGCGAGGGCCTCACGACCGAGGTCTGGTGGTCGCCCCAGCATCCCTTCTCCTCCAGCTTCACAGGTCAGAGTTCCGCCGAATTGGCCGCGGCCTACGAGGCGGCGACGGGTCGCCCGTGGACCATGCCGCTGGCTTTCAAGCATTCGCTCTTCGAGGTCGCCGTGGATGCGCTGCGCCGGACGAAGGACATCGATGACCCCGCCGAGATCCGCAACGCGATCCGCGCCGGGCGATACGAGACCATCGCAGGCGGCTTCGACTTCCAGTTGGGTCCCGTGTCCGGCATTGCCAAGACGCCCCTCGTGGGTGGCCAGTGGCGCCTAACCGAGGATGGTCCCCGGATCGAGGTCGTCGAGAACGGAGATCACCCGTCCATCGCCGTCACCGCCGACCTTCGTCTGCTTGACTGAGGTGGCCCCGGCCCGGCGGTCACTCCCGCCGCCGGGCCACCCTGTCCATGGAGGCGATACGATGAAGATCCTCGAGGCGATTGACCTGCGAAAGGCCTACGGCGCACTGCAGGTGACCAACGACGTTAATTTCTCTGTCGATGCAGGCGAGGTACTCGGCATCATCGGCCCCAACGGTGCGGGGAAGTCCACGGCGTTCGGGCTGATTGCGGGTGCGATTCCCACCGATGCCGGATCAGTCTGGCTGGATGGACGAGACGTGACGCGTCTGGGTGCCGCGAGCCGGTGCAGGGCGGGAATCGGGCGGACCTACCAGATTCCCCGTCCCTTCGGTGGCCTCACGGTCTACGAGAACGTCCTGCTCGCCGCGCAAGCCGGCGGGGGCGACCCGAACGCCGTACCGGACGTGCTTCGTCGCCTTGGCCTCGCTGCGCTGGCAGGGCAGCGAGCGGGGACCCTGCGCCTCTTGGATCGCAAGCGGCTCGAGATGGCCCGCGCCATGGCGACGGCGCCCCAGGTGCTGCTGCTTGACGAGGTCGCAGGCGGCCTGACGGAACCGGAATGTGCGGTGCTTATCGAGACGGTTCGCGAGTTGCGCGGAGATGGCCTGGGCATCGTCTGGATCGAGCATGTGGTTGGTGCGCTGCTAGCCGTCGCCGACCGACTGCTCGTCCTCGACCAGGGGCGCGTCCTTGCGGAGGGAGAGCCGCAGGCGACCTTCCACGCGCCCGAGGTCCGCTCCGTCTATATGGGGATCGCGGCATGACCCTTCTGCAGATCCGCGACCTGTACGCCGGCTATGGCGACTTCGAAGCGCTCCACGGCGTCGACCTGCAGATGGCCAGGGGCAGCGTGACCGCCTTGGTGGGCGCGAACGGCGCCGGCAAGACGACATTGCTGCGAGCGATCACCGGCCTAGTGCCGACGAAAGATCAGAACATCTGGTTCGACGGCGCGCCGGTCGGCGGATGGCCGGCTCATCGGATTGCCCGCGCGGGCGTCGCGATGGCACCCGAGGGGCGGCGACTGTTCCCCTCCCTGACCGTGGCGGAGAACCTCGATCTGGGGCTCGCGACGGGACGGCGGGGGCCGTGGACCCTTGACCGCGTGAACGCGCTCTTCCCGATCTTGGCAGAGAAGGCCGCGATGCCGGCAACCCGCCTATCCGGCGGCCAGCAGCAGATGGTCGCGATCGGACGTGCGCTGATGGGGAACCCGAAGCTCCTCCTCCTCGACGAGGTGAGCCTCGGTCTCGCGCCAACGGTGGTTGCCGACATCTATGCCGCCTTGCCCAGCATCGTGTCGGAGGGCGCGACCGTGCTTCTGGTGGAACAGGATGTAGGTCTTGCCCTGCGGAATGCCGACCGCGTCGCCGTCATGCGGGACGGGCGCGTGGTGCTGGAGGATGTGGCCGATCCGTCCCGACGCGACGCAGTGGCCCAAGCCTATTTTCCCGCAGCCGAGGAGGCCGCCTGATGGATTGGATCAACGCGATCGTGCAGGGAGCGCTGCTCGGAGGTCTCTACGCGCTTTTCGCCGCCGGACTGAGCCTGATGTTCGGCGTGATGCGCTTCGTAAACCTCGCGCATGGCGACTTCATCGTCCTCGCCGCGTTCGGGGCTCTCGCTCTCGTGGAGACGACTGGCTTTTTCCCGTTCTGGACCCTCATCGCGCTCGTGCCGATGTTCGCCCTCGGCGGCTACCTCCTGCAACGAAGCGTCTTCAACCGTATCACGGGGCAGGATCTGCTGCCCGCGATCCTCGTGACGTTCGGCCTCTCGGTAATCCTGCAGAACGTAATGCTGGAAGCCTTCTCCGCGGACAGCCGCCGGATCCCCGCGGGAGCGCTCGATACCGCAGCTCTCGCGCTGCCGGGGGGCATCGGGGTGGGGATCGTCTCCCTGTTGATGTTCTTAGCCGCCGTGGTCTCCCTCGGGTCGCTTGACCTGTTCATGTCGCACACCCGGTCCGGGCGTCTTCTGCGCGCTACGTCCGACGATCAGGAGATCGTCGGCCTCATGGGTGCAAATCGGGCGCATCTCTTCGCGCTCGCAACGGCGATCGCGGGCGCGCTGATCGCGCTCGCCGGCGTCTTGATGGCGGTGAAGACGAACTTCGACGCCTCTGCCGGGCCCGTCCGTCTGCTCTTCGCCTTCGAGGCGGTCATCATCGGTGGGCTGGGATCGCTCTGGGGCACATTGCTCGGAGGAATCCTTCTTGGAGTCGCTCAAGCCGTTGGTGCGCAAATCGACCCGGGCTTCCAGATCCTCGCCGGCCATCTCGTCTTCCTCCTCGTGCTGGCGCTGCGGCCCGAGGGCCTGATGCCACGAAAGGCCTGACCCGATGATCCCTCGCTTTCTCCTTATCGGCGCGATCGTCGCTGTCCTCGCCGCTGCGCCGTGGTGGGCCGATCGCGGGACCATACGGCTCCTCGTGGAGGCGTTGACCCTCCTCGCGCTGGCGCAGCTCTGGAACCTCTTGGCAGGCTACGCGGGTCTCATCTCCGTCGGACAACAGGCCTTCGTCGGGCTTGGCGGATACCTTCTCTTCTCTCTCGCGATGTTCGCGGGCGTGCCGGTGCTCTGGGCACTTCCCCTCGTCGGAATGCTCTGCGCTTTGATCGCCCTGCCTGTCGGCGCGCTCGCCTTTCGATTAACGGGTCCCTATTTCGCGATCGGCACTTGGGTGATCGCGGAGGTCTTTCGCCTCGGCTTTGCACAGGTCGGATCGTTGGGCGGCGGATCGGGCATCTCGCTGCCCGTGGGTCTCGTGCGCGAGATAGCCGATGGGCGCGGGGCCCGGGAAGCGCTGATCTATTGGCTCGCGCTCGGGCTCGCCGTCGGCGTTACCTTGTCGGTTTGGGCTGCTCTGCGCGCACGAACTGGTTTGATGCTCGGCGCCGTTCGCGATGATGCCGAGGCCGCTGCTGCGCTCGGTGTGCGCGTCCTGAGGGTGAAGTTCGGCGTCTACGTTGCGGTCGCAGGAGCAACGGGTCTCGTCGGGGCCCTCGCATTCCTGCAACGGCTTCGGATCACGCCCGAAGCGGCCTTCTCCGTCACGGACTGGTCGGTCGTGGTGATCTTTGTCGTCGTCATCGGCGGTATCGGGGCACTGGAGGGACCGATCCTCGGGGTGGTTCTATTCTTCGCACTGCGCGAGGTGCTGTCCGACCTGGGAAGCTGGTATCTCGTGATCCTTGGCATCACCTCCATCGCCGTCATGCTCGTGGAGCCAAAGGGTCTTTGGGGGCTTCTGACCCGGCATCGCGAGGTTCGTCTGTTCCCGATTTCCGCACCTTTGCCTCGGAGCTTGCGATGACCACGCCCGCCATCATCTGCGTCGCGATCACAGGCTCCCTGCCGCAGAAGTCCGATAACCCGTCTGTGCCGATCACCGTGGCGGAGCAGGTGAAGAGCACCCGAGAGGCCTACGAAGCCGGCGCCACCATCGCGCATTGCCATGTGCGAGAGGACGACGGCACGCCGTCCTCGAATCCCGGTCGTTTCGCGGACCTCAAGGCGGGGATCGAGGCGGCCTGCCCAGGCATGATCGTGCAGCTCTCGACAGGGGGCCGCTCGGGGGCGGGCCGAGCGCGGGGCGGGATGATCCCGCTGCGCCCCGACATGTGCTCGCTCTCCGTTGGGTCGAACAACTTCCCGACGCGGGTCTACGAGAACCCGCCCGACCTTGTGGACTGGCTGGCCTCCGAGATGGCCGCCCACGACGTCGTCCCGGAGGTGGAGTGCTTCGACCTCTCCCACCTCTACCAAGCAGCCGCCATGCACGGCGACGGGCGCCTGCCGCGAACCCCCTACTGCCAGTTCGTGATGGGGGTGCGGAACGCCATGCCCGTGGACCGGGTGGCCTTCGACGCGATGCTGGCCTCCAAGCGCCACCTCTTCGGCGACGCGCCTTGGTGCGCCGCAGGGATCGGCGCGGGACAAGCAGTGCTCAACGACTGGGCGGCCGAGGCGGGGGGCCATCTGCGTACCGGGCTGGAAGACAACGTACGCCTCGACAAGCACACCCTCGCGCCGTCGAACGCGGCGCTAGTCGAGCGGGCTGTGGAGATCGCCGCCCGACACGGGCGCCGTCCGGCCACGGCGCACGAAGCGCGTGCGATCCTCGGAATCGGAGACGCGCCATGAATAAGGTCCACCCCGACGCCGCATCGGCGCTGGACGGATTGCTTTCCGATGGAATGCTCATCGCCGCCGGGGGCTTCGGCCTGTGCGGCATCCCGGAGCTGCTGCTGTCGGCCATCCGCGACGCGGGCACCAAGGACCTGACCTTCGCGTCCAACAACGCGGGCGTGGACGACTTCGGGATCGGCATCCTGCTGCAGTCGCGGCAGGTGTCGAAGATGCTGTCGTCCTACGTGGGAGAGAACGCCGAGTTCATGCGCCAGTATCTCGCGGGCGAGCTGGAGATCGAGTTCAACCCGCAGGGAACCCTCGCCGAGCGGATGCGCGCGGGCGGCGCGGGCATTCCGGGCTTCTACACCAAAACGGGCGTCGGCACGCAGGTGGCCGAGGGCAAGGAGCACAAGGACTTCCCCACCGGCCCGGACGGCGCCGACGAGACCTACATCATGGAGCGCGGCATCTTCGCGGACCTCGCCATCGTGAAGGCGTGGAAGGCCGACACGACGGGCAACGCGATCTTCCGCAAGACGGCGCGCAACTTCAACGTGCCCGCGGCGATGTGCGGGCGCACCTGCGTGATGGAGGTCGAGGAGATCGTCGAGCCCGGTGCGCTGGACGGCGACGCCATCCATCTGCCCGGCATCTACGTCCACCGCCTGATCCAAGGCACGCACGAGAAGCGCATCGAGCAGCGCACGATCAAGGAGAACGCCAATGCTTGATGCGGAGCAGATTGAAGGTTGGTGCCGTATGTTTACCGACATACAAACGACGGTCCTCCGGGAGAACGGCGAACAGGGTGCAACCGAGCCGGTCGACGGATTGGCCCTTGGGTCGGTCCCTTGTGAAGAGGACGAGCGCTGATGTCTTGGACACGCAACCAGATGGCCGCCCGCGCAGCAGCGGAGCTGGAAGACGGCACCTACGTCAACCTCGGTATCGGTATCCCGACGCTGGTCTCCAACTACATTCCCGAGGGCGTCGAGGTGACGCTGCAGTCGGAGAACGGGATGCTCGGCATGGGGCCCTTCCCCGTCGAGGGCGAGGAGGACGCGGACCTGATCAATGCGGGCAAGCAGACGATCACCGAACTGCCGCACACCGCCTACTTCGATTCCGCCACCTCCTTCGGCATGATCCGGGGCGGCAAGATCGCCATGGCCATCCTCGGCGCGATGGAGGTGGCCGAGAACGGCGACCTCGCCAACTGGATGATCCCCGGCAAGCTAGTGAAGGGCATGGGCGGCGCGATGGACCTCGTGGCGGGCGTGGGCCGCGTGGTCGTGGTCATGGACCACGCCAACAAGCACGGGCAGTCCAAGGTCCTCAAGGAATGCACCCTGCCCCTGACCGGCGCGGGCGTGGTGGACCGCATCATCACCAACCTGTGCGTGATGGACGTGGTGGAGGGCGGGCTGCGGTTCGTTGAACTGGCCCCCGGCACAACCGAGGAAGAGGTACGCGGGGTGACGGAGGCGACGCTGATTTCGATATAACAGCAGAAGCACATTGATGGTGACGAATTGAGAGTTTCCGGCACAAGAGCTCTTGTTCTTTGCGTCAGTAAGATTTGATGCCGATTACGACGAGCGAGATCGAAAGAGAGCGATCGGATCAACTTCTAAAGCGTCGGCAACCTTCTCGATCATGTCGAGGGATGCTGCGTACTTCCCGTTCTCGATCTTGCCCATGTAACCGCGGTCAACCCCAGCGGCATGAGCCAATACTTCTTGGCTCCAGCCTTTTTCTCGCCGGAGTTCTTGAATGTTGAGACCAACTCTTGTTCGCAACTGCATCTCTGATGCAGGGCAAACATGCGGTGTATCTCACCACGGCATATACTCTACAATCGTGTCCGTCCACCCGTTTTCTCGACGCCAGGTGCAATCCGTCGGCATGGTCCGAAGTGCGGAGATACCGAACCGCAGATCTCAAAATGTGTATAGGGTTATACATAGATTATTCGTGTTAACCCATGTGTCAGCATGGAAAGCGTCATCCCTACGAAGAAGCGACAACGTCTGTCACGCGAGCGTGTGCTCGACGCAGCGATCGCACTCGCTCGGTCGGACGGTCTCTCCGGCGTCAGCATGCCGAGCGTCTCACGGTCGCTCGGGACGACGCCCATGTCCCTCTACCGGCACGTCGAGAACAAGGACGCGCTTGTCCTCGGGATGCTTGATAGGGCCACGAGCATGGTAGAGGTCCCAGCTGGGCGGGACGAACCGACCGACGAGATCATAGCCGTATTCGAGGCGATCCATGGGATGCTTCGGCGAGATCCCTGGACCGTCCAGCATTTCCTGCAAGGATACGGCGGGTCTGAGCCCGTACGAACGCTTGTCTCGCGCAGCCTAGTGGCGCTGAACAGGTTAGGGCTGGAACGAGGCGATGCATGGCAGGCGCACCAAGCGCTTCTGCGCTACACGTATGGAGAGGTTCTGGCGTCCGAGGCCTCGACGAAGGAGAGCCTCCAATACGACGACGCAGATGATGCCGCTACAAAGGCTGATGAAACAATCCGCGAGTTCGAGGACGCCGTCTCACCCGAGCAGTCCGGCATGCGCTATCGGGAGACTTTGCAGCGCTATCTTCGCTCTGTGCTCGGCGAAGTCGGCTCCGACTGAACATCTCTGCCATTGGCAGGATCGCTGCCTACAATCCAGTGGCGTCCGTGAAGTGCACCTCCGCCACGCCGCGCTGTCCGTCTAGCCGCCCCAACTGGACGATCACGTCGATCGAGGTCGCACAGTATCGTCGGACCTCGGCATAGGTCATTTGCGTTCCGGTCGCCGTGACCATCAGGGCGAGCCGGTCGATCGCGCGGACGGCCGTGTCGGCGTGAATCGTCGTGAAGCTGCCGCCATGGCCTGTGTTGATTGCATCGAGGAAGGTCCGCGCTTCGCCGCCGCGCAACTCGCCGAGAATGATTCGGTCGGGGCGGAGGCGCAGCGTTGCCTCCAAGAGCTTGGCGGGCGTCGTCTCGCCCGTGCCAATGCGCTCGGCGCGCAGGCAGACGGCGTTCGGCTGGTCGGGAAAGAGTTCGTAGGCGTCCTCGATGGTGACGATGCGTTCGTCCGGGTGGACGAGGTCGAGGAGGCCGCGGGCGAAGGTCGTCTTGCCGGTCGAGGTCCCGCCCGAGACGACGACATTCAGCCGCCGCTCGACGCAGGCCGCCATGGCGTCGGCGATGTCGCCTGCGGCGGCCATTCCTCCGATCTCGGCAGCCGCACGGCGGCGGTCCGCTTCGAGGTCACGCAAGCCCCCGTAGAGCAGACCGACCGATCCGAGGTCGATCCGCCGTTTGGTATAGGCCCGAAGGGTGATCGCCGGACCGCCTTCCACCACGGGCGTAGCGACGACCTGCGCGCGCAGCGCCCGGCCCGCGAGATCGATTTTGCCGGAGACGAGGGGCTTCTTGTCGGACACCGCCGAGCCGACCTCGGAGGCGACCGACCCCGCAAGGTTCCGCGCAGCCTCGGGCGTCAGTTGCAGGCCTTCCGCCAGCGCCATGTACGCCGCGCCCTGCCGTTCGTACCAGACCCGGCCGTCCGGGTTGATAGCGACCTCGACGATCCCGTCCTCCTCGAGGAGCGGGGCGAGGGGGCGCAGGTAGGTGACGAGGAAGGAGGTGGGGGCGTTCATCGGGGATTACTTCAGAGGCAGGCCGGTCCCGAAGCCTGACGCCCCGACGAAGGCAGGGTCCAACTGCGAGAAGAGTTCGATGTCGCGGTCCACGATCACTGTCACGGCGGAACCGATATCCACGCGGATTACCGGGGGCAGGGTGGCGTACTGCTCCACGGCCGAACTGGTCGCGCCCACGAGGTTGCCTGTTACGTCCTCGCCGATCTGGACCTCGACCTCGCTGTCGGCGTTCGCCGCCGCAATGGCCGGCGCGGCGCTCACGAGGCTGATCAGGGCCGCGCCACCGAAGCGCTGGAAGAACCGGCTGTCGACGTCGCCGGTGAGGCCGGAGCGGCCCTGCGCGTCGCCGCCGAAGGCCGAGATCCGTACGCTCTGACCGTCGGGCGTGACGATGCGCTGCCAACCGACAAGGATACGCGACTGTCCGAGGCTCACGTCTGAGGAATACTGGCCAAAAAGACGCGAGCCGGGCGGCACGAGGACCTGGCTGCCGTCGAAGGACCAGATCGGCCGCGTGACCATCGCCACAACGGGGCCGGGCAGGGCGGAGTCGATGGCCGTCTCGAGCGAGGCCTCAATGAGCGTGCCCTGCAGGACCGTGTTCGACGGATTGGCGATGAACTCGGCGACGGAGGCCTCCGTGCCGCCGCCGACCGCAGAGACGAAGCCGCGTTGCAGTTCGTCGCGCGAGGGCAAGCGGCCTTGGCCGAACGGTCCGTTCGCCGCCGTCAGGCCGCTATCCGTCGCCGCGCCGGGGCTGCCGTTAGCGCTGGCGCCGATCGCGCGCTGGTCGAAGATGACGCCCGGGGACTCGATCCGGGCCTCGCGCAGCGCTTGCTGCTCGGCGCGCCGGGCCTCTAGCTCGGCACGGCGCGACGACTCGTCCGCGAGGGCGGCACGACGCTGCTCCTCCTCGATTCGCGCAAGGCGCTGCCGCTCGGCCTCCATCTGTCGCTGCCGTTCGAGGTCCAGTCGCTGCGCTTCGCGAGCCAGTTCGGCCTCCAGCGCACGAGCCTCACGGGCCGCTTCCTCCTCCCGGCGAAGTTCGGACTCGAGGCGAAGGCGGCGTTCGGTCTCGGTTGCGTCGGGGCCCGCTGGGCGGGCCTGTAGCAGCGCTTCGAGCCGCTCGTTCTGCTCGGCCAGGGATCGGATCAGCCCGTCCTGCTCGGAGGCACGGTCCTCGGCCTCGGCGGCCTGCCGGGCGAGCTGGTTCTGGAACTCTCCTGTTAGCTGCTCAATTGAGGCGGCGTTCTGCTCCTGCGCCTCGGCCAGGGCGGCGGCGAGCTGCTGAGCGAGCGTCGCCTGCTCGGCCTCGGCTGCCTCGTTCAGCCCACGCAATTCGTCCTGCAGGGCGGCAATGTTCTCCTGCAGGGCGGCGTTACGGCGCTCCAGTTCCTCCGCCTGTGCGTCGAGCTGGTCGGTGATCGGGCCGATGTCGAAGCTCTCGCGCTCGACGATCACGGTCGTGTCGCCGTCCTCCGGGGCGATGCGGCCAATGCCGCGCCCGTCGTCGCGCTCATCCTGGAACTCATCCGTGCCCGAGGTGATGATCCGAGGAGGCCCCTCGGGGAAGACGATCGGGTAGGCAAGCAGGCCGATCACGACGAGCAGCGCGAGCCCTAGCAGGCCTTTGGCCCAGGCGGGCGTGCCGCCTGTCCGGCGGCGACGATCTTCGGTCTCAGCCATCGTCAGAACTCCAGCGCGGCGAGGGTGACGACTTCGACCTCGGCGCCGGTCTGGCCACCCGCCACCCGGGCGATGCAGAGGTACTCGTCGCCGACCCGCAGCGTGTAGGACGGGTGCAGCCCCGCGACCTTCACCACGCGGCCCTGCATGGAAGAATTGGTCGTCACCTCACGGCCCGACGCATTCACACGGAAGATCGACGGCCGGATGTCAGGCGGGAACTCGAAGAACGTGTTCCGCCCGTCGTTCCAGACCCGCAACGGCCGAAATGAAGTCTCGCCTGAGAAGGCGTAGCCCGTGTCGCGAATCCCGCCGAGGCCCGCGACGCGCTGCTCACGAACCGGGCGATCGTCTGGAAAGTCTATGACCACGCGGAAGGTGTGGTTGCGGCCGCGGCCTTCGGTCAGCGCGAAGGCGATGGCGCGGCGCGAGGTGTAGATCGTCATGTTCGTCGCGGCGCCCTGGACGACCGGCTTCACCGAGACGGTGTGCCGGTTCGAAAGCACCTCGACCTCGAAGCTCTCGCTGTCGCCGAGCAGTACCTGGTTGATCCGCTCGCCGCGACCGAGTTCGATGGCGGTGTTGACGAGCACATGCGTGTCGACGCGAATGACGTCCACGGGGTTGTAGGCGACTTGGCGGACGCGGGCGTCTTGGCCTAAGGAGGTCGGCGCACGTTCGGCTAGGGCGCTGTCGCCGAACACAAAAACAGCCCCAACCGTCAATCCAATAATGTTTATTATGTAACGCAGCGTCATTTGTGTTCAGCCTCCCAGCGTCTCGGCATCGACCTGATAGGTTGTCACGCGGAAACCGAGCGGGTTCTCCCAGACGCGCTCCAGCCGCCGTTCGCGGCGCGGATCGAACTTGAAGCCGACCGTCGCGACGAAGGCGCGCGTGACCGGCTGCGACCGTGCGCGGCGGAGCGTCTTCTCGAAGCGGACTTGTGCCACCGTCGGCTCAAGGAAGTTGATCGCCCGGATGCGAACTGAGACTTCGGCACCGCTACCGTAGAGCCGTGGCGGGTAATCCGCGTTGTCGGTGTCGTCCGTCCACAGCCGTTGTAGCGAGGCCCGCGCCGGTCCGGTCGAGCGACGCTGCACGCCTTCAAGCCGCTCCTGGATCCCGGCACGGATGAAGCTCTCGCGATCCGTGACATATCCGACGAGCAGCGCCTCCTTCACCGCCGTCTCCTCGCTGATCCCGACCGGCTGGACCTGCACGATGCGCTCGGCGTCGCCGGTCGTGCGATCGACGAGCACCGTGAAGACCTCTGTCTCGCGCAGCGGCATTATCACGATGATCGCGACGGCCAGCAGTGCAGCCATCCCGGTCGCGACGCTCGCGACCGTCCAGGCGATCCGGGCACTGCGGCGCGGTCCCAGCACTAGATCGACGTCGAACCCGTAGTCCGTCATGTTCCCGTCCCCCTCTCTCGTCTCATTGGCCGCGCGCCGCACGCTCGCGCTGCTGCACCGCCAAGAGGTGCTGCACGCGCGTCGCGCCGGTATATCCGGCCTGCTGTGCCTTAGTCGTTGGTGCGTTCGCATCGCGGCCTTGCGCGGCTTGGATGACGCCGGACATGACCCCGGCGCTTGCCCCGACCCCTTTCCCGGCGGCACGGCTGCCGCGGCCCGTGGCCGCCATCGCCTGACGCTCGGTCCGCGAGGCGATGGCCCCGAGCGCAATCCCTGTCTGGGCGAGCGACTGCGCGAAGCTCGGAACGAGGACCATCAGCCCTGCGCCCAGCATCATCACGACGATGAAACCGGTAATGTCGCCGATGGTCTCGACCGAGGCGGTGTCGGGCACGATGGTCTCGCCCGCGGTGATCGTGAACCCGGCCATCGCGGCCGTCAGCATCGGCACGAAAGCGAAGCCGAGCGCGAGCTTCACGAAGGCCTCGAAGAGCGGCGCCGATTGCTTGAAGAGCGTCGTGGCGATGGCAAGCGGCGCGACCATGATCAGTACGCCAAGCATCAGCTTCGCCGCCGAGATCACGACGATGCTGACGACCGCCATGAGCGCCGCGATCACGAACATCACCACGCCCGCGATGGCGCCGGCGAGGAAGCCGCCGTTCTCGCTGACGGCGTTTCCAACGTCGAGCGCACGCTCGTAGAGCTCATCGAGTCCGGCGTAGAGGTCCGTGCCCGCGTCCCCGGTGATCTCGCCCAGGACGGTCGCCCCGAACCGTGCCGGTGCGCCGGTCAGCGCGTCGTAGACGGCGAAGAAGTTGCCAAAGCTCGAGACGAAGATGACGATCGCGACGAGGCGCACGATCAGCCCGAGTCCGTTCTGCAGCGTCATCGGGATCGCCTGGATGGCGAGGTTCAGGCCCACGAGCACCACGACGAGCACGCCGCCAATCTGCACGACGGGCAGCACGGCCGCGCCGACGGCATCGTAGGCGCTCGCCCCAATGGAGGCGACGGTCGCATCGACCGCGGTCAGGACATCCTCGATAACGGCCATCTCAGTCCTCCCGGCAGGCCGTGCCGTAGAAGTCGGCGTAGATTGCCCGCGCATCGCGGCCGGCCTCTTGTGCGAAGCGCCGTAGAGGGACGACATCGTCGGGGCCGACCTCCGCGGGCGCCTTACCGATGACCGCTTGGGTGAACTGCTCGAATGTCACGACGCTGCGGGGGCATGCGCATATTTCCTGCTCCGCCGCCGCCAGCCGCGCGAAGAGGCCGAAGGACTCGTTCACCCTGCCCCAGTGCGCCCAGTGGCTTTCGAAGACCTCGAGCCGTGGCGCTTCCTGCTCGCAGAGCGGCCCGGCCGCGGTAGCGAAGAAATGCATCCCGCGCGACCGCATCTCGCGCATCAACTCAACCAAACGGTCGCCATCACCGGCCTCGGTCACCTCGACGGCAAGGTCGGTCAGCTGGTCGGCCGAGAGCTCCGTCACGTCCTGCGCGAAACCTATCGTCGGAGCAGCGATCACTGCCGCTGCAATGAGGAAGCAGCGCATCATTCGCCTCCCTCGTAGTCGCCGCCGAAGTCGAAGAAGGCCCGCTGCCGCGCCTGCTCGGCCGCCCAGTTCACGCCGGTCTGCCCGGTCGCGAGCCCGGCCGCCGCGTTGAGCCGCCACATCTGGCCCAGCATGAAGTTCGTTTCCGCCGCCATGCGGGTGTTCAGGTCGACGCTCTCCTTCAGCGTCGCCTGATCGCCGATCGCGTCCACGAGGCCGTCGATCCGCTCCAGGCTCGCGGCCGCCTCCTCGTAGGCCATCTGCGAGGCCGCCATCGCCGTGGCGTTGGTCGCCGCCGTCTGGGCGATGATCTGGCCCTGCCCGCCCTCGTCGTTCGACAGGCCCGCGAGGGTCGGCTGGTCGAAGCCCGCCGTCTCCAGCGTCTCGCGCAGCGCCTCCTGCGCACGGCGCTCGCCCATCGTCACCTCGTCGTCGAGCAGGCTGTCGAGGATGTCGTCCCAGTCGCCGACCGAGAGGCTGCCGATCAGCCCATCGAGGTCCGCGATCTTCGCGGCGCGCGAGCGCAGATCCTCTGCGGAGTTGTAGAGGTCGGCGATCCCGTTCAATCCCGAGATCGAGCCCAGGATGCCTTCGAGGTTGGTGATCTGCTCAAGACTCAACTCGACCTGACGGCGCAGTTCCTCGATCTGAGCGAGCTGGTTTTCGGCGTCGCGCAGCGCGGCCTGCAACTGCTCGATGTTCTGCGCCAAGTTCGAGCCGTCGATAACCGGCACGCCCTGCGCGCCTACGACCGTAGGAAGGGCGGCGAGCAGCGCCGCCGCGATCGTGCCTCTGACGGTCATCCGTCGTACCTCCAGAACTGTGTTTGTTCGAGCTGGTCCGCCGCCTCGGTCAGGCCGCGCGCGGCCTCGACGCGGACGGCGGCCACGCGCTGGCGCAGGTGCAGCGCCAGGATGCGGGCCCGCTCGGCCGCCATGTACGTATTGTGGTCCACCGCCTCCTTCGCGGAGGCCGGCTCGGCCCGGCGCAGCAGCTCGTAGGAGCGGCGCATGGCGGCATCGAGCTGCCCGCCCATATGTGCGCCGTAGCCCATCGACGCATCCGCCCAGTTGCCCCAGGCGGCGTTCGCCCCGTCGACGCCGGTCAGCGTGCCGACGGTTTCGAGCGAGGTGATCTGCGACAGGTACTCGTCGTAGTACTGCCGGATGCGGACGACGTAGTTCTGCGTCTCCTCGAAGGGCGGCACGCCCCCGTAGCGGTTCACGTTGCCCGGGCCCGCGTTGTAGGCGGCCAATGCGTAGTCGATCCGCCGGTAGGTGTTCAGCTGCGTGAGGATGTAGCGGGCGCCGCCGTCGAGGTTCTCCCACGGGTCGCGCGGGTTCACCCCGAGATCGGAGGCCGTGCCGGGCATCAGCTGACAGAATCCCATCGCACCTGCATGGCTGACGGCCGCGTTGTTGAAGCGCGACTCCTGCTTGATCAGCGACTGGAAGAGGATGCGCCACGTGACCGGGTTCAGCCCGCCCGCAGCCACGCCGGGATGGTCCTGATAGCGGCGCGCAGTCTCGATGATCATCCGCTCGACGGAGGCGCCCTCGCCGAAGAGACGGTCCGCGTCTGGGTGAACGTCGTCGATCGGGTACGCCGCGTCGGCGCTCGGGAAGTCCTCCCCTGCCCCGGTTTCGAACCCCGACACGTCCCAGGTGCCCGTCGTCTCTCCGAGGAAGCGCTCATAGGCTTCGAGCTGCTGCTGCTCGAGGTCGCTTTGCTCCTCGCGCGTCTCCAGCTTCGTGCCCTGCTGGATCGCGTCGCGCGCCGCCTCCTCGATCCGCGAGAGCGCGTTCGCCAGCCGGCTGCCGTCGATCACGGGCACGCCCTGCCCGGCTGCCCCGAGCGGGACGAGCAGAAGGGCTGTCGCGGTGGCGAGGGCGAAACTGCGCGTCATTAGATCAGAACCGCTGGAAGTCGCAGTCGTCGGACGCGGCGGGTTCGCCAGACCCACGAGTGCTGACGAAGGCCAGGGCGGTGCCGCTCGACGGCTCCGCGCCGAAGCAAGGCGACCGCTTGCCGGTCGGGGTGCCCGCGCAGCCTGCGAGGGCCGCCGCGCAGGCGAGAAGCAGGAGGGCCCGCATCACGTCATCTCCTTCCAGAAATCGGGGTTCTCGCGCCAGCCGTAGGGCGCGCGGTCCTCTCCGGACCGCCCGCCGCCGAGCACCGTCAGCAGCGGTCCGAGGCCGCTCAGATCCATGTCTACGAAGACGCTGTCCGCGCCCGAGCGCACGAGCGCCGTTCGCATTCCGGCGATGCCTTCGGAGAGGAAGCCCGCCTCGCGCTCGTTGAGTCGCAAGATGCGGTAGTCCTCTGGGTTCGCCCGGGCGTTCGGGAAGAGCAGCTGTGTCGCAACGCTCTCGGCGATGATCTGTCCCACCTTCGAGCGCTCCAGGTGGCCGGTCGTCTGGGTCAGCATGACGACGACGCAGTTCTTCTTGCGCATCGTCACCAGCCAGTCGTGCAGGCGGCGCTCGAAGATCGGATCGTCGAGCATCTTCCACGCCTCGTCGATGACGATCAGCGTGGGCCGCCGGTCCTCGATCACCCGCTCCACTCGTCGGAAGAGGTAGGCCAGCGTCGCCGACCGTTCGGCGTCGAGGTCCAGGATCTCGCTCATGTCGATGCCGAGGACATCCTCCCCAATCTCGATCCGCCCGCCCTCGGCCTTCGAGAAGAGCCAGCCGTATCGGCCCGTCGCCGTCCATTCGCGAACGCGGGCGACGAGGTCGCCGTCGTCGTCCGTCGAGGCCACGAGGCTCTCCAGTCCCGCGAAGCTGCGCAGCTCCGGCTCGGCCTGCACGATCTGGCGCACAGCCTGGCTCAGCGCGACGGTCTGCGCCGTCTCCAGCGGCCGGGTGCGTGACAGGATGTCGTTGAGCCAGTCCGTCAGCCAAGCCGCCCCCCGCTCGTCGACCTCGGTCAGGAATGGGTTCAGCCCCGTCGCCTCGCCTACGCGGATGGACCCGTAGGCACCGCCCATGGCGCGCAAGGCCATCTCCAGACCTTGGTCCTTGTCGAAGGCGATGATGCGCGCGCCGACCCGCCGGGCCTGCGCCATGAGGAAGGCTGTGCCGAGAGTCTTGCCCGAGCCCGTCCGGCCTAGCACCAGCGCATGCCCCGGCGGTGGCTCGTCGCCGCGCCGTCCGGCTTCGTGGAAGTTGAAGCGATAGGCCGAGGCCGCGACCGTCGGCAGGACCGTGACGACCTCGCCCCAGGGCGCCTCGTCCCTCGTCCGCCCGGGGCGGGTGGCGTGGAAGGCGGCGGCGTCCGCGAAGTTGTCGGCCGAGACGAGAACCGAGCGCGTCCTGTGCGACCAGTTCCCCGGCGCCTGCGCGAAGAACATGGTCGAGGCCACGCCCTTCACGAAGCCGTAGTCGGCCCGCTCGCGGATCACGGTCGCGCCGGTCTCCTGCGCGGCGCGCCAGACCTCGGAGGCCGCACGCTCCAACGCCTCCTCGCTCTCGGCCGTCACCATGACGGAGAAGTGGTGGACGCCGTAGCTCTGCCGCCCCGAAGCGACGTTGTCGGCCGAGATCTCCAGCGCCTCCGCGTCCGACTGCGCTGCGTCATCCGTCGCTTTCATCTGGCGGCGCGCGAGCTTCATCTTCTCGACGACGAGGTTGCCCCGAAGCGGCGTGAAGCTGTTCGTCACGGTCAGATCGAAGGGCAGCTCCAGCCCGTCGAACATCGTCGCGGCCGTCTGCGGCATGTAGGCGTGCAGCGAGAACAGCGCGCCGAACCGCTTGCGCTGGCCGTTGTCGATCTCGACCGCCTTGCCGCGGAAGGTGAACGTGCTGTCCACGATCGCGTCTGCCACGAACTGCCCTGGCAGGGCGTAGCGCTTCTGGTAGGCCTGACCTTGGATCGCGCCGAGCAGTCCGAGCCATTCGCCGGAGGAGACCGTCAGGCGGCGGTAGCCGCCCTCGCCCACCGTCCGCTCCAGCAGCCGCATCGCCTCATCCAGGCGCTCCAATCGATCCGCCATCTCCGCCCGGAACTCCGCTCGCTCGGCTTTCGGACGGAACAGCTTCGTCACGCCCATCCGGTCGGCGATGGACGGGCGCATCAGGATGGAGACCATCAGCACGCGACGCTTCAGGTCGCGCCGCCCGATCTCGCGCCGCCAGCGCCGATCGACGGCCGCGGTGAACGGATCCTCCTCGGCGGGCGTGACGGCGAGGTCCGCCGGCACCGTCACCTTGCTTACGTAGAAGCCGAAGCGCTCCCCGAGCGAGCTGGTGAGCCGCGCGAAGTCGATGGCCTGCCGGTCGACGTCCACATCCTCGGAGGTGAAGCTGTCGAGCCCGCCGATCACGGCCGACGCCATCAGGTCGCCCTGTCGCAGGAGCAGCGCGTCGTCGGTGACGGCCGAGAGATACGGCAGGTGCGCCCCGGCAGGGTCTTCTTTCAGGATCGCCTTGCCTGCAAGTTGGGGCGCGGCCTTGTTGGGAACTTGGATCGCGGGGCCGTATGCGTCCCCGTCGTGCTCGCCCTTGTTCCGCGTCGGCGGCGTCGCGCGATAGACGACGGAGCCGATTTCGAAGAGATGCGGATTGCGGTCGGCCACGACCCAGAGGACCGGCCAACCGACGAGGAAGAGCAGCAGGAAGCGGATGTCGTCCGACAGCACGAACGGGATCACGCTGACGAAGATCAGCCCGATGAAGTAGCCGATCGGCAAGCCGAAGAACTTCGGCGGCCGGGTCAGGCCCAGGAATACCGGTGTCGTCCGCATCTGTCCCTCCCGCAGAGTGGCGGGGACGAGCGTCGCGCCCGTCCCCGGCCCGTCGATCAGTCTCCGGGTGCCGCGAAGCCGTCGATGATGGTCTCGGCCGAGAACACCAGGACGACGCCCGCGAGGATGGCGAGGAACCACTGCCAGTTGAGGCGGCCCGAGAACATCGCGAAGCCGGCCGCGACCAGCGCGAGCACGGCGACCAGCCGTCCGATCGGGCCGGTCAGCGCAGTGACGACTGTTTCGAGCATGTTCTCGACGGGATCGAGATCTTGGGCGATCGCTGGCTCGACGAGAGCGAGCGAAGCGAGGCCGCACATCGCGGCAAGCCTGAGAGAGCGCATGAAGATCATCTCCTAAGACGTTGAGGCGCTGTAGATTGCGAGGACGCGCCGCACATGCGCCTGCGTCTCGCGGTAAGGTGGGATGCCGCCATAGCGCGCGACCGCTTCGGGCCCCGCATTGTAGGCGGCGAGGGCCAGCTCGGCGGAGCCGAAGCGTTCCATCTGCGCGAACAGGTAGCGAGCGGACCCGTCGAGGTTCTCGGCCGGATCGTGGGGATCGACGCCTAGCTCCGCGGCGGTCTCGGGCATCAGCTGCCCAAGGCCGACCGCGCCGACGGGCGAGACCGCGCTCTGCCGGAAGCCGCTCTCGACGGCGACATTGGCGCGGAAGAGCGCCATCCATTCCCCGCCGCTCAAGCCAGCCCGGCGCAGGCCGGGATGGGCAGCATAGCGGAGTGCCGTGTCCGCGATCGCGGCCTCGATGTGAGCTGGTGCGCGGCGCACGATCTTCCCGCGCGTCGAGACGCTCGATACCGTCGTCTCGACGGGGGTGTTCGCGCTATCCGGCTCGGTCTCGCGTGGCGGACGGTCGAGATCCAGCACGCCCGCAACGAGACCGCTGCTCGCCCGCTCGCGATTGCCGAATTCGCCCGACGTCAAATCGAGCACGTTCGCCGCGACCGGGCTTCCGGCCGTCAGGAGAGCGAGCGCTGCCGCCTTATCCAATGTTCTCCGCGTGCACCTGTCCACGTGCCCACACCCCCATCTGTCCCTCCGACAGGGGTATCTGCGGCAGGTCGATGCCCAGATCGGTCGCGAGCCGCACAAGCCCGTGCACCGATCGAATGACCTTCGGCTCTCGTGAACGCTGCGTAACGAGCAATTCGCGCACGCTCTTCGCGTCTTCGTCGGTCGAGCAAACATAGAGCCGCCACTCGCCACACCAGACGCTCCCTTCACGCCAAGCCGAGGTCAGGCATTCGACCTCAATACGTCCCCCGTCATCGAGCGCCTCTTCGACATCACAGAGAGTTCGCACGGGTGTTTCGATCGCCATTCGCTCGCCAAACCCGACCGGACGACCGATCAGGGTCCCTCAAAGTTCGCTTGGCAATCTCCCGTCTGCGACACCTGCAGATTGCGCTCGACAGGATGTGTAAGGGGTTATACTTAGACCTGCAAGCGGAACCGATTGTCGCAGTGCCGGGCCATTTTTCATTGGGCGGGAATGCGCCTTCCGACGTCGGAAGGCGCACGATCACCCAGTGTCCGTGCGTATGGCCGGTTGACGAACACAGTTCCTGGCGAGGACAACATGAGAAACAGTCGTGCAGTCGACCTTCGCGATCCTAATCATGCTGATAGCCGCGCCGACGGCTGCTCAACCTTTCGATCGCTTCGACGGCACGCCCTACTGCCTCCCGCCCGTCCGGCCCCTCCTACCAATCTCCGCCGATCTACTTCGCGAATATCGCGTCGAGTTGGGAACCGAGTTCTCAGAGTACTTCGATCTCGCCGGAGCCTACCTGCGCTGCCTCGATGCGGCGGGGGCCGCGACGCGCCAAGAGATCGTAGCCGCCATCGCCGACTACGAGCGTCTCGAAGGGGAGAATCCGCCTTGATACGAAAATTAGCCGGTGTGGCGGGGAATAGGTGTTACAACCCGACGGCAATCACCGCCAATTGTGGTGTGGTATCGAAAGGAGTCGGCCGAGTCTGGACGAGTGCGCGCAGGCGCGTCAACGCTACCTTGGCGGCTGCGACCGTGACGCTCCTGCCAGGTACGGCATCCGCCTACCAGATCGACTGCGCGATCCTGCTCTGCCTCTCAGGCGGCTGGCCGACCTCGGCGCCCTGCGCCGCCGCGCGTGCCGAGTTCATTCGGCGCGTCACGCCTTGGCCGATCGAGCCGCCCTTACAGATCTGGCGTTGCCCGATGCGGGCGGCCTACGAGGCCGACGACACGTCGTCCAATCTCGACTGGCTGTTGGAAGCCGCGTCGGACGAACCCGAACGGCAGTCCGTCCCTGGCGATGCCCGCAACTGGTCGGCGGCTCCGATCCCCACCGTTGCTTACAGCGCGGTCGAAGACTTCGCCCTACGGCTCGCCCAAGGGGTCTCGCAGGGAGCCGACATCGACATCAGCGATCCCGCCTTCGACTTCGTCCGCTCGATCCGCGTCTACCACGTCAGCTACGCGCGACAGCGGGAGAACTGGGAAGGCGACTGCAACCGCTCCGCCTCCGTCCGCCTCGGCACCTATGGGCCGCAGGGCGAGTTCGCCTGGCGCTCCTCGACACCCGACGCGCTGCCGACCGCGCACTCTGGCCTCGAGAACTATGGGCGTCACTGCCCTCAGATCTGGTCTCATCGCTCGGTCTTCGTCGATTGGCGAGACTACGAGGGTAACTATGGCTTCGAGCAGGTGAACTACTAGGGTTGCCCCGCTAAGGCCGACCGCGCTTCTCGAACCAACGCCGGCAAAAGCCCAAGAACGCCTTGTCGGGATATTTTGGCGCATCGAGACCGCCATCCACCATCCAACCCAGCCATTCCTGCTGCAGGTGGTATACATCCCATCCAGGTGCGAGGTCGCGCGCCTTCTCGAACGTATCAGGCTCCAGATGAATCACCGGACGTGCCTCATCCGGAGCCACCTCATGCATGGAGCCACGGTTCACGAACACGACGACGTCCGTGTCTCCATTCAAAGCGACCGAATAGTCGGGCAAGTGATCGTGTTCGACGAGGTGTCTGATCGAGCGTCGGAACTCCTTCACCGAAGACTTCGACCCCGACTTCTTGTGGAGGTTCTCCAAGCTGATCGACCACGTCTGCTGACGCCCGCAGTGCTTTCTCGCGATCTCGTAAACCCTGCGCTCAATTGGCTTGCGAAGACGAAAGTAGTCCTTGTGAAGCGTCAGCACTTCCTGCGCGCGAATCGCGTTGAACACCCAGTCGGACAGCTTGACCTCGCACCAGAGCAAACGCCCATCGTTCCCGTGCTTACGCCGGATCGACGCCGCATCGATGAGACCGAAGGTATCGTACTGCTCTTCATCACCAGTCTTGATATTGGTACTGATCCTCGTTCCCGCGAGGCGATCGATCGCTTCGATAAGAGCGGCGTAGTCCTTTCCCGCAGTGCCCCGGTTCGTGAAGACCAAGAGCTCCCGCGAGTTGAGGCGTATACGGTGAGACACCGGTTGCTCATTTCGTAAAGCATGCATGATCTGACTGATACAGTAGATCAGGATGTCCTTGTCATAGATTGTCGCTAGACCCTTCACCGATGGAGTGATCTCGACCCAGTGTCCATTGTGCTCATACCGCCGGATGGCAGTCTCGGGTTTCTTCGAGAGTGAGTAGAACGGATGCTCCATCTGAGGCATCACGTCCTTCAGGACAGCCCCAGCAACGTCACAGATGAACAGGTCCTCCCGCGTATGACGCGCAGGAAGAAGCTGGTCGTTCACTTGTGGAGCATCTTGCGCCATGAACGTGATATTCGGGGTATCACACACCAAGTCAAGAGATTCGGGGAATCACCCACCGCAGGAGCGGGTTCGGGGTTTTACCCACCGAGGTGAGGTCCCCGATCAGGATTCGGGGTTTTACCCACCGCGCCAAACTTTCGGGGTATTACACACATCTTTTCGGGGCTTTGCCCACCAAGATTCGGGGTAACACACACCGATCATCACAGAAAATATAACGGGATCAAGTTCTTAACGGAGATCTTCGGTTCGTAACACCCTTTTAACACCTATATAACACCCATGATCATTTGAACTTGGACATCGAGATGCTCGGTCGGACGCGAGATGTAGCTCTACGTCGTTGCTTCAGCGGGCGAGCAGCGCCGATCCCGGATGCTAGCTTTGCCGCGGCGGCCTTCTGGCGCCGACCGTGTCTCACAACGTAATCGAAAGAGCCGAGAGCCAAAGCTTCGTCGACCGGGACGCGACGATCGCCGTCATTGCGATGAACGAGCCTAGCCGGATAACGTCAGGCCTGGCTGGTCAGTTAGAAGTGCATGCCGAAGCGAGCGGTGCGTGGCGCTTCCTCGTAATCTCGCAAGATCCGTCGAGGCCGCGTGGGTTCAGAACTGATTCCGATCCGGTTTCCTTCCTTACGAAGGTGGGGATCGACGAGATCGCTGTCCCGATGCGCAAGGGAAGCGAGTCTCGCCTCGGTGCAGAGCCGATCGGGAGCGTTCAGTTCGGACCGCTTTGCAGGGGACCGACGGATAAAGGATAGGAAGAGAGGAAAAGGCTGCCGCCTTCCCGGGTGTTCTAACACCCGGAGGAGGAGAGGCCGATGGCCCGGACCCCACGCAAGACCCGCAGCCGCAGCACCCAACCCAAGGTCGACGCGGCCCAGCTAATCACCGACGAGATCGTCGCCCTCCTTGAGAAGGGTACCCTGCCCTGGCGGCGACCGTGGCACATGGCGGGGGGCGGCGTGTCGTTGCGCCATGGGGGCGAGGGCTACCGGGGGATCAACGCGTTCCTCCTCGGCGTGCGCGCGGCGCTGATGGGCTATACAAGCCCGTACTGGATGACCTTCCAGCAAGCGCGGGCGATGGATGCCTGTGTTCGGAAGGGCGAGCGGTCGAGTGTGGTCGTCTACTACGGGACGGCTCGGGCGAGGGGGGTAGAAGGCGACGCCGGTCCGGACCGTTCCCAATCTGACGAAGGCACGGATGGCGGGGACAGCTACCGCTTCCTCAAGTCCTACCGGGTGTTCAACGCGGCCCAGATCGACGGGCTGGACGCGCGCTTCCACCCGGAGCCGGAGGGCGATCCGGCGGACGGTCCACGACCGATCCCGGCCTGCGAGGCGATCTTCGACGCCATCGGCGCGGACGTGTCCATCGGCGGCGACCGGGCGTGCTACGTCCCGGGCTCGGATCGCATCCACATGCCGCCCCTCGAGCGGTTCGAGAGCGCGGAGCGATACTACGCGACCCTGGGCCACGAGCATGTCCATCGAACGAAAGCGAAGGACCGGCTGGACCGTTCGTTCGGCGCATCGACCTTCGGCAACGAGGCCTACGCCAAGGAGGAACTCGTCGCCGAGCTTGGCGCCGCCCTGCTCGGGCAGCGCCTCGGCTTCACGGCGGACCATTTAGAGGATCACGCGGCGTATCTCGGATCCTGGCTCGCGATCCTTCGGGGAGACAAACGCTTCCTGTTCCGCGCCGGCGCGCAGGCACAGCGCGCCGTGGACTGGATGGTCGATGCGGCGGCGCAAGGCGGGGTGACGCTCGACGCGCCGGGGGCGGATCTCGCCGTGGAGGAGGACCCGGTGCCGGATGCCGATGTCGCGGCCTGATCCGCCTCTCCGCTTCCCGTTCCCGGGCCGTCTCTGCAGAACCGGAGGCGGCCCGTTCCAGCGTGGTCCCAGCACGAGGAGAGAGACCATGCCGAACGACACTTCACCCATCGATACGTACATCCCCGACGTGGCTCGCATCGCCGCGCAGAACGACGCCTTCCGCGCCCATGCCTGCGGAGGCGTGCCCTACCCGCCTGGACAGAGCTTGCGCGGCTGCCTGCTCTGCACCGCGGCCGTGGCCGCCAAGGGAGACGCCTTTGCCGCGGCCTGCCGCGCGGCCGTGGCGGCGCAGACGGAGTTCTCCGCTGACGACGACCCCGACGGGCTGCACGACTTCGGCGCCGTCGAGGTCCTGGGTCGCCGGGTTTGGTGGAAGATCGACCTCTACGCTGACGAGACCCTGCACTGGGGTAGTGAGCGCCCGGACGATCCGACACGCACCGTGCGCGTGTTGACGATCCTCTTCCCGGAGGACTGGTAGGGCGGCCAACTGGCCATCGAGCGCAGCGCTTCGCACCAAACATCGCACCCAGCCCAAGCCTCCGCGCCCGAAAGAGCGAGGGGGCTTCCTTCGGGCTGTGGCCGATCCGGCCACGAGAGAACCCGGAGACGAACCGATGCCCACGACCAAGACCATCACCCCCCAGCTGACCGACACGCAAGTCGCGCTGAAGGACCTGCACCTGCACCCGCTGAACGCCCGTGCGGCCTCGCCCGAGACCTACGCCGCCGACGACATCCCCGTCCTCGCCGCGTCCATCGCGACGCTAGGGCTCCTGAACCCGCTCATCGTTCAGAGGACGGAGGTCGACGGGAAGACCGTCTGGGGCGTGCTCGCCGGCGGCCGCCGCCTTACCGCCTTGCGCCTGTTGGCCGAGGACAAGGCCGCGAAGGCCTGGACGAAGACCACGAAGATCGCCTGCCGAGCGCTCAGTGAGGACATCGCCGCCGCGACCGCCATCACCGTCGCCGAGAACGTGACGCAAGCCCCGATGGACCCGCTCGACGAGTACGAGGCCTTCGCCCGCATGATCGAGGCGGGCGGGCATTCGGTCGAGAGCATCGCCAAGACCTTCGGCGTCGAGGCCCGCCGCGTGGCCGAGCGCCTGCGCTACGGCCGGGTGCACCCGGATATCCGCCGGGCCGCCCGCGAGAAACATATCACGCTCGACGTGATGAAGGCCTTCGCCACCCATCCCGACCACGCCACGCAATGGGCGGTCTTCGAGGCCACCGAGGGTCAGTACCGCCAGGCCTGGACGATCCGCGACCGGCTGGAGAAGGCCGGCCTCAAGCTCGGCTCCCTGCTCGGGCGGTTCGTCGAGGCGGAGTACCGCGCGGCCGACGGCGCGATCACGGCGGACCTGATCGAGGAGGACTCGGTCCTGACCGACGAGGCGCTGGTGGAACGGGTGCTGGAGGCCAAGCTCCAGCTCCACGCCGAAGAGGAGCGCGCCCGGCTCGGCTTCGTCTGGGCCGAGGGACGGCGCAACTGCGACTACGAGGCGCTGCGTCCCTACGGGCGGACCTACCCGAGCGTGATCGAGCCCGAAGGCGCGGCTGCCGAGCGCTGCCGGGTCATCGCCGACCGGCTGCTCGCCATCGACGAGGCGCGGAACGCCGCGGAAGAGATGGACGACGGCACCGACTTCGACGCGCTGCAGGACGAGTACGCGGAGCTGACCGAAGAGCACGAGGCGCTAACGACCGGTTGGACCGAGGAGCAGCGCGCCAAGGCCGGGGTGATCGCCCACTGGCGGTACGACCGGGTGGAGGTGGTCTACGGCCTGATCCGGCCGGAGGACATGGAGGCCAGGGCGGACGAGACGACGTCCGGCGCGAGCGGAGTCTCCGCGGGGCTTGGGCAAGCCGGAGGCGGGTCCGGCGCGGATGGTGCGACCGACGAGGGTCCCGCCCCCTTCGAGGTCGCAGCGTCGCTCGCCGCCGATCTGCGCACGGAGCGGGCTATCATGATCGGCGCCGGACTCGCAGCCGATCCCGCGCTCGCCCAGGACCTCGCCCTCTTCAAGATCGTCTCCGAACTCTGGAACGCGCACGGCACGCGCGTGTCCTGGTCGATGGGGATCTCCGCCACCCGTGGCGAGCGCCCGCATGGAAAGCCCGACGGGATGGACCAGCGCCCGGCCGAGGCCATCGCCGGTTTGCGCGAGGGCGTCGACCTGACTTGGATGGACGGTGCCCGGTCCGTGACCGAGCGGTTCGAGCGGTTCCGGCTGCTGGACGCGGACATGAAGGCCCGCATCGTCGGCGTGGCCATGGCCGAGGCGATCGCGCCGGCCGAGCTTGGCGACCACGAGGCGCTTCTCACCCACGTCGCGGGCCAGGTCGTGCCCGACATGCGCGCGGCTTGGCGTCCGACGGGGGAGGCGTTCTTCGGGCGGATCAAGAAGGCGCAGCTGCTCGACCTCCTGGCGGGCGACCTGAAGCAGCCCGAGGAGGCTGTGCGGCTCGCGACGGCGAAGAAGGTCGAGGTGGTGGACTATCTCGACCGGCTCTTCGCCGCGCCCTTCGCGACGCTCACGCCCGAGCAGCGTAAGGCCGTCGAGACATGGTGCCCGCCGGGGATGGCGATCTCCGCGCTGCGGGACCGCCACCGGGTCGAGGTCACGGATTACACGAATGCCGAGGCGGAGGTCGACGAGGACGAGGCGTTCGACGCCGACCCGGACGAAGAGTTCGGCCCGGACGACGAAGAGTACGCATCGGAGGACGTCGAGGCCGTGGCCGAAGCTGAGGCTGCCTGACGACCGACCGTTGCACGACACGGAGCCGTCCCGCCCACAGAGGGAAGGGGCGGCTCCCTTCCGTGGTGATCCATCAATCCCACGGAGAACACCCCATGAAGCGCCGCCACATCCCAATCCTGATCGATCGCCTCGCAGACGACCTGCGTGCCGGTCGCCTGATGACCGCTATCCTGTCCGAGCACATGACCGAAGTGGTCGGCGGGACCGATGCCGAGGGCGCATGGTCCTGGCGCCAGGCCTACGACCTCGTCCAGGCCGCCGCGATCAGCGCGGATGGGATAGAGCAGGACGACCCTGCCGCCCGCCTCGCCGCGCTGGAGGCCGCCGCCTGGACCCGCCCGACCGAGACCCGCCGCTCGGAGCGTCAGGTCCGGCTGCAGCAGTTCAGCACGCCCCTGCCCTACGCCTTCGTCGCCGCCACGGCCGGCGCGATCCGACCGGGCGACACCGTGCTTGAGCCCTCCGCCGGGACCGGCGCCCCCGCCCACATGGCGCGCCGCGCGGGCGGCCGCCCGGTGCTGAACGAACTCGACCCCTTCCGCGCCGCGATCCTGCAGGAGCTGTTCGGCGCCCCCGTCACCCGCCACGACGCCGAGCACATCGACGACCTGCTCGACCGCGGCCACTTAGCGGACGTCGTCTTGATGAACCCGCCCTTCGCGTCCTCGGCGGCGCGCACGGGCGATCCGACCATCGCGCTACGGCATGTGCTCTCGGCCGCCAAGCGCCTCGCGCCCGGCGGACGCCTGGTCGCGGTCCTGCCCCTGGCCGCCTGCGCGGACCGTCAGCCCGTCCTCTGGGCCCGGCTCATGTGCTTGGTCGCCCCACGCCTGCACCTCGCGCTGCCCGGCCGCGTCTTCGCCAGGATGGGCACCACTGTGGACACCGCGCTGCTCGTCGCCGACCGCCGGGACAAGGACCCTTCGGTGGGAGATACTACGAAGGGCCTGCGCCCGGTCGCGTCGCTTGCCGAGGCGCTGGAGGTGGTGACGACAGAGCTTCCGGATCGCCCGGCTCGCCTCCCGCGCCCCTACCCTGCCACGCCAGCCTCCGTCCGCCCGGTGGGCATTCCCCCGAAGCGGAAGCCGCGGGTCGTGGTCGCGGAGAGTTCGGCGTCGGCGCAGCGATCGAGCGCTGCTGCTCCGATCCCCTTCGCCGTCCACGACGAGCCCCTTACCAACGAAGCCGTCTCCGACGTTTACGCCCGCTACGCGCCGCAGCGGATCTCCATCGAGGGCGCCGTCGATCACCCCTCCCCGCTGGTCGAGAGCGTCGCCATGGCCGCCGTCGCACCACCCGTGCCGACCTTCGCCGAAGGAGCAGCCCCCGCCCTGCCCCCGGCGATCATCGCGGATGGCAAGCTCTCCGCCGCGCAGCTCGAGACCGTCGTCATGGCCGAGGCCGCCCATACGGTCGACTTGCCCGGCTGCTTCGCCGTCTCCGACGACTGGACGGAGATCGAACCCGCCGCCGAGGCCAACATGACTCCCCGGGGTGCGGACGCCGCCGCCACCTACCGCCAGGGCTACTTCCTCGGCGACGGTACCGGCGCCGGGAAGGGCCGGCAGGTCGCTGGGGTGATCCTCGCGGGCTGGCTCGCCGGCCGGACGCGTGCGGTCTGGATCAGCAAGTCCAAGACCCTGATCGAGGATGCCGTGCGAGACTGGTCCGACCTCGGCGGTTCGCCGACCGACATCGTGCCTCTGGAGCGCTGGAAGCCCGACGAGGACATCACCCTCGGTCGGGGCATTCTCTTCACGACCTACGCCACGCTGCGCAGCGCCGGGCGAACGGGCCGGTCGCGCCTGGAGCAACTGATCGAATGGTGCGGCTCGGACTTCGACGGCGTCATCGCCTTCGACGAGGCGCATGCGATGGCGAACGCGGCCGGGTCGTCCGACGGTGAGCGCGGCGGCACGGCACCGTCCCAGCAGGGAATCGCCGGGCTACGGCTACAGATCGCGCTGCCCCGGGCGCGCGTCCTCTACGTCTCCGCAACAGGGGCCACGAACGTCTCGAACCTCGCCTATGCAACCCGGCTCGGGCTCTGGGGGCCGGGGGACGCCTACCCCTTCGCCACACGCGAGGACTTCGTCGCCGCGATGGTCGCGGGCGGGGTGGCGGCGATGGAGGTGGTGGCGCGGGACCTGAAGGCGCTCGGGCTCTACACCGCGCGGGCGCTCAGCTTCGACGGCGTCGAGTACGACATCCTGGAACACCGGCTGACAGCCGACGAGCGCGCGGCCTACGATCGCTTCGCCCGAGCGTTTAAGGTGATCCATCAGAACCTGCACGCTGCTCTGGAGGCGACCGGCATCGTCGACGAGGAGAGCGGCGTCTCAGCGGGCGCGGCGAAGGCGTCTGCGCTCTCGCGCTTCGAGAGCATGAAGCAGCGGTTCTTCGGTCACGTGTTGAACGGCTTCAAGGCGCGGACGCTCATCGATGCCCTGGAGGCCGACCTTGCCGAGGACTGGGCGCCGGTCGTGCAGATCGTTTCCACCGGCGAGAGCCATCTGGACCGGGCGATCGCGGGGGCGGAGGGCGACGATCTGACCGAGGCGCATCTGACGCCGAAGGAGGTGGTGATCCACTGGCTGCGCGAGGCCTTCCCCGTCCAGGCGCATCAGCTCGTCGAGGTCGAGGGCGTGATGGTGGCCGAGCGGCTGACGGACGAACACGGACAGCCGGTCATCAGCCGCGAGGCCGAGGCGCTGCGCGACGCCGCTCTTATGGAGCTCTACGCCGTCGCTCCGATCCCCTCGGTGCTCGATCGGCTGGTCTGGCACTTCGGAGAGGAACGGCTGGCCGAGGTCACGGGGCGGTCGAAGCGGTCGGTCCGCCTGCCGGATGGCGGCCTGAAGGTCGTGCCCAGATCCTCCACGGCAAACTCCGCCGAGGCCGCCGCATTCATGGCCGGGATCAAGGACGTGCTGCTCTTCACCGACGCGGGCGGGACCGGGCGGTCCTACCATGCCGCGCCCGGCACGGGGGCTGCGGAGCGCCGCCGCCGACACTACCTCGTCGAGCCCGGCTGGCGGGCGGCGGAGGCGATCCAAGGACTGGGGCGGACTCATCGCTCGGCGCAGGTCACGCCCCCATGGTTCCGTGTCGTGACCACGGACGTGCATGGCGAGAAGCGCTTCACCTCCACCATCGCCCGGCGGCTCGACACGCTTGGGGCGCTCACCCGCGGGCAGCGGCAGACGGGAAGCCAGAACCTGTTCCGCGCCTCTGACAACCTGGAAAGCGTCATCGCGCGCCGGGCGCTCGTCGCGCACTACCGGGACCTCGCCTCGAACCGCTGCGAGGGGAACGTCCCCGCCGCGGCGATGACCTACGAGACCTTTCTCGCCTGGACGGCGCTGAAGCTGACCGACGCCGAGGGCGTGATCCTCGACGACCTCCCGCCGATCCAGCGCTACCTGAACCGCCTGCTCGCGCTGCCCATCGACATGCAGAACGCGCTCTTCGGCGAGCTCACCGCCAAGATCGAGCAGCAGACCGAGCGGGCGCGGGCCAACGGCACGCTCGATGTCGGGATCGAAACCTTGCGCGCCGACCGCATCACCGTGATCGAGGAAGCCGATCTCTGGACCTGCCCGAAGTCCGGGTCGGTCACGCGCACCGTCACGCTGGAGACGGAGAACGCCCTTCACGTCCTCTCGGCCGAGGCCGCTCTCTCCAACCACGCCGCCGGGGGTCGGATGGTCCCGATGCGCAACGCCGCCTCGGGCAAGATCGCGCTCGTCTCCGCCCGGCCCTACCAGGTGTTCGAGGACGACGCCTTCGCCGAGATGCGCGACCTGCGGCGGCCTACGGGCCGGTCCTCGGTGACGGAGGAGGCCTTCGCTTCGTCCCATTGGGAACCCCTGGGCCGCGACACCTTCGTTCTCCTTTGGGACGCCGAGGCCGGTGCCCTCCCCCGCGTGGCGACCGAGCGGCTCGTGCTGCTCACCGGCCTCCTCCTGCCGATCTGGCGCGACATCCCCTCGGACAGCGAGCGCATCTGGCGCGTCACGCCGGAGGACGGCGTCGCCCGCATCGGCCGGGCGATCTCGCCGGAGCAGGCGGTGGTCCTGCGCGCGCGGTTCCAGGGCGGGGGCGGCACGCCCGCCGAGCTGGTCGCGGCCGCCATGGCCAGGGACGGGGCGGTGGACCTCGGGCGCGGGCTGACGCTGCGGGCCCGCCGGGTCGCCGGGGCCAGGCGGCTGGAGGTCGAGGGCTGGCGACCGGAGCAGGCCGCGCAGCTGAAGGCCGCCGGCTGCTTCACGGAGATCATCGCCTATCAGCTCCGCGCCTTCGTCCCCGTGGGGGATCGCGCCGAGGCCGTGATTGAGGCGATCCGCGGGGGCAGTGGCGTGAAGATCGCCGCGTAACGCGCTGATCCACCATGTGGGCGGCCGAGCTCCAGATCACACTGGACCGGTCGCGTGCAACCTGAGATTCTACGAACGTTCTCCCACGGAGGCCCCGCCCCATGCGCCGCCGACTCCCGCCGTCCGACGCCCAGATCGAGATGTTCCCCGCGCGCCTGCGCCTCACCCGCGTGGAGCCGGAAGCCAACGTCTACCGCTACTACGCTCTGGAGGTCCTACCAGACCTCTTCGGCGGCGCTTCCCTCGTGCGCGCCTGGGGCCGGATCGGCGCGTCGCGCACCACGCGGGTCGAGCTGCACGCGGACGAAGGCCGTGCGCTCGACGCGCTGCGCGACTGGGAGGCCGCCAAGCGAAAGCGCGGCTACGCGCCCGACCCCGACCAACGCGCATGAGGAGGCCGACATGACCGACAACACCCCCCGCCCCCTCTGGGAGCGCGCGCAGATGTTCATCGCCTTCCACCGCGACCCCGAGCGCAAGAAGCGCCGCAGCCCCTATCTCTGGCCGCCCAAGGACGCGAGCGCGGACCTGCGCGCCGAGACCGCCGACCAGGAGACCTTCGTCCACCTGCGCGGCCCCGACCCTGCCTGCGACGTCCAGATCAAGCTCCGCCCCAACGCCGTGATCGCCCGGCGCGAGCCCGGGCGCGGCTGGTCGGGCGTCGAGATCACCGGCCATTTCGTCCGCGTCCTCGTCGGCGACACCTGGGTCGATATCGACCCGATGGGCACGGTGAAGCGGCAGACATCCGACGGCGTCTCTACCACCTTCCTCGAGTTCGACGGCTCGATCATCCAGCTGACCGAGGACGCCGAGGTCTGCGTTTCTGCGGATGGCGAGCGGATCACCCGGCGGACGGCCGAGCGGCTCGACGTCGTGACGGGCGACGGGGTGATGTCGGCGCCGAGGAAGCGCGGGATTGACCAGAAACCGCCTCGGGAGCCGGACCCTGCCAGTTCAAAGATCAATGAGCGGTCATGAGGCGTTGCCATTCCAAGCTACAAAAAGGCAAGTACCTGGCATTAGAGGCTCTTCAACTTTAGTAGTAAGCAGACCGTCGGCGCCACGGACCAGTTCTTGGCTCTCCGCTGGTGTAATGCGAGCATAGACCATCCAGTCGGCCGGGCAGTTTACCGTCAGAGTGAGACGGCAAGTTATGAAGAACTGCTCCATAACATATGCAGTATTTCGGGTGGCTCGGCCGAGACGAACCCTTGTCCGAAATCGGTCGCCAGGCGCGATAACAACGCTTTGGGTCTCGGGGATTGAAATTCGGCCATCGTTTAGGAGTGGCGCCGGCTTATCATCGGTATATTCTTGGTGAATCGCCGTTTCCCATTCTTTGTCTATGCCTCCGCTAGTGAATACGGACCATTCATGTACACGCGAATAATTGACGGCCTCTTTAGGAAGTGTCTCCGTGATATCGTCGGCTCGAAGCGGTGGAGAGAAAGTATGAGGCGAGTTAGAAACGTTCTTCCACGTGGAAGATATGGTCGCCATTATGTAGTAGATACCGTCGCGCTCATCTATATCCAGCTCCATTCTGGAATCTGTACGCATTACGCTAGAGTGCAGGTATGTGCTAATAATCTTCTTTGATACTTCAGGCGGGTATGATTTTCCAAGAATGGCGCCAAGAACGTTCTCTTCCATAAGCCTTTGCGATCTTTCGTCGAAAGCCTCAGAGACTCGACGAACGATAGACCCTTCTAGAAGTAGAAAGATCAAGCATGCGGTAAGCGTGGCAGAGAGGAGTCCGTGCAAGACGGCAGTAAAGCTGTTATCAGTCAGAAGGGCAATTACAGCTAGGCCAGAAACACATACGGCAATAACGGCACAAAGTCCGAGGATTACCTGCCTTGAGTATCCGTGATCCCTGATTGCCATTGCTGCTCCATAAATCCTTGTGTGTAGGCGCCAAGACGGGTGCAGCTGAATTTTGCCGTAAGGTTGGCCCGTCCGCAATGGATTACCCTCACCTTGTTTCTCGGGCGGAAGGGAAGAAAGGGGGCTTCGTCTGGGGCGATCCGGACCGGATCGGAAGAGAGACCAGGCCCAGGAGACAGACCCATGATCACCGGAACCCTGACCCGGAACGCGGACGGCAAGACCTTCACGCTGAGCGTCGCCACGCTGACCTTCGACCTCGCCCGGCTGAGCGTCGTGCCGAACGCCTACAAGACGGCCGACACCCACCCCGACTACCACATCGAGGTCCGCACTCCGCGGGGACGGACGATGCGTGTCGGCAGCATGTGGTCCGCCGTGTCCAAGACCTCGCAGCGCCCGTACTTCCAGATCGCCCTAACCGACCGCATGGGCCGCAGCTGGCGCATGAATGCGGTGCGGGACGACGCGATGCCCGAGGACCGGTGGCGCGTCGTGCCGCTCGCCGGTGGCGCCGCCGAGCCGCTCGCGCTGACGGGGCGGATCGAGACGCTGGACGACGGCAACCTCGCCGGCTCCATCGGGTCCTACGACTTCGACATGGACTTCGTCGCGGTCGAGAACACGCACAAGGCCAGCGAGGACCATCCGGACTGGCACATGGAGGCGCGCTCGCCGGGCGGGCAGGTCGTGCGGATGGGCTCGATCTGGAGGACCATGTCGCAGCGGACGGGGACGGCGTACCTGTCGCTGGCGTTCTACGCGCCGACAGGCACGCAGCACCGGGCGAACGCGCTGCTGCGCGAGGGCGAGGCGCCCGGCGTCTATGAGGTCGTGGCGCTCGCGCCGGTCGCTCAGGCGGAGATGGCAACGGCTGCCTGATCGTGTCCGCCGCCCGCGTCCCGGCTCCCTGACACTTCACCACCATCACAGGGGCCGTCCCGTTCGGGGCGGCCCCTGCCCTTCGCGAGCCCATTCCGGGCCGATGGAGGACAACGACCATGACCGACACGACGAACGAGACGAGCCCGATCCCTGCCCCGCGCCCCGAGCCGGGCTCCCCCGCCGCGCTGGCGGCGATGGAGGCCCGCATTGCGGAGATGCGCGAGCGCGAGCGGCAGGAACTGACCGAAGAGCGCACCCGGCTGCTGGCCGCGCTGCGCGCCCTCGGGGTGGCTTCGCTCGAGGCCGATTACGACGGCTATGGCGACAGCGGAAATGTCGAGGCCATCCGGGCCGAGCCGGAGGTCGCGAAGGTCGACGAGATGGAGGGCCTCGCCGACTTCCTGTGGTCCGTCGCCTATGCCGAACACCCGGGCTTCGAGAACAACGAGGGCGGGGGCGGCACGGTGACGTGGGATGTCGCCGTCGACCGGATCGATCTCGACCACTACGACAATGTCGTCGAGCGCATCTCCTCCCAGTCGGAGGACATCTGATGGCCCACCCCCTGCATCACGCCGAGTCCTCCGCCCGCCGCTACGTCGGCATGCCCGCCGACTACCAAGCCATCCACGCGTGGTTCGACGCCTCCAAGGAGCACCTCGCCCTCCCGACCCACAGGGCGCTGCGCCACCACGCGCAGGGCATCTTCAAGGCAGAGCGGGTGTTCGGGGCATCGGTGACGAACGCCGTTGGCCGCACGATCCCCGTCCGCTGGATCGGCGAGCAGCACGTTCGCGAGGATTGCCGCCGCATTCCGACGCTGGCCGACTGGCTCGTGCGGATCGAGCCCGCCCCGTGGATGGTCAACGGCGTCATCGAGGATCCCGCACCGGCACCGCATCACGGCGACCCCGCGGGCCTCTGGCGCGCCGAGGTCGCGGCCGGCCGCACCGCGCTCGGCTTGGCGGATTGGATCGCGGAGCGGCAGGCGCGATCTGCTCGGCTTCGGGTCGCATCGTGACCCCGGCACATCGCGTCACCGGGCGGCGGATGTGGATCGCCCGCTCCCCGGCCGGCACCTACCGGTTCGTCGGAGACGTCCCGCCGGCCCTGCGGGGCGTCGCGGCGCCTCGGATCATCGATGCGGCGGCTCATGCCGCCCGGCATGGCTACGGGCCCGTCGACGTCCTCGCCGCGGACTGAAAGGCCCCACTCCTCGACCCGGAGGCCGTCCCTGCCCGGAAAGGCAGAGGCGGCCTCCGGCCTCCGTGACCACCAGCACGGAGAGAGACCATGTCCCGACCCCCATCCGGTCCCACCGGACACCGCCCGCCCGGCGTGACCGCCGCCCTGGCACTGCTGACCGCCGCGAACGAACTCGGCCTGTCCGAGGCCGCTATCGCCGAAGCGCTGGCCGGCACCACCTGGGGCAGCGCCCAGGAACTGCTCGCCCGCGAGTTCGACGGTGCCTATCGCGGCCACTACCCCAAGTGCCGCATGGCCCGCATCGACGAGGCGGCCGTCGCCGCCGTCTTCGATGCCTTGGCCGAGATCCTGGACGACCCGCGCCGCGCGCTGCGCGAAGGCAACTGGACCGGAGGGCGGTCCGATGGGTGAGGGCCTCTACTGTCACCCTGACGGACGCACCGTCTATGTCGAGCCGTTCGACGGCCTCGAGCCCCACGACGACCTCGCTTGGCAGGACGCCTGGTTCGACCTCGGCGAGGCCGTCGCTGCCTGCCTGTCGGACGCCTGGGACCGTGTGCCCCGCCGATGGAAGCGCACCGGCGAGCGCATCGTCATGCGCAACGGCCTGCACGAGGTCTGGCTTCATGAGGACAGCTACGCCCGCGTCCACGTCACTTTCGGCATCCGGAGCGATCTGGACGATACTGAGGCGCTCGCCCGCGCGACCATGCCGGATCGCGCGGAGGCGTTCTTCGACCGGCTCTCGGCCCACTACGACCTCCGAGTCCGCACCTCCGCCTGGACGAGCGCGGCGCGCGTCGTCCGCACGCCGCGGAGGGCCGTGGCATGAAGATCGAGCTGCATGCCATCCAGTACAGCGCTTCCGCCTCGCAGGAGACGGCCTTCTTCTCCGCCGACCTCCATATCGAAGGGGTCCGCGTCGGCACAGTGTCGAACGGTGGCACCGGCGGCGGGGATACGTTCCACGGCGACCGTGCCGCCTATGCGGCCGCCGATGCGTGGTGTCGGGTGAAACTGCCGCCCTGGCGGTCCCAGGACGACCAGGAGTTCGAGACGGACCTCGAACTCTATTGCGCCTTCCTGCTGCAGCGCTGGATCGACGCAGGTGACCTGCGCCGCGCTATGGAGGAACGGGTGCTTTGGCGCGACTCGTCCGATGGTCGGGTCTACGAGGTTCGGCACCGGGGTGCGGTCGAGGAGACGGTCGCAACCGTGCGGCAGCGATATCCGGACGCGACCATCCTCAACGAGCTGCCCTTCGCCATGGCGCTCGCGATCTATGAGCGCGTCCCACCCGATCGTGACGAGGGGCAGGCGCCATGACCCGACCTGCCCTGAGCATTCCGTCCGTCATCTCCGCCGAGATCGAGGCGGGGGCGCTCTTCGCGATCTCGCATTCGGGCGGCAAGGACAGCCAGGCGATGACGATCCTGCTGCGGGAGGTCGTCCCGGCCGAGCAGCTCATCGTCGTCCACGCGCCGCTCGGGCGGGTCGAATGGCCCGGCACGCTCCAGCACATCGAGCGAACGACCGAAGGCCTGCCTCTGATCCTCGCCCGTGCCCGGACGGACTTTCTCGCGATGGTCCGGCGGCGTGGGCGTTTCCCGACGCCAGGCATCCGCCAATGCACCTCGGACCTGAAGCGTGGGCCCATCCAGCGCGAGCTGCGGCGCAACTTAAAGGCGCACCCACGCTTCGGTGGGCGCATCGTCTCCTGCATGGGCATGCGGGCGGACGAGAGCGCGCGGCGGGCGAAGCAGGCGGTCGTGAGGACGAATGCCCGTGGCTCTGTAGCGGGTCGGCGCTGGCTCGATTGGCTGCCGATCCATCACCTTACCGAGGCGCAGGTCTTCGAGACCATCGCCGCCGCGGGGCAGCGGCCGCATTGGGTCTACCGGGCGGGGATGTCGCGGTGCTCCTGCTCGTTCTGCATCATGGCGTCACGGCAAGACCTGCGGACGGCGGCCCGGCTGCGCCCGAGATTGGCGGCAGAGGTCGCCACGCTGGAGCAAGAGATCGGTCACACGCTGAGCCCGAGCCAAGTGCCGCTGCGGGAGATCGTGGCCGGTCGCGTGGCTGACGGCTGATCCGCGCGCGAGGCACACAGGGCGCCACGGTCGGACGCGCCACTACCCGCCGCCCAACTCTTGCGCCTCGCCGGGGGAAGGTTGGCAGCGATCTCGTCGGCGCCCAGCAAAGTCGAGCTCCCTGCCCTCCTGGCACCCTACCGTCCCCGCGTCCGTCCTCTCCGCCCGTGCGCTGTCCCCTGGGCGGCGTGTGCCTCCTGCCCTGCCGTTCTGGTGGTCGTACGGCTGGGTCGGGTGAGCGGTGTTTCTGCGGTCCTCTACCTCGGTGGTCTCCTGTCGTTTCGCGAGAGATGGGCCTGGCCGGATCGCGCGCGGGCGTGCCCTGCGGGTCGTCGTGCCTCCTCCCCTCCGGCAAGCACGAATACGGCTTCCACCCCCTGGCTGGTGCGGACCCTCCGCATTCGCGCCTGCGCCCGCGCTTTCACGATCCGGCCTTTGTCGTCCCATCGAAACGAAAGGAGACCACGAGATGGCCCGCTACAACCTCACCGCCCCCGTCACCTACGTCCAGAACGGCGAGCAGAAGACCCGCTACACTCGGGTGGGTACGATCTTCGAGAACATCCGCGAGGACGGCTCGAAGTGCCTGAGCGTAAAGCTCGACTTCCCCGTAGGCACCACGGAGCTGGTCGCCTTCGAGCCCCGCGCGCGGGACGGTGAAGGCCCCCAGGACGGCGACGGCACCGGCGACGGGGGCGAGGGCTGAACGCCCTCTTCCCCATCTGCCAGGGAGCGCCGCACAGGGCGCTCAAGGGGCGGCACCTCGCATGGTCCTCAGACGATCCGAGAGCCGCATGCCCATGCCGCACAGGCAATGTTGCAGGGTCAAGAATGTTGCAGGGTCAAGTGAGAGAGCCTCCTAGCAAAACTCTTGGAGCAGCGAGCGCTGCACTCCTGCTGCTTGATTTTCTGCTCTACCCCTGCTAAATCATCTCTGTGACCAGTCCTGGCCTCGTGTTGGGATGGCGCAGCGGTGACCCGGTCCGATAAGGGCCGGTTGCGAGCCGCACCCAAAGCCGCCCGTGGGGCGGCTTTGTTGTTTCAAAGCAGTGAGACGCCGCATTCCAGATCAAGGCGTCGTGCGTCGATCTCCCCAGCGTCGCGCCACCTGCGGGCGTAAGCGACGAGGTCCGCCATCTGCAGAAGTGGCGCAGCGGCGGAATCGAGGGCCGCAATATGGGACACGCCGCGAAAGCGGCCCTCTGTCTTCTGGGCGCTCACCATCCTGGCGCGGAACGCGTCTGTTTCGTTGATTCCGTTGCGGTCAAGGATCAACTCGACGTTCCCAACCGACTGTAGACCGGTGATACGACCGTAGCGCAAGGTCGCCACCTTGACCGCCTCGACGATGCCGCGCGCATAGATCTCGTCCCTCCCGCCGGTATGGTGCGACGCCGAAACGTTCAGTGTGACGACTGGCACATCGCTCAGCGCTCCCCTGGTCTCGCGCAGCAGTCGGCGACAGGTCTCGCCCTTCATCTCCGCCGCGTGGGCCTCGCCCCCTGAGCCGTTCCGCAGTCCGATGAACGCGCTGCCCACCATTCCGGCATGCCGGGACGCGACGACGACCGCGCCAAGCATGAAATCGGGGTCCCCTGCCGTGCCGCTCTCATCGATGAAGACGAGAATCTTCTTGTTCAGCCGCCGTGCCATGACCGCCTACCGCCGCCGCACGAGGCCGCGTTGACGCGCCCGCTCCGCCGCCTCGTCCTTCTTCTGCCGACGTTCCGTCTCCGCACGTCGAGCAGCTCGCTCGGCGCGTTCCTCGGCAAAGTCGGGCTCGAGCGCCTTCAATGCATCGATGAGCCCATCCATGTGGTAGATGTTCGATCCGTAGTCGCCCGCTGCCGTCACCTGCTGCTCACGCCGGATCAGACCCCGCTCTTCCAGCTTCGCCATATTGATGCGAACGGTGGTCGGGTTCAGCCCGACACGCTTGGCGAGTTCCTTTTTGCTCGGAAAGGGTGGCCGATCAGGGTCGATCCAGTACGACAGCAGTTGGACGAGCAAGTTGAACTGAGTCGTCGACAGACCCAACCGAGCCTGTCCGCGGACGAGGATGTTCGGCAGAGCCGTAAAGCCATGCCCCATCACCTCCTTTCCGAAGATCGTCTCGCTCGAGAACTTCTTGGCCTTCGTCTTCGCCCCTTGGGCCGTTTCAATCGTCGTCATATCACTCGTGCCTCCTGCACCCCCATCTGGCCCCGCTGGAACAAGCGCTCAACGGCGCGCGAAGACCTGGCGTAGGCCGGTTTCCGGCCCCACCTGCTATCAGGTCTCTCGATGTCTCGGAGACTTGGGATGACTGGATGACGCTACTTAGCTAGAAGGTCGCCTCGCCTACCCCACGCATGAAATATGCTAGGGGGGTAGGGCAGTCAACATGCTATCGCGAAGATCGCATCGGATCGCTGTGCGTGCACTTTTACTATCACGACGGGGCGGTACCGGTCTAGTTCGAGGTTCGGCTGAGCCCTGATTGCGAACTGACGACTACTTCATCTTCGATGGTGGCTTGAGCATGCCGGGCACCTTAAACACGACGAGGTGTCTGGCGAGGCTACTGCCCTCTGGCACATAAGCGTCGACCCAGACACACTCGATCAGGCTTGCTGGCGGTCCTGCACGGTCGACCAACTCCAGAATACCCAGCATTCCCAGTTTCGGACCCGTAGCTTGATAGGCGACCGCCTGTGCACGGTATCCGCGACCGACATCCTCATCGACGACCCCTTGGTGCCGCTTCAGCTCGATGACGAACTGCGTGTCGCCAAAGTCGATGTACAGGTCCGACCGACCAGCAGCCATGCCGGGTACCTCCGGCTGGATTCCCACGCCGGACATGTTGCCACGAAGCCATTCTCGAAGATCCCGCTGAAGATCGTTCTCGATTGCGCCAGGGTTCCTCAGATAAGCGCCCCGCTCGCCCATCTGGGCCAAATCGGCATTCTGGCGATCATCGCAGAAGGCGACGACCTGCTGAATCAACTCATCGAAGGCGATACGCACTTCCCCGCAATAATCTGCAGCTGCATTCACCTCCTCCGCGACTGAGTGGCAGATGCGCTGAACATCACGGCGAACACGTCTTCTGGAGCCCCTGACCCTGTCAGCGAGCGTACCCTCCAGCCTTTGTGCCATCTCCTCGGGAACCTGGCTCAGAAGTACGTCGTCCTGGAGGGCGGCGCTGAGCTCAGGATATGCGCCGCCCTCCCCATCTATCCGCGAGGGAAAATCCTCCTCCGCGCGCTCGGTAATTCGCTTCCGCAAGGTCTCCGCGACCGGCCGCTGCGCAGGCGTCCAATCCTCCTCTTCGAGAAGGTCACTGAGATGAGCGGCCAACCCTATTCTGCGAATGAACCCCGCCTCGATACGAGGTGCGAAGAGCCTGTGCAGACCACCGCCGATCGAAACCGTTCGCTCGGCATCATAGACCGCAAGAACCTGCTCCATGACCCGACCAGCGTCGAGCCAGCTCTCTCGGCGCAGGTCAGCGTCCACCCATCGCAAGCGGCGAAGCAGCGACCACCACTCGACCTCTCGGTCCACTCTCGGCGAAAGCCAACCCGGCACGACGCCGATGCCCAACTGATCTTGTCGTTCGGCCAACAATCGACCCAGTTCCTCGATACGCTGGCCAAGCCCATCGGCGTCATCAGCTGCGAAGGACGAGACAATATCAATGACCGCCACATGCAGGGCCGCATCGAGACGCCCCTCATCGTGGCGCAACACGCTCTGAAACAACGCACGGGCGTCGTTCATCCCCATCGTGATTTGCATGAAGTCATCGCCGTCGAGCGCATTCGCGAAGGCGATCATCCCGAGCTCAAATGCAGCTTCGTCCGTCGCCTCCTGGTTCGCCTGGAGCCGGACCAGGACCTCCTTCAGTTCCTGATCTTCCCAGTGATGACACGCGACGCCCACGATCCGAGCCGCGTGCAGAGCGAACAGGCCATGATCTCCCGCATCGAGATCTTCGAACAAGAGGAGCGTCTCGAGCCGCGCGCGACGGTCTTCGAGGCCAAGGCGAAGCATCGCCTCCAGCGCGTAGGCTGCAATGAGCGCCTCGGTCTCGCTTCCTCGTCTCTTGACCCGATCCGTCAGAGCGTTCGTCAGCTGATCGCGCAACAGGACTCGCAGCTCGGCATGAGACAAAAGAGCGTCGGCGGCATCCCGGAATACCGCTGGTCTGTCAGCTACACGAAACCCATCTATGATGAAGCAGGACAGAGCTGACTGCTCGTCCTTCGTTCCGCCTCCGATACTTGCGACGAGCACATCCAAGAACGGGCTCGCCAAGATGGCCTCTTGGTCGGCCAGTATCCCTTCGACGCCGCCGAGTTCGTCGATCGTTGGGGCTCTGTTTTCGCCAACGCTCCTTTCGAGGGTCGCCCGCGCATTCACGCCCGATCCCTACCAGACATAGTCTTCCCCACGTGCAATCCGGCAGTGCTCTTCGCCGAGGGCCGAGATGATCTCCTCCGCATCAGTGCCTGCGACGATGACTTGGAGTTCGTCGATCTCTTCCGAGATCGTCCGGAGTTCGGCGAGAAGGGCTTCGAGATTGACCTTGGTCACCTCCTCCTTGCTAGGCGAGTCGATGATCAGAAGACCTGGATGGCGCCCGATCCCCAACCGGCGACCAACCCGCAAGAGCGCGATCGCCGTTGCTAAGCGGAGCCTCAGCCGCTCTCCCGCCGTCACCTTGCCGAAGGACGTGCTCGTTCCGCCCTTCTCGATCTTCATCGCGCCGGCGCTGTCGAGCTTCACGCTTTCCAGCGCTTCGATGCCGAGCCGACGCGCTAAGGGCAGCACTTCGGTGTTCAAGGCATCGATGATGCCCGTCCGGCCCGCGTCATAGGCTTTTCCGGTCTCTCTCACGGCAATTGCAATCAGGTCCGCATCAGGGTCTGGCACCGCCTCCTGCGGTGCGGCGCTTCGTTCCTTCAGCGCGCCTTCGAGACGGGCCAGTTCCAGTTCCGCCTTCCGCTTGGCCGCGAAGTCAGCGCCCCTAGCCAGTTCGGCCAATTCGGTCTGCGCCGTATTGAACTCCGTCGTGGCCGTCTTCGCGGCCGATCGAGCGTCTGATCGGGTCTTCTTCGCACGATCCGCCGCGGCCTTGGATGCGACAGCCCGAGCTTCCGCCTCTTCGAGTTCCTCGCTCATGTCCTCGAGCCGCTCCTCGGGAATCGCCTCGGCACATAGAGAACATGCCAAATCCGAGATCTCCGCCTTCACCCGTACGGTCGAGACCTCGCTCTCGCATCGTGGACAGCAGGTCGGCTTCAAGCCGTTGAAGAAGCGCGCCGCGACGATCGATTCACGAAGATCCCGGACGGCGCGTTCGTCCAAGACGGCTGCCGCTTGGATCTGCTCCGCATCCGCATCGGCTTTGGCCGCCCGCGCCTGCAGCTCGGCCATCTTCGTCGTCGCCAATGTGACTGCCTGGCCTGCTTGAGCCAATGCCTCGGCCGTTGTCGTTTCCGTGGGTAGCGCAGCCAAACGCTTGCGTACCTCGTCGACTTCCTTCCCGAGACGCGCCCGGGCCGTTTCGGCCTCGACGGCAGAGCGGTGCGCTTCACGATCTGCGTTCGTTCGTCTCTGGTCGAGTTCCTTCTTGGTGGTCGCGACGACTGCTTTGGTGCTCGCCCAGGGAAGCCCGACATACATCTGAAAGATGCGTGCCGGGAGCCCGGCCATCTGCGCATCCCCCAGAAGCACCTTATGCTCGCCGCCGAGATAGAAGACATTCGACAGAGCGAGCCATCCGTGCTCGACCTCTCTTCTTTCCCCTTCGCGCCCCTGCATCGCCGGCAACACGTCGAGATCGAGCGTGTCCATCATGAACTGCGACATCGTGAGGGCAAAGCCTTCGTCCGATGTGAAGCGTTCGACTTCCAGATACTCTCCATCGAGCGCGCGTCTCTCGAGACGACCATTCGGCGCGCCATCCACCATATCGAATGCAACCCGGTACTTCTCCGCATCCACGCCGAACTCCAAGTCGACATGCGACAACCAGCTACGAACATCGTCCTGCAGGCCCTTCGCCTTCCCTCGAAGGCACCAGAGCATCACTTCGAGGACCGTCGACTTCCCCCTTAGATTGCTTTCGCTGGTGACCGCCCAGACCCCCGGGCCGAGCCCTGCCCATTCGAAGTCTATGCGACCCAGGATCTCGCCTTTCTTCTCACCGGAGAACGCGAGGCGCTCGATAATGAACGAGGGCGCAGGGCGAGCAACCCGATCTGGAGCGATCCCCCATTTGCGAAGCCGTCGGTCGGCCTCCTGTGGCGACAGATCCGCCTTTTCAGCAATCGTTTCCAGCCAACTTCCGCTCATGTACCGCACCCGCCTTCCAACTGCTGCAATCGCTCCAACACACGATCCGCGATTGTCCGGATGGGCTGGGACAGGTCGGTCTCGGCGTACTCCGTCTGGACGTACTGACGACCCTTCAACTTGCTGCCTCCCTGATCTCCAGCAACGTCTGCGACCAACTGCGCGCGGTCTCGGTACCAAGCGAGTTCAGGTGCTTCGGACGCCAAGATTTCCATCGCCTCGCACCCGCGTCGTGTGAGCAGATAGCTGTGCTGCTTCACCTTTCCCGGCTGGCCCCTCCGGTCGATCCGGATCAAATCCGCAGCCCTCAGGATCGACAGCGCATTGTCGAGAGGCTCGAACGCACCGAAGTGGTAGCGGATCATCGGAAGGTTTCGGAGGTCTGGCTCCCGATCATCGAAGATGCGCCTCGCGATGATGAGGAGGTCGTCTGATCCTCCGTTCGCGTGATCATTGAGCAGCTCGTTCGCGAGGTAGTCCGGATAACGCATCCAGAAATCGAAGGCCTGAAGGCGAGCTTGACCTTCGAGCACCGCAACGACGTCGTCACCCCATTCACCGGGCTTCACAGCGCGCCCCCCGGCGACGATGCATGCGAGAAGCCTTACGGCGCTCTGACGATCCGTGGCTTTCGCGTATCCTTCCAGCGCATCGTCCTCCCTTAGTAGACGATGCAGTGCGAAACGTCTGTGTGCAAAGGTGAAATTACACGGCGATACGAGAAAGGGCCTAGGGATGTGGACCTCCGCGTCCTCGCCGGTGCTCGGCCGCTCTCGCGCCCTAGTCAGGGCGGCCGCCCCTCCCCGAGCCCCAGCATGTCCGGCTCCCTGCGGCCTCTGCGCCGTCCGGGATCTCCTCCGGAGCTCCCTCCCGCCGCGGCCGTATAGTCGCCGGACACGCCGGGTCTCCGCCCTTCGGGTGACGGTCACGGGTAGGCCCCGCCGGGGCCGGTGGGGGTGCGGACGAGGTCACTCGGCTTGGTGGGTGGGAACTCTTAGCTCTGCCGAAACCCCGCCCTCGGGGATTCGCCGCCCTCGGGGATTCGCCGCCCTGGGGGCGCCAAACGCCGCTCGCGCGGGGGGACGATCCGGGCCATTTCCCCTGCCACGCCTGCCCGTCCCCCGTGGATCGGTCGCGGTCCTCCTCCCTAGCAGGCCGGCGGCCGGCCGCAAGGGGCTTTCGCGGCATATCCTCACCCCTTCGGGCCTCCGGTATTCCACGGACCCCTTGCCCCCGTCCTCGTGCCGGCCCGCCCTTCCGGGGCCGTGCGACCGACCGACGGGTGACGAACAAGCGAAACGGCGCGGGAGACTGCCCGGGGCGCCGATGCGGAGGCCCTTCGGGCCACGGGGATTGGTGGCCGATCGCGGGGGCGATCGGCGGTGTGCTCCCTCGGTCGGGGATCGAAACAAGCGCGGGTAAGGATCTGACGGCAAACGGTTTATTTGCTCTCGGAGCGAATAAATCGCTTATGGGAGAAGGGGTTAGGGGGTATTCTGGGGCCACGGGAAGCGAGGCGCTTCCGCCAAGGCCGGGACGGCCCGGCGCACCGGATCGAGAAAGGGACGACCACATGACCATGACCGCCTACGACCAGATCGAACTCTTCGGCCTCACCGAGCACGGCACCGACGAGTTGCCCATCCCGGACGACCTGGAGTTGCAGGGCCGCGCCGTGGGGGACGCCTTCGACTGCCTGATCGGCACGATCCAGAACACCGGGCTCGCCTCGGAGGTGGAGCCGATGGCCCATGCCTTCGCCACCCTGTTCCAGCGCCGCGCGACCGTCACCGAGGAGGCCGCCGACCGGCTGCGCGACAAGATCGCCGCGCTGATCCGGGCGCAGGACGGCAGCGAGGTGGCCGAGGTCGAGCTTGAGACCGCGCAGCGCCAGTTCGAGGCGACGCAGGAGAAGGCCGACGCGCTGCGGCTGATGGCCGAGGCCGCCGCCGAAGCCTACGAGCGCGAGACGGGGGACGCCTATGTGCCCGTCACCGGCTCCCGCACCACGCGGCGGGCGATGGAGACGGGGGCCGTGTTCGAGGCGAAGCGGCTGCTTGAAGCTGCCGACCGGGCCGAGGCCGAGCGCAACACCGTCACCGGCACGTTCATCGCCGTGGCGGGCGCGTCGGACTGGACCGACCATGACCGCATCTTCGCCCGGCTCGACGCCGCCCGCGCGCGATGCCCGGACATGGTGCTGTGCCACAAGGGATCGAAGGGGGCGGAGCGCATCGCCGCCGCCTGGGCGCGCAACCGGGGCGTGGCGCAGGTGCTGTTCCGCCCGAACTGGAACGCTCACGCCAAGGCCGCGCCCTTCCGGGCCAACGACGAGATGCTGCGCGCCCGCCTCCGCGGCGTGATCCTCTTCGGCGGGGGCGGGATCGGGCTCAACCTCGCGGAGAAGGCCGAGAAGAAGGGGCTTCACGTGGCGCGGATCGCGGCGGAGGGACCGGAGGCAGCGCTGGCACAGGCGCGGGCGCGCAAGGCGGCTCAGGGGATGAAGCAGGCCGCGTGAGGGGGCGGGGCGCGAAGCCCCCTGCCCCACCGGCGAGGCGATGGAAGGGCGGCCCCGGGCGGGGTCGCCCTTCGGTGCGTCCGGGGACTGTCGAGAGGGCGGCGTGGCGGCGCGGCCCCTGCGGGGCCGCGGGATGTCCGGTCGGGCGGAGGCCACGAGGGCCCCCGCCCGACCGGACCGGCGCTATGCGCGCGGCAGCCACGCCCTGACGGGGTGGCGGGCGAGGCGGTGACGTCTGCACGAGAGCCGCCCCGTCGGGCGGGCATGCGGCGGGGATGTGAGAATGCGGGCAGTGCTTCGCGTCGTCTCGGCTTGGGAAGAGCTTTCGAAACCGAGAAGCCTAGTGCGCCGGAGGCGCGTTGATCTTGGACTGCAGGCCAGAGAGTTCGTCCATGATCGCCTCGAAGGGGATCGGCTCCTTAAAGAACATTTCCCGCGTGGCGCGGTAGTCGCTTGCCAGAAGCCGGCGCAGCGGCGCGGGCGGCGTCAGCACCAGCGTCCCGGGACGCGCCTCCTCGTAGCGGGCCTTAGGGTCGCGGAAGAGCCGCGACTTGTGCTCGGCGACGGCGGCGAGCAGGTCGGATCGGGCCAGGGCTGCCAGGTCGGCATAGTGGCGCGACGTCCGGTCCGACAGCGCCTTCTCGGGCGGGCGGTGCGCGAGCTGGTGCAGGATCGTGGCCTTCTCCCAGAACGTCCGCTCGGCGGCGAGGACGCGCACGGTGGTCTCGGCATCCGCGACCACCTCGGGAAAGGTCTCGGCCGCGTATGGGACGATCACGCGATCCTCGGCGGGCAGGTGGTCCGAGCGCGAGCCGAACTCCAGCTTGACCGACGGTCCGAGATAGCCGCCGCCATAGCTCGCGGCGGGCAGACCGGCCGCGAAGCGGAACAGCAGCGTCTGTGGGTCGCGATCGTCGACCGCGAGACCGAAACCGTCACCCCCGAGGCCGCCCGCGAACGCGGCCCGAAGGCGGTCGAGGAGCGGACCGCCGACATAGGCGGCCGTCTCCTCCTCGAGTTCCTTCAGCAGCGCCTTTCGGCGCTTGCCGCTGATGCCCTCCGCCGCGGGGTCACGGTCGCGCACGAAACCGAGGTCGTGCCGGTCGAGCGACAGGTCGACGTCCTCGGAGAACCGACTGATCAGCCCGTAGGCCTTCGAGAGCGACGTGCCGCCCTTGAAGATGAACCCCACTGCGGGGTCCTGTAGCGCGAACAGACGCCGCAGCGTCCAGCAGACCCAAAAGTCCTTCTCGATGATCGGCCCCGTAACGTTCCGGCGCGCGGCGGTCTCCTCGAAGATCGCCGCGCGCTCGCCCGCGGGGGCGCGGGCTAGTGCGTCCATGTGGACCTTCGCATCCGGTCCGGGCTCAAGTGGCCGGGTCCGCGGCGGCGAGGGACTCGAGCGCGGGCGCCATCCAGGCGGGCACGTCCTTCGCCACATCCCGAAGGCGGCGGCGCTGCGCGGCCGGGACGCGCGTCCGCAGCGCGTCGAGCGCGTCCTGGTCGACCCCGTCGCGGCCGAGATATCGCAGGGCCTGGACGACCTGCCCCACGGGCGTGCTGCCGCCGACGAGGTTACGCCGTGCGGCGCGGCGGAACGCGACATCCCGCCCGCCGATCTTCAGCGTCCGGGTCGTCCCGTCCGTCAGGTAGGTGGGCTTCGCGGGCATCTGCGTCGTCAGGCCAAGCGCGTTGGCCGCGCGGGCCGGGGTGGGTCCGATCACATGGCCGTCCCGCCGCGCGATGGCGGTCGCGATGTCGTCGGGCGCGGGCGAGAGCGGTCCGAGCGTCGGGCTCGTCCGCGGCTTGTCGTAGATGCCATGCGCCAGCCTGCGGATCTCGCCGCGCTGCGCGAGACGGGCGAGCGCCTTGTCGAGGGCCGAGCGCCCCATGCCGAGATCGGCGAAATCCTTCGGCGTGAATACCGAGCCTCGCCGTTTGGCCTTGATCCGTTTCGCGAGCGCGTTCATCTCTGGTCTCCTGATGTCCGAAATTAGGGTAAGTTTCTCAGACTTTCAACCGCGCGCGTGCGGAGGCTCCTCTGGGTCCGGTGGACGGCGTTCACGACGCCCCTTCTTCTGTCGCGGTCCAAGCTGCGACGCCCGTCTCCTGCTCCCCGCTGTTCGCCGACGACACTCTCCCAAGCGCCCCCCCCATCGACGGCCCCCTGCCCTTCCGGCCCCCACCGTCCCCGCGTCGGTCCTCTCCTCCCGTGCCTGTCCTCGGTCGGCGTGTGCCTCCTGCCCTGCCGTTCTGGTGGTCGTACGGCTGGGTCGGGTGAGCGGTGTTTCTGCGGTCCTCTACCTCGGTGGTCTCCTGTCGTTTCGCGAGAGATGGGCCTGGCCGGATCGCGCGCGGGCGTGCCCTGCGGGTCGTCGTGCCTCCTCCCCTCCGGCAAGCACGAATACGGCTTCCACCCCCTGGCTGGTGCGGACCCTCCGCATTCGCGCCTGCGCCCGCGCTTTCACGATCCGGCCTTTGTCGTCCCATCGAAACGAAAGGAGACCACGAGATGGCCCGCTACAACCTCACCGCCCCCGTCACCTACGTCCAGAACGGCGAGCAGAAGACCCGCTACACTCGGGTGGGTACGATCTTCGAGAACATCCGCGAGGACGGCTCGAAGTGCCTGAGCGTAAAGCTCGACTTCCCCGTAGGCACCACGGAGCTGGTCGCCTTCGAGCCCCGCGCGCGGGACGGTGAAGGCCCCCAGGACGGCGACGGCACCGGCGACGGGGGCGAGGGCTGAACGCCCTCTTCCCCATCTGCTAGGGAGCGCCGCACAGGGCGGCGCTCCCGCTCGCGCCGCGAGGCCCGCGCGGGCGGGGTCCCGGCGGAGCTGGGACGGGCCACGGGCCACGGGCCCCGGGGCCCGGGCGGCGATCACTCCGCCAGACACGCAGCCGTGGCCGCGCGCCGTCTGCCGTTCCGGCCGACATAGCGCTCGGCTACCAGCCGACCGGGATGCGCCATGCATATGAACTGGACGCCGTCCCAGACGGTATGGAGTCCGAGATGCCACGCGGGCGCGCCGCCGCGGTGGTGGCCTGCCCGCTCCATCGCGTAGTCGGCATCGCCGACGATCTCGCGCAGCGCGTCGCGCACGAGTCATTCTTGCTTTGCTTTGAAGGCGAGCGTCAGGCGCAGCGGCCACGTCGCCTCGAGCTGCATGTCGAGACCGGCGCAAACGAGTCCGAAGGCATGGCCGAGCGAGGTCAGGTAGAGCATCGAGCCTAGACGCCCGTGCGCCTGCCACCCCAGCACGCGCCGGAGAGCGCGGTCTATTCGGTGATCTTGGCCCGGCGGCATGCGGGCCGATAGCCGCACCGGGAAGGCGTGTTCGAGCAGTTCGCGACAGGTGGGGTTCCGTTGGCTCATGGGTGGGAACATATGCGGAACAAAAGATCGGCGGCAATCGCGATGGAGAGGGGGCAGCGGATCGGAACCGCGGTCCGCTCCCAAGGAGTGAGCGGATGCGAGGTTCAGAGGGCTGGACCGCAGCGATCCAAATCCCCAACAACCTCACGATATCAGAGATGCGCTTCGCCTCTACCCCGCGAAGACACATCCCCGCGCCCCATCGGAGCTCCAACGGACCGAACGCCATGCATCTGCCGTCCTGCGCCACCCTGACTCATGGTCTTGAGCGGCGAGGCCGGCTCTGCCATCTTGTAGGTATAAGGGAGTATACTCGTGCGGTGGATCATACAGGCGATCTGCGTGCTCGCGGCGACGGCCGGACCGGCCGTCGCC
>NZ_JBGEHM010000009.1:0-54125 GCF_041403465.1 Jannaschia sp. 2305UL9-9
GCGCGCAGCGGTGAAGGGAATGTCGGTGTCCAGTTCCACCACTTCGGCGCCGCGCGCGCGTGCCGCGGCAACCGAGCCGTCGGTCGAACCGGAGTCCACATAAACGATGCGGACAGGCACGACCTGCGAAGCCGCCAATGCATCAAGGCAGGCGATCAGACGCGCGCCTTCGTTGCGGCCGATGGCTATGACGCCGATATCGGGCACCACGGTCATGGGCTGGCGAAGGGATAGGCGCGGTCGAGGTCCGGGCGATCGGGAAACAGGCCATGCAGGACAGCGCGATCTTCCAAGAACACCGCCTCCATCCGGGCGCGGACATCATCCGGGATCGTGGGCCGCGCGGGCAGGCGCCGGCCCGCCTTGACCCGGTCGCGGACCGACTGGGGCACGAGGGTACGGCGCAGCCAGGTGACCGCCCGCCCCTGCAACAGCCAGCGATCCAGCGATGTCTGACGCAGCCGTTCGGCCGAGGCGTTCGCCTGTCCCTCGCCTGCGTCCCAGACAAGGCCGGTTCGCCCCAAAAACGCGCCGACCCTGTCCAACAGGGCCTGCGGATCCTCTGTCATCGCCTCCAGTGTATCGACATGGATCCTGTCTGGACCGAACCGTTCCAGCCATGGTGCGATCTGATGACCGTAACGGCCATAGGACAGGATCTCCGGGTGCTGTTCCACGGCGGTTTCGAAACCGGTGTTGCGACCGATCACGCCGGTGGTCCATTCGTGGATGTAATGGGACACGGCGCGCACGGTCGGGTCGCGGATGAGATAGACGAAACGCGCATTTTCCGCCGCGGTCGCGGCAAGGCGGGCGATGGTGTCCGGGTAGTCGGGCAACTTGGTGTAATGCGTGCTCGCCTCGCCGCGCAGATCGCCGGGGGCAGCGGTGGCAAAGAGGTCGGCATACCAATCGGGTCCGCGCGCGAAGACGGCATCGTCCGAGAAGTAGTTCGGCTCCTTCGGGTCGGTCATGAACAGGCCCGCCTGCCCGCCCAACTGCCGGGCCAGGGTGGTGGTGCCGCATTTCATGGCACCGATGATGATATAGTCCGGCACCCCGGTCATGGCATACCCCCGTCGCCGCGATCGGGATGGCGCCCGGCCCGCCATCCGTCGATCCAGATGTCGCGCGCCTCGTGTGCGATGGGGGGGCCGACGGGCTTGCCGATCAGGCGGCGCATCTCTGCCACCCCCCGTCCCAGATACCAGCCGAGATTGGCCAGGACAGGGCCTGTGGGGCCATAGGTCTGGCGAAAGATGCGGGCCCGGGATTCGTAGAAATAGCGTGGCAGGCGCCTGCGCGCCCGTTCCATCGCCTTGACCGGGCCGCTGCCCCCGCGGAAATGCACGGCGCGGGCCTGTGGCACATGGACGAGGTCCCAGCCCGCCCGCTGCGCCCGCAGGCAATATTCGGTGTCCTCGAAATACAGGAAATAGCCATCGTCCATGGGACCGATCGCATCCACCATCCGGCCCCGCAGCAGGATGCAGGCAAAACTGGCCCAATCGGCGGCCCCAGTGGGAACGGGGGGCGCGATGGGCACGTCCCAGCGGCGCAAGAGACGCGTCACCAATCCCGTGCGGGCGCCCCGGATCACTTCGCTGGCGGGCGAGGGACGGCGGAAGTTGCTGGTCTGGATGGTGCCGTCCGGATCTTCGAGCTGCGGCGCCAGAAGGCCCGCATCGGGATGCGCCGCGGCGGCCGTGAGGATTGCCTGGCAAAAGCCGGGTCGCAGAACCGCATCAGAGTTCAGGATCAGGTAGAACTGCGCCTTCCGCGCCGCCATGCCCCGGTTGTGCCCGTCCGAAAAGCCGCCGTTCACCGGCGACCGAACCAGGGTGACGGGCGCCTCGGGATGGGCCGCGATCCAGTCCGCGATCTGATCGTCGGAGCCGTCGCCCGAGGCATTGTCGACCACCACCACATGACCCGCCGTGATCGCCGAGGCCTGAAAATCCGCCAGCACCGAGGCTACGCAGTCCAGCGTCAGATCACCGGTTCGGTAGTTGATGATCGAGACGACGATCTCGTCGGGGGTGCGTTCGGCGGATGGGGGAATATCTGTCATTGGCCCTGATTTGTAAGGGAATGATGCGATTGGCCGGCGCGATTGCGAGGACAGGTTTTCGCTAGCTCGGTTTGGGCCATCAAGTCTAGCCGAAGCCGACATCGGGCGGCGGACTGGGTGGATCGGGCCACGACCTGCCCGATTTGCATGCTCCGGAAGATCGACCGAGGCCTGCCGCGACAGCCCGCGCGCCCGGATCCTATCGCCGACCTCGTGCCCATCTGTCGTTCCTCCGCCCCTTGACCCGCGTTGCCATTCTGACGGTCACATAGACGGTGTAATCCACCGGCCGAGATGCCAGCAGGGACAGATGCCTGCCGCGGGATATGCCCTGTTTGCCTTCGTTGCGCTGCAAGTCTGGATAGAGCTGCGACAGTTCGGCAAGACCTTCGTCCTGACGGCGCCGCACCCTGACCAGGGCGGGGAACCCTTCGACCAGGGGCCAGACATAGCCTGCGTCCACTTCGATCCGTTCCTGCGGGGCAAACAGCAACCGAACATAGCTGTCGTCGGAGATGATCTGCGGAAATTCCGTCCATCTGTCGCGTCCGGCCCCGTTGACGGCAAAGAACCCCGCGCCCGGCGCCGTGCCGGGCGCCATGAACGGCAGCCTCGTCCACAGGGCCCCGTAACGGCGTGATACCCAGCTGCGGGCCGGCGCGACCCGCAGACGTCCTGTGACATAGACCGGATCGTCGGAGGCCAGCGCCTGAAGGGTCGCTGCGATCAGATCGGCATCGATCACCACATCGGCATCCAGATACGCGCGGGCGCGGGCGTGGGCCTGATCGTCGGCCCGGTTCAGCGCACCGGTCTTCCCGCCTTCGGGAATGTCGAGAACGACGAACCGCCAGCCCCGCGCGGCGAAGGCATCGCCCAGGCTGCGGCTGCGGATCACCGTCTCGTCGGTGCAGCCGTTCGCGGCGACGATGACCTCGATGTCGCCATGGCCCAGCCCGGCCTGGTCGAGGATCGCCTGAAGGCAGGGAAGAATGTGATCCTCTTCCTGCGCGGCTGGAACCACGATGCTCAGACGCGGTCCGCTGGTTTCTGTGGCAGGCATCGGCAGGCTCCCTGATCGGCATCCCGGGTCGACAATCGGTCTGCACAAATGCGACACGCAAGTCCATGGACGGCACCATGCCGCAGGTCACATGGGGATCAAGGATATGAAGATCGCGTATCTGATGAACACCTATCCCATGGTGAGCACCACCTTCATCGGCCGCGAGATCGCCGCGCTGGAGGCGCGTGGCCTTGACGTGGACCGGTTCGTCATACGCCGCTGGACCGGTGCCCTGGTCGACCCCGCCGACATCGCCGAGGCGGCGCGGGCCGATCACCTGCTGGAGGACGGTGCGCTGCGGCTGGTCGGGGGGGGCCTGCGCGAGACGCTGACCGCCCCTGCCCGCGTTCTGACGGCGGCCCGCCTGTGCTGGCGGCTGTGGCGGGCGGGCGGGGGCGCCGTGCGGCACGTGGCCTACCTGCTGGAAGCGGTGGCTCTGCGCCGCCGTTTGCGCCAGGCGCCGGTGGACCATCTGCACGCGCATTTCTCGACCAATGCGGCGGCTGTCGCGATGATGTGCCGGGTCCTCGGGGGACCAAGCTACAGCTTTACCGTGCATGGCCCCGACGAATTGTTCGACCCCGAGGGCAACAGTCTCGCCCTCAAGGTGGAACATGCGGCTTTCGTGGCGTGCATCAGCCACTTCTGTCGGTCGCAATGCATGATCTTTGCGGCACCTCATACCTGGGACCGGCTGCGCATCGTCCACTGCGGGGTGCGGCCCGGTGACTACGACACCCCTGCCCCGGCCACGGATCTGCCGCCGCGCAGGGGGGGTGGGCGTGTGGTCTATGTCGCGCGCCTGAGCCAGTTGAAAGGCGGGCTGGTCCTGATGGAGGCGATGGAACGGGTCGCGCGGGACCACCCCGACGCCGACCTGCTGATCCTGGGTGACGGAGAGATGCGCGGCCCCATGGAAGACGCGGCAAGGGCCGCCGGCCTGTCGGACCGGGTGCATTTTCTGGGGTTTCAGGCGCGCGACGCCGTACGGGCGGCCATGGCCGATGCCGACATGCTGGTCCTGCCCAGCTTTGCCGAAGGCGTGCCCGTCGTCCTGATGGAGGCGATGGCCAGCAGGCGCCCCGTGATCGCCAGCCAGATCGCAGGCGTTGCCGAATTGGTCGAGGACGGGGTCTCCGGCCATGTCATCCCCGCGGGGGATGCCCGGACCCTTGCCGACCGGATGACGCTGCTGCTGTCGGATGCGGATCTGCGCGCGCGCATGGGCGAGGCGGGCCGCGCCCGGGTCGCCGCCGAGTTCGACATCGATACCGAGGCGGCCTGGCTGGCCCGGCTGATCGAGGGTGCGGCGAACGGGACTTTGCCGGAGGGGCTGAGACCGCAGGAGTGATCCCCCGCTGTCTAAGTGGCCGGGCCAGCACGTGGCAGACGGGAACGGGCCTGCCGGTTTTCCCGGGGGTCGTCGCACGGCGGGGCGTGCGGCGGGGGAAAAAGAATTGGCACGGGATGCCGCAATCTCCTAACTGATCATATTGATTTCGGCATGGCTTGCATGCGCTTGGAACAGGGGTTTTCGATGACGATCGATGTCGTGATGTGCAGCGATAGAAAGGCCTTGCTGGGCATGGCCGTCTCCGGGCGGTCGGCTTTGGAACATGCAAGCGAGACGGTGAATTTCTGGATCGTGGGCCAGGACTTCACCTCCGAGGACAAGAAGATGCTTCGAACGTCGTGGGAGCATGCGCACCTCGGAAGCGTGAGCTTCGTGGATATCTCCTCTGCCGCGATCGAAGGTTTTCGCTCGACGGCATATCTCAAGAGCAAGATGACCTATGCGCGGTATTTCATCGCCGACTTCTTCCCGGATATTTCCCGATGCGTCTATCTGGACGTCGATCTGCTCGTCATGCGCGACGTGGCCGAACTCATGCATCTCGACCTGGGCGGCAACGCCGTGGCGGCGTGCCGGGACATTGCCGTCCGTTCCGGCAAGGCCCGGCCGGACATTGCGCGTCGGTTGGGCCTGAAGGACTATGGCGACTACTTCAATTCAGGTGTCATGCTCATGGACCTCGCCTTCTGGCGCGCCAACGGGATCACGAAGCGGATCGTCGACCTGTCCATCGAAAAGGAAGACAGTCTGGATTCACAGGATCAGGACGCCCTGAACATAACCTTCGAGGGCAAGGTGCATTTTCTCGATACCTCGTGGAATACTTCCCAGTACGAAAAACCGGATCCGATCGAGGGAAAGATCGTTCACCTTGTCGGACCGGTGAAACCCTGGAACGCGCGATACCAAAAGAAGTTCGTCGAGCCATATTATCGCGATGTCATCTACGACCGCTTCTTCGACGTGGTCGATCGGACGGCCTTTCGCGGAACGCGGCCCTGGAACCCCCTGCGCCTGGGGGAAATGGTCGAATACTGCGACAGCAAGATTCCGACGTTGGACATGGTGGCCGGCAAGCTGCGTCGTCTTTCGAAGCGTGGTGGCGACCGCGCTGCTTGATCGGGCGCCCGATCGGAAAAGCCATGTTGCGGCGCGGCCGCTCGATGTACGTGCCCCCCGGGCAGGGTCAGATCATTTCCGTCGCAGGATCCTGTTGGCGACCTGGTAGCGTGTGAAGCGCAGGCTGCGGGACGCGAGATCAAGCGGATCGGTCGCCGAGAACGTCCCGGACCTTGGCGCGAACCCCATGTCCGACGCGATGGGCCAGCAGATGCGGTTGATGATCTTCGCTTCGAGGCCGGAGACGGTCTTGCGCGGCGCTTGCCGGGAAAAAGAGGAATTCGGCCTGGGTGGAACTTCGATCCGGGCCGGCCGCCGCGCCCCCAGGAAATCGGCCAGGTTTTCGGCGACGGTCTGAGGCGATGTCGTCAGGCTGTCGAACCCGACGAAAAAGACATCGCTTCCCAATCGTTCCCGCGCCCTGAAATAGGCCTTGGCTGCCATGCGCCAGTAGATGGCATGGGCGACGGGATGATACTGATCTGGGTCGCCATCCTGGGATGAAGGTTCCATATGCTTGTAGGATGCCAGCACGTCATGGGGATGGCGCATCAGCCACAGGAAACGCGCCCCCGGATAGCTGTCACGAAGGGTGTCGATCGATCGGAAGGCCTTTGGTTGCTTGTAGCCCCAATGGCTGCAGCCGTTCCGTCCGGCCAGACGAAGCAGCCACTCCTTCTGCAGATCGGTCCAGGTCGCGCCGGTCCCCGAGAACGTGGCCTTGAGTGCCGCGGCCATGTCGGGGATTTCGGATTTCTCTATCTTTGGAACAGCATACAGGCCGAACTTCAGACGCGCATGGATCTGCCAGCCGAGGAATTCGAGCAATTGGTCGAGCTGCGTGTCACTCAAGGGGCCGAGCGCCCTGATATCCCGCGCCTTGTCGCCAAGATAGAGATCGTCGAAGACATACCAATCCTCGATCTGGGACAGGATGTGGCTGAGGAAGGACGACCCTGACCGCGGCAATCCGACCACGATCAGCGGAGGGGCCGACGAGGCGGTTATTTCGGTTGCGAAAAGATGGTCGACGCCGGAATCATCGCATTCTTTCACAGGCCGCTTCCTTCACTCTGCCGCGGGTGCCTTCGAAACGCACCCGGAGTGTTATGAGGGCCTTTGGAACGGTTGGCCAGACATCCCGGATACTGGGATCATCGGTCTTGAAAGGTGTTCGGGGATACAAGATAGTCGAAGGAATTTCCGTATCTCAGAGAGATCTGAACATTTCTTGTAGTTTAGCCCTGTTCCATGCGCCCTTGACCGATGGTCGAGCCGTCCGAACGCTTGCCCGTGTTCCGGTCGTCCTGCGGATCCGGTCGAGTGCGCCCCGAACAGGCGCAGCTGCGGCGATGGGGCCGGTATGACATCCTCTGATCCGACTGGCGGGAAGCGCGACGTTTTCCTGCGGGTCACCGACCCCGATCGGGATGCTTTCCTGAAGGACATCGGGGCGCGGATGGCTGCGGGAACAGGTTTCTCCGTGGCGACGATCAACCTCGATCATGTCGTCAACCTGCGCCGCACGCCCACTTACGTGGCCGTCTACGAGGCGCAGACCCACGTGGTCGCCGATGGCAACCCGATCGTCTGGCTATCCCGGATGGCGGGACGCAAGGTCGATCTGATCCCGGGATCGGAACTGATCTTTCCGCTGTGCGAACTGGCAGTTGCCGCGGATGTCCCCGTGGCATTGGTCGGATCTACGGATGCGACGCTGGCCCGGACGGCCGCCGTCCTAGAGGCCGAGTATCCGGGGCTCCGGGTTGCCTGTCGCATTGCACCGGCTTTCGGGTTCGACCCTGCCGGCCCCGAGGCGGCAGACATCGCGCGCCGGCTGGACGCCTCTGGCGCTGGCCTGTGTTTTCTTGCCCTGGGTTCCCCGAAACAGGAACGTCTTGCGGCGAACATTCAGGACGGGCTGCCCTCCGTCGGTTTCGTGTCGATCGGGGCGGGCCTCGATTTCATCGCGGGAACCCAGACCAGAGCGCCGGTATGGATGCGTAAACTGGCGCTTGAATGGCTCTGGCGTCTGGCGGCCAACCCGAGGCGGCTGGCGGGGCGGTATGGGCGCTGTATCGCGATCTTTCCGGGCCTCGTCTTTCAGGCCATACGGGCGCGGTATTGACGGACGGCGCCTTGCGCCCCGGAGCATGGCCCGGCGCGCGTTTCTACATCTGCCAAACCGTCGGTATCCGGTCACCGAATTTTTCCGCAAGCGCGACATAGACGGGATCGAGGGCGCGTCTTGCCGCCGACCGGCTGTCTGCTGGAAGGGGAACGGTGCTGGCCGTCGCGTGAACCTTCTGTTCCGCATTCAGGGCGGATGCGGGAATGTCCAGGAACCGTGCCAAATCCGCGCGCGCGTCTTGCCCCTGTGCCGGGTCGAGCAAGGTCTCGAAAAAGCAGTAGCTTATGCGCGCTGCCGGAACGGCGGCCTCCAGCTCCTGAATGGTCCTGCGATAGTCCGACCGCAGGAAGTTGATGTCCAGGGGTGTCCTGCAGATGCTGTCGAAACGTGCGATCAGGTCCGCGGAATCGAGCTGGCCGGTCCTTGTCGCAGATCTGTAGTGCTGTTTGAGGCCGGACCACAGTCGTTCCACCGGATCGCGCAGGATGAACACGAACCGGACGTCTGCCGCGCAACCCAGCATTTCCGCATAGGTTTCCCGGTCCAGCAGCGCATAGGACGGCGTTATGTCCCCGATCAGGCTGTGGCCCCTGTCTTTCCCAGTCCGACATAGGAAAGATAGGCCGTGTGATCGTAAGGCCCCGCCCGGTAGATCGCGTTGTAGCGATCCGCCAGATTGATGCGCCGTTTCAGATCAGATCGCCACAAGGCGGACAGGCGATACCGCAGCGACGCGGTATCGGTGGGAACGTGCAGCCGCGCTTTTGCACGGTACCTGTATTTTTCCAGGTAGGGGGATCGGATGCAGTCCCGGTAATGCAATTCCTTGGGTTCCGCGAAGAACGTCCGGTCCAGCGCCGTCAATTGGGATTGCAGCCAGGTCGTTCCCGCCTTTTGGGCGCCAATGCAGAACAGCAAGGTCTGATCGCCGCCCGCATTCGATGGTGTTGCCTGCGCCATGTTCAGTTCTCCTTGGCGGTGGTCCCGGCGAACGACCGCCGGAAAGACAATTCGTCGGCACGGACCATGTTCGCATGATGCGCGGCGGTCATCTGGTTTGCTGACCCCCCTTGAACGCGGGCGCACCGCCCAGCCTTGACCGGACAATGTCCGTCTCGAACCGCGAATATCGGGGGCCGCGGGATTTCCGAACCTGCGGGGGAATATCCTCGGCCGAATGCGTTTTCTGCGTATCGAATTGCGCAAAGCCCGCGAGCGCACCCACCATGAGCCACGCCACCGGGCTGAGCGTGGAGTTGGGAACGAGATAGATCAGGGTTCCCGCCATCATGATGGCCAATCCGGCTGTTTCCGGCCCGATACCCTTTCGTTTGCCGGTCCGGTGAAGCGCAACCATCGGCAAAACCAGAAGCCCGAAGAAAGCAACGTATCCGAACCATCCGCTGGTACCCAGCTTGATGATCCAGAGGCCATCGGTCGTGGAGAGGTCCTCGCCTGTCGTGGTATCGTAGACCCGGCTCCGGCCCCAACCGCCCCAGCCGAAGACCGGGCGTTCCAGGCTGCGGGCCAGAAGAATGTCTTCGTTGTCGAAACGATAGACCAGTGATTGTGCCCGGTCGGGGGAGATGGCTTCGGCAACTGCCGTCAGCCGCTCGATCGGGACAATTCCCGATTGTCTGAGGGCGGGGAACAACAGGAACGACACGGCGATCACCGTCGTCACCCGCAGTTGCCAGCGAACCGGAAGGAACAGGACGGGCACCAGGGCAAGGGTGATCATCACCGCGCCGAGGTTCTTGCTGTTGAACAGGATGAGGAACAGCCACAGGCCCGCAAACACCCATTTCCGGTTGCGATCCCTGCCGCGCATGAGGACGGCCGCAGCGATGGTCGTCATGCTCAGGAAAAGCCCGACCGACAGCCCGTGATCCAGAAAGATCTTGGGCCGGAACTCTCCGCCCCTGATATGCTGAAGGAAGGAGTGCTGGTGAAAGCCGTAGACCCAGTTGTGGAGTTGCGGGCTCAGGCGGATTTCGACCAGGGCGAAGACGCTGTAGACGAGGCCGGCGGCGACCAGTGCCACGAGGATCCGGCGATGCGCCTCCGGCGTCGACAGATAACGGCGCGCCAGCACGTAAGGGACCAGGATGAAGACAACTTCCGAGCTTTGGCCCACGATATCCCAGGGCCGCGCGCCTTGCAGGAACAATGGACCGAACCGCAGGCTGTCCCCATTGGTGAAAGTAGTGAAGATCGGGGAAAGCAGCATCATGACGAGCAGGCAGCCGATCGCTGCGCCCACGACCCGGTCGCCGACGACCCGGTCGGAGGGGTCCTGTCCGCCGTGCGTGACCCCATGTCGTATGGTCCGCTTGCGGCCTCCGAAGATGAGAACGGCCAGGATCAGGGCGAGGGCCGGAATGGATGTCTTGTCCAGTGCCGGAATGCCCCGAAAGTCGAAGCCGGCACGCTCCGGCAGGAACATGTAGGTCAGCAGGACCGACCAGATCAGCGCCAGTTCCACCTGCATCCGGGCAAAAAGCACCAGTGTCAGGGGGATGCAGAGGAGAAAGGCGAGAGTGATCACGGATGAGAGCTTTCGTTCGGCCGTTGCTTTGCTACATATCTCGCAAAAGTGGCGACACATAGCCCGGTTCCAAGACAAGACCGTTCCTGGTCGCAACAGGTGCCTTGTTCAGGTTGCTCGGCCGAATGCGGCGGTTCAAGGATAGATCTCATGTCGTGGCGTCCCCAGAGTTATTTTTCCGGAGCCGGCATGCGGGCCCGTGCCCTGCGATCCGGCCTGGCCGCCATTTTCCTGATGGGGGGAAGCCAGGGGCTTCGGTTCGCGTCGAATCTCGTTCTCACGCGTCTCCTCTTTCCGGAGGCATTCGGCCTCATGGCGCTGGTTCAAGTCGTGGTCGGTGGCGCCTCGCTTCTGTCGGATGTCGGATTGCGCACATCGGTAATCCAGAGCGACAGGGGGGACGATCCGGGGTTTCTCAACACGATCTGGACGCTGCAGGTCGTCCGCGGGGTCCTGTTGTGGATGCTGGTCTGTGCCATCGCGATCCCGGTCGGAAATTTCTACGAGGAGCCCTTGCTGACGGTGATCCTGCCGGTCTGTGGTCTGCAGCTGCTGGTTCAGGGCTTCGTTCCGACCCGCTTCCTGACGGCCCAGCGGCATCTTCGCATCGGTCGGATCACGCAGCTTCAACTCGCGGGGCAGGCCCTTGGCATCGGGTCGATCATCGTTCTCGCATGGGCACTTCAGTCGGTCTGGGCGCTGGCGATCGGAATGGTCCTGACGCCACTGATCACGCAGGTGCTCTACATGCTTTTTCTGCCCGGGCCGGGAAACCGTTTCGGTTTCGAGGCGGCGGCAGCGAAGGAAATCCTGCATTTCGGCAAGTACCTGATGCTGAGCACGGTCGCCGCCTATGTCCTGACACGCAGTGACCGCGCTTTGCTGGGAACGGTAATCTCGGTCGAGATGCTGGGGATCTACAGCATCGGTCTTGCCCTGGCGCGGCTGCCGCAGGAAATTTTCAAGGCCCTGTCCAGCAAGGTCCTGCTCCCGGTCTACAAGAAGAAGCATCCTGCGGATTCCCCCGAGAACCGCGCCAACGTGTTCAAGCTGCGTCGTGCGATCGTTGCGGCCATCCTCGGATTGACCGCGCTGCTGGCGGTTTTCGGTCCGGCGCTGGTCTCGGTCCTCTATGATGACCGCTTCCTGCTTTCGGGGGCAGTAGTCTGTCTTGTGGCTGTTGCCATCATGCCGGTCATCGTGACTGCGGGAACGGTCAATGCATCTTTGGCGAAAGGCGATTCGTTCCGCTACATGCTGACCCGCGTATCGATTGCAGTGGTTCAGGTAATCGTCATGGTCCTTCTTCTGGAGGATTTCGGAATCGTCGGCGTGGCCATTTCCTTTGCCGCCGCCCCGATCCTGACATATCCCCTGCTCGCTTCGGTTTTGCGAAAATATGGAAACTGGGACTGGAAGGCGGATCTGGGGTTCTTCGTCCTTTCGGCGCTTGTCGCCATTTTCGTCGTCAAACAGCACGGCGAATTGATATCCCGCCTGCCCTGAACGGCCGAACCAGCAGGATCCCGGTTCCATATTCCATGCCCCCTGAATGGCTTGCAGGTCATTCGGCAAAGGACGCAAATTCGGTCGCCCTGCCCCCGGCCATGTCCCTCCGGAAAATCCGAATCGTCTGTGCGGCGGTGTCGATGGCCTGAACGCGGGGGCGTTCCGGAAAACGGAAACCACAGTGCGCATCATTATCGAGGCTTTGCAGTGCGACTGCTCTCTTGGATGACCGGGGCATCTGATGGAGGTTATCATGAAAAATCCCTACAGCAGCTTTTCCGGGTCGCTGCGTGACCCGATCCGTGATGCAGTCGAAATGACGCCGAACGTGGATACCGATCTTCTGCAGGCATCGCGCGCGATCAATGTGGCGATTACCGGAAACGTGCGCATGACCCTTATCTCGGGAAGCACGGTGACGCTGCACGTCGCCGCGGGCGGCACGTTCCCTGTTCGGGCGACCCGCATCTGGGCTGACGGGACGACCGCGGCTGGCATCGTGGCGCTGTTCTGATGCCCTGCACAGGTCTTGCGCTTGGATCCTCGACCGGATTGATCACCGATTTCGCGTCGATCGATGTGACCTTGGCCATTCAGGGGGTCCTGCAGGGACCATCAGGTGCATCAGTCGACATCCTGTACGACATCAATACGCCGGCGATCGTTCAGGCCGTCCTTTACCCCGCATCGGACGCGCCTCCTGCCGAAGGTGATTTTCCCGGAGACGGGGCGCCCTATCTGGCTCTCGGTACGCTTGGCCTGGCACCGTCCGGTACGGCGACCCTGGCTTTGCCGGCCGAGTTGTCCGGGGACTTTCGCATCGGGTTCCGATACGGACCGGTTATCGTCGAAGGCCCGATATTCGCGGTCGACACGACCGGTCTGGCACCGACACCCGTGGCCCTCTTCGGTTTCGGTTCTGGCGGGGGCAGCGCAACGGATGGTGGCGATACCCTGATCGTATCCGGCGCCTCGGTCGCGCGTGACGGACGCTATGACATCTCGGATGTAGGGACAGAACCGACCTATGTTCGGCCCCCTGCGGTTTCGGTCGAGGAAACCTTCATAAGGATCCATCAGGGCCTGGCGATCGACCGCGATGCAACCGCCACGGTTTCCTGTCAGGTTCGGATCCTGAGCGACGGCGTCGAGGTGTCCGTCCTGCCCCTTCCTTTTACGGTGGACGCTTTTGCCGATTACGTCCCGCAGCCCGCAGATCCTGTCGGCGCCCGTATCACGGTGGAGTTCGCCTTGACCTCGTCGACGGGGCAAACCTCTGTCCTGACGCTGGTGGCCGTGGATCCGGTCGTTTCGACCTTGGTCGGCACCGTGTCGAATGTCGTCCCATCGGGCGGCGATCTGACCTTCGACCTGTCCGGCGCGGGTGCCGCGAATGGCAGCTATGTCTTCACGGCGGCAGAGCAGGCGGCGGGGGCCAAGTGGCTGTTGCCGCCGACCGTCACCGAAGGCCCGGCGGATACGTTCACCGCGCAGAACGACGGGGTTTTCGTCTACGTGGCGACGGATGCGGGCGGCGGCACGCTTGCCGCACCGACCGTTGTGGTGTCGTGGACGCGCGGGGGGACGGAGATTGCTTCGGGCAACAGCTACACCCTGACGCCGGAGGACGGCGCGCAGCAAGTCGATTGTGTCGCCACCCTTTACACCGCGACGGGTGGAGCGGTCGAAGTCGTGACGGAGGTGCAGGCCGAGGCGGTCTATGTGCCGCAGGTTGTCACCATCAACGCGCATGTGACGGCAGACACGAGCGCGGTCGCACCGTCAGACCATCTGGCGTTCCTGTCGTGGTTCAAGGTCACGGAACATAGCGGTTTTCGGTTCATGTTCGACAACAACCAGCGGGAAACGCAGTTTCGCAATGGCGAGCTCAAAGGCGTCATGCAGCTTGGGGACGGCAGCGGCAGCGGCAGCAGCACCGTAGACACGACTGCCCCCATCGGCGCGCAAGTATTCGTCGCCGTGATCGGATCGCCCGGCGGGAATTTCCAAAGCTACATGAGCATCGACGGCGGGCCGCTCATCGCGGGCCCTCTGAAACCCCAACCCGCCAACACGACGTTCACTTGTCAGGCGGCGGCGTTCTCCCTCTACAGCCGGTATTCCGGCACGCAGGGGGTCGTCGCGGATTACGCCCGCCACGTCGTCGCCATCCCGCGTGCATCGTTCGACATCGAAGCCCCCGGCATGATCGACAAGCTGCGGGTGGCGGGCACGGGCCTGCCGACGGCCCCCGCCCTGAATGCCGTCGAATGGGACACCCTTCTGATCGACGACCGGGGCACGGCGACGGAGCGCGCGGCGGGCACACACTTTGGAACGCTGGGCGATCTGACGGTCGTGTCCGGCACGCATGCGCAGGTGTCACCATGACCTTTCATATCGACGTCGCCGCGCCTGCGGACCCGGCCCCGACCTTCGTTGCCCCCCGTGCGTCCGTCTCGGGCGCGCCGATTGCGGGGCAGACCAACGTGACGGTAGACGTGCCGTTCAATTCGCCCCGCGCGGGCAAGCTGATCCGTGTCACGCCGGTCTCCTATCGCCAGATGATCGAGGTCGAAAGCGTCGAGGGAGAACGCATGCACGTCCGCGACCTGGACGGGTTTGACAGCTATGCAGACGGCTACCTTGTGGGGGCGGACCTGACGATCGCACGGATCGTGAACGGGGTCTGGACGATCGTTGCCGATACGACCGTCGATGTCTGCGCCGTGCGGGAAAGCTACCCGGTGCGCGGCATCGATGGGGAGGAATACCTGCCGGCGTCGGCAACCTCCGTGACCTTCGCGTGGCATCCCCGCCACCGCCCGAACGCGCAGGAATACATCGCTGTTGCGGCGGTCGGGGCCGATGGGCGGGTGTCGGGGTGGAGCAACGTCGTCGCCGTCACGACGGGGGCGACGCTGGATGCCGAGGCCCCATCGATCACGACGGAGGACGCGATAGACTTCGTGCGGGAGGATGTGGACAGCGGCCTTGCCGTGCCGACGAACTGCGCGGCGACGACCGCTGACGGGGGCAACAGCCATACCGTCACATGGACCGCATCCGCCGGGGCGGCGGGCTACATCGTTCACCGGTCGCAATACCCCGATTTTATCTTCGTCAACTACATCGAAGCCACCGACACCATATCGCCGCAGGCTGGCGATTGTCTGATCGTGCGCAAGGAAATGACGGCGGACATCGACAAGGCTGATTGGGTCAGCAATCGACTGTGGGGTTTTTCGGCGGCCAACGGCTACAGCTTCTACAGCGGCGGGGCCTACGCATGGGGAGATCAGGCCCCGGACCTCGACTGGTCCTTCGAGGTCGAGGACGGCGTATATTTCCTGCGCCTGACCCATACCGGCACGGGGACGCTGGAAATCGACCGGGCGTCCCACGCGGGCAGCGGGGCCGATCCCTTCTACCCGGTGCTGATCGAAGGGCGGACCTACCGGCAGAAACTGCGGGTGCGGTCGCCCGACATCACGACCCTGACCGCATCCATGCAATCGGTGGCCGATGACGTCGATCTGACCCTCACGTCGGGTTGGCAGACGCACGAGGCGGATTTTGCCGTCACGTCGCAGGACACCAGCACCGCCACGCGCTTTTCCGGTTTCCGCTTCGACGGGCCGGGGGTTCTGGATATTGCCGAATGGTCCATCGGGGACGCGGCCTTCCCGATCCCCGGCGCGACGGCGATCACGGGGGCCGTTCTGTCGAAGGTGGACATGATGCGCGGCCATCACACCATCAAGACACGCCCCCAAAGCTATGACCTGGGCGGCTTGATCGGTGATCCCCATCGCCTGCCCCTGTTGTTGCAGGGGGCCAGGTACGCAGGGCATTCCCGCGTCTGGCTTCAGGTCGAGCCGCATTTGTCGGGCGCGGAAATCGCGGGGCTTATGGAATACCTCTGCACGCCCTATGACCCGGCCACGGATACGCCTGCGGCCAAGCCTCACGCCCATGTGCGCTATCAGCAGGGGCAGACCGCCCCGTGGGCGGACGTGTTCACGAAGGTCTATTTCGAGATCGGCAACGAGATGTGGAACGGCTTGTCCGAGTTCTACACGATGCCGAGCGTTTCTGGGAACACCGGCGCCACCTCTGCCGGGTGCCTTGGCAACTGGTGGAAGACGCAAATGCGCGCGCACCCTGATTTCGACGACGACAAGTTCGTCTGGGTGGTCGGGGGACGCAGCAGCAGCGACCAATGGAACGAGGAACTGGCCGGCGCCACGGACAGCCAGCTTCCCGCCCACCTCACCATCGCGGATTACAACGGCGGGTGGGACGAAGGGGCCAAGGCCGCGCCGGACCCGACGTCGGACGACGACTGGCTTGATATCCTGTTCAACAGCGCCCTGAAGGAACGGGCGGAAAAGACATCCGCCCTTGTCGCGCGGGCAAATGCGCGCGGCTGGACCGCAGGCACCTATGAGGCGGGCCCGGGCTATGTGCTGGACGGTCTGAACGGCGGGGCCGTCACGCAGCAACAGAAGATCGACCAAAGCCAAATGATGAAGTCGGTCGCGGCGGGCACGGCGACTTTCGCGGCATGGCTGACCAATGCGGCCAACGGGTTCGCTGAACAGAACTTCTTCCGGGCGGGCAGCGATGCCGGAGCGCTTACGTGGCACAGCCACTCCCCCGACGTCGAGGGCGGGGCCGTCACGCCAGCCTATCAGTGGGTTGCGGACTTCTGGAACCGCCACATCGCCGGGGGACGGGTGGTCCCGCTGGACCCGCAGCGGGTGGCGACCTCGGGGCGGGCCATCACCATCGGAGAGCCGGAGGTCCTGTCATGGCGCGTTGCGCGGGATGGCACGGATTACGTGGTGGTGGCCAACCTGTCGATTGCGGACAGCGCAAGCGTCCTGATCACGGCCGTGTCCAGCGGGCAGGCAACACGGCACTGGATGACGGGTGACGATTACCAGACGCACAATCAGACGTTGGCGACGAAGGACGATTGCCAGTTGCAGAGCGAGGCCGTCACGGTGACGGGCGGCAAGCTGACCGCGACAATCCCGCCGGGGTTTGTGGAGGTGTTTGAAATGGCGCCCTGAAAGAAACGGCGGTGCGGACATCAGGGCACTGGTCGATTTGTGAAACCGCGCCCCGGGGGCCAAGATCGCCATATCCGTGGAACCTGTGCGGAAGCCTGCCTTCAGAACTTTCCGCCGGACTCCAGCCAGGCCGTGCACATGTCGTAGAACCCGATGTCCTGGGCATACCAGGTTGACAGGTTCGCCTTTGCCGTCTCGGACAATGACGGGGTGCTCGTGTAGTCGTTCCTGTGCGCCGAGCCGTCATCGTCACCCAGATCGATCTTCGGCAGATCGGTATCCGCGAATATCAGGGCAACCAGATCCCGCAGGTCGGCGTCGAAATGTTCCTGCCGGACAATCCAGATCGGGGGGCGGACCCGGAGAAAGTTGCCATGGCAGGAAAACCAGTCGGACTGGTTCTGCGACGTGTGACGGATCGACTTCATCGCGGCCCACGCCTTGCGGCCACGTTCTCCGGGCTCGAAGAGGCTTTCCGCCAGATCGTTCGCATGCTCGAATTCCGAGAAGGCAATCTCGTCATGCGCGCTCCACTCGCTGTAGATGCGCGGCTGTCCCTTGCGCTTTCGCGAGTAGAAGCCGCTCTTGAAGCGGGACACCGGGTGTCGGATTGAAAAGAAATAGGGATCCGCCACGGGGATCCGCCCCAATCCGACATGATGTGGGTGCTTGATGATCCTGGGCCCGGATGAAAATGCGTTCACCTGATCCGCCACGTTGCCGATCTGGGTCCCTGCATTTTTGCCGATGTGCAGAAAATGGATATCATTTCCGGTTCCACGCGCCTTGCGGTTGACGCGTCGAATTTCGAAACCGGCTGCCCGAAGCCAGGCCTTGAGGGAATTTTTCATGCGTCTCTCGCAATGGTTGATTGTCAGAAATGATCGTGGCCACGGCCCCTTTCTACGGGGCGCTGAGATCAGCAATTCCTAAACGCAAAGCGGCGCGCATGTCGAATGCCGGTTTGACGACCGGCGTCAGACAGGTCTGCAGGGTCGATCCCTGAGATCCATGCGCCGCCATGAGGCGAGGCTGCCTGCCTTTCGTGCCGAACGCTGACTGCAACGGGGGCCTTGGGGGGGGGTGCGGAAGTCCCCCGGGAGGGTGCTTCAGGGAAAGGACGGCGCCTGTCCGATCACGTAGACATATGCGGATGCCGCCGGAAGGCCGCAGGTGCGGTCCCCGACCTGAAGGCGGCCCGAGGCGATCTGCGCCCGCGGAATTTCCAGTCGCTCGAGCGGCGGTGGCGCCCCGGTCGCGCCGGTATCGTCGTGGGATCCGCCCGTGCGATACAGGGTGACCGGTCCCGCGGGCAGGTCGCCCGGCAGATCAATGGTCACGGGGGTGCAGTTGTTTCCCGATCCGGCAGGATAGTTCGGCACCCTGCGCGAAATCGCGAAGAGCGTCAGGTAATCCGCCCCGCCGGTGGCGTAGACCGCCACTTGTGGGGCATCTGCCACGGCCTCGCGCCGCTCGAACGCCGGAAGATCACGGCGCGGTACCGCGATCGTCTCGACGTCGCGCATTTCGCCGGCACCCAGACGGTTCATCAGCGACAGCAGCATCCACGACGGATATGGGGCGCCGCCCATGTGCCAGGGCGCGTGGGATTGCCACATCCGCCCCTCGCCGAACTTGAAGAAATTCTGGGTGCGGTAGCCGCTCCGACGCTGTGCGAGGAACGTGTCGAGGGTTGCGACACCGGCGGCCCGGCTCTTCATGACGATTTCCTGCTCGTCGGCCTGTTCCTCGGTGACGCGCCGCCTGTTGAGCCCATTCAGGGCATATCCCGGCCCTGCCTCATAGGTGCCGACGGCGATTTCCCGGTTTTGCCTTGCCTCTAGGTCACGGATGTCGGCCACCTGGCGGACCGCACGCGGCAGGTTCGACTGAAACAGCTGGTTGAGAACGTTGGAATAGCTGGCCGGCGTATCCTGCGGCGGGCCCTCGCCTTCGTCCCACCCACCATTATAGGCCGCCACGGTCACGATATCGGAGGCATCGGGTGCAAAGCGGGCGGCAACCGTTCCATAGTCGGTCCGACTGCGCCCGCCGATGACGAAGCGCGTTCTGGCCTCGACGGTATCGCTCCAGTAGGGGCTGGCGCGGAGTGCGGCCGCGACATGAGACTGGTACAATCCGTAGACCTGGGCCCGATTGCGTTTTTGCCCCGATTGCGCGTCCTGCATCCCGAAGAAGGTCCACGGCGCGAACAGGCCGTTCCAGGTTTCGTTCCCGATCTCCAGGTCGATCCTGTCGAAAGCGTCGATCCAGGGGGCGGTCCGGCCCTGGCGAACGCGCAGCGCCGCCCAGGGTTTGGTTGCGGGGTCTTCGGTCCGCGGGTCGAACGGTGCCGCGAGGTATTCGACCAGCCCCTGCCATTCCGCCACCGTCAGATGCGGTTCGATCTGAAGCCAGGGCCGGACGCCTGCGCGTTCCATCATCGACAGCGTGTGGAACATGTCGGGCGCCCCGTTCGTGCCCGGCACGATCCCCCCCGAGAGCAGTCCTTCCAGATCGTAGGTCGCCGTGCCCGTCTTGATCCAGCCATGGGTCCGAAGCGCGGAGACGCCCGACTGGCTCAGGCGGGCATAATCGGTATCGGTATAATCGAGCCAGGCGGTGTCGGACGGTCGGATCCGGAAATCGTCCACGTCGACGCGCCCCGGCCCGCGCAGGATCAGGTCGATGTATCCGGCTCTGCCGGTGTCGGCCACCTGCGGCAGGGTGAAGGCAAAGCGGACTTCGCGCCACTGCGTGTCGTAGTCGGCGATCATGGGCCGGACCATGTCGGAATGCGGACCCCGGAACATCAGCTCGGCCCGTCCCGGACGGGCACCGCGCAGGCGCACCGTCACCTCGTACGGGATGCCCGGGCGCAACACGGTATAGAAATCCTGATCCGTGCCCGAATGGTTGGCGGCCCCGAGGCGAAAGGGGCGCTGCGTCGGCAGATCGAGCTGCAGATAGCTGCGTCCCCCCCAGGTCCGTTCCGGATCGTCGGGATGGGGGACGATCTGCCAGGTATCTTCCGCGGTGTCGGAATAGATCGGCCCGGGCCGCAAAAGCCGTCCTGGTTTGGCGTTCCAGACACGATCGGAGGCATAGATGGACTTTGGCGATTCCAGACGATCGGTCCGCAGCGTGATCCAGTCCCCGGCCAGGATCGGGGCGCCCGTGCCTTCGGTGTCTATGCCGAAGCCCTGCATCCGCTCGGGCGCGATGTAGGATTTGTAGATCGCGAACCCGGTCAGGCCGCGACGGGCGCCTTTGTCCCACGACAGCTCGATGGTGCCGGTATCCGCGTCGTAGCGTGCGCGGACATTCCCGGGCGCGGGCGGCGCGTTCCGGTCGGCCGGTCCGTCCGCGTCATAGTCGAAACGCCGCAGATCCGACCTGTCCTTCCGGGGCTTGGCCAGGGTATCGGGCAAGGTGATCCGCACGGGCGCGGAGAGGTCGGAAAGCAGACCATCCGCGCCGACGGCGCGAATGGCATACCAGCGCGATTGGCCGGGGCGTTCCCAATGGGCGATGCGGAGCGTGGCGCTGGTGGCGTCCGACGGGATCAGCCGGTTCCGGGGCAAATCCGCAATCCAACCCGACACCATGTGGCCGCCAACGGGCACGCGCCCCGTGCGGACGACCTCGAGCTGTCCATCGATCAGACGCAGGACATCTACCTGTGCTCCGTCCAAGGCACCGTCACGCAGGGTATCGTATTGCGAAATCTCGGACGGGCTTGCCAGGATGCGTCCGGGGGCTTCCGCGGGTGCATTTGCGCCTGCCTGCAACCACAAACGATGCGAAATCGGCTCGAACCCGCCGCCGATCATCAGGCGCGATCCTGCTCCGAACGCATCGATCGTCGCCGTGATCCCCTCCACCGGCTCCGATACGACCTGGTCGGTGACGCGAAACTGTGCGTCCTGTGCCGATGCGACCGTGGCAAGAACGGCAAGGCCGAACAGGCTTCGGAAGAATGTCGCTATCATGTCCTGAGATCCTTCTCGAGATGCAGCAGATTGCGATCTGTCCCGTATTCGTGTTGCGCAGACCGATCCATGTGGCAAGGCACTTGTGGACAAGGGCGCCATCCGGCGTGCGTCCGGTCCCGCCGCCCGAGTGATGAGGCTTGCTCCCTGCGGTGAAATGCTGAATTGTCCGAACCGCAAAGCATGGCTGAGATGATACGCTGCGTGTCTCAGGGCGACACGACAACCGAGGCTTTCATGTCAAGAAACGGCCCCGCCCGCGGATCCGAGGCAACCGGCGGCGCGCCGCAGGGCCCATCGGCGATCGTATACACCTGCACGTTCGATGACTACGATTACAACTTCGGCCCCCTGGTGCGGACGCCGAACACGCGCTTTCTGCGTTATGGCACGTCACGCCCCAATCGGTGGCGCATCTGGGAGCATCTGCCCGTTCCCGACGACATGGCGCTGGAAACGCAGACGCTGACGAACCGTCGGTTCAAGTTCCTTCCCGGCGCCGTCCTGCCCGATTGCGATGTCGCGATCTATGTGGATGGCACCATTCTCGTGCGGGCGGACCTGTCGCCGCTGATTGCGGAGTTCTGGGACAGCGGGGCCGATATTGCCCTGTTCCCGCATCCCAGCGGGCGCACCGTCGAGCAGGAGATGGATTTCGCCCTCGAGCACAAGACCTCTGCCCGGGACATTCCCCTGATGCAGGCACAGCGCGACAGGTACCGCGAGATGGGCCTGCTCGACATGCCGGTGACCGAGAACACGATAATATTCTACCGCATGGCCGCGCCCAAGGTTGCCGAGATCGGCACGCTCTGGTGGGAGGAATTCGAGAGGTTCAGCAAGCGCGACCAGATCAGCCTTCCTTACGTGCGGGACCGCATCGCCCCCAAGGTCCACCTGTGGGACTGGCATTTCCATGCGCCTTCGGACCGGAACCGGTATTTCGCGCGTGCGCCACATCGCAGGCCATCCCGTCTCGCGCGGCTGCGCGCCGCCGCTTTCTTCATGAAGGACCACGCTCTGGAATACAGGGCCCTGCACGGGGCCATCAAGGCCGCGGGGGCGTTGCGCAAGCTGCCCAGAGGCATCCTGCGCATGTCGCGTGCGGGGCGCCGGTAGCGTATCATGGTCGATGACGCCCCCGCGACACGCACGTGGCATATCCATCTAGGTGCCCACAAGACGGCGACGACGCACCTTCAGGACGCACTTTCTGCGCGAAAGGACGCGTTGCAGGGCGACGGCGTTTTCTACCTGCCCCACGCTGAAGCGCGCCCTCTGCTGCAATTCCGGGATGTCCCCCTGTCGCCCCTGATGCGCCTTCGCAGGCGGCTTGCGGGCGAAACATGGTGGCCGGATCGGGCCTTCGGATCGGCTCGCCATGCGCGGGCCTGCGCGACCGAACTCGTGTCTGTCATCGGCGCGCGGGCGGAAACGGCACATCGCGTGGTGCTGTCCGAAGAGAACCTGCTGGGCCGCCTGAGATCGGTATTCACCGGAGACTACTTCGCCGGATCGCCAAGGCTGAACCTGCTGGGCGATCTGGCCACGCGGGTGCCGGTGCATCTGTATCTTGCCGTGCGCCCCCTCGATACCTTCCTGCCGAGCGCCTATGCCCAGGCGTTGCGCACCCTGCCTGCCGACCGCCTGAATTTTCCGGAGACGGTCGCCCGCGTTCAGGCGCACCCGCCCAGTTGGGCCGACTTGGCGCAGGCAATCTGCGACCGTGTTCCACGGGCGCATCTGACCATCTGGGAGTATGGTGCATATGCGGCCCACGGAGACGCGATCCGGCGTCTGATCACCGGGCTGCCGGGTGACGACGATCCCTCGGACCCCAGACCCACCCGTACGCTCAGCCCGAGCGCACGGGCCATCCACCTGGCCGAGCAGTTGCCAGAGGCGGACTGGACCAAGCGTGCCGCGCGCGTCGAGCGCATCTACGGCGATCATCCCAGATCCGACCGCGAAGGCCCGCACCGTCCCTTCGACGCAGCCGCGCGCGCGCGATTGCAGGCCGCCTATCGCGATGATCTGGCCCGGATGGCACGGATGCCCCGGGTCCGCGTCGTCCAGTTCGGCGAAGCCTGACCCGTCAGCCGGCGGTTTTTCGGGGGGTGCTCCGCACGACAGTCCCGGCAATTCCGGCCGGATGTACGCGAGACGAAACAATGGGGGCGGTTTTCGCGGCCCTGCAGATCACGTTCGCGTTGGATGCGACTGTTAAAATCTGCATAATGTGGCTATTGAACAAGGGAAGTTTTCCGGATCGGTCCCGGATTGCCGATCTCCACGTCTCGGGAGCGTTGCGTCGAATGGCTTTTTCCAGTTCCACGACCGGGCGCCCGGTCACCCCGTCTGCCTATCTGACACCTGGCCTTTTGTGCCTGTTGTTGGCGACCGTGGTGGCGGGGATCTATTTCCGGGAAGGGATCGATGCCCTCCTGACCGCCTGGGAGCTGCCGGAATACAGCCACGGGCCGATCATTCCGATCCTGTCGGCGATCCTGTTTTTGCGCCAGCTCAAGGAAGTGCCTGTCAACGCGGGCCCCGTCACCGACCGCGGTGCCGGGGTGGCTGTGCTGATGCTGGCGCTGGTTCTGGGGTTGATGGGCAAGCTGTCGGGGATCGACGATTTCGTGGCCTACGGTCTGATCGTCTGGGTCGGGGCAATCCTGCTGATCTCGTTCGGCTGGAAGGTGGGCAAGCAGTTCTGGCCGCCGGTCCTGCACCTTGTCTACATGCTGCCGCTGCCGGGGGTGTTCTACTACAAGATCTCTACAGTGTTGCAGTCGATCTCTTCGGAGCTGGGCGTCTGGATGCTGCACCTGATCGACGTGCCCGTCTTTCTCGAAGGCAACATCATCGATCTCGGCGTCTACAAGCTGCATGTGGCAGAGGCCTGTTCGGGGCTGCGCTATCTGTTCCCGATCCTGTCGTTCTCCTACGTGTTCGCGGTGCTTTACCGCGGCCCCATGTGGCACAAGGCGATCCTGCTGCTGGCCGCCGTGCCGATCACCGTCGTGATGAACTCGGTGCGGATCGCCTTTGCGGGATGGATCGTGGAATACGCAGGCCTGGAGTACCTCGAGGGGTTCACCCATTTCTTCGAAGGCTGGGTGATCTTCGTCATCTGCGTGCTGCTGCTGTTCGTCCTGGCCTGGATCCTGCTGCAGTTCCGGCCCAATCGGCCCAGCCTGCTGGATGCCATGGACCTGGAGACCTCGGGACTGGTCCGGCAGATGGATCGCCTGCGGCTGGTCCGGGCCTCGCCGGCGATGATCTCGGCGGTGGTGCTGGTGGCGGTTTCCGCACTGGCATGGGAGGGGCGGCCCCGTGTCGAGGTCCAGCCGATCTCCCGCGATCCCTTCGTGCTGTTCCCGCGTCAGGTCGGCGCTTGGGAAAGCTCTCCGACATTGCCGCTGTCCGCGGCCGTCGAGGCGACGCTGGGGGCCGATGACTACCATTCGGTAGAGCTGTCGTCGCCCGATGCGGATGCGTCCGTCGGCCTGTTCATGGCCTGGTACGCCGATCAGTCCAACGGCGGCACCCATTCGCCCGAAGTCTGCCTGCCCGGCGCCGGCTGGGAAATTGCCTGGATCGAGCGCGTCGACTTGGGCGCGGAGCTGGGCATCGGCAAGGCCTACAACGTCAACCGCGCCGTCATCCAGAAGGGTGAGCAGCGCATGATGGCCTATTACTGGTTCGAACAGCACGGCCGCCATGTGGCCTGGGATTATGCCGCCAAGTTCTGGCTGGTCTGGGATGGCATCCGCTACGGGCGCACGGATGGGGGGCTGGTGCGCCTGCTTACCCCGATCCAGCGGGGCGAAACCGAGGCCCAGGCCGAGACCCGCCTGGCGGAGGTTTTCCTCGAAACGATCGACCTCATCCCGGCGGTCATGCCGGGAATCGCCTTCGACGCCGAAGGCTGATCGGGCTGGCTGTCAGGGCGCCTCGAACAGGAACGCGATATCGTTGACGAATTGCTCCGTCCTGACATAATGCAGCAGTCGGTCGTGACCGGCGCGGCTCAGAGAGGATCGCAGATCGGGGTCAGCCAGCGCACGATGAACGGTCTCGTCGAGGTCGGCGAAATCCCAGCGGATCGGAAGATAGGTGACACCCGGACTATAGAGGTCCGGTAGTGTATCGAGGTGTTCCATGGACGGTTTCACCAGGACGGCCCCGGTGACGAATGCCTCTATGTCGCGCCAGCACAACTCGCCGTATCCAAATGGGCTGAAGCACAGTTTCGAGTTCTTCATTTCCCGCATGTATGCCTTGCGCGAGAGCCGCCCCGGCGGGGATTGGGTGGTCCCCTCGAGCGCATGGACCGCTTTCATGGCATGGGAGCGCATGGCGGAATACCATTCCGACCCTTTCGTGCCAAGCCTCGTCTGGATGTCGATGCCACGTTCCGTATCCGGCAGGGCCGGCGATTTCGACAGATGGTCGAGGAAGATCGGTGCGGTGTGGAAGTTGGGCCCTGCCCGCAGCTTGGACAGCGATGCCGACGGCACCTGCCAATCTACGGCATCGGCTTCTATCCCGTACAGGTCTCCATAATATTCCGTCAGGTTCGTGTCCCCGCGAAAGGGGCGCAGGTAGAGGCTGCGGTCTTTGAAGAGCGACTTCTTCACGTATACGTCGACATAGGGATCGACGGTCCCCATCAGACGGATATCCGAATGCGCGAATGAATCCATGAAGGCGACGCACGCGGGCCGATGTCGTTCCACCAGCGTTTCCAGAGCATGCGCAAGGCGTCGTCGTTCGACGTCGAACCATGGCTGCACGAGGACCACGTCGCTCTGGCCCGTTGCGATGTGACGCCCGGACAGAAAATCCTCGACCGGCCGAAACCGTATGTCCGTTCCGTATTTCGCGCGAATGCGGTCGGCATAGTAGGCAAAGGGGTAGATCTGCGCCCAGCTGATGGGGTTCGGATGATAATACACCAGAAGGCGCCGATCCACCTTGGCCGAGAAGGGGCGTCCCAGATACGCACGGGCGGCGGCGCCGACCTTCGAGGACAAGACAGATCGGGCTGCTGCCTTGGTAAGGTATCCATCCATCTCGTTCACCTGCAATCGGTCGGGTCGTGCCCGGTTATGGCCCAAGGGCGTCGTGCATCATAGGGCCGGAACCGCATGTGCCTGCCTGTTTCGGCCACCTGCCCCATCGTCGGATCAGGCAAGGCGCCCTGCGCGATCCCTGCAACGACAGCGACACCACGGCCGCCGCCCCCAGGCGCCTCGAATCCGCCTGAACGAGGGCGTTCGCCGTTCACTGAATCAGGGCCCGGCGTCCACTGATGCGGGACAATCGACTAGCGGACCGTATTATGAGACCTCCGCATGGCCCATGGTTAACGCCCCGTCGGCCCCCCTGAATGACCCTTAACCATCTGTATTTCTTTGATCTACGGCGCGCCTGCCTGCCGCTGGGGAACCTGTGTCCGCGTGTGGGGCCGCATGTGGTAATCTTTTGTTAATATTCTTGATTGCGGTCGAATTCTGTCGTAAAGAAACCATAATATATCAAGAACCGAATTTCCTTAACGAGGTCCCAACATGACATCCACGATCAAGACCATCGCGCTCGCTGCGTCCGTCGCAGTTGCAGGTGCTGCCGCTTCCGCTGCCACACTGACTTCCGGTGGTGCTCTGAACATCGGTGATGACGCCAGCATTGCGACGAACATTGCCCCGACCTCGTCGTCGGTGGGCTATACCTTCACGGCGCTGGAAGACATGCGGGTCAACGACTTCATCAGCGTCTCGGCAACCGGCAACCAGTCCGGTGCGTCCATCGCCCAGCTGACCTTCGGATACACCGGCGCCAGCATCAACGACATCACCGGTGCCACGCTGGACTCGACCATCATCCTTCCGGGCAGCACCACTGCATTCGGTGGCGGCACTCTGCCGGGCTTCATCCTGCGTACGGGTGAATCGTTCACCTTCGAATTCCAGAATGGTTCCGCCAGCACGGTCGCGGCCACGATGAACTTCACCACGGCTGCCGTTCCGCTGCCCGCCGGTGGCCTGCTCCTGCTGACGGCTCTGGCCGGTGCCGGTGCGGTCGCCCGTCGCAAGAAGAAAGCCCAGAAGGCCTGATCCTTCAACGGCATGAGAAACACGAAAGGCCTGCGGTTCATACCGCAGGCCTTTTTTCATGTCCGGGGCAATCCCGGGGCCGGCTTCGGCCGGGCATCTCAGTAGTAGTCGCCGTAGCCTGTCCCTTTCGGCTCATAACGACACTTGTTGAGAACCACGCCGAGAACCTCGGTGCGTTCCGCGACATCCCTTTCGCAATCGCTGATCTCGGTCAGGCTGGTCATTCCGGCCGCGGCAACGATCAGGACGCAGTCCACGTTGGACAGAAAACCGATGACGTCGTCGCTGACCCCGATGGGTGGCATGTCGAATATCATCACGGACGGGCGATAATCCTCGGCGATGCCGTTCAAGGCAATGGCCGTATCCGGCGACTGCAGCAGCTCCGCGGCGTTGCCCTGAACGGGCAATGTCGGCGCAATGATCAGATTGTCACGCAGTCGGACGGCATGGTCCGCGAAATCCGCCTGCCCTTCCAGCACGCGCGAAACGTCCAACCCCCGTGGCAGATCGAGGATCGGTGACAGGCCCGGCCGCCTCAGATCAAGCTCGATCACCATGGTATTGAGGTGTTTCTGACGCGCGAAACTGAAGGCCAGGTTGGAAACCACGGTCGATTTTCCGTTCTGCGCCGTCGGCGAGACCACCGCGACCCGGGTCCAGTTCTTGCTCTGCATCCGTTGCAGCATCCGGGTACGCAGCCGATCGAACTCGGCCGTTTCCGAACCACTCTCGAATGCGGTCACCCGGCGGGCCTTCAGCTTTCGATTGTTGAGGTCGGCCATCGGCACGGCGGCCCAGGCGGCCTCCACATCGCTGGGGCGCAGGACCGGCTTGCGGGTCACGTTGCGCGGCGCACCGTCGCGGGCGGCGCGCGCCTTGGCGATGGCGGTCTGGATACGTTCCATCAGGACCCTCCGATCCGAAGCCCGGTCAGAAGCGGGATGTCAGGCAAGCGGTCGAGAATGCTCTGCAAGAGCAGATCGACGGGTTTGTAATAGGTGTCCACGGCCCATACTCCTGCAGGAACCCCCAATATGACCACGAGCAGGACGAAGCCGATCAGCAATCGCCGACCGATGACCTCGCGGCGGGTGCGCATGTAGGACAATGTTCCGATTGGTGTGATGCCCAGACCGCGTTCGATGTCGGCGGCCCGGCGTACGGAGGTGTTGAGCAACTCCAACAGCACGATAAGCGTCAATGCCGCCATGAGGCCGCCGCCGAACCCGGCCAGCAGGATCTTGGGGCGATTGGGACTGTTGGGGGCGTTGGGCGCGACCGCGTTCTCGATGATGGAAATCCGCTGGCCCTTGGACAGGGCCTCGATGGCATCGCCGGTCTCGGCCCGGGCGCGGGCCTCCACCGCACGGTCGTATTGGGAACGGGTATTTTCCAGATCCCGTTGCAGCCCGCCGAGCGTGACCGCATTGTTGGGCGTCGCCTCGATGGTGCGGGCCAACTCTTCCATCTGGGCGGTAATCTGTGTCTGACGCTGTTCCAGGAAGGCAACCTGGTTGTCGATATCCGCGATCTGGATGTCCAGCGGGCTGAGGGCCGGGGTCGAGGCATCGGGCGCGATGGTGTTCACCTGGTTGGCCACGATCTCTTCCAGGGCCTCGATCTGCTGACGCAGGACGCGTTGACGCGGGTTTGCATCCGACATGACCGCCGAGCTGGACGCATATCTTTCCTGCAGGCGTTGCAGTTCCCGCGCCTCGGCGGTCTGGGCCTCGGGGGCGATCACCCCCTGCCCGTTCGTCTGGTCATAAAGCGCTTCGAGATTGCGACGGCGATCGGCAAGCTGATCAAGCTCTCGGCCGATGTCGATCAGGCGTTCCTGCGCAGACAGCAACTGCGAGCGCCGGAACTCCAAGCTCTCCGGAAGGGCGTCCCGGTTCTCCTCCTGGAACAGGGTCAGGCGCGCACTGCTCTGGGCGAGTTCCTGCCCCAGGCGTTCGACTTCTCCTTCGAAGAAATCGACGGTCTGGCCGGACACCGTCGTCCGCATCTCGACGTTCTCTTCGAGGATGAGGGTCACGATCTGGTTGGCCACGGCGGAGGACAGTTCCGCCCGCGCCGCCGAGAAGGTGACATCGACCAAAGTGGCGTTGGAGCGGTTGCGCCGGCTGCCGCCCGTGGTCTCGATCCCGATCCGCGACCGCATGTCCGAGACGATGTCGTCGGGTGAGAGGTCCGCCCGCTCCTCCGCGGTGTAGATGCGGAAACTGTCGGCCATGTCCAGCAGCGTGCCGCGGGCCAGAATCCTCTGTCGGATGATCTGCAGCTGCTCGTTCGCCTCGACCTGGACCGTCGACGCGGCCAATTCGTCCGGGATCTGCTGACTTTCGACAACGAGGCGGGCCTGGGCCACGTAGCGCGGCGGCAGGATCAGCGCGATGGTCGCCCCGAGCGCAGTGCCCAGGATGACCAGCAGAAGGATGTAATGCAGTCTGCGCAGCAGCAGAGAGAGGTAGAAACGGATATCCATCGGCTCATACCCTCCATGTCTTGTCGAGGAGAAGCTGGTCGTTGTTCGCAGCCGACGCAGGTCCGCCGATCAGAAGTCCATCTTCCAGCACCTGCTGAATCGTCCGCTCCTCGACACGCAGCCTGTCGCTCGAATACGTATAGACCATGGCCACATCACACAGCTTGTTGACCAGTCGGGGAACGCCGCCGGTCGCATCGTAGACGAGCTGCATGGCCTGTTTGGAGAAAATCTCGCCCTCCGCCCCCGCGACGGCCAGGCGATGCTTTATGTATTCGGCCACCGTGGTCGCATCCATCGCCCTGAGGTGGAAACTGGCCCCTATCCGCTGAACGAACTGGGTCAGTTCCGGCGCGTGGACAATGTCGCGCAGTTCGGGTTGCCCGACCAGGATCACCTGGACCAGGTCGTCCTTGCCCGAGTTGATGTTGGTCAGCATCCGCAGCTCTTCCAGCGCGTCATGGCTGAGGGCCTGCGCCTCGTCGAAGATCAGCACGACCCGCTGTCCCTGCGCGTAACGGTCGATCAGGAAGGACTGGAACCGCGAGAACAGATCGACATAGGTTTCGCGGGGATCGGACGGCTGATCCAGAGACAGCATCACCCAACGCAGGATGGCATCGCGGTCGCCCTGGGCGTTGGCCACCATTCCGACGATCACGTCCGTTTCAAGCGAGTCGAGCAGATGGTGCAGCAGCGTGGTCTTGCCTGCCCCCACGTCGCCCGTCAGCAGCGTGATCGGAGAGCGGGTCATCAACCCATACTCCAGCATCGTGAACGCCGCCCGATGCGCCGACCCCCAGTACAGAAAAGCCGGATCCGGAGCCAGCGAGAACGGCTGGTCCGTCAACCCAAAATGATCGACATAAAGACTGATGGCAACGCTCGCTGTCGTGGAGGTGGAATGCGGATTTCAAGGCCTGCTCCGACTGTCTATCATACGGCTCACGAGGCACTAGACAGAAATACTCGGACCGGGTGCGTATGGGGCAATGATCACACAGAAACCTTCTCAGCGTGCACAATCCATGGGCCTGCCTGGCGATTGTCTCCCCATCGGAAAGCCATGACGGCGGACAGGTGCAGTTTGTGCCATATTTGGGGCAATAGCCCTGTTAAACTGTCACATTTTAAGATAATTATAACTTGGGCTTGAGCAATTACTGATGCCCGTGCTTTCGGTTCCCTTCGGCTCGACTGCCCGGGCGATGGGGAAATTTATCCGGCAGGAGTGCCTGGATGCCACATGTATTACGGTGTCCGGATGGAGGCTTTTGAACATGTCTTTCATCGATCCCCCCGTCGACTCGGCCGGTCATGACGCGAAGCCACCCATGACTGCCAAGCTTTACTCGGTGTATTTCAAACGCATCCTCGACGTGTCGCTGGTGATCTTCAGCCTTCCGGTGGTGCTGCCGTTCATCGGGATCATGGCGTTGCTGGTGGCCATGGACGGCAGCAATCCGTTCTATTCGCAGATACGCCTGGGCCGGGCCAGTCGCACGTTCCGGATCTGGAAGCTGCGCACCATGGTTCCCGATGCCGACGCCAAGCTGCGCGAATACCTGGACGCGCATCCCTCGGCCCGCAAGGAATGGGGCGCAAAGCAGAAGCTGACGCATGACCCCCGCGTCACCCTCATCGGCCGCATCCTGCGCAAGACATCCATCGACGAGCTGCCGCAGCTGTACAACGTGTTGACCGGCGACATGAGCCTGGTCGGCCCCCGCCCCATGATGATCAACCAGAAGAGCCTGTATCCCGGCCGCGCCTATTTTGCCCTGCGCCCGGGCATCACCGGCCCCTGGCAGGTTTCCGACCGCCACACGTCGACGTTTGCCGCGCGTGCGAAGTTCGATACCGAGTATTACAAGACGCTGTCCTTCGCCGAAGACCTGCGCCTGCTCGTGGCGACGGTACGCGTCGTGCTGCGCGGGACGGGCTGCTGACGGCCAGATGCCGAACTGATCGCCCGCGTCATCCTTTTGCCCTCATTGTGGAAGAAATTGCTGCCATGCGTCTGTTTCGCTGGATAACCGTTCCTGTCCTTCTCGTTGCCCTGGCCGCCTGCCAAAGCTCCGAAGAACGCGCAGAGAACTTCTATCGCTCCGGCGTGGACCTGCGTGAGGCGGGCGACCTGTCGCGCGCAGCCGTCGAATTCCGCAACGTCTTCCGCTACGACGGAGAACACCGCGAAGCGCGCAACGCCCTGGCCGAAGTCCTGCTGGAGCAGGGCAAGCCCGACGCGGCCTTTTCGCAGTATCTGCGCCTGGCCGAACAATACCCCGATGACATCGAGGTGCGCATCGCCCTGAGCACGATCGCCACGAACCTCGAGGCCTGGAACGAACTGCGCCGCCACGGCCCCGCCGCGGTCGACCTGGACCCCGATCGGCCCGAAAGCCGCGCGATTGCGGCCCTGCTCGACTACATGGACGCCAGCGATGCGTCGGAGCCCGACACCGACGGCATGGACGCGGCCCTGACGCAGGCGCTGACCCTGTTGGAGGCAGACGCGGAGAATGCAATCGCCCGCCGCCTGGTGATCATCGGCCACCTGACGAACGGCGACCTGGACCCTGCATTGGCCGAGATCGACAACGCCATCGCGCGTGCCCCCGACGACCTGGCGCTGAATACCCTCAAGCTGCAGGTCCTGAGTTCGCTGGACCGCCCCGCAGAGGTGGAGGCGTTGCTGCTGGATCTGTATGCGCGGTTCCCCGAGAATGCCGAAATCGAAGGCAATCTTGTGGCATGGTATCAGCAGCGCGGGGACCTGGAGGCCGTCGAGGGCCTGTTGCGCAACCGCGCCGGGCCGCGGGATGGCCCCGTCGACGGGCATATCGCCGTCGTCCAGTTCATCCTGCGCACCCGCGGCGCAGAGGCCGCACGCGAGGAGGTGGCGGCCCTGATCGCGGCCAATGCCGACAATCCTGCGGCCATCGATGCCTATACCCGCGCGGACGCGGCCATCGCGTTCGATGCCGGTGACCGGACGGATGCCGTGGACATGCTGAGGGCGCGTCTGGGCACCTCGGACGCAACGGCCGAGACCAACGGCCTGCGGACTCTTCTGGCACAGCTTCTGATCCAATCGGACGATCCGGTGGGTGCCCGGTCGCTGGTCGAACAGGTCCTTTCGATCGAGCCGGGCAATGTCGCCGCCCTGAAGATGCAGGCGGATTGGCTGATCGATGCCGACAAGACGGACGAAGCGATCGCCGCCCTGCGCATGGCCCTGGACCAGGCCCCCAACGATTCCGACATCCTGACCACCATGGCGCGCGCGCATTCCCGCGCAGGCAGCCCGGAACTGGCCGGAGAGCGGCTGGCCCTGGCCCTCGAGATGTCGGGGAACGCCCCGGCCGAGGCCCTGCGCTATGCCCGGTTCCTGTTGAGCGCCGATCGCGACCGCATCGCCCGATCCGTTATCCGGGATGCGGTCGTGGCCAATCCGGGCAATGTCGACCTGTTGACCGAACAGGGACGCCTGGCCCTCATGGCCGGAAACACGGATACCGCACGCGCCGCGATCGCGACCCTGGAACGGATCGAAGGGAATACCCTTGCCACCGACCGGGCCAAGGCCCTGCAGGCTGCCCTCCTGCTGAGTGAACAGCGCTTTGACGAGGGGGTCGCCCTGCTGGAGGCGCGCGCCGACGACGCCGCATCCAGTGCCGTCATCCTGGACGTGGTGCGCACCCGCCTGCAGGCCGGACAGATCGGCGAGGCGCGCGCCTATCTGGCACTGCGCCTCGAAGAACGCCCGGAGGATCCCGGGCTGCTGTTCGCCAACGCCGTCCTGAGGATTGCCGACGGCGAACTGGGCGCCGCCGAGACCGACCTGCGCGGCCTGATCGCCGATTTCCCCGAGGCGCCCGCTCCGGTGCAGCGGCTCTACGGGCTGTTGCAGGCCGACAATCGCCCCGATGAGGCCGAGGCCGTGCTGGCCGACGCCCTGGAACGGATGCCGGAGGCCACTGATCTGTGGCTGCTGCAGGCCGCGCGCTTCGAACAGGTCGGCCAGTTGGAAGAGGCGCTGTCGATCTACGCGCAGCTTTACGAAGTGGACAGCAACAACCTGATCGTCGCCAACAACTACGCCAGCCTGCTCAGCGATCTGCGCGAAGACGACGAAAGCCTTGCGCGGGCACGTGTCGTGGCCCGCCGCCTGAGCGACAGCAATGTTCCCGCCTTCCAGGACACCTATGGCTGGATCGCCTATCGCGATGGCGACTTCCAGGAAGCCCTGACCTATCTGACCCAGGCCGCCGAGGGCATGCCGGACAATCCGGTGGTCCTCTATCATCTGGGCATGGCCTATGCCGCCCTGGAGCGCCCCGAGGAAGCCCGCGCGGCGTTGCAGCGGGCCGTGGATCTGGGCGGCGATCAGCCGTTGCCCCAACTGGGCATCGCGCGCGAAGTCCTCGAGGGGCTTTGATCGTGGGGGGCGTGATCAAGAAGGCACATATGCTTGACGAACATCGACATGTCCCTCTGCCCACAGACCTTGATCTGCCATAGGAATGGGGGAACCTTGTTCGATATCGTCCTGAGAAGACCGCATCATGATCAATCACGCTAAACATCTTCTGGCAGGCTGCCTGCTTGTGCTGTTGTCCGTCTCCGCCGCCGCAGCCCAGGGATATCGGGTCCAGCCCGGCGATGTCCTGCGGATCGAGGTGCTGGAGGACAGCGACCTGAACCGCGATGTGCTGGTCGCCCCCGATGGCGGGATCGTCGTTCCCTTCGCCGGCCAGATCCAGGCGCGGGGCCGGTCGCTCGGTGCGATTCAGAACGACGTGGTCTCGGCCCTGGCGCCGAATTTCGCGGCCGGGCCGACGGTCGTGGTGTCCCTGTCGCGATTGGCCGAGGAAGACCCGCCCCTTCCGGTGACGCCGGCACCCGAGCCGGTGGTCACCATCTTCGCCATCGGCGAGGTCGCCAATGCGGGACGGCTGGAACTGGTTCCGGGCACCCGCCTGCTGCAGGCCCTGGCCCAGTTGGGTGGTTTCTCGGATTTTGCCGCCAGAAAGAGGATCCAGCTGCGCCGCACCAACCCCGTGACCGGCGCCGAGACGATCTATCCGCTGAACTATGAGGCGATCATGTCCGGCCGGAGCCAGAATGGATCGGTCGTGATGCAGGAAGGCGATGTGATCCTCGTGCCGACCCGCCGCCTGTTCGAATAACGCCGGACCGCATGGCCATGGCCCTCTCCCGATCCATCTGTCTGGGGGCCTCCGTATTGACGGGGGTGATGGCACAGCCCGTGCTGGCGCAGGATGCGGGCCCGACCGGTCGCTTGCTGACGCTGGACACGACCTATGGGCTGCAGGCATCCGACAATCCCGATCTCGACACCGACGGCAATGCGCGGTTCGATGCGACGGCCCGGTTCCGCCTCGGTATGCTCACGGCCACCGAGGGGCAATCGTTCCAGGCGGCCCTGGATGGTGGATTGCGCCTGTCGGCAGGGGCCGACGCCGACACGTCCGACCTGGTGGACCCGGCCCTCAGCTTTGCCTACGAGCGGCAGACGCGGAGCGCGGCATTGGAGATCGACGGCAACCTGCGACGCTCCGAAGTCTCTTCGCTGTCGCCGCTGGACCTGTTGCTGGATGAGGATCTGTCCGACGAGGACCTGGAGGATCTGCTGGACGGCACCGTCTCCGACGAGGCGACACGCCTGACGTTCTCGCTGGGCGCATCGCTGGAAACGCGGCGGGATCACCCGTTCGGTGTCACCTATTCGCTGGGCGTCTCGGGCGTGCGCTATTCGGGCGACAACAATACATTCGATGACGATACCCGGCTGACCGGCGGGATCGACATGCGCCTCGACCTGACCGAGACGATCCAGGCGACCAGCAATCTGCGCTATGTCCTGCGCGAGGACGAGGAAAACGAGACCCGTCTGAACCTGGCCATCGGACAGCGCTTTGCCACGTCCCGCCTGGGCCTGCGTCTGGGATTGACGGATCAGGCCACCGGCCTGCGCGGCGATCTGGCCCTGACCGGCGCGATTGATCGTCCCACGGGACGGCTGAGCGGCGAGATCGGCGTGTCGCTCGAGGAAGGCGGCGATCCGGGGCTGATCGGGTCGGCCCGGGCGGCCTTCGATCTGTCCGACGTGTCGGCGGTGACCTTCGATCTGTCGCGGCGTGTCACCCAGATCGAGGATGCGAATGACAATCCCGCGTTGCGCACCGTCACCGCCCTGTCCGGGACGTATGCACAGCAGCTGACCCGCAGCTGGCAGCTGGGCCTCGACACCCGCTACGTGATCACCCGCAGCGATGCGGCCGGCGAAGGCGACGAGGATTTCGGCCAGATCGGCGCCAGCCTGTCGCGGGCCCTGACCCGGGATTGGGCGCTGACCATGGGGGCCAGTCACCGGTTCGAAAAAGATGACGACGGCTCGGACGCGTCAGGGACTGCGGTGTCCTTGTCGCTGAGCCGATCCTTCCAACAAGCCTTCTGAAGGTCTTGGACCGGGCGCATCGTCCTTACTTCTGGCTTGCGGGCGTGCTGATCACGGCCGAGGTGGCCGTCTGGCTGCTGGGGGGTGCGGCGGGGTCCGAAGCAAGCGCGCGCCTGTGGCTGGTCGGGCGGCTCGGCTTCTGGCCCGGTTTGCTGGGGGACTGGCAATCGAACTTCCGCCTTCAGCCCATCACGATGTTTGCCACCTACTGGCTGATCCATGCGGGTCCGATCCATCTGGCAGGCAACATTGCTCTGATCGGTTGGTTCGCTCGGCAGATCGGCCCTGCCCTGCGTCCGTCCGAAACGGTGGAGATCTGGGTCGGCAGCGTGTTGGGCGGTGGTATCGCGTTCGGGGCGCTGTCGCATTCCTTCTCGCCGATGATCGGCGCCTCCGGTGGTGCGTTCGGCCTTCTGGGGGCCTATGTCGCCATCGACCATGTCGACAGCCTTCGGACACGGGGGGTGCGATACGCACGGATCCGGACAGGCATCATCTGCTTCGTCATCCTGACCCTGTCGCTGGTGGATTTCACGCTGCGCGATGCCGTTCTGGCCTGGCAGGCGCACCTTGGCGGCTTCGTGACCGGTCTGGTGCTGACCTGGGCCACGGGGGCCGCGTCACGCCAATCGCCCTGACCCCCCTGCCCTTCCGACCGGCCAGGATCCACGAGGGTGATTCGCGGTTTCGGAGGGCGCCGCCTTTCGAAAGGTAGGTTTGCCGGGCCACGTGCCCGGAATTGCCTCCGGATTCCGGCCAATCGAGGGATATTGCCTCAATCGTGTCGCGAACCTGCCTAAATATTTGCTTCTTTTGAAACGCTATCAGAATCGTGTATAAACAGGGGGATGTTTCGTTTTGCACCCCTCGCTGTTGGTTTCGTTACCGCAACTGCCGCCGCCATGAGCACAGCGGCGCCGGTCGAAGTGACGCCGTCAGATCGCGGCGACTTCGATACGCTGTTGCGGGATCTGGACCTGGGGACGTTGGCGCAGCCCTTCGGCGATGCCGTTCCCGAAATGCGTGGTTTCTTCGTCGATCCTGCGGGGCGGGTGCGGGATGCGCGCATGGGTGCGGCCCATGCCTCCAACGAAGCGGGCCTCATCGTTGGCGAAGGCCCCGCCGAGGGCGGCGTGCACGCCATGCTCTGGTCCGCGGACCAGGAGCCGCGTGATCTGGGTGATCTGCCCGGCGGTCCTGTTGCGGGCGTCGCGCGCGCGGTGAATGCGGCCGGCGTGATCGTCGGACGCGGCCGGACGGCGGACGGGGACCGGGCCTTTGTCTGGGACGAGATCAACGGCATGCGCGATCTGACGGTCGTGACCGATGTCGGTCCGGACGTGATCCTGCTGGATGCCACGGGGATAGACGACGACGGGCGCATTGTCGGTCGGGCCGTGTCGAACGGAATCGAACAGGCGTTCTTGTGGACACCGCAAACGGCCGTTCTGGATCTGGCCGGACCTTCGGACGACGCGCGCGGGCATGTCGCCGATCTGACCGGTATCGGCGGACAGGTCGCGGCGGCCGGCATGGCGCTGTCCGACGATGGCCGCCCCCGGCCGGTGGTCTGGCGTCCCGGCGCGGCAGCCATCGACCTGGGCGACCTGCCCGGCGGGCCGCAGACCGGGTCGGCCCGTGACATCGATGTGAATGGCCGCGTCGTCGGCTACAGCGCCACCGAAGACGGAGACCGCGCGTTTCTATGGACCCCCGACGGCGCCATGAGGGATCTCAACGACCTGATCGATGCGCCCGACGGAATCGTCCTGACAGCCGCTGTTTCGATCATCTCGGATGGTCGTATCCTGGCCTATGGGCCGCAAGGGAGCCATGTTCATTTCTACCGTCTGACCCCGGTGCAGGCGCCCACCGTCCTGGCACAGATGGGGGCGCCCGACAGCGCGATCCTGACCGGATCGCAGACGTATGACATCACCGATCTGGGTGCTTTCGTGGGCACCTCAACCGCGTCTCCGATTCTGTCCATGGACGAAACGGGACGGGTTGTCGGGGCCTGCGACGTACTGATGCCCGCCTGCCCCTACTTGTCCGAGCTAGAGGGGATCACGAACTTCTTTGCCGACGAGGACGGATTGTCGGATCCTGGCTCCGCGGGCGACGCCGGATTCGGCGAGGGTACAGGCGGCGTGTCGTCACCTACCCCCGGCCTTCTGACCGAATTGGGTCCGACGGTGGTGTCGGCGTCCAGCGGCGGCCCTGGTGGAACGCGGCTGGTCTCGACGGGTGGCGGCACGTTTTCCTCGTTCGGCGATGGTGGGCTGCCGATCTTTGGCACCAGCACCAGCAGTGGCGGCACGACCGGGACGACACTGGACCCGAGCGAGGTTGACCTGGGCACGATCGCGGCAGTCCCCCTGCCCCCGGCCTGGCTGGCCCTGTTGGGCGCATTCGGCTTTCTGTCCTTGCTGCGCAGGCGCACCTCCGTCAGCTGATGCGCCCTGCCGGGCATCACGCGCAGCGGCGGACCCCCATGGCAATCAGATCGGATCCCGCCACCTTGTGCACGCCCTGCGTCCGATGGCGCGCCGTATTCATGTACCATCGCCCCAGAGACGGCGGATAATGCTGTGCGATGAAATGTGACGCGCGGTCGAACTGCGCCCGGTCGAGACGCTGCCCCCCGCGCGAAGGACCATGAAAACCGAAGATGGTTCGCGGTGACACACAGGTTTGCGGAAGCCCCAACAGCATCGTGCAGGCCGAGTTGCAGATCGCACCGACGATGCGCACGTCCTGTCCCGATTGGCGCAGGGCACGCACCTGACGCGCCCTTTCCAGAACAGGACCGCCGGGATCATCACCGATCACGACGGGTGCCGAGACGCGGATGTCGCTGGCCTTCGCGGGAAGGGGCAGGACGGCCAAGGCCATCAGAACAAGGCAGGCAAGCGATCTGGCGAGATGTTCTTTGAGCATGCAGGGTCGGGTCCGAACGGTGATTGGCCCGACCATGGGATGCGATCGGTGTGACAATCTCGGGGCAGCCTTGGGGTGATCCTGCGCCCATCCGAGGACAGCGCGGGATTCCCAAGGAGGAGAGTAACCGGCAGTTCGTCTTGGAATATGTTAGCTATCCGATAGGTTTCTTATAGTTATCCGGTAGCTTCCAGATATCCATGATAGTCTATATGTCGTGATATCTATATGATACCTACACTTAATGTAGGCTCGTTTTGCTTTCTTGTGGCCTCCTTGCGTCAGACCTATCCGGTAGCATGCTGATACCTAACGGCTAGCTATCTGACAGCTATCCGGGATGTTACAGGTGTCTGGCACCTGAATAAAAATCCGAGCAGAACAGGAGCCTTCACATGCCGGTCATCACCTTTGCCAATCCGAAGGGAGGCGCGGGCAAGACGACTGCTGCGCTTCTTCTGGCGTCGTCGCTTGCAACGCGCGGCGCCCGTATCGCCATCATAGACGCCGACCCGGAACGCTGGATTACCCAGTGGTCCAAGCTGGGGGCAGGGCCCGGCACTATCGAACTCTTCTCGGACGTGACCGAGGACAGCATCGTCGATCTGATCGATGAAACCAGTCGGCGCGTGCAGTTCGTCATTGTCGATCTCGAGGGAACGGCAAGCCTGATGGTGGCCAATGCCCTCGGGATGTCCGATCTGGTGGTGATCCCGACGCAAGGGGGATCGATGGACGCCAAGGGCGCTGCCAAGACCATTCGCCTTCTGCGCAATCAGGAGCGTATGGCCCGACGTCCCATTCCGCACGCGGTGCTGATGACGCGGACCTCGGCAGCCGTGACCAGCCGGGCGTTGCGCAACGTGGTCGAGCAACTAGAAGCCGCGGATATCCCGGTTTTCGGAACCCCCATCGTTGAACGCGCGGCCTATCGCGACATCTTCGATTACGGGGGGCTTCTGGCGGATCTGCCGGCAGACCGGGTCAGCAACCTGGGCCGGGCCGTCGAAAACGCCAATACCTTCGCCGGCGAAGTTCTGACCCGTCTCAAGCAGGCCAAGACAGCCGAGGAGGTGGCATGATGGCCCGCGATACCCTGCGCGCCGACCTGGGCTTTGGTGACGAACTGGCCCAGTTCGATCCCGACAAATGGGTTGCCGCCCCGAAGCAGGCCCCGCAGGCGCAGGAGCGGCGCCACACCCGCCAAAGCGCCGAAGCACTCGGCTTCAGCAGTCGAGAGATACCTGCCGCCCCCCCGGAGCCCCCAAAGGAAATGCCCGTTCGGCGACGACGGACCGGCCGCAATCAACAGTTCAACCTCAAGGCCCGGCCGGACATCATCGAAGCCTACTGTCGGATCGCCGACGACAATGGTTGGGGTTTGGGCGAAACGCTGGAACATGCGGTGGCCCTGCTGGAGGCCCGATACGGCCGAGGCTGACCGCCGAAGTGTCCGCAATTCTGCCAGATTCCCGTCCGATTGGGGTCTTAAGGTTTTCTTAGGGTTCTGGTCATAGGGTGATGACGGGGTTCAGTCGCCTTCATCGACTGGACAGGGAGAATACTATGTTCTTAGGCATCGTCATCATCGCTACCTTGTTTGGCTACGCGGTCGGTCTGATTGCCTGGATTGCGGGGGCAGGGATGCTTGCGGCCTTTGGCCTGCTCGTCGCAACCGGAGTTGGATCGACTATCGCTCTGACCGTTCTGCTCCTTGTGCGGGAAAACTTCCAGAAACGGTTCGCCCCCGCGCAGGAATACACAGCCTTCTGATCGCGGACGGCCTGCCTTGCACGGCATGGCATTGCCCCTCGGGGGTTGTCGCTGCTCGGGCACAGGTCCGTATCAAACACCTGCCTGTCGGCTTGCATCCCCGCTGCTGCCGTTCCAGCATTTGCGCTGCTGATCTGTCGGACAGGTCAACCCGGGGCAGGGGGGTCATATGATCGAGCCAAGTTCGATGCCGCGTCCTGCATCTCCTCTCTATGTCATTGGCGATATCCATGGGCGGATCGATCTGCTCGATGAGATGCTGGGCCAGATCGACGCCGACATGACCCGGCATCCATTGCCGCCGGACGAAAGGGGACAGCTCGTCTTTCTGGGCGATTACATCGACCGGACGGCTGATGGGGGCGCGGTGATCGATCTGCTGCAAGACCTGCAGCAGGCGGCCCCCGACGATGCAATCTGTCTGATGGGCAATCACGAGCGTATGCTGCTCGACGTGCTCGATGCACCGCAGGAGCACGCCTTTCGATGGCTGCGACACGGCGGAGAGGAAACCCTGGCAGGCTTGGGGCTGACCGATCCTGATGCAGGCAGTATCGGTGCGGAGACGCCGCCCGAGGCTGCGGCGCGCCTGGCCGAACGTCTACGCGATGCCCTTTCCGAAACCACGCAGGGATGGCTGCGCGATCTGCCTCTGTGGCACCGGAATGGTGATGTCATCTGCGTCCATGCGGCTATGGACCCTGACGCGAGCCCCGAGGAACAAGAAGCCAAGACGATGCTCTGGGACGGCTGTCGCCGGTTTCACACTCAGGCGCGGCGCGACGGTCTCTGGGTCGTTCATGGACATTCGATCGTGCCAGATCCAATCATCCACAAGCGCCGTATCGCGATCGACACCGGGGCCTATTATTCCGATCGTCTGACGGCTGCGGTCCTGTATCCGGACCAACCGATCCGGTTCTTGCAAACCGGCCCGTGACCACGGTCGATCAGGCGGCGCCGCGTCGTTCGGCCCACGTCAGGCAGAATTTCAGGAAATGCTGTGCAGGACTGTGAGGGGTGCAATCCTTGTCCAGACACCAGGCTCGCCATTCCTGTTCGATGACATGGACATCCCATCCCGGTGCGATCTGACGCGCGGCCTGCAACGTTTCCCCCGACAGCGGAGGGGGCAGGCGGGTCGCATCGCTACGCCGTTCCATCGTCTGCCGATTGGCAAACACGACCTTCTCGACATCGGCCTTCCGTTCGACCAGGCGAACAGAGTAATCGGGCATGTGGCAATGGGCCTCGTCCTGCTGAACGACGCTTTTGACCAGACGGCGAAACTCCTTGAGGGTGGAGTTGGAGCCGCATTTTTCCTTGAGCTTTTCGAGTCCGATTGACCATTCAGACTGGTGCCCACAATGTTTGCGGGCCAACTCGTACATCCGACGCTCCAGAGGTTTGCGCAGGCGAAAGTAATCCCGATGCAGTGTCAGAACTTCCCGCGCCTCGATCGCGTTGAAAACCCAATCCGACAAGACGATTTCCAGCTCCTGCATCCGACCCTCGCGGGTCTCGCGCACGACACGGGCCCGCTCGATCAGGCCGAAAACATCGAAGGTCTCGGTCCCACCAGTTTTGATGTTCGTACTGATCGTGGTGCCCCGCAGCCGCTCCAACGCGGCCTTGAGACCCTCGTAGGCTTGGCCGTTCGTCATCCGGTTGGTCGCCGTCAGCATATCGTGCGCCTTGAGGCGGATGGTCCGGTCGACCTGCCGGCCTTCGTTGATCGCCGCGATGATCTGGCTGATGCAATAGATCAGGATGTCGCGATCATGAACCGTCGCCAGACCTTTGACGGAAGGTGAAACCTCGACGAAATGGTCCCCCTGCTCGTAACGGCGCAACCGCGTGTCCGGCTTGGTCGAAAGCGAAAATATGGGATGTTCCATGGATGCAAGATCGCCCTTGGGAACCGCATCCAGCACGTCGCAGACGAAAAAATCCGACGACGGATGACGTTCGGGCAGGAGGGGTGACCGGCTGGGACCACCGTCCATGAGATCACCGTCTTTCGATATTTCACACACCATACGGCTTTCTTCGATACTTCACACACCAAGTCAAGCTCTTCGATATTTCACACACCATCTTTCGATATTTCACACACCGAGTTTCGATATTTCACACACCGGAAAATTTGTAAGGGACTGATCATGCTAGCCTATTCGGAACAATTTTCTGCGTAACACCTATTTAACACCTATTTAACACCATTGCCTGTGGATAACCCGAAGAGAGCTGAGCCGAACAACGAACTTCTGGCCCGATGCATAGATCCGAATCGACATTCGTTCAGCCGAACATAGGACAGCCAACCTTCCCGCGCGAAATGAAGAACTCTCGCAACTTCGCCATCAATGAATGGAAGACTAGGAACGGAAAATCTGTTTGTAATCTGAAGATCGAGACTTGGATCTCCACACTAATGTTTATTGAGATAGAGGAGAAAAGCCCAAACGGACAACAACAAATGCCCATGGAAAATACCACGACCCCAGAGCGATAACACCGTACGCAGCAGACCTCGGATGACTTCTTGAGACTGTATCCGTATTTCCGAAGATCCAATTCAAGCATCGTCTCCGAACGCGCGTTACTGATGTCGAACATCCCAGAGGTCCGACGTTCGATCTGCTGGCGTTGCTTTTCCTTGATGGAGGTTTGAAACCCGCGGGGGACAACCTTATCCACAAGGTTCAAGGCGCGCCGTCGCAGGGTGAATACGGGCCCGGTTCGCGGTCGGAGACGATTGGCACGTATGATCGCGTTGGACCAGCGCAGCAATTCGTAAGTAACTGGTCCCCAAGCAGTATTGGCTTTTCTATCTGTCGGCAGCTTCACGTAGGTACCACCACCAAGACGGCAGATTTCCTCGATGAATCGCTGAGGTTCACTCGAGAGCATCTCAAGCGGGAGGGCAACGACCTTGTCATTTCCAAAATACTCTCGGTACATGTCGATCAGGCGATCAAAACAGAAAAAAAGAAAGCTGACACATACCCGAGAAACCGGCAGGTTCATCTCCCGTTCCGATGAATTCTTCCAGCGTCAATCGCCCACCCGTTCTAAGATGCTGACTGTAAAGCGAGTGAATCAGAGATACCTGTTCCCTGAAGATAACCAAAATGGAGGCATCGGGAAAAACATCGAGCACCCGACCCGCGACCTGGGGCGCATAATATTCTCCGGAAAAAGGACGAGATGACAATGCTTCGTGGCTTACAATGATCGTATGATTTGTCGTACCCTCGGACAGATTTGCAACGGATTCCAATCGGTTGCGTGTCGCGACAGGGTCAAATGCAAGGGGGTCGATCGCAACGAATTCAGAAATTGCGGCTGATGCAATGTTCCCCCAAGGCGATGAAAATCCGACATCCGCATTGTCGAACATATGTTTCTAAATCCATGTACTATCGCATTTATGCAACCCGACATCCACCATGATCTTACGGTCAGCCAGAATTGATGCCTGTGGCGATGAGGCTTGATTGTTGTTCATGGAAATTCGGCATCCTCATCGTCTAATTCATGGATACTTGGGCCAAACGTTGTGTTTCTCGCGCTGTACCCAGATGTAGTCGACAGCTCAAATCAAGAAGAGTGGACCCTTTGGGAACATTGAACCGCCAGTTTGCTTTCGGGGTCTCGACGCGCTCGATATTCAGGCTGCTCCAAGTTGCTTCCTTGTTTGGATAGCGGCGCAGCGCAATCCGCTCGTCGCGATCAAAAACCACGCCCACCTTGTTGTCGATGTTCAACCATCTCGAAGCACCGAAGTTCTTCGCCTCCCCATGCAACTGAGCTTTGCGCTTTATCTTTTCCGTGAATGACAAGGTGTTCGTGTTCTGCGGATCAGTCGATGCAACGCTTTCAAAACTTGAAATCGTGTCGCTCGGACCTTCGAAGAAATAGGTTCGGGTGAAGCCATTGAACACGTCGTTGGGAATGCTCCAATTCAAACCGGTCAGATGCACGGCAGACAGCTTTCTGGAGCTTCTATATTTCGAGGCAACGCGCAAGATTCCATCACGAAAATCAATTTTCAAATGGTTCTGAGCAAGCGCGACGCCCTTTGAATTTCTGATGGAATGGGACCCTTCCACGCGGATGGAATTGCCTTGCGCCTCCATGGCCTTGACGCCGATCCAGTTCACCTCCTGCCCGAATTTTATCGAGCCCAGAAGGTTCGCTCGGTACCAGTCGGCGATACTATCGTCACTGAACGGCAAGAATACGAGGTTCGGAACAGGCTGATTGAGCGTTGACCAGGCAAATGACATGAAAGCCGTTTCATTTCTTGCGTAACAGCACTGTGATTCCGGGCTGCTTGTGCCCGCAGCACAGCCTTCTGCTGCCGGCCCTGTAGCAAACCCTTGCGAAGCCAGCATCGTCAGTGTGAGCGCGATACACGCAAAGCAATCGGTTTCGTATTTTGCATACTGGCCCTTGTACAAACCTTGCGTGAAGCGGGCGCCGAAGAACGATCCGTCCAGGCTGCGGGAGGCTTCAAAATCAAGCAGGGCCAAGCGTTTCTGAAAGATCGTACCTGTCCGCTCTCCACATTCGATGGAGGCAAGGAACAGCAAGGCCGGAAGAATGAAGTATTCACCGTAGGTGTATCTTGCCCAGTCCTGCCCCCCCAGATATGCAAATCGGTTCGAAAGGAAGGTCGGTTCGGAAAACTCCCAAACTTTCTTAGCATTGTGTGCGAGCGCATCCGGGATCGCTATCGACGCCCGTTTCAGTGCAAAAGCGGCCCAGGTTTTTGAAATGAGCGGTGAAGCGACGTAGCAGAAATGGGTGGTGCCATGGTTTTCGAGGCTGCCATCCTCATGAATGTTGCAGGACCTCAATGTCTCGGACACGGTGACGCCATCGACGACTGTGTTGTTGTTTCGATCGGAAGGGCAACTGAAGGTATTGATTCCGAACTCGATCAACCGTTTGCGCCACAGCGGGGCATTGGAATCATCGGGAAGCAATGCCATGGCAACGGCTATGATCTCTGCATCCCAAGCGGTTTCCTCGGCCTTCGTGTCCTCTGAAAGGCCGGTTGGGATGAGGCGGGACAAATGCCGGTTCGCTTCGGCCGCAACAAGGGCATGAACCGCGGCCATATCGTCCGGCTCGAGGATGTCCCGCGCCATATCTGCCCCAAGAGCAAGTTTCGTTGCCCACCACGAAGACTGCCAACTCAACCCCCAACGCCCGTTGTCCTGGCAGGATCCATTGCCTGTAACGTGGCTGGAGGTGAGGTAACGGACCAATCTTTTCAGAATCGTGCCGAGCTCGACATGAACATCTTCGGAAACAGAAATTTCGTCTTTCTGACTCAGGAGTGTCGCGATGGCGAAAACGAGATTGCTGTTGGAACGAATACCATTTTCGCCAGATGAACCATCACCGAAAAAACCCCTATCCGACCCGACAGGCTGCCAGGCGTTCTTCAAGTATTCCGGTAGTCGGGCTAACAGTCTTCTCAGGACATGAACGTCATTCGAGGCGTTTTTGGCCATTGCGCTCTTCATGGGGGTAGCCTTCTTTGCGTTCGCAATTGGTCGTCAGGGGGATCGAGGCCAAACAGCTCTTTTCAGTCATAGTGCACTGGCAACATCTCTCACATCACCACCAAAGACGTTGCCAAGGCAGTTGCCTGGCGATGCGCCTGATTTCTGTCTCAAACGGCGGCAGTATGCGGCAGTGGTGATGTCATGACCACCTGAATTGATCTCCGGGTCCGGCCGGATGCTCGTACAAGGCATCTGGCGGGGTAGGGGGGGACCATTCGAAGCGAGGGCGTATCGGTATTCCGGTTCGGCGTCCGGGCAACGCGCCTCGGCATGGTTCAATGCTTCGCGTTCGTGACCTTCGGTACTGATAATGCCACGTTCCGGCGCCATTCCTGGATCGTGCCATCACCGACGCCATGCTTGCGGTCGATCCCCTTGGTTGCGGTCCCCTCAGCTGGGGAACAGGCAGACCTTAGATCGAGGACGTTCAGACGCCGTAGTAGTCGCGGTACCATGTCACGAAGGACGCGACCCCCTCATCGATATCCGTATTCGGGACAGAACCGATCAAAGTCCGCAGCAGGGTCGTATCGGCCCAGGTCTGAGGCACATCTCCCGGCTGCATCGGCAGGAGATTGCGGCGCGCAGGCCGCCCGGTAGCGGTCTCGATTGCCTCGATAAAACGTCCGAGTTCGACTGGCTGCGAATTTCCGAGGTTGATGACACGCCATGGCGCGATGGGCGAAAGACTGTCGTCGGGAATTTCCGGCGCCGTCTCGGGAAGACCGGGAACCTTTGTCATCAGGCCCAGGATCGCCGTGGACAGATCACTCACATAGGTGAAATCCCGACGCATCCGGCCTTGGTTGTAAACGTCGATCATCTCGCCAGCGAGAATGGCGCGCGTGAACTTGAAAAGCGCCATGTCGGGACGCCCCCACGGTCCGTAGACGGTAAAGAACCGAAACATCGTCGTGGGCAGTCCGTAAAGATGGGCATAGGAATGGGCCATCGCCTCGCCGGCTTTCTTGGTGGCGGCGTAGAAGGACATCTGATGATCCGCGCGCATCGTCTCGCCATAGGGGAGATCGCGGTTGGCACCGTAGACCGAGGACGTGGACGCAAGCAGCATATGCCTTGGAGGATGGGCACGGGCAGCTTCCAGAAGCTCGAACGTGCCGGCGATATTGCTCTCGAGGTAATCTCGCGGGCTCTCGATGGAGTGTCGCACGCCCGCCTGGGCAGCCAGATGGATGACGTAATCGAACCCGTGCTCGGCGAACAATCCAGACAGCAATCCCTGCTCCTGAACGGCACCGGCAACGAAGGTAAAACCCGGCTTCCGGATCAGCCGGTCCAGTCGCGCCTGTTTGAGCCTCACGTCGTAATAGTCGGTCATGGCGTCAAGACCGACTACGTCGTGCCCGGCATCCAGCAGATCGGAACTGACGTGATAGCCAATGAAACCGGCCGCACCGGTGACGAGCACCTTTGACATGGTGAACTCCATCGCTAACCCAGTCTGCTATCGCAGGGGCGTCCTGTCTTGTAAACAAGGCAGACTGCCGTGGAACGGCGGCTCGGCGTAACGGCCGAAGCATCGCAAACCTGTTCCGGTTCTGTCGGGGACCTGCAAAATTCACCTGACCTGCAAATCTCGAAACTGCGGATGGCTTGCATCACGGACGATATATATCAATCACTTGATGCGCGGTTCGTGTTGCTCTCGACTGCGACCTTCCCCCTGTGGCGGCGTATTGCCGGAAGTACGCAGTCGTCGTCCGTGAAGCGGGGCAGGCGTGCGATCGCCTGCGGCCCCCGACCGCCTTGCGCCATGGTGGATGGCCGGGCGCGGTCACATCCCGAAAACTCTTATCTTACTTAAGCCTTATTGTTCCCTGATTTCTGCCCCGACCCGGACAAGTCCGGCCTCTAACGCCGTCTTTGTAATCAGTGGTCCGTCCGGGGCCGCCAGCAGGAGCCGCCAGGATGTCGCAGACCATCAACCGCCCCACCTTCGACCTCGATTTTTCCGAGGCCGTCCCCGGTGTCGGCACTCTGCAGACATCGACCATCCAGCTCGATTTCGGCTCGGCACAGCCGGTCATCCACGACGACGGCAAGACCTTTGCCGCCGATGGCGTCGCAGAACGGGCGGTCTACGCGAATGTGGCGACCTTCGAGGGCAGGTCGCTCGACCTGGTGGGGCACGTGATGCGCGCCGAAAAGCTCGACGCGGCCGGCAACCCCAACGGGGCCGACACCAACCCCGACCTCGTCAACACCAACCCCGGCGCGGCCGGCGGCGATGGCACCGCCAACGTCAAGTTCACCGCCAATTCCCTGGTCGAGGTCAAGTGGGTCCTGGTCGAGAGCGGCACCGACATTCCCGTCACGGTCGATGGCGTCTCGGTCCTGATCAACGATCTCGACGGCGACAGCACCATGACGAAATACGAGCGCATCACCGTCGCCAAGGACCAGATGGACAGCTACGCCCTCGAGGGCGCCGCCGCCAACCCGACCAACATCACGGTCACCGACAACGGCGGTTCGTACACATTCACCCCCGATGACAACGACCCCGGCGCGCCCGGCGCGCGGCCCGACAATTCCGTCGCGCTGACGTTCCGCAACATGTCCGAGTTCACGATCCAGTACGAAAAGAACAACCGCGGTGGGAACGTGGGCCTGGACGGCACCTTCAGCGACACGTTCTTCACCGAGGTTCTTGTCGAAGACACCAATCCCGATTTCGGCGCCCGGTTCGACGAGGGCGGCGATCCCGTCGGCCTGGCCGATCCGGACACCCTCAAGATCGACAGTGCGGGCGGCTTCATGACGTCGCTGAGCGTCACGCCCGCGGCCGGCAGCATCGCCTATGGCGCCGACGAGGTTCTGATCCTGCGCGGTGACGACGGGGCCGAGATTTCCGTGCCGCTGGACGGTTCGGACACCACGCCACGCCGCATCATCGTGGACGGCGAGACCTTCGAGGTCGTCTTCGAAGACGGTGCCGTGACGATCACTGCGGTCGACCCCGCCGGCGCGCCTGACGCCGCGATGGCAAGCCTCGTGCAGGGGCTGGCCTATGACAACACCGCCGACCTGCCGGTCGGGGCCGATCCGGTCCTGCGCGAACTGGCGATGACCCTGACGGACGCGGACGACATTCAGTCCGCCCCCGCGACCGCCTCGATCCAGCTCGTCGGTGTCGACGCGCCCCCGGCACCCGACCTCGCCCCCGCGCTCGACCTCGATGGCGACCAGAGCAGCTTTGCGGGCGTCGAGACGGTCCTGGGCTACGGCACCCAGAACGGCCAGATCCGCTCCATCAACCTCGCCACGGGCGAGGACACCCTTGTCTGGCAGTCGCTCAAGGCCGACGGCTCGGCCTTCACCGGGCAGGTGAACGGCGCGGCCGCCAGCACGACGAACCCCAGCCTCTTCTACTATGCCAACAACGGCAGCAGGGCCACGATCGAGGTCGTGGACGTCGCGGCTGGCACCCAGACGACCCTCAAGACCCTTGGCGGCCAAAGCGCGGCGGGCGACTTCTACGACGGCGCGCTCTACACGGCCGTGGGCAATGCGATCCACAAGCACAGGCTATCGGACGACGGCCTGCGGATCATATCCTCCGAAGAGGTCATGCCGGACGACGGAAAGGGTTTCGGCGATTTCGTCGTCACCGAAGAAGGCGGCGTCGACGTCATCTACCTGTCGCGCGGCGGATCGTTCTCCAAGTTCGACACGGCGACGCAGACGTTCGAGGCGCTCAACACGCCGGTGGCGGGCCTCGACTTCACCGACAGGTCGGGCGGACAGCTCGGCATGGATGTCGACGGCAACCTGATCTACGTGGACCGCGCAGGTGAGCGGGGCGAGGGCGGCGGCAACCTCTACATCATCGACAAGCAGACCGGCGCGCTGACGCCCATCGGCGTGCAGACCGACCATTTCGTCACCGACCTGTCGGCCTCCGCCTTCGGCGCGATCACCGGCGAAAACCTGGATGTCGCGCGCACCTTCACCGAAGGCGACGGTCCCATCGGGGTGGTCGACGCCGATTTCACCCTCGACGACCGCGGCGAGGACGACCTTGCCTCCGTCGCGATCGAGATGCGCAACATCGCCGACGGCGGGGACGAGACGATCCTTCTGGGCGGCGAGACCTTCGCCTTCGGCACGGCGCGCACCGCGACCATTACCGTGAACGGCGCAGAGATGACCGTTGCCTTCGACGGGACCACCGCGATCGTCACCGACCCTGCGGGGGGCGCGATGGACACCGGTGCCGTCTCCTCGCTGATCGGCGGGGTGCAATACGAGAACACCTCCGAAACCCCGACGGAAGGGCCGGGCGCCAACCGCGTCCTTGCCTTCACCGTCACCGACATGGCCGGACAGGTCAGCCCGCCGGCCCATTCCATCATCGCCGTGATCGACACGCCCGACGCGGGTGGCGACGACGCGGGCGGCGTGATCGAGGCGGGCATCGACGGACCGGGCATCCCCGGGGCGTCCGGCACCCTGACGGCGGCCGTGGCCCCGACAACCACCGGGACCTGGTCGGGCGACGCCGCGGGAACCTACGGGCGCTTCGCGATCGACCCGGAAACGGGCGAATGGACCTATGCGCTCGACAATGACGCGGCGGCCACCCAGGCCCTGCAGAGCGGCGAAAGCGTCACCGAGACCTTCACCGCCACCCTGACGGACGGGCGCGGCAACACCACCCGGCAGGTCGTCACCATCACCGTCGACGGCACCAACGACGTGCCCACCGTCACCAGCGCGGCACAGGAGGGCACCGTCGCCGAAGCCGGAACGGACGGGCAGGGCACCGCCGTCGCCACCGGACAGGCGCGCGCGGCGGACGCGGACGCGGACGCGGCCCTGACCTGGTCGGGCGATGCGCAGGGCACCTACGGGCGCCTCGCGATCGACTCCGACACGGGCGAATGGACCTACACGCTCGACAACGACGCCCCGGCCACCCAGGCCCTTGGCGCCGGGACCCACGCCATCGAGACGTTCGAGCTTTCCGTGACCGACGAACACGGCGCGACCGCCACCACGACCGTGCGCCTGCGCGTGGACGGCGCGGCGGACGAGGCCGGTGCGGATACGGTGATGACCGAGGATGTCTGGTTCATGGCCGACACCTCGCCAATCGTGGTGGCTGCCGGTGTCAGGACCGAGTGGGATTATCAGGGCGGTTCCGACAAGCTGGAGCTTCGCGTCGAGATCCCCCTGGAGGACCTGTTCGGAGAGGATACCGACTGGACGTTCGAGGATGTCGACGTTTCGCATTACCTCGAGGTCTTCGCCGATCTGGGGGTCAGCACGCTCGACAAGATCGACATCGACGTGGACGACGACGAAATCACGCTGCGCTTCCGCGCGCGGGACGTGGAGTTGACGCAGGAAGAATTCGATGCGCTGCCGGATGCGATCCCGACGCCGATCCAGGTGCGCGACCCGAGCGGCAAGGTCTTCGGCCTCGATGTGAACGTGCAGGTGAGCGCGGGCACGTTGCACTCGCCCATCGCGTTCGACCTGAACGGGGACGGCGTCATATCGACCACCGGCGTGTCCACCGCGCAGTTCCGCGCGGACGGTGAGATCGGCGATACGGTCCTGTTCGACCTAGACGGCGACGGCACGCTCGAGCGGATCGAATGGATGGACGGGCGCACCGACGCCCTCTTGATCGACAACCGCGACGGGGCGGCCATCGGCGACATGGACGGCAAGCGCCTGTTCGGCGACGAGGGCGGGACCTATGTCGACGGCTACGCCAAGCTGGCCCTGATCGACGCGAACGGCGACGGCGTGCTCACGGGCGCCGAGCTTCAGGGGCTGGAGCTATGGGCCGATGACGGCGACGCGGTGCTCGAGACCGGCGAGACGATGACGCTGGAGGAGGCGGGCATCGGCTCCGTTTCCGCCAGCTTGCGCTACGTGGTCAACGATCGCGGCGAGACGCTGTTCCAGAGCCAGGCGCTGCGCGGCGACGATACGATCGAGGAGCCTGTCGGCCCTGGTGCCGGCGTGGAGATCGGTGCCTTGGACTCCGAGCATTTGCGCGGCGGCGACGGGTCGGACACGCTGACCGGGGGCGATGGCGACGACACGATCGACGGCAGCCTCGGTCTCGACACCATCGTGGGTGGCGCGGGCAACGACCTGATCACCGGTGGCCCCGAGGAGGGCGACCTGCGCGATGTGGTGTTTGCCGGCGCGGGCAATGACACGGTGCGCGGTGGCGCGGGCAACGACGAGTTGCGCGGCGATGCGGGCGACGACATCCTTGATGGCGGCACCGGCGCCGATCTTCTCCTCGGGGGTACCGGCAACGACACCCTGACGGGCGGGTCGCTGGGCGACATGCTGTCGGGCGGCGACGGCATGGATTTCCTCAACGGCGGCTTCGGTTTCGACCGGATGAGCGGGGGCGACGGGGCGGACCGGTTCTTCCACGGCGGCGTCGAGGGCCACGGCAGCGACTGGATTCAGGACTACGATGCATCCGAGGGCGACGTTCTGGTGTTCGGCGGCCCGGCCAGCGCGACCGCAGCCGATTTCCAGGTCAACGTCGCCACCACCTACAACGCCGGGTCGGGCGCCGTGGACGAGGCCTTCGTGATCTACACGCCCACCGGTCAGATCATCTGGGCCCTGATCGACGGCGCGGATCAGACGGACATCAACATCCAGCTCGCGTCGGGAACCTTCGATCTGGTCTGATCGGGATCTGCCACATGAGCCATTCGGGGGTCGGTATCAGCCCTGCATGGCAACCGGAGCATGTGGCCGTTCATGCAAGGTCGCAGCAAGGCGGGACCGGGCCAAAGCCGGTAGCGCCTCAACCACCTCCGGACTTCCTTTAACATAATTAAGGTTATTGAGGGTGTCGGCGGATGCAGGTCGCCGCCATCCCGAACCACAGTTCGAGGGCGGGCCACCACCCCATCCAAGGCCAACGGACACACCGTACGCAGTGCCGAACGGCACTGCTTCTACTTGTATTCGATCAATCCCGCATTCTGGCCGGTGCGGGCATTCAGGTGGTATTCCACGACGCCCCGCGCCTCTGCGAACTTGCCTATTACCAGAAAGAATGCGCGCTCGGCTGCGTGTCGTCCGCCGCCGAAGCGCAGCCATAACCGCAGGATCTGTGCGGGATACAACAGGGCCGGGATCAGGCCCCACCCTCCGAACGCCAGTCCGGACAGAATGGTGCCCAACGGCAGGGCCAGGCCCCAGACGAGCGCGCTGTTTCGGGCGCGCACGCCGTGGCGTTCGGGCGGGGCCCCATGCATCGCGGCCCCTTCGGCGGCGGCATGGCCGGCCCGCCGCATTCGTTTCCAGAACTGGCCGAACCGCGTCATGGCCGCATCGTGCAGCACCATTTCCGCGTCGATGCGCCAGACCTGCCAGCCCAGGGCGCGCAGACGCAGGCACATCTCCGGCTCTTCCCCGGCGATCAGGCCGGGGTCGAAGCCGCCCACCGCCTCCAGCGCCTCCATCCGCATCAATGCATCGCCGCCGCAGGCCCGTGCGGCCCCGATCGGCGTGTCCCATTCCGTATCCATCAGGCGGTTGTAGACCGAGGCGTCCGGAAACCGTTCCCGTCTGCGCCCGCAGACCACGGCGGCCTGGGGGTGGTCAGTCAGGAAAGCGCGGGCGGTTCCCAGCCATTCGGACCGGATGGCACAATCGCCGTCGATGAACTGCACCAAGGGGGGCGCCGTTCCCGTCCGCAACCGGTCAAGGCCCGCATTGCGCGCGCGCGCAGCGGTGAAGGGAATGTCGGTGTCCAGTTCCACCACTTCGGCGCCGCGCGCGCGCGCCGCGGCAACCGAGCCGTCGGTCGAAACGGAGTCCACATAAACGATGCGGACAGGCCCGACCTGCGA
>NZ_JBGEHM010000010.1:0-20847 GCF_041403465.1 Jannaschia sp. 2305UL9-9
CGCTTCGATGTGCTAACTTGGTTCGGATGCAGTTGATGCTTTGCCGCGATCTCCTGCACTGTCTTATCACCACGCAGCGCTTCCAACGCCACCTTAGCCTTAAACTGATCTGCAAAGTTCCGGCGCTTTGCCATTCTCGTATCCCTTCAAAGGCTCGGGATACACCTTGGCCGACTGTCCGGTTTGAGGGGACCAGTTTAGGAGGCGCGAGCTATGGCCACAGGATGATTGAGGACCTCGCGACTGTGAAGAAGAACCTGAACGTGGAGCAGGGTCTACCTGCCGCGATTAGTCCACGGTGGAGAGCTGAGGGTCCCGTCCTTAACCGGCGTTTCGAGCGGTTGCACAGTGCGCCGGTTTGTCCCGCCTGCATCAACGAGGGGCGCCCACATCGGCAATCCTGGCGGCATGTTTTCGTGACCGCATGCACGGAACATGACCTCCTGCTGGTAGACCAATGTCCGATCTGCTGGAATTCGCTCATGCCAGGAAAAGGCGGCTACGGCGCGTGCGCATGTGGCGGGTCGCTCCTGCATCTCGAGCGAAACAAAGCCACCAACGCAGAACTCGCAATCTCCGCGCTCGCGGGCGGAGAGATGCATCCGAGCCGGTCCTCACTGCCCCCAGCGTTGGCGTTCCGGACTCCCGGCGACATCGGCGAGTTTATCTTCTTTCTGGCAGCATCTGGTGCTGCAACCCGGTCCGGGAAGCACGGAAAGACAACCATCCCGAAGACGATCGAAGAAGCGAGGCGTTTCCTCGCCACCGCAACAGATTTGATCTGTGATTGGCCCGGTGCATTCCGGAAAGATTCCTCGGCGCGCTTGCAGCGCGGAGAACGATGCGCCTCGACCGCTCCGGAAAGGCTCGGCCGTTGGTATCAACGTCTGATGCGGTTCAGTCACCCGGCATATAATGACATCCGGTCTGGGCTCGCAAAGGTTGTCGGTGAGGAGTTCGACGGTGCCTATGTCGGTGCCATTGATCTGTCTCCAGAACTCGAACGGGTGTGGGTGTCGGCTGCAGAGGCGGCGCGCATGATCGGTATTCGGCCGGATCGCATCGTAGACGCTGTCGCCAACAAGCAAATCGATGGCAAACTCTACAGCCGGGGTTTCGGCTACCGGCACACCGTGATCCACAGAACGACGGTCGATACCGTCCTCGCAAACAGGTGTCGCTTCGGCGATCTGAAGGCTCTGCGTGATCTACTCGGCGTGTCGCGCAAACAATATGATCTGCTCCGTGAGGCTGAGTTCATGGAGACCGTAGTCGCAATAGACCTCCCTCCGCTGGTGGACGGCAACCATGATCTGGAAGCTGGCCAAGCAGACAAAGACTACTGCTCGGTCCGTGATGGCGCGCCTCAAAAAAGCGCATGTTGAGCCAATCGGCGCGTTCAAGGATGGCCCCGCCTGGCGAGGGCACCTGATCAGGCTCGCGGACCTAACGACGGCAGGCTGGTCGGTAAGCGCATCCCATGACCGAGATTGAACGTTCCCCAGAAACCCTCGCCGCGATGGAACGCACAATGGCGGCCGAGCAGCGCCTCAAAGAAGATCTGGTGCGCATCGCCTGCTGGATTGAGGCCAGTCACCCGGAATGCCTGTCGGTTCTCGAAGTCAAGCGTCACTATTCGTGCGAAGACAACGAGATCGCTTATGTGGTGCCGCTGGTGAAGTATCAGGCAACAAGGCGCCTCATTCGTGGCGAGGCAGAAGCCGCCTTTCGGGCACTTGGCTGGACGATCAGGCCTGAGGGGCGCGATGTCCGTTCCATTTTCGGACGGCACAAAGCTGGTCGCAACACGAACGCCTCCAGGCGTTTTCGGAAATCCAGAAGGTCATGCGGAACACTGAGATGGCGCCAGCCTCGGATCCGGACCCACGGCGGACGCATGAGCGAGTTCGTCGCCGTCATGATTGTTCTCTTTCTGAGTGGCTCAGCCTTTCTGGCGTCATTGCTCTGCCTCAGACGGCCGGACCGCCCCAGCCGCTCGTATGACATCGATGAAATCGTCAAGAATGCCCCTTTGCATCGATTGGCAGAGTTCAAGGTTAGGTTGCCTCGCGACGAGCACCTGCCGCGGATACGCGCCCTTTCTGCTCGCAGGTCTTCTCAGGTGGCGCCTCAAGGACCCCACGGCCCTTGTGTCTGGCATTGACCCCCTGGCCGAAGATTTCCTGGCGATCATCGAGAAAGTCGAAGTTGATCTTATTGGCCGCCGTAAACCGAGTGCCAACCTCCAGCGGCGACGCGACAAGATCTTGCCGATTCTACGGGATCTTAAGGAGGAATTGCTCGGCCAAGGGACAAATCCGGATCTTCTTATGGACATCCACGGTGCGAGCTAAGGCCAAGATGCTGCATGCGCAGTTCAGCGAAGACACTTGTAGCTTCTGCACATGACTTAGGTCTCCATGTCCGCCAAGTCAGCCGGGAGGCTGACGCGGGGGGATGCGGATACAGTTAATGACCGCGTACCGCCCGCCTTAACCCAGATTGCCGTGGTGGTTGCAGATACAAGCGCGCACGCGTGACGAGCGCCGGGAGGATCCCGCTCAGCCAATGCATGTAGGCCCGGAGTGTCTCCTGCCATTTCTGATGAAGACCGGGAAGCTGTCGCGAGGCGCACTGGGCTTCCATGCTCGCTGTGAAAGGATTAAAATGCAGGGATGGAGAGCCACGATGAGAGCCGGTGCGTGCTGAAACCTGACCGCGAAAACCTTTGCGCGTAGTCCGCGAAATCCTTTGTGCGCAAAGGATGGTTTAACACATTCAAATCTCAAGGGGCGTAATGCTTCGCCGCGCGCGTGGCTTTTCGCATGTTGAGGTTGGGGTGCGACCGCGTTTCCCATGCCTTTCAGGTGGTCAGCGCGAAATCCTTGAGGGAGAGATCGGGCAAAAGGTTCGATTTCGACCAAGTGAACCTGATCCAATTCCACGAAGCGTCCTTCGATAGCTTGTATGGACGCTTCGAGCGTACAGCTATGCCCCATCGGGTGGGCGCTGACAGTACAAGGATGGCGGGGGCGCGGCCATGGGCTTTCGAACCCAAAAGGGGCGCATTGCCACACCGTAGTTCCCGTCATGCTCGACATACTCAAGGGCGCCCCATCCGATCATAGGGGTCGGCCCAAGCCTGTCGTTGAAGGTAAGCCCCCCATTCCGTCCCGCGGCATCACCAGAATGGCCATGCCGCTGGCACAGGCGGAATGCTGTCACACTGTTGTGACGAATATTCCTTATCGGCCAACTGGAAACGTTTTCACACCAGAGAATCGCGTGAGCCAGAGGCAGAAAATCACCATCAAGGACGTCGCGAGGGAGGCCGGCTGCGGCATCGCGACGGCCAGCCGTGTGCTCAACCGATCCGGCCCCGCCAGTGCGGAGGTGTGCGAACGGGTGGAGAAAGCCGCGCAGGAGCTCGGGTTTTCCTTCAGCGCGATCGGGCGGGCCCTGCAAAGCAGCCGAAGCATGACGATCGGCTGCCTCGTGCCGTCGCTTGCCAATCCCGTTTTTGCCGAAGCGGTCCAGGGCGTGCAGGAGGCGCTGTCGGGCACCGGTTATCAGATTCTGATCGCAAGCTCGAACTATGATGGGGAGGCCGACAATCAAGCCATTGCAACCTTGCTGGCCAAGGACGTCGATGGCCTGATCGTGACTATGGTTGCGCCGGAACAGAGCGTGGCGCTGACGCGGGCAAGGCAGCGCGGCTTTCCCTTGTCGCTCATGTTCCATGACCCGATCGAAGGCCTGCCCAGCGCTCATGTGGACAATTTCGAAGCCGCGCGTGAGGTCGCCCGCCGCTTCTGCGAATTGGGTCACAGGCGAACGGCCTTCCTGGCGCTGCGGTTCTCCACCTCGGACCGATCACGCAACCGCTATGCGGGATTTCACGCGGAATGTCGTGCACGGGGTTTGCCAGACCCGGCGCTGATCGAGCTGAGCGAAGCCGAGGCCAATACGCCCCGGCTTCTGGCCGAAATCCTTTCGACGCTCGACGGGCTGAGCGCAGTCTTCGCCTCGAACGATTTTCTGGCCATCGCGGTACAAAAGGCCGCCCGGCTCATGGGCAAGAGCGTGCCAAGGGATCTTTCGGTGGTGGGCTTCGACGGGGTCGAGATCGGACGTCTTCTCGACATCCCGCTGGCGACGATCGAAACCGCGCCCGGCGCCATGGGACGCCAGGCCGCGCACACCTTGCTGGACCTGATGCAGGGGGGGCCGTGCATTCAGCAGCCGCCCTTGCCCATCAATTTTCGTGCGGGGGGCACGCTTGCGCCGCCCCGCACGGAAAGCCGCGACGACGACCAGGGTGCGACCTGGCCGCCGTCAGTTCACTTGCTCAAGACCGATCTCAAACAAGGATGAACCCATGAAACATACCGCTTTGTCGGCGCTACTCGCAACCATGGTTGCAGCGCCGGCCTTGGCCGAGGATGCCATCTGCTACAACTGCCCGCCGCAATGGGCGGACTGGGCTTCGATGCTCGAGGCGATCGACGAAAAGCTCGACATCCAGATGCCGCATGACAACAAGAACTCGGGCCAGACCCTAAGTCAGCTTCTGGCCGAGCGGGCCAGCCCGGTGGCCGACGTGGCCTATTACGGTGTCACCACCGGCATCAAGGCCGGCACCGAAGGCGTGGTGGAACCCTACAAACCCGAAGGTTTCGACGACATCCCCGAGGGCCTGAAGGACCCTGAAGGCAACTGGTTTGCCATCCACTACGGCACGCTCGGGATGTTCGTGAACGTCGACGCCCTGGCCGGCGCGCCCGTGCCCCAGTGCTGGGGTGATCTGACCAAGCCCGAATACCGTGGCATGGTCGGCTATCTCGATCCGTCCTCGGCCTTCGTCGGCTATGCCGGTGCCGTGGCCGTGAATCTCGCCAATGGTGGCGATCTGGGCAATTTCGACCCGGCGATCGAGTATTTCAACGCACTGGCCGAAAACGACCCGATCGTGCCCAAGCAGACCTCCTACGCGCGCGTCGTGTCGGGCGAGATTCCGATCCTGTTCGACTACGATTTCAACGCCTATCGCGGGAAATACGAGGAAGACGGCAATTTCGAGTTCGTCCTGCCCTGCGAAGGCTCGGTCCGCGTGCCCTATGTCATGAGCTTGGTGGCCGGTGCGCCCAACCCCGATGCGGGCAAGCGCGTGCTGGATTTCATCCTGTCGGACGAGGGACAGGCGATCTGGACCAATGCCTATCTTCAGCCTGCACGCCCGGTCGAACTGCCAGCCGAAGTGGCCGACAAGTTCCTGCCGGCCTCCGATTACGAGCGGGCCGTGGCCGTGGACTACGCCGAAATGGAACGCGCCCAGGCCTCCTTTGGCGAGCGTTACCTGAACGAAGTCGAGTAACCCCGAAACGCCGGGCCGGCACACGCCTGCCCGGCACCTCGCTCAGATCGGATCCAGGAATGTCCCGAAGGCACTTCGTTTTCCTCTGCCTGCTGCCGCTGTCGATCTTCACGCTGGCGTTTCTGGCAATCCCGCTGGGACGACTGATCCTCGCCTCGGGGGAAAGCGATAGGGGCTGGGGCATCTACCTGCAGATTCTGCAGACGCCACGCTACCTGTCGACGCTGTTGCAGACGGTCGTGGTCTCGCTTGCCGTCACGGTCGCCGCGCTGGCGATTTCGACCACGGCGGGGCTGTACCTCGTGCGCAACCGCTTCGTGGGTCGGAACGTGCTGTTGTCGATCCTGACCCTGCCGCTGGCCTTTCCCGGCGTCGTGGTGGGCTTCATGATCATCCTGTTGGGTGGGCGGCAGGGCCTCGTGAATCAGCTTCTGCCCGGATACTGGGTGTTTGCCTATTCGATCACCGGGTTGTTCCTCGGCTATCTCTATTTCTCGATTCCACGGGTCTTGCTGACGGTCATGGCGGCCGCCGAAAAGCTCGACCCGGCGCTGGAGGAAGCCGCGCGCACGCTGGGCGCGCCGCCGTGGCGGATCGTGGTGGATGTGCTGCTGCCCGCGCTTGCGCCCGCGCTGATCGCCGCCGGGGCCATCGCCTTTGCCACCGCCATGGGGGCCTTCGGCACCGCCTTCACCCTGGCCACCGACATCGACGTGCTGCCGATGGTGATCTACACGGAATTCACCCTGTCGGCGAATATCGCCATGGCCTCCGCGCTGTCCGTCGTGCTGGGCCTTGTCACATGGGCGATGCTGCTGATCGCGCGCAGCTTCTCCGGCGGCGCCGTCGCGGCAGGGGGCTGAGCGATGAGACACGTCGCCCGACACGTCCCCCTTGCCGTCACGCTGCTGGCCTGCGCCTTCCTGCTGATCCCCATCATCCAGTCGATCCTTGCCGGGCTGACGGTAAACTACTTCCGTGGCCTGTCCTCGGGCCTGACGCTGAAATGGATCGGTCAGGTCTGGCAGCTCTATTCCGGCAGCATCTTCCTGTCGATCTGGCTGGCGCTGGCTTGCCTTGTCGTCACGCTCGTGCTCGGGGTTCCGGCGGCTTACGTTCTGGCGCGCAATCCCGGCCGGCTTTCACGCGTGCTGGAGGAATTCATCTCGCTCCCCCTCGCGATCCCCGGCCTCGCGCTGGCGCTGGCGCTCCTGCAACTCTACGGCTCGGTTCAGGGGTTCCGGACCAGCTGGACATTCATCCTTGTCGGGCACGTCCTCTATACGCTGCCCTTCATGGTGCGGTCCGTCCTGTCGGTGCTGGCCGCTATCGACCTGAAGACGCTCGAGGAAGGCGCGGCCTCTCTGGGGGCGGGCCCGGCGCGGCGGTTCATCGATATCGTCGTGCCGAATGCGATGCCCGGCATCCTTGCCGGCGCGCTGACCGTCGTGACCCTGTCGATCGGCGAATTCAACCTGACCTGGATGTTGCACACGCCCTATCTGAAAACGCTGCCCGTGGGCCTTGCCGACAGCTACGCCTCCATGCGGCTGGAAGTCGCCTCGGCCTATACGTTGGTTTTCTTCGTGATGATCGTCCCGCTTCTGATGGCCATGCAATGGGCCAGTGCCCGCGCACAAAGGATCATGCAATGACGCTGACACTTGCAAATATCGCCAAGACCTTTCCCGGCGGCACCAAAGCGCTGCGGCCTACCGACCTCGAGATCGGGAAGGGCGAGATCCTCGCGCTCCTCGGGCCGTCAGGTTGCGGCAAGTCCACCCTCCTGCGCATCATTGCAGGGCTTGAAACGCCGGATCCCGGCGCCGCCATCGTCTTCGACGGAGAGGACGTGACCCATCAATCGGTGGAACGCCGCATGATCGGCATGGTGTTCCAGTCCTACGCGTTGTTCCCCAACATGTCGGTGCGCGGCAATATCGGTTACGGGCTGAAGATGCAGAAGCTGTCCAAGGCCGAGATCGCCGCGCGCGTGGACGAGGTCATCGACCTGTGCCGCCTGAGACCCTATGCCGACCGCGCGATCACCGCTCTGTCCGGTGGCCAGAGGCAGCGCGTCGCGCTGGCCCGCGCAATGGCGCCGCGCCCCCGGATTCTGCTGCTGGACGAACCTCTGTCGGCGCTGGACGCCGCGCTGCGCAGTCATCTGCGCGACGAGCTGGCGCTGCTTCTGCGCCAGTTCGGGATCACCGCGATCTTCGTGACCCATGATCAGGACGAGGCGATGGCGATTGCCGACCGCGTGGCCGTGATGAGTCAGGGCGAGGTTGCCCAGATCGGCACGCCCGAAGCGCTCTACCGCAACCCGGCCAGCTGCTTCGTCGCCCGCTTCGTCGGCGATGCCATGCCGCTGGAGGGACGCATCGAGCATGCGCAGTTGCATCTGCCGGGTGGTGTTCTGACCCTGCCCAAGGCCGCCGACGGCCAGCAGGTTCTGGTGCGGGCCGAGGATATACGGATCGATCAGAACGGCCCGGTTACGGCCCGGGTCGAAGCAGTGACGTTCCTCGGCACGCATTATCGGATCGCCCTGTCCGGCGCGATGACCGGGCCGCTTTTCATGCTGCATGCGGGGCTCAGCGCCCCGCGAACGGGGGAGGAGGTGCGCCTGTCCATCCTGCCAGAGGCGCTGCTCGTCCTGCCAGCGGACAGGGCCGCGTGATGCCCGGCTTCATTCAGATCACCGACACCCATATCGTCGCCCCCGGCGCGTTGGCCTGCGGACGCTCCGACACGGCCGAGGCGCTGCGCCGCGCCGTTGAGACGATCAACGCCAAGTTGCCGCTGTGGAACGGGATCGATTGTGCCGTCGTCACGGGCGACCTGACCGATCATGGCACGCCGGAGGAATACGCGCATTTCCTGTCCATCATGGACGGCCTCGCCCTGCCGTGGCTGGCCATACCCGGCAACCACGATCAGCGCAGGCCGATGAGACAGGCGTTGGCGGACGCATCCTGGATACCTCGCCAGGGTCCCGTGCAATGGATACGGGATTTCGGTCCATTCTCGGTGATCGGCCTCGACACGTTGCTGGAAGGCGCGCACCACGGGATGATGTGTGACGCGGGCATGGACTTCCTCGATACCGCGCTGTCCCGGATCGGCGATCAGCCTGCCATCGTGGCCACCCACCATCCCGTCATGCATGCAGGGATTCCCGCGATGGATGCGGACAACCTGCGCAATGGCGCGACGCTGATCGCGCGGCTCGCGGCACATCCCGGGCCTGTGCGCATGTTGTCAGGCCATGTCCACCGCGCCCTGACCGGCCAGATAGGGCGCGTGACCTGCCAGATCGCGCCCGCAACCTGCCATGCGGTCCTGACCGATCATCGCAACGGGCCAGACCCCCGGCTGGTGCTGGAACCCGGGGCCGTCACGGTCCATCGATGGCTCGATCAGCCCGGGGCGGGACTGGTCTCGGACGTCATCCCGACGGGAAACTTTCCCGGCCCCTGGCCTTTTCAGGACTGAGCGGTTCGGAGCAAGGCAGGACCGTCACAGAAGGCACGACGCGCAGGCGTCGGGATCACATATCATCCTCCGGGCCGCCTGCGGCATCGAGGACGAGCAGGAGGCGGGTTTCGCCCGTGCCTTCGATGGGCGGAGAGCGATGGAGCAGACCCGCGGCAGGCCGTTCTGGCCATTGCGTTCCACGCAGCAGGATCGGCGTGCCGGGTGGCACCGAAAAGACCTGCGCGGGGTCCTGACCGTCAACCGAGAGTCCGTATTGCGTCCCCTGACCGCGATAGGTGCAGACCAGGCGGGCCCTGATCGCATCGACATGAAACTTGCGGCACGCATTGGACGTGACGGCCTGCAATCGAAGACGCACGTAGGGCGCCTGCATCAGGTTCGCGAAGATATTCGCAAGCGCGTCGATATCATCGATCAGCCGTGCAAGTTGGGGGCTTTGCGGTGTCTTGGCACTCTCGCACAACTGTGTCACGGCCGTCCTCACGGTGTCGGGCCGCAGGACGACACGTCCTTGCGGCAACGAGGCCGGATCAAGGCCATCGATCCAGTCCTGAAAATCGGCGGCCGGCTGCCGACGCCAGATCGCCGCCGCGCAGCTTGGCTTCAGGAAAGCCATCAGGTCTTCGGGCGTGTCCGCAAAGGCAACGCCGGTCGTGGTGCCCCGATCGATCGGGCGCGCGAAAGTCATGCCGCATCCTCCATTCGACGCCAGCCCGGGAACGGATCGGGCATGTCGAGCGGCAGGGCATCAGGTCCGGAGGCCATGACCGCCGGCACGAGACAGGCGTTCAGTCGGGCTCGAAGCGCCGCCCAGTCGATGCCCGCACCGATGAAGACCAGTTCCTGCCGCCGGTCGCCCCATGGTTCGGACCAGTGCTGCGCCATGTAGTCAGACGTGGCCACGTGGTCCGGCCAGCGGTCCTTGGGCACGTTCGCCCACCATGTCCCGATGGGTTTGACGCTGGACAACGACCCGGCAAGGGAAAACTCCGCAACCCACTCGGGCCGGGTTGCGATCCAGAAATGACCCTTTGCGCGGATCACGCCGGGCAGGTCACCGTTGAGCACGGCAAGGATCCTTTCCGGAATGAATGGCGCCTGTGCCCGGTAGATGTATGACGCGACGCCATACTCCTCGGTTTCGGGGACGTGATCGGCAAAACCATAGAGTTCCTTGGCCCACATCGGATGTTCGTGCGCCTGCTCGAAATCGAACAACCCGGTGTCGAGGATCTTTTCCGCTGCCACATCGGACTGGTTGGTTTCGATGATCTCGGCATCCGCGTTCAGGCTGCGAATGATCTTGCGGGCGGCATCGACCTTGTCGGCGCCCGCATCCGCGACCTTGTTCAGGATCACGACATCGGCAAACTCTATCTGATCGGTCAGCAGGTGCACGAGGGTCCGCTCGTCTTCCTCGCCCATCTGCTCGCCCCGGTCGCGCAGGAAATCATGGCTGGAATAATCATTGAGCAGGTTCACCGCGTCCACGACGGTTACCATCGTATCCAGTCGCGCGACATCCGACAGGCTGTTGCCGTACTCATCACGAAAATCGAAGGTCGCCGCGACCGGAAGCGGTTCGGAGATGCCCGTGGATTCGATCAGCAGATAGTCGAACCGCCGCTCGGCGGCGAGCTTGCGGACCTCGTCCAGCAAGTCATCGCGCAGGGTGCAGCAGATGCACCCATTGGACATTTCGACCAATGTCTCATCCGTTCGGCTGAGTTCCGTATCCGCACGCACGAGATCGGCATCGATGTTCACCTCGGACATGTCGTTCACGATGACCGCAACGCGCCGCCCCTCCCGATTGTTGAGGACGCGATTCAGCAGCGTGGTCTTGCCAGCTCCGAGAAAACCGGAAAGCACCGTGACGGGAAGGCGTGTGTCTGACATAGGAAGCTCCGAAACTGACCAGTACATTCACGCAACTTATTCAGTTACATCTTATATGCAACTATCAAAGTTGCATATACTGCCTGCTCGGGAGAAAGTCCGCAGATGAAGCGTAATTCTCGACTATCACTTGCCCTGCACACCCTCAGCCACATGGCAGGGAGCCCTGACCGCATGCGCACATCCGCCGACATTGCCGAACACGCAGGGACCAACCCCGTCGTCGTCCGGCGTGTCTTGGGGAAACTGCGCCAAGCAGGTCTGTTGACGTCTGAAAAGGGCCATTCCGGCGGGTGGCGGTTGGCCCGGCAGCCTCGGGATATCACGCTGGCGGATGTCTATCTGGCGCTGGATGAACGGATGGTTGCAACGGACGAGGCAGGCGATGTGCCGACCTGTTCGGTCGAACATGCATTGCATGAACGGGTCTCGGAGGTTCTCAGGGAAATCGAGGAAAACCTCGTTCAGAAACTGCGGGAAACGTCCATTTCCGAAGTGCGTGGTGGCGGCCTCTGATCAGGCTGACCGTTGCCTCCGGAAGGCGGCTTTCAGACAGCCTCCCGATCCTCGGGGGCCGGATCCGAAGGCCGGGCCGACTTGCGATCGTGCGGGTCGTCGACCGCCGGATCGCCAGAGGGTGTGCTTCCACCTCCCACGGCGCGGGGTCAGCCTATCGGAACCTGCGCGCAATCCTGCGCGCGCCGGTATTGGCCAGCACGAACATCGCCGCTGCAAGACAGACGATCGTGGGGCCCGTGGGGGTGTCGAAACTGTAGGATATCTGCATGCCGCCAAGCGCGGAGGCCGCGCCGATCGCGGCCGCCATCAGCGCCATGCGTTCCGGTGTCGATGACAGGGGCCGCGCCGCCGCGGCAGGAATGACCAACAGGGCCGAGATCAGCAATGCCCCCACAACCTTGATCGCCACCGCAACCACGACGGCCAGCGCGATGGTCAGGATCATCTGTTCACGCGCGGGATCGATCCCGCTGGCCTGCGCCAGATCGGGGTTCAGGGTCGCCGTCAGCAGGCTTTGCCAGCGCCATGCCAACAGCCCGGTGACCAATGCCGCCCCCGCCCAGATGACGGCCAGATCCAGCTTGCCCACGGCAAGGATGTCGCCGAACAGGTAAGCCATCAGGTCGATGCGCACCCCCGGCAGGAAGGACACGGCAACCAGACCTGCGGCCAGTGCGGAATGGGCAAGGACGCCCAGCAGGGTATCCGCCCCGTAGCCCCGCCCGGAAAGCAGCGTGATCGCCAGCGCCATCGCAAGGGAAACCAGAAGCGCGCCGGCAAAGACCGACACCGAAAATGCCAGTGCGAGTGCGACGCCCAGGATCGAGGCGTGGGCCGTTGCATCCCCGAAATAGGCCATGCGCCGCCAGACCACGAAACAGCCCAGCGGCCCGGCCGCAAGCGCGACGCCCACACCGGCCAAGGTCGCGCGGGTCAGAAAACTGTCGAACAGGGTCATTCCGCAGCCTCGTGCGTGTGGTCGTGGTCGTGCGAATGGCTGTGTTCATGCCGGTACAGTGCAAGCGCCCCCTGCGTCCCGGTTCCGAACAGGGCGCGGTATTCCGGCGCGGTGGCCACATGTTCCGGACGGCCTTCGCAACAGACATGTCCGTTCAGACAGATCACCCTGTCGGAGGCGGCCATTACGACGTGCAACTCGTGGCTGACCATCAGAACGGCACATCCCAGATCGCTGCGGATCGCTTCGATCTGACGATAGAAGGCGGCAGACCCCGGCTGATCCAGACCTTGAGTTGCCTCGTCCAGAACCAGAAGCTGCGGGTTGGACAACAGGGCCCGGGCAAGCAGGACGCGCTGAAACTGCCCCCCCGACAGGTCCGTCATCTGACGGCCCCACAGCGCGCCAACCCCGGCGGTATCGAGGGCCTGTCCCGCGCGCGCGTCATCGACGCGGTGTGGCAGGCTGAGGAACCGGCGGACGGTCAACGGCAGGGTCGGATCGATCGAGAGCTTCTGCGGGACATAACCGATCCGCAACCCGGCCTGCCGGGTCACCCGGCCCGAAGCAGGGCGGATTGCCCCGATCAAGGCCCGCAGCACGGTCGATTTCCCGGATCCGTTCGGACCGACGATCGTCACGATCTCACCCGGAGCGATCCCGAGGGTCACGTCCCGCAACACGACCTGCTGTCCATGTCGGATCGTCAGGTGGTCCAATTGCACCAGCGGTTTGGTCATGGCCGGTCCTTTTGACACCTTGGGCACAGGCCTTCGATCTCTACCACGGTCTGCTCGGCCTGAAAGCCGCCTTTCGTGGCCATCTCGCCAAGATCCGCATCGGTTTCGGCCACCGCCTCGCAGGCGCGGCAGATCAGGAAGGCCGGATCGTGTTGTGCCTGTGGATGGGTACAGGCAACGAAGGCGTTCAAACGCTCGATCCGATGGGCCAGCCCGTGCTTCGTCAGGAAATCCAGCGCGCGATAGGCAACGGGCGGCTGAGACCCCAGGCCTTCGGCGCGCAGGGTGTCGAGGATCTCGTAGGCCCCGACCGCCCGGTGGCGGTGCAGCAGAATTTCCAACACGCGACGACGCACCGGCGTCAGTTGAAGGCCACGCGCATCACAGCGCGCCTGCGCGGCCGCAACCGCGTCGCGGATGCAATCATCGTGATCATGAGGGTCGAAACCAAGGGGCGCCATGCGGGGTTGATATGTTATACTATTACATCTAGCAACCCGGTCCATCTGATACATGCGAAAGGTTTCATGATGACGCGTCTCCTCCTTCTGTCGGCCCTGGTTGCAGCCCCCGCCGCCGCCACGGCCGATGTGCCCCGTGTCGTGACTGATATCCTGCCGGTTCATGGCCTTGTGTCCCGCGTCATGGATGGGGTCGGCACGCCCGAACTCCTGCTGCCGCCCGGTGCCTCTCCCCATGGGTATTCGATGCGTCCGTCCGAGGCGGGAAAACTGGAACAGGCGGATGTTGTCGTCTGGATCGGCGCAGGCTTGACCCCCTGGTTGGAAAATTCGCTGGACACGCTTGCCGGCGACGCCACGCGCGTGACCCTGACAGAGGTGGAGGGCACGATCCTGCGCCCGTTCTCGGACGACCACGACCACGGCGCTCATGGCGGTGAGGACGATCACGATGATCACGATGATCACGGGCATGATGATCATGAGGGTCATGAGGATCATGGGCACGACGATCATGGGGAGGCTGACCACGACGATCATGCGCACGACGATCATGAAGATCATGACGAAGAGCACGCCCACGACGAGCACGAAGAGCATGGCGAAGAGCATGCCCATGATGATCATGCCGAGCATGGCGACGACCATGAAGAGGAAGGTCATTTCGTGGGCGACGGTCACGATCATGGTGCCGACGATGTCGACCCGCACGCCTGGCTTGACCCGGTGAACGGTGCCCTGTGGCTGGCAACCCTGGCCGAAACACTGGCCACGGCAGATCCGGAAAACGCAGAACTCTATCGCGCCAACGCAGTGGCCGGTCAGGCGGAAATCGCAGCCGTGTCGACCGAGGTGGAGACACGTCTGGCAAGCGTGGGCGACGCGGCCTACCTCGTGTTCCACGATGCCTATGGATACTTCGAGGACCGCTTCGACATCGCGTCATCCGGGGCAATCAGGCTGGGGGATGCGACCACGCCGGGCGCCGCACGCATCGCGGAACTTCAGGACAGAATCGCCGATGATGGAATTGCGTGCCTGTTCACGGAGCCTCAGTTTCCTGCCGGCCTGGCCGAAACCGTCGTCGAAGGCAGCGGCGCCACCCTTGCGACGATCGATCCGCTTGGCACGAATCTGACACAGGGGAGCGGGTTCTACCCCGACCTGATCAGCGCATTGGCCAATGACATGGCAGGGTGCCTGTCCCGCTGACGGGATCACAACCTGCTGACACATCCCCAAAGGGGACTCGACAAGGGCGTCGAAAATGAGAACATTACAGGAACACCTGTAACGATTCTCGGGATGCCCCTGTCATGCCGCCCACCTCGGAGACGCGCCTTCCTGCCGTGACCGAAGCCTTCGGCACCGCCCGCGACGCAGCAGCCACCGCGCTGGTACTTGCGCAGCTGGATACGCTCGGGCGGAGCGGCCCGATCCTGTGGGTGCAGGATCGGCTGTCCGCCCAGGAAGGCGGCCTGCCCTATACGCGGGGCATCGCGGGAATCATCGGAGAAGATAAGCCCATCTTGAGGGTCGCGGCACGCACGGCCGCCGAGGCGCTTTGGGCGATGGAGGAGGGATTGGAATGCGCCGCACTGTCCGCCGTCATCGGAGAAGTCTGGGGCACGCCCCGCGTGCTGGATTTCACGGCCAGCAAACGATTGGCGCTGCGATCGCAACGGTCGGGCGTGCCGCTCTGGCTGTTGCGCCCGGACGCAGAGCCGGGGCTGTCGGTCGCCCCGGACCGCTGGCACGTATCGGCCGCTCTATCGACGCCGAACATGCTGGATTCCCGTGCGCCGGGCACCCCGCGCTGGATGGCAGACCTGTTCCGGTCGCGGCGCAGGCCCCCCGGTATCTGGATGGTTGCCCATGACCGCGCGACGCATCGCCTGCATCTGGATGCCCCGCTTCGCGATGGCGCGGTGGGAACGGGTCCGCAGCCGATCCCCGCGCCCGACACCCGCGCCGTGGGATGACGCCCCGCCGGACCATGGCCCCGAGACGCCTTTCGTTCTGGCGGTAGACGGCCAGCACGGGCCGGTCATCCATGCCGTCAGCACAGCAGCCGCCGATCTTGGCATCACCACCGGAACCCGTGTCGTCGATGTACGTGCATTGTGCCCCGACCTCGTCGCACTGCCCGCGGATCTGGCCGGGGATGCGGCGGCCCTCGGGCGTTTGACGCTCTGGGCCCGTCGCTGGTGCCCCTGGTCCGCCAGCGACGGGGCCGACGGTATCGTTCTCGACACCACCGGATCGTCCCATCTTTGGGGGGGCGAGGCCGGGATGCTGACCGACATGTCCGCCCGCCTTGGTGACCTCGGGCAGGAAACACGCCTTGCCGTGGCCCCCACGCATGGGGCCGCGTGGGCCTTGGCGCACTATGGTGGCACGCAGGAAATCAGCCACCCCGATGCGCTCCGCGCCCGCCTTGCTGCCCTGCCCGTGGCGGCGCTGCGTCTGGATGGGGCAACATTGCTGACACTGCGTCGCCTCGGCCTGAAGCGGATCGGCGACCTGATGGCCATTCCCCGCGCCACGCTGAACCGGCGGTTCGGGCGTGATGGCAAGACGCTGATGACACCCTTGCGACGTCTGGATCAGGCCCTCGGGCACCTGCCCGAACCGGTGGTCAGCGCCGCCCCCCCGCGCCGGTATCGTCAGGTGCAGCGCCTCGCCGAACCGATCCTCGACCCGCAACCCTCGCTGCCGGGCCTGATGCAGATGCTGTGTCAGGACATGGCCCGGGATGGTCAGGGGGCACGGGCCATTCGCCTCGACCTGTACCACGTGGACGGTCGCGTGACCGGTTTCGAAGCCTTGACTGCCCGTGCCAGCCGCGATCCTGCGCATCTGTATCGCCTGATGGAGAGACGGTTCGAGACCCTCGACGCGGGGTTCGGCTTTGACACGATCGCGGTCGAAGCGACCCGGATCGAACACCAGAGCAGCGCCCAGGCCCGGCTGGATGGTGGGGATGACGCCGATGTCGCCACCGCCACCCTTATCGACCGGCTGAGCAGCCGCCTTGGCCCGCAGGCCGTGCAATGTCCTGCACCGCGCGAAAGCCATATCCCCGAACGCGCTGAAACTTGGAAACCGGCGCTGCGCGGCGGACGCGCCGACCTGTTGGCCCCCGGGGGCCTGGGCGGCGGCGGCATGGTCGCCCCTGCCCGTGACCGCCCGGTGCGCCTGTTGCAGACACCGGAACGGATCGAGGTTCTCTATGCCGTACCCGAAGGGCCGCCCGTCCGCTTCAAATGGCGCCGGAAGCCCTATTTGATCCGCCGACATCAGGGGCCGGAACGTCTGTCACCGGAATGGTGGCGCGCGGCGGCCAGCGCCCGTCTGCGCGACTACTACAAGGTCGAGGTCACGGACGGGGCGCGTTACTGGCTGTTTCGCGAGGGAATAGCCGGCGATGGACGCGGCGCGGACCCGGACTGGTTTCTGCACGGGCTGTTTGCATGAGGCGACTGCGCGAAACACCGGATCGGACCACGCCCATGACCACGCCGCGGCCCCGTGCATGGCCCAAGGTCCAGCGCCCCCGCGACCGGCATCAGCTTGGCGGCACGACCACGGGGGGCCTTCCCTTGGAACGGCGATCGGGCCCTCAGCCTGCGCCGCAACAACAACCTGCAGGATACTGCTCAACAACATGTTACGGGCTGCTCGGAAAATCACGCCCCCTTCCTCTGGCTGCAAATACCTCGGGGGGGGTCACCGGGGTGACGGGGGCAGAGCCCCCTGCCCGACCCGCCATATTCGATCCATCCGAGGTGATTTCAGACTGACAAGATGCCCGACGCTCCGCTCACCCCTGACAAACGCACCCTCGACCCGAACCAGCCGTTCACCCGCAACCCGCGCGCCGCATTCGTGGAACTGGGCTTGGCGTCCAATTTCTCGTTCCTGCATGGGGCCTCGGATGCCGTCGACCTGGTGGAGACGGCATATTCCATGGGGTATGATCGCATCGGCATCGCGGATCGCAATTCCATGGCCGGTGTCGTGCGCCTGCACGCCGAGGCGACAACCGCACAGATGACCCCCCTGATCGGCACCCGGTTGATCCTTGCCTGTGGAGCGGAATTTCTGGCCTATCCCACCGATCGCGCCGCATATGGGCGCCTGTGTCAGCTGATCTCCAAGGGGCGCCGGCATGACCTTGACGGAGCATGGCAGGCCAAGGGACGCTGCGACATAAGCTTGGCGGATCTGGCCGCACATCAGGATGGCAACATCCTGATCGTCATACCACCCGAGGACCTCTCCGCTTTCGAAGCCGACCTCCCGCGCCTGACGGCCCGCCTGCCCCGGCTGAGCCATATCGCCCTTATCCACCACTATCGGGGCAATGATCACACACGGATCGAACGGTTGGACCGGTTGGCCCGGCAGCATGGACTGGCCAGCGTTGCCACAAACGATGTGCTGTATCACGCGCCTGAAAGACGCCCCCTTCAGGACGTGATGACCTGTATCCGCGAAAAGGTGAAACTGGCCGACGCCGGGTTTCACCTGGCCGCCAATGCCGAACGGCATCTGAAATCTCCGCAGGAAATGATCCGCCTGTTCGATCGGTGGCCCCATGCCATCGCCGAAAGCCTTGCCATCGCCGATCGGCTGAATTTTTCACTGACCGAACTGAAATACGAATACCCCGAAGACGACATTCCCAAGGGCCGCAGTCCCGATGCGCATCTGCGTATCCTGACGGAAGAGGGCGCGGCCCGCCGGTACCCGGATGGCATCCCCCAAAAGGTACGCGATGCGATCGAGATGGAACTCGCCTTCATCTCCGAGCGGGACCTGGCACGCTATTTCATCACCATTCAGGAAATCGTCGCCTTCGGACGGCGTCAGGGCATTCTGTGTCAGGGACGCGGGTCGGCGGCCAATTCCGCCGTCTGCTTCTGCCTCTGGATCACGTCTGTCGATCCGGCCCTGAACGATGTTCTGTTCGAACGCTTCATGTCCGCCGACCGCAATGAACCACCGGATATCGACGTCGATTTCGAACATGAGCGACGCGAAGAAGTCATCCAACATATCTATGCACGCTACGGTCGGGCCCATGCCGGGCTCTGCGCGACGGTCATCCACTACCGCCCCCGGATGGCGGTTCGCGAAGTAGGCAAGGTCATGGGCCTGTCCGAGGATGTGACCTCTGCCCTGGCCAAGACGACGTGGGGCAGCTGGGGGCAGTCCACGCGAGACATGCACCCCGAGGAAACCGGCGTGAACATCGCCGATCCGCATATCCGGCGTGTCCTCAAGCTGACGGACCAATTGATCGGAATGCCACGCCACCTCGGGCAACACGTCGGTGGATTCATTCTGACGAAAGAGGCATTGACCGCGACCGTTCCCATTGGAAATGGCGCCATGCCGGATCGCAGCTTCGTCGAATGGGACAAGGACGACATCGAGACATTGGGCATCTTCAAGATGGACGTGCTGGCCCTTGGGATGCTGACGTGCATCGCCAAGTGCTTCGGCCTGTTGCGCGCACACAAGGCGATCGAGATGGAGCTGGCCACGGTCAAGGAAGGGGACGAAGCGACCTATGACATGTTGTGCAGGGGCGACTCGCTTGGTGTGTTTCAGGTCGAAAGCCGGGCGCAGATGGCCATGCTGCCCAAGCTGCGACCGCGTCAGTTCTATGATTTGGTGGTACAGGTCGCCATCGTTCGCCCCGGTCCGATCCAGGGCGACATGGTGCACCCATACCTGAAACGTCGGCGCAGCGGCGAGACGGCTGATTCCATCGATTACCCCCAACCCGGACCACCGCATGACCCGGACGAGTTGAAAAAGATCCTCGGGCGCACCTTGGGCGTTCCGATCTTTCAGGAACAGGCGATGAAGATCGCCCTCGTCGCCGCCCGTTTCTCGGGCGCGGAGGCGAACCAGCTTCGCAAGGCAATGGCCACATTCAGATCCAAGGGATTGGTATCGGACCACAAGGAACGGATGGTCGGGCGTATGGTGGCACGGGGCTACGACCCCGATTTCGCCGCCCGTTGCTTCAGCCAGATCGAAGGGTTCGGGGAATACGGCTTCCCCGAATCCCACGCGGCCAGTTTCGCGCATCTGGTCTACGTATCAAGCTATCTCAAATGCCATCACCCGGACGTTTTCGCCTGCGCGCTTCTCAATTCCCAACCGATGGGGTTCTACGCCCCGGCACAGATCGTCGATATGGCGCGACGATCCGGTGTGCGCGTTCTGCCGGTGGATGTGAACTTTTCAGACTGGGACTGCACGCTGGAGCCGGAGGGCACGGGCCATGCCCTGCGTCTCGGCTTTCGCCAGGTGTCGGGTTTGAAGCAGGAGGAGGCCTATCGCCTGATGGCGCATCGCGGTCACCCCTATTCCGGGGTCGAGGACATGCGACGCCGCACAGGTGTCTCCAAACGCACCTGCGAGCATCTGGCGAATGCCGATGCCTTCCGATCCTGCGGCATTGACCGTCGTCAGGCCCTGTGGGACGCAAAGGCCATTCGGAACGCGCCGGACCTGCCCCTGTTCGCCCATGGTGATGCCAAGGATGTCGGGGACGAAGCGCCCCACATCCTACCGGCGATGCCACTGCGGGAACATGTCGTGACCGATTATCAGACGGCGCGCCTGTCATTGAAAGCGCATCCGATGTCTTTCATGCGTCGCGCGATGAACCGCGCCGGCTATGTCAGATCCTCCGACCTCCGTGCATTGCGTTTCAACGCGCGATGCTCCGTTGCGGGCCTTGTCCTGATCCGCCAAAAACCCGGGAGCGCGAAGGGTGTATGCTTCGTCACCCTCGAGGACGAGGCCGGCGTGGTGAATATCGTCATCTGGCCTGACCTGTTCACGACCTATCGCCGTCCGATCATGTCAGCGCGCCTGATGGCAGTGCATGGCCACGTGCAATTCGACGATGCCGTCGTACACGTTGTGGCCCATCGTATCGAGGATCGAAACGACGTTTTGTCGCGTCTGTCCGAGGATGAGTTGGCGCCGGATCTTTCCCGGGCGGACCATGTGAAGGCACCTCTCCCGAGCCATACCTCGCGGCATCCGCGTGATGTTCGGGTTATCCCGAAGTCACGTGATTTTCATTGAGGTTTGGGTTTGGCGATGGACTGGCGTCTGATGCGGTTCTGCCCCTTCCGCCGGACAAGCCATCTTATTGGCGATTAAGGCGTTGTGGGTTCCACGCGTCCATGCAGGGACGTTTTGACGCGGTTCCTGCTGGTATTATTATTTTGGTGTGTTTGTGACGCAAGAACCCCCGGTTGGTGTTTATCCAACTGGGGGTTTTTGTGTTTTATTTGTGTTTATGGAGAATTGGTGTGATTTTTAGGTTTGGCGATGACCTACTCTCCCACGTCTTGAGACGCA
>NZ_JBGEHM010000011.1:0-2500 GCF_041403465.1 Jannaschia sp. 2305UL9-9
GACGCAAGAACCCCCGGTTGGTGTTTATCCAACTGGGGGTTTTTGTGTTTTATTTGTGTTTATGGAGAATTGGTGTGATTTTTAGGTTTGGCGATGACCTACTCTCCCACGTCTTGAGACGCAGTACCATCGGCGCTACAGCACTTAACGGCCGGGTTCGGGATGGGACCGGGTGTTTTGCTTGCGCTATGATCACCAAACCAAAGAATCACACCTACCGGCCCTGCGGGGCAGGGTCCGGAGTGGGAGGCAGCGTCTTTCGCAGAAAGGCGCGTTCCCACCCCGTCCGGGGTGTTTTCACATCGTCCCGACAGTCCCTTTCGGGACTGCGGGGTATTCCAAGTCGAGCACGCTGATTGTGTGTGTATGCTCTTGGTTGTCGTTCGAAGCATGGCTTCTACTGGATCAAATCAAGCCTATCGAGCAATTAGTACCGGTCAACTGAATGCATTGCTGCACTTACATCTCCGGCCTATCGACGTGGTGGTCTACCACGGCTCTCAGGGATACCTTGTTTTGAGGGGGGCTTCCCGCTTAGATGCCTTCAGCGGTTATCCTGTCCGATCATAGCTACCCAGCACTGCCATTGGCATGACAACTGGTCCACCAGTGGATCGTTCACCCCGGTCCTCTCGTACTAGGGGCAACTCCTCTCAAGTATCCTACACCCACGGAAGATAGGGACCGAACTGTCTCACGACGTTCTAAACCCAGCTCACGTACCTCTTTAAACGGCGAACAGCCGTACCCTTGGGACCTGCTCCAGCCCCAGGATGAGATGAGCCGACATCGAGGTGCCAAACGATGCCGTCGATATGGACTCTTGGGCATCATCAGCCTGTTATCCCCGGCGTACCTTTTATCCGTTGAGCGATGGCCCTCCCACTTGGGACCACCGGATCACTATGGCCGTCTTTCGACTCTGCTCGACTTGTCAGTCTCGCAGTCAGGCTGGCTTCTGCCATTGCACTCAACGAGCGATGTCCGACCGCTCTGAGCCAACCTTCGCGCGCCTCCGTTACTCTTTAGGAGGCGACCGCCCCAGTCAAACTACCCGCCACAGAGGGTCCCGGATCCGGATAACGGACCGCGGTTAGATATCAAGCGAGGCAAGGGTGGTATCTCAAGGATGGCTCCACGGCGACTGGCGTCACCGCTTCAAAGCCTACCACCTATCCTGCACATGCCTGGCCTGATACCAGTCTGAAGCTGTAGTAAAGGTGCACGGGGTCTTTCCGTCTAACCGCGGGTAACCTGCATCTTGACAGGTAATTCAATTTCGCTGAGTCGATGTTGGAGACAGCGGGGAAGTCGTTACGCCATTCGTGCAGGTCGGAACTTACCCGACAAGGAATTTCGCTACCTTAGGACCGTTATAGTTACGGCCGCCGTTTACCTGGGCTTCAATTCAGAGCTTGCACTCCTCCTTTTAACCTTCAGGCACCGGGCAGGCGTCAGACCCTATACGTCGTCTTGCGACTTCGCAGAGCCCTGTGTTTTTAGTAAACAGTCGCCACCCCCTGGTTTGTGCCCCCAGCCTCCAGTTGCCTGGAAACCGGGCCTCCTTCTCGCGAACTTACGGAGGTATTTTGCCGAGTTCCTTCAACATCGTTCTCTCAAGCGCCTTGGTATTCTCTACCAGTCCACCTGTGTCGGTTTAGGGTACGATCTCATGTAGGGCTATTTCCAGGAACCTCTAAGCAGCCCATTCAATCCGATAAGGATGAACTACCTTCGAGATCCGTCACGTCCTACTGGCTCAGGAATATTAACCTGATTCCCATCGACTACGCCTTTCGGCCTCGCCTTAGGGGTCGGCTTACCCTGCTCAGATTAGCTTTAAGCAGGAACCCTTGGACTTTCGGCGACAGGGTCTCTCACCCTGTTTGTCGCTACTCATGTCATCATTCTCGCTAGTGATCTCTCCACCGGATGGCTCACGCCCCGGCTTCATCGAATATCTCGATCCTCCGATGCACCCGAAGATGCAAAAGAGGAATGAGATAATGTCACACTACGCTCCGCTACCATGCACTATGTGCATCCTCAGCTTCGGCTCATGGCTTGAGCCCCGTTACATCTTCGCCGCAGGACAACTTGTTTAGACCAGTGAGCTGTTACGCTATCTTTAAAGGATGGCTGCTTCTAAGCCAACCTCCTGGTTGTTTTGGTCGTCCCACCTGCTTTCCCACTTAGCCATGAATTAGGGGCCTTAGCTGGAGGTCAGGGTTGTTTCCCTCTTCACGACGGACGTTAGCATTCGCCGTGTGTCTGCCATCTAGTACTCCCGGGTATTCGGAGTTTGGTTAGGATCAGTAAGCCTGTGGGGCCCCATTACCCATCCAGTGCTCTACCCCCCGGGGTATTCGGATGACGCTCTACCTAAATAGATTTCGCGGAGAACCAGCTATCTCCGAGTTTGATTGGCCTTTCACCCCTAGGCACAACTCATCCCGACCTTTTTCAACAGGTGTGGGTTCGGACCTCCAGTTAGTGTTAC
>NZ_JBGEHM010000012.1:0-1060 GCF_041403465.1 Jannaschia sp. 2305UL9-9
CCGTCACTACGCCCACGTCGACTGCCCCGGCCACGCCGACTACGTCAAGAACATGATCACCGGTGCCGCCCAGATGGATGGCGCGATCCTGGTCGTGAACGCCGCCGACGGCCCGATGCCCCAGACGCGCGAGCACATCCTGCTGGGCCGTCAGGTCGGCATCCCGACGATGGTCGTCTACATGAACAAGGTCGACCAGGTCGACGACGAGGAGCTGCTGGAGCTCGTCGAGATGGAGATCCGCGAGCTGCTGTCCTCCTACGAGTACCCGGGCGACGACATCCCCGTCATCCCCGGCTCGGCCCTGGCCGCGATGGAAGGCAACAACCCCGAGATCGGTGAAGAGTCGATCAAGAAGCTGATGGCCGCCGTCGACGAGTACATCCCCACGCCCGAGCGTGCGGTCGACCAGCCCTTCCTGATGCCGGTCGAGGACGTGTTCTCGATCTCTGGCCGCGGTACGGTCGTGACCGGTCGCGTCGAGCGTGGCGTGATCAACGTCGGCGACGAGATCGAGATCGTCGGCATCCGCGACACCAAGAAGACGACCTGCACGGGCGTCGAGATGTTCCGCAAGCTGCTGGACCGTGGTGAGGCCGGCGACAACATCGGCGCGCTGCTGCGCGGTGTGGACCGTGACGGCGTGGAGCGTGGCCAGGTGCTGTGCAAGCCCGCGTCCGTGAAGCCGCACACGAAGTTCGAGGCCGAGGCCTACATCCTGACCAAGGACGAGGGTGGCCGTCACACGCCGTTCTTCGCGAACTACCGTCCGCAGTTCTACTTCCGCACGACGGACGTGACGGGCACGGTTCAGCTGGCCGAGGGCACCGAGATGGTCATGCCCGGCGACAACGTGTCGTTCGGCGTCGAGCTGATCGCGCCGATCGCGATGGAGCAGGGCCTGCGCTTCGCCATCCGCGAAGGCGGCCGCACCGTCGGCGCCGGCGTGGTGTCGAAGATCGTCGAGTAAGGCGACCTGTCGCCCGAAACATCTGCCGACGGCAGAAAGCGCAAAGGCCCCCCTCGCGGGGGCCTTTGTCGTTCCAGCGGCAGGGGTGAA